>CAMZJA010000045.1 GCA_947307415.1 uncultured Bacteroidales bacterium | reverse complement strand
ACTCCTTGACTTGCGGGTTCATCTGCGCCATCACGTTGACGATGAAATATGCCGCCTCGGTGCGCTGCTTGCGGTCTTCAATCTCCATGAGGTGACGGATCATCACCTGGATGTTGCGGCCATATTCCGAAATCACTATCTTTTCACGTTCTGTATTGTACTCCATTATCTGTTATCTTTTATCTGTTATCTATTATCTATTATCTTCAAAAACTCTAAACTATTAAAAATTATTGCTTTAAGATACTTAATTTCGCAAATTTCAGCATCAGCATCTTATTTCCGCTCTCGTCGAAATCGACCGAGGCTTTCTTATTCGGTCCGAGGCCTTCTACTTTCACCACTGTTCCCTGACCGAATTTCTGATGGAGTACGCGCATGCCGGTTTGGATTTCGTCTGCGTCAGCGAGGACGAAGTCCGAAGCTAACGCCTTTGGATATGAAGGAGATTTCTCCGCTCCCTGCGGTCGGTCGAAATGACGGACTTCCTCACGAGGTTTCTCATAGCGCTTATCCCCGCTATAAGTCCACGCACCTCGGCCGGAAAACGGGTTATAACTGTGATCTTCTTTTATCGTAGTGCCTCTGAACGATGCTTTCTTTGTTCTTTCTATCAGGTTGGGGTCGATTTCCTCGATGAAGCGAGATGGCTCGCTGATGGTGATGTTGCCCCAGCGGTAGCGGCTTTCGGCGTAACTCAAAATTAGCTTCGTCTCGGCTCTTGTCAACGCGACGTAGAACAAACGGCGTTCCTCTTCGAGGTCTTCGCGAGTGCTCAGCGATTGTATTCCAGGGAACAGGTTCTCCTCGAGACCGACAATGTAAACGTACGGAAACTCCAGTCCTTTCGCACTATGGATAGTCATCAGCGTGACGTAATCGCTGTTCTCGTCCTCTTTTTCGTCCTGGTCGGTGAGAAGTGCCACGTCTTCCATAAACTTCGGCAGATTCACTGTCATCTGCTCGCCGGTAACCTCGTCGACTTGCTTGTCGGAAAATTCCTGAATAGCATTGAGCAACTCCTCGATGTTTTGCACACGCATCACTCCGTCGGGGCTCTCATCTTCCTTTAAAACCTTGATGATTCCGACGGTTTCGGTGATATGTTTTGCCAGTTCGAAGGCATTCATCTTATCTATTTGTGTCTGGAAACTTTGAATCATCGTGACGAAGTTGCAGAGTTTGTTGACGGTTCCCATATTGAACTCCGTCGATTGCTCGTTGAGCGATTTCAGCACATCCCAAACGGTGCATTTGCGCTCGTCGGCTATGACCTGCAGCTTCTGCTTGGTGGTGTCGCCAATGCCTCTTGCAGGATAATTTATGATTCTCAACAACGCCTGCTCGTCGGTCGGGTTGATGGTTACACGGAAGTAGGCGAGGAGGTCTTTCACCTCTTTGCGGTCGTAGAACGAGAGACCGCCATATATTTTATAAGGTATATCCTGTTTGCGTAAAGCCTCCTCGAGCGAACGTGACTGCGCGTTGGTGCGGTAAAGTATCACGAAATCTTTGTTAGCCAGCTGTCGCGACATCTTGTAGCCGAAAATGGAATTCGCAACAAGCGTACCTTCCTCGTTGTCGGAAGTTGCGCGCAGCAAAGTGATGAGTTCGCCCTCCTCCTTGTCGGACCAAACATTTTTCTTTATCTGGTCTTTGTTGTTGGCTATCACGCTGTTAGCCGCCTTGACGATGGTCTTCGTTGAGCGGTAGTTCTGCTCGAGTCGAATCAGTTTTTGCTCAGGATAATCAATCTTGAAGTTCAGGATATTCTGGATGTTCGCGCCGCGAAAGCCGTAAATCGACTGTGCGTCGTCGCCCACCACGCATATGTTTTCGCGCATGGCTGCGATACGCTTTATAATAAGGTATTGCGCATAGTTGGTGTCCTGGTACTCGTCGACGAGGATATACTCGAAGTGTCTTTGATATTTTAAAAGTATATCTGGAAAATCGCGCAGCAACACGTTGGTGTTGAACAGAATATCGTCGAAGTCCATGGCGTTGGCGCGTTTCAGGCGTGCGTTGTACGTTTTAAAGATCTCGCCGATGAGCGGTTTGTTGGCACGGCGATCCTGTTCCTGAATGTCGGCGTTTTCGCAATAATCTTCGGGCGTGTAGAGGGCCGATTTTGCCATCGAGATACGATGCAGAATATATTTCGCCGGATAGGCTTTCGTGTCGATTTCTCTTTCTTTTAATATGGTATTGATGAGCGTCTTCGAGTCGTCGGTGTCGTAGATTGTAAATTCTGATGTATATCCTAAACTTGCCGCTTCGATTCTTAAGATTCTCGCGAAGATAGAGTGGAACGTGCCCATCCAGACGTTACGTGCGGCGCCCGGCTCTACAAGTTGCATTATACGCTCCTTCATCTCTTTGGCGGCTTTGTTGGTGAAGGTGAGTGCCATGATTGAGAACGGGTTGATGCCTTGCTCAATCATATAAGCTATACGGTGGGTGAGGGCACGGGTTTTGCCCGAGCCGGCGCCCGCAATGACCATCACCGGACCTTCAATCGTCGTAACCGCCTCCCTCTGAGGCTCATTCAAAAACTTTAAGATGTCTGACACGTTTCAAAATTTACGTTGCAAAGATACGAAAATAGTTTGAAGTTTGGACTGTGAAGTTTGAAGTTTTTTTTGATTGTTGTTTTGATTTGATAATCAATGATTAATAAAGTTGAAACAAATATTTTCACTTTTTTTAAAAAAAATGTTGCACGTATGAAAATTTGTTGTAATTTTGCAGCCCGAAAAAGGTAGTAAATGTTGCCTCATTTACCAATAGTAAGGACCTGATAAAGAAAACGTTATAGGTTCTTGCACCGTAAGTCACTCA
>CAMZJA010000044.1 GCA_947307415.1 uncultured Bacteroidales bacterium | reverse complement strand
CTGAGCTCTGCGACATGCTGAAGAAGTATCATCCAATCTGGATCAACACACACTTTAATCACCCGAACGAGGTGACACCAGAGTCATTTGCAGCTTGCGAAAGATTGGCAAATGCCGGTATCCCGCTGGGTAACCAGAGCGTGTTGCTCCGTGGCGTCAACGACTGCGTGTTTGTGATGCGTAACCTCGTCCACGAACTCGTGAAGATGCGTGTACGTCCGTACTACATCTACCAGTGCGACCTTTCAATGGGTCTTGAGCACTTCAGAACACCAGTTTCGAAAGGTATCGAGATCATCGAAGGCCTGCGCGGCCATACCTCAGGCTTCTGCGTCCCGACATTCGTCGTCGATGCTCCAGGTGGTGGCGGCAAGACCCCGGTCATGCCACAGTACGTCATCTCACAGTCACCAGGCAGAGTGGTGTTGCGTAACTTCGAAGGCGTCATCACTACCTACACCGAGCCTACAGAATATCACAGCGAGTGCAACTGCCTTGAGTGCCAAGCACTTAAGAAGAAACTCGAGGCTGAGAGAGTGGAGGAGGTCGACAGAAATAAACCTGTTGATGGCGTGATTACATTGCTTGAAGGCGAGAAGATGAACATCGAACCGGCTCATCTCTATCGTCACGAGAGACAAAAACATAACAAATAAAAATAAGCTGTATGAGCGAGAATTATCAGAAAGTATCAAACTGGAAGATCATCTTTATCTTGATTCTTGTAATTTGGATGGTGAACATACTGATGTCGTTTGTTTATAAGACACAACCGAACTTCTTCATGTTTACTTGGATGACCAACATCTTCTTGAGTTTGGTTGAAACAATACTTTTGGCATTATTATGCTATGTTTTTTATCTTTTATTCTTTAGAAAAAAGAATAGAAATAATAACACTGATGTTAATGACGTTCAATAAGTTATGCCTTTTATTGAGGAACTTATAAAATACAGAAGCTGTTCTATCGTGGGGCTGGCGAAAAACACCGGCAAAACGGTGAGTCTGAACTATGTTTTAGGCCGCTTGCCCCTCGACAGAATGCGTATCGGATTGAGTTCCATTGGTATCGACGGTGAGACTACCGACCAGGTGACTAAGACGGCTAAGCCGGAGATTACCATACAAGAAGGCACATATTTCGGGACAAGTGAGAAACATTATCTGCAAAGGAGAGTGGTTTCGGAGCTTGTCGAAGTGAGCGATGAGAACACTTCATTAGGAAGGATAGTGACAGCCAGGGCGCTGACCAAAGGCAAGATCCTGCTTTCGGGACCTTCGTCGAACCTCGGATTGAGGCGTTGGAAGACATCGATGGAGAAATACAACATCGACTTGATTATCATCGACGGAGCGCTTTCGCGAATGAGTCTGGCTTCGCCGGCAACGAGCGAATCGATGATTCTGGCAACGGGAGCAGCCTATTCGGCGAATATCACAAACCTCGTGCAGAAGACCGCATTCGTGGTGGATATGGTGAATCTGGATCTGACATCCGAAGAAAACAGATTGAGGTTCAATGATATACACACGGGAGTCTGGGCTGTTGACGACGATGATGTGATACATGACCTGAAGGTGACATCGTCGTTATCGACGAACATCTGCCTCGACGGCATCGAGCATGTCAAGACGCTGTATATGAGCGGAGCGCTGACTGACGGTTTCATGGAACACATCCGGACGAAGAAGGTTTTTAAAGAGACGGAGATTGTGGTGACTGATTTTACGAAGGTTTTCCTTACACCTATATTATATAAGGCGTTTGTGAGGGGAGGCGGCAAGATCAGTGTGATGATGAAGAGTAAGCTCATCGCGGTGACGGTGAACCCGACGGCACCCAATGGCATGGTGCTCGACTCGGACAGACTATGTAAAACAATGTCGGAAGCTATTAACCTTCCGGTTTATGACTTGAAAAAATGCGACTGAAACAACTCATAGAGCAACCCTGCGGTCTGAAATATATGATTGACAACCTCGACACCCACTCGGGCTTTGCGAGGCGAATGATTCTCGACACTGAGATGCCGACGGATGCTAAGGAAATACAAACTAACTATCAGATACTCAAGGAGTTTTATGATGTTGTTAACGTAAAAGAGAACCAAAACCAGATCAACAACCTGCAGTTTAAACTCTGCAATCTGAAGGAGATCGGGGGCACGATTACCCATCTGCGAAACAAATACGTTTTGGATGACATCGAGCTTTTCGAGGTGAAGCATTTGGCGATGCTTGCCGGCGAGATTCAGGTGGTGATGAACAACTTGCAACTTGGTGAGAGCATTTTTATCCCGAATTTGGAAGATGTGGTGAGCATTCTCGACCCTGACGGGATGAAGATTGCATCGTTTTACATCTACGACTCGTATTCCGAGAAACTGAGCGAGTTGCGCAGAAAGATGAAAGCGAAAGACGACTTTGACGAGGCTTTGTTCAGTGAGGCGACTGCCATTGAAGACGAGATTCGTGCCAAGCTGTCGATGCAGCTCTCGAAATATGCTGATGAGCTTGAAGCAGCGCAGAAAGCATTGGGATTCATCGACTTAAACCTCGCGAAGGCTTATCAGATGATAAAATACAACCTTTGTTTCCCGATTATTTCCGACAATGGCGAGACGGAATACGAAGGGTTGTTCAATCCGGAAGTGAAAGAAGCGCTCGAGAATCGCAATAGGGCGTTCCAGCCGGTGCAAATCGCTTTCTGGAACAAGCCAACGCTGATTACGGGCGCCAACATGGGAGGCAAGACTGTGGTTTTGAAAACCTTGACGTTGTGCCAGTACCTGTTCCAGTTTGGATTTGGCATTCCAGCAACAAAAGCCACAATTGATTTGAAAGATGAAATCTATTTCTGCATTGGCGATGAGCAGTCGATAGAGAAGGGGCTGTCGTCGTTTGCAGCGGA
>CAMZJA010000043.1 GCA_947307415.1 uncultured Bacteroidales bacterium | reverse complement strand
GTTTGAACTACGTTTCATGCTCACCATTCCGCGTGCCGGTTGCAAGACTGGCTGCCGCACAGGCGGCGATTAAAGCTGATCGTAAATAAAATAAAAGGGCGCCGCGTTGCGGCGCCCTTTTATTTTAATCAAATTTATGTTTCCACCTTCTATGTGACCACAGCCAATAATATGGGTGGTTTTTTATCGTTTGTTCCAGTAATTCCACGTATTTTTGCATGATGGCGCCTTCGGGGAGTGAGTTTGGATGTTCGCAGATTTCATGGACATCGAGACGATATTTTCCGATGCGCTCTTTGATGACTTCGTAATAGAGAACTGGGAGGTCGTATTTTCTTGCGAAACCTTCAGCGCCACGTATGAAACCAGTCTTACGATGCAGAAAATCAGTGACATAGCAGCGCTCTGGGTTGGAAGGATTCTGATCGGAGAGAATCATGTAGGCGGCTGGAATGTGGTTTTCCTCGTGATATGCCATCACCTCGCGAACGTTGTCGTGGAAAACGACTTGATCGCCGTAACGTGTTCTGGCTCTGTTGATTAGCTTCTCAAAAACCTTGTTGGTGTTGTGCGCCCCCACCCCTATTCCGTGATGCTTGAACTGCATGTCGACACTCAAAACCATCCATTCCCAGTTGTTGTGATGACTCGACATCAAAACGACACTCTTACCTTGATCGAAATACTTATTTACCACTTCAGGATTGGAGCAATGATAACGACGTAAAACGTTTTTGCGACTCATTGTCAACATCTTAAGCATCTCAGCAGCAAGCTGCGCAAAGTGGATGTAATAACGCTGACGAGCCTTCCAAACCTGCCATTTGCTCCATTCCGGGAAGGATTTTGTGAAATTATCATCGATAATTCTCCGTCTATACCTTATTATAAATGCCATTATCAGATAAAAAGGGAAACAAATCAGATAAAGCAGAAACAAAGGCAATATCGAAAGCGGATATAATATGAAATAAAACAAAAAATAAGTCATCACTAAAAGTTTTGCGGCGTAAAATTACATAATTTTTTTCAAAAGTGTTGTTTTATTCAAATTTTATTTGGAACTTTGCATTTTATTTAGGATTAAAATCACAATTTAAAAAGATATGGCTAAAAACATCAACGAATTAAGAGAAGCTTTGGCTTCTTACGGCATCAAGGATGTCAAGGAAATTTACTATAATCCTTCATACGAGCAGCTTTTCAAAGACGAGATGAATCCTGCTTTGACAGGTTTTGAGAAAGGTGTTGAGACTGAACTCAAGGCTGTCAACGTGATGACTGGTATCTACACCGGCCGTTCGCCTAAGGACAAATACATCGTCATGGACAAGAACTCGAAGGACACCGTGTGGTGGAACACCCCTGTTTATCCTAACGACAACCACGAAATGAGCGAGAAAGTGTGGGAAGAAGTGAAAACTCTCGCCAAGAAACAGCTTTCAGGCAAGAATCTTTACGTTGTTGACGCTTTCTGCGGCGCTAACAAAGACACCCGCATGGCTGTGCGTTTCATCATGGAAGTCGCTTGGCAGGCACATTTCGTGCTTAACATGTTCATCAAACCGACTGAAGAAGAGCTCAAAGAGTTCAAGCCAAACTTCACAGTTTACACAGCAAGTAAAGCTAAAGTCGAGAACTACAAAGAGTTAGGATTAAACAGCGACACCTGCGTGGCATTCAACGTGACATCACGTGAGCAGGTTATCTTGAACACCTGGTACGGCGGCGAGATGAAGAAAGGTATGTTCTCGATGATGAACTACTACCTACCGTTGAAGGGCATCGCATCAATGCACTGCTCAGCAAATACTGATATGAAGGGCGAAAACACCGCTATCTTCTTCGGTTTGTCAGGAACAGGAAAGACCACCCTTTCGACCGACCCGAAACGTTTGCTTATCGGTGACGACGAGCACGGTTGGGACGACGAGGGCGTGTTCAACTTCGAGGGCGGCTGCTACGCAAAGGTCATCAACCTCGACAAAGAGAGCGAGCCAGACATCTACAACGCCATCAAACGCGACGCTTTGCTTGAAAACGTCACAGTTGACGCTAATGGCAAGATCGACTTCAAAGACAAGAGCGTGACCGAAAACACACGTGTCTCCTATCCTATCGAGCACATCGAGAAGATTGTGAAGAACGTGCGTCCAGTGTCATCGGGACCTGCTGCAAAGAACGTGATTTTCCTTTCAGCGGACGCATTCGGCGTGTTGCCTCCAGTCTCAATCTTGACTCCAGATCAGTGCAAATACTACTTCTTGAGCGGTTTCACTGCAAAACTGGCAGGTACAGAACGTGGCATCACCGAGCCTACACCTACATTCAGCGCATGCTTCGGACAGGCATTCCTCGAGCTGCATCCAACAAAATATGCTGAGGAATTAGTGAAACGCATGGAACAGAGCAACGCCAAGGCTTACTTAGTAAACACTGGATGGAACGGCACAGGCAAGCGTATCTCGATCCGCGATACACGTGGTATCATCGACGCTATCCTCGACGGCTCTATCGAGAAGGCTCCAACCAAGAAGATCCCGTATTTCGACTTTGAAGTTCCTACAGCATTGCCAGGCGTAGATCCTAAGATTCTCGATCCACGCGACACATACGCCAATGTTGAAGATTGGAACAAGAAAGCTGAAGACCTCTCTGGCAGATTCATCAAGAACTTCGCGAAGTTCACGACAAATGAGGCTGGAAAGGCGCTGGTGAAAGCTGGTCCACAGTTATAGACCTTAGACATTAGACGTTAGTAGAGACGCCATATTATGACGTCTCTACAATACCAATAAAAAAAGACCGAGTATTTAACCCGGTCTTTTTTGTTGTGTTTTGCCTCGCATTAGTTCAGCATCACTGGCATGAGAAGCATCAGGATGTCCTCGTCGGCGTTTTGGTTGTCGACTGGGGTGATGATTCCGGCGCGGTTTGGTGCCGACATCTCGAGCTGGATCTCAGTCTGGCTGAGGTTTGCGAGCATCTCCTGGAAGAACTTCGAGCTGAAACCGATTTCCATGTCTTCGCCTGAGTAGTTGCAGGTAAGGCGTTCCTTAGCTTCGTTCGAGTAGTCGAGGTCTTCGGCTGTGAGAACCAATTCCTGACCGCTGATCTTGAAACGGATCTGGTGTGTCGCCTTGCTTGAGAAGATAGCCACACGCTTGATAGCAGCGTTAAGCAGCTGACGGT
>CAMZJA010000042.1 GCA_947307415.1 uncultured Bacteroidales bacterium | reverse complement strand
TCCCATCAAACCGTATTTCATCGACTTGTTGGTCTTGATGAAGTTGCTTGCGAATGAGCAGACAGCGACGAGCAACATCACGATGTACTGGACGATGGTCACTGAGTTGCTTGCCCAGAAGCCTGTGCCAGGGTTAAGGGTGAGGTTGCACTGAAGCATGTTGACGGCGTATTTCTGGAATGGGAAGATTGCTGAGTAGTATAGCACGCAGAGCAATGCCACGAGCCAGAATCCGAGGCTTGACAAGATCTTGCCGATATCGCTGATCTTAAATGGGTCGTCTTTCTCTTCGGCCTCGCCGGTCTGAGCGTCGAGTTTCTTATCCATGAAGAAATAAACCACAAACATGATAAGGGCGATGCAGAGAAGCACCACGCCGAATGCCACTGAACGGCTGACGTTGATTTCTTCGCCAAGCTTTGCGAAATAAGGTGAGAAGATCATACATGTGGCGACGCCGAGACGAGCCAATGCCATCTCTGAACCCATTGCCAATGCTGTTTCACGGCCTTTGAACCATTTCACGATACCGCGGCTGACGGTGATACCTGCCATTTCAGCGCCGCAGCCGAAGATCATAAAGCCTATACCTGCCACCTTTGCTGAAGCCGGCATGCCTCTGTAGAACGGAGAGACGCCGAGTTCTTCGAAGAGAGGGATGTAGTTGAGGTTCTCGGTAAACCAACCTTCAGCGCCACTGCCACCGAAGTTTTCGTGGATGGCGTAGTACTTGATCAAGCCGCCGACGAGCATCACTGCACCCGACAAAACAGCTGTGAAACGCACTCCCATCTTGTCGAGGATGATACCTGCGAAGATGAGGAAGAACACGAAGACGTTGAGGAACGTCTCAGAACCTTGCATGGTGCCGAATGCCGAGCTGTCCCAACCGCGTTCGGTCTGCATCAAGTCTTTGATAGGTGACAAGATGTCCATGAAGATGTAGGCGCAGAACATTGCCAACGCCAACAGCAGCAACGCGGTCCATCTCATGGCGGCGTTGTCGCGAAGTGTCTGAATTTTTTCTGTCATAACAATATTTTAATTTAAAATTTAAAATTCAAAAATTTAAAAATTTGAGATTTATTCGCCTGCGGCGAATGCTTTCGCTTCGCTCAGGTCTCCACTCCGCTTCGCTTCGGTCGAAATGACGTAGTGGAGAAATCAGAATTATTCAGTAGGAAGCTGTACGATTTCCTTCTTGTAGCCTTTCATCACCTCTTTGGCGAAGTCGGCGATTGTCTGAGGAGTGATGCTCTTCACGATCTCGTCGTATTCAGCCACGATGTTGATGTTGTCGTCTTCGAAGGTGTCGATGGCGTTGAGCCAGAAGTTGTTTTCTTCGAGTTGCTCGGCGCGTTTCTTGTAGAGGTTTTCAACAACCTTTGTCAGGTCTTCCTGGGCCGGCCCGTTCTGAGCAACGTCGTTGAGTCCTTCGTATACCTTATTCATAAGTTTCTCGTACATTTCTTTGTTGGTGTCGAAAGCGACGAGGAACACGTAAGCGTTCTTAGGTTTGTTGCTAACCTGACCCATGACGCCGACGCCGTAGGTGCCGCCTTCCTCCTCACGGATGGTGCGGGTGTAGTAAATGTCCATGACATCGCTCAAAGCCTTCATGTACAACTGGTTACGATAAGTATAATCCATTGTGCCATTCATAATCATGTAGATTGTGGCTTTTGGATTCTGCATGTCTTTCTCATATTTGCAGATATAATCGTTCTCAGGGATACCGAGGTTGATGTCTTTCCAGCTTTCTTTGCGTTTGTTCTTCTTCAAAGAAGCTAAATACTGCTCAACCAATGGCTTGAATGTCTCTTCATCGATGTTTCCGACGAAGTAGAAAGTGAAGTTGTTAGGGTCTTTGAAGCGGTCGTTGTTGAGCTCCATAGCCTTGGCGTAGTCAATCTTATCGACATCCTCGGCTTTCATTCTCATGCTGAGCGGATGATTGTTATACATCACCTTGATGAGAGAGTCGGAGAAGGTGATCATTGGGTTAAGCTCTTGATTCTCAAGAGATGCCTTGGTGCGCTGGGCGTATGACTGGAATGCCTCTTCGTCGGCGCGAGGTGCTGTGAAGTACAGATAGATAATCTGCATCATAGTCTCGAGGTCTTTCGGTGTGCACTGGCCTGACATACCTTCTGAATATGTGTCGATGTAAGGGTTGACGCGTACTTTCTTACCTGCGAGCACTTTCGGGAGGTCGGTTGCGCTGAAGTTACCCACACCACCGAGTTTGATGAGTGAGGAGAGTTCCTTCAGGGTGATAAAGTCGTCCTGTTTGAGTGCTGAGATGCCGCCGTCGCTTGTGGCTGAGAATCTGATTTCGTCTTCCTTGAAGGTGGTCTTCTTGTAGATGACTCTCATGCCGTTGCTGAGTGTCAACACTTTAGCGTCGAATTCAGGCATGTCGGCTTCTTTCTTGATTTTGCCAGGTTTTGGCAAGTTTTCAACGATAGGGCCATCGAACACCTCTTCTGTGTAAGGCTCTACTGTTTGTGCGTTGGCTGTTTCATAGGTCTTGAGAATCTCTTCTATGGTTGGAAGTGTCTCGCCTTCTTTCTGAGGAGCCTCCACTGTGATGACGAGGTTGTTTTCAGGGATGAGCTGCTGAGCGATCATGTTGATAAACTCGAGCGGGATGTTCGGAATAATCTGCTGATACAGAGTGTATTCTGTCTCGATGCCCATCATTGGCTCATTGCTGAGGAAGTTGTTCAAGCACTCGTTGACATATCTTCTGTTTTCAGTGTTGTTTCTCTCATTGTATTGACTCTCAACCTGTTTCATGAAGTCGGCCTTGGCTCTCTCATATTCTGAAGCTGTGAAGCCGAACTCCGACATACGCTTGTTTTCTGTCACGAGGGCTGTGAGCGCTTCGTCGAGGCCGGCGGCGTCTTTTGCCATCGCTATGCTGCACCATGCGTCCTTGGTAGGAGCGATGTAGTAGTTTGAATAGTAGCTATAACCGTAAACGAAAGGTGGATTGGCTTTCTGTGTGATCTCCTGCAAACGGTTAATCTCCATTGTGGTGATGATGTTCAAAGCATATTGTCCAATCCAGTAGTTAAGATCATTTTTCAATGAATCAGGAGTTGCGTCGGTCTTGTAGTAAAGACTGATCTGATAGTTTGTCTGCTCAGGATCTGAAGCTATTGCCACGATTGGCTCTTCGTTGTCGTCAATCATGAACTGCGGTCTTGGGGCAGGGTCGACAGGTGCCGGGATGTCGGCAAACATTTCTTTGATGCGTGCCTCGATGGCGTCGACGTCGATGTCACCGACAATGATAATGCCTTGAAGGTCAGGACGATACCATTTGTGATAGTAGTCGCGGAGTGTCTGATACTCGAAGT
>CAMZJA010000041.1 GCA_947307415.1 uncultured Bacteroidales bacterium | reverse complement strand
TGGATGCTCATGAGGAGTATTGCGAGGTGCTTACCGATTGGCTGCAAGAGATGGAATGAGGTTTACAGGCGATTGAAGTCTTCTTGAATATTGTACGACTATATTGTGCCTTCATCCAACTTGCACAAAAAGCATTGATTGGACCGTTTTCGGCTTTTTAGTTGTGTCTTGTCAAAGGCTAAAGCACCGCCACGTCTTCGAAATGCTCTTTGGCCCATACAATAAGTCCCATAATGTAAGGCATGAGCGACTTGCCGTTGTCTGTGAGCGAGTATTCCACCTTTGGCGGAACGACGGGGTACACCTTTCTTGATATAAGGTTGTGCTTCTCCAGGTTCTTCAACGTGGACGAAAGCATCTTCTGCGAGCAGTCGTCCATGTGCTTGTGCAGTTCGGTGAAACGCATCACGCCGGTATCGCTGGCGTGAAGCGAATACAGCACCAGCAGCGACCACTTGTCACAAAACTTGGCCACCACTTGACGGATGGGACAGGTCAGATATTCAACACGAGATTCTTTCATTGTCTTACTTTTTGTGCAAAAGTAACCAAAAGTAAGTATATTACCGAACGAAAGACAGTTAAATAATGCTTAACGGTGAATTTTTTTATCGCTGATTCTCAGCAAATCTAACAAAAAAGTAAGTATAATACAATTTTGTAACATCTTGACAGACAATAATATCGGTTATAATTTTGCACCGTCAAACAAGATTACTTACATTTAAAACAGAAAAGACAATGAAAGAGATCAGCAAGAAAGAGATGGCAGTTGAACTGCTCAAAGCAATCGAGACCGGTGCAAGCGAGCCCATCGCTTATGTGAACGCAGAGCATTACACCCAGCACAACCTCACCGTGGGCGACGGCTTGGCTGGATTCGGTGCTGCTCTCGCAGGGCTTGCCGAGTATCCTGAAAAGGCACGAGTGAACACTGTTCGAGCTTTTGAGGACGGCGATTACGAGGTGCTTCACACCGACTATAACTTCTACGGACCTAAGGTAGGTTTTGACATCTTCCGTTTTGAGGACGGCAAGATTGTGGAACACTGGGACAACCTTATGCCCTATGACGGCAAACCCAATCCCAGCGGTCGCACCCCCTTTGACGGCACGACCGAGTTCACCGACCTTGACAAGACAGCTGAGAATAAAGCTATTGTGCGTGGCTTTGTGGAGGACGTGCTCATGGGAAAGAACCCCGATAAGCTGACCGAATATTTCAACGGCAACGAGTATATCCAGCACAACACCGCCATCGCCGATGGTCTTGACGGTCTCGGCGCAGCACTTGCTGCCATGGCAGAACAGGGAATCAAGATGGAATACTTTAAGATTCACACAGTGCTTGGCCATGGTAACTTCGTGCTGGCAGTAAGTGAAGGTGCATTTGCAGGCAAGCCCACTTCCTTCTATGACTTGTTCCGCATTGAGAACGGAAATATTGCCGAACACTGGGATGTGATGGAGACAATCGCTGCAATTGACGAGTGGAAGCACGAGAACGGCAAGTTCAACTTTCCCTGCCGTTGAATAGACAAAAGGATCCATCACGATTAATTACTATTCATAAGACAATGTTACAGACCGCGTTTGATTTTCTGAGGGCACATAAAGAAATCGTGCTCGCTTCTAGTGACGGCAATGTTCCTAAGATACGTGTTTTCCAGATTATGAAGCAGCAAGAGCACATTCTTTTCTTTGCCACATCACCGCAAAAGGAAGTCTATAGGCAGTTGCGTGAGAACCCAAACGTGGAGATTCTGGCTTTTGCCGGAAAGATTTCGGTTAGATGCTCTGGTGTTGTCTGCTTTGATGTTGACGAATCCACCAAGAAGTGGATTTATGAGAACAACCCAGTGCTGCCACGTCTGTACACAAGCTATGACAAACTTGCTTACTTCTCCCTGCCTATCACTGAAATGGACTACTACGACTTGAGTCCGACACCTCCAGCATTCAAACATTTTGATTTGATGAGTGGCGATATGAGTGATGGATACGTAGGAGAACGTTTTAACAATAGAATTGCTACTTTATAACCATAGCTCACCGATGATGAACTGCACCTCAAAAGTTAGTCACAAAATTTTGGGGTGCAGCTGCTTCCTCATCATCAAATTGCGTGATTAATTAGACTCAAAACTGCCGAATCATATCAAAAACACCTGTTTGGCGTGAATAATCTTGATGTTATAGGTTTGTCCTGTATTGCTTGGGGTTTACCCCTTTCATTCGCTTGAAGAAACGGGCGAAAGTCGTTGTCTCGGCAAAATGCAGGTGCTCGGCAATCTGAGCCACGATCATTGAGGAGTTCTGCAGCAGCAGTGTTGCCTCGTTTGCCAACAGGCGGTTGATGTGGTCGGAAACGGTTCTTCCTGAAATCTGTTTCACGATGCGGGAAAGATAGGTCGTTGTTACCGCAAGCCGCCCTGCGTAATGACCGATGTCGTGATGCTCAATAAAGTCCTTTGACGCGAGTTTGATGAAATCAAGGTAGATATCAACCACACGGTTTGAAAACCGGTGGTGTTCGATGGATTTCTCCTGAGCCTTGATGAGATCCAGAAGAAACAGGCCATAGAGCATTTCCATGCTCTCGTTGCGATAAGGGTGGTCTGAGTCGCAATACCTTGCCATGAGCTGCATCAGTTCGAGAAGATGTGCGGCATCGGTTTCGTCCAAACTGGTTTTTGGCTCTCTCAACTCAATCATCGAGAAATAGGCCGCCTTGACAGCGTTGTTCATGATTGAAGTCCCGAGTGCAATATCCTCGTCGGCAAGCAGGCAGATTCCTTTATAGTCGGTTGATGCGGCAATGATGGAAATGGCAGAGCCTGCAGTGTAGGTATAGACATCATTCTTCTTGAAATACAGCTCCTTCCCGTTATAAACCATGTGGAGCCAACCTTGAACAATGAGTGTGAAAGTATAGCACGCCAATGACTCCTGCTGCAACCTGTTGGCATGCAAAGTCATGTCACCATCGGTGTGGACACAAACAATCTTGTCGTTCCGCCGCGACTGCGGCAGTTCGCCAAACATCTTTTCCCATCCTTCGGCCAAATTGTACATGTTTTGTCAATATTATCGCGCAAAGGTAACTATTATTTCCCAATTTGTTTCGTTTCGGTCGGTTTTTGTTTTCTTTAGGTTTACATGGCTCCTGCAAATTCTCAATAATTTTGCGACATCAAAACTATACCATTCATCAATTTAAATTAGTATTCTTATGGATAAACAGAAATCAATCGAGGCGTTACAGTTCTTTGTAACCCATCTGAGCGACGGTGCCTTTGTGCACAAGATTCAAGGACACGTTTTCAAGTCACAGGGTTTCAGCAAACTCGGCGACAAGTACATCGGCCACTACAACGAGGAAATGGGCTGGGTGGAGAAATTCATCGACCGCATCCTTGACCTCGGTGGTGAAGTGAAGGTCGAAGACCGCAAGGGACGCGAACTGGTTTGCGACCCTGTGGAGTATGTGAAGGCCGACCTGGCCATCCAGGAGCCCGGTGTTGAGCTGCTGCGCAAATGCATGGCATCGGTGTGTGAAGACCCCACCACCTATGACATCATGAAAGCCTATCTTCTTGACGAGGAGGAAGACCTCGGTTGGAGCATGGGACAGCTCGAGCTCATTGAAAAGATTGGTGTTCAAAACTGGCTGATGACTCAACTTTAAAGCAATATCAATATGAAAGAGAAAGTATTACAGGCCATGCGTGAGTTCGGTGCTCCCGTGAACGCTGGCAAGATTGCTGAGATTACAGGCATTGACCGCAAGGAGGTTGACAAGGCTTTTGCCGAGTTGAAGAAAGAGGGAGCCATTGTTTCCCCCGTCCGCTGCAAGTGGCAACCCGCCTGATCATCAAAAAACATCGCTAGGCGCTGCCGCGCCACGATGCACATCCATTTTAATTAGCCATG
>CAMZJA010000040.1 GCA_947307415.1 uncultured Bacteroidales bacterium | reverse complement strand
CGTATTCAGCGGCTTTCTCAGCGACGTATTTGTGGCTGGTGCCGTGGAATCCGTAACGACGTACACGATATTTGTCGTAGTATTCGTAAGGAATTGCATAGAGATATGCCTCTGGTGGCATGGTGGCGTGGAACGATGTGTCGAACACTGCTGCCATCGGGATGCCCGGGAGCACTGCCTGCATTGCCGCGATGCCTTGAAGAGCGCCTGGGTTGTGCAGTGGAGCGAGGTCGCAGAGGTCCTTAATCATGTTGATGACGTTGTCGTCGATGCGGACGCTGTGAGTGAACTTCTCTCCGCCGTGTGCTACGCGGTGACCCACAGCCTTGATCTCCTTCAGGTCGCTGATGACGCCGTATTCTTTATTCGTAAGTGCTTGAAGCACAATCTTAATGCCTTCTGTGTGGTTCGGGATAGGAAGCTGCTCGTAGTGTTTCTGTCCGTTCCATTTGTGGGTGAATTCGCCCATCTCGAGGCCGATGCGCTCGAGCAAGCCTTTCGCTAATACTGAGTGGTTTTTCTCGTCCATCTCAATCAACTGATACTTGATTGATGACGAACCGCAATTTAAAACTAATATCTTCATGGTTTAAAAATTTTATTCCTTATTTGTCATTCCGAGCCCCGCAAGAGGCGAGGAATCTCATATTACTTCTTCTGTGCAATTGCCTGGTTGCAAGTGATAGCAACGAGTTTGTAAACATCGTCGATTGAGCAGCCACGGCTGAGGTCGTTGCAAGGTTTTGCCAAGCCTTGGAGCACCGGACCCACTGCTTCGGCGCCGGCCAGACGCTGCACGAGTTTGTAAGCGATGTTACCCACTTCGAGGCATGGGAACACCAATGTGTTGGCTTTACCAGCCACTGGGCTGTTAGGAGCCTTGCTTGATCCGACTGATGGCACGATGGCGGCGTCGGCCTGCAGTTCACCGTCGAGGACGAGGTCTGGACGGCGCTCCTGAGCGATGCGTGTAGCCTCGATGACTTTGTCGACCACTTCGTGTTTTGCTGAGCCCTTTGTCGAGAAGCTCAAGATAGCAGTCACTGGTTCGATCTTGGCGATAGCTTTTGCTGTATCTGCAGTGCAGATGGCTATTTCAGCAAGCTGTTCTGCTGTCGGCATTGGTGTGACTGCGCAGTCGGCGAACACCATGCGGCCGTTGGTGCCGTAAGGACATCCTTCCGGTAAGAACATCGTGAAAGCTCCTGAAACACATGTAACGCCAGGCACAGTCTTGATGATCTGGAGGGCTGGACGGAGCATGTCGCCTGTGGTTGAGCGAGCGCCGCTGACGAGACCGTCGGCTTCGCCTGCCTTCACCATCAAAATACCGAGATACATGAAGTTGCCGGCGAGGTCGTATGCCTGCTCAGGTGTCATGCCTTTGCTCTTGCGGAGTTCGAAGAGAAGGTCGGCGTATTTCTGTCTCTCAGGGTTTGTCTGAGGGTCGATGATGCGAGCGTTCTTGATGTTTTTAAGTCCGAATTCAGCGACCATGTCGGCGATCTTCTGAGCCGGTCCGATCAAAATGACGTCAGCGATGCCGTCGGCGATGATGCGGTTGGCTGCCTTTAATGTTCTTGGTTCGTCTCCTTCAGGGAGCACGATGCGCTGCTTGTTAGCTTGCGCGTTAGCAATGATTTCTTCAATAAGTCCCATCGTTCAATTATTTATGATTTGAAATTTCCTAAAAAAATTATTCTGCAAAATTACAAATCTTATATTAAAAATCCAAATTTTTTCTATATTTTTGCAGAATAAAATTAAGATGAAATTCGATGAATGGCACTATTGATTTTCAAATAGTTACAGAAAATGTAGTTTCAGCGATGGAGCCGCATGCGCGTGTGGCGGAGTATATTTCGCCATCGTGGAATTTTATCATAGTTTTTCTGGCGATGCTCATGATGGTGTTCAACAAACAGCTTTTCACTCAGCGTTTCCGCATGATGCTTGCCGTTTTTTACCAGCCTTCTGATTTCGACAAGATGTCGCGCGAGTGGAATCCCGTGATGAGCGTCAATGGACTGTCGATTTTCATCACCTACACGGCGCTTCTCGGCTTGATAGTCCAGAAGATTGTGATTGTTTTTTCAGGAAACACCATGCTTTACGGCGGATGGAGCTTCTACGTCGACGTATGTGTGTTCATTGCCATGCTTCTAATCGTACAATACCTTTTTATTAATCTCTACGGCTGGCTTTTCAGCTTCGAGGCGGCGGCAAGCCATCACGAGGTGACACATCTCTCTTGCATGACATGGCTCAACATAATGATGATAGTCTTCGGACTTATTATTTTATTTTATCCGACAAAAATTATTTTAATAATAACAATTTCTATTTTGTTAATAATCATAGGGATTCGAATAATAAAAACTTTTTTTGAGTTCCAAATTTTATCAAAAATGAATTTGTTTAATATTTTTTTGTATCTTTGCACGCTCGAAATAATACCACTGTCAGTTGCTGTCACAATGCTGCGTCGTTTGATTGTAACTAATTGTGTTTTATAGGTTTATTAAATAATGTTTTTGGAAAATGAAGGTTAAAAACATACTAGTTTCACAGCCAAAACCAGCTGATATTTCTAAAACTCATTGGGAAAGTATCATCAAAAAGTATAATGTCAAGATAGATTTTGAAAAATTTATCAGGCTGGAGGGCGTGGAAGCGTCGGAACTGAGACAGGATCATGTGAAACTCACCGATTACACCGCCATCATCCTGACAAGCCGCAACGCAGTGGATCATTTTTTCCGCATCGCCAAAGAGATGCGCTACACGGTGCCTGACGATCTCAAATATTTCTGCGTGAATGAGTCGACAGCCTTGTATCTCCAGCATTATATCCAGTTCCGCAAACGTAAGATTTTCTACGGGAACCAGTCGTTTGCCGACCTCGTCGAGATAATGAAGAAACATAAGGAGGAGACTTATTTCCTGCCATCTTCCAACATCGTGACGAGCGAAGATTACACAGAGATGATGAACGCGGCTAAGCTGAACTTCAAGAAATCAATGCTTTTCCGTACCGTGCCTTCAGATTTGAAAGATATCGACATCACAAAATATGACATGCTCGTGTTCTTCAGCCCTGCCGGTATCGACTCTCTGAAAATCAACTTCCCCGACTTCGTGCAAGGCGAAGTGGCTATCGGTGCCCTCGGCTCGTCAACAGCTAAAGCCGTCACCGACGCAGGTTTCAACCTGAGCCTCAGCGCCCCTACACAGACAGCCCCTTCAATAACTATGGCTATCGAAGAGTACCTTGAGGCTGAAATTAAAAAAGCAAAGAAAAAATAATTGGAACTCAAGGAAGGATTACCGAAATCGCAGCGCATCTACAAGAAAAAGGCTGTCCAGACTTTATTTGAAGAAGGAAAAGGATTCTCGTTGTATCCTTTTCGTGTTATTGTATATCTTTATGATGCTGAAAATCAAGAAGATGCACTTCCAAGGATTTTGGTGTCGGTCTCCAAAAAACGTTTTCATCACGCCTTCAAACGCAATCGCGTGAAGCGACTCATACGCGAAAGCTGGAGAAAAAAAAAGGCCGAACTGCTAAAATTATGCCAAGCAAACAACAAAACGCTGGATGTTGCGTTAGTATATAATGCCACAGTCATCCTGACATATCAGGAGATAGAGGGGAAAATGAAACAGGTCGTCGAACGTTTGGTCGAGAAATTATGAAAAAGGTTATAGACTTTATAATAAAACTGCCGGCAAACTTCTTGATTCTGCTGATAAAAATTTATCAGTACACACTTTCTCCTTTCATCGGGCGCAACTGCCGTTACACCCCGACATGCTCCAACTACGGCATCGAGGCGATACGGAAATACGGCGCCATAAAAGGCGGGTGGCTCACTATAAAACGGGTGGCGTCGTGCAACCCCTGGGGCGGCTCAGGATACGACCCCGTTCCATAAAAACGAAAAAATAAAAACAACATGAAATATCTTAAATTAACCATTATCCTGCTGATTCTCACTGCGATAAACGTCAACGCGCAGACGAGAAAGAACAATTTCGAGATTTCAAAGAGCATCGATATATATAATAATGTGTTGAGGCAGCTCAACATGTATTACGTCGACGAGATCAACCCGGCGGAACTCAACGAGAGCGCCATCAACGCCATGCTCGAAGGCCTTGACCCATATACCGTCTTCATCCCTGAGTCGCAAATCGAGGATGTGAAGCTCTTGACGACAGGCGAATACGGCGGCATAGGCGCCATAATTCAATATTCCGACGGCAAGACGATGATATCTGAGCCTTACGAAGGCTTTCCTGCGGCAAAAGCCGGCTTGATTCCTGGCGATATTTTCCTGGAAATCAATGGTATAGATGTGAGCACTAAGATGTCGAACGAGATCAGCGAGCTGCTGAAAGGCACCCCTGGCACGAAAGTGACTCTGAAGATGCAGCGTCTTGGCGAGAAAGAGCCGATAGTGAAGGAACTGAAACGCGAGAAGATAAAAATCGACAACATCCCATATT
>CAMZJA010000039.1 GCA_947307415.1 uncultured Bacteroidales bacterium | reverse complement strand
GCAGCCATAAGCGTGATATACAAGGGTTTACGATCCCTTTGGGCAGACAGATTTTCTTTTTCGCGGAAGAGTAAAATCAAGGTATTAAAAAATGATTTTACTACAATTAAGCACAAGCATTATTTACGCAGTGGTAGGTGTCTTAGGCGTCGGTGTCGGCGTGTTGCTGGCAACCACACTCATGCGTGGCGCTTTGACTAGAAAGAGCAAGCAATTACTTGAAGAAGCAAAGGAAAAAGGTGAAGTTATCAAGAAAGACAAAATCTTACAGGCAAAAGAGAAATTCCTGCAGATGAAGTCTGATTACGAGAAAGAGACAAACGAGAAGAAACGTGAGCTTCAGAAAGTGGAAAGCCGCGTGCAACAGCAGCAACAGCAGGTGAATCAACGTAGCGAAGAGCTCAACCGCAAGGCCAACGAACTGAACAATCAGCAGCAGAAACTTGAAAATCAGAAGGAAAGCTTGACAAAGAAACAGGCAGAACTCGACAAGATCCAAGAGGAACAAAAGAAGATGCTCGAGTCCATCTCAGGCTTGACAGTGAATGAGGCGAAGGAACAACTTAAAGAAGTTGTGAAGGACGAGGCTCGCGCTGAAGCTATGGTTCTCGCCAAAGAGATCGTTGAAGAAGCCAAGATGTCGGCCAACCAGGACGCAAAGAAAATCGTCCTCGAGACAATCCAGAGAACGGCATCAGAACATGCAATTGAGAACACAGTTTCGGTGTTTAACATTGAAAATGATGAAATTAAAGGCCGTATCATCGGTCGTGAAGGCCGTAACATCCGCGCTCTTGAGTCACTCACAGGCGTCGAGATCATCATCGACGACAGTCCTGACGCAATACTTCTTTCAGGCTTCGACCCGATTCGTCGTGAGATTGCACGTCTCTCACTTCAGAAACTCGTTACCGACGGCCGTATCCATCCGGCACGTATCGAGGAAGTGGTGAAAAAGGTTGAAAAACAAGTGGAACAGGAGATTATCGAGACAGGTAAACGTACCGTCATCGACCTCGGCATCCACAACCTCGCACCAGAGCTTATCCGCATGATCGGTAGAATGAAATACCGTTCATCGTACGGACAAAACTTGCTGCAGCACTCAATTGAGACAGCTAAGCTTTGTGCCACGATGGCCGCAGAACTCGGCTTGAACCCGAAGGTGGCAAAACGTGCCGGTTTGTTGCACGATATCGGTAAGGTGGCAGAAAACGAGGAAGAGCTTCCACACGCAATCCTTGGTATGAAGACCGCTGAGAAATACAAAGAGAAACCGGACGTTTGCAATGCCATCGGTGCTCACCACGATGAAATCGAGATGGAGTCGTTGATTGCTCCTATCGTTCAGGTGTGTGACGCTATCTCAGGCGCACGTCCAGGCGCTCGCCGTGAGGTTGTCGAGGCTTACATCCAGCGTCTGAACAAGCTCGAAAAGATGGCATTGTCATATCCTGGCGTCGTGAAGACCTACGCTATCCAGGCTGGCCGTGAGCTCCGCGTTATCGTCGGTGCCGATAAGGTCACAGACCAAGAGGCCGACAGCATCGCATACGATCTCTCACGTCAGATCCAGACTGAGATGACATACCCGGGACAGATTAAGATTACTGTCATCAGGGAGACAAGAGCTGTACAGTTCGCTAAATAACAGAATGCGACAACGGCATAAAAATTGTAGAGACGTCACACATTGTGGCGTCTCTACAATTTTTATAAAATTAGAATATTATTTTCTGATAATAAGCTTACTTGATTTCTCTGTCTTGCCATTAACGATGAGGCTGTAGAAATAAACTCCGTCAGCGAGATCGCTCACGTTGATGCTGGCCGTGCCTGAAACGCCGTTGATTTCGTTTCTCAAAACCTCTTGTCCCATCATGTTGAAGATGGCGACTTCAGCATTTGCGCTTGTATTGAAATTGTAGTCAAAGTTGACGATGTCGCGTGCCGGCACCGGATAAGCGTTGCTGAATACATCAGCGCTTGTGTATTCGTTGATTCCGTTTTCCGAATATTTGAAAGTGACATTCACGGTGAATTTCTCGTTGGGATTTGCCCTGTCGTACAATGAATATTGCATTATCTGCTCGCCGAAGATAGGATTCCACTCATCGTCGAATGGCTGATAGTGGAAACTCCAAAGAATAGACTCATCGGGACTGATGTCGTAATTTGCTTCAAATACAACAGAAGGATAGCAATTGGCTCCGAAACAGAATGAGTTTTGTGTGCCCTCAACATTTTGAATCTCAATTTTTTCAGCGATGATGGAGAAAGTATTGGCTGAAGTGTTTTTGGCATAAAATTCAAGAGCTAGCTCGCCCATGTCGCCTCCATCACCAAAGATGTAATATGTGCTGTTGTTTTCAATAACACCTCCGTTTCCGTCGGTTACCTGAAACGGAAAGTTTTGTGCCGATAACGCGAACGCCGACACTAATAATGCTAATGTAAGTAATAGTTTTTTCATATGCGATTTGTTTAAATTGTTAATATTCAATTATTTTACAATTTTTGCAATCATTTCGTCATTTGCGATGTTCGGCATCGTCACTTTGAGACGAGGCTCGACCTCCATGGCGCGTTTGATGGCAAACATGGCCGGTTCGTTGCGAGCCCAGCTACGACGCGCGATTCCGTTGTTCACATCCCAGTGCAACATGCAGTGCAGACGTCTGTCAGCCTCTGGAGTTCCATCAAGAACCATGCCAAAACCTCCGTTGATGACTTCACCCCAACCAACACCGCCGCCGTTGTGGATTGAGACCCATGTGGCGCCGCGGAATCCGTCGCCGATGACGTTCTGAACTGCCATATCAGCTGTGAAGCTTGAACCGTCGTAGATGTTAGATGTCTCACGGAATGGTGAGTCGGTACCTGAAACATCGTGGTGGTCACGACCGAGGACTACTGGTGCTGTCAAGCGGCCGTCAGCGATGGCTTTGTTGAACTCGGCAGCGATCTTGGTACGACCTTCGCAGTCGGCGTAGAGGATACGTGCCTGTGAACCTACGACGAGGTGGTTGGCCTGCGCGCCCTTGATCCACTGGATGTTGTCGTGCATCTGCTGCTGAATCTCTTTAGGTGATGACTTGGCGATGTCTTCCAAGACCTTGCATGCGATGTCGTCGGTGACCTGCAAATCCTCAGGTTTTCCTGATGTGCAGACCCAACGGAACGGACCGAAACCGTAGTCGAAATACATAGGTCCCATGATGTCCTGGACGTATGATGGATAACGGAACTTGCCGTCTTCTTTCAAGATATCTGCGCCGGCACGGCTGCTCTCGAGGAGGAATGCATTTCCATAGTCGAAGAAATACATACCCTTGGCCGTTAGCTTGTTGATAGCCGCGACGTGACGGCGCAATGAAGCGTAGACAGCCTCTTTGAATTTGGCAGGCTCGTCTGCCATCATCTTCTTTGACTCTTCAAGTGAATAACCGACAGGGTAGTAGCCACCTGCAAATGGGTTGTGCAACGAGGTCTGGTCTGAACCCAAATCCACCTGAATGCCTTTATTTGCTGCATATTCCCAAAGGTCGACGACATTGCCTTGGTATGCAAATGAACGTGCGATCTTCTTTGCGCGGGCGTCGTTGACTTTCTCAAACAACTCATCGAGATTCTCATGAATCTCATCGACCCAGCCCTGGTTGTAGCGTTTCTGAGCCGCTGCTGGGTTGATCTCTGCTGTTATTGACACCACACCGGCGATGTTACCAGCCTTTGGCTGAGCGCCCGACATGCCGCCGAGACCTGCTGTGATGAACAGCTTGCCTGCCGGTGTGCCGCCTTGCTTACGCGATGCGTTCAACACTGTGATTGTTGTGCCGTGGACGATACCTTGTGGTCCGATGTACATGTACGAACCAGCTGTCATTTGGCCATATTGTGTCACGCCAAGTGCGTTGTAACGCTCCCAATCGTCTGGTTTTGAATAGTTTGGAATCATCATACCGTTGGTGACGATGACACGCGGAGCCTCTTTATGTGACGGGAACAATCCCATCGGGTGACCCGAATACATCACCAAGGTCTGCTCGTCGGTCATGTTGGCGAGATACTGCATCACGAGGCGATATTGTGCCCAGTTTTGGAAGATGGCGCCATTGCCGCCGTAGATGATGAGCTCGTGCGGATGCTGTGCCACTGCTGGATCGAGGTTATTCTGAATCATCAGCATGATAGCTGCAGCCTGACGGCATTTCGCAGGATATTCGTCGATCGGACGGGCGTACATCTTGTACGAAGGACGATAACGGTACATGTAGATGCGGCCGTAAGTCTCGAGTTCCTCATAAAACTCAGGAGCAAGTTTTGCATGAAGGCTCTCCGGAAAATAACGCAGAGCGTTCTTCAATGCCAGTCTTTTCTGCTCTTTCGTCAAGATATCCTTGCGTTTTGGAGCATGGTTGATGTTTTTGTCGTATTCTTTTACTTCTGGCAACTCATTCGGGATACCGGCAAGTATTTCTTTTTGAAAATCATTCATTTATATAAAATTTTAATATTAATTTCGATATTTTTAACCTGCAAATTTAATAAATTTATATCTTTGCGCATCAAATTAACTGAAAAATGAA
>CAMZJA010000038.1 GCA_947307415.1 uncultured Bacteroidales bacterium | reverse complement strand
TAGGACCGTCTGTTGCAGCGACAACGATGATAGCACCGTCCATCTGAGCAGCACCTGTAACCATGTTCTTAACATAGTCAGCGTGGCCAGGGCAGTCGACGTGAGCATAGTGACGTTTCTCTGTCTGATACTCAACGTGAGCTGTGTTGATGGTGATACCTCTTTCTTTTTCTTCTGGGGCTGAGTCGATTGAGTCAAATGTCTTGACTTCTGACAAACCCTTCTTTGACAGATGCAATGTGATAGCAGCTGTTAAAGTTGTCTTACCATGGTCAACGTGGCCGATTGTACCAATGTTAACGTGTGGTTTAGATCTTTCGAATTTTTCTTTTGCCATACTATTTTTTGTTTACTTAAGGTTAATATTCTATTTAATTTCCTTATTTATATTCACAACAAATGAGCCAGCGACGAGAGTTGAACTCGTGACCCCTTCCTTACCAAGGAAGTGCTCTACCACTGAGCTACGCCGGCTTTCGAGAGCGGAAGACGGGGCTCGAACCCGCTACCTAAAGCTTGGAAGGCTTTCGCTCTGCCAAATGAGCTACTTCCGCGACTTGTGGGGGAGGGTGGACTCGAACCACCGAACTCATCCGAGGACAGATTTACAGTCTGTTGCAATTGCCGCTATGCGACTCCCCCTACTCATCTTAACACCTATTCAACTTTGAGCCGGCAGAGGGATTTGGACCCCCGACCCCGAGATTACAAATCACGTGCTCTACCGCTGAGCTATGCCGGCAATCGTGCTAAGATTCCGTGAGCCGGCAGAGGGATTTGGACCCCCGACCCCGAGATTACAAATCACGTGCTCTACCGCTGAGCTATGCCGGCAATCGTGCTAAGATTCCGTGAGCCGGCAGAGGGATTTGGACCCCCGACCCCGAGATTACAAATCACGTGCTCTACCGCTGAGCTATGCCGGCTTGTATTTCAAAGAACGTACATAAAAATGCACACCATTCTTTCATTCCAAAATGGTGTGCAAAATTACAACTTTTTTATATACCGACAACCTTTTTTTATAAAATTTTTCAAAAATTTTTCAAAAAGACTGCCAAATTATTGTGTATCAACACTTAAAGCCTATTTATCGAAGCGATTTTTGTGCTTTTCAACCTGATTTTTCAACGCGTCAACCGCCTTGTCGACAGCCTCCTCAAATGTCTTGCACTGCTTGCTTGAATATAAATCGTTGCCTTTTAACATGATTCTTACATCCGCAATCTTGTTTTCAGGCGTGTCGGTATTGTCTAACTTCAAATTCACCTCCGCGCCAATGGCGTCGTCTAACTTTCCGCAAAGTTTCTCGATCTTGTTAGTGATGAATTCCTCTAACTTGCTGTCTGCCTTGAAATGGACCGCGTTAATCGTAACTTTCATAATAACCTCCTATTTTAAAAAGTTTTAAAATTATATTTTTTCATTCGTCACCCAACGGATGGGCCGTCTGATATATCTCCTTCAGCTGCTCGATGGTGTTGTGCGTGTAAATCTGCGTCGAGCTGAGACTGCTGTGCCCCAAGATCTTCTGTATCGCCCTGATGTCGGCACCCTCGTTGAGCAGATGCGTGGCGAAAGTGTGCCTCAACACATGCGGACTCTTCTGCTTTATCGTCGTGACACCCTCCAAAATCCTGTGAATCACCCGATACACGAAGGCCGGACTCATCGCCTCGCCTTTGTCGTTAACTATAAGTATAACGTTGCCGCGCTCCGGAAATTGTTCGTCACGCACTTTTTTATAATTGTCGATCATCTCCAGCAACTGCCTGCTAATCGGGATGATTCTCTCCTTGTTTCTTTTTCCCAACACCTTGATCTGCATCGCCACCACATCGACATCGACATCCTTCACCCCCCTCAGCTCCGCCTGACGCATGCCCGTCTGGTAAAGCATCTCAAACAACAACTCATCGCGCACAACATTGAAATCGCCTTCTCCCTCGAAACTCACCTTCTCCATATCGTGCTCCGGCACAAACTTCGCCAGCTCCTTCGGCTGCTTCAGCGATTTTATGCCCTGCATCGGCGATATTTTTATCACCTCCTCGCGCAAACAGAACTTGTAGAACGACCTCAACGTCGACATTTTACGGTTTATCGAGCGGTTCTCCTCCCCTTTCTCCTTCAGATGAACGATATACGAGCGCACCATCTGCGTCGTCGCTTTCGTAATGTCGTCGAGCTCATATATATTAATAAGGTATCCGCCAAATTGCTCCAAGTCTCTCTTATACGCTGATACTGTGAGATTTGAGTACCTTTTTTCAGTCTGGATATATCTTAAAAACCTCTCGAGCATTGCCGTTCCCAAATTACGCTTCAAAGTTACGAAGGATTTTTGAAAAAGTCAAGGGTTTTTAACAAAAAAAATCGCCATGGTTCCCCACAGCGATTTTTCCTTTGATTCTATTCTTGCAAGAATCGAGCAACGATTAGTTGTTCTCTTCAGCCTGACGAAGCTTCTGCACGTAGATAGCTTTCTGCAACGCTTCACGTTTGATGACTGATGGTTTTGTGAATTTTTGGCGGTTGCGTAATTCTTTCACAACACCGGTTTTCTCATACTTTCTCTTGTAGCGTTTCAAAGCGCGATCGATGCTTTCACCGTCTTTTACAGGAATAATAATCATTTTTAATACTCTCTCTTTCTTTTAATTGTTAAACTAAAAAAACTTACTTCAAAAGTGGCTGCAAAAATACAACAATTTTTAATATGTTTAACAAAAACATTAATTTTTTATTGCTCAATTTTAATGCCCTTTTCAAAATGCTCAACAGTACCCTGTGGTAGGTCGCATTTCTGCAAAGGGCATTAAAATTGTTACAAAGTGTATGGCGATTATTCTTCTAACAAATGTCTGAACAAGAAGTTATCGATCTTCGTGAACAGGTGCATACGGCACTCGCCGTCGCCGTATTCCTCGTAGCCGCCGTAGATGCCGTGGTTCTTGTTAGGATAAATCATCAGATCGAACTGAATGCCGTTGGCAATCATCGACTTAATGAGTTCCATAGCGTTCTGGTAATGGACATTGTCGTCGCCCGAGCCGTGGCACAGCAGGTAGTTACCTTTGATCATAGCGGTGTTGCTCACCGGTGAGTTGTCGTCGTAACCTTCAGGGTTCTCCTGTGGAGTGCGCATGTAACGCTCGGTGTAGATGTTGTCGTAATATCTCCAGTTTGTGACAGGTGCCACCGACACCGCCGTGCTGATGTAATCAGCGCCCTTGGTGATGCCGTTGGCCGCCATGAAACCGCCGTAGCTCCAACCATAGATAGCGATTTTATCGGCATCGACATACGGCTGCTTAGCCATCAGTTTCGCCAGAGTGATCATGTCTTCAGTCTCGTATTTTCCAAGTTCGAGATATGTCATTTTTTTGAACAGCTCGCCTTGAGCGCCGCTACCTCTGTTGTTGATTGACACCGAGATGATGCCATTCTGTGCCAACAGCTGCATCCAGTCCCAATCGCTGTGATCCCACTGGTTGAGCACAGTCTGGTGACCTGGACCGCCGTAAACGTAAATCAACACAGGGTATTTCTTGTTAGGATCGAAGTCAGGAGGAAGAATCTGCCAACCGTCGATGGCGACCGGAGTGCCGTTTGGCAAAGCGAAGGCCGGGTCTTCAAACTTCACAAACTGCTTCTCGCTTATGTTGTATTCTTTCAAACGCTCAGCAAGCTCGTGGTTATCCTCGAGCACTCTCACCACCTGTCCTTTATTATTATATAAGGTGTAATTGTATGGCTTGTTTGCCGTTGAGTTTATATTGATGAAATATTTGAAATTCTTGCTGAAACTAGCCCTGTTAACTCCTTCATTACCAACGAGTTCTCTGATCTCACCCTTCAAATTCACAGCGTAAATCTGACGTTCGATAGGCGAATTTTTAGCTGCCTGGAAATAAATCTCCTTGCCATCAAAACCATAGATTCTCGTAACATCCCACTTGCCTGAAGTCAGGGCTTTTTCTTCAGAACCGTCGAGTTTGCAAAGGTAAATATGGTTATAGCCCGATTTTTCGCTAGTGATAAGGAACGACTTGCCGTCCTCGAGGAATGTCCAGTCATCGGTAATATCGATATAATACTGATTTTCTTCATCATAGAAGACTTTCGATTTCCCTGTCGTGGCATCGGCGGCGACAAGTTTCAGATTATTCTGATGACGGTTAAGTCGTTGAATAGCAACAACATTAGGGTCTTTCGTCCATTTCATTCTCGGCAGATAGATGTCAGTCTCCTTACCTGTATTCATCCTTACGGTTTTGCCGTTTTCAAGATTATAAACATAAACTCCGACTATTGAATTGTCTTCGCCGGCCTTAGGATATTTGAAGCTATACCATTCAGGATAAAGGCCTTCGAACTCCTCCATCTGGAACTCTTTCACCTTCGACTCGTCGAATTTGTAGAAAGCGATTTTTTTGCCGTCGGGCGACCAGTGGAAGCCTTGCGAGAAGCTGAATTCCTCCTCATAAACCCAATCGGGAGCACCATTAATAATATTATTGTAGAGACCGTCGGAAGTAAACTGCTTCTCCTTACCTGTCGTTAAATCTTTGATAAACAGGTTGTTATCGCGCATGAAAGCCACTTTTGTGCCATCAGGTGAGAATGATGCGAGACGTTGGCTGCCGTTTTCCGAGAGAGGTTCAAGCTTCTTCGATTTTATGTCGTAAATATAATAATCGGCAGTGAACGAGTGGCGATAAATGTAATTGATATTGGTAAGAAACAGTGCCTTTGTCTCGTCGTCGCTGAGGATGTAGTTGTAAGCTCTGATCGGGAGAGTGTCGCCTTCAGGGATGAGCTCGTCGTAGCTGAACAAGGTCTTGACTTTCTTTCCGGTTTTATAGTTGTAGATATTGAATTCTCCGTGTTCGATGGTGCCGTAAGTGTTGCCATCGCGCATCGGATTCATGCCTCTGACGCCTTTTGATTGGAGTGTAGGACGTTCGTAAAGGTCGGAAAGTTCGAAATTTTTCTTCTCTTGTGCGTAGGATGTCGCATTAACGACAATAGCTAACGCAATGATTAACAGGTATTTAACTTTTATCATTTTAAAATAAATTTGAGATTTCAAAAATACGAAAAAATTTTTTACAAAAAAAGTTTGTGGGAATAAAAATTTGTTGTACTTTTGCACCCGCAAATGGGACGGTAGCTCAGTTGGTTT
>CAMZJA010000037.1 GCA_947307415.1 uncultured Bacteroidales bacterium | reverse complement strand
CCGATAGTGAAGGAACTGAAACGCGAGAAGATAAAAATCGACAACATCCCATATTCAACAGTGTATGACAACGGCATCGGATACGCTATTTTGTCGCAGTTCACCAAAGATTGCGCCAAAGAGCTGAAAGAAGTCATCGTCGACATGAAGAAAAACCATGAACTTAAAGGCTTTATCCTCGACCTGCGCGGTAACGGCGGCGGATTGTTGAACGAGGCCGTCGAGATCGTGAATATGTTCGTGCCGAAAAACAAACTCGTTGTGTATCAGAAAGGTAAGGTGGCCGAACATAGCTACAACCATTACACCCAGCACGAGCCTCTCGACCTCGACATCCCTCTTGTAATCCTGGTTAACGAAGGCAGCGCCTCGGCCTCGGAGATCGTCTCGGGCTCCATTCAGGACTTCGACCGTGGTGTCATCGTTGGACAGCGTACATTTGGTAAAGGATTGGTACAGAACATCTTACCTATGAGTTTCAACACTCAGATCAAGGTGACGGTGGCGCACTACTACCTGCCAAGTAACCGTTGCATCCAGGAGATTGATTATTCGAAGAAAAACAAAAAAATTGCCGATACATTAGCAAAAGCTGACACTTTGGGCAAGGCATTCCACACCGCCAACGGCCGCGTCGTGTACGAGGGTCATGGCATCCAGCCTGATGTGAAGATCGAGCCTGAGCTGGTGTCGACAATCACCACGAATCTCTACGCCAAGAATCTGTTCTTCAAATACGCCAACAAATTCTATAGCGAGCATAAATCTATAAAATCGCCTAAGGAATTCGAGATCACCGACAAGATTTACGACGATTTCATGCAATTCGTTAAGGATGAAGGATTTACATTCACTTCAAATAGTGAGAAAGAGATTAAGGAAGTTGAAAAGATCGCCAAGATAGAAGGATATCTCGAAGAGATTCAACCTATTCTGGATCAAGCGGTTGCGAAGATAGAGGAGGAGAAGACAAAAGATCTGATCGACAACCGCGACGAGATAGAAGACCTTCTGAAATATGAGATCGTGAGCCGTTATTACTATCAGAAAGGCAGAATCATCGCCACCTTGGAGGACGATCCGGAGCTGAAGAGGGCGTTTGAGATCATTTTAAATCAAGAAGAATACAATAATATCCTGAAAGGAACAAAATAACAAACATGAAAAAACATAAACTCACACTTTCTTTTCTTGAATTCAACTCGATTGACGAGCTGAACGACGACGACCGCGCCCTCTTGCTGAAGGCTAAGGAGTCGGCTCAAAACGCATACGCGCCATATTCAAAATTCAGAGTCGGGGCGGCGGTGCGCTTGGCTAACGGCATGATTATCATTGGAAACAACCAGGAAAACGCCGTTTATCCAGTTGGTCTCTGCGCCGAGCGTGTGGCGTTGTTCAGCGCCCAGGCCCAATATCCTGATCAGCCTATAGTAGCCCTTGCAGTCACCGCAATCGGCAGCGATGGCAAGATTTCGCAGCCTGTTCCGCCATGTGGCAGCTGCCGCCAGGCGATGATTGAAGCCGAGAGCCGTCACAACCAGCCATTGCGCGTCATCATGCAGGGCGAAGACGGTCCAATCATCATCAGCGAAAAAATGGATAATCTGATGCCGCTGACATTCGCTGAGGATTTTTTGAAGAAATATACGGAATATTAATCACATCATTTTGAGATTCCTCACTTTGCTTCGCTCCGTTCGGAATGACAGGAACAAAAACGGGAGCGAAATGGCGTGGCTTGACGGTTTATGCTAATTAGTATGTCCCAGCATGCCGCGCCAGAATGATTAATAATATTAACATTTTCTTCATTTTTCTGCAACTTGTGTTAAAAATTGTTAAAAACCGGAAACCAAAGAGATTTTAATATAATTTTGCGAAAAGTTTCGAAAAAATATTGTGAAACCTTTAAAAATTACTATAATGAAAAAGAAAAAAGAAGATTTCTCCACTTCGGTCGAAATGACAAGGTTATTTAAACGTAAACAGCAAATTCGCGAAGAAGTTCCACAGCGTCGCCGCACCGATGGCGAAGATTTTGCTGAGGTAGAAATTCCATTTCAGCTTGTCGGTGAGGATGTATAGCGTTAACGAATTGATTCCCAGTCCGATAGCCGAGACAAGCATAAACTTTCCATATTCCGTCGCCACGTCGGCGTTCGCGCTTTCGAACGTCCAGATGCGGTTCAGGATGTAGTTCGAGGTGGCGGCGCAGATGAATCCGAGAGCGTTGCTCACGTATTTGTTGATTTTTATTACCTCCTTAAAGAGATATGTCACGCCGAAATCAACGAAAACGCCCGAGAATCCAACGACTCCGAACTTGAGGAATTTTAATATGAAAAGCTTGTCAATTGTCATTTATTAATTATTGTTTTGTCATTTCGAGTGTAGCGAAGCGGAATCGAGAAATCTTATTTAACTTTGTTATGATCAAAGAGGATTTCTCCATTTCACTCCATTTCATTCTGTTTTAGTCGAAATGACATTCGTTTTGTTTTTAAACGCCAGCAAGTTATAAATATTGCCACGGTTGTTATCAAACTGAGAATAATCACTAAAATGTTATCAGTGCTGCCGAAATGCTCCACATCGATGTCGATAAAGCCGCGGGTGTTCATGTAATAAAGCATCACTATGGTGGCGTTGTTGACAAAGTGCATCAACATCGAAGGAAAGATGGAGCCGCTGAGCCAGAACATGTAGCCGAGCATTATGCCGAGTATGAAACGCGGAACTAATCCGAAGATTTCCAAGTGGAATGCCGAGAAAATAAAGGCTGTCACGACGATGGCGATGTGTGGGTTGTTGAAAAGCTTGATGAACGCTTTCTGAATCACCGAGCGGAACAGGATCTCCTCGCTGACAGCTGCCAATACCGCGACAATCATCAGACTGGAGAACAAAGAGCCTTGCCCGATGAAAATATTGATAACTTCGTCAGCTCTTACTTGAATATCACGAAGATACTCCTCAATGGCGCGCATCGATTCCGGGAAAACGATAGCGTCATTCCAATCGTTAACCATGCCGAGGAACGGTATGACGGTGTACATCGCCACGATCCCAAGTAATGACCATGTTGGTAATTTATTGAATCCCAGATAGTTAAATGGTTTTTCCTTAACTAGCATCACATAAAACACCGCAGGCAGCAATAAGCCGACAATTTGGCTGATAATTTGTGCGATCTGGAGATTATAAATATCAGTTATGCCGCCTCCGCTCACCATGACTACAAAAGCACCCAGCACACTGCTGAAAATCAATCCGAAGATCAGCAACAGCATGAAAATCAAGAGTTTTTTGCCAGGGGTTGTATCTTTTATCAACGGGAATTTCATATTTGTTCTCTATTTTGTCATTCCGAGCTTGTCGAGGAATCTCGTTTAATTTTAACGTTTATATTTTTTAATCAAATTCTTTAATGTTTTTGTCAGATTCTTGTTTTTCAGCAATGCCTCTACGCTTTGATGCATTCTGTATTTCCAGCGCCATTTTGGGTCGGCCGGATTGTTTATCTGTTCGTCCCAGGTGTTGTCCCAGCGGAAGTCGCCATCCATGGCGATGTAATCCTGAATCGGGATGATGACCCACTGCGAACTCGAGTTGAGGTGATGTTCCACAATCTCCTGGCACAGCCAAGGCTCGCAGAAATACGGCGGATTGTCGGTGTGATGCAGCATCTCGTGATAGAAACGTGCTGAAATCTCTCGATTCTCTTCCCACCACCCGCGAATCGTAGGCATGTCGTGCGTTCCCGTGGTGTCGACGCTGAGGTAAGGGTTCTCGCGCGGGTCGCTGAACAAACGTGTGCCGTTTTTTGGCATACGTTGCACCTCGAGGCTGAGGATGCCCAGTTCGCGCATCACGCCTGGCACACATGGCGCCACCATGCCGAGGTCTTCGCCACAGATTAAGAGCCTGTCATTCCGAGCTTGTCGAGGAATCTCATTGTCATCAGCAGATAACCCGAAAATCGTTTTCAGCCTTTTCCTTCCCTCAATCTCCCACAACCTCGGGTTTTCGGGCGAATAATGGCCGTAGCTGGCATCCGGACTGCCTTTTGGAATCTCCCAGATGCGGAAAAATCCAAGGATATGGTCGATGCGCAGTGCGTCGAAATATTTTTTGAACCATTGCACACGGTCTTTCCACCATTGGAAGTTTTCGGCTTCCATAGCAGCCCAGTTGTAGGTCGGAAAGCCCCAGTTTTGGCCTTGAGGCGCGAAGCCGTCAGGCGGAGCGCCGGTTTCCATGTCCAAGTTGAAAAGATGCGGATTCTGCTTCACGTCGTCGCTCTCGCGGTTCACGCCAATTGGCAGGTCGCCTTTCAGCATGATGCTTCTTTCGTGTAGATAATCAACGGCTTCAGTGAGCTGAGCGTCGCAATGCCGCTGCAAAAAGTCGTAAAAATCGGGTTTTTGTCCACGTTTTTGGTCGTAAACTTTCCGCAAATACCACATCTTGGTCTTGAAAACCTCAGGATAATCGACAAATTCCTTGGCGTTGAGCTCTTTTTTTAGTTCAAGAAAACGCTTTTTATCGTTCTCGTCTTTTAACTCGCCGACACGCTCCAAATTTAGATAAATCGGATGTAACGCCTTGGTACTTATCGACTTATAAGGATATGAATCGCTCCAGCCGCCGTCGGTGGTGGTGTCGTTGATCGGCAGAATCTGAATGAGCTTCAAACCTGTCGCGACACACCAATCAGCGAGCTTCTTCAGGTCGAGAAACTCGCCAATGCCGCAACCGTCCTCACTACGCAGTGAGAACACAGGTACAGCGACGCCAGCATTATATTTATAATTTATCAATCTCTTTACAAAGATTATTGAAAATCTCGCTTATTTCTCCTACGCCGTTGATTCCGATGAGGTTACCTTGCTTCTTGTAATAATCGAGAACCGGAGCTGTCTTCTCTTTGTATTCAACGAAACGATGTTTGATTGAGTCGATGTTATCGTCGGCGCGACCGCTGGTCTTACCGCGTTCGAGCATGCGGGCGATGAGAATGTCTTCTGGCACCTCGAGACTCAAAACGGCATTGATTTTCAATGAGAAACCTTTCATGATCTCGTCAAGCATCTCGGCCTGTTTCACCGTGCGTGGGAAGCCGTCGAACAAAAATCCTGCTGATTTCAGGTTGGCGCCCACTCTTCCTTTGATGATCGAAACCACTATCTCGTCCGACACCAAGCCGCCTTTGCTGATGATGTCTTTTACCTTCTTGCCGATCTCTGTCTCGGCAGCCATCTCCTCGCGGAGGATGTCGCCTGTTGAGAGGTAAGTGAGTTTGTATTTTTCCTTAAGTTGTTGTGACTGAGTGCCTTTGCCAGCACCTGGAGGTCC
>CAMZJA010000036.1 GCA_947307415.1 uncultured Bacteroidales bacterium | reverse complement strand
TTTTAAGCGGTTTTCCCTCCATTTCCCTCCATAATTTTCTTGCTTGTTTTTTATTGTGGCTGTAAATTTGCAATACATTCAAAAAAAATCCTTATGAAAAAAACATTCTTTTTGATTTTAATTGCTTTTATTGCCTGTGCAAGCAAATCACAAAACTATTTCGAGACATTGATCCCGACTGATGATGGAGTTTTTAGGGAAGGCAAATTTGTGGTTGAAACTCAAGACCACGGCTTTATAATCAGTTGCGACGCTCAGTATATTTACCAGAACGACATGCTCGTAAAGCTGTCACCTGACGGGCAAATACTAAAACGGTTAGTTTTCCAGATTGACAATAAAAAGCTTAAATATTGCAAGTTATATCGCCATCCTGATAATGATAACGAATATTTGGCAATTACGACACTGATTTCTGGCGACAGCTCTCCTAATTATCTGCAAAAAGATATTGCTCTTATTGTTTTTGATGCGGAATTAAACGTATTAAACCAAACAGTGTTGGATTTCGGAGATGAATATGTAAGTTTGTCAACATCGAATAAGGATATGCCGAGATTCATACCCAACGATGACGGAACTGTTACTATGGCAGCTCACTGCAAAAAAACAGACAGCTATTGCTATACGTTTGCCAAATTCACTATGGAAGGCCTGCTTTTAAAGAAAGTGGAAACCGATACGCTATCATCACCATCCGACTTACTATGGGACACTTTTTCAAAAAAGAATTCCGATGACGGTTTTGGCATGGTTGTTTTCGACCGAAATCCGGGCGAAAGTTACTATATCGTTGATTCGTCATTCAATCTTACTAGAATTGGAGCTTTATCATATCTTCCGTTAAAAATAATAATGACGTCACAGGGCAATATTCCAGACACCACATATTATTACTACGGTATTCAAGGAACCACAGAGTATTTGAATGATTCAGTTTCACTCGTCTCGGATAAGGGAAGATTTTTGAAGCATCTGGGCGGTTATTATGGTAATTTTCATTTTGTTGCTATGTTAAGCGATAGTTTGGAAGTTGAAAATGTCAGTGTTTGGGACGCATATAGAGACGGTTCTAACTACATCACTAACACGCAATCGGCAAGAGACAAAGCGATTAGTGTTACCGATGACGCCATATTCCATTGTGGTGTAAAAGGATTGAGGGATCACGCTCATTATACTGGCGGTTCGATAGCGCCATCAACAATAACTGTAAGCAAATTTGATAGGAATCTTAACCTGATTTGGCGCCGATATATCAGCAAGAAAGACGATTTCTTCGATATAAACGTGATACAAGCCACGGAAGACGGAGGCTGTATCATAAGCGGCATTTATTCAAGCGTCGGCAACTATTTCGATTTTTACGCTTATATTCATAAATTCGACGGGAACGGATACGATGACATTGGCGACAATTATGCAAATATGGCCAAACCATATTATTGCTATCCGAATCCTGCTAAAGATTATCTCTACATAGAGCTGTCGCCGGATGTGAAATGCCAGTCAGTCGAGATCTACGATTTGGAAGGCCGCCTTGTAGAGACGTTTTTTGAGACGTCTCCTGAAACGACAATCAACATCTCCAACCTCGACACCGGTGTCTATATCATGAATATCAAGTTATCAGACGGAAAAGAATATTCCGAGAAGATTGTAAAGGAATAATTTTATTTCCTTATTCCGTTTTCGAACTTGACGACGAAGGCGCCGTCGTAGCCTTTGGCGGTTACCTCTTTGAGATAATTATCGGCTTCGGCTTTGGTGGCGAAGCATCCGGCGGTGTATTTGAACATGCCGTTATGTTCATAATAATCAACGTCTTGCAGATTGTTGTAAACACTCTGTGGGTTGTCGAGTTGGCGGTTGCGGGTGGCGAACTGAACCTTGTAGACGACGCCATGGTTTTTGTCGACAGCAGGTTGCGCCGGCACTGCAGACTCATGTTGCAGCTCAACCGACTCTTTTTCGTAGTTTGTTTTATATGTGCAAAAGGCGCGATAGATTGCCGATGCCAGATAATCCTGGCCTTCTTTCGACATCATATACTGTTCCTCGGTGGGATTTGAGATGAATCCGAGCTCGACGAGTATTGACGGCATGACGGTTTTGTAAAGCACCAGAAATCCAGCCTGCTGCACTCCCCTATCGGAACGTTTGGCTTTGTTAACCAATTCATTCTGAACGAGTTCGGCCAATTCAAGAGAATGCTGTTTAAACTCGCTTTGGATGAAACTGAAGGCTATGTAAGCCTCCGTGCTGTTCGGGTCGAAGCCATCGTAGTTGTCTTGCGCGTCGTTTTCGTAGAGAATGGAGGCGTTTTCGCGTTTTGCCACGTTGAGGTTGGCACTGTTGCGGTGCTCACCCATGATAAACGTCTCGGCGCCGCACGTCTTCGGAGCGTTAGCCACTGAGTTACAATGAATTGAGATAAAAACATCGGCATTATTACGGTTGGCGATGCGCGCGCGTTCCATCAGCTCGACGAACACATCGGAGCTGCGGGTGTAGATGACCTTCACGTCGGGGTATCTATTCTTGATATAATCGCCGGTTTTCTTAGCCACAGCAAGGGTTATGTCCTTCTCCTTCGCCTTCTTGCCCACCGCTCCGGCGTCTTTTCCGCCATGCCCGGCATCAATTACAACAGTCCGAATCTTAGCAGTCTGAGCATATCCGTACGACGGAAAAATAAAAAAACTCATTAATATAATAAAAAATATAAGTTTACAGTTCATAAAAAACACGTATCTTTGCAGTTTGAATTAATTTGAATTTTTTACAAAAGTAGTAAAAAACTTGCATACAAGGCCAACATATAGATTTTTTATTGTTTTTTTCTTCTGCATGATGATGTTCTCGATTGTCGGCAGAGGTCAAAGCATTTCCGATAGCCTTGAAATACATAATGTTACAGATACAATTCATAAAGTAGATTCGATTCCAGATAAGAAAAAAGAGCTTAAAAAAGAAGAGAAGAAATCGGACCTCGACGCTCAGATCGACAGAACGTGCAACGACTCCACCATTCAGGACTTCAGCAAGAACAAGATTTTCTATTACGGCGGCGTGGTCATAAAATACGACGACATCGAGATTGAGGCCGACTATGTGGAGTTTGACTTCGAAAAGCACACCGTCTTCGCCAAGGGTATGCCCGACTCCACCGGAAAGATAGCGGGAAGGCCGGTCTTCACGCAAGACGGACAGAAATACTACTCCGACGAGATGTCGTTTAACTTCGACACCAAGAAAGGTATCATCAGGAAGGTGTTCACCGAGGAAAACGAGAACTTCCTGCATGGCGACAAGATCAAGAAGATGGACGACGGAAAGATCAACATCCACTCGGGCTCGTTCACCACTTGCAGCAACCGCGACCATCCGCACTACGAGTTTCATTTCAACAAAGCCATCGTCATACCCGACGATAAGATAGTAGCGAAGGTGCTTTACGCCAAGATCGAGGAGACGCCGATACCTATCGCCATTCCTTTCGCCTTGATTCCAAACAGCAAGGGACAGCGCTCAGGTATCATCATACCGTCGTTCGGACAGTCGACAAACCGAGGCTATTATTTTGAAAATGGCGGTTATTACTGGGCGATAAACAACTACATGGACCTGCAGCTCATAGGCGACATCTACACCCGAGGCAGCTGGGCTTTGAAGCCTACGTTCCGATACGTCAACAGGTATAAATACAGCGGCACGCTGGATGCGAGTTATGCTGTGAACAAGGTAGGTGTGGAAGGCTCGGCCGACTTCACGCAGAGCACCGACTTCAAGTTCAGATGGCTGCACAAGCAAGACCCCAAGGCAAGACCGAAATCGTCGTTTTCGGCCGACGTCTACATCGTGAGTAACAACTACAACAAATACAACGCCATCTCGACAAACGAGTATCTGAGCAACACTTTCCAGTCGAGTATAGCATACCAGACCAGCTTTGCCAACAAGTTCTACCTCACTGTGAACGGCAGTCACAGTCAGAACACCCTGACACACAACATGACGATAGTGCTGCCTGAGGTCACTTTGTCGATGAACCGCATCTATCCTTTGAAAAACGTCGGAAAGAAAGGCCGAAAACACTGGTACAGCGACCTCAACCTCAGCTATACCGCCAACGCGAAGAACTACATCAGTATGGCCGACAGCCTGTTTTTCAAAGACGGATGGCTCGATCACCAGCAAAACGGTATGCAACACCGTGTTCCAATCAACCTGCCTATCAAGCTGTTCAAGCATTTCACCTGGACGACATCAGTCAACCTCACCGATAAGATGTATCTGCAATACTACAAGAAAGACTGGGTGTGGGACACTATCGGCTCGGGGCATCTGCAAACCGACACCATCCCTACTTTCCGCAACGTGCTGACATACGACATGTCGAGCAACGTCACCACCAAAGTGTACGGAATGTTGAGGTTTAAACGCGGTCCGGTGAGGGCGGTGCGGCATGTGTTCACGCCGACAATCGGATTCTCGTACAACCCCGACTACAGCAGCGACTTCTGGGGTTATTACTCCTCTTACATCGACGCCTACGGCAAGGAGCAGAAATACAGCTATTTCCAAGGCGGAATCTTCGGCGCGCCGTCGGCTCAGCGTTCCGGCAGGATCACCTATAACTTCAGCAACAACCTTGAGATAAAAGTGCCTTCACGGAAAGACACCATCACAGGCTTGAAGAAGATAGTTCTCATCGAAAACCTCACATTATCAGGTAACTACGACATTGCCAAAGACTCTTTGAACTGGTCGTACCTGACCATCAGCGGCCGAACCACCATCTTCAAGAACCTCAGCGTGCAGTATTCAAGCATGTGGGACCCTTACATCCTCGACTCGACAGGCACCAAGCAGCTCAACAAATACGAGTGGGACGTCAACGACAGGCTTTTCAGGAAGAAGAGTGTGACGTGGAACTTCAGCGCGCGATATTCGTTGAACGACCAGACATTTAAAAAAGACAAAAAGAAGAAGAAAGAAGAAGATAAGCCTGTCGAATCGGAGTTTGCCTCCGAGCAGGAGCTTTACGACATACGGAACAACCCCGACAGCTATGTCGACTGGTCGACGAAATGGTCGCTGTCAATCAGTTATAACTTACGCATTTCCAATAACTTATCATATATAAACTATGTTTTAAAAGACAATAGGAAGACGGTTCAGACGATAAGTCTGCAAGGCGACATCAACCTTTCGCCGAAGTGGAAGCTCTCCGCCCAGACGGGTTGGGACTTTGAGACGAGGAAGATTTCATACACCTCTCTGACTTTGTACCGCGACCTGCACTGCTGGGAGATGCGATTCAACGTCATACCTTACGGAGTGTATAAATCGTGGAACTTCCAGATCAACGTGAAGGCATCGGCATTGCAGGATTTGAAGCTGACGAAGAAGAAAGATTATCGTGATAATTATTAACACTCCCCCGTCATTTCGACTGGAGTGGAATGAAATGGAACGGAATGGAGAAATCCTTCATTAACGAAATCATTTGACAGTTTTCGTTAACAGAGGATTTATTCGCCTTGGCGAATGCTTTCGCTTCGCTCAGGTCTCGACAAGCTCGAAATGACATAAAAAATTTGGATTTTTTGAAAAAATATTTTAATTTTGCAGAAATAAAACTTAATAAAATGAAAAAAGCAATCGCAACAAACAACGCTCCAGGGGCAATAGGCCCTTACAGCCAGGCTATCGCAGCCAACGGATTTTTGTTTATCTCAGGTCAGATGCCAGTAAACCCGGCCACAGGCAATGTGGTTGACGGCGGAATCACCGAGCAGACCGAGATGGTTATGAAGAACCTCGAAGCCATCCTCAAAGAGGCGGGATGCACCTTCGACAATGTGGTGAAATCGACATGCTATCTCAGCGACATCGCCAACTTCGGCGCAATGAACGC
>CAMZJA010000035.1 GCA_947307415.1 uncultured Bacteroidales bacterium | reverse complement strand
GGCTACATCCCGTTCACCGGAACATTCGCCAACTTCTCATCGGCGCGCATCTACGACCAGATCCGCATGGTGGTGGCTTACTCCAACAAAAACGTGAAGATCTGCGCTTCACACGCAGGAGTCACCCTCGGCGAAGACGGCGCCACACACCAGACTCTCGAAGACATCGGCATGATGAAGATGTTGCCTAACATGACGGTTTTGGTGCCTTGCGACTACAACCAGACTAAAGCCGCAACAATCGCCGCTGCTGAGCACGACGGTCCGGTTTATCTGCGTTTCGGTCGCCCTAAAGTGGCTAACTTCACTCCAGCCGACGAGCCGTTTGTCATTGGCAAGGCTCAGATGATTCAAGAAGGTAAAGATGTGTCTATCTTTGCATGCGGTCATCTTGTATGGAAAGCCATCGAGGCACTCCCGATTTTGAAGGAGATGGGAATCAATGCGGAATTGATTAACATTCACACCATCAAGCCTTTGGATGTCGAGGCAGTGCTGAAATCAGTGGCTAAGACAGGTTGCGTTGTCACAGCTGAAGAGCACATGCGCAACGGCGGTCTCGGCGACAGCATCGCACAGGTTCTTGCCTTGAACAACCCTCGTCCTCTCGAAATGGTTGCTGTCGACGACGTTTTCGGTCAGAGCGGCACCCCAGACGAGCTGCTGAAACACTATCATTTGGATACTCCGGATATAGTTGAAGCTGTGAAAAAAGCAGTTACGAGAAAGAGAATCTAACTCAATAAACAAAAAAATCAGCGGGTTTCTAACTCGCTGATTTTCATTTACTTACCGATGTAGCGGGGATGAGAATTGAACTCATGACCTCCGGGTTATGAATCCGACGCTCTAACCAACTGAGCTACCCCGCCGTTTTCAGGGTGCAAAAGTACTGCTTTTTTAAATACCCCCGACATTTTTTTTAAATTTTTTAAAAAATTTATTTTTAGCTCTACATATAAGAAATATTTGTATTTTTGTAGTTTGAAAAAATTAAAATTTCTTAGATATGAAAAAATTATTCGTATTAATCTGTACATTGTTTTTGATGGGAACAATGGCATTCGCCCAAAACGAGGAAAAAACTGAAAAACAAAACGGCCCGGAAATAACTTTCAAAGAGACCAACCATGACTTCGGCAACATCCCTTACAAAGGCAACGGATCATTCGAGTTCGAATTCGTCAACACAGGCAACGAACCGCTGATCCTCACTCAGCCTAAGTCATCATGCGGATGCACAGTCCCTGAATGGCCAAAACAGCCAATACTTCCAGGCGAGTCAAACGTCATAAAAGTGACTTATAAAAACACCGACCGACCAGGAGGCTTCAACAAATACGTTACAATATTCTCTAACGCATTGATTAACAAAGAAGTGAAGCTTCATATTAAAGGTACCGTTGAGCCTCAACCGACTGACGCTGCACCTTTGAAGATGGAAACAATCGGTACACCAGTGAATAATAATTAATCTAATACCTAATTATATTATGCCGAAAATTTCGAAAAAAGGCCAGTTCATGCCGGCTTCGCCGATTAGAAAGCTCGTTCCTTACGCCGACGAAGCAAAATCAAGAGGTATTCACGTGTATCACCTGAATATCGGTCAGCCAGATATCGCGACAACTCCATACGCCCTTGAAGCTGTCAAGAATTATGACGAAAAAGTTATTAAATACACCCATTCAGCAGGTACTCTTTCTTATAGAAAGAAACTTTGCGAATATTATGAAAGACTGAACATCCACGTCACTCCTGATGATATCATCGTGACAAACGGCGCTTCGGAAGCTTTGTCGATAGCATTCCAGACAATCATGGATCCGGACGATGAAATAGTTATTCCGGAACCATTCTACGCCAACTATAACGGCTTCGCCCAAACAGCAGGAGTGCGCGTCCGCCCAATCTATTCAGAGATTAACAACGGATTCGCATTGCCTCCAATCGAAGACTTCGAGAAGGCTATCACAGAGCACACCAAAGCTATCCTCATCTGCAACCCTAACAACCCGACAGGTTACCTCTATTCAAAAGAGGAGATGGAGACACTGCGCCAGATCATTTTGAAATATGACCTTTATCTTATTTCTGATGAGGTTTACCGTGAGTTCTGCTACGACGGTTCACAACATTATTCAGCAATGAGCCTCAAAGGTGTTGACGATAACGTGATCTTGATCGACTCAGTATCAAAGCGTTTCAGCGCTTGCGGTATCCGCGTCGGTCGTATGGTGACACGCAACAAGGAAGTCATCTCAACAGCAATGAAGTTCGCTCAGGCTCGTTTGTCGCCTCCAACATACGGCCAGGTGGCTGGCGAGGCAGCTCTCGACACTCCTGTTTCATATTTCGATGCCATCGTGGCTGAATATGTGAAACGTCGTGACGTCTGCGTCGAAGGCATCAACAAGATTCCAGGAGCATACTGCCCGACACCAAAAGGCGCTTTCTATATTGTGGCACATCTCCCGATCGACGACTCTGACAAGTTCTGCAAGTGGTTGCTCACCGACTTCAACTACGAAGGCAAGACAGTGATGCTCGCACCTGCAAGCGGATTCTATTCAACAATCGGTCTCGGCCGTCAGGAAGTACGTTTGAGCTACTGCCTCAACTGCGACGACCTCCGCGATGCCATGATGATACTCGGAAAAGCTCTCGAAGTGTATCCAGGTAAGAGAATGTTCTAATAAATCAGATATTTTTCTCTGATTTTCAGATAGTTGTCAATTCCGGTTTGCCACGATGAACGAATTTCATCCTCCGACATTCCGGAATTGATTTTTTGTTGCATGTCGGCAACACCAACCAATTTTATGAAATAATTATTAAAGAATTTCTCATCATCCTTAAGCTGATTTCTCGCATCTAAAATCCACGAAAGATTCAGCTTTTTCTCATTATTTCTGTAACGATGAGCATATTCCAATAGATTCTTGCCATGACATTCCTTGTCGGCATACAGCGGCGCGCGATGGCCTTCAGCGGTTCTCGGAATAAACACGAAATCGTCAGTCATCGCTGGATGTCCGTACACTTGAAACGGCATATCTGTGCCACGCCCTACACTCACATCGGTGCCCTCAAACAGACAAAGTGAAGGGTAGAGGTAAACCGATTCCCAGTTAGGGAGATTGGGTGACGGCTTCACTGGCAGCTTGTAAATGGCGTTCCTGTCATAGTTTCCAAGTGGAATGACCGTCAAATCGCACTGCACACCATCATTGAGCCACTTCTCGCCATTAACCATCAAAGCATATTCGCCTATCGTCAAGCCATAAACAATTGGCACACAATGCATCCCGACAAATGAAGCATTTTCCTTTTCAAGTACTGGGCCGTCCACGTAGAAACCATTAGGATTCGGACGGTCGAGGACAACAAAGGGTATATTGTTCTCGGCTGCAGCTTCCATCACGTAAGTCATGGTTGAGATGTAAGTGTAGAATCGACAACCCACATCTTGAAGGTCAAACAACAGAATATCAATGTTTTGCAGTTGTTCTGAAGTCGGTTTTTTGTTTTTGCCATAAAGCGAAACAATAGCTATTCCTGTTTTTTCGTCTATGCCCGAAGCTATTGTGGCTCCCTCGTCGGCAGTGCCACGAAAACCGTGTTCCGGAGTGAAAATCTTCACTATATTCACATCATAACACAAAAGAGTATCAATGAGATGAGTACCATTGTCCATGATGCTCGTCTGATTTCCGACCACTCCTATAGTCTTGTTTTCAAGCAAGGGAAGATACATCTCCAACCTCGTAGCACCGACAACAGCGTCTTTGGCATCAAGAAGTTTTAGTTCTTGTGCATTGATTTTCAACAATATAGATGATAATATCAGAAATAAAACCAAAAATTTTCTCATCATATCCGATATTTTTTTATTTTTGCAATGATAAGAAAAAAATGAACACGGCGACATTCATATCGAAAAGAATTTTTTCGCTGTCGAAGGAAAATCTCTCCTCGACGGTGATGCGTATTGCTGTCGCCAGTGTAGCTCTCGGCATAGCTATCATGTTGATTTCCATAGCTGTAGTTGTCGGATTTAAGAATCAGATTAAAGACAAGGTTGTAGGTTTCGTTGCTCCGATTCACATCCAGGCTCTGAACCAAAATGAATCGATGGAAGAGACGCCATTCCTTTTCGACAGCGTGTTAAACGCGCGTCTCGACAAGCCTTTCATCACTGGAATGCATAAAATCGCCAACAAAGCCGGCATCATCAAGACCGACGATGAGATTCAGGCTGTGGTTTTGAAAGGCGTTGATGCTGATTATAATTGGGATTACATCAATTCTTATCTTGTAGCTGGCGAAATTCCGCAATATGTTGAAAATGAACGTTCTAACGATGTTGTTATCTCAAATATCATATCTCATAAAATGAATCTGAACGTCGGCGATGCAGTCAGGATATGGTTTGTTGACAACGACATGAAGGCTCGCGGCAGAAAATTCGACGTGAAAGGCATCTATGAGACAGGTCTTCAGGAATGCGACGAACGTTTCGTTTACTGTGACTTGAATCAAATCAGGAAACTCAATGGCTGGAACAATGGCGAAATAGGGCACCTCGAGATTTGGATCGACGACGAAAACATGCTTTACGACTACAATCGCCAGATATACTTCAGCATCCCGACGGAACTCATTTCGCTTACCGCGATGGACAGCTATCCGCAGATCTTCGACTGGCTCGAGCTTCAGGACATGAATGTGGTTATCATCATCGCCCTGATGTTGCTTGTGGCAGGTATCACGATAATCAGTATGTTATTGATAATCATACTTGAACGCACTTCAACCATAGGTCTACTGAAGTCGATGGGCGCCAGCAACGGGCTCATCAGAAGCATATTCCTGCGACGCTCATGCAAGATATTATTAATAGGTATGGCGATAGGCAATGTCATCGGAATAGGGCTGTGCCTAATTCAAAAATACACCAGCATCATCTCTCTTTCACCGGAATCGTATTATCTTTCGGCGGTTCCGATCGAGTTAAACATTGGACAAATCATCGCTTTGAACGTCGGAACGATGATCCTCTGGGTGTTGATGCTGCTTCTCCCAACAATGCTTATCAACAATGTAAGACCTTCTAAATCAATAAGATTCGAATAAACTAAAATATAAATGTTATGATGGAAAATTTTACAATTGAACCTTTAAAAGGATACGGCGAACTTTCATTCGGAATGCCAATCGACGATTTAGTGGAAGTGCTTGGCCAGCCTACCAATCAGGAAGAAATAGAGTCGGCGTATGAAGACGACAGTCACGTCATCGTTTTGGATTATGAAGACAACGATTTCTCAGCCTATTTCGAGGGCGATGCTGTCATGAAGCTGACAAATTTCTACACTTTCAATGAAAACAGCATTCTCTATGGCGCTAAAATCTTCGATTTGAATAAAGAAGAGCTCATCGAGCTGATGAAGCAAAACGGCTTTGAAACTTATATTGAAGATCAGGAAGATGGCGACTGCATCTCATACGAAGAGCTGAATCTCGACTTCTATTTCGATGATAATCAGTTGGTTGAGGTGTTCTGGGAATGCCAGCGCGGATGATATTCCATTATCACCTGACGTAGATACTCATCGGAGACGTGAGTATAAATCTCTGTAGTTGTGATGCTTGAGTGTCCCAGCATTTGCTGGACAGCACGCAAATCGGCACCACCTTCAAGAAGATGTGTCGCAAACGAATGTCGTAACGTGTGCGGACTTATCTTCTTTTTTATTCCGGCTTTTTCAGCAAGACTTTTTATCAAAAGGAACACACTTTGGCGTGTCAGACTTGCGCCTCGCGCGCTGATGAACACCTTGTCGGTGAATTTTGGCTTTATTTCCTGATGCAGACGCTCGCCTTGAGTGTAGTTTGTGAGCTCTTTCAGTGTTTTCTTGCCAATCGGGACAAGCCTTTCTTTGTCGCCTTTTCCGATTATTCGGATAAACTCATCTTTGGCATATATATCACTGATATTCAATGATATAACTTCAGAAACGCGAAGTCCGCAGCCATACATCACCTCGATAATAGCCTTGTTTCGATGCCCAAACTGCTGACTCAAATCGATGCAATCGAGCATACTGACGATTTCCTCGTAGCTCAATACCTCAGGGATATGCCTGCCGATGCTCGGGAAGCTGACAAGCAGGGTAGGATCTTCCTCACAAATCTTTTCTTGAATCAGATATCTGTAAAAACTCTTCAATCCCGATAAAATCCTGGCTTGCGACGATGCTACAATACCCAAATCATATAGATTGGCGAAAAAATCTTCAATATCATGATGACTTATTTCTGTTACCGAAAGAGATTTGCCGTCGCCTTCAAGATACTGTCTAAACAATTCAATATCATGACAATACGCAGAAATCGAATTGTCCGACAGCGACTGCTCAAGGCGCAGATAATCGCTGAAATGCTTGATCAGATTCTTATCGAGTAACATAATAAATCTCTCCACAAAAATACTAAAAAAATAAATACGACTTACCGTAGATTTTTAATGCCCATTGCAGAAATGCGGCCTACCACAGGGTACTGTTGAGCATTTCGAAAAGGGTATTAAAAAAATATACCAAACATTTTAAACTTTTTCGTATCTTTGCGAGGAAAAAATATTGAAAATATGAAGAAAGTCCATTTTATTGCAGTAGGCGGCAGCGCGATGCACAATCTTGCAATCGCCTTACACAGAAAGGGTTACGAAGTGACAGGCTCTGATGACGAGATTTTTGAGCCATCGAGAACACGATTGGAAAAGGAAGGCATTCTGCCAAAGGAATTCGGCTGGCATCCAGAGATTTTAGACAACTCATACGAGGCAGTGATTTTAGGCATGCATGCACGTGTCGACAACCCAGAACTCGTTCGTGCTCAAGAACTTGGACTTAAAATTTATTCATATCCGGAATATCTTTACGAGCAAAGCAAAGACAAGATCCGCATAGTGATTGGCGGCAGTCATGGTAAGACCACCATTACATCGATGATTCTGCATGTGATGAAACAAGCCGGCATCGAAACCGATTTCATGGTAGGAGCTCAACTTGAGGGCTTCGATGTAATGGTTCGCCTCAGCGAGACCGCGAAATATATGGTGATTGAAGGCGACGAATACCTTACATCACCAATTGACAGAGTGCCGAAATTTCACAAATATCATCCGCATATCGCAGTGATTTCGGGCATTGGCTGGGATCACGTGAACGTTTTCCCGACTTTTGACTGCTACCTTGAGCAGTTCAGAATCTTTGTTAAAACCATCGAAAAAGGCGGCTGCCTGATTTACGACGGCAACGATGTTGAAGCGGCTAAAATAGCTGAAAACGCTGCTGTTCCGGTGTTTGGTTACGACATTCATCCATACAAAACCGCCGGCGACGATACTGTCTTGATTCTTCCCAACGGGAAAGAGGAGAAGGTGCAGATTTTCGGTGAGCATAACATGAAGAATATCAACGCTGCACGTTATGTGGCAAAACAAGTCGGCATCAGCGATGAGCAGTTTTATGAGGCAATCAAGACGTTCAAAGGCGCGGCAAGAAGACTTGAATTGTTATTTGAAAACAAAGAAAAGGGCAATCTCGTGTTCCGTGACTTTGCGCATGCGCCGTCGAAGGTTCTTGCCACAGTGAAGGCTTTGAGAGAGCAATATGCAAACAAGAACTTATTGGTAGTCTTTGAGTTACATACCTACAGCAGCCTCAGCGA
>CAMZJA010000034.1 GCA_947307415.1 uncultured Bacteroidales bacterium | reverse complement strand
GAAATCCACAGAATGGCAGACGCTAACAAGGCGTTCTCACATTTCAGATTCTAATTATATTAATAAGGTATAAGAAAAGATGATGAAAAACGATCAAAATAATACAAACCTCGCTCTGACGCGTAATATCGGCATCATGGCACACATCGATGCTGGTAAGACGACGACAACGGAGCGTATATTGTATTATACTGGTCGTAATCATCGTATCGGCGAGGTGCATGACGGCGCGGCTACCATGGACTGGATGGTTCAGGAGCAGGAACGCGGCATCACCATCACCTCGGCAGCCACTACAGTCTACTGGCACAACGACGACAACCAATTCAAAATCAACATCATCGACACTCCGGGTCACGTCGACTTCACCGTTGAAGTTGAGCGTTCGTTGAGAGTTCTCGATGGTGCTATCGCGATTTTCTGCGCGGTTGGCGGCGTTGAGCCACAGTCGGAGACAGTATGGCGCCAAGCCGACAGATATAAGGTGCCACGCATCTGTTTTGTCAACAAAATGGACCGCAGTGGCGCTGACTTCTTTAAAGTCCTCGAGCAAATTAAAGACCGCCTCAACGCCAACCCATTGGCAATCCAACTCCCTATAGGTGAGGAGGATAACTTCGTTGGTGTGGTCGACCTCATCAAGAACAAAGCTCTCCTTTGGGACGAAGATGAACTCGGCACCCAATTCGATGTCGTCGATATCCCGGCAGAGCTGGCTGATCTCGCAGCAGAATATCGCCTTAAACTCTTAGAAGGCGTTGCTGAAAATAACGAAGAGCTCCTTGAGAAATTCATGGTAGATCCTGAAACCATCACAGAGGAAGAGATAATCGCAGAAATTAGAAAGGCAACATTAGAACTGCGTATGTGCCCTGTGATGTGTGGAGCTTCATTCAAAAACAAAGGAGTACAACCTCTCCTCGATGGTGTAGTCCGCTACCTTCCAAGCCCTCTTGACGTCGACCACGTGACAGGCATCAACCCGAAGACAGAAAAAGAAGAAATCCGTAAAGCAGATCCGAAAGAACCATTCTGCGCACTCGCATTCAAGATCGCAACCGACCCATATGTAGGCAAGCTCGCGTTCTTCCGTGTGTATTCAGGCACATTGGAGGCTGGTCAGGTCGTTCTCAACGCCACAACAGGCAAACGTGAACGCATCAACAAGATCGTGCAGATGAACGCCAACAAGCAGACACCTCTCGACAAGATCGAGGCAGGTGACATCGCAGCCGCAGTGGGATTCCGTGAGATTAGAACGGGTGACACTCTCGTTGTTGAAAACAAACCGATAATTCTCGAAAACATCAAGTTCCCTGAGCCAGTCGTGCAAATCGCTGTCGAACCTAAGACACAGGCCGACATGGAGAAGCTCACATTGGCGCTCCAGAAGCTTCAGGAGGAAGACCCGACATTCAAAGTCACAACCGACGAGAATTCAGGTCAGACAATTATTTCGGGAATGGGTGAGCTTCACCTCGACATCATCGTCGACCGTTTGAAACGCGAGTTTGGTGTTGAGATCAACGAGGGACAACCGCAAGTGGCATATAAAGAATCGTTCACACAGACAGTCCGTTTCCGCGAGGTTTACAAGAAACAGTCAGGCGGTAAAGGCAAGTTCGCCGATATTGAGTTTGAGATCGGTCCGGCCGACAACGGAATGTCAGGATTACAGTACATCAACGACGCGAAAGGCAACAATATTCCGAAGGAGTACTTCCCGGCAATCGAGAAGGGCTTCAGAGGCGCTATGTCGAACGGCGTTTTGGCGGGATTCCCAATGGATTCGGTCAAGGTGCGTTTAATCGACGGCAGCGCTCATCCGGTTGACAGTGATGACCTTTCATTTGAGACAGCTGCACGTTTGGGCTTCAAGGAAGCTGGCGCACAGGCTGGCTCAGTCGTGATGGAACCTATCATGAAAGTTGAAGTTCAGGTGCCTGCTGAGTATCTCGGCGACGTCACCGGCGACCTCAACAGACGTAGAGCCGTTTTGCACAATGTGGACATCGAGCACGGACTCCAGGTGGTCAAGGCAGATGCTCCGCTCGCAGAAATGTTCGGATACATCACAACACTTCGCACCTTGACACAGGGTAGGGGCACGTTCAACATGGAGTTCAGCCATTACGCTGAGGTTCCTGCGGCGCTTGCCGACATAGTGATAAGGAAAGCGAAAGGAATATATTTCGTCTTTTAAGAAGTCAGAAGAGAAAATAAAGTAAAAAAGAAAAATAAATTAACAACAAGTTCTTATGAGCCAAAGAATTAGAATTAAATTAAAGTCGCACGACCACAACTTGGTTGACAAGTCAGCTGAGAAGATCGTGAAAACCATCAAAATGACTGGTGCAGTCGTCAGCGGTCCTATTCCGCTTCCGACCGACAAGAAGATCTACACTGTTTTGCGCTCCACATTCGTTCACAAGAAATCACGTGAGCAGTTCGAGTTGTCATACTACAAGAGATTGTTAGACATCTACAACGCGACTTCTCAGCAGATTGATGCTTTGATGAAATTGGAAATGCCTAATGGCGTAGACGTAGAAATTAAATTATTGTAAAACTATCTAGTAATTAACAGCTTAAATTAGTAGCAATGTCAGGAATACTAGGAAAAAAGATTGGGATGACCAGCATCTATGACGAGAGCGGCAAGAACGTTCCTGTCACAGTCATTGAAGCAGGTCCATGTGTAGTAACCCAAGTAAGATCAAAAGAGAAAGACGGTTACGATGCTATCCAATTAGCGTTTGACGAGAAGAAGGAGAAGAACACTCCAAAGGCTATGCTCAAGCATTTTGAGAAAGCAGGTACAACGCCTAAGAAATTGGTTAGAGAGTTCACACGTTTCGAGGCAGGACACAGAAAGAGCCTCGGTGAAACAATTACCGTCGATGTGTTCATGGAAGGCGAATTTGTGGATGTCAGCGGCATCAGCAAAGGTAAGGGCTTCCAAGGTGTAGTGAAACGTCATCATTTCAATGGCGTTGGACAAGCAACTCACGGTCAGCACAACCGTTTGAGAAAACCAGGTTCAATTGGAGCTTGCGCTTATCCTTCAAGAGTTTTCAGAGGATTGCGTATGGGTGGCCAGATGGGTAACCATAAAGTGAAGGCTATCAACCTCCAAATTGTGAAAATCGTACCGGAAAAGAATTTGTTAGTTGTAAAAGGTTCAGTACCGGGAGCAAAGAACGGCTATTTAAAAATTGAGAGATGGAGTTAGAAGTTTTAAAGATTACCGGTGAATCAACAGGACGTAAGGTTCAGTTGAACGAGAATATCTTCGGCATCGAGCCAAACGATCATTGTATCTATTTGGATACAAAGCAGTATTTGGCAAATCAGCGCCAAGGTACACACAAGGCAAAAACACGTAGCGAGATTTCGGGCAGCACACGCAAGCTCTTCCGTCAGAAGGGTACAGGCGGCGCTCGTCGCGGTGATATCAACTCACCAGTGTTAAGAGGTGGTGGTCGTGTATTCGGTCCACAGCCACGTGACTACAGTTTCAAATTGAACAAGAAGGTGAAACAATTAGCACGTCGTTCAGCTCTTACATATAAGATGCAGGACAACGATATAGTCATCCTCGAAGATTTCACATTTGACACAATCAAGACAAAGAAAATGGTCGAAGTCTTGAACAACCTTAAAGTGAATGGTGGCAAGAATTTGTTCGTTCTCCCAGAGACAAACATGAACATCGTGTTGTCAGCAAGAAACATTCAGCGCACAAATATTGAACTTGCCCGTAACCTCAACACTTATGATATTCTGAATGCCAAGAAGCTCTTCATCACAGAAAGCTCACTTGCAGTTATCGATGGAATTCTTGGTTAATAACTTAAAAAGATTAGAGAGATGATTATCATTAAGAAACCTGTTATTACGGAAAAGATGACCGCTATCAGCGAGAAGCTGAACCGGTATGCATTCATTGTTGACGTCCGCGCTAACAAGCTGCAGATCAAGAAGGCTGTCCAGGACCTCTATGGCGTTCAGGTGGCTGCTGTCAACACTATGAGATATGATGGAAAGCTCAAGTCACGTTACACAAAGGCTGGCGTTATCGAAGGAAGAAGAGACGCTTTCAAGAAGGCTATCGTGACCTTGGCTAAAGGTGAAACAATTGACTTTTTTAGCAACATTTAAAGATGGCTTTAAAGAAATATAAACCAACTACTCCAGGTCAGCGCTTCAAAGTTATCAGCGCGTTCGACGAGATTACGACCAACAAGCCGGAGAGATCGTTGCTTGCTCCAAAGAAGAGCACCGGCGGCCGTAACAATACTGGTAAAGAGACTGTTCGCAACATCGGCGGCGGTCACAAGCAGAAATTCAGAATTATCGACTTCAAGCGCGATAAAGACGGTATCAAGGGCATCGTTAAGACTATCGAATACGATCCGAACCGTACAGCACGCATCGCATTAGTGGTTTACGCTGATGGCGAGAAGCGTTACATCATCGCACCTCAGGGCTTGAAGGTCGGACAAGAGGTGATGTCAGGCAAGGATGCCACTCCGAACATCGGTAACACATTGTTCTTGAGCGATGTTCCGTTCGGTACAATCATCCACAACATTGAGTTGCGTCCAGGTCAGGGTGCCAAGATGGCACGTAGTGCAGGCGCATACGCACAGCTGATGTCACGTGATGGTAAATACGCCATCTTGAAGATGCCTTCAGGTGAGACCCGTCTCATCCTCCAGGCTTGCAGAGCTACAATTGGAACAGTGTCGAATGCTGACCACAACCTTGAGAAATCAGGTAAGGCAGGTCGCAGCCGCTGGTTAGGTCGTCGTCCACGTGTCCGTGGCGTTGTCATGAACCCAGTCGATCACCCGATGGGTGGTGGTGAAGGTCGTGCATCAGGTGGCCATCCAAGAAGCCGCAAGGGCTTACCGGCAAAGGGCTACAAGACACGTCATCCAAAGAACGCATCCAACAAGTATATCATTGAAAGACGTAAGAAGTAATTAACCAAGTAAAAAGAAAGAAATTATGAGTCGTTCACTTAAAAAAGGACCATATATCCACTATAAACTCGAGCAGAGAGTTTTGGATAATGTAGCAACAGGAAAGAAGACCGTGATCAAGACTTGGTCAAGAGCTTCAATGATTTCACCTGATTTCGTTGGACAAACCATCGCTGTTCACAACGGTAATAAATTCATCCCGGTTTACGTGACTGAGAACATGGTTGGACACAAACTCGGCGAGTTCGCACCAACACGTACATTCAGAGGCCATGCCGGTAACAGAAAAGATAAATAATAAGTACTATGGGAGCAAGAAAACATAATACAGCAGAAGCTAGAAAAGCAGCTAAGAAGCAGGTCGCCATTGCAAGACACAATGATATCCCTACTTCACCACGCAAGATGCGTTTGGTCGCTGACATGATCAGAGGAATGAAAGTGGAACTTGCACTGCATGCCTTATTATACTCACCTAAAGCAGCTGCAAAGCCGGTGTACAAGTTACTCCGCTCTGCAATCGCCAACTGGGAAGCTAAGAACGAAGGAAAACGTATTGAGGACGCTAACCTCTACGTTAAAGAGATTTTTGTTGATGAAGGCCGCACACTGAAACGTATTCAGCCAGCCCCACAGGGTCGTGCACACCGCATCCGCAAACGTTCTAACCACGTAACTATCATCGTTGATAGCAGACTTGCAGAAATGAATGCAGCAGAAGCTAATGTTGAAGAAAAGAATTAATTAAGATTACAATGGGACAGAAAACTCATCCAATAGGTTTAAGACTCGGAGTCATCAAAGGTTGGGACTCAAACTGGTACTGTGGAAAAGAAACAGCCAAGAATATCGGAGAAGACGATAAGATCCGTAAGTATCTCACCGCTCGTCTCGGTAAGGCTAGTATCTCAAAAATCGGTATCGAACGTTCGATCAAGCTCGTCACAGTCACTATCTTCACAGCACGTCCAGGTGTTATCATCGGTAAAGGTGGTACAGAGGTCGATAAGTTGAAGGAAGAGATGAAGAAGCTCATCGGCAAGGAGATTCAGATCAACATCAGCGAGATCAAGAGACCAGAACTCGACGCATTCATCGTCGCAAGTTCAATCGCAAAGCAAATTGAAGGCCGCGTGTCATTCCGCCGCGCTATCAAGAAGGCTGTGTCAGATACAATGAGAATTGGTGCCGAAGGTATCAAGGTCATCGCATCAGGCCGTGTCGGTGGTGCTGAAATGGCTCGTCAGGAAACATACAAGGAAGGTCGTATTCCGCTGCATACATTGCGCGCTGACATCGACTACTCTCTCGTAGAGGCTCACACATCATACGGTCGCATCGGTATTAAGGTGTGGATCTGCAAAGGTGAGGTCTACGGTCGTCCGGAACTGGTGCCTACCACCACAGCAGCTGCTGCACCTAAGAAGGGTGGCAACACAGGCAAGCCTAACGGTGGCGCTCCACGTCGTAATAAACGTACTACAAAGTAATAGATTAAAAAAAGATAAGAGATGTTACAACCTAAAAGAACAAGATACAGAAGACCTCAGAAGGGCAAGATGAAAGGCAACGCACACCGCGGCCATGAACTCGCCTTCGGTACTTTTGGTATTAAAACACTTGAGGAACACCTGATCACAGCACGCCAGATTGAGGCTGCACGTCAAGCTGTCACACGTCACATGAAACGTGAAGGACAGATTTGGATCAGAATATTCCCTGACAAACCTATCACCAAGAAGCCTCTCGAGGTTCGTATGGGTAAAGGTAAGGGAGACGTCGAGTACTTCGTAGCTCGCGTAACTCCAGGTCATATGCTTTTCGAAGCTGCGGGCGTGCCGTTAGAAGTAGCTAAAGAGGCACTCCGTTTAGCCGCTCAAAAGCTTCCTGTAGCAACTAAGTTTGTGGTTAGAAGAGATTATGTCGAATAAAAAACAGTAAGCACTATGAAGAAAGAAGCAATCAATGAATTAAGTACTGCTGATCTGATGGAACGTATTGAAGCTACACGCGAACAGTACATCAAGATGAAAATGCAACATGCAGTTTCTCCATTGGATAATCCGAACAAAATCGGCGCAACCCGCAAACAGATCGCACGCATGCTGACAGAGCTTACAAAGCGTCAGAATGCAGAACAGAACGTTAAATAATAAACGACGAAAGGAATTAAAATGGAAAGAAATCTTAGAAAAGAGAGAATCGGTGTAGTAGCCAGCAATAAGATGGACAAGACGATCGTCGTTGTGATTGAACGTCGTACAAAACACCCGATTTACGGTAAATTTGTTAAGAAATCAACTAGATTCTTCGCACATGACGAGAACAATGATTGCAACATCGGTGACACCGTCCGCATCATGGAGACACGTCCATTGAGCAAGAACAAACGTTGGAGACTCGTTGAAATAATAGAAAGGGCCAAGTAATGTTACAACAAGAATCAAGACTTGCAGTAGCCGACAATAGCGGTGCAAAGGAAGTGCTCTGCATCAGAGTATTAGGCGGAACCAAGAAACGTTACGCCCGTATCGGCGACGTCATCGTGGTTACAGTGAAAGACGCTCTTCCAAGCGGTAACGTGAAGAAGGGTTCAGTAGTAAAGGCAGTCGTCGTCCGTACAAAGAAGGAGACACGCCGTCCTGACGGATCATACATCCGTTTTGACGACAACGCATGCGTCCTCCTCAACGGACAAGGCGAAATGTTAGGAACTCGTATCTTTGGACCAGTAGCCAGGGAATTGCGTGAGAAACAGTATATGAAAATCGTATCTCTTGCACCTGAGGTACTCTAATAAAGAAAGGAAAAAGCTATGAGTAAAATGTTCGTAAAGAAAGGCGACAACGTGGTCGTTATCGCCGGAACCCAAAAGGGCAAGAAAGGTACAGTGCTTAGCGTCGACGTTGAGAAGAACCGCGTTATCGTTGATGGCGTGAACCTCATGTCGAAGCATACAAAGCCGAACACCGAGAACCCTAAAGGTGGTATCATAAAGAAAGAAGCTTCCATCCATGCCTCAAACGTCATGGTTTGTGACAAGGACGGTAAAGCCGGCCGCATCGGTCGTAAAAAAGATGAACAAGGAAAATCAATCCGTTATTCAAAAAAATCAGGGGAGGTTATTAAATAATGAACTATCAACCCAAACTTAAAGTACAGTACAAGAGCGAAATCGTGCCTGCATTGATGAAAGAATTCCAGTACAAGACTGTGATGCAGGTTCCACGGCTTTTGAAAATTTCGCTCAATCAGGGTATCGGCGCAGCTCTCGCCGACAAGAAACTGATTGACTATGGTGTAGAGGAAATGACAGCTATCACCGGACAAAAAGCCGTTCCGACTATTTCTAGACACGACGTGTCAAACTTCAAACTTCGTCGTGGTAACCCGATCGGCGTGCGCGTGACGTTGCGCGGTGACAAGATGTACGAGTTTCTCGAACGCTTAGTCGCTGTCGCCCTTCCACGTGTTCGTGACTTCAGAGGTATTAATGACAAAGGCTTCGACGGCCGCGGCAACTACAGCTTCGGCGTGAGCGAGCAGATCATCTTCCCGGAGATCGACATGGATAAAGTCAACAAGATCAACGGTATGGATATCACTTTCGTCACATCAGCGAACACCGACAAGGAAGCAATGGCCTTGTTGAAACAGTTTGGTCTTCCATTTAAAAACCAGAAAAAATAAGTAAGATATGGCAAAAGAATCAATGAAAGCGCGCGAGCGCAAGAGAATGGCGATGGTAGAGAAATACGCAGAGAAACGCGCAGCCCTCAAGGCAGCCGGCGACTACGTAGGTCTCCAGAAGCTTCCAAGAAACGCTTCACCTATCCGCGTACATAATCGTTGTCAGCTTACAGGACGTCCAAAAGGTTATATGCGTCAGTTCGGCATCTCACGTATCAACTTCCGTGAAATGGCGCTCAAAGGTCTGATCCCAGGTGTTAAAAAAGCAAGTTGGTAATTAATTAAAAGAATTAGAACTATGATTACAGACCCTATAGCAGATTTTTTGACACGCGTTCGCAATGCCGTAAACGCTAAACATAGAATCGTGGAAGTCCCTGCTTCAAACGTGAAGAAGGCTATCACTAAGATCCTCTTCGAAAAAGGCTATATTCTTAACTATAAATTCGAAGAAGAAGGTCCTCAAGGTACCATTAAGATCGCTCTTAAATACCATCCTGTCACAAAACAGCCAGCTATCATGAACATCGACCGCGTTTCACGCCCAGGTCTTCGTCAGTACGCCGGCTCAGAAAACCTCCCGAGAGTCATGAACGGTCTTGGCATCGCCATCATCTCGACC
>CAMZJA010000033.1 GCA_947307415.1 uncultured Bacteroidales bacterium | reverse complement strand
TGTTGCTCAGGAACTTATAAATAAAGTTAAATCAAAGTGTTGCGGAATTAAGGATTATTATTTCAATCACTGCAATACATGAAACAAATCGGACCTATATTTTCAATTCAGATAGCTAGCCTGTTTTGTCCTTCTATGGCTCCAGTATTGCCACTGAAAATAGATAATCGGACCAATTGATGGAAGGATGAGACACAGAATGACCCAAATCACCATATTTTGTGGTTTGCGTTTCACAATGTCTATTATTGCCCATACTAACAGAAACAAGGCAAGAAGCATTGATGAGTAGATAACTATGTTCTTCATTTTTTTGGTAATTATTTTCACCACCAAAAATATATCAAAAATCCGCCAAAAAACCACCATCAACGGCAAAATCAAGGTTTTCCAGAATGCTCATTCTGATAATCAACGAATTACGCCCTAAAAAATCAAGGTATTTCTTCCCTCATGCACCGAAAAAAGCCCTCAAAACAGCCCTTTTCAGTCCAGGAATCGGCCCACAAGAGCCTCCAAATCGTCGGCTCCGGTCTTTTTTCTGATGGTGGAGCGGTACCGATACACCGTGCCTTCCTGTAAGTCCATCAGCTGCGCAATCTCCTTCGCGCGGAAGTCGAAGTAGCCCAACACGCAAAGCTCGTACTCCTGCATGGAAAGGTCGGGGTAGGCCGCCATCATCCGCTCACGCGCCTTCGGATAAATGCCGTCAAACTCGGCAAGGATCCGCCGCAATTTGTCCTTTTCCTTGCCATGGTAAAGCGCCATAGCCCGCTGCTGCAGCACCTCCCTCGTGTGCAGAGTGGCCTGTTCCACCTTCGTCTGAAGCTCTCGCTCTGCAGCGTCATGCCGTTGCGTGGTCTCGGTTAGTCGCTGCGAAGCTTCGTCTAACCTCCGTTGCGCCTCCGCCTCTTGTGCCGCTAAGCGTTTCTTGTGGCTGCGCCGTGTCACGATGGCCACCGCCAACCCCACAATGGCCAGCAATGCCACCATGCCACCTATCCAAAGGTTTCTCCGCCGAGCCTCCAGCCGCTCCAAGGCAAAAGCCTTTTCCTGCTTCTCCTGCAAATACTTCTGGAATAGGTCGTTCAATTGCGAGTTTCGTAACTGTTTATTGGCTGTCGAGGTCACATCTTCTACAAGGATTTGGGCATATTGACTGGCGTTCAAGGTATCGCCCTCGCTTATGGCAATAATATGCAAAACTCTGGCAGCAAGTTTTTTGTCGATGGCTTCGTTTTCAGACTCAAACACAGGCATCAAATAGGCTTTTGCAGAATCATATTGCCTGATATCTTGGTAAATGTTGCCAATAGTCGGAAATCGGTGTAATCTTTCCCTTTCATCTGCTGCTTGAGCCGCCATTCTTTTCAAACTGTCCAATGCCCTAATAGTGTCGTGATGCCACTCGTAATCAAACAATGCCCGCGATGAAACGATATCCCTGTAAATTAAATTGTTCCTGTCGGGCATGATTTCCAAAGCCCTATCATAGTAATAGGCCGCGCTGTCTGCCACCTTCAATTTGTCATATTGCTTTCCTATCCTGTAAAGCACGTTGGAAACGCCGTATGGAGAGGTAGGCGCAATCCTGGTGTAAACCAAGCCTCGCTTGCCGCAATAAATGGCTGGTTCCTGCATATATTGGGCGGAAAACAACTCCACAAGGCGGTTATAAGTCAAAGCCATAAACCGCGCTTTGTGTCCCACCAAAACCTTCTCCTCAAAATGTCCTTCCATCATCCGCAAGGCACACAGGTATTCGGTGCAAGCCTCAATGAGGCTGTCATGCTCATAATATCCCGCACCATTAATATAATGTGCCCGAGCCGCCAAAAACGCATCCCGCTCACGTACGGCTACATCCTTTTGTGGGGACACACCGCGCACGTCCGCTCCATGCAAATCCACAATCGAATCAAAATACCCCACCGCCTTCAGCACCTCCGTTCGGTTGCTCTGTGCATAGTCATTCTTAAACAGCAGCTCCGCCACCAGCACCTGGCAATAATGCCCCTCAAACACATCCATACTATCCGCCTCGGGGCTTGCGGCAAACTCCATCATCACCTTCAGCGCACTATCCGCCTCCTTCCACATCAAACTATCGATGTTCTCTAATGCCTCGTGCGTAGGCCCTTCCCCCTGTGAGAGTGAGTGCCGCGCAGCGGCGGGGGAGTCCGGTGAGATACCTTCCCCCTCTGAGAGGGGGCCAGGGGGAGTACATCCCACCACAAGCACCATCAAAACAATCCCTATGTAAAACCACCATTTCATGCCCGCAAAATTAGTCAAAATCCATCAAACTCAATCAAAAACAGGTTACAACACCATACCCTTGCCAACTTCCGTCAGCACATACCGCTGGCTAGGACTGTTAGGGGTTTCGGGTAGTGTCATCTCTAAATAACTGCCCAACAGAGGGTCGATATATTTCTTTTTCATCTTATAGCGGTCATAGAGTCCAAGATGCTTGGCGATCTCAACAAGCGACTTCGGTTCCTTGCAGTAATCGGCAATTCTTTCCAGTATGTGGAAGTCCAAGCCGAGCTCCTTGCCAACTCCTTGCCAACTCCTTGCCAACTCCTTGCCAGCAGGCGTAGAGTCTGTGTCTGTTCCATTAATCATCTTCATCACAATCTCCACTCGTTCGGGTTCATCGTGCTCGCTCAATACTGGTTTGCTCCACTTCTGGTCTTCCCATCCTTTCACTATCACATCCGCGCCGCTTCCTGCCTTCTCGCCAACACCGATAAACACGAACATCTTCTGCAATAGCGGATTACGGCAAACGCTATGCTGTCCTTCATAAAACTCGTTCACACTTACCAGCATCGAACCAGGATTGCTAATCACTATTTTATCAACCCAACTGTCAACCACCACATTGCCCATAGAATTGTGCTGCGCATGAATCAAGGCATTGGCCAATGCTTCCCTCACCGCTATATGTGCAGGTGTAAACTCCAATCTTGTCATTCCATCGCCAGCCAAACGGAACGGCTTGGGCAGCAACTGCGACAACTTGCGGAACACACGTGTGAAATACTGATACACATTCGCCTCCCATGTTCCGTCGGGGTAGATGCGGTCGCTCCACCGCTCTCCTTCAACCATTCCAAGATGTTCTCTATAATCTGGGAAAAACCATGGCATACACTGCTGGTCAGTCACACTTTGGGTCTTGCCAAACATCATGATGCCTGCAACAGTGAACCCCTCCTCGCCAGTCTCTCGGTCTTTACGCCAGGCTTCCACCTTTTTAAGGAAGTCCATGTCTGACAAATTAGACCAAGGATGATTTTCGTGACGTTTGTCGTATGACTTGCGATAATCGTGCAATGTGCCAAGGTCGATATCGTCCATTGAGTAACCTTTTAGGATGCGAGCATCCATTGAACCATGACTCAAGTTGGCATCGGAAAACATTTGTCGCACTTCGTTGTCGGTACACTGGTAGTCGCCTTCATGTCGGCGCTTGTAAGTGTTTCCATACGGACGGCCATTCAGAAACACAGGCCTTTGGTTGTACGAAGCCCTTGGCACCTCGCATACCAGCACCCAGCCTTTGCCTATTATTTCTTCCACATATACATCCTTGTCGTCAAGCAACGGATCGCTCACTTTCTGTGGATTGTGCGCCATGTCCCAGAACTTCTTCTTCAGTTCGATGGCTTCCATTTCCGTCAATCCGTCAACTATTGGTAGCTTATTCTGCTCTTTTATACCAAGTACTATAACACCGCCATTGGTATTAGCAAATGCTGAAAATGTTGACCAGAACGACTGTGGAAATCCACCACGTGCCGTTTTATACTCCACCACAGTGCCTTCGGTGCTGTGAAAAGTGAGGGTGGAATTTATTCCGTCGTTTGTCATAATAGGATATTTTTACGTGGCAAATTTACAATTTTTTTTGTTTGAAGTGAGATAATTTTGGATTACTATGGATTTCCTCTACCAGAGGATTTGTAGGAATCGGAGGATTTATAGGAATTGTGGCTGCTTTTTCATTCTTTTTATGTTTTACTATATTGACCATAGGTGACGTGTTGGAGTTGGCCGGAGGTGCAGAACTTGCGGATGTATTTTTCGGCGGTTTTGGGTGAGATGTTGAGACGCTCGGCGGCTGAGAGATAAGTGGAGCGGTTGAACTCGGACGGAAGGATGTCGAAGAATTTCTGGCATAAGATGGTGGTGGCGGATTTGTTGATGTCGGGTTCGGTGGTTGGGAGATTGCCAAAGACATGGGCTGTGTGCTGCAGCAGGACTTGCGCCATGATGAGGACGGAACGGAAGTCGAGGTCGTCGCAGACGATGACCGGGGTGACGGAGCGACCGTCCATCAGGCGGAGCGCAGTGAGAACCATGGCGAGGCGGAAGGTGATGAGGCCGAGACGACGGACGGAGGCGATGATATCGGTGCCGAAAAGGTTGGAGTATTCGAGTTGAACCTTTTCGAAGAAACTGTTGAACTGCTCCTGCTGGCTGGAGGACAGCGAGAAACGGATGGGCTGCGACTGCTGAAGCGTTTGATAGAATGCGAAGAACCGGTGGCCGAGATGCTCGAAATATTCGTCGAGGGTTTCGGAGTTTTCGGAAAAGACATTGTTCCATTCGATGCGAAGATTCATATTGTAGAAGATGAAACGGCTGAAGAGACCGTTTTCGGTGTCGGGAATGAGTGCCAGGATTTGCTTTGGTGTGCCAGATAATAATGCCGATAATCTGGGCTTGGTTAGCTCGACAAACTCGCGATCTTTGCGCCTGGTGTAAGATATCATTTCATGATGGAAGGCTTTGCGGAAGCCATCGGAGAAATTGCCGTAGTCGGACTTGAAAGTGTTGGCGAGGGTGTCGCCTTCGGTTTCGAAGATGAGGCCTACGCCACCATTGTCGTTAAGAACCTGATAAACGGAAGTGGCTGAACTGTTGGCAGGGATGAGGAGCGTTTTGATTGGTGGCTCGGCTGGCTGATCGTGGGTTTTCTTATCCTGATTGTATTCGTTGAGCTGGCGACGATATTCATCCATCTCCAACTTGTAGAGCTGCTTGAGATTGTCGTGAATGGGTTTGACCAGATGGCGACAGAGGGTGAGACGGCCTTTGCCGGCTGAAGCTTGTGCGGAGATGAAAGTGAAGAGATTGGGAAAGACTTCGCGCTCGGCATATCGGCCTGAGACATTGGGGAGGCATGCTGAGATGGCTGTGATGGAACCGAGAAGAAGGAGGTCGGCATCTTCGTTGTTTTTAGCTTTGCGGATGACATCGGCGAGAAGCTCGGGGAGGAAACTGTAGATTTCTTGGGAGAATGTGGGCATGGAAGATTCCTCCAATTCCGACGATTCCTCCAATTCCTCCGGGGAGGAATTTGGGGAATTGATGGGAGGAGTGTTGATATAGTTTCTTTTAATAGCATAATTGTTTTGAGGATGGTAAACCAGCTTGATGCCGGCTTGTTTGGCGAGGTGGAAGAGTGTGGAGACGGTGATGCCGGAGCCGTGGGCGTTGAGGCAGGCGGTGTATTGCTTGTCGGTTTCACGTTCGTTGTAGCCACAATAAAAGCGGCTGAGGCGATGATAATAGCTGCGGCCAGATTCGCCTAGGGCATCGGCGAGAGCGAAAGCGAGGTCGCGCCAGGAGGCGTAGTCGGGAGCGATGTCGGCGGAGGCTGACTCGACGGCTGAGACCAGCTGCTCGATTTGGTCTTCAATAGAGCTGATAGGGCTGATAGGACGAATAGGGTCGGAGCCCTCCGAGAACTGGGAGCTCTCGGGGGCTGACGCGACTCGGTTTTTCTTTTCCAACCAGTCGGTTGGGTTAAACTGTTTTTTACTCATAATGTAAGAATTTTATTATAAAAACTTTGGATTGAGAAAACAGTTTGGGTCGTGAGGGAGGAAGCAGGCTCGGGAGATGTCTTTGCCTGACTGGTCAACCTCAACGGAGTAGGCTTGCTTGATGTAGTTGGCCACGGCACGGAAATATTCAGCGTGAGAGGCCTGGCTGGTGTCGATTTCAATGACCCATTTGAGGCCATTGCCTGAAGGTGAGCGGAACAATAAGACTGTTTCGAAATAATCGTCTGCGAGGAGTTGTGAGCGGAGCTCATCGACGTTGGCGAGATGATCGAAATCGAGACAAAGCAATCCTGAGTGGGATATCAAAGCCTGGTCGGAGCGCTTACGGAAGAGTCCGCTGAATGTGCAATAGTCGAAGTTGGCGGCTTTGAAGACCCGGGCAAACTTGACATCGTTGATCATGCGGAGCTTCATGGTGGCTTCCTTGGCATTGTTGCCGGTGATGTAGTTATAAGCCAGGAGCGGAGTGAACTCTTCCTTTGGCTTGGTGTTGATGACAGGCTTTAAGAAGTAAGAGAACTTAGGCTGGTTATAACTTGACTTTTCCATGGCTGAAATCGATTACGGATGGGACATAGTTGTCGGCAAGGATGTTTTGAAGATCCTGACGGCGATAGTAAATCTTATTGTTAATGCGAGAATAGGGGATGGTGCAATCGGCGCGGAGCGACTGGAGTGTGCGTGCGCTGATGTGAAGAAGATGAATGACGGCGTAGTTGTCGATCCAATCCTCGATAGGGGTTTGGGCGACCATTTCTTTAGTTACGGCTTCCATTGCGGCCTCCTTTCTGGAATTTGAAACTGGCGGCTTTTTCTTCGATTTCCTCTTTGGTTGAGTTGCGATAACGGAGGAGCCATTCTTCGAGTTCCTCGCGTTTGAAATAGACCAGCTTGCCCATTGGCTTATAGAATGGGAGTTCGGCGTTCATGGTGAGTTTGTAGAGATATGAGCGTGTGATGCCCATATACTTAGCCGCTTCGTCGCTGGTGAGGACGGCTTTGGTTGTGGAGATGATGTTGGCCGTGATAAGGTCGGCAAGCCCCTTAAGATCTTCTGTCATAATATGATGTTTTAGAAGATTGGGACTGTCAGGGGGTAGGTGGTAACGTCCATCCCCGTCTTTGTCCGTGTGATGTTGGGAGGCGGTGTTACCATGATCCGCACCATATCATCACGGTGCAAAATTGGAGAAAATAAACAACGTAAAATCCCTACAATGGGCTATTGTAGGGATTGTAGGGTGTGATGCAACTAATTGAAAATCTCGTCGATGAGGTGGCTTTCCTTAGGGTCTTCGCCAGTTTTCTGAATGTCGTTGTAGTTGAGGCGGAGCTTTCCTTGCGGTACTTTGAAAAGTGTTTCAAAAGGTCGCCATGAGATGCGGTCGCCTTTGCCGAGCCCGAGGGCGAGGCTCATTTCACGAGCGAAACAGGCGAGCATCTGATAGCCTTTAAGCCAGTTGTAATCCTTATCCATGAGCTCGAGAGCGATGGCTTTTTTGAAGAATGCATGTGCTTGACTGGTATCGAGCTCGGGAGGGATGGAAGGAGTGGCTGGAGCTTGACTGAGAATTTCCTTGATGTTTAAACGAGGGACGATTTCGTTTTGATAATACTCATCGATTTCAAGGAGGAAATGAACCTCGTCGCACTCCCAATAGCCGTGGTCGCGCCACCAAAGGGACATGAGAATTTGGTCTTCCCTCAGATAGAAAATTCTAAGGCCTTCGTCGATGTGCAAACCATGTTGCTTCTTTTGGAGGATTTTTGCGATGGCACGATAGTAGGTGATTTGCTCGTCGAAAGTGTACATCATATAAATCCCTCGCAGTTCTTTGATGTTGTCGTCTTCCATTATGCCGCCCAACGCTCCACAGTTGGTTTGCATAAGAATATCATTATATAACTTAAAAGCTCTTTTGGTGAAATTGTTTATACTATCAACTTCGCGAGCCCACTCGCAAAGACTTTTATATTTTTCGTAGATCTTTGTGAACTCAGAGTCATTAAACTGACGAAGATGGTTGAAGATGTAGGTTATAGTGGGAGACTCGGCGTAGATGTCGGGGGAGTTCTTTTCGAATTCGACTACATATTTTAGTGAAAAAGTTGTCATGGCGCAAAGTGTTTTGAATTATAAAGTACTCAAATCGGGCAGGCTGTTGATGGCATCTTCTTTGAGCTTATCGACAGCGCGAGTGTATTTTTCGGTGTGTTTCAAATCGGAATGGCCGAGAAGGCTGGCCACCGTTTTGATGTTGGCGCCATTGTTGAGGATATTGACGGCGAAGGAGTGACGTGCGCAGTGCCAGGTGATGTGTTTTTTGATGCCGGCATGTTCGACCCAGCGTTGGACTGACTTTTTACACATTTCATAACTTGGGAGGTCGAAGATAAGACTGTTTTTATTCTGACCTTTGCCAGGCTGGCCGATGAGGTTGAGAAGGCCATCGTTGAGCGGGATGACAACGCCGGAATTGGCCGAGTGACCCTTGGTTTTGTTCTGCTCGAACTTCAACAAACGGTTGGAATAATCGACGTTGTCGAAAGTGAGGTCTTTGACATCGCAGAAACGTAATCCGGTGTAGAGGCAAAAGAGAAAGGCGTTGCGGATGTTGGGGTTTTCGAAGATATGGCGGCAGTGGACGAGAGTTTTGATCTCGTCGAGGGAGAGCACGTCTTTGCGGAGTACGTTTTCGTCGATTTTGATAGAGATGCCGGTGCATGGGTTTTTCTTCATGTCTTCATGCTCGACGGCATAGCTGATGACCTTTTTGAAACGCTGGAAGCAGCTTCTGGCACCTTCGCCTTTGGAGTGCTGCTGAAGGTATTCGGTGAAGGCGAGAACCATGTCGCGGTCGATCTGCTCGGGGCGGATGACCTTTGAGTTGATTTTGTATTTAGGCGTTTCGGCAAGGAAGGATTTGAAGCGTTCCATTGCCATCTTGATCATCTTCTTGTCTTTCTTGGTGTACTCGTCGTAGTACTTCTGGAAGTAATCGAGGAAGTTGATTTTCTTGGTTTTCTTGATGCGATAGCCTTCGGTGTTCTCGAGGAAGTCTTGTGCCTTTTCGTAGCGGATCTGTTCGGCGAGCTGAAGGGTTTCCTTGTTGAGCATACGCTGCTCCTGGTTTTGGGGCTTCGCTATGAGATAGAGGTTGAGGTTTTCCTTGCGACGTTCGTGAGTGACTTTGTATTTTGGCGTGCCTGCCATTTTGCCTTCAGTGTAGAGGACAGGGTTGCCATTATCGTCGAGGACGACTTCGCTTTTGCGACCGAAATAGTACTCGAGATAGAGAGAGATTCTGCCGTCTTTCATAACCCTTTGTTCCAATTTAGGGTTATCTTTAGATTTTTTATCTACTTTTGCCATACCGAAAAAATGTTAAAACTACCGTATTTGTTACATGATGCAAAGATACGAAAAAAAGAAATACAAGGTGTACTAAAAGTGTACTAAATGTAAAAAAAATAATAATATCAAAAGAAGTACATAACCGTTAGAGAAGTTAAAGAATTGATTTAGAGAGTGATAGGCTTCGGATGGATTCGGATGATGAGGGTTAGTTTCTCGGCCCTGGGTACTCAGAAAAGCATGAGATTTCATGCTTTTTTTATGAATTTTTTTCATATTATTCCTAAAATAATTAAAATAGGAATAATATTATTGCTATTTTAATGTTCAAATATTAAAATCGGAATAATATGAAGTTTATAAAGGTGTCTGAAGCTGCAGCTAAATGGGGGATTTCTTCACGAAGAGTAAGATTGTTGTGTGAACAAGGCCGTATTGCCGATGTGGAAAGAAAAGGTAATTTGTATATGATTCCGGAAGATGCAGAGCAACCAATAGATGCACGTACCTATATAAAAAGAACCACTTATAAAAAATATACTCCGATTTTAGAACAAATAGAAACACTTAAAAAATCGTTGGATTCATGTCGTCCGCTGACACCGGCAGAGGTGGAAGCGATAAAAGAGGTGTTTCTTGTGGAACATACCTATAATAGTAATGCTATCGAGGGCAACACTTTGACTTTGAAGGAAACGGCACTTGTGCTTCAAGGAATAACCATCGACCAGAAGCCTTTGAAAGACCATCTGGAGGCGGTCGGGTATAAGGAAGCATTTCAGTATGTGGAGGAGCTTGCGAAGCAAAACAAGCCTTTGTCGGAATACGACATCAAGAGCATTCATAATTTGGTGTTGGCAGACCGTCCTGAGGATAGAGGTGTTTTTAGGCGTGTCAATGTGAGAATAGCAGGTGCTTTGACAAATCCGGTGCAGCCGTATCTGATTGAGCCGAAGATTGAGGAATTGCTGAAGAACTATCAGAAATGGTGTAATACGATGCATATAGTTGAAAGTGTCGCCAATTTCCATCTGCAGTTTGAAAGCATACACCCATTCATCGACGGCAATGGTAGAACAGGAAGACTTTTGATGAATCTGCAGTTAATACAAGCAGGTTTACCTGCTATCAACATCAAGTTCGCCGATAGGCGCAAGTATTATGATGCTTTTGACGAGTATGCGAAGAACGGTTCGTCTGAAGCTATGACTGTTTTGGTTGGTGAAGCTGTTGTGTCAAGGTTAAGAGAAATGCTTGATGCCATCAAATCGTAGCGACAGCAGTATTAAATTTTTTGGAATCACCAATCAATTACTTTTTCTTTAAAAATTGGAGCACTCAGAGAACTAAGAGAACTCGGGCAAGAATACTACGCTACTCTAATCGTGATAATCACTGTCTTTCCATTCGAATTTTATCTTTTCAGGGACGAGGTAACTACCAATTTTGTAGTCGATATTGGCTTTGTGAGCCTGGCTAAGCTGATAGCATCGTTGAACCCGGTACATCTTTCCGTCTTTTATAAAATGAGCACCGGTTTGGTGAAAACGGAATGGCACTTCTTTTTCAACGCATTGATTGCGGATGTCGAGAATCCAGTCGTAGTTGCAAGGACGTGCATTTACGCCCGACTCTCCACCGACCGAGACCTCCTCAATGGTTTCATTCAGATATGATGTAAGATTTACAGCCGTAATAATTGGAGAAACAATAATTGTTTTATGCTTGATTGGAAGCGAAAGGAATATCGGCAAACGATAGTCAGCCATCTCTTGATTTTCAACGGTGCAACCTACAATTACGTTGTTGTAGCCGTCGTCCCAATCGTCGGGAATGCATTCCATGAAACGGTCGATACGCTTAGTGAAGAAGAAGAACCAGAGATCGCTGCGCCGTTTTATCATCTCCCAGCATTCAGGCCGCCACTGGTCGGCATCTTTCAGAAGAAAATCCGATGTAAAACATGTGAAAACTATCTTACCGCTCTCGATTTTCCATGATTTGTCACGTTTTTTCTTTATCGGGAGGTAAAAATTGCCAGTCTTGCGGCATTCGCTGCTTGATAGTTCGCTGCCATACATTTCATCCTGGCGATAAACATAGCAATATTTGCAGCCGGGACTTATCTTTGTGCAGCCGTGCCACGGATTCCAGTCAGCGTATATTTGCCAGTGTTCAGACATGATTTATCTCCTCCACGATCCTATGACTTCACCAATATATACAGTGTGAATACCTGCATCAAAATCAGCGTACCAGTCTTTAGGAGTGTTGTTGTGACGCTCCATAAACTCCCAAGGCGATTAGTAATAGTTTTTTCATAAATATCTTCTAACTTTCTTTTTATAATCTTCGTATTCCTGGCCAAAGTCACGGAGGAGGCGTTTTTCTTCACTGATAACCTGGACTGACATGATAGCAACGAAAGCGACGAAGACCACCACTGATTGCCACGTCCACAGCCATACACAGATACCAATTAAATAGATGAAAATACCTGTCAACATTGGGTTTCTGTTGATTCTATAAGGTCCGTCAGTCATCAGGTGCTTGGTTCGAGGTGCTATTTCGTGGTTAAAGGCATCCATCGGGTTCCCATCTCCTTTGTGCCGCATATAGATTATAGTCCATACACTCAGCGCCAAGCCTATGATGATGAATACCGGCGCAATGATGATTTGGGCTATCGATACAGACCATAATGCTGGTTTCAATGACGCTAACCACATAAGGAAAGGCAACAATCCGACAAATAGAACGCCGCCAAGTGTATAACCGAATATTTCTCTAAGTGTTTTCATAATTATCCAACATATTTTAGTCCGATAATCCTGCTATGATGAGGATGAGCCAGTTCATTTTACTTGGAATCTTTCAACTCATATTGCAGAGCTTTTGATGGGTATTGGTCTATAACGGCTGCGATTTCCTTAGCTGAAGCCTGTGAGAGGTCAATCCAAGGGCGACGTCCTACTTCGAACACTTTGCTGTTACCACGAACACATCTGCCGACATGCTGGCATATTTTCGGATTCCAGAACACTTTGATGTTTTCGTAGGTGATGTAACCTTTTTTCAGGATTTCTTCTTTTGTTACCATAACAAAATCGATTTGATAATTTCTGCAAAGATAGGAAAAAATCGGGAAGCGACAGCAGTATTAAAATTTTGCATCCTTTTTTTGAATCACAATCATTTTTTTTCGCAGATTTCACAGATTACACGGATTTGGACTTCCACGGTTCTTCCACAAGGGATTTAGGCTCGTTGACACTCGCAGGATTTCGCAGATCGGAGCACTCGGAGGACTGAGAGCAATCGGTTTCGGAATTACTAAATTCACATGTTCAAAATCTTATCCAATTCTTCAAAAATTTCCTCCTCATTTTCATATGGATGAAGCTTGAAATACAGATTCCCAGTCAGCATTGCCGAGAGCTGTGTCTTGGTTTTGTTGTAAAAGATATGACAAGGAATTCCTAGACGTTCGGCGTAAGCCAACTCATAGCCTACACCCAGCGACGGGCAAGTGCACTCTCCTATTAATAAATCACTTTTGCGAAGCCAATCAGTGTCGCGATTATAGATGCTGGTATCGCGCTCACGACCTTGCTCTTTGAGGCTAAGGTTGTCATTACCAACGTGTTCAGTCAAAACGACATTGTTAACTTTCAGATAATTTATCATCTTTTTATAAAGGTTGGCATCAGCTCGCCCGCCGCGAATTGAACCGGCAAAATAAATCTTCTTTGGATGCTGCACCGATAGCGGCAGACCTTCCTGCGAGAGGTAGAACATGTAGAGAATGACAGACTTCGTGCCGCGGTTTTCGCCGTGGTGGATGGTGCCTACCATCTCGACGACGGCTTCGCCTTCGTGCACGGTCTTCTCCTTGCCATCGAGGCTGACGATGGTGAGATCACCCTGCACCAGTATGCCGTGGTTCATCACGGGATGATGATGCCAGCTTAGTTTCTGTCCGGCAGGGATTTCATATTTAATTCCAACTATTTCAGGCTTACCCGCAGGATAGTCGGGCAGTTCAACGCCGTCCCAGCTCTGCGAGGTACGAACAAGTTCGGTGGTTTGCACCGTAGAAACTTTTCCCATTGCAATATATTTTGGGTGCAAAGATAAGCAATTATTTGTAAGTTTAAGTGAAAAATCATTCGACTTTTTGTGTTTTGAGGTGCGACTTCTTGTTCAATACCCATTTATTATCAATTTGTTAATTTGATTGTTTGTAAAAAATATTCGACAATTTGTGTACATTAACAAACTATGTCCAGAATTTTTTATTTTTGTAAAAATAAATAGGGCAGAAAAATAATTATTAAACATAAAATTTTAAATATGAAAAAGCTATTTCTTATTTTGGCAGCTGCAGCCGTGATTTTTGCATCATGCAGCAAGAAAAAAGACAACACCCCTACACCTGAGCCGACACCTGTCACAAAGACAGTGCTTGCCGGCATGGACGCCTCGGGCATCACCTTATATGGCGACGTGGAGGATGGCCGTCTTGCCACCTGCCAGGAAAACGAAGGCAGTTCATTCACTTTCCACTGGGGTATGATGAAGTAATGAGTTTAATTTTTTCACATTTTTTATCCCTCATTGAGGAATTTTTATTATTTTTGTAGAAAATAAACAGGGCAAAATGAACAAGATTATCATCACTATCAACCGCGAATGCGG
>CAMZJA010000032.1 GCA_947307415.1 uncultured Bacteroidales bacterium | reverse complement strand
TGCTCGAGGCAAGCATCGCCGGCACAAGCTGAAGCTTAGCCATCCAGCCAAACCATGCATGCAGCGCTCCTGAGAAATCTAAGAATAGCAATGTAATCAGAATGAAACTGATTGTCGCTAATATTACCCGAAGTCTTTTTAACATAAAATTGTCATTTCGACCGAAGTGGAGAAATCTCGCTCTTCAATCAATTATTTATCATTTTTATAAATTCTTCTTCACTGATTATGCTAACGCCCAGCTCTTCCGCCTTCTTTCTCTTTTCAGGTCCCATTTTATCGCCGGCCACCACAAAATCGGTTTTCGACGAGATGGAGCTGGAGTTTTTGCCTCCCAAATCTTCTATTTTTTGCTTAATGCCGTCGCGTGAGAAATTGGCGAAAACTCCACTAACGACTATCGTTCTCCCTGCCAGAACCTGATTCTCGGACGCGACTTTCTTCTCTTGTGAAAACTGTAATCCAAATGCTCTTAATCTGTTGATGATCTGGATATTACGTTCGTCATCGAAAAAGTTTCTGATGCTCTGCGCTATGGTTTCCCCCACATCTTTAATCTCCTGCAACTCTTCTAATGAAGCATTGATGAGGTTGTCGATATTGCCCATGGTGTTGGCTATCGTCTTTGCCGTTGTTTCGCCTACCTCTCTGATTCCCAAAGCGTAAAGCACTCTCGCAAACGGCACTTCACGCGATTTTATCAAGGAATTCAAGATATTATTGACCGTCTTTTCTTTGAAGGAGACTTTTCTTGTCACTGTTTCCGGGAAGAGGCTCGACTCGTCGACAAATATCTCCGTTTTTTCTAGGCCGTAGAGCTGGTCGTAAGTCAGGTCGTAAAGGTCGGCATAGTTGTTAATCAAATGATTGTCGAAAATCACCTCGACTTTTCCTTCGCCCAGGCTCTCAATATTCATTGCCTTTCGGCTGATGAAATGCTCGATTCGGCCTTTGATTTGCGGCGGACAATCCATGCTGTTAGGACAGTACCATGCCGCTTCGCCCTCGTTTTGCACCAATGTGGCGCCGCATTCCGGACATTTTGTGATAAATTCAACAGGTTTGCTGTTGTTTTTACGTTTTTCAAGGTCAATGCCGACGATTTTCGGGATTATTTCGCCGCCTTTTTCAACTTTCACCACGTCGTCGTAATGCAAATCAAGCTGTTTGATGAAGTCGGCATTGTTTAAGGTGGCACGTTTAACAGTTGTACCTGCGAGTTGCACTGGTTCGAGGTTCGCGACAGGCGTGATAGTGCCATGCCTACCAACTTGAAAATCAATACTTAAAAGCTTGGTTCTGACTTGTTCAGCTTTGAATTTATATGCGATAGCCCAACGTGGTGATTTGGCCGTTAGTCCGAGTTCTTCGCGTTGCGCGAAGCTGTTGACTTTTATCACGATGCCGTCAATATCGAACGACAGATTTTTTCTTTTTTCGTCCCAATAATTGATAAAATCTTCGATCTCGTCGATGTTTTTGCACACTCTCATGTGGGGCGAGATGTTGAATCCCCATTCCTTTGCTGCCATAAGACTCTGATAATGAGATGTATACAGCAGGTTGTCCATCATCATGTAATAGCAGTAGTTGTCGAGACGACGGCTTGCTGCTTCACGTGAGTCTTGTAGCTTTATCGTGCCAGCGGCCGCGTTTCTTGGGTTCGCGAACGTAGGCAGCCCGAGCTCGTCACGCTCGGCGTTGACCTTGTTAAAGCTGTCATGAGGCATGATGACCTCACCACGCATCTCGAGGAAATCAGGATAGTCGCCACGAAGCTTCAGCGGAATAGAGTGAATCGTCTTTATGTTTGCAGTCACCTCATCGCCTTGAGTTCCGTCGCCGCGTGTGACAGCGCGCACCAACACGCCTTTTTCGTATGTCAGACTGATGGAAACGCCGTCAAACTTGAGCTCACAGACAAACTCCACAGGTTCCTCGATTGTCTTTTCAATGCGTTTTATGAAGTCGATTATCTCGTCGCGGTTATACGAATTGGCGAGCGAAAGCATTGGGTATCTGTGCTTTACGAGAGGAAATTCCTTCGTGATATCACCGCCGACGCGTTGCGTCGGCGAGCTCGGCAACGCCAGCTCTGGAAACTCTTTCTCCAACGCGATAAGCTCGTTCATCAGCATGTCGAAATCGTAGTCGCTGATGCTAGGCTGCGCTAAAACATAATACTTATAATTGTGATTATCAATGATTTCACTTAGTTCAGCAATCCGTTTTCTCGCTTCGTCAGTAGTCATAATAATTTTAGAAATAAACAAATGAAAGAATCATCAGGGCAATGTTCAACAATGCGAAAAGTATATAGCAAGTCAGTAATAACCATTTGTTTTTCGTCCAAAAGACTGACTGTTTATAAAACTCTTTCCATCCGACATATCCTGCAATTATATAGGTCGGAATTATTATCATGAAAAACTTTAAACTGCCCCAAACAAACATCGAGCCTATCAGGGTTATGAATGTTGGCAACACTAGCAGCCGATATTTGCGCCACACCCTGAAAAACCCGAAAAGCAGCATTATTGACATAGGTGGAACCAGCAACAACAAAAGGAAGAGAACGACAGAATCGAAATTAATGGTGTAAAACAGCCGATCGTTGAAAAATGTCGTCATTGCCACAAAAGGCTTGTGATATATCACCAAATCAATTACCGATTGCGTGATGCCGACAGCCACAACATAGCCAATCAATGTCATCAGGGCACCTTTCCAATTTTTCAGGATAAGCAAGGTTAACAAAATACCTATATAATAAATCAGGCTTTGATAGTAAACCGCGAATCCGAGTCCGAGAAAGAATCCTGCGATGATGAATGTTGTGCGGTGAAATTTTTCTATCTCATTGTTATCCAATAAGTTATGCTGTTTGATGATAAGAAGAGTGCCATAAAGCAAAAACGGGAGTGACACCACTGAAGCAACCGGATGTACTGTTATGTAAGGCACACCCCACAAGAGTGCGCCGAATGTGGCGACCTCCAAAGCTGTTGTTTTGTCGGCAATAATCTTCGTGATTCTGTACGCCAACGTGATGATCAGCAAGGAGAATGCTCCAAGTATTAGTCTCGAACTGTAGACAATCCACGGATTTTGAAGCCACGATGCCGGTATTTTGTAATTATTGAAATTGTAGTCCAAAAGGGTAATCCATCCGCTGGTGTATATTACCGCTAATATTTTTACAATAATAGCAAACGACAATATGTACAACAGCGGGTGCTTTATGCTGAAAAAAAACAGTTTCTCTTTCATAATCAGCAGTTATTTGAAAACTTTATAATCGCATGAAGAATTGATGTTAAGGTCGTTGGTGAGATAACTCTCCCAATCACGACATTCTTTTTTGGAATAGGCATTGTAAATCACCTCCTCATAGCCATCATCCAGATATTTGCAGATGCATCTTTTCTCGCATGAGGAAAATCCAACTATTGTTAATGTCAACAGTGCTAAAACAATGATTTTTTTCATAATTAAAATGATTAACTTGCAAAGATAAGTATTTTTTTCTGAAAAACACACAATAATTTCAAAAATTAATTTCATCAAATTACGTCTGATTTTTCAAGAAAATATGTATTTTTGTAGATTATATTTGAAAAATTCAAACTCATAAAAAATGAAAACGAGATTTGCTATATTATTGAATGTCATATTGTTATCTCTGAGTGCACATGCACAGAAAGTTGAGATAAAGGACTGGTGGAACGATTTGTCGGTGTATCAGGTCAACAAAGTGGCGCCACGCACCAACGTCATTCCTTATTCAAATGAGAAAGATATTGACGGACTTGCGTACATGAATTCCGAATATTATAAGTGTCTTAATGATGAATGGAGATTTTATCTGAGCAAGAATCAAGAAGGCACCATTGAGAATTTTTATGATGTTGACTTTGATTATAGACAGTGGAAAACTGTAAAGGTGCCAGGCAACTGGGAGCTTCAGGGCTTCGACAACCCGGTTTACGTCAATGTGGCGAATGAGTTTAAGTCGAATCCACCTTACGCCCCGACGGAATTCAACCCCGTTGGCCATTACATCTATGAGTTTGGCGTTCCGGAGTCGTGGCAGGGACGTAACGTTTACATCAATTTCGGCGCTGTGAAATCAGCCATGTATCTATGGATTAACGGCCATTTTGTGGGTTATTCTGAGGATTCCAAGACACCAGCCGAGTTTGATATCACTCCTTATTTAAATAAAAAAGGTGGCAATAGACTCGCGATGCGCGTCTACCGTTTCAGCGACGGCTCATATCTCGAGGCGCAGGACTTTTGGCGTATGAGCGGCATCACAAGAGATGTCATAATCTATTCAAAACCAAAGCTTAACGTGTTTGATTTTTATGCAAAAGCGGGTCTCGACAACAAATATGAAAACGGCACTTTTGAGATGACAGCCGACATAAATTTCAACCCTAAGGAGATTCCGAGTTCATTCACGGTTGAGGTCACGATTTCAGGTTTGGACAAGAACGATAGAGATATTAAAAAAACTAGCATAAAAACTGTCCATAAGAGAGATCTCAAAAAGGTTAAAAACACCAAGATTTACACTCTGCACATCGACAAGACTGTCATTCCCGGTGTGAAACAATGGTCGGCTGAGAAACCGAATCTTTACAATCTGACAATCAAAATAAAAGATAAAAAAGGTGTTTTGATTGAGACTGTAGGCTCTAAAATCGGATTCCGCACTGTCGAAATCAAGGGCGGACTGCTGAAAGTGAACGGCAAAGCCATCTTGGTGAAAGGTGTAAACCGCCACGAACACAGCGGCGAGACAGGTCAGTATGTCAGCCGCGAAACGCAGCTTCAGGACATCAAGATAATGCTTGAAAACAACATCAACACGGTGCGCACATGCCATTATCCTGATGATATTTATTGGTATGAGCTTTGCGACAAATATGGCATCTATGTCATCGACGAGGCTAACAACGAGTCTCATCCGCAAGGTTACGAAGAAAACAGTCTCGCCAAGAAAAACGAATGGAAAGACGCATTTCTTTACAGATGTAAAAACATGCTTGAGCGCGACAAGAACCATCCGTCGGTCATAGTGTGGTCGGTAGGTAACGAGTGCGGCAATGGCGTTTGCACCAAGGCTTGCTACGACTGGATGAAGCAACGCGACACCCGTCCGGTCATCTGCGAGCGCGCCATCTACGACTACAATACCGATTTTATCGGGCTGATGTATTCGAGCGTCGATTATCTTAAGGATTTCGTCGAGAAGAAACTCGACAAGAAAAACCGTCCGTTTATCATGGTGGAATATTGTCACGCCATGGGCAACAGCTGCGGTGGACTTCAGGATTACATGGATCTTTTCTACAAATATCCTCAGCTTCAAGGTGGCTGCATCTGGGATTTCGTCGATCAGACTTTCGTATTGTTCGACGAGAAAACAAAGACGCAATGGTACGCTGCCGGAGGCGACATGGGCGACATTCCTGACTGCGGCAACGACGACAGTTTCTGTGTTAACGGCTTGATTACCAGCGACAGAAAGCCACATCGTCATATGGATGAGGTTAAGAAATGCTATCAAAACGTTAAAGTCGTGCCTGTCGACGCTGAGAATGGCGTCTTCACTATTGAAAACCACTATGTTTTCACCGATTTGAGCGACCTTGAATGCAGCTATAGTATTTTTTCTAACGAAAGCAAAAAAGTTGCCAATACTTTTGATATTCAGTGCGCTCCAGGCGAATCAAAGACAGTAAACCTCCCGATTCCTGTAATTAGCGAGGGTAAGCCGAATCAGGAATATTTTATCGATTTTTCATTTAAACTGAAGCGAAGCAATGGCTTGTTAAATGCAGGTTTTGAAGTGTCTTACGAGCAGATTCCTCTTAATTTCAAATCGGCAAAACCAATAGCTCTGAAAAATATTCCGAAACTCAATGTGAAAAACAATAATGACGCTATTATATTGAGTAACAAGGACTTCAGCTTTAAAATCGATAAAAAACAAGGTCTGCCAACATCTTTTGTCTACAAAGGTGACGAGCTTCTTGAGGGCGCGATGAGGCCTAATTTCTGGCGTGCTCCGACCTTGAACGACGATGTCGATTGGAACGGCAAAAGACTCTGGGTGGCGGCAGGTCTCGACAACCTCACAATCGGCAAGAAAAAATCGTACGATGTAAAGAAAATCGATGCGAGCCGTGTGGCTGTGACGGTTGAACTTGAATTTTTGAATGATAAAGGCGTTATTATATTGAAAACCAATCAATTATACGAAGTAGACGGCTTCGGCAACGTCGTCATAACCATGAAGGTGATACCTACTGAACACGTCGTGACATTCCCTAAAATAGGCATACAGATGCTCATGCCTTCGCAATATAATAAGGTGAGATATTTCGGCAAAGACACCGAGAACTATCCCGACAGAAACGCGTCGGGCAGGGTGGGAGTATACGAGAAAAACGCTGCCGATTTCTTTGAGATGCATGAGGAGCCGCAGGAAAGCGGCAATCGCAACGACGTAAGATGGTTCGCCATCACCAATAAAATCGGTGACGGACTCTTCGTGAGCGGCGAAGAACATCTGAACTTCAGCATTTACAACTATTCCGACAAAGATTTGACAAAAGCTGAAAGAATCAATCAAATCATTCCGGCGGGTTGCTGGACCGTCAACATCGACTGTCAACAGGCTCCGTTGGGCACTGCCACATGCGGTCCGGGCGCGCTAGATAAGTATCTGATCAAGAACGATGTATACGAATACACTTTCCGTATGCGTCCGTTCAAGAAACTTGACACTAAGCCGGAGAGTCTGTATCATGAAAATGTTTTTAAGAAATAACAAATAGATAAAATTATGTTTAAAGGTCATCCAAAAGGTTTGTATGCCTTGGCGTTAGCCAACACTGGCGAGCGCTTCGGCTATTATACCATGCTTGCAATTTTCGTATTGTTTTTGCAGGCTAAATTCGGTCTTACAGCTCAAGCTGCAGGACAATTCTACGGCATTTTCCTTGCCGCCGTTTATTTCATGCCTATCCTTGGCGGTTTCATAGCCGACAAGTTCTGGGGCTTTGGAAAGACTGTCGTCACCGGTATCCTGGTGATGTTTGCCGGCTATCTGCTGCTGTTTACGCAGAAAGACGCGACAGGCACCATGGCGTTCACCATGATGATTATTGCTTTGCTTTGTATTGCTATCGGAACTGGACTTTTCAAAGGCAACCTCCAGGTGATGGTGGGCAACCTGTACGACGACGCGAAATACGCCGCCAAACGCGATGGCGGATTCAGTCTGTTCTACATGGCCATCAACATTGGCTCGATGTTCGCCCCGACCACCGCTACAGCTGTCACCAACCTTTTCCTCGGAAAGAGCGGTCTGACCTACGACGCCAACATCCCTTCACTGGCGCATCAGTTCCTCGACGGCACGATAACATCCGACGGAATGTCACGTCTCGAGGCGCTGGCATCGGCACAAAGCAGCTTCAGCGGCGACATGACAGCGTTCTGCACCAACTATATCGATTCATTATCAGTGGCTTACAGCTACGGCTTCGGCATAGCCTGCATCTCGTTGATCCTTTCAATAGCCATCTATTTCAGCTTCCGTAAGTCGTTCAAACATGTCGATGTGCGCAAAGGCGAGAAGAAACAGGAAGAAACTGTTGTCGAGCTCACCCCGAAACAGACAAAAGACCGTATCGTGGCTCTGTGCCTCGTGTTCGCCGTCGTTATCTTCTTCTGGATGGCGTTCCAGCAGGCTGGCTTGACACTCACATATTTCGCCCGCGACTACACCTCATCAATAGCTACAGGCTGGACAAGAATTGGCTTCGATGTCTTTACCTTGGCGATGATTGCTGTTGGCGTTTACGCATTGTTCGGAGTGTTTCAGAGTGATACGAAAAGAGGTAAGACTTTGTCGGGAATGCTTCTTGCGGCCTGCGTTGCCGGAGTGTGGTATAAAGCATCCAATGTAAGCGATGAAGTTTATCTGCTACCTCAGATTTTCCAGCATTTCAACCCGTTCTTTGTCGTCGCCCTGACACCTGTTTCGATGGCTTTGTTTGGTGCTTTGGCTAAGAAAGGCAAGGAGCCGTCGGCACCGCGTAAGATAGCGTTGGGAATGCTCGTGGCGGCACTGGGTTACTGCGTGATGGCGGCAGCCTCATTCGGACTACCTTCACCAAAGGAACTCACGGAAACAGGCGGTGTGAGCAGCATACTCGTTTCTCCTAACTGGCTCATCTCCACTTATTTGGTGCTTACTTTCGGCGAGTTGTTGCTCAGCCCTATGGGAATATCCTTCGTCTCGAAGGTGGCTCCTCCAAAACTAAAAGGCCTGATGATGGGACTTTGGTTTGGCGCTACTGCAATTGGAAATTATCTCACCTCTGTCATCAGCTCGATTTGGAACACAGGGCTCTCGCTGGTGATGATTTGGGGCGTTTTGATCATACTATGCGTGGTGTCGGCAATCTTCATGTTCTCAATGATGAAACGATTGGAAAACGCCACAGCGGAATGCTAACTTACCACTCTACAGGTTGTCTTAACAGCGGCATCGTCATGCATCTAGCGCCGCCGCCACCGCGTGAAAGCTCATTGCCCTCGAAGGCGACAACGCAACGTTTGTAGTCGTTCGGACTGACCTTGCCTGATGCCACGTCGGCGGCTTTCAACACCTCGAAGCCGTTTTGGTTCAAAGCCTCGATAGTGTTGTAGTTTCTTGCATATCCTAAGACTTTTCCTGGGGCGAAGCAGAAGAAGTTGGCTCCGCTGTGCCACTGCTCGCGCGGTCCGGCATAGTCGTCGCCACCACCGCAGAACACCGGCTCGAGGTTCATGCCGAGTTTCGACAACGCCTCGATGAGGTTCTTCTCCTCGCTGATCTTGGTATATTCATATCCGTTCACCTCATAGTGCACGGTCTTGAAATATTCATTCATAATCACGGGCTTATAAGCCATGCAACGGTCTTTGTCGAGGAAAGTGAACACCATATCCAAGTGGATGAATGAGTCAGGCTCCAAAGGAAGCTGTTGCGTGATGAGATGACGCACGCCGCCAAGGCTTCTCAAGTGGTCGAGCAATGCCTGAACGCCTTCGTCGCTTGTTCTGGCACCGCAGCCGCTCAAAATGATGTCGTGACGCGCAATCTCGACGTCGCCGCCTTCAACAGAACCCTTGCCATTCTTGCTGTAACGGTTGATAGGATTGATGGCCTCCACATCAATGATGTTAGAATGATTGAAAATGGTCTCAAGAATCATCGTCTCACGGTCACGCACCTCAGTCGCCATCCTGCTGATCATCACATTGTTATACATAGTGAACGACGCGTCTCTCATGAAGAAAAGGTTCGGGATAGGAGGGAAGATGTAATGCTCCTTAAGGCTCTTGTTGTCGTAACCCTCTATGAGCATCGTCGCAAGCTTTTCCACATCGAAGCTGCAGAGCAACTCGGTGAGGTAAGGCAGGTTTTCCCTCTCACAAATTCTGGATACAAGACTCTCTCTGATTTCGTTGTCTTTTAATACATCTACCAACAAATCCTTGAAATACAACACGTTAGTAACTTTTTTCAGACTTCCTTCGAAGTTTTTGTAGTTCTCCAACGCTTCACGATAGTTTAAAATGTCACTGAAAAGGAATTTGTGGGCGTTTTCTGGGGTCATATGCTCGATTTCCTTGCCCGGAGCGTGCAAAATGACATATTCCAATTTACCAATCTCTGATTCAACACATGGTTTTACGCATCGAAAATAATCCATAAAATATTATTTATAATTTGACTGCAAAAATACAAATTTTTTGTTAATTCTAACAACTTTTAACTCTAAACTTTAAAACTACTCTAAACTCTACACTAATAGAGTTCAATGAACTCGTACCCATTCCCCATCGCATCTAAAAATTTGATCAAATCTTTAGTCTTTATCACGCAAGTGCCGGTATTGTCATTGGGGTGGAAACTGATATATTCGCGGTCGATCAAATTTTTGTCAAGATACAGATACACATGGTGTTCCTCGTCGTTGATGATACCGAAAGGCGACACGCTGCCTGGTTTCAAACCGAGATATTTATCCATGCGGGCCTCCGATGCGAAACTCAGTTTGCCTTGCTTCAGACGGTGTTCCAAGTCATGGATGGCGAGTTGCTGCATACAGTCGAAAATCACCAGATAATGGCGGTTTCCCTTGTGATTCCTGAAGAAAAGATTCTTGCAATGTGTCCACTCGAACTTACCCCAATAGTTCAGCGCATCCTCAATTGTCGGCAAGGCCGGATGGAAGATCAGCTTAAACGGAATCCCCAACTCATTCAGTCTGTCGACTACTTTTTTCTGTCGTTCGGAAAGTACATGTTCTGACATAGTTATCGTTAAGTATGAACGAGTTTCCTCACTTCGTTCGGAATGACAACAGTTTTTGGTAACCTAATACCGTTGTCATTCCGAGCACGCAGTGCGAGGAATTTCATTTGAATATTTCTTTAATTCCTCCAATTGAGCCGAGCAAGTTCGTTGCTTCGTAAGGAATGTAAACCGTCTTGTTATCCTTGCCGCTGGTCATTTCCTTCAGGGTCTCGATATATTTTGTAGCGAGCAGATATGATGCTGGGTCGGTTTTTGTGGCTTTGATAGCATCAGCCACAAGCTGGATGGCTTTTGCCTCTGCTTCTGCCTGCATAATCTTAGCTTTTGCTACACCTTCCGCCTCGAGCAAGGTTGACTGTTTGACAGCTTCAGCTTTGTTGATTGCCGATGTCTTTTCACCTTCAGAGTTAAGGATTGCCGACTGTTTCTCACCTTCGGCTTTCAGAATCTCAGCGCGACGGTTACGTTCGGCCTGCATCTGTTTCTCCATAGCCTGGCGCACTGTCTCAGGAGGTGTAATATCCTGAAGTTCAACACGGTTCACCTTAACACCCCATTTGTTGGTTGCATCGTCCAACACGGCACGAAGTTTGGCGTTAATAGTATCGCGTGAGGTGAGGGTTTCATCGAGTTCAAGCTCGCCGATAACGTTACGGAGAGTGGTCTGGGTAAGTTTTTCGATAGCGTTCGGGAGATTGTCGATTTCATATACCGACTTTACAGGATCGACAATCTGGAAATACAGCAAAGCGTTGATTTCGGTAGTGACGTTATCTTTAGTAATAACGTTCTGTTTCGGGAAGTCGTAAACCTGTTCGCGCAGGTCGATTTTAGCTGTCTCGCTCATGCGGACAACCTGACGACCCTGATAGCCTTCGACGACTTTTCTTGTAACGATGATTTTCGGGCGGTCGATGATAGGCCAGATGATATTGAGACCTGCAGGAAGCACCTTATGAAACTTTCCGAGGCGTTCGATTACTCTTGTTTCAGACTGCGGGACGACCTTAAGTCCTGCTAAAGCGAAGATGATAACTATCGCTGCTATTACTATTACAACGTAAATCATAATTAGAGTTTTTTAACGGTTAATATTATGCTTTCGAATGATTCAATTTTAACTTTCTCGCCGACTTCGGCTAGGGTGCCGTCAGTGGTTTGTGCTTTCCAGTCATCGCCGTCGATTTTCACGCGACCATAGCCGTTTTCCTCAATGCGTTCTGTAACCACCGCAGTTTTGCCGATGATGTTGTCCATATTGGTTTTAACATGGTCGTCGTTGGTCTTTTTGTCGATATACTTCATGACGAAAGGACGGATGAAGACAAATGCGAGGAATGTGCCGATAGCGAACGCCACTATCTGCCAGGTGAGTGAACCGTCGCATGCAGCTATTATAGCACCACATACGCAACCTACTGAGAAACATGCAACTGCGAATCCTGCGGTAAATATCTCAATCACCACGAATGCAGCTGCAACCAAAAGCCAAATCTGCCAAATAGTCATAATACTTTAATTTTAATGTTTATCGAACTGCAAATATACAAATTTAAATTCAAATATCAAAAAATATTTTCTTTATGTGTCGAGACACATTACTTTAGTTACCCCGCACAAGCGAAGAGCAGTGTGGGGTTTATAAACCGAAAGGAAACGCTGTCTCAAACTTCAAATCTTTTCCAGTAACCGGATGCTTGAAGCACAGTTTGTAGGCATGAAGGCCCAAACGGCCGATCTTGTCGTCACCATCGCCGTATTTCGGATCGCCTACCACCGGAAATCCTATGTCTTGCAGGTGAACGCGAATCTGGTTCTTGCGTCCGGTGTCCAATCGCAACTCAACCATAGAGTAGCCATCCGACACCTTTATTAATTTATAATGCGTCGTCGCAAACTTGCCGCCGTTGTCGTATTTGCTCGAATAAGTCACAAACTGTGCGTTATCCTTGAGCCACGAGCTGATGGTGCCTTCCTGCTTACGCATCTCGCCATGCACCAAGGCAACATAACGGCGGTCGTAAACCGTCTCCTTCCAGTTTTCCTCAAATTTCAAAGCGATTTTCTTGTCTTTTGCAAATAGAAGCAAGCCCGAAGTGTCTCTGTCCAAACGATGAATCGTATGTGCATGACATCTCTGATGATTTCTCTCAAGATATTGATTCAAAATGCTTTGCACTGTCTCATCTTCAGGATTTGGCGAATGGCAGATTATACCGGCTTTTTTCTCAACGACAAAAAGATATTGATCTTCATAAACAATCTTAACCCATTGGTTTTCAAGATGATTCAGCTTATGATTCTTGCCAATTTTCACTTCCATGCCAGGATTCAGCTGAAAATCATGTTGCGTTACGATTTTGCCGTCGATGATTATCGAACCGCCCGAAAGTATGTTTTTAGCCTTAGTGCGACTGATGCCGTTCATTTTCTTCAATATGAAAGGCATCAGTGTGTCGGGCTCTAATACTTTGAAAATCAAATCGTTAGACTTATTGTCTTTTTTGTTTTGCATACAAAAATAAATTTACACAAAATTAATAAAAAACTTGATTTATGAAACAGAAAATGTTTAAATTTGCGGAAGAAAACGAATTAATTACAATACTTTGATAATATTATGACTATCAATGAATTAAAAGATGTTGCGTCGCAAGTCAGACGTGATATCATCCGAATGGTTCATGGTTGCCAGTCGGGACATCCGGGCGGCTCGCTCGGCGCGACTGACATCGTGACGGCTTTGTATTTCGACCAGATGCAAATCGACCCGAAGAACTTCAAGATGGATGGGGCAGGAGAAGACATGTTTTTCCTTTCCAACGGCCACATCAGCCCGATGCTGTATAGCATTTTGGCTCGCCGCGGTTACTTCCCAGTAGCCGAGCTCGCCACCTTCCGTCGTCTCGGCACACGCCTCCAAGGTCACCCGACACCTGTCGAAGGTCTCCCTGGCATCCGCGTGGCAAGTGGCTCGCTCGGTCAGGGTCTGTCGGTGGCTATCGGCGTTGCTGAAGCCAAGAAACTCAACCACGACGATCATCTGGTGTTCTGTCTTATGGGCGACGGCGAGCAGGAGGAAGGTCAGATCTGGGAAGCCGCCATGTACGCTCCAGCGAAGAACGTCGACAACCTCGTGGCTATCATCGACTACAACAAGAAACAGATCGACGGCAGCACCGACGACGTGATGAACCTCGGTGACCTCAAGGCAAAATACGAGTCATTCGGCTGGAAAGTCTACGAATGCAATGGCAACGACATGCAACAAATCGTTGATGCTCTGAATGTTACACGTAAGAACGCTCACAAAGGCCAGGCTCAGATCATCCTCGCTCACACAGAGATGGGCTGTGGCGTCGACTTCATGATGGGAACTCACAAATGGCACGGCACGCCTCCAAATGATGAACAGGCAGCAAACGCTCTTTCACAACTTAAAGAAACACTTGGAGACTATTGATTAATTCCTCCCTCGTCATTTCGACCGACCGAAGGGAGTGGAGAAATCTCAAACAAATGAAAAGTTATTGATATGAAAATAGAAGTTCAAAACTACAAAGATACAAGAAGCGGTTTCGGCGACGGTTTGCTCGAAGCCGGAAAGCGTAACACTAAGGTCGTTGGCCTCACCGCCGACCTCACAGGCTCATTGAAAATGGGCGACTTCGCCAAGGCATTTCCTGAGAGATTCTTCCAGGTCGGCATCGCTGAAGCCAACATGGTAGGCATCGCAGCCGGTCTCAGCATCGGCGGCTACATCCCGTTCACCGGAACATTCGCCAACTTCTCATCGGCGCGCATCTACG
>CAMZJA010000031.1 GCA_947307415.1 uncultured Bacteroidales bacterium | reverse complement strand
CCTCCTCAGGTTTTTGTAGCCAGATGATTATTCCTATGATTATCAAAGCCATAGGAGGTAAAATCATCAAGCCGTTGTTAACATATCCGAAATCGTAAAGTGCTTGTGGGATTACGCGGTAGCCGAAGAGAGTACCCGAGCCGAGCAGCTCGCGGAAGAATGCCACGATGACAAGGATTGAGCCATAACCCAAGCCGTTGCCAATGCCGTCGAGCAGCGATTCCCAAGGCTTGTGTGCCATCGCGAAGGCTTCCAGTCGTCCCATGACTATACAGTTGGTGATGATAAGTCCGACAAACACAGAGAGTTGCTTGCTCACGTCGTAGACAAAAGCTTTCAGAAACTGGTCGACCAATATCACTAATGTCGCGACGACGATGAGTTGCACTATGATACGTATTTTTGCCGGTATTCCTTTGCGCAGCAATGAGATAACGAGGTTCGACAAGGCTGTCACCACCGTCACCGAGAGTGCCATCACTATGGCTGGCTTGAGCTTCGCCGTGACCGCCAAAGCGGAGCAGATGCCCAAAATCAGCACTGTGACTGGGTTCGCCTTGCGCAAAGGAGCCGTTATCAGTTTAAAGTTATTGCTCATGTTCGAAATATGGTAAATACAATTTTAACGTCCGGTCTATCATCTCTTCAACGCCTTTCGAGGTGCGTGTGGCGCCAGCGATGGCATCGACTTTTTCCCCTATTGGCTTACCTTTATACTGATTTTGATAATCATCAGTGGTTATTTCGGCGCCTAAGCCCGGCGTTTCCGATTTATGATCGAACACAGCGCCCACTATAGTCTTCCCGTCGGCCGCGATGCCGAGGTAGCCCCAGATAGATCCCCAGAGACCATTGCCGTTCATTGGTATCACAGTAATTTGATTATCAATGATATACATTGGCAAATCGCCTTCAACGGAAGAGGTGCAATGTTGCTTGAAAAGCTGTGCGACATTCTTTTTATTCACTTCGTGAATGCCTGCCGCCTTCAAGATGTTGGTGTATTTCTCGTTTTCTTCGTTTCTTTTCTGATAAGGATGCAGCAGCATGGCGGCGCCTGAGAGCAGAACCGACACGATAATCACTAGAATTATGATATAACGGAAGATGTAACGGTCGTTCATTTTGCGCTCCTTTCTGCTGCGGCCCAGCGTTTTTTACGTTTGCGGATGTTGACGGCCACCACGCACCAGTCGATGAGAGGGGCGAAGACGTTTAAGAGCAATATCGCGAGCATCATCCCCTCGGGATAGCCAGGATTTGCTACACGAATCAGTATTGCCACGGCGCCGATGAGGAAGCCGTAGATCCATTTTCCGATGTTTGTCTGCGCCGCCGTGACAGGGTCGGTAGCCATGAAAATCGTGCCGAACATGAAGCCGCCCATCATGAGATGATAATAGAACGGTATGTCGGAGATCATCAAGCTCATAGCTATGGCGCCTACGAATGTTGAGATTATTATTCTGAGGCTTACTATTCTACTGATTATCAGGAATATAGCGCCGATCAAGATGGCTATTTTAGATGTTTCGCCAACGCTTCCGGGTATAGTTCCGACGAACATATCCATCAAACTTGGTAACTCGTTCACACTACCTCCGTTGAAGATGGTTCCAAGAGGCGTTGCACCGCTGTAAGCGTCAGCTTTTTCAGCTATCCACACGCTATCGCCAGTCATTTTTGAAGGGTATGAGAAGAACAGGAACGCTCTTGCCAGAAGTGCGGGATTAACCACGTTCATGCCGCTGCCGCCAAACACCTCTTTGCCAATGATTACTGCGAAAGCCACGGCTAATGCGAGCATCCAGAGCGGCACGTCGACAGGCATGATGAGAGGGATGAGGAAGCCGGTGACGAAATAGCCTTCGTTGACTTCTTCGTGTCTGATTTCCGCAAAGGTAAACTCAATCGTCAAGCCGACAATGTAGCTGACAAGATATAGAGGAATAATCTTTAACAGTCCATAACCTATTGTTTGCCAAAATGTTACGTCTTCGCCAAACGATAAGAAATGCTGATAGCCGATGTTCCATGTCCCGAACATGAAGCATGGGATGAGGGCGATGAGCACGTAAATCATGTTACGTTTCATGTCGACGGCGTCGCGGATATGCGCGCCGTTGCTCGTGACACGGTTTGGAGTGTACAAAAACGTCTCGAACGCCTCGAAAGTAGAGTGGAACTTGGCGAATTTGCCTCCTTCTTCGAAGTTTGGCTTGATTTTATCGATATATTTTCGCAGTCCCATCAGTTTGTCTCCTTTCTGATAAATTCAAGTCCTTCGCGGATAATTTGTTGTATAGGTGTCTTCGACGGGTCGATGACTTCGCAAAGTGCAAAGTCTTCAGCGTCAACCTCGTAGATGCCCAGTTCCTCCATCTGGTCGATGTCTTTGATGAGGCACGCCTTGATGAGTTGCATAGGGTAGATGTCGAACGGGAATACGCATTCAAACTCGCCTGTCATGATGTAAGGACGCGTGTCGCCGTTGGTGTTTGTATCGGTGAAACGCTTTGTTATAGGTCGCAGCCAGCCGAACAGTTTATATTCGTTGCCTTCAGGTATCACCGTGACCTGTGAATCGTGGAAACAGAGGTAGTTGTCGCCGGTGATGTTGGTTCCTGTCAGTACGTTGCCGCTGATGACGCGGGCGTTCTCTTCAATATCAAGTATAGGCGTGATGTCAGCGCCGATTTTTGTCTTGTAATAATGCGGGTTATGCATCGCGGCGCCAGTCGTCGCTATAATTCGGCTGCTGTCGTACTTTCCAGTGAGGAACAAATTGCCTATCGTGATGACGTCATGCGGATAGCAATACCACACTGTTTCGCCTTTATTTATTGGTGAAATGGCGTTTATCTGGGTGCCTACGTTACCGGCAGGGTGGGGACCGCTGAATTCTGTCACGACCACATTTTGTGCGTTTGTTGAGACGCGCCATGGCACGTCTCTACGGACGTTGATATACACGTTCCCGTCGGTCAGTTTTGACAAAACGTTTACGCCTGCGTTAAACGCATCTATGTGATTTTCAATGATATAATCGTTGTCGGGTGCCAATGGTGCGGTGTCGAATGTTGAGACGAAAATATGTTTCGGTCTAACGTCAGGGTTAGCAATGGTTGCATAGGGCCGCTGGCGCAACATCGGCCAGACGCCGCTGCGCAACATTCTGTCGATCGGGTTGTCGATATCACTGAAATCGATGGAATCGTATTTGCCATCGTTTTCGACGATAACCTCCAAAATCGCGCGTTTTTCGCCGCGGACGATGGCTTTCACCTTGCCGGAGACGGGTGAGGTGAACACTATGTTCTCGTTGTTTTTGTCGTGAAAGAGCACGGAGCCGGCTTTCACCTCGTCGCCTTCTTCCACGTGTAGTTTTGGTAAAACGCCAATAAAATCGGTTGGTTTGAGGGCACAAGATGTTGGCTCGAAACGTTCTAGTTGTTTCGAGGGCGCGCCTGCGAGACGGATATCAAGGCCTTTTTTTATCTTGATTTTATCCATTTACCTGTTTCGTTGCCGACTTTCCAGAAATACAATCCTGAAGCCCAATTCTCGGTGTTGATGGTCATGATTCCGCTATGAATCTCTTTTTCAAGAATCATTCTGCCTTGGAAATCAAAGATTTGCAGCTTGGTGACATCGTCCCTTGAATTGATGATGTTCAATTCATTGTTTCCTGGATTAGGATAAACAAATATGTTATTTTCAATATCTGTAACTTCTTCAACGTCAGTGATTACCATATGTATTGGCGGCAGTTTGAGAAGATCGATGGAGGCTGAGCCTTCGTCGGCATGGCTATTTCTTGCGAAATTCCATCTTAAGAGATTCATGCCGGTCTTGATAGGCAATTCGAAATAATGCCATTCAGGGCCTCCTGTCAGCGGATATGATTCGGCGTTCAAATGGAACACAAACTCGTCGGTTGCATTGACAGAGCCTCTGTACCAGAAGCTGACAATGTCCTCAAGCTCAACATTGACTCCCACTCCGAGTTTTGAGGTGACTCCGGTTTCTGAAGAAGCGCCGGTGTAGCAATATTGGCCTTCGTATGGGTCGGTGTCATCTCTGAACCATTTCGACGAACCTGAATTACTCCATTGATATAAGGAACTAAGTGTCTCATTTTCAAAGTTTTCAACACTATTGCCGAGAGGAATTTCTGATTGATAAACTTCTTGATAACCATTTGAAGTTACCGTCATGTAATTGTCAATAATTGCGCCGTTAGGAGCGCTGTTTGAGACTGTGACAACGAAGGTGACATCGGTGCTTCCGTCAACATTGATGCCTTCGGTAGTGATTGTCTGCTGTTGATAATCAAAGATAGGGGCGTCGAGGAGCAGATGGTGGTTGACAGCATTGCTGTTGCTATGTCCTTGATTGTTAACGGTAAACGTTAATTGTGATGTCTCGCCTACATGTAGTCTGTCGGTAGGATCTCCATCGGCATTTTTAATGCTGAGATTTGTGACTTTAAACACAGGAGCGTTGACGGTGAGCGTAAATTCATCGGTAAATGAATAGCTGTCGGTGCTCATGGTAAGGAGAAGTGTGATCTTTGTCTGATCAGGAACGTCGTCGCTGATTTTTATTGCGAAAGCGTTGTTTTTTGTGACAATCTCATTTATGTTAATTGATTCGTAAGTTGTTGATGCTGAGGTAATATCAACATAAGGCGACTCTGATGTGAGCACAGCGTTCACGTTTTGGATGTCGGCGAAACCTACGTTGTGGATGGCGACGTCTAACGAAATATTCTCATTGAAATCGACTTGACCGTTTGAGTCATTGTCATTGATCACAAAACTGTTTAAGATAAGATAAGGGCCTTCGTTAGGTGCCACGCTGATACTATGAGTGTATCTGTAATAGTTTTGTTTTGTTACTGTTAACAACAGGTCGTTGCCGACAAATTGCGGGGTGATTGCGATGCTTTGCGGCTGTCCGGTGGCTGTTGCCAATGCTGCAATCGTTCCATTGCTTGTGATGCATATTGTAGCTCCTTCGGTGGCTGTCAGCTCAAACTGTGTGTCGCCTTGAGTAATCACTGGAATCATAGTGACATCGAGGGTTTGCGGCATCTCGGTGTAAAGATTCATATACACGTCGCCATGATGATGGAACAGATAATAGGTGATTTCTTTGACGCTGCTGCCTGTCCATGACGACTGTTGCAGGAAGTATTTGCCTGCCACGTTGCCATAAGCCGGCAATATGAAATTAGTAGGGTTGTGTGTGCCGAATGTTGGCATGAACTCAGGCCACATGTTATCGTACACACCCCAAACATATATGTCGTTGACGAAGGAATACGACACCTGTGTCGCCGCCACTAATCCCAACGCGCCGTATTGATGACGATGGAAAGCCTCCGCGAAGCATGTGCCGTTGACGCCACCATAGTTGAAACGTCCGGTGAGACAGTTGTTCGACATCACATAGGTGAGGTCGGGGTTGGTCAATTGATTGATATGAGTGATGCTATAGCGAGGCTCGCCCCACAACTCTTCTGCGCCATGGTCGCGGTGCTGGATCATGAAAGCGCCGGCGTTGATGTTGTTGTTGATATCTTGCCATGTGCCGTTCCAATCGTGCAGATGTGACATGTTCTGCGGGATATATCCGGTGCCGTTTGGTCCGAAATAGTTGACGATGGTGCTGGTGTTTTGGGCTGATGACCATGAGTTGCCCGGAGTGCCTTCATAAATGGCGTTGATTCTGACAGGATGCTTGCCTAACTCATGCTCCCAGAATCCGTTGACGACTTCTGAGCAAAGCTGAAACCAGCGCTCAAGTTGGAATCCCATGGCGGTGATTGGCTTGTCGTAGAAATCAGGATTGGTCGACGGGAAACGTTCATATTGTAAGTCTTTGTTAATCATATGATACATCTCGTTGTAGTTACGGCCTGTGATACGGCCCAACACTACGTCAGGAAGATGGTCGTTGTTAACGTCGGCGTATTTGTTGTCGGAGATATATGGGTTGTAGCCGCTGCCAGGGTGGTTGTTCATGGTGTATGAAACAATGCCGTGGGTGCCGTCAGCGTTATGATCGCCGAGGAAAAGCACTGCTGAAACAGGGATGTCCCAGTTGTTGTAGGCGTTCATGATATAGTTGCGGATGGCGTTTTGGTCGTTGCCGCCGCATTCTGTCACGGTCACGACGCCGGTGAGTATGCCTTGCTGGGTGCGGAACGTCTTGATGGAGTCGGCAAGCTGTACGAAGTCAGGATTGTCGGGCGTGATGATGAGATATTCATAGCCGGTGTCACGACGTTGTACCGCCTCTTGGATAAATTGTTGATAGTTGGCGTCAGGCAAGATGCTCTCGTTGATGACCATGTCGCGGATGATATGATCCCATGCCGTGCTGCGGTAACGCGGGTCGCCACCGAAAGTGCCGTTGCCACCTTCGAAAGCCACTTCAAGGTCGAGCTGGCGTGTCACCACAAGCTCTTTGGTGACTGGGTTGTACTGGAATGGCGAGACGCTCACGAGGACAACGTCGACGTCGCGTATCTTTGTAGGCTCTGAAGCGAAAATCGGATTCGCAGGGTATAAGGCGTTGGTAGAATAGACCTGTTCGTCGCGATAATATCTCATCGGACTGTTATCGTCGTCCAAAGGAAGCTCAGGAGCCGGCATGAGCTCGACGCCCGAGACCGTCTCCGTAACTTGATTTTTAATATTTAAAACCACATCGGCGCCTCTTGGGATGGCCACATAGCTTGAAACTATAGGCAAATCAGGCATTCCGGCTTGGTTTGGCAGGAAGATGCCGTTGAGCACGATATTCTGGCCTTCGATGCCGCTTTTGCTGCTACTCTCAAGCGAAAACTCGTCGATTTTGAGGCTCAATTCAAGATTTGAGCGGTTGTTGCTCACAACTTCGAGACGTTGCGCGTATGTTGCGAATGTCGACAGCAAAAGGATAGCTGTGATGGTTATTCTTGAAAAAAGATAATTTGTTTTCATAGGAATGGTTATTTATATTTCTTCTTTTTGTTTAATCATTTTTGCGGCATCAATGGTACTGACAAACCACACAATGTCGTTGCAGTTGAAAATCGTTGATGCTGAAGGACTTAGTAGATATTCGTCACCACGTTGGATGGCGATTACCATGGCGTCGTACCTGTCTTTGAACATAGAGTTGAGCAGCGAGACGTGGCATAACGGACTTTTTTCCGCTATCTTGACAGAATGCAGACTCATGTTATGGGCTTTGCGCTCGCGAATCAGCTCGGTGTCCTCGACTTCGATAATCGGTTTGACTTTATTGATGTTTTCGTCGCTTCCGACCAAAGTCACGACGTCGTAAGGGTAGAACACCATGTCTTTGTCAGGAAGGTCGTAGATGTTTCTTCCTCTCTCTATGCACACCACGCTGACCTTGTAGTCGCGGCGGAACACTGTGTTTTTCAACTGTTTTCCAACGACTTGACTCAGCGGACTGACGGTAACTCTCTCGAGATGGAAGTTCTGCTGAAGCACCTCCGGGATGATGAACGACGCCTGTTTCTGGCGCTTGTTGAGGTTGTCCATGAAGTTCTTCTCCAGCTTGTCGTAGAATTTCATAATTCCATTAGAAAAAGCGAGAATCAGCGAGATGACTATGGCTATTCCTATAGCTGCGAAGAAGTTGATGCTGATAAAATGCCTCAGTATGTAAGTTATAATTGTGATTGCGATGAGATATCTCAAAATGAAAATAAAAGCGATGACATGACGTTCGAAGACGTTTTTCGTTATCAGCCTTGAGTTTGTCAATGAGATTCTGTATTTGAAAGCCATCGCCCAGATGAAAGGCGAGATGATGCCAAGGGTTATCGCTATTGAGGTGAAGCCGCCCCACATGCCGTGGATATTCTTGATTATGAAAGGTCCGATGGCCGAGAAGCAAATCAGCGCGAGGGCGAAGATGATGCAGCCGTAAATAACCATGTTTTTAAACTGGTTGATGACAAAGGTCTTGAAAGTCAAGGTGGTGTTTTCGCTAACCTTGAAACCTTCAGAATAGTTTGTCATGGTCTGCTTCCATTTCTCGGGGATTCTCGGGTTGATCCAGTTATACAAAGGATTCGCGAGACGTATGATGTAAGGCGTGAAGAACGTCGTGATGATTGAAACTGTGACGATGATAGGGTAGAGGTACTCGTCTATCACCTTGAAACTCAAGCCTAAAGAAGCGATGATGAACGAGAACTCGCCGATCTGACAGAAACAGAATCCCGCTTTTAATGATGTGTGTATATCCCTTCCGGAGATAAGCATTCCGAAAGTGGCACTTAACGTCTTGAGAATCATCACTGTAAGTGCGATGATGATGACTGGCCAAGTGTATTCCACCAGAATCTCCGGGTCGACGAGCATACCGACCGAGACGAAGAAAATGGCGGCGAACAGGTTCTTGATAGGTGTGATGAGGCGGTGTATGATGTCAGCCTCGAGTGTTTCGGCAAGGATAGAGCCCATCACGAAGGCGCCGAGAGCCGACGAGAAGCCGGCGTAGTTGGCAAGCATGACCATCATGAAACACAGGCCTATGGCTATGATGACGAGGGTTTCTTTGGTCATGAACTTCCTGATCATTTTGAGGAAAGACGGGATCAGATATATTCCGAAAATGAACCAGATTATCAGGAAAAACATGAGTTTCACCATGCTGAGCACGAGCTCGCCTCCGTTGAAGGTGTTGCCGACCGACAAGGTGGAGAGGATAACCATCAGGATGACGGCGACCAAGTCTTCGACGACGAGAGCCCCGATGACGTGGGTGGTGAATTTCTCGTTTTTAAGTTTCAAATCGTCGAAAGCCTTGACGATGATACTCGTTGAGGAGATGGAGAGCATGCAGCCGAGGAAAATGCAGTTCATGCGCTGCCATCCGAAGATTTTTCCCACAAAAAAGCCGACGGTGAACATGATAATCAGCTCGGTGAGCACCATGATGGCACCCGGACCGCCTACTTTTTTCAGCTTTTTGAATGAAAATTCAAGTCCGATGGCGAACAAAAGGAACACCATTCCTATTTCGCTCCATGTGGAGACGCTGGTGGTGTCGCTTATGACAGGAAAATAGGTGAAATGTGGTCCTATCAGAAAGCCCGCTACGATGTATCCGAGAACCAATGGCTGTTTTAACCATTTGAAAATCACCGTAGTAACGCCTGCCGTAATGAGAATTAAGGCTAAATCTGAAAATAAAGCGGGCACACCTTCCATCAAGAATAATTTTCTGCAAAGATAATAAAAAAAATTCTCCCTTCGGTGAATAACACCAAAGGGAGAAAAAATATTTTAAAGAAGAACTATTTCTTTACGATCTTTCTTGTCCAGACGTTTTCATTGCTTCTGATCTGAAGGATGTAAGCGCCTGTTGAGAAATCGCTGAGGTCGATTGTTGAATGCAATCCGTGTTCAACATTGTCTTTCTGTGAATAGACGACCTGTCCGATGCCGTTGAAGATTGTGATCTGGACGTCGTTCGAGATGTTGTCTATTGACACATTGATGACGTTGTTTGTCGGGTTAGGATGGATGTTCAACTTAGGAGCTTGTGCGGTTGCAACGCCTGCGTATGAGAAGTGCAGGTTCGCCTCGCGCTGATATGTCTTGTAACCGCAGCCTGAATAGTTGGCTGTGAGAGTGATGTCGCCTGCGTTGTAGTCTGCTTCTGTCGGGTTGTAGTTTGTCTGGAGTGCGTAAGGATTGTCGAAATATCCTGTTCCAGCTGTTGTCCAACCGTTGAAGCTGCCAAGGTTGTCAATCTCTATGGCTATTGCCACAGGTTCTATTGCCATTGCTATAAACTCCTCGACGCATGTTGCGACAGGTTCCTCGACGAATGAGATAACCATGTCGTCGCTTAACACTTCGCTGTTCTTATAAGCTGTCAGAGTGAGTGTTACGCTGCCGTTTGCGATATCCTGCATGCCAGGTGTGTATGTAGGCTCAAGAATTGTCGCGTCGCTGAACATACCGTCGCCTGCTGACGACCACATCACTGATGTCTGGTTGGTTGCGAAGCCAAGCAGATGTGCGCTCTCGTCGGAGCAGAGGTTGATGTCGGAACCTGCGCCCACGCTGAGGTTGCGGTCGGTCGGCAGAATCACGAAGTCGATCCATGCGCAGTCGCTGCCGCTTGCAACGCTGGTGTCTTTCTTGTATTTCCATGTGAAGGTGTGAGTACCTGCTGTCACGGCATATTGAGCTCTTGCCCATGCGACATTACCTGACCAGTTGGCTTTTTCAGTATTGTCTATATAGAAATACAGTTTGTCGTAATTGTTTTCTGACGACACTTTATAGTAGAAAGCGATAGAGTCGGCTTCGGTGAGCTCTAAAGTAAGTGATAATGGTGTATCCTGATTGTCACCAATTTGACCTGATTTTAAGCAGTAAACACCTTCGTAAGGTTCTTCGGTGACCACAGTCCAAGGATATGGAATGCAGTTTACCCAGAGAGATTCGTCGAGAGTGCCCGATTCGAAGTCTTCCACGTTGAGACCGATCTTGGTGGTGAAGTCTTTGGTGTCGTTGTAAACGCCTGAGGTCACTAACAAGTTGAAATCGGCTGATGTTCCTGCAGGAGCTCCGTTGACAAATACATCGAAGTTGAAGACATGTACGTCGTTGGCTGCTATTGACTCTACAGTCTCGACATTTGATGTCAAAAGCTGTAATAAAGGATTGTTCATGGTGAGAATAGCGTTGGTGATTCTTGAGTCGGCGCCACCTCTGTTAGCAACGGTGAATTTTAATCTCGCTGTCTCGCCTGGGTCAAGGCGGCCGTTGTCGTTGCCGTCAAGCTCTCTGATTGCCAGGTTGCCGATTTCCAAGACAGGGGCGTTGGCTCTCAATGAGATGTGGTTCTCGTAAGTGCTTGAGCCGCTTGTGATAGTGATCAAGAACTCGATGCCGGTCTTGTTAGGCACTTCGTTTGAGACATTGAAGCTGAATGCGTTGTCGAGGCTCTGTGTGCCATTTGTGTTGATAGCTGAGAAGCTGGCAGTGCCATCGGTGATAGTCACGTATTCAGAGTCAGATGTCAATGTCATTGTGCCCTCAGGAGCCAGTGCGTTACCGACGTTTTTGAGCTGGATGTTGAATCCTGTCTCGTCGCCGAAGTTCAGCTGTGCGGCGGCTGTAAGCTCATAGCTGTCGATGATGATATAAGGTCCTGAAGAAGGAATCACTTCGATGTCAGCCTCATAACGGAGGTAGTTCTGACCTGTCACTGTGAGTTTCATGATTGTTGGAGGCACCTGAGCAGGAATCTCCATGTTCTGTACGCTGCCTGTAGCTGTAGCCACTGCCACTATCTCCATGTTGTCGCCTTCGCCTTTTGTAAGAGCGATGGTTGTGCCTTCAGGAGCTGTGATCTGGAAGGTGTTGAGACCTGCGAGCTGCACATTCTGATGCTGTACTGTCATCTCCTGAGGAACCTCTGTGTAGAGGCGTAAGAAAGCGTCGCAGTGTGCAGTGAACATCTGATAAGTGATCTGTTTTGAGCTGGTGTTGTAAGGCCATGCTGACTCTGCGAGGAAGTGCTTACCTGCCACCAAACCGAATGCTGGACGCCAGTTGCCGCTGTTTTCAGTTACAGAACTTGGTATTGTGTTGCCTGCTGGATATGTAGGCATGAAGCTTGGGTCGAACTGGTCGTAGACACCCCAGACGAGAGCGTCGTTGCAGAATGAATATGACACGTCGGTAGGGCAGATCAAACCGACAGCACCAGCGTTCTGGCCGTTGTAGGTGTGACGCATGAAAGCTTCTGCGAAACATGGGCCTGAGCCGAGGTCAAACTGACCTGTCAAGCAGTTGATTGAGAACACGAAAGGCATCTTGCCCACGTTGGTGAGCTGTGCCACATGTGTGTTGCGGAATGCTGGCTCGCCCCAGCCTGTCTCCAGACCGTGGTCACGGTGCTGAACGAGCATAGTGCCTTGGTTGATGGCTACGACAATCTGTTCAGGTGTGCCGCCTGTCCAACCACCTAACTCACTAGGTGTCTGAGGGATGTAGTTGGTGCCGTTTGGTCCGAAATACCCGACAACCTGGTCGGTGTTCTGGTTCGATGACCACTGTGCTCCAGGTGTGCCTTGATAGATGCAGTTGATACGCTGCGGGTTCTTGCCGTGAGCGCGGAAATAACCTCCGACGACCTCTGAGCAGAGCTGGAACCAACGTTCTGTCTGCCATCCGAGAGCGGTGATAGGAACGTTGTATGCGTTGGCATCCATGTTAGGATTGGTGTACTCGTACTCAATCTGTTTGTCGGCCATCATAGCGGCTTCTGTAGCATTGGCTGCGATAAGACGTGAGAAGATCATCTCAGGGAGATAATCGCCTGTGACGTCAGCGTACTGGTTGTCGGTAATGCAGTTGCCATAGCTGCTTGAGTGATAAATCTCTTCCGCAGGGATACCCTGACCCATATTGGTGTTGTGGTCAGCGAAGAGAAGCACTGCGACAGGAGCGATCTCCCAAGTGTTGTAAGCGTTATGGAACCATGTCTTCATCATCTGTGTGGTTGTAGCAGGAATGTCCTCGAGTTTTACGACCTCGGTGATGATACCTTGAGCCATACGATAGTCTCTCAAACGCTCTGCCGGCTCCACGAAACCGTCGTTGTTAGGGATGACGATGATGTATTCGGCACCGTCGGCACCGTCTCTCAGCCATTGCTGCATTCTTGCTGCGTAGTCGATGACTGGCAAAGAATTGTAGTTCATGATGTTCTGTGCGAGGATAGGGTCGAAATAAGGTGAACGGAGACGGTCTTCACCGAAGTGTCCGTTACCGCCTACGAACTCGAGTTCCACCTCGATGTTGTGGTAAACGACGGCTTCCTTTGTCACAGGGTTGAATCTGACAGGGTTGATGCAGATGTTCACCACGTCGACGCCACGGATGCTCGTTGGCGTGCTTAATGTCGCGAACTCAGCAGGGTAGAAGGCGTTTTCTGCATAAACCTTCATGTCTTTTGTGTAGTTCATGTCAGGCTCTTCATTCTCAACCTGGACACCCAATGACGGCTCCACGTTGACGTTGCTGATAACCTGTTCCTCATAGCTCTTCACGTGAAGCACCGCCTGTGCGCCTTGTGGGACGGCGATAGTGCGGCTGTAGCTTGGCACGTTAGGTAAGCCTTTATCGTTAGGCAGGCTGATGTCGGCAATGCCGATGGCCTGCATCTCCTCACCATCATAAGTGAATGAAGAGAGTGTCATCTGATCGAGGTTGTACTCAAGTGTGACGTTACCTCTTGTCTGGTTTTTCATCTGGATGCCTGTCTTTCCTTCATGGTTGAAGTTGAAAGTACGGACTTCCTGAGCTGTTGCTGCAATGCTTAGCGTCATTAAAACTAAGCATAACAAGCTGCGTAAGTTGAATTTTTTCATCGTTTAAATTTATAAATGGTTATTAATTATACTAATCCTCCAAATCCCATAAATGCCATAGCAAGAATACCTGCTGTAATCAAAGCTATAGGGGTTCCTTTTGTTCCTTCAGGTGCTTCCATGAGGTCGATATGCTCGCGGATGCCCGAGAAGATTATCAAAGCCACTGCAAAACCGATGGCGATGCCTGCCGCATAGATGACAGCCTCTCCGACGTTGTTGCCGTAGATGAAGCCTTCGCCGACGACCTTCAAAGAGACACCGAGAACGCAGCAGTTAGTAGTGATCAATGGTAAAAACACGCCAAGCGCGGTGTAAAGCGACGGACTGATCTTCTTCAAGATGATCTCCACCATCTGCACCAAAGCGGCGATGACCAGAATAAATGCAATGGTTTGCAAGAATTCCAAGCCGTGTGCCACGAGGACGTATTTATTTAAAAGGTATGTCACCAAGGTGGCGAGCACGAGCACGAAGATAACAGCGGCGCCCATACCAACAGCGGTGGATGTCTTCTTGGAAGTGCCTAAGAACGGGCAAATTCCGAGGAACTGCGCCAGAATGACGTTGTTGACAAATATTGTCGATATTAAAATGATGATTATTTTCATGGCACTACGTTATTTAGTTTTCTTTAATCTGTTGACTATTGCGATGAGATATCCCAAGGCGATGAACGCTCCAGGAGCAAGCACGAAGATGAGGATCGTCTGCGCGTCTTCAGGTAAGAATCTGAAGTTAAAGACACTTCCGCTGCCGAGGATCTCACGGATGGCACCGAGAATTGTCAGGGCGAAGGTGAAACCTAAACCCATGCCGGCACCGTCGAGGATTGACGGGAAGACAGGGTTCTTTGAAGCGAAGGCCTCAGCACGTCCTAAAACGATGCAGTTCACCACGATGAGCGGGATAAACAATCCCAATGTCTCGTAAATGGCAGGGACATAAGCCTGCATAACCAATTGCACAACAGTGACAAACGAGGCGATGACCACGATGAAGCAAGGGATTCTCACCTTGTCGGGAATGAAGTTTTTCAATAATGAAATGACTAAATTCGACATTATCAAAACGAATGTTGTCGCAAGTCCCATCGACATGCCGTTGATGGCGCTCGTCGTGGTGGCGAGGGTAGGACAGCATCCTAACAAAAGGACAAGGATAGGGTTCTCCTTGATAAGTCCTTTGGTGAAAGTTTTCCAGTTACTCATTG
>CAMZJA010000030.1 GCA_947307415.1 uncultured Bacteroidales bacterium | reverse complement strand
ACCTGCAAATTTAATAAATTTATATCTTTGCGCATCAAATTAACTGAAAAATGAAGAAAATTTTTTTGAAAATATTTTTCGCACTTGTCGCTGTTTTATTTTCGGCAAATGGATTGTTTGCACAAAGCTTTGTAAATGAATCATTTGCGAAAGAAATAGGTAAAAATTTCATTTCTAATAAAAGTGGGAGGGCTAATGCTGAGCTGACGCTTTTCCACACCGAGAAAGGCTCTGACAATCAGCCATGTTTGTACATTTTTAATGTGGAAAACGGCGGTTTTGTGATTGTCTCGGCATCGAGAAATATGCGTCCGGTTTTGGCTTATTCGATAAGGCATAGCTATGATGGTGAAATCCCAGGGACAGCAATGTATTTCATTGATAATTACCGCAAAAGCGTTGAATATTTGAATGCTGCCGGTCAACCATTGAATGATGAGGTTGAAAATGAGTGGAAGTTATTGGAAAACAATGAGTTGCCTGTCGCTAGAAACACAAAAACTGTCGATCCGCTGACTCAGACTTTGTGGAATCAGGATTATCCTTATAATTACTATGCTCCTGAAACGCAAGGCGGCTGGTGGGGCGGTCCGGGCGGACACTGCTATGCCGGTTGTGTGGCGTGCGCTATGTCGCAGATCATGAAATATTGGGATCACCCAGTGCATGGTCATGGTTCGCATTCTTACGTTCACAGCACTTACGGCGAGCAGTCGGCCAACTTCGGTGCCACGACATATAATTGGGATATCATGCCGACTCAGCTTGGCAGTCAGGCTAATGACGCTGCAAAGGCTGTGGCGTTGCTGATGTATCATTGCGGTGTCAGCGTCAATATGAATTTCGGTCCTGACGGCAGTGGTGCTTATTCGCCTGATGTTGAGACGGCTATGCGTCAGTATTTCGGCTATTGTGCTGCGGTTTATAAGCAACGTAGCAGCTATACCACTGAAGAATGGATTGCACTTTTGAAAAGCGACCTCGATGAGTCGAGACCTATTTATTTCTCTGGCACCAGCGACTCGGGCGGTGGCCACGCCATAGTTTGCGACGGCTACGACAGCAACGATTATTTCAGTTTTAACCTCGGCTGGAGCGGCTCGGGCAACGATTATTACAGCATTGATGATGTGGCTGGATATCATAACAATGAAGCTATTGTGATGAATATCATGCCGTTAGAGATTAATTCAGATGACAATGGCATCATTTATGTAACTCCTGATGGCATCGGCGATGGTTCTTCGTGGGATAACGCCACGCCTTATCTGGAGTATGCCACTGCAAGAGCTACTGATGTCTCGAAGATGATTTGGGTGAAGACCGGAACATATTATGGCGATGAAGATAGTGATAACGGCTGTTTCCATATTTACAGAAACAACCGTGTTTATGGCGGTTTCGCTGGCAATGAAGGCCCTGACTTCAACCTCGACGATCGTGATTTTGAGGCGAATCATACCATTCTCGACGGCCAGAACGCGCATCGTGTTTTGTATCAGACCGACCACTTTGCGAACTATGAATATTCGATTTGGGACGGCTTCACTATCCAGAATGGAAGCTTCGGATCGGGCGCAGGCGCTTATCTGTGTTGCAATAGCCGTTTTATGAATTGTAAATTCTTGAATAACAATGCAAATGGTTTTGGAGGCGCAGCTTATATCATCTCGGCGTTTTACGATAACGCGACTGTGAAGTTTACAAATTGCACCTTCAGCGGTAACACAGGCTCTCTCGGCGGCGCCTTATGTGACATGACGGGAGCGCATTTCCTGAATTGCAGGTTCACAAACAATGCGGCTATGACGAAAGGTGGCGCCTACTATGTGTTTGCCAATAAGGAAAGCAGGATCATCAACTCGATTTTCGACCACAATAACGCCAAACTCGGAGGCGGCATGTATAATAAAGGTAATATCACCATGGTGAACTGCGATTTCGTTAATAACGAAGCTGAAGAAGACGGCGGCGGCATGTATAACGAAACGAAGTATAGTAAGATTTACAATAGTATTTTCTGGGGTAATATCGCCAACGGTGCTGATAATCAGATTGTTGGAACATCAAAGTATACCAACTGCGGCATCCAGGGCGGTTTTGACGGGACGAATATCATCGATTTGGCGTCGGAGAATACCGGTACCGATAGCGGCAACTATCCTCGTTTCGAGAATCCTGACGCCGGCAACTACCTCATCGACAGATATTCCGTTTGCGTCGATGCCGGCGATAAATCGGTGACAGGTGTCACCGGCCCTGATATCCTTGGCAATCAACGTATTGTGAATGATCAGATTGACCTTGGTGCTATCGAATGTCAACATGGCCTTTCAATTGATGATTTTACTGAAAATGGTTTCGAAATGTATCCTAATCCTATTGATAATCAATTGATTATCACAGTAGAAGGGGTGGTGAATGTTGAGGTTTACAACGCTTTGGGACAGAAAATAACATCTGCTAAAGCGCAAAACGAAATGACCCTGAACACGTCGGAGTGGGGCAGTGGCGTTTACTTAGTCACAGTAAACGGTAAAACCATAAAAGTCTTAAAATAGTCTTTTGTTTTTAGTCTTTAGATATTTTTAATGCCCTTTTCGAAATGCTCAACAGTACCCTGTGGTAGGTCGCATTTCTGCAAAGGGCATTAAAAATATAATATTTCCAAATATTACCAAGCTTTCGGCTTCGAGATGGTGTTTCTGATGCCGAGCAAGGTGGTGAAAATCACGAAAAAAATATCGTATAAAGGGCTGAAGAAAAGGTATAACTTTTTCTCTCCCAATTGTTTGGCTGATTTTATGTAGATCCAGTCCATGCTAATCCCGTGTAGTATCATGAGCCCGCCTATTGCCGCATAATAGACAGGACATTCGGTGTTGCAATAAAACGCCGGCGCGAGACAAAACAGCGCGATGCCGGAGGCGTAGTAGAAAAACCTGCTTGCCAGAAGCGCTCCAAGTATTATGTTGGTTGAGCGTTTGTACATGTTTGCGGTAGAGTAGTGGCGGCGTTTCTGATGAATCCAGCTTCCGAAAGAGCGTTTAGGCTCCGACTCCACGCGGCTCTTAGGGTCGATGAAGATGCGGGTGTTTCTGTTGTTAGCCACCTGGCTGATAAAGATGTCGTCGTCGCCCGAAGGAACGGTGTAATGCGACGTGAATCCTTTGTTTTTGTAAAAAAGCTCGCGGCGATACGACAGGTTTCGGCCAACGCCCATGTAAGGTCTTTTCGCCAATGCCATCGAGAGATATTGTATGGCGGTGTATAGCGTGTCGAAACGTATCAGTTTGTTTAACAAGCCTTTACGTATGAAATATGGTCCGTAGCCAAGCACTACCTCGGTGTTTTTGCGGTAAGCGCCCACCATGTCCTTGATCCAGTGGTTGTTTCGTGGCAGACAGTCGGCATCGGTGAGGAGTAGCAGGTCGTGTTTCGCCGATTTTATGCCCATGCTGAGTGGAAATTTCTTGCCATGGAAAAAATTCAGGCTTTGAGTGAGCGACACTACGTTGATGTCGGGGCGTTTGTCGACAAGCTCCTTGAGGTAATCGGTGGTCTCGTCGGTGGAACAGTCGTTGACGATAACTAACTCAAAATCAGGATAGTCTTGCGACAAAATGCGAGGCACGAGGTCGACGAGGTATTCGTAAGCGTCTTTGGCACAGACTATTACGGAGACAGGCTCGTAGTTCGGCTCACTATTGTCATATTTCTTTTTCTTGAAAAACGCCAATCGACTGAACAGACCCCAGAAATAGCACATCTGAATGATCCAGGCGATGCCGAAAATGCATAATATTATGAAACTCAGAGAGTTGTAGTTGAAAGAAATTTCCATTGTCATCAATATTTACAATTTGCAAAAATACAAAAAAGACCTTAGATGTTAGACCTTAGACCTTAGTTTTTTTTGACACAGGGTACTGTTGAGCATTTCGAAAATGGCATTAAAAATGAAGATTATTCAAAAAAAAATCGTATTTTTGCACAAATTTTTGAAATGAAGTATTCGCTAATAAAAAACGATGCAAAAAGCAATGCGCGAGCCGGCGTCCTCACCACCGACCATGGTGTGATTGAGACTCCTATTTTCATGCCGGTGGGAACCGTCGGAAGTGTTAAGGCTGTGCATATCAGGGACTTGGAGGAAGAGATCAAGGCGCAGATAATTCTTGGGAATACCTACCATCTGTTTCTTCGTCCGGGTTTGGATGTGTTGCATGAGTGTGGCGGACTTCATAAGTTCAACGGCTGGAATCATCCTATTTTGACTGACAGCGGTGGTTTCCAAGTGTTTTCGCTGACCGATATCCGAAAGATGAAGGAGGAGGGCGTGGAGTTTCGCTCGCATATCGACGGCTCGAAACATCTATTCACTCCTGAACGTGTGATGGATATCGAGCGTACCATCGGAGCCGACATCATGATGGCTTTCGACGAGTGCGCACCGGGCACCTCTGATTATAAATATGCCAAGGAAGCTATGGGACGTACCCATCGCTGGCTCGACAGATGCGTGAAACGTTTCAACGAGACGGAGCCGCAATATGGTTATTATCAATCACTTTTCCTGATAGTTCAAGGCTGCACTTACCGCGACTTGCGCGAGGAATCGGCGGAGTTTATAGCTTCGAAAGACTGCGACGGACATGCCATAGGCGGTCTGGCGGTTGGTGAGCCGACAGAGGTGATGTACGAGATGATAGAGGTCGTGAACGCCATCTTGCCTAAAGACAAGCCACGTTATCTCATGGGTGTAGGCACTCCGGCTAATATTTTGGAGGCTATCTCACGCGGTGTCGACATGTTCGACTGCGTCATGCCGACAAGAAACGGCAGAAACGGAATGCTTTTTACATCGGAAGGTATAATAAACATCAAAAATGAGCGTTGGAAATATGATTTCTCGCCGCTTGACGAAAATGGTGATACCTTTGTCGACAGGCAGTATACCAAGGCGTATCTGCGTCATCTTGTGATAGCTAACGAGCGCTTGGCCTCTATGATTGCCAGCGTCCACAACCTCGGTTTCTATCTCTGGCTGGTGAAAACGGCGCGACAGCATATCATCGAGGGCGACTTTACCGAATGGCGCGACATGATGCTTCCGAAAGTGATGAATCGAATATCATAAATATTGATAATCATGATAATGGGAAAACTTGACTGGTACATCTTTAAGAAGTTTATTGGCACTTTTGTCTTTGCCATCAGCCTTCTCATTGTTGTGGTAATAGTGTTCGATGTATCAGAAAATGTTGACAGTTTCATAAAAAACAACGCTTCGTTGTATGAGGTTGTCTTTCATTTTTATATCCCGTTTATACCTTATTTTATTAATCTTTTCATATATCTTTTCACTTTCATCTCGGTGATTTTCTTCACCTCAAAGATGGCCGGACATACCGAGATTATCGCAATTCTCAGCAGCGGTGTCAGTTTTAAGAGATTCCTGCGTCCGTATCTCATTGCAGGATTGCTGCTCGCATTGGTTTCGTTTTATCTTGGTAACTTCTTGATTCCCAGAATGGATACGGTTAGAAGGGAGTTTAAGGGTAAATACATGGAGAACCTGATTAAGAGCGGTGGTGTGAACATTCATGTTCAGATCGAAAAAAATGTTTACGCCTATGTGTCGGGTTATGATTTGAGGTATGGCGTGGGCTATAGATTTGCTTTGGAAAAGTTTGATAATCATACACTTGAATATAAGTTGAGCGCTGATAAAATCACCTATGACACAGTCACAAACAGGTGGAATCTGGTGAATTATGTGGAGCATTATTTTTTGCCGGTGGAGTCGATCACGAGAGGCAGTTCGAAGGACACCACTTTGATGATGCATCCTTCTGATTTTTACTTTGTCAAGGAGGATTTTGAGGAGATGAACCTCATTGAGCTTAACAGATATATCGCTGAGCAGCATGCCAAGGGCGCCGACAATATCTTGCCGTATGAAATTGAGAAACACAAGCGTTTGGCCGCACCAGCCGCAATTCTTATTCTAACGGTCATAGGGGCGTCGCTTTCGAGCAAGAAGACGCGAGGCGGTATGGGATTGAACCTCGGAATAGGCATCACCATCACCTTCGCCTACATCCTTTTCATGGAGTTTTTCAGGGTCTTCGCTGTTTCCGGAATAATCTCGCCGTTCTTGGCGGGGTGGCTGCCGAACTTCATTTTCGCGATAATAGGCATCTATTTCTTGGCTAAAGCGCCAAAATAATACCGATGTCATTTCGACCGTAGCCGATGGGCGAAGTGGAGAAATCTCCTATAAAATAAATTTTAAAAACTTCTTGTTATTTCAAAAAAAATCGTATTTTAGCGAAAAATTTGGAGTATTATGCATATCGCTATAGCTGGAAACATCGGGTCTGGAAAGACAACGTTAACTCGTTTATTATCAAAGCATTTCGGCTGGAAGCCTCATTATGAGGAAGTCGACAACAACCCATATCTCGAGAGTTTTTACGAAGATATGAAACGTTGGTCGTTCAATCTGCAGATTTATTTTCTGAACAGCCGTTTTCGTCAGGTGATGGACATCAGAAAGAGTGGCGACGACATCATTCAGGATCGTACTATTTACGAGGACGCATATATTTTCGCGGCGAACCTTTACGATATGGGGCTGATGGAAACCCGTGATTATCAGAACTATCAGGATCTTTTCGAGTTGATGAGCTCTTTCCTTCAGGCTCCCGATCTGTTGATTTATCTCCGTGCCAGCGTCCCTACTTTGGTGCGTCAGATTCAGAAGCGTAACCGTGACTATGAGCAGTCGATTCGTCTCGATTACCTGAAAGCTTTGAATAAGCGCTATGAAAATTGGATTTCAGGCTATAACAAAGGAAAGCTGCTCGTTATCGAGAGCGACGACATCGATTTGGAGAATCCGGAGGATTTGAGTGGCGTTATCGATAAAATCAATGGTTCATTAAACGGATTGTTCTGATTATGAATATTTTAGGAATTATTCCGGCAAGATTTGGCTCGACACGTTTCGAGGGCAAGCCGTTGGCTTTGATTAATGGCAAGATGATGATTCAGCGTGTTTACGAACAGGCGAAGAAGGCCGACAAGCTCGCTGAAGTTGTTGTGGCCACTGACGATCAGCGTATTTTTGACGCTGTGGTGGGTTTCGGAGGCAAGGCTGTGATGACGTCGACGAATCATAAGAGCGGCACCGATCGTTGCTGTGAGGTGGTTAACAAGATAGGCGCGGGCTTTGATGCTGTGATAAACATACAAGGTGATGAGCCTTATATCAACCCGTTGCAAATCAACCAGATAGCAGAGCTGATTTCAGATAAGGACACTCCGCTGGCGTCGTTGTGCAAGCCTATTCATGATGAGGACGAGCTGAAGAGCCCTAACGCGGTTAAGGTAGTGTTCGACAAGAATGGTAAGGCGTTGTATTTCAGTAGGTTTGCCATCCCATATCTGAGAAGTAAGGTGGAGCGCACGTTTTACAAGCATATCGGCATTTACGCATACAAATGCTATGTGTTGAAAGAAGTCGCGGCACTTCCGCAGTCGGGCTTGGAACTGGCGGAGTCGCTGGAGCAGTTGCGTTGGCTTGAAAACGGATATACCGTACGCATGGGAGTGACGGAATTTGAGAGTTTTTCGGTCGATGTGCCGGACGACATTGTTAAAATTGAGAAAATTTTTAAAGAATGATAACAAAATATATATCAGAATTATTATTTGATCACGAGTGCGTGGTCGTGCCGGAGTTTGGCGCTTTCATCACGAAAGAGTGTCCGGCGACGCTCGACTATGTCAGCCACCGGCTGACGCCACCATCGAAGGAGTTGGCATTCAACGGACAGCTGCTGTCGGACGACGGCTTGCTCGTCGATTATGTGGCGAAACGTCAGAATGTGTCGAGAAATGAGGCTTCGAAGATGGTGCACGATTTCGCCATGCGCAGCTTGGCGGTCGTGGAGGCGAGCGGTGTGCTCCGTCTCGACGGAATGGGCATCTTGAGCCGTGTCACCGACAAAGATTACGTGTTCCAGCTTGACGGCAACCTGAATCTGTTGGGCGACGCTTTCGGTCTCACCTCATTCACAGTGCAGCCGATTTACAGAAGTGAGACATATCAGCATATCGCGACGAAGATAGCGACAGAGCAGAAAGCAAAAGTTGAGATGCCACATCATGTGAACCATAGCAATTACAAGTGGTTCCGTGCTGCTGCATATTCAATGCTCGTCGCAACTGTGCTTGTGCTTCTTGGCTGGGGTGCCGGCAAGACCGACTCTAACTTCGCTTCATGGAACCCGTTGTTTTATTCTTCACCTAACGAGTTTATAGCCAAACATTTAGATGCTAGGATGGAGGCTCGTGAGATTGTCACGGTGGAGCTGTTGCCTGCTATCGAGGCATTATTGCCTGTTTATGACGCAAGTGATATAAATTATCTTGAACCGCTTGATAATGAATTACTTAAACCTGTTGATCCGAATTTTTATTACATCATCGGAGCATCGTTGAAAAATGAAAATGACGCTCAGAGATGTGCAAAGACATTCCAAAAGCAAGGTTTTGAGGCGGTTGTGCTTCCGATGAACGCTAAAGGCAATGTGCGTGTGGCTTATGAGCTCGTGATGGGCAAGGATGTCGCACTTAAACGCTTGGAAATCATCAAGAAAGATTATAACGAGGCCGCTTGGCTGTTGCGTAAAAAATAGTGCTGTGGGAAAGAAAAACAAACTTGAGCGTTTTGCCGAATGTAAGACTTTCGAAAATCTTTTCGAGTACTCATTCGAGCGTATTCAGGAGGAAGGATTCCCACTGAAAGGCCGTTGGCATGAGTTTTTCGGCAACGATAACCCTATCGTGCTCGAGCTCGGTTGCGGCAAGGGCGAATACACCATCGGGCTGGCGAAGGCACATCCTGAGATTAATTATATAGGTGTCGACATCAAAGGCGCGAGGATGTGGGTCGGATTGAAGCAAGGCATAGCGGAAGGCCTGAAAAACGTGGCGTTTGTGCGCACACGCATCGAGCTGATAGAGCATTTCTTCGGTGAGAATGAAGTCGATGAGATTTGGATCACTTTCCCTGACCCTCAGATACTTAAGGCACGCAAGCGTCTCACCGCCCCGATTTATCTCGAGAGATACAAGACTTTCCTTAAAAAAGACAGCTATATCAACCTGAAAACCGACAGCGACTTGCTTTACGAGTTTACCCAAGAGGTGATAAAAGAGGCTAATTACCCTGTAGTTTACGACTATAACGACCTCTATGCCAACGACGACGAGCTTGAGGTGAAGACAATCCGCACCTACTACGAGTCGATGTGGCTGAAGCAGGGTCTTACCATCAAATACTTAAAATTCAAAGTGAAATAAGGTTTTTTGTCATTTCGAGCGAAACGAAGTGAAGTCGAGAAATCTCCTAGTCTTTTCCAATATTTTGTAGCATTGGAACAAAACGGCAGTCACCGAACTCCTCGCGGAGTATGGTGCCGTCGGCTTGTTTTGTTAGACGCAGCATGCGTTGCTTTGAGGCGTCGGCTTCGTCATTGAGCGGGATCACCATTATGCCGCCTGTTTTTAGCTGATCTACAAGGGCTTGTGGTATCTCAGGCGCCGCTGCCGTTATCAGTACGCGGTCGAAGGGAGCGTAGGTGGGGAGGCCTTTGTTGCCGTCGCCGAGGAACGTCTTGATGTTGTAAGGAAACTCTGCGAGAAACGGCTTCGTCTTCATGTAAAGATTACGTTGGCGTTCGATAGTGAACACCTTGGCGCCCATCTGCGCGAGTATGCAGGCCTGATAGCCTGAGCCGGTGCCAATTTCGAGCACCTTCATGCCTTTTGTCACGTTCAGCAGCTGGCTCTGCATCGCCACGGTGAACGGCTGCGAGATGGTTTGCCCCGAGCCGATAGGAAACGCCTTGTCTTGATATGCGAACTCGACAAACATAGACTCGAGGAAGGCATGACGAGGCACCGTGCCTATGGCGTTGAGGACGTTGATATCCGTAATGCCTTTATCCTTAAGCACTTGCACCAGGTTCTGGCGCATCCCTTTATGACGATAAGAGTCTTCTTGCATGTTTACGTTTTTTTCTGCAAATATAGTAAAAAAAGTAGTTAGTTATGACATTTTTAATACCCTTTTCGAAATGCTCAACAGTACCCTGTGGTAGGTCGCATTTCTGCAAAGGGTATTAAAAATGTGTATTACATTGTTTTTTTTTGTATCTTTGCAAAAATTTTTTAACTATGTTAAAAATAGGAGTTTTAGGTGCAGGTCATCTTGGAAAGATTCACATCAACTGCATCAAGCAAATTGAGAAATACGAGCTGGTCGGATTCTACGATCAGGATGAAAATACTGCGAAAAAAGTAGCAGCTGACCTCGAGGTTAAAAACTATAAATCTATCGACGAACTTATTGATTCTGTTGATGTTGTAGATATCGTCACTCCTACGATAGCGCATTTTGAGTGCGCTTCGAAGGCTATCGCGAAAGGTAAGAACGTGTTCATCGAGAAGCCTATTGTGGCGACGGTGGAAGAAGCTAACAAGCTCATCGCCATGGCGAAGAAGGCCAATGTGAAGGTTCAGGTCGGTCATGTGGAGCGTTTCAACCCTGCATTTATCGCTGCGCAGCCGCATATCGACGACCCGGTGTTCATTGAGGTGCATCGTCTGGCGCTGTACAACCCTCGCGGCTGTGACGTGCCGGTGGTCCTCGACCTCACAGTGCATGATATCGACATACTTCTTACTATCGTGAAATCACCAATAAAATCTATCAATGCCAGCGGCGTGTCGATTGTAAGTCCGACACCTGACATCATCACGGCGAGGATAGAATTCGAGAATGGAGCGGTGGCTAACCTCACCACAAGCCGTATCTCGATGAAGAACATGCGCAAGTTCCGCATCTTCCAGAATGGCGCCTACATCACCATGGATTTCATGGAGAAAAAGACCGATATCGTGAGAGTTGAGGACGTGAACGGCAACGTTGGGCCATTCGACATGACCATTGCGCTTCCTGACGGCACAGAAAAGAAAATTTCGGTCGAGGAGCTGGAGACAAACCAGATCAACGCTATCAAGACAGAGCTGGAACGTTTCCACGATGCCATAGTGACAAACACGGAACCGCCAGTAACTATTGAGGATGGCGTGGAAGTTTTGAAAGTCGCTTACATGATTCTCGACGAAATCGACAAGCATAAAAATCAGCTAAAAAAACATTTGAAATAATACAATATTTCTAAATTAACTTCGTTAAAATTATAAAAAAGGCTGCCTATGAAGAGTCTTCGTTACATATTTTTGGTTTGTATAGCCTTATCACTTTTTTCGTGTAAAAAATTTAAGGGAAGCCAAGAAATCCCTGCATATCTGCGCATAGAACCATGGTCGTTGACCACCAATTATGACTATGAAGGAGCCGCTACATATTCGATTCCTGACGCATGGGTTTATATCGACGGAAATCTTCACGGATGTTTTGAGATGAAATCGCACGACGACGGCCTGTATGCCATGATTCCGGTGCTTAAAGAAGGTACCCATAAGCTGCAGATTTATCCTGGCGTGAAGCTCAACGGCATCTCATCGACAAGAATCCAGTATCCTTTCTACAAGCCTTATGTGACTACTCAAGACCTGACCCAAGGTGATATCAACACGATAACGCCTTCGACAAAATATTACAGTGCCGACAGCACTTCTATGCGTTTCAGACTCCTAGAAGATTTTGAGGATGCAAACAATATCAAAATTGATAGCACGGTGTCAAGTCAGACAAAGGTACGACAGATCAGCCACAGGACAAACCAGAATGCCTGGGTAGATCCGTACGACACCATAAATCATTACAGATCAGGATGGATTCACCTCGGCGACAGCATCAAGAAGTTCGACATCGCCTGTGAGGAGCTGACAGATTTTCCGGGTACCGGCAAATACACAATTCTTGAGATGGATTACAAGTGTTCGACAGAGATGCTCATCGGAATGTATATCATGTCGGCACAAGACGGAATTTCCGACAAGGAGCTTTATTACGTCAAGGCTTCGGATACATGGAAAAAGATTTATATTAATTTCAGTCCGACTGTTACGGAGAACTACAACGCCTCATACATGAAGTTTTACATAAGAGGCACAATCACAAGCGGTTCCGCTGACTTTTATTTCGACAATATTAAACTTATTTATCGTGAGTAATAAGATCAACAAGCGTCGTCAGACTTTCAGATATGTTTTATGGGACTGGATCGCTTCAGTTGTGACCTGGTTTATATTCTTTTGTTTCCGCAAGAGGATAGAGGCCTATGATGTTTTCGACGATTTTAGTATTGTTTACGATGACCAGAATTTCTGGATAGGCATCGTTGTCATCCCGATAGCGTGGCTTTTCCTGTATTTGCTGGCAGGTTCGTATCGGAAAGTTTACTTTAAATCGCGTGTCAGAGAGCTGGGGCAGACTGTAGTGGTGACGCTTGTAGGTGCGATAGTGTTGTTCTTCGCTATCATTCTTGATGATAAAATTGAAAATTACAAGACTTATTATACCTTATTTGCGATACTTTATCTCTCGCAGTTTTTCCTGACATATATCGGAAGACTGACGATTACCTCAATAACAGCGCGTAGGGTTCATAACGGTCAGCTCGGCTTCAACACCTTGATTATCGGCAGCAACGGCAACGCTTGTGCCATTTACGAGGAGATTACCGGTCAGAAGTTCTCATCGGGAAGTTTCCTTGTCGGTTTTGTCAATGTTTTTGACAAAGATGTTTATAAAGTAGAGAAATATCTTCCGCATCTGGGTAATTACAAAGATGTGGCTAAAGTCATCAAAGACTATGATATTGAAGAGGTTATCATCGCCATCGAGCGTTCGGAGACTGAGACTATCGATAGGATTCTCGCTACGCTTGAGAGTGTCGACGTGACGGTGAAGATCATCCCTTTGATGCATGAGTTTGTGTTTGGAGCCGTCAAGCAGGAGGGTATCTGGCACGCCTCGCTCATTCAGGTGACGCCTGAGCCTATGCCGGTGTGGCAGCAGGTGGCGAAGCGTATGTTTGACATCGTAGCTTCGATTTTAGTCATCGTAGTTTTCTCACCTATATATATTTTCACAGCGATAATGGTGAAATGCTCGTCGCCGGGTCCTATTTTCTACAAGCAGGAGCGCATCGGACAGCATGGTGAGCCGTTTAACATGTTGAAATTCAGGAGTATGTATGTCAATGCTGAGGATATGGGACCGCAGCTCTCGAAAGACGACGACCCGCGCGTGACGAAATGGGGTAAGTTTATGAGGAAGGTGCGTCTCGACGAGATACCGCAGTTTTTCACAGTCCTTGGCGGAAAGATGTCGATTGTTGGCTATCGTCCTGAGCGTCAATACTATATCGATCAGATTGTGCAAAAAGCTCCTCACTATAGGATGCTTCTCAAGATAAAACCCGGCATCACAAGCTGGGGTGAGGTGAAGTTCGGTTATGCCTCGACTGTTGACGAGATGGTGGAGCGACTGAAATACGATATCCTCTATATCGAAAACATGAACCTCGCCGTTGACATTAAGATTTTGATTTACACAGCACTGATTGTGATTCAAGGTAGGGGTAAATAGGAGCTATCTCACCGCAAGGCCTGCTTTTTTTGCATGGTCTTTCCGTCTAAAGTTTTAAGGGCTATCCAACCGGCAAACTATTTAAACTGCTTAACGCAAGGTTTGCCTTTTTGTATAGCCCTTAAAACTATATATTCAGTTCAGATATTTTCGATTTCTCAAACTTTTCTTTTGCGTAGTTCAAATCGACGACGAGTTGTTTGGCGTCGCTTGACGGCATGTCGAACATCGCGTCGTTCAATATTGCTTCCAAAATGGAGCGCAGTCCGCGGGCGCCGAGTTTGAACTCTATGCTCTTGTCGACGATGAAGTCGAGGACTTCTTCTTTTATTATGAGTTCTATGTCGTCCATGCCGAACAGCTTGGTGAACTGTTTGGTGATGGCGTTTTTAGGCTCGGTGAGTATTCGTTTGAGAGTGTCTCTGTCGAGAGGGTTGAGGTAGGTCAAAATCGGGAAACGGCCGATGATTTCCGGGATGAGACCGAACTTCTTCAAATCTGACGGCGCGATATATTGAAGCATGTTGTCGCGGTCGATTTGTTTCTTGAGGTCGGAGCCGTAGCCTATGGCGTTGGTTCCAACGCGGTTGGCGATTATCTTGTCGATGCCGTCGAAGGCGCCGCCGGCGATGAAGAGGATGTCTTTGGTGTTGACCTGAATCATTTTCTGTTCCGGGTGCTTGCGTCCGCCTTGTGGTGGCACGTTGACCACGGTTCCTTCGAGGAGTTTGAGCATGGCTTGCTGCACGCCCTCGCCCGACACGTCGCGGGTGATGCTTGGGTTGTCGCCTTTGCGAGCTATCTTATCGATTTCGTCGATGAAGACGATACCTTTTTCCGCCGACGCCACATCGTAGTCGGCAGCTTGAAGCAGCTTCACGAGGATGTTCTCGACGTCTTCGCCAACGTACCCGGCTTCGGTGAGCACGGTGGCGTCGGCGATGGCGAACGGCACGTGGAGCATGCGCGCTATCGTCTTGGCTAACAACGTCTTACCTGTTCCTGTCTCGCCTACGAGCACGATGTTTGACTTCTCGATTTCGACCTCGTCGGCTGTCTCTTTCTGGTTAAGACGTTTGTAGTGGTTGTAAACGGCAACGGACAAAACACGTTTTGCCGCGTCTTGTCCGATGACGTATTGGTCAAGGAAATTCTTTATTTCCAGTGGCTTCAGAAGCTTGAAGTCGGGGACCATAGTATGGCTGCGGTGCGCCATCTCCTCGTTAAGCATCTGATGAGCGCGATCTACGCATTCGTCGCAGATGCAGCCTGTCACGCCCGTGATGAGCAATGAGACCTCGCTCTCGGGTCTGCCACAGAATGAACAGAAGTTTTCTTGTTTTTTAGACATCTTTTTAGACTTTAGACTTTAGACCTTAGACCTTAGCAATAGCCAATAAA
>CAMZJA010000029.1 GCA_947307415.1 uncultured Bacteroidales bacterium | reverse complement strand
CTGTAAATCGTTGATTTACAGAGGTTTAACTCTCATTCTGAGTACCCAGGGCCGGAAATTCATATCCCTTTTATGAAACCAAGTGCATTGATTCTCAACAACTTATCTTCTCTTGCTTTCCTAAAAAAGACCTTGTTTTGTCGCTTTTTGCTACCCTTTTGCTACCCGAATCTCCAACCAGGTACTCTATTTTTTTAATAATTTTTCTTCTTTTTAAGGTCTTCCCCTTTGATCAATTTCTAATCAAAGAACCGACTGCAAAATTACAACTTTTTTCCCTTTAGTTTACCAAAAATCTTAAAAAAATTTTATCGCTCTCATAACCAAAAACTTAGCTTTTACTGCTAAAATTGTTGATAACTTCTTTTATTTTCTCTTGTTTGTTCCATCCTTTTTTGCTAAATTTGTAGCTGAAAAAATTCCAAATTTCTAATCATTATGGCACGAAAAGACATTAGGTCAGATAATACCTATCTGATCTCTAAAAACAACACCGACAACCCCAAGCTAGGGGCTAAGGTTCTCAGCAACGGAAAAGAATCTCTTTTCCTCGACTTCTACTTCGGCTATAAAAAACATTATAGCGAAAAACTTCACAAAGAAGTACTCACCGTCGATCGCCACCGCGAGTCACTGTCACTTTATCTATGGCAAGCACCCAGAACACCTAAAGAGCGCCAACAAAATAAAGACACTCTCGAACTCGCTCTCAAAATCCGTTTTGAGAAACAACAGGAACTTCTTGAGAACGCCGAAGGCTATCGCCTCAAAAAAGACCGCAAAATCGACTTTATAGACTATTTCGAGGCTTACATCGACAACTACACCAAAAAGGATGTCAAAATGCTTGAAATGGCTCTAAATCGCTTCAAATCATTCTTGAGCGAAACCGCCGAATACAGAAAATTTCTCAGAGGCATCCGTCCCGAACATCTTAATAAGGATATGATGCTCGCCTTTACCGAATATCTGAAAAAACACTCAAGAGGCGAAGGTGCAAAAAGCTGCTACCAACGCTTCAAAAAAGTTATCAAATATGCCGTCGAACATGATGTCATTAAAAAGAACCCGTGCGAAGGCATCTCTATAAAGGTCGATGACCAACAGCTTAAAAAGGATGTCCTTTCCACTGAAGAAATCGGAACGCTCATCGAGTATCACGACCCGAAACAGAGTCCTGAAATCCGTCGTGCCTTCATCTTCTGCCTCTATTGCGGATTGCGTTTTTGCGATGTCAAAGACCTCACTTTCGCCAACGTCGATTATTCCAATAAAATGCTCCGTTTCGAGCAGAACAAAACCAAAGGTCACTCTGCTGCCAGCGGTGTCATCATCCCGCTCAGCGACGAAATTCTTGATCTTATCGGAAAACCTGCTGAAGATGAAGATTCCGACAGTCTCATCTTCAAGCTTCCTTCTTATGAAATGTGCACCAAATCCGTGCAGCGTTGGGTCAAAGCTGCTGGCATTAACAAGCACATCACCTGGCACTGCGCCCGACACTCCTTCGCCGTCAACATCCTTAATGGCGGAGCCAACATCAAGACTGTTGCCAGTCTCCTCGGTCATTCAGGACTCAAACACACTGAGAAATACACTCGTGCTGTCGATAGCCTCAAACTCGATGCCATCAACAGCCTGCCAAAACTAAAAATAAACAAGGTCTAAAAACATAACGCCATGAAAGAAGATTATAAAAAATGTCTGAAAAAACTGCGCAAAGACAATCTTACCATTCCCATGGAAGATTTTGAAAACCATATCATCGACGATAGCCCTGGTGACGATTTCTATTTCGTCACCAAGTTCCTCTATCGTAGAATGTACGAACAGAAAACCTCTGTGTCCGACAACTATATATCCGCCGTTTGCAACAAATATGCCGACTACGAATGGTGGGCTAAATGTGTTAAGGAAATCGAATACGACAGCAATTCTTACGAGATTCACCTCAAACAGAATCTTGCCGACCGCATAATCTTCATCTTCGACTATTACCATAGCGAGATCCTCTCAAAACAATTTCTCGAACGGCTTACAGGCATACCGCCGTCCAATAAGCCGAGGTCTGATTTGTTGCCAAACAACATCTCCAACACCCCTTCCGAACAACCCTCCAATGAGCATCACAAATCTTCTAAAAAATTAAATATCACATTACCCAACGAGCTAAACAGCCCCCATGTCCTAAAATGCATTAGAAAGGCTGTCCTAAAAGGGTACATCAAGCCTCTCCACGACAACAAGTTAGAGTGGCTTGGCGACAACGGCAAGAAAAATCCTGCCCGACTGGCTTACTTTTGTGGTCTTATTTTCGGCTACAAAATCGACTGCCGTGTCAACGGAAATGCCGGTGGCCGTGTGCCTTACACGGCTTTGGAAGATCTGTTTGGTGTCAAACGTCTCGACAGGTCACTGCGTCAGGTTCACGAAGCCACAAAGCCCCAACCTTGGCGTAAAATCTACGACAGCCTCGTGTCCTAAATTTCCCGAATATTGTGCTTAATAGTGTGCTTGTCAGGCACACTATTTTTATTTTCCGATACCCTATATTTTTGCATCGTGATTCTGTTCATAGTAAAGGTCAACGCTATGACAACATTTCACAATGGCAAACATGGGGACGGAAGTTGACCCCGTTCCCCGGACAGCCAAAATCTTCTAAACAATGTAATTATGCCAGAAGATATCAACCAATTGGCCGAACAAGTGAAGGCCAGCATTATCAACTGTTTCAAGGAAGTCCTCACCAGCGATGAGGCTGCCGCTTACTGTGGGTTCTCCAAGTCTTATCTGTACAAGCTCACCATGCGCCGACAGATTCCTCATTTCAAACCTGCAGGAAAAATGTGCTATTTCAACCGCAAAGAACTTGAAGAGTGGCTCCAGAGCAATCGTGTCGAAACCGACGAATATATAAGTATGCGTGCCAACTCTTATTGTTTGCAGAAAGGAGGTTCCCATGGACGCCGCAACTAAAAAAGTCATCGCCCAAACCCGACTCGAGGATTGGATCGACACCTGTGCCGTCATCCACCTCCTCCACATCAGCGCTCGCACACTACAGACGCTCCGCTCCAACGGCACCATCCCTTTTTCAAGGATCAACAATAAGATTTATTACCGCCGTCAGGATATACAAAACATCCTTGCCGACAATTACAAAGCAAACGCTATAGACTTTACGAAACATGGAAAAATCATCTAATAACCCAGCTCGCTTCTCATTCTTCCCGAAGCCCATCCGCAATATCATACCATCAGCCAGATTCACTCTGGCTGATGCCTATCGCTATATCACCGGTCCAATGGCACGTCAGGCCACCCAAGAGCTGCGACTCCAGCCCTCCGTCCAAGATGCCCGCACCTTCAAAGCCGCCAACTTCGACTACGTCACTTTCAGTGGTCTCTTTTCCAAGCGCAATGAGAAAGCCCAAATTTCCCACTCTGGCCTATTATGCCTCGATTTCGACCACCTCGAAAACCTCGACAAAGTCCGCTGGCTACTCCTGAACGATGAGTATTTCGAGACTCAGCTACTCTTCACCTCCCCTTCTGGCCACGGCCTCAAATGGGTCATCGAAATCAACCTTGCCACCGCCTCCCATCTCGACTACTTCAACGGCGTTTCAAATTACTTGAAACAAACATATAATTTATCCGCCGACCCATCCGGCAGAGACACCTGCCGTGCCTGCTTCCTCCCTCACGATCCTAATTGTTATATAAATCCAAAACAATTATGAAAAAAGAGTTTAATCCCAACGATTGGCTAAAAAATGAAAAATCGTTAAATCCTAATAACGATATCTCGTCTTCTATCCCTAATCCCCCTAAGGCCTCTATTGCCCCTTCTGCCCATTCCTTGGAAGAAGAAATCGAGCAGTTGGTCACAGCTGTCGAAAGTTCAATGATAGATATCGCCCCAAGCTACAGTGATTGGCTCGACCTGGCTTTTGCCCTCTCAGATGCTCTCGGCGAAGGTGGTCGCTCCTACTTCCACCGCCTCTCTCGCTTCTATCCAAGCTACGATGAGCGTGAAGCCGACAAGCAGTTCACAGCATGTTTAAATTCCCGCGGCTCTGGCATCACCATCAAAACTCTCTTCCACTTGGCAAAGCAAGCTGGAATCATTTCCCCACAATCCCCATTTTCCCCAAATTCCCCACATGGGGAAACTGGGGAAACAGAGGAAATTGGAGAAACCAAACCCATGCCCACCTTCTCAGATGAGATCTATGGTCTCCTCCCATTGTTCCTCGAATCCGTCATCCACAAAGCCAAGAATTTCGAAGATGCCGACCTCCTCATCCTTGGCACCCTCACCGCCATCTCACCCTGCCTCCCCAACGTCTCCGGCATCTATGCTGAGCGTGAGGTCTTCCCCAACCTTTTCACCTTCATCTCAGCTCAAGCCTCAGCAGGCAAAGGCCGTCTCACCCTCTGCCGCCACCTCGTCAAACCAATACACGACAATCTCAAAAAATTGTACCACGAAGAAATGGACGAGTACCGCCGTCTCAAAAACGAATACTCTCAAGATAAAAACTCCCAAGATCCTCCTGTCGAGCCACCTATCCGCACCCTGCTAATCCCAGCCAACAGCAGCTCCACATCCGTCTATCAGATGCTCAACGACAACAACGGCATCGGTCTCATCTTCGAAACCGAAGGCGACACCCTAGCCAACACTTTCAAGTCCGATTATGGAAACTTTTCAGATGGCTTCCGTAAAGCTTTCCATCATGAAATGATATCATATACCAGGCGCAAAGACCGTGAGTTTGTCGAGCTTACCAAGCCTCGCCTCTCGGCTCTCCTATCCGGCACGCCCCTCCAAATCCAAGCGCTCATCCCCGATGCCGAAAACGGCCTCTTCTCTCGTTTTATCTTCTATAATATGAACCTCCGCATCGAATGGCTCGATGTCTTCTCTGCCAGCACCGACAATCTTGACGATTATTTCATCCGTCTTGGCCTCCGTTTTTTCGAGTTTCACCAAACTCTCCAAAACGTCAACCAGCCCATCCGTTTCTCTCTCAGTCCCGACCAGCAGTCGCAGTTCAACAGCTTCTTTGCCGACATCCAGCTTGAGTATTCCAACATCTTCGGCACCGATATCATAGCCTCCGTCCGTCGTCTTGGTCTCATCACCTTCCGCCTCGCCATGATACTCACCACGCTCCGCCTCATGGATGGCGCTCCGCTTGCCGACTCCATCGTCTGCTCCGACACCGATTTCCGCACCGCCATCCACATGGCTCGTATCCTCATCCAGCACTCCGCCCGAGTCTTCAGCGACCTTCCATCTCAAAACAGCAATCAATCTCTAACGCTCAAAAACGCCACCGCCCAAGCTTTCTTCAGCAAGCTTCCGTCTCAGTTCGACCGACCCACCTATCTCGCCATTGCCGATAGTCTTCATATACCAGCCAAAACCGCCGAAAAACAAGTCTCTCGCCTCTGCCAGCACGGACTTATAACCCGAGTGTCTCAAGGCAAATATGTAAAACCACAAAAACGACCATAGCCCACCGCAATGGTGAGCTATGGCTATGAAATTTGAACAATTGTGCCTTACTTCAGACCCCATTCAACGTGAACATTGTCACTCATTACAAAATCGTCTGGAGTAATCTCCAAGCTATCAGGTGTACTTGCGTTCGCTTCATCGCAGTTGTAAATCTTTCGTGCTTCCGAAAACACATTTATATCAACCTCACCATACTCTATCGACTTCACCTCCCCCAACTCGCGACCTAACGCCTTCGCCATAATGGTTGCTTTATCTCTTGCATCCATCACTGCCCTTTCCAGCATCTTCAGCTGAGTCGGTCTCGGGTCTCTCTGGGTATATCCGATGTTAATTTGAGCGTCAACTATAAATTTTCCAACACCTTTAACAATCTTGTTTACCAGAACATTATCCATATCCACGTCTATCTTGATCCTCTGCTTAAGGATATATCCCTCTTTTTTGTAGCCGATATGATGACCGCCTTTGTCATATTTGCTGACCATATTGTCACTGATGTCCAAATAAGTGGTTTTGGCAAGCTGTCCTGGTTGTTTGTTATACTCCAAGATCTTCACTATAAAGGTGCTGTTTTCTTTAACACAATCGTATGCCTGTTCGTACGTCTGAAACACTCTGTTGATTTCAATTTCAAGTCGTGTCACATCCGGCACTACATGTATTCTTCCTGTTCCTGTTACTTTTACTGACGATTCGTTCATTGTTATTAATTTTTATATTTTACTGAATAATCCTTTTTTATTCATATTATATCCATCGAAGCTCTTTTGATTGTCATCAATAAACTTTTCCCACATCGTTTCCAGCTTTTTTGCATCTTCCTTAGGAAGAATACGCCCTGAATGTCCGCCATTCCATTTGAATGTTGGGATTGCTTCCTCCAATTCAGCAGTTGTTATCATAGGTGCTTCTTCAGGATTCAACATGACATTAGGTTCCATGTCCATATAGAAAATCTTACGTCCTTTGCCACTCCAGTCTTCAGCCTCGTATGGATGTGATACAAATACCCCACTCATAACAATTCCAGTCCTACCCTCGCCACAGCAAACCATGAAGAAACGGTCGCCGCACTTGGTCTTGTCGTGTTCCCAGATACTCCAGTTGAATTGTTCTGTAAACATTTCGTCTATTGCATAGTTATGGTCATCCATCGTTATGCTGGAAATACTCGGATTCCACATGAGGATAACTGTATTTTGAGTTTCATCAAAACCTTCGCCCGGTTTCACTGGCTCATGAAACAAGTCATCTGGTTGGAATATGCAGGCTTTATTCATCATTTGACGAACCATTTCGGGAGTAATAGTTCCCATCCTCTCCATCTGACATTCATCAACCAATCTAAACACTCCTTCAGGAACAATTTTTTTAATCCTTTCAAATGGAATCAAAACAGGTGCCAGCTCTTTATTATCCATATCAATAATTCCAAACAAATCAGCATACGATATATAGTCAAAATCCGTCACCTTGCCATCCTTAATCGATATCATCGAAATAGTTTTGGCATTAGCTTCTTGATTTTTAGGATCTGGCATTACCAATTGTGTACTCGTGTCGTTTTTGTTTGCTAATCTCCATTGCACTGATACCAGATAGTCCTGAAGCTTGTCTATGGCTTTTTTTGTTGTTTTAGTGCTTGCAAAAACACCAAAACCCATAAACAGATTAGGACCTATACAAATGTTAGCAAACAACCCATACAACACAATCTGCTGTCCATGCTGACAAGCTAAACCCTTGAGCATGTTAAAACATGAATTCCTTTGTTCCTGAACCCATTTTTCATCAAACTCTTTTAATGGGTCAATTATCTCACTATCATCGTCGTCATCATAATAAGCCTTACTTCCAGTTAAGTCCATCACCAATTTGACCGTTTTTGCAAACAGTCTGTAATCATCAGCCGACCCAAAAGTACAAACACGAACCTCCACACCATCATCCACTTCGTTGAGTTCTATACCTCGAAGAGCTTTTTTAAGATTTCCTACTTTAGCACAAGGGTAGTCTTTAGATGTTATTATGATTTTCTCCCCATTTTTAAATAACCCATCAAACACCTCATCAGGAGTTGGTCTTTTCTTTGTACGAATTGTTACACAAACGCTCATAATGTTGTTGTTATAATTATTTATGCCACAAAACTACACGTCAACTGTCCCAAATTATGATACAGCTGCAAATTATTTTATTGATTCACGATGCAAATCGTATATTTCCTTAGCCATCTCTTTAGGCTCAATCACCTCAACCCACTTCCCTCTCGACAATAAATAAGCCATGAAATCCGATGTCGGTCTCAACTTTATCTCATAATCAATATAATCTTCAGCCTCTTTAACAACACGTTGCGAATGGTGCAGCGGCAAATCCCTCATCGAGAATCTTTCATTGCCGTATGCTCTCAACACTATTCTCTGCATTGGAATCCTGTCATCCGTCATCACCCCAAAATACTCTGCAAAATATGCTTCAGCATCAAATTTCTTATCCATCACAAAAGTCTCATCAGTAAGTTCCAACGATGTCATTCTGTCGAAGCTCAGCACCATAAATCCTTTCGCATTATGGCAAAGCACATACCATCTCCGTCTGAAAAGCTTGATGCAATAAGGCTCAATCACAAACTCCGAATTATCGCTACGACCATACCTCCTATAGCTCACTTTTATATTCACACTACGCTGCATCGCCTCCACCACCTTGCGCAGTGTCTCACCCTCGGTCGGTATGTTTTCCAACAATATCCTGTCATGCAGGCTTCTTGCCTCTCCCACAATATTGCTCACTGTCAGCGTTGACAGCATCCATTGCTGAACTGTATCTGTGCGGAAAGTGTCATCATCCACAATATAGTAGCAGTTATCCCCATCACATCCTATAATAACATCGAAAATCTCTTCAATCTCTGCCCTGTGCCTGTTAAATGTTGAGCGACTCAATGGCATTCCCTCGCTCAGCACAGTCCGTTGCCACCTGTCGTTCAGCTCCGCCAGTGTTATACGCTTAGCTCGGCGGATGGTATCTACCATCCACACATACTGTTTAAAAAGTGAAGAAGCTTTCATATCATATTATTTATTCGTCCTATCAGACTTATTAGTCCTATTATATTTTCCATCAAACTCCTTTATTACGCCTAACATGGCTCTAAAAAGCTTGATTAGTTTTTATGTGTTATTGCATAAAGAAATCCGATCCCCAGAGTAACTATAGAGATGATAAAAATTAAATCTTCAAGCATGTCTCAAGTATTTATAGCACTAATCATTTACAATTTCAATGATTCCACAAACACCTGCTCCATATCATTCATCTTATCACAAAATTCATTATAATCCTCGGCATCTTTACAAATTTCTATTCCAAATATTGATAATGTGGATACTTTATCTCTCAGAATTGAAGTTGGTATAGTCTTTTGTTTGCTTTCCAGCGGAGCAATGAATCCTCCTTTGGTAGCATGCAATGTTGTCATGTATGCCATCAATTGGTGCACATCGTCTTTATCGACCTTTGAAACGCTGTCATATCCACCCAGTCTCTTATATTTTGCATCAAGCACCATGTCATCTTTATAAAAATCAGGGTAACGCACACCGCTATTATCTTCAAAAAGATAGATACCTCCTTTGTGAAGCTTATTTTGCGGATGAGTAAAACCGATTTCTCTTAATATAGTATTGACGTATTCTTCCCAGAGCCATGCACCATCAAAGAGAATGCCACAGATTTCATCGTCGCTTTCACCATATTTCACTTCTTCCATGCGGAGTATCTGAAGGCAGAGCGTTTGCAATGGATGGTATGCTGTGTAATATGGATGAACCTTAGTACGAAGATTCTTGCTCATAATCATGCTTCGTTCGTTCTTATTATATGATGGCGTATTCTCAACAATTGTTTCAACATTCTGTATTGTCTCACGGTCAATATTCAGCACTGACTGGCCATATCGCTTTGTTTTCATAAATTCGACAGTATGCCTGATAAGCTCTGTCATTGAATTATCATGACTGTACTCGCGAGTCGAGTATGCAATGTTCCCGACAAAAGGTACATTCTTGGCTATATGTCGTCCAATATCGATAGTACCTTTTAGGTTCGAATCATTATGCTTGAATGTTTGATATTCCCTATAAACCCCTTGACGCATAGCGGCCTTCAGAAAGTATGGGAACATAAACATTATAAAGTCGAAAACATCCTCCTGTTCGTTATTATGACTTAGGTCGAAGAGATTGAATGACATGACTCTCTGAAGCATGTAGTGCAACAGATAATCATCCCGACCGACATCAAATCTTGATTGGATTTTGATTTGAAGATTATCCACTCCGATAAAACCCATCACATTGCCAGTGTTAATAGTAACAATATCAGGGTCTTTGGTGTTTTGGATACTCATAACAGACGATTCCCCTATCCTATCGTCGGTTGATTCGATGCTGTATGGAAAAATGAGCAGATTCTCATTCTCCCTGCAAAGCTCAGCTATCGTTTTGTCGGCGATGGGAAACAATGCGGCAACGTCCTTTCTGGAATATGTTTCCGCATTAGCTTTGGTGATATTATCTGTCAGATTAATCCTCATGAATCATTTTATCAAAAAATGCTATATAACACTTGTTTAGAATCATTTTGGGATCACGGAATCCACGAACATACTCTTTCAGCAATGGTTCAATGTTCAATTTCCAAAGTTTATTGTAATCAAATCCATTATCTCCAAGTTTCAAATAATACGATGGTCCAATCATATACGCTGGTCCCAAGCCTTCAGTTTCTGCAATGACTTTGTTCAAGCGATTCATTGTTGCTTTAGCATCATTTGGATACTCCAAAATGTCGAGCATTGATGCCGTGTCGTCAGGTGTAATTTCTTTCCAAGTGAAACGACGACGCATAGCAAAATCCATGCTTTCAACTGAACGGTCGATATCGTTCATGGTCGCGATAATATATACGTTTTCAGGAACATAAAAACCTTCTTTGAAGGCATCGCCTTCTTCAATCATATTTTGATATTGGGTTTTCACAATACCTTTTATGCCTCTGTAACCAGGATCTATTGAAAAGAACAGCTCTCCAAATATTTTTGAAATCTCGCCACGATTTATTTCGTCAATAACAAAAACGGCTTTATTCTGTTTGGTTGTAACATTGTGATTTGTAGAGTATTTTTGAGCTATTCTCAATGCTGATTCAGCAGTAATATTGGCTTTATAAACAGTTGACAAAGTAAAAACTTTGTTGCCATTAAGCTCAAGAATATTCTCCTTAATGTCCTTAACCAACCAACGTACTGTTCTGTATCTGGGATAATCACCTCCTTCAGCTCTGTATTCATAATCACCAGTGACAACACCTACAGCATCAATATCTTTTGCCGAGTAACATGACACTACAATATCACCTATTCGCATTCCACTTTGATATGCGCGTAATACATTTTTGCCACCCACATAATAGTTGTCAAAATCATAGAAATCTTCAACATCACCATATTGATGCCAGCCAATCCTTATAAAACCATTCTTCATGCAGTCTGTCCTGACAGGGTTATCTCCAGTACCGCCCAACGAGACTTTCCACACTGTCGGGCTTTCGTTTATATCAGATATTGTTTCTTCATCAGCTGCTGCAGAAATGATAGCCTGTTTGCAAAATTCTTTAAAAACACCATCCTGCCGCTTGAAACCAATCACTCCGTTTTGTGTGTCTTTTAATGGTCTGAGTCCTTCAACGAAATCGGTATAATCGTATGACGGATGGAATTGCACAAAGCCAAAACGTTTGTCATCTTTCAACGCATCGGTTGAATCCAAGCCCAGCATTTGTGCCGCGATTTCTTTTGCCATATATGTTTTGCCGGTACCTGGTGCACCAGTTAAAACAAGATTGCGTGTCTCTTGAAGCAAATCAATATACTCCTGATAATTCTTATGTGGCATGGTTTCGTTATTTATTAAAGTTTTTATACTATCTTTCATACACCAGAACAAAGTCTGAACAGCAAGGTTCAATGGCTTGTTTTTATATTTGCCGATTTGCGGCAGCATTATTTGTTGAATCTCATCGCCATATTCAGAAGCAAAGCTGTTTATTATATCTGTAAAATGGCTGAATTTGTGCCCTGGTTTACGGATTTCCATCCCGAAATATTGACATATTATTTTATATACTGTATCCATGTAAGCAGTATATTTTTCGGGATATTTACACATCAAAATAGCTGCTGCCGTACGCTCATCATTCGCGCAGTTATTCCAGTTACTTGGACAAAGTTTGCGCATTTCTGTTTTAAAATCTGCTATTCTATTGTCAAGTGGTAATTTTTCGTCCAACAAATGGTTTACACATGCTGATAATTCACTCGGTTTGGTATCAACAAGGGTTTTCAAAACGGTATCAACTCGTTGGTTGTCAACAATGTTTTTACCTCTGAGTTTTTTGATCATATCAATGACACCATTTCCATCGGTAGCATCAAGCAAAGCCCATTTGTATTCTTCATCATAATCATCGAAAGGCTTTCCGTTGCGAAACATACGGATTAGCTTTTTCATTTTATTATGTATCACTTGTGTCATAAGCTTTTATTTATAATCTTCCTGATCTTCCGCCGCCATTGGTACCTCTCCTTCTTCTGCCTGTGGATACATTTTCAACACCTTTGGCTCAGCCACTTCGTAGTCTTCATCTTCCGACCACTCTTCGCATTGCTTCAGAACTATGTCAAGAGCGTGCTCAGCTTCCTCTGGTGGATATTTGTATTTCTTCAAAAGACGTTTCACCATCTTGCGCATACCGGCACGAGCTGACTCTTTGTGCTGCCAGTCGATTGTGCGGTTTTTGCGGAGCGTCTCAGTAAGCTCTTTCGTCATTGCCACAAGCTCGTCGTTTTCGTAAACGTCTCTTACAGCTTGTGGACGTGTGAGAGCGTCGTAAAATGCTTTCTCCTCGTCGCTCAAGCCGAGGTCGTTACCCTGTTGCTCTGTTTCCTTAATCTGTTGCGCCAGCTTTAGCAATTCTTGAATAACCTCTTCGTTAGTGAGCATACCTTTCAAATAACTGCTCAAAGCATTATTCAACATCTCCGAGAACTTCTCGCTCATCACGAGGTTTTTATGCTGGAATATTTTCACCTTGTCTTTTAACAGATTTTCCAAAATCTGGATAGAAATGTTCTTTTCCTTCATCTTGGAAAGCTCCTCAAGGAATGCCGGGTCGTTGAGCGAAAACTCCATTCCGATGTTTTGGAACAGATTGATAACGCCCTCACTCTTAATACTTTGCTTCAACAGTTCACGGATACGCTCATCAATATCTTTCTTTGTAACCTTGCCTTTTCCACTCAAACGCAGAATCATAACACGTACAGTCTCAAAGAATGCACTTTCCCAACGCTGGTCTTCGTTTAGTAAACTCCTACACAGAGTAATTGACTGATGCAGCAAGGTGGCATGCTTCATGTACTCATTCTTCTTTTCATTCATATCGACGGCCAACATAAAGTTGGTAGCGCCTTTGATGATTTCGGCACGCTTCAAATCCGAAGCATTTCTGAAATCTGAGTAATCGAATCCATGCATCAGATCGCGACAGATTTCCAATTCTTCCTGGAATTTCTTCAAGGCTGTAGTCTTAATGTCAGGGTCGCCAAATTTCTTACGGTCGTTGGTGCTGTAGAACTTCATTGCCTGCTTCAAAGCTTGAGCAATGCCGATGTAATCCACCACCAAACCGCCTTCCTTTCCAGCGAACACTCGGTTCACACGAGCAATAGCCTGCATCAGATTATGACCGCTCATAGGCTTGTAAACATACATTGTTGCCAATGATGGAACATCGAAACCTGTGAGCCACATATCGACCACGATAGCTATCTTCATTGGGTCGTTGTCGTCCTTGAATTTCTTCGCCAGTTCCTGTTTGTATTGCTTATTTCCAATGATATCATGCCAATCTTCAGGGTCGTTGTTGCCGCTGGTCATAACGCATTTCACTTTTTCTGTCCACGATGGGCGAAGTTCCATAATGCGTTTGTATATCTTGATAGCTATCGGTCGGCTGTAAGCCACTATCATGGCTTTGCCTGTAAGTTCCTGTGCACGATAGTTTTCATAATGATCCAGAATATCATTAACCAATGAGTCGATTGTTTCTTCAGCTCCAAGCAGTTCTTCAAGATGTGACAGGTCACGTTTGCTCTTCTCAATTTGTTGAGGCTCTGCACCTTCTTGCTCAAGTATCTCGTATTCCTTATCGATGAGCTGTAAAGTCGCATCATCAAGTTTGAGATTGATGACACGACTTTCGTAATAGACTGGCACTGTAGCATGGTCGAGCACACTCTGCGTCATATCATAAACGTCGATACAGTCGCCAAACACCTCAATAGTGTTGCGGTCTTTCAAAGCCACTGGAGTACCAGTGAAACCGATGAAGGAGGCATGTGGTAAAGAATCATGAATTAAGCGAGCAGTACCAACACTCACTTTACCAGTTATAGGATCTATCTTTTCTTCAAAACCATACTGGCCACGATGTGCCTCATCGCTCATTACGATAATGTTTCTTCTGGTCGACAGAGGAGCGTCGTATTCTTCAAACTTTTGCATTGTCGTGAAGATGATGCCGTTAGCTGAGCGACCATCGAGCAGCTCGCGTAAGTGTTGGCGAGTGGTTGCTTGAACTGGTATCTGCCGCAAGAAATCTTTGCATTTGGCAAACTGACCATATAGCTGATTGTCGAGGTCGTTACGGTCTGTAATAATCACAATGGTTGGCTGCGAAACGGCCGACTGTAAAAGGTGTGCATAAAACACCATCGACAAACTCTTGCCGCTACCCTGAGTATGCCAGAAAACTCCTATCTTTCCATCGCCTGTAACAGCGTTTCGAGTGCGCTGGATGGCTTTGTTTACTGCGAAATATTGGTGATATCCTGCTAAAATCTTATAGTCTTTGCCTTCATCTTTGCAATAACAAACAAAGTTCTTGATAATGTCAATGAGTCGTTCTTTACGGAACATTCCCTCGAAAAACACATCATAATCAACCACTTCGGTACTCTCATACACTCCATCTTTCGATTTCCACTGCATATAGCGGTCTTCGTTTGAAGTGATTGTACCTGCTTTTGACTCAGCCATATCGCTCATTACGCAAAACACGTTGTAGGTAAACATGGTCGGAATCTCCTTCATGTAATTCTTCAGCTGACGATAAGCTGCGCTTGCGTCTGTCTCTTCACGAGATGGTGATTTCAGTTCCATCAAAACCACAGGCAGACCATTGAGAAACACTATCAAATCGGCACGTTTTTTCGATTTCTCTACATAAGTCCATTGGTTTACCAGAAGGAAATCGTTTTTACTAACGTCTTTATAATCAACAAGATATACGATATCGTTTTTCAATTCTTTGCCATCGTGGAAGGTCACTTCGATACCATGTTGCAGATAGTCCATAAAAAGCTCGTTGTTCTGCACCATGTTGCCAGCCTCTATGTGGAGCATTTTTCGCTCCGCCTCGTCGAGAGCCGACTGTGGCAGTTTTGGATTGAGCTTACCGAGCATCATATGCAAACGGTCGAGATACAAAGGACAGAAGTAATCCTTGTCGGCAAACATTTCTTGGATAGTGTATCCGCTAAGATACTCATAACCCAGTCGTTCCTGGAACAATTGGATTAGTGTTTGCTCGTAGTGGTCTTCATTGAACTTTGACATAAGCTATTGAGTTTTATATCGTTACTTCATTTACTTTCAATTCACCCGACATCAATCGAGGCAAGAGAGAATCGCGAAGCTGAGCGAGGCGACGGGATTCTTCTTGCTGTTTATATATTTGTGCTATATATGAATGGCACAATGATGCAAAATCTCCAATTACATTATTTGGAGGAATAACAATTTTTAGGTTTGTTAGATCTGATGCATTTAATGTTGGATATGTACTAACCGATTGTTCTGCAATTGATTGTAATTTATCAATAATTTCGTCCTGAATCAGATATTGATATATATAATATCGGTATCCACTCCAATTTGCAGTCAGCACAACAAAACCTGTTGATACCACAGTATTAGGTAATGGATTGCATAAAAAAGCGTAATGCTTTTGATTAGGTCTTACTGAAGAATATATGATATCTCCTTCAGTTACAGCACGTCTTGCCCTACTTGGTATTATATCAGTTACTGGATTTAGTGTCTGGATGGATTCTATAGTGTTATTTGTAACACTTCCTGTGTCTATATATTGAATCTCATGAACAAATTTACCATTATATGTTCGCTTATTAGCAACACACAAATCTCTTAATGTTCCAACTATCCAATTTTGTGGTATTCTACCCAGTTCACTATCCACAAACTCTCCATCTCTGAAAGGCTCAAAATCTACAAACCAAGACTTAAATATAGCTTTAGCCTGCTGTTCTAAATTATCATTTATCCG
>CAMZJA010000028.1 GCA_947307415.1 uncultured Bacteroidales bacterium | reverse complement strand
CAAACAAGAACTTATTGGTAGTCTTTGAGTTACATACCTACAGCAGCCTCAGCGAAGTGTTTATCGACCATTATGCGCACTGCCTCGACAACTGCGACAAAGCCGTTGTTTTCTACGACCCACATGCAGTCGCAATTAAAAAACTTGAAATGATGACCGACGAGCGCATAATCAAAGGATTCCAACGCCCTGATTTACAGGTGGTTCACTCGAAAGACGAGCTTGTGAAGCTTTTAAATGGCCTTAAACGTGAAAACATGGTTGGTGGCTTCATGTCATCCGGCGACTTCAATGGTCTCACCACAGATGATTTGAAAGAGATTTTTTAATATTTTTAATGCCCTTTACAGAAATGCGACCTACCACAGGGTACTGTTGAGCATTTCGAAAAGGGCATTAAAAATACTTAGTAAACCATTTCTCCGTTGATAAACGTGTTAACCACCTTTACTTCGGGAATTTTCTCATCTTCGATTGTCATGATGTCATCGGAAAGTATAACAAAATCAGCTTCTTTACCGATTTCGATACTGCCTTTACGATTTTCGGCAAAATAACCATTCGCTGCCCAGATTGTCATCGACTTTAAAGCATCTTCACGAGTTAATCTATTCTCTATCAGATCTTTACGCGCTACTGACGAGTAAAAAGTCTTGATAGGAGATATGTGTTCGATTGGGAAGTCGGTGCCGTTGATGAGCCAGCCGTTTTGTTCAAGCAATGTCTTGTAAGCATAAGCATTCTTAACTCGTTCAGAACCTAATCGTTCCTCAGCCCACGGCATGTCTGAGGTACAATGTGTCGCCTGAATAGACGGAATGATGCTATATTCTTTATAAAGCGAAAAATCCTGAGGATCAACAACTTGCGAATGCTCAACGCGCCATCTCAGGTTGTTTTCTCCCTTTAAAAACTTGGCGTATTCATTGAGAATCATTCTAACGCCGCCGTCGCCTATGGCATGGCAACACACCTGATAGCCGGCGTCGTAAGCCTTTGCGCAAACATGGTCGTAGAAATCTTCGCTTTCAACAATCAATCCTGAGGTTTCAGGTGCGTCGGAGTATGGCTCAAGCAACTTCGCGCCACGCGAACCGAGGGCGCCGTCGGCGTATATTTTCACGGAACGAACCGTAAGTCGTTCTTTTTCAATGACTCCAAATTTCATGAAATAATCCATAGTCTCATCATCCGGGTTCACCATGGCGTTCACTTTCATTTTCAGAACGCCTTTTTGCTGCAAAGAATCAATCAGTGCAATGCTTTGGATGTCGAGACCAGCATCGGTGACGCCTGTAAGACCATGTTTGAAGCAGTCTCGCTGCGCTACCTTCAACGCGCTGATTCTCTGTTTGTTTTCAAGTGATGGAATGGCTGCCTTCGCCATATCGGCAGCGTTGTCGAGCAATATTCCAGTAGGTTTGCCGTTTTTTACAACGATTTCACCACCTTCGACATTCGATTTTGCATTTAATCCTATGATTTTAAGTACATTATCGCTGACAAGCACTGCGTGACCGTCAACTCGGGTAATCAACACTTTTTTATCAGGAAATCTTTTCTGAAACATAGTGTTTTCAGGAAATTCTTTAATTTCCCAGAGGTTTTGGTCCCAGCCGCGTCCCAAAAGCCAGTCTGAATCGTTGTTTTCGTTATGTTTTTCAAGTCTTTCAAGAACCTCCTCAAACGATTTGCAGCCATTTAAATCAGCGAAACGAACTTTTGTCTCACCATAGCCAACAAAATGGCAGTGGCCGTCGATGAAGCCCGGATATATGCTTTGCCCTTGAGCGTCAAGAGTTTGCGTAGCATCGTAATAACTCAAAATCTTTCTGTCGGAGCCTATAGCCGCGAATTTTCCGTCTTTCACAGCAAATGCCGATGCTTTACTGAAGTGATTATCAACAGTGTAGACGTTGGCGTTATAGACAATCAAATCGACTTTTGTTTTGCTGCAGGAAAACATCGAAATCATCAATAAAATAACGAAAAACTTTCTCATGCAACTTATTGTAATACTATCAATTGTTTTGTGCTTTTGCCATTATTGTTCGTCAAAACAACGAGATAAGTACCTTTTTCAAGGTTCAACAGATTCACAACAGCTTTGCCGTCAACTGATTGATTATAAACCATTTGACCTGCCATGTTGTAAACCGTAACATTGATATTACCTTCGGCATCGATTGTGATCATTCCATTTGATGGGTTAGGGTAGATGTTAACCACATTTTCGATATTCTCATCGACGCCGACATGTTTTGTGAACGAAAATTCATTTGATTCTCTGTCGGTGAAGGCACTTCCTGAGATGATAGTAGTGCTGCCAGCTTTCAAGCCATATAAACCTGAGCCGCTTTGGAGACCGTTTCCACCAGCGTCATAGATTGTGAACATATAGCAGTCGTCATCTTCAAGTTCAAAGTCTTCAATGTATTGTTTGTGGGCTTCAGCGTAAGGTCCGCCGTTCAAAACAACATCACCACTTGCAGCTTTTGTGATTTCCCATGTAATCAGTTGTGGCTCGTCGTCAGTCTTGATTATGAGTTTAAAAGCTTTGTTAACCACTAATGTTGCCTCGTTAAATGTGTATTTGTAAGTGCCAGGTTTATAATCATCGGATGAACCATTGATTTGTGTTATCTCGAAAATCATCTCGTTGTATGCCAACAGATCGGCATCTTCAAAATTCAATTCGCCGAAGTTAAGTCTCTTGACTCCTCTTGTAGGGATTGTGCCCTCCCAAGTCAGGTCGGCGACACTTGTTCCGTTTACTGTTACATTGATATTCAATGAGTTAATTGTCTCTGAACCGAAATTGGTCACGTAGATGTCAGGGGTGACTCGCGAAGAGCAGATAGTGTTTTTTGTGTGGTCTAACATGCTGATTTGAGCTTGTTTGTTATAGAATGGCACAAAATCTGCCGAAGATTTGCATCCTTGGAACACTTCTTTTGTGCTGTTGTCCTGAACCCATGCTACTGCTGTCAATTCATTGATATCCATTACGTTAGCCAAAGCCCAGGAATATTTGTAAGCGAAATAATCGCCGGCTGCCATAGCTGGTAAGTTGGTTCCTGATGCGTTAGGAAGCATCTTTTTCATCACGTTATGGAATATTCTCTCGCCGTTAGAGCTTGGTGCGCTTGGATATTCCATGGTTTCTTCAAGAACAGAGATGTGGAGCTTCAGGTTGTTTGAGTTGATTGCAGATGTGGCGCGACCCATCACTATGACAAAGATACTGTCCTGAGTGGCATTAAGATAGTGTGTCATTCGCATCTCAAGTGGCGATTCCACTGCTGCCCATTGGTTAATCAAACTTTGTGTGACATAGCTTGAAACATTCGCCCATGTGCCGTCACCAATAGAATAAGGTACCGAATTTACATTATAATATGCTCGTCTTGACGCGACTTCACCGGGATTGTGATGATTCATAGGGTCGGTATCCGAAGGCCAGTTTACGTGGTATTTTATCGCTATAAGATGATCCGCATTACTATTAATAAGGTTGTCAAGCGTAGGGTTGTACTGTGCGCAAGGACCGCATGAAGCGCTTGTAAAGCATTCAAGCACAACGACTTTCTGATTCTGGGCGTTTAAAACGCCAATGCCCAAGATAAGGCTGAATGTCAATAATGATAAGATTCTTTTCATAGTGTAAATTTTAGATTAATATTTAATTTCATTCATAAGATATTGATTGTCAGCGTCTTTTAAACCAAAATATTGTTTGATTATTCCGTTTTTCAACAATTCGGAACTCTGGCCGCAAGCAAACGGCTGGTTTTTCGCGATAATCCAAAGATTGTCGGTGTATCTGAGAAGTAATTCCAGGTCGTGTGAGCTGAAAAGAATAGCTTTCTTTTGCTCCTTCGCTAACTTTTTCAATAATGAAAACAACTCTATTTTGCTCGGATAATCCAAGAACGCTGTCGGCTCGTCGAGCATGATGACAGGTGTGTTTTGGGCTATTGCCTTGGCAATCATGACCTTCTGTTTTTCGCCATCTGATAATGTATTGAAAACTCTGTCAATCAAATGATTAACTCCAACTAATTCAAGCGATACATTAATTTCGTTTTCATCGTTTTCGGATAGTTTTCCGAACATTCCGGTGTAAGGATAACGACCTGTAGCGACCACATCAAACACCTTCAGAAACATATCATCAGGACGTTCGGTAAGAACGATTCCGAGGAGCCTGGCACGTTCTTTCGGCGAATACGACATCAGATTCTTGCCAAACAGCTCAATCATGCCGCCAACAGGCTTGATATGCGTCGAAAACGTCTTGAAAAGCGTAGATTTTCCGGCACCGTTAGGTCCGACCAAAGCGATGATGTCGCCTTCGTTTAACGTCACGTTAATGTCGGAAACTACGGTTTTGTTTTCGTAACCAATTGATAATGCCGATGTTTTTAATATTTCCATTCTTATTTTTTACTTTTCATTATTACTGAAATAACCACTGGCGCTCCTATGAAAGCAGTCACCGCATTGATTGGTAGGTTGCCGTCAAACCCCGGCATTCTAGCGATTAAATTACAGAATAGCGCCATGTCCATGCCGATAAGCATGGTGGCAGGGATGAGTAGGCGATGGTCGCTGCTCTTGAAGAGGAATCGCGCGATATGCGGCATTGCGAGACCCACAAAGGCGATAGGACCGCAGTAGGCAGTCACTATAGCGGTTAGATAGCCCGAAATTAAAATTATAATGACACTGTTACGTTTGATGTTGATGCCTAAGTTCTCGGCGTACATTTCGCCTAACAGCAAGATATTCAGGTTCTTAGACAAGAAAAATATAGCAATCAAGCCGATGATAATGCTGATGGCGAATATCGCTATTTTTGAGGTACCAACACCTGAAAAACTACCCATTCCCCAAATCACAAAGGCATGGATGTCTTCTTTCAAACTGAAAAACTTCAAAATATCGGTGATTGAGCCTGCCAGATATGCGATCATTAAACCAATGATTATCAATGTTGTCATGTTTTTCATGCGTGAGCTAAACGCCAACATCACGAAAAGCACTAAAACCGCTCCGATAAATGCCGCCAAGCTCACACCAATCGTCGACCACCAGCCGAATGAAGAGACTGCCGCGCCTGAAATAGCACCAGTAAGAAGAATTACTATTCCAACTCCTAAACTTGCGCCGCTGCTGATTCCAAGCATAGAAGGATCGGCGAGAGGGTTGCGGAACAAAGTCTGCATCAACAGACCCGCCACAGCAAGCGCCGCGCCAGCCAACAGAGCCGTCAAAGCTTGTGGAAGTCGATAGTTGAATATTATGACACTCAGGGTGTTATCTGTATTTTCTTTAAGTAAAACTTTAAATATATCTTCAATAGGAACCATGACCGAACCGACGAACAGATTCAGCACAAAAAGCACAATTCCGAGTAGGATTATGCCTGCAATTCCGATGACTATCTTGCTATTTTTCATCTTTCAATCTGTAAAAATATTTCGGCAAATAATCTTCATTTCGCATCATCTCCGGATGGAAGGCGAGCACGAAATCCTTCAACAAAATATCAGGCTCGTATTCCGACTTCTCGAAGTATCCACTTTCGCGAATATTACAAACAATGATATTGCGGTCTTTATATGCCTTGAAATACGTATATAATTCATTTTCAGCGGCTAAGCTCTCATATGTAAACTTGTGGCTAGTTGAGTTCATTACGCGCCAGAAATCAGCGTCACGAGCCTTGGATAGCACCGTCTCGGCGTCAACCGGCAAGCTTGCGGTGGAGTTGTTGTCCTTCCAAACATAATCAGCGCCCGCATCATGGAAAATCTGCGCTATATAGCTTGCGCCGCCTGGCAGATACCATTGTCCCTCAAATGGCAAATCAGAAAAGACGGTAGGACGATTTTCAATATTTTGACAAATGTTTTTCAATGATTCATAACGAGTTACGATGCCATTAAACCATTCGTCGGTATCTTTTTCGCGACAGGTCATAAAGCCTATGACTTTAAGCCATTCAGCACGTCCAAGTGGATGATTTTCAAGGTAATCGGCGAAAGGGAACATCACCGCGCCTGTCAGTTCACCGATTTCGGTCTTAGGAACAGTCGAATATGGCGTGTAAAGAATCACGTCGGGATGCAGATTTATCACTATTTCAGTCTTCAAACTTGTCTCAATGCCCACATCCTCAATCTTATTCTCTGCCAGCAGTCGCTTGATTTCAGGGTTGTCGGTGTAATTGCTTTCAAGAATGCCTTTCACTCGGTCAATCTCGTTAAGTTCAAGAAACACAGACCATTGCGTTGATGAATAAGCTATCACATTTTTCACTGGAGTGCGAATTACCGATTTATGTTCAAGCTCATCAGGAAGCTCCAAAGAGTCGGGATAGAGGTAAAACTCACCAAGAGATTTTTCGTTCCAAGGATTTGAGATATTTATGTAATATCCTGATTTATAATTGGTTACATCGATGTAACTTGTATATTGCATCAGACTTTCATTGTCGGAACATGAATCTTTGTTCGTGTTATCATGATTCTCTACGCATGAAAAAAATATGCAAGTCATTGAAAGACAGATAAGTAACAACTTTTTCATCATAAGTTTGTTTTAACAAGTTTAATCTGCAAAGATAATAAAAAAAATGATTCATTTTGTTAATATTTATTTATAAAAATTGGCTGAAATCTCAAAAAATATGTTTAATTTTGCAGTTTAAATAATGAATTATGGGAATTTTCATGTTTCACAGGCCTGAAATGCCTAAGTTTAATTATATTCCGAGATATTACAACCCGGAGAAAGAGGCGTTGGAGAAGAGAAAAGCTGCTATGGGGCTAAGCTCTGAACTCACTGACAGTGAGAAACTTAGAGTTAAAATGAGAAAGAGCTGGGGTAGGAGCATTGACGACGGGAAGATGGTCAACAAAGGTAATTCTTTCAAAATGCTGCGCTATTCAATTATATTTGGAATCTCAGCGTTTTTAATTTATATAATTTTCTTTACACCTTTCGTCGAGAATTTCATAACCATGTTCCTGAAAATGGGAGGTAAGTAGCTATGTCGTTGGATATCATCAAGTTACTTCCAGATTCTGTTGCCAATCAGATTGCTGCGGGCGAGGTAATTCAGCGTCCGGCCTCTGTCGTTAAGGAGCTGATAGAGAATGCGATAGATGCTGGTGCCACGCAAATCGATTTGATTGTAAAAGACGCCGGTCGTACCTTCATCACGGTTATCGATAACGGATGTGGCATGTCGGAGACAGACGCGAGGCTGTGTTTTGAGCGTCATGCGACCTCGAAAATCACCTGTGCCGACGACCTTTTCGCCATAAAAACCATGGGATTCCGCGGAGAGGCACTTGCTTCGATTGCAGCAGTGGCACAGGTCGAACTGACAACGCGTCGTAAAGAAGATGAGGTGGGTACAAAGATTCGTATCGAAGGATCAAAAGTGCTTGAACAACTGCCGAAACCTGCATCAGTGGGCACCAACTTCACTGTGAAAAATCTGTTTTTTAACGTGCCTGCGCGACGTAACTTCTTGAAATCCAATGAAGCAGAGCTTCGTCATATCAACGAGGAATTCTTCCGCATCACGATAATGAATCCTGAAATAGGATTTACTTTTGTGAGCAACGACAAGGAGCTTTTCCACCTTTATCCTGGCACGTTGAAACAACGCATTGTCGGACTTTTTGGCAAGGATTACGATGGCAAACTGCTGCCTGTGAACCAGGTCACGGAGACTGTAACCATCGACGGATTCATAGTAAAACCTGAATTTTCCAAGAAAACGAGAGGCGAGCAGTATTTCTTCGTCAACCGCCGTTTCATCAAACATGCCTACCTGCATCATGCTGTGGAGAACGCTTACAAAGAGCTGATTCCGCAAGATTGTTTCCCGGGCTATTTCCTTGATATTCAGATAGATCCCAAAGAGATCGATATCAATATACATCCGACTAAGACCGAAGTTAACTTCATCGACGTGAAGCTGATCTATGCCATCATGCACTCGGCAGTGCGTAAAGCCATAGGACAGAACAACTTAGCTCCCATGCTCGACTTCGACATTAACCCGAACATGGGCATCGATTTCGGCGAGGCGAGTCGCATGGACCGACCGGTCATCACTCCGAAAACTGATTTCGACCCGAATTATAACCCGTTTAAAATCAGTCCGATACGACATCAGCAACAGCAAAACTGGCGCATCGCCTATGATAACAGCAACGACATTGTCGCAAACACACAAATCGACGCAAACGGTAAAGAAAACAAGCCTTTCGAAGAGGATCAGAAGAGTCTTTACATCCAGCTGCAGCAGTCGTATATCGTGACAACGGTTAAGTCGGGGATACTTGTCATCGACCAGCATCTGGCGCACGAGAGGATACTTTACGAGAAGTATCTGAAGGAGATGGAGACGGAAGTCATTGCCTCGCAGCAAGAGCTGTTTCCACATCATATCTCGTTGAATATCAACGATGCTTCGATGTTGAAAGAGCTGAAGCCTGAACTTGAGAAAATCGGTTTCAGGATCGAGACGATGAACAACACTACATTTGTCATCAATGGAACTCCTGTCGACTGCAAAGGCAGTGACGCTGTTTCGATTATTGAGAAAATTTTAGAGGATTACAAGAACAATCTCTCTGGTAATCAATCAGATAAAAAATTAAATTTAGCTCGTTCGCTGGCATCGCAGATGGCGGTGAAGGCGGGACAGACATTGAGCTCGGTGGAGATGCAGGACATAGTCGACAGGCTTTTCGGCTGCGCGGTGGCGGAAGTAGCGCCAAATGGCAGGAGAATCTTCACAATAATCAATGCTGACGACATAAAAACACGTTTGAACTAATGGATAATCAATTTAGACCACAAGGCTTTTCTATTTTACCCACAGTGGTAAAAAACTTATTGATAATCAATGCGATATTCTTCCTTGCCACATGGACGGCAGAGTCGGTATGGCGCATTGATCTGTCACAATACCTCGGCTTGCATTACATCGGGGCGTCTGATTTCAGACCGTATCAGTTTGTGACTTACATGTTCATGCATGGCGGTTTCGCGCACCTTTTCTTCAATATGTTCGCCCTATGGATGTTCGGAAACTCCATTGAAAATGCATGGGGTCCCAAGCGTTTTCTGATATTTTACTTCGTTTGCGGCATAGGAGCCGGCTTGACACAGGAATTGGTGCAGTACATCCAGCTTTCGGATATGATTCAAAACTACGAATTTGTTAGGCTGGGCAACAGAAGCATTCCTGTCGATGAATATCTGAATATGCTTACAACTGTAGGCGCCTCAGGAGCTGTTTACGGCATACTTTTGGCGTTCGGCATGATGTGGCCTAACTCACGGATTTACATATACTTCGCCATCCCTATCAAGGCAAAATGGTTCGTGATAATATATGGTCTCATCGAGCTGTTTTCGGGCTTCTCATCAGTCGACAACGTGGCGCATTTCGCGCATGTCGGCGGCATGCTTTTCGGCTTGGGCTTGATACTTTATTGGCGATACAAAGAAGGCGGCTGGAGACCGAATTTTAGGATAAAATTCAACAAAGATTTTACCAGTGATCGTCCGAAATCAGACTGGGACTACAACAAAGACCGTGCCGACGATGAGAAAAGAACCGACGAAATCCTTGAAAAGATCAGCAAAGGCGGCTATAGCAGTCTGACGGAAGAAGAGAAGGAATTTTTGTTTAAGCAGAGCAAGAAAAACTGATGAATTTCAAACTGTCATCGGAGTTTAAGCCAACCGGCGACCAGCCTCAAGCCATCGAACAGCTGAAAAACGGCATCTTGGCGGGGGAGAGGTATCAGACTTTGATGGGAGTCACAGGCTCTGGAAAGACGTTTACGATAGCCAATATGCTGGCGGAGCTGAACCGTCCGGCTCTGATTTTGAGCCATAACAAGACCCTTGCGGCGCAGCTGTACAGCGAATTCAAGCAGTTTTTCCCGGAAAACAAGGTCGAATATTTCGTTTCTTATTACGATTACTATCAGCCTGAGGCATTTATCCCGCAGACAAATACTTATATTGAGAAAGATTTGTCGATAAACGATGAGATCGACAGACTGCGACTGAGCACCACCTCGGCATTGCTTTCAGGAAGACGAGATGTAATTGTAGTGTCTTCAGTATCATGCATTTACGGCATTGGAAACCCTGAAGATTTTAGCAAAAATGTGATAAACATCGAGCTCGGTCAGAAGATTCGTCGCGACAACCTGCTTTTCAACCTCTCGAACGCGCTTTACAGTAGAAATGATATTGAGTTTTCGCGAGGCAGATTTCGTGTAAAAGGCGACACTGTCGATGTTTTTCCTGCATATTCGGAGACGCCGTTCAGAATTATATTTTGGGATGATGAGATTGAGGAACTCGAGTCGTTCGACCCGATAAACGGCACGAGGATCGAGAGTTTGCAGAATATTACACTATTTCCTGCTAATATCTTTGTCACCTCAAAAGAGAAGATAAAACAAGCCACAGAGGAGATTTTGCTCGACATGTTTACACAGGCCGAATATTTCCGTGAGATTGGCAAATATGAAGACGCAAAACGATTGGAAGACCGTGTAAATCATGATGTTGAGATGATTCGCGAGCTTGGCTACTGTTCGGGTATCGAGAACTATTCAAGATATTTCGATGGTCGCGCCGCCGGCACGCGTCCGTTCTGTCTGCTCGATTTCTTCCCCGATGACTTCATCACCATCATCGACGAGAGTCACGTCACAGTGTCGCAGATCCGTGGCATGTATGGAGGCGACCGTTCGCGCAAGCAGACATTGGTCGAATACGGCTTCCGACTGCCGTCGGCGCTCGACAACCGTCCGCTGAAATTCGATGAGTTTGAAGCACTTACGGGACAGACTATCTACGTCAGCGCGACGCCGGGCGACTACGAAATGCAGCAGACACAAGGCGTTTACGTGGAGCAGCTCATTCGTCCGACAGGCTTGTTGGATCCGGTCATCGAAGTGCGGCCATGCACCAACCAGGTCGACGACCTCGTCGACGAGATAATTCACGTGATCAGAAACAGGCAACGTGTGCTCGTCACCACCTTGACAAAACGCATGGCGGAGGAGCTGACAAACTATCTTAACAACCTGAATATCAACACTAGATACATACATTCCGACGTCGACACCCTCGACCGCGTAGAGATAATGATGGGATTGAGAAGGGGAGACTTCGACGTTTTGGTGGGCGTGAACCTGCTGCGTGAAGGTCTGGATTTGCCTGAGGTTCAGTTGGTCGCGATTCTCGACGCCGACAAAGAAGGCTTCCTCCGTTCAGAGCGCTCGCTGACGCAAACGGCCGGACGCGCAGCACGTAACGCAAACAGCAAAGTGATAATGTACGCCGACAAAATCACTGAATCAATGAAGAAAACCATCGATGAGACCCAAAGAAGACGCGAGAAACAGATGGCGTACAACATCACAAACGGCATAGTGCCGACAACCATTGTCAAGCCTCTCGACAACGCTTGGGGTAACTATGCGACTACCGATGAGCAAATCAGCGCAGTGGCAGAGGAGAAAGTCACGGTTTACCGCTCAACGAAAGACATCAGAAAAGCTATTCAGGAAGCTAAGAAAGAGATGGAGAAATCGGTCAAGGAGCTCGACTTCATGAACGCAGCAAAATATCGCGACATTATCGTCGCTTTGGAAGAGAAATTAAACAAAATCGATTGAATATGAATACATTAGCAGTACCATTTTTCGCAACCGACGCGGTTTGGAACGTAATGATACAATTGGGTATCATCGCTGTTGGTCTTTTGGCCGGTAACATCGTACGAACCAAAGTGCCATTCATGCAGAAAAGTTTAATCCCTTCAGCATTGATTGGAGGAGCTTTGATATTGGTTTTCAAGGCTATATACACCGATGTACTCGGTTGGGAAGATCTGATAAACAAGACTTCCATGGAGATAATCACTTATCATGCGTTAGGCCTTGGTTTTGTGGCATTGGCACTGAAAAACAACAAGGTGGAATCAAAATCAAGCACCATGAAGGTGGTTGAGACCGGCACCTTAACTGCTAGCACATACATCATCCAAGGCATTGTGGGTCTGTTGGTTACAATTCCGATGTTCTACTTTGGAAAAAAGATTTTCTACGCTGCAGGCCTGCTCCTTCCAATGGGTTATGGGCAGGGACCGGGACAGGCGCTGAATTTTGGTACCATTTACATGGACAGGGCTCTTGAGCAAGGTATCATTTTCCCAGGTAAAGACTTCGGATTGTCGATAGCGGCAATGGGTTTCATTGTCGGATGCGTTGTCGGAGTAGTTTATCTCAATATTTTGAAAAAGAAAGGTAAAATTAATATTTCAGAGATCCGCGAGAAGCAGATGAACAAACTCAGCGACTACGAAGGCGAGAACGAAATCCCTGATACTGAATCAGTTGACAAGCTCTCAATACAGATCTGTCTGGTACTTTTCACTTATCTTTTGGTCTATCTTTTCAATCATTTTCTGCAGACTTTAGACCTCGGCAACTTCGGTGAGAAGACGCTCATGCCGCTGATGTGGGGCTTCAACTTCCTGCTCGGCACTCTGTTCGGAATCATGATGAAAGGCATTATCAAAAGCTTGCAGAAGGCGAAAATCATGAAGCGAGAATATATCAACAACTATCTTTTGAACCGCATCAGCGGGTTCTTCTTCGACATCATGATTGTGGCAGGTACAGCTGCTATAAACTTCAGCGAATTCAAGGGTTTTGCACTACCTTACATACTCGTTTGCGCATTGGGTGCCATAGCGACATTCTGGTTCGTTTTGAAAGTCTGCAAGCACCTGTATCCTAACTACACCTACGAAGGGTTTTTCAGCATGTTCGGCATGCTCACAGGCACCGCTTCCAACGGAATGATTCTACTTCGCGAGATTGACCCTAAGTTTGAGACACCAGCCGCCAACAACCTTGTGTTACAGTCACTTCCGGCCGTGGCACTCGGCTTCCCGGTGCTTCTTTTAGTCGGTCTGGCCCCGCAAGGATTCACCCAAGCACTTATCACATTGGGAATTTTGATTGTCGTTTTTACAATTTTCACGCTGTTCATGTTCAGGAAAAAAATTTTTAAGAAAAAGAAGTAACGCCAAACTGTCATTTCGAGCTTGTCGAGAAATCCTTGTTAAACGTTAACAACCGAACGATTTCGAATAACAAAGATTTCTCCATTCCGTTCCATTTCATTACACTTCAGTCGAAATGACGAAAAAAAGATTTTTTTGTTTTTTATTTAAAAATATTTAATATATTTGCAGACATGATAAAGGTGAATTGGCTTTTATCATGTCTTGTATTGTAACTTATTGATAAAGAATAAATTATATTATATATGAGCGAAGGATTATATTCAATGGAAGCTAAGGATTTCGACAAAACCTTAGACTTGACGAAAATTAAGCCGTATGGCGACACGATGAACGATGGCAAGACCCAGCTGAGTTTCACATTACCGGTGCCATGCGGCGCAGAAGCTGTCGAGGCAGCGAAACAACTCCTCAAAACTATGGGTTTCGAGAATCCTATCGTGGTGTATTACAAAGAGTTGACACCTGGATTCACATTCTTTAACTGCTACGGAAGCTGTACACATACCGTCAACTACAGCACGATTTATGTTCCGAAGGTCGAGTCGAACACTATGGACATGTACGAGACCGATAAATATATCAAAGAGAATATCGGCCGTAAGATCGTCATCGTAGGAGCTAGTACAGGTACCGACGCTCATACCGTGGGTATCGACGCTATCATGAACATGAAGGGCTATGCCGGTCACTACGGACTTGAGCGTTACGAGATGATTGAGGCTTACAACCTCGGTTCGCAGGTGCCGAATGAAGAATTCATCGCAAAAGGCGTTGAGCTTCATGCCGATGCATTGCTCGTTTCGCAGACAGTTACACAAAAAGACGTTCATATCAAGAATATGACCAATTTCATTGAGCTGATGGAGGCTGAAGGCCTGCGCGACAAGATGATTTGCTGCTGCGGTGGCGCCCGTATCTCGCACGAGCTCGCTAAGGAACTCGGTTTCGATGCCGGCTTCGGAATGAACACCTACGCTGACGACGTGGCATCATTCGTGGTTCAGGAGATGGTAAAACGAGGAATGAAGTAGACTTTAGACTTTAGACCTTAGACTTTAGTCGTCATGACGAAAAAATTTTGAAAGATTTTTAAAAAGATTTTCTTAAGATTTTGAGCCGTAAGGCGACCAGAAAAAGAAAAATACAAATTAACAATTAAAATATTTCAGAATATGGATAAAAATGAAATGAGAGAAGTTATCGCTAAGAGAGCGGCAAAAGAGCTGCATGACGGCGATGTAGTGAACCTTGGTATCGGTATCCCGACATTGATCCCTAACTACCTTCCAAAAGGCGTTTCAGTGACGCTGCAGACCGAAAATGGTGCTATGGGCATGGGTCCAACACCTGAAGAAGGCAAGGAAGACAAGAACCTCATCAACGCCGGCGGCGGTTTCATCACCTTGACACCAGGCGCTTGCACATTCGATTCAGCAACATCATTCGCAATCATCCGCGGCGGTCACGTCAACGTGTCGTTCCTCGGCGCATTGCAGGTCGATGAGAAGGGCAACCTCGCCAACTGGATTATCCCGGGCAAGATGGCCCCAGGTATGGGCGGCGCTATGGATCTCGTGGTCGGTGCAAAACGCGTTATCCTCACCATGGAACACACACAGAAAGGTGCTCCTAAGATCTTGAAGGAATGCACACTGCCTCTCACAGCAGCAGGTCAGGTCAACATGATCATCACCGAGATGGGTGTGATGGAAATCACAAAAGAAGGCATCGTCCTCACAGAAATCCATCCTGAATTCACAGTTGAGCAGGTGCAGGCCGCAACAGAGGCGAAACTCATCATCAGCCCGAACCTCAAATCAATGGTTGACTAATCATGGAATATCAATATTTAAAAAGCGAAGTCAGAGAAGACGGCATCACCATCATGACGGTGTCGGCTCCTAAATCGTTGAATGCTTTGAATTCAACGGTTTTGAAGGAAATCGACGACTTCGTCAGCAACCTCGACACCAAGAAGACTCGCGTTCTCATCATCACTGGTGACGGCGAGAAGTCGTTCGTGGCAGGCGCTGACATCTCGGAGATGGTGCATCTCTACGAGAAAGAAGGCTATGAGTTCAGTAAACTCGGTGCCATCGCTTTCCGTAAAATAGAGCTGCTCCCGATTCCTGTCATAGCTGCAGTCAACGGATTCTGCCTCGGTGGCGGATGCGAGTTGGCAATGGCTTGCGACTTCCGTTACGCCTCAAGCAATGCACGATTCGGACAGCCGGAGGTAGGACTGGGCATCACACCTGGTTTCAGCGGCACTTACCGTCTGGCAAAGCTCATCGGACAAGGCTACGCCAAGGAGATGATTTACACTGGCAAGGCCATCAAAGCTGACGAAGCATTGCGCATCGGCTTGGTGAACGCCGTTTACGAGCCGGAAGTTTTGATGGAGAAGGTCATCGAGACAGCACAGAAAATCGTCGCCAACGCACCTTTGGCTATCAAATATGCCAAGGAATGCATCAACGAGAGCTACGACATGGTTGCTGCCGACGCCATCGAACTGGAGAACCGCAACTTCGGAAAATGCTTCGCCACAGAAGACCAGAAAGAGGGAATGACAGCGTTTCTTAATAAAGGAAAAGCGAATTTCCAAGGGAAATAGTTGAAAGTTAAAAGAGTAAAGTTAAAAGATTATCAAATACATCATTATGAAAGTATACGTTATCGGAACAGGAACCATGGCAAAGGGCATCGTGAAGGCTTTCGCAGCTAAGATGCCAGTCGTCATGAAGAGCAGAACTCAGGCCAGCATCGACAAGGCAATGGGTTCAATCGCAAAAGGTTACGCTAAACTCGTTGAGAAAGGAAAGATGACTCAAGAGGCCGTTGACGCTCTTTTGAAGAACATCATCACCACCACCGACTACGCCACATTTAAAGACGCCGACCTCGTAATCGAGGCTGCATCAGAAGATATGGCTCTTAAGAAAGAGGTGTTCACTGAACTCGACAAGATCTGCAAGCCAGAAGCAATCTTCGCAACCAACTCATCATCATTGTCAATCACCGAAATCGCTGCCTGCACAACACGTCCTGCACAGTTTATCGGTATGCACTTCTTCAATCCGGCCGACAGAATGGCATTGGTGGAAGTCATCAAGGGACAGCTCACAAGCGACGAAGTGACAAAATGCATCGTTGACCTCGCCACATCAATCGGCAAACAGCCGGTCGAGGTGAAGGAAGCCCCAGGTTTCGTTGTCAACCGCATCCTCATCCCTATGATCAACGAGGCAGTTGGTATCTTGGCCGACGGCATCGCATCAGCAGAGGATATTGACAAGTGCATGATGCTTGGCGCAAATCATCCAATGGGACCTCTCGCATTGGCCGACCTCATCGGAAACGATGTCAACCTCGCCATCATGGAGGTGCTTTACAACGAATTCGGTGATCCTAAGTACCGTCCACATCCACTTTTGAGAAAGATGGTGCGCGCCGGATTGCTCGGACGTAAAACAGGAGAAGGATTTTACAAATATTAATTGAAATGGATTTTAGCTATTCAAAGACAGAAGAATTGTTCCTGCAGATG
>CAMZJA010000027.1 GCA_947307415.1 uncultured Bacteroidales bacterium | reverse complement strand
TTCCATAAATGAGAATTTACACGACTATTTTAACACAAAAAACGACGATGCGATAGTTTGACATTATTTTGATTCACCATGGCATAATGCATGGTGGTATCAATTTTAACATGACCAAGAAGACGCTGCACCTGCTCCACCGGCATACCTTTGTCGATAGCCATTGTAGCCAAGGTGCGACGGAACTTGTGCGGATGCACTCTCGGTACCTTTGCCTCTTTGCCAATCTTACGCAAACGAACCTCCACGCCCGATATTTGCAAGCGATGATGCGGTTTTGCAAGCGACACAAACAGAGCTTTATTCTTGTCTTTTCGAGTGTTCAGGTATTCCAGCAGATGTATTTTGGCGCGAGCATTGAAATAAACTATCCTCTCTTTGTTACCTTTACCGAAAACTATACATTCTCGCTCATTGAAATTTATATCTTCACGATTCAGCTTAACCAACTCACCAACACGCATACCAGTTGATGCCAGCATATCAATCATAGCCAAGTCGCGCGGATGCACACACGTATCGCGCAGATTTTCAAGAGATTCGTCGCTCAACACTTCTTTAATCTGTGCACCTGTCTTCACTTTATGTATTCTGCGTACCGGGCTTTTAATTATGTAGTCCTCTTCTTCTAGCCAGGCAAAGAATGAAGAGAAAATGCGACGAACATTGTCAACCGTTACCCTACTTGCTTTGCGCTTGCGCTGGAACACAGCCAGATAAGCTCTGATATCTTCGGTGGTATATTCCATCACTCGTTTGGGCATTGTCTTGTACAATTGCTGAATGGTGTTGCCATAATAGCGCACAGTGGGCGCACTGCAACCCTCCACCTGCTTGGCAGAGAGAAACGACCTCAGCAACCCTTCGTTGGTTTCCTCGGTTGCCTGTGTGGTTTCCTCATCCATTGAAATGTTGTATTTGCAGACCACCTGCAGTAATACTCCATTCAATTGTGCTATTTGTTCTACATCCAAAATTTCAGCCATTGCGTTGCTGATTTCTAAAATTAACTTTTCTTTCATATTTCTTCGATATTATAGATTCACCATAATAACGAAGAGCTTGCTGTTTTATATTTTAAAACCTATACTTCCAAGCTGTTTTCTAATCTCATCCTCAAGTTTGTGGCTTTGCTCGAAAAGACCGCTTAGTTCGGTTGTAAGACGTTCCATCTTTTCTTCAAACGGTTCACCATCATCCTCTTGCTCTGCAATACCGACATATCGGCCAGGTGTTAGAATAAAGTCTTGAGCCTCAATATCTTCAAGAGATTTAACGGCACAATAACCTTTCTCATCTTCAAGTTTTCCATTGCGGAAATCCTCAAATGTTTTTGCTATTCGGTCTATATCCTCATCAGTAAGCTCACGCAGCTTGCGAGTTACCATCGTTCCCATATTGCGTGCATCGATGAAGAGCACCTTGCCCGGTTGCTTTTTCTGACGATTCAGGAACCACAGGCAAACTGGGATACCAGTAGAATAAAACAATTGGCTCGGCAGTGCCACTATGCCTTCAACAAGGTCGGCCAGCAGTATGTTTTTACGAATCTCACCTTCACCGCCTGTCTGACTGCTAAGCGAGCCGTTAGCCAGCACCATACCGATACGGCCATTTGGCGAGAGGTGGCTTATCATGTGTTCAAGCCAGGCGAAATTGGCATTGCCTTGAGGCGGAATACCATATTTCCAGCGGACATCTTCCTGAAGCTTATCAGCACCCCAGTCGCTCATATTGAAAGGAGGATTAGCCATCACGAAGTCGGCTTTCAAAGTAGGATGCTGATCTTCAAAAAAAGTATCAGCATTCTTTTCTCCAAGATTTGCTTCTATACCACGAATCGCAAGATTCATCATAGCCATTTTGCGAGTCTCGGCCACAAATTCTTGACCGTAAATTGAAAGGTTTTTAATATCTCCTTGATGATGCTTTATAAATTCAGCACTTTGGACAAACATACCGCCACTGCCCATAGCCGGGTCGTAGCAACGGCCTTTGAAAGGCTGAAGCACCGCCACGATGGTGCGCACAATACAGCTCGGCGTATAAAATTCACCAGCATTTTTGCCTTCAAGCGAAGCGAATTTTGCGAGACAGTATTCGTATGTACGACCGAGAAGATCTTTGTTTTCCTCCTGCTTGCCAAGCTCAATAGTGTTGGTAAAAAGGTCAACCACATCACCCAGACGACGTTTATCCAGTTCAGGACGAGCGAAGTTCTTTGGAAGGATGCCTTTCAAGCGGTCATTCTCTTTCTCAATTTCCATCATCGCGTTGTCGATAACCTTTCCAATTTCTGGAGTATGAGCTGCTGCAGCAATAACACTCCAGCGGGCATCGGTCGGCACATAGAAGATATTCTCTGATGTGTATTCATCTTTATCCTCCTCAAAACCATCGCCTTCATCAACCAGCTGTTGGTGTTTTACATCAAAACAATCTGAGATATATTTCAAGAAAATGAGGCCAAGTACCACATTCTTATATTCAGCAGCTACAATATTACCACGAAGAATATTTGCTGCTTTCCAAATCTTGTCTTCAAAGCCTATATCGGCGGTGTTAGTTTTCTTTGGCATAGAGAATTATTTAAATTTGTTTTACGACACTACAAAATTAAAAAGAAATTTTAACACTATTTGCAACAAAGTGAAAACAATGTTAAAAAAATTTTACAATCTTATAACAATCACGCTACAAAAATATAACACCCCTGTCCCAAAATCCGATACACCTTATTATTATTTCCCCACTTTCTCCAATTTCCCCATTTCCCCATCCTCCTAAAGTCCCTATTGTCCCTCACCTCTAGAAAAAAATTCTTTAGTGTCTCACTTTTTGGCACACATATTTCCTTTTTTTGCATTGTAAATTAAATTATTAAAATAAATCACTAATTTTGCCACAATAAAAAATGATAGCTATGACATATTTAGTTCCTTTTAAAGTATCTCTCAAAGAATACGAAGGTCTCATATCTGGTCGTGAATACTGGGATGATTTTAGCGAAGAATGGAAACAAAGCACAATCGAAGAAAAGATTGTACGACTTTCAGGTTTCGTGAAAATGGGAGGCAATCTCAATAAAATCATCAACCGATACGCTAAAAACCATGACGAGGACAAACGCCGTCGCATCCAATATTGCGTTGGTAAGTATATCCTAAAAATCATGTTTGACGATTATTTTCATATCGACGGCTACGAGCCATTTGTCCATCGCATAAAACGCCTTTATAAAGAACCCCTTGTCAAGCTCCTCATCAACCAGCTCAAGACTAGCGTCCGTGAAGCTCGCATCATGGATAAGAATCAAAAAATCCATGAAAACTGGGAGATTAAATACACCAGAAAAATGTCGCAAGACGAGCTACTCGACAAAATCGAAAGCAAATACTGGAGCAACGATTACTCACAATACGATCGCCGTCCACAAATTTGGTGGAGCGAAATGAAAAGTTTATGGTGAGAAATTAGTAAATTGGTATCAATAAATTATAGGTATGTTAGGCGCAATCATAGGAGATATAGTGGGTAGTCGGTTTGAGTTTAATCCGACAAACGATTACAATTTTGATTTTTATACAAAAGACTGTGACTTTACAGATGACACCATCTGCACGGTGGCAGTTGCTGACGCAATATTGGACAATTCTGATGACTTTGAAAAATACCTTCACGAATGGTGCAGGAAATATCCGAGCCCCATGGGGGCATACGGCGGCAGCTTCGCAAAATGGGTTAACAGCGACAACCCGAAGCCATACAACAGCTTCGGCAATGGCTCAGCGATGAGAGTAAGCCCAGTAGCTTGGGCATATCCTAACATTTTTGAGGCACTGCCAATTGCAAAACATACAGCTGAATGCACACACAACCATCCTGAAGGAATAAAGGGTGCACAGACAGTAGTGCTGGCAATTCATAAAGGCATAGAACTCAACAAGATATACAAAATTTTCGGTGAGCAGCAGATGCAAGAGCTGCTTAAGGTTTGCGTCGATTTTTCTGGTTATGATATCAACATCAAAAAAGAAGAAGTTATTAACAAGTTTGATGTGACCTGCCAGGGGACTGTACCAGTGGCGTTGTGGATTATCAGAGAAAGCAACGGATTTGAGGATGCGGTGAGAAAAGCAGTGAGCCTGGGAGCTGATGCAGACACACTTGGCGCAATAGTGGGAAGCATAGCTGAAGCCATCTGGGGAATTCCCGATAAAATGGCCATGAAGTTTATTAACAAATTGCCATACGAGATGCGAAGTGTGGTTTTGAGATTTTACAGCCGATATGTTGAAAAGAGCATACTACACGGATATGGTGATGAGGGTGCGGCACGTGATTTATTGTATGAAGAAGAACAGAAAGCAAGACTCAAGCAACTCAACCCTATCTCTCCAGCATCCCCTTTATCTCCTCCACTATCCTCTCAGTCCTCTTCGGCAAAAACTCCTTGCAAACCCTCATATACTGCTCCAAAATCTTAAAGAAATCCGATGCCGGTGTCGTGTGAAAATTAAAATTTGTGCCGTCAAACACCTTCTTCACAAAGCCATTCTCATCTTTAAAATACTCCAGCTTCAAGTCATAAATAAGCATTATATCGCCACTATGGATATAAGCATTCAGAAAATCATCCTTCTTTCGAGGCTCATAATTATAATGTCCCAGCGCATCACACAAATTCTTCAACGTCTCGTCAAAATAATATCTGTTTTGCTTATACGATATCAGCGGTGCAGGGTCAAACCATAAATTACCCATCGTATTGCAAAGCTTTGCACATTCCCTCACTGCCTGTTTCTGTTCCTCAGTATGCTTGTATTGATGAAACATCATATAGTCATCCTCAACTATAGTCGTTCCCCAGAAGCTTTCATTCAAGATCTTTGAGCTTCTCAAGGCAAGACGACCATGACTGTCAAACAACTGCCTGCCATATACGTCAACAAAAGTCATTATGCACACCGCATCAGGAATTCCTGCAAATTCAGCATCGTCTTTCAAAAGCCTCAGGTCAAAATCCTTCAGTTTGTCAACGTCACCATCCAATCGCTCAGCAACAAATTTCCTAAGCAACGCCATCGGCTCCCTTAAAGGACTGGATTTTCTCATCTCCTCCCTCCAGTACTCAATCCTACGCCTTTCATACACCGATGGTTTCGCCGCAGTCCCTTTCCTGTATTCACAATATCCGCTCACCGCCCTCTCTCTGAACGACTTCTTAAACAACTTACCGCAACCATTTCCCTCAATGTCGATGCCATTGCTGAAAATGCAGCCGTCGCACACAGTGTTTCTCGTGCCGTTCCACAAACTATCCATTGTCACGTCAAACTCCACCCTCACGAAATCCTCAATTCTTGCTTTTGCAAATCCAATGTGTCCCTTGCGTTTTATGTATAGCTCGTCTTTGGTCTTCTCGTCCCAAATTATATCATCATATTCTATCTTCAGTACCACACGGCCGCTCACATGCAGCATGCCTTTCGGATATCGAGTGGGATTATCCTTGGTCTTTGCGATAGTGTTTCCTACAATGAAATAACCGTTTCTATAGTCATAAAGAGTCTGGAAATTCTCTTTAAAAATCAGCTTTCCGTCCTTATGAATAGCATTTTTCTTAAGACCTGGTGTTACGTCAACCAGATATAAGTCCTCGTCTATTTTCTTGACAAACCAATACTTAGGCTCAGTAAGCTTATTACCGAGCTTATCCACCAAACCCCATCCGCCCTCATCAGGCTTATGGTCAGGATCAAATCTTATGGCAACCGATGCTACTTCAGCGTCCATTCCACTTCCACATTATCGCTCATCACAAAGTCATCAGGCGTAATCTCCAAGCTTCCCGGAGTGCTGGCGCAAGCCTCGTTGCAGTTATAAATCTTTCTGGCCTCTGAAAAAACTTGCATATTCATTTCGCCATAAGAAATCGATTTTACATCGCCAAGCTCACGTCCCAGTGCTTCAGCCATAATCTTCGCCTTATCTCGGGCATCCGTAACAGCCCTTTCCAGCACCTTCATCTGAGTTTTGCGAGGGTCTCTCTGTGTATAACCGATGTTGATCTGAGCCTCTGGCACAAACTTTCCGATACCTTTTACTATTTTATTCACCAGCACATTATCCATATCCACATCAACCTTAATCCTCTGGCAAAGCAAATAACCCTCTTTTTTATATCCTATATGGTTACCGTTCTTGTCATATTTACTCACCATATTATCGCTAATGTCCAGATAAGTCGTTTTAGCCAGTTTCCCCGATTGGTTGTTATACTCCAAAATCTTCACCATCCATGCGCTATTCTCTTTCACGCATTCGTAAGCCTCATCATACGACTTAAACACACGTCTTACTTCAATCTCCAGGCGTGTCACATCCGGCACCACCAGAACCCTACCAGTGCCAGTCACTCTAATTGTTGAATCTTCCATAGTCAATAATCTTAAGTTGCTTTTAGTTTTAAACTATTTTAATTTTCATGCAAAATTAACACTTTATTGTCCCAAAATCCGACACACCTCCCCAAAAAAATTCATAATAATGAGCCTTAGCCTAAAAAAATGACTATATTTGCGGTTGATAATAATGGGCATGCAAGCCCAAATTAGGCATAGAAAAGCATTCGAAGGAATCAAGTCTCACGCTTTTCTTGTGATTTATTATAAAAATACCTGTCTTGGTGAGACTTGCGGGCAATTTCTACAACAAAGAACAAGATGGAGCTTTCTGAAGAACAAAGGAGAAAAGTTGAAGAAACCTTGCGAACCATGTGGCGAGACTATGAAGATGGTAATAATAAAACCAAAGACAAACTTGACACTCTACAATCTAGAGTTGATGAATTGCCTGCCTTTGTTGAGGAAACGAACAAACGATTTGAAGAAGTCACATCGATAAAGAATAAAAAAGATGTCATTTTCTTGATTGTTGCAACAGCATTACAAATTACCAGACAATTAGTAATCGACCAATATAAAAATCGGCCAACCGACCAAGAAGCAGCAAATTCTACGTTGGGGCATAATAATGATGAAACTTCTAACAGACATCATAGATATTATGCAACAATTGAAAAAATGGAAACAAATCCAGTTCCTTTTGATTGCTTTAGGAAAGAGACAGGAATTGCAGGAGACCCTAATAGAAACCCATCTCTAAGTGGATTCAATCATAGATTTAAAGCTTTAGGACATGACCCTGTATTAGGTTTGATATTTGGCACTGCTAATACGATGACCAATACCGTTACAGTTGCCAATGGTGGGTTTTCGCTAAGTACATATCACGTTCATACAGGTATTGGGCATCGATTAGACACCACTTTCCTTATTGACAAAATTGATGCAAAAGCAAGTACAGTTTTAATGTTTGAAAAGATAGCAGAACGAATCAAAGAAGAAGGTATAACTCCTCTAGCTGTTGCTTTAAAAAAGACGATAATACATCAATTATCTGATGTTACAACCAAACAGAGTTTGCCTATCCCTTTTCTTTCAATTATTTCTCCTAATATGGCTCGTGTGACTTCTGCAATTGGAATAGATCAACTCAACTTGAAACTCTTCGCTAAAGAAGCATCGCTATCAATGCTCATCAATCAAATCATTACCTTGGTTCATACTTGGGCTTTTGACGAAACTACTGATGTTTCTCTTGAACTTTATAAGGCGAGAACCGTTAAAATACTTTATTACTCTAATCAATTCGCCACGAGCAGCAACTTGTTAATCGCTTTTGTTCGTGCCGCCATGGGAGACGAAAGAGCTTTTAATAAAATAGATTATGGTGGAACAGTTGTTACTTTCTATCACTTATTAAACGATCCAATTACTATAGCTAAAATACAAGAAGAATTTCTATTGTCTAACATTGATAAACACTTTGAATTATGAGTTCCCAAGAAAAAATAATCGAGTACGGACCAAAATTAGTAATTGCTGCAGGATTACTTCTTGGTGGTGCTATTATTGGTGCTATAATTATGAATAGAATAAAAGACAAGGCTTTCAAAGAATTATTGAAGGAGCATGATAAAAATACAGCAAAAATAATGGCGAAGGATTTCAAAAAACAACTCAGAAAACTAAAAAAAGAGCACAAATATAATGAAGAAAAGATGAAGAAAAATATGAAAGATTTGTGCGATCAGTTTGGCATTGACTCTGAAGTGGTATATGATGTTTCTGTTTTGAATATGAAATTATATGAATGTTAATATATTGTTGGTTCATCACCACTCCAATGTTCCCCCTTTTGAGTTCCTGCTCCTACACAATGTTCACTGCCCAGTGTGAGTGTGAGGGCGGGAAATAAAAGTCTCACTAATTATATAATCAAAAAACTGCTACGGTCGTAGCAGTTTTTATCTTCTGAACCTTACTAATTCTCATCAGCAATTACTTCTCTTCATCACCACTATTTTCATGCTCCTCTTCAAACGACTTGATTTCGGCAGCAATAGTTTTCTTTAATTCCTCCTTCGGAATAATCAACTGATAATCGGCTACGCCTATAGGCTTGCCCATATCTTCCAACGACAACGCCACTTCCACATTATCCTTTTCAGCACATAAAATAATACCGATTGAGCGATTCTCATCCTCAGCTTTCTCAATACGGTCAAGAATCGATAGATAAGTGTTCATCTTCCCGGCATATTCAGGTTTATACTCACCAATTTTCAAATCGATGGCCACCAAGCAACGCAGTTTACGATGGAAAAACAGCATATCCACACGATACTCTTTCCCATTATACTCCAAAACGTGTTGATTTCCAATAAACGTAAAACCCTTTCCGAGTTCAAGCAAAAACAGCTTTATCTTCTCCACCAATCGCTGTTCCAATTCCAGTTCAAGCACAGGCTCAGTTATTCCCAAAAATCCGAGATTATATGAGCTATGAAACACTTCGTTGGCATATTGCGCCTGAACAGCCGGTAGTGTCGTCGCAAAATTATTATCTACAGGAGCAAGAGCATGTTTCTCATGCATCTTCAACTTCATTGCATTCAACAAAAGGTCACGGTTCCAGCCCTTAGTAAGACTCTCATGTACGTAATACAATGTGTTTGTATCGTTTAAATCTTTACTGAGTATCAACAAATTCTGCGACCACGGCAAAAGTGCTACGCTCCGTAGCAGTTTTTCATCACTATCCTTATAGCGAATGTAGAATGACTTCATATTCCACAACTGGCGAGGCGACATTCCCATCTTTGGATAAAGTTCTTTCAAATCCACCGACAGTCGTTTCACAACCTGGCTTCCATGTGTACTTTCCAATTTCTTTTCATACAGCAATTTTCCAATCTCCCAATAAGTATTGCTCGCCGTGGCCGCCAAATGTCTCGCCACGCTCGCACGAGCATTCTCTATAACAGCAACAGCCTGTTGCAATAATTCATTATATTCATTCTCCTGCATTGGAATCAAATCACCAGCCATAACGTATATGTTTTTTAATTACCTAAATTTCTCTTTGCAAAAATACAATAATTTCTACACTAAAATCACCAACATCAAATTAAAAAATTTAAAACACACCACTTTATATATTTTCCGCGGCTTGATGGCAGCTGCTCAATACACTGTTCCGTTTAGCCGCTTTTCAAATGCCCCTCTTTTTGTTCCTGCTCCTATACAATGTTCACTGCCCAGTGTGAGTGTGAGGGCGGGAAAGCGGTGTTCGCTTTGCTTTTTGCTTAAAAGGCTTTTTGCCCCCTGCAAGGGCTTCGCGAGCTGGCTTAAAAAAATCTCCACCCCGCTGGGGTAGTATTTTTTTAGCCAGCCCTTGCATGGGGTAGCCCGCACAGTGTCTCTGCATCAATTGAATGTTTCCGCTGCCCCTTAATTTCAGGGGCAGCAAGCCCGCTACAATGTTCCGTGGTTAATTGAAGGTGTTTCAAAAAGCCTTTTAGGCGCAAAAAAGCAAAGCTCACTCGGGGCTGCCTCTCGGCGGGGTTTACGTCATATTCAATAGTCACTGCACATTGGCAAGCAACTGCATAATTGAAAGTCTCGGCATCCAAGTCCCGCCGCCAGCCCCTTTAGTTAAAGCGCGCCGCCCGGCGGGGTGGCAGGGGTCTGCCTTTTTCAGCCGTTATTTAGTGTTTCCGTAAAACATAACGTTTCTTTATTCTTTAATAATTCTTAGCATTTCAAATGGTACTGCGGCTGCAAAAGTCAGCCCCTAACAGCTGCGGGCTACTCAGCGGTTTTCATTCCGTCTCGCTCTGAAAGAACTTCAAATCTCAATTGTTTCTGCATCCGTTTTTTGTTCAGTTAGAAAAACCGCTTCCGTGCCACCTCTCAGCTGCTGCCACCCCGCACGCGCGTCGCGCGCAACCCCTCAGCAAAAAGCTATCGTTTTTGCTTCGGGCGCCTCCATTTCATTCCGGCGGCGTGCGCAGAGCGACCTCGCTTGCGCTGCGTCCAGTCGTTTCACTTCCCTCCCTTGCCCATTGTCACGTTTTCCGTTCTTCCACGTCTTGGTTTCTAGGCACTTGTTTGTTTACGGCTTCTACACCTTGCCGCGGCATCAGCTTGAAGGCAGCCGTTTCCCAGCGGGAACCCTCGGCTGTCATCAAGCTCAAGCCGCTTCGTAGTAACACAACGTTTTCTTTTTTTTCTTGGTTCTCGGCTTCGATTGATGGTATCGGCTCCAAGGCAAAAGCTTCGGCTCCTTTCAGCACTCCATTTCGCGGTTCTGGAATCCGTTTCCCTGAGGGAACCCTCGGAATCCAGACCGCTTCATTGCGTGCTTCTCTCGCCCAAGCATTTGCCCACAATGTTCAGTCCCCACCCACCCACCCCTTTAGGGGGCGGTAGCCTTTTGAAAATCAATAATATAAACTATTGTTTCGGCATCCTTTGATGGTCTATTTTTGTAAACATATTTCAGGATTTAGGACTGATTTCTAGAAAAGCATCAGCGTCTAGAGTAGCACAGCGGTCTAGAGCTTCTATTGATTGATGATTGATTGGTGATTTCAAAAATTCAAAAAAAAGTTGCAAAGTTAACTCGTTCCGCTTGTCCGTCAAGGTCAAGCCCTACGGGTTGCTTCGGGAAAAATCTTCCTTTTCTCCGCTTCGCTACGAAAAGAGTATTTTTCGCTCGCAAACCTTGACTGACTGCGCTCCTCTACGCTGGCAAAAAAGCATCTTTTTTTTTATTTTTTTTGTTTCGTTGTTCGTTTTGGTGAAAAATTTTAATACTGCTGTCGCCTCCCTATTCGTAATGCCTAATCCTGACATCAACACCATCTCCTTCAAGCTGAGCGGGAATCCCTGTCACATCCGTCTGACCATAGTGATATGGGAACAACACTTTCGGCTTGACTGTCTTGGCGGCTCTCACCAGCTGCTCCACTGTCATAGTATATGGCTGATTGCATGGCAAAAAGGCGATGTCGATATCCTTGATTTCAGACATCTCGGGAATGTCTTCCGTATCTCCTGCAACATAAATCCTCAAGCCATCAAGCGTTATGACAAATCCGTTATCCCTTCCTTTCGGATGGAAGTTCTGGTGTCCTTCGGTCGTGTTATATGCTGGAACAGCCTCAACTTCAATGTCATCCGACAGCTGGAGCTTGTCGCCATTCGTCATCACCGTTCCATATCCCAATATATCTTTACAGCTTTGATTTGTTATCAGCTGGGTTTGGTCTTTTGTCAGCAGTTCTATTGCGTCTTTTCCAAGATGATCAAAATGTTCGTGGGTGATGAAGATATAGTCAGCCTTCGGCATCTCCGCCAAGTCGATGGTCTTGTCACCCAGCTTCGTCACCGGGTCTATATAAATGGTCTTCCCATCATAATCCATCCTGATTGACGAGTGAACCAAAGCGTGGAACGTCACCGTCTTTCCGCTCTTTGTCGTGAATGTGTCCGTCTCATATTCATCGGTCACAATCGGCAGTCCGGCATCTTTCCAAGCCATGATTCCGCCTTCAAGATTAACCACCTTGTAATGCTCGGCGACAAGTTTCTCAGCCGCCGTCACCGAACGTCTGCCTCCTCTGCAATAAACAGCAATTGTCTTGTCTGTTTGTAGTGTTGACTTTGCTGTCTCAATAAAGTTATCTTCTTTGACATCGATATTTATGGCACCTTGTATGTGACCCTCTCCATACTCAGCGGCAGTCCTAACATCGAGCACCACGACATCGGGACTTGCTATTCTCGAAGCGAAAGTGTTGGCATCGGCATTCTCATACTCCAGTCGCTCGCAGGCTGTTGCCAATCCCAGTAGAGCAAGCAAACTTGTGACTAATCTTTTCATGATGGTGTTAGTGTTGGTAATCGACTACAAAAATAGCAAATTTTTCTAATCTGCAAAAATTCTCTCCAACTTCCAACTGGAAATCGAGAGAAACCACAAGAAATCGGAAGCACCATATTCCATGATGATATTCCCTGTTGTTTTTTTATTTATACTTGCAGCGAACCTCGTTTTGAAACCGGTTTCAGACCATACCAAGTCAGTACCAAGTCAAGACCAAGGTTACCTAATTAAACAATTTTTTCAACCTAAAAAACAATTTAAAGATTATGGGTACTATCAAACAAGGAATCCTCGGTGGATTCTCCGGAAAAGTGGGAACCGTTATCGGTTCAAGCTGGAAAGGCATCAGCTACATGCGTGGCCAGGCTCAGCATGTCAAAAATCCTCGTTCGGCAGGTCAGGTCAACCAGCGCACCAAGTTCGCTCTCGTTATGGGCTTTCTCCAGCCAGTCGTGCCGTACATCCGTATCGGCTTCAAGAGCCAGGCAGCTAAGCAGACCGAGTTCAACGCTGCCATGTCCTACACCATCAAGAACGCTGTAACTGGCAGCTATCCGAGCTATGCTTTGGATTTCACCAAGATTATCGTTTCAAAAGGCGGCTTGACTCAGGTGACAGGCGCAACAGCAACTTGGGACAACAACCGCAACGAAGTCAAAATCGACTGGACTGACAACAGCGGTGTAGGTAATGCATTGGCAACCGACAAGGCCATGCCTTTCATCTACAATAAGGATAAGGGCGAGACCATCTACGACACCGCAGGTGCAACTCGTGCAACTCACACCCAAAGCCTCACAGTTCCTAACGACTGGGAAGGCGACAAGGTAGAGGTTTACTTGGGCATGGTGTCTGAAGACGGCAAGGAAGTCGCTGATTCCATCTATCTCGGTGAGGTCACTTTGACCCCAGCTTAACCTCTAAATCCGCTGTACCATGGGAACTATCAAACAAGGCATCCTCGGGGGATTTAACGGCAAGGTCGGCACTGTCATAGGCTCCAGCTGGAAAGGCCAGGCCTACATGAGAGGCAGAGCACAGCACGTTAAAGACCCCCGCACAGCGGGGCAGTTGTACCAGCGCGAGGCCCTAAAAATCCTCGCGCTTGCTTTAAAGCCTATCGCCTCTCTGCTGAGCGTCACTTTCAAAGAAAGAGCTCATAAAATGTCTGGCTACAACAAGGCCGTGTCGGTCAACTACAAATCGGCTATCTATGAATCTGGTGGTGAGCCTCATTTCAATTACGAACATCTAATCCTTTCACAAGGAAGTCTCAAGCCATTTACCTATCTGGTCATAAATGACCCAAGTGAAGATGGCAATTACTATATCTCAACAATCGCTGATGACATCCAGTATCCAGAGTATGATGGCCTGATATTCGCAATCTACGATGTCACTGGCGGTGTATGGCAGACAGGCATCATCCGTCAGCATTTCCATGTCGGAGATACCCTCGTGTTTCACGGTATGCCGCTTCTCGAAGCCAAGGAATATCTCGCCTACGCTTGCACTTACGACCCAGCCTCCGGCAAGGTCTCAGACCCCATCGCCGAAGTAGAGGCTTACGGTCGTTAACTCAAAAACAACAAAACAATATAAAGGTTATGGGAAAAATAAATCAAGGAATTTTGGGCGGCTTCAGTGGTAAGGTCGGAACCGTTGTAGGCGGCAGCTGGAAGGGCACCGCCTACATGCGTGGCTTGCCAACTCATTACACAGCCACCCAGTCTGATAGTGTCATCTTTTGCCGTAAAGCCCTTCGTGCTGTTATCGAGGCGCTGCGTCCGCTCGCACCGACACTCAAGCTCACTTTCGGCGATTACGACCATAAGATGTCAACTTTCAACAAGGCAGCTCAGATCAACTATCATGCAGCCATCGAAAAAGTCGATGGCGAGCCAGTTGTCAATTACAAGAAACTCGTTCTCTCAAAAGGCTTCCTGAAGTGCTTTGACATGTTTTTTGTCGATGACCCAGGTCAAGACGGCCACTGGTATGTTGGGGCAATCCAATACGACAACTCCCACGTGGAGTATCCTGGCTTCATTTTCATTTTGAATGAATTGGGCACCAACAATTGGTTCAGCTATATCTATGACCAACCCTTTACAACTGGTTTGAGCGATATTGAAATCGAAGGCTTTCCTATCACAAGTGAAAAGCAGTATCTTGGCTGGGCTTTCGTCTATGACAAGTCATTAGGGCAGGTTTCGGAGAAATGTCGTGATTTCTACAGTCCGAACATCAATGATGATTAACAATTAAACAACACAAAGATTATGGGAACAATAAAACAAGGAATATTAGGAGGTTTCAACGGCAAGGTCGGCACCGTTGTAGGTTCGTCATGGAAAAGCGAAGCCTATATGCGTGGTCTCGCTCAGCACGTCAAGAACCCCAAGTCAGAAAAACAGATCGAGCAGCGTCACAAAATGGACATCGCTCAAAAGTTCATGAAGCAGGCGCTTCAGTTCATCAACCTCGGCTTGAAAGATGTTGCCAAAAAGCAGTCACCTTTCAACTACGCAGTGCGCCAAATGGTCAACAACGCCATCGGTGATGCACCAGACTATACCATTGATTTCTCCAAGATCATCCTCTCACATGGCATACTTACACCACCATCGGTGCAGATTATGTATGTCAACGAAACTGATCTCGACCTCCTCTGGGGCGACCAGAACGGTCATGGCAATGCTAAAGACGATGATGTGTCTGTTTTCTTATGCTACAACGTAGAAAGGCAAGAAGTCTTTTTCGACCTCAACGGCTTCATCCGTTCATACGGAACAACTCATGTCCGTTTGCCAGACAGCTGGGCAGGTAACCACGTCCATGCCTGGTTCGCCATGCGCTCCGCCGACAACAAGCTCATCACCAACTCCGAGTATCTCGGATATTACAGGCTTGAATAATTTCATCACATCTTTTTGTTTTACAATTTTAGTTGCAAGCGACCGTCCCTCCCCGGGTCGGTCGTTTTATGTTGAAGAAATTTGTCAAGGCAATTGATAAAAAATGTATTTTTGCAGTCTCTTTTACGCCAAAAGCGTTAGAGATTTGGAATTTTTGGTGCAAGTGCATTTTGCATTTGCACTTTTTTTATTCCATTTCTTTTCAAATTCAAGTCCTTAGTTTTGTCGAAATTTGCTACCCTTTTGCTACCCAGCAATGAAAAACCCCTTGCAAATCATTGATTTACAAGGGGTTAGCTTTTTATATCCGTACCCAGGGCCGGGATCGAACCGGCACGAGTGTTACCTCATCGGTTTTTGAGACCGACGCGTCTACCAATTCCGCCACCTAGGCTCAAATTTTTCAATGAACTTTTTTCGGCTGCAAAATTAATACATTTTTTGTTACACGCAACATTTTTTTTCATAATTTTGCAGCCGAAAAATTTAATCAAACAAATTTGAATTATGCAAGAGCCCATTGTATCAATCTTTTCAGGCAGAGCCACACGTTATTTGGCAGATAAAATAGCCGAATATTATGGCAGCCCACTCGGAACATGTAACGTAACAGTGTTCTCCGACGGTGAATTTCAGCCGAGCTTCGAGGAAAACTTACGCGGAAGAGACGTGTTTTTGATCCAGTCGACCTTCCCGCCAACAGAAAACCTCATGGAACTTCTCATGATGGTTGACGCAGCAAAACGCGCATCAGCACGCCGCATCATCGCCGTCATCCCTTACTTCGGATTCGCCCGTCAGGACAGAAAAGACCGTCCGCGTATCAGCATCGCCGCCAAGCTCGTAGCCAACCTGCTTCAAGTCGCCGGCGTCACACGCGTCATCACAATGGACATCCACGCCGACCAGATCCAGGGATTCTTCGACATCCCGGTCGACAACCTCTACGCATCGAAGATTTTCGTACCTTATATTAATAGCCTGAACCTGCACGACCCAATCATGGCATCACCTGACGCCGGCGGCACTCGTCGCGCCTCGTCATACGCCAAGATGCTCGGCACAGTGTTCTGCATCTGCCACAAACAGCGCTCGAAACCGAACGAGATCGAAAAGATGATCCTCATCGGCGACGTGAAAGACCGTGACGTCATCCTCATCGACGACATCATCGACACAGCAGGCACCATCACCCGTGCCGGTCAGTTGCTCAAAGACAACGGCGCACGCAGCGTCCGCGCCTTCGCGACACACCCGATTTTCTCAGGCTCAGCAATGGAAAAAATCGACAACTCAGTATTCGACGAAGTGGTCGTAACCGACACCATCCCGTTGGGACCTAACCCAAGCAAGAAGATCCACGTGCTCTCAACAGCCGAACTCCTCGCCGAGGTTATCAAGAAAGTGGAGAATTACGAGTCACTGAGCGAGTTCTTTAATAAAAAATAATTAACAATTAAAAACAAACAAAATGAATTCAGTATCATTGAGCGGTTCTCTTCGCGAGAACGTAGGGAAAAAAGATGCTAAAGCATTGCGCATGAACGGCCAAGTGCCATGCGTTATTTACGGTAACAACATCGAACAGGTGAAGTTCTCAACCGACGCAAGAAGCTTCAAGAAGATTCTTTACACACCTGAGACATTGATTATCGACTTCGAAATCAACGGTAAAGTTTACCACACAATCCTCCAAGACATTCAGTATCATCCAGTTACTGACGAAGTC
>CAMZJA010000026.1 GCA_947307415.1 uncultured Bacteroidales bacterium | reverse complement strand
AGAATCCTTTCTTTCCGGTTTGAATCTGCGTATTACCTCAAGTCGCATCGTGGGGGAAGGGGAAGGTGTGCACAAATCGGACAAAATTCACGCTCATACTATCATGATGCATAGTGTTCAAGCTCTTTACTGCAATTGAGATTGCCATTGAGATTGCTTGCGGATTTGAGGATAATAAAAAAAGGATAAAACAATGATACTATGAAAACAACAAGAACTTGCACCCTGCTTGCGCTGCTGCTGATGGCGGGGTTGACGATGCAAGCCCAAGTCCGTTTCGACTGGCAATGGGGCTATGGCAGCATGGGCGATGACGTGCCCTATTTCATCCTCAAAACCGACGAAGGGTACTTTGTTGGTGGCAACATCGACAATGACGGAGGCTTTAATGTTGAATGTGAACACAGTGGTAACCGAAACGGTTGGCTTATCAAACTGAATGAAGCAGGAGAACTGGTTGACCAATCGTGTGTGGATATGGGCATTTTGAGCCAAATCTCACAATCCAGGACGAATCCGAACCATTACTTTTTGTGTGGAACGGATCCTGTTGGCAACGAATCGAATGCTTGTGTCATTAAGATGGACGAACAGATGAATGTGCTATGGAAGCATGTCTATGGAAATCCAGCGTACACCTCTTGGTATTCTCCAAGAGTTACGGCAACCAGTGACGGAGGCTGCATCTGTGGCCATACGGTGGCATGGGATGGCGGCGACATCAGCCATCATTATGGTTTATGGGATGCGTGGATTTTCAAGTTGGACAGCCTCGGTAATCTGGAATGGGAGACTACGTTAGGAACTGAAGATACCGAATTGGTCAGCAAAATCAAGGAAATGGAAGATGGTTCCTATACGGTATTGATTAACGGTGCTCCGCAACAATCCGGTTCGCTGTATAGTTGCCACCAGTATCCAAGTATTGTTTTCGGGGTGGTGGCCAAATTGGATGCGGAAGGCAATTTGCTGGATAACCGATGCTATGGAGGCTATACACAAAACGATTCTTTTGCCGATTTCATTGTGCTTGAAGACGGCTTTCTCTATGCGGGTTCAGCGAATTCAAATGACGGCGACCTTGAAGGTGCCGGGTATCATTTGGGCTATAACCAAGGTAATCCCAACTATGGTCGTAGCTCTGATGCCTGGCTCATGAAGACCGATTTTGACGGTAATGTAATATGGAGCAAATGTTATGGTGGCACACTTAATGATGTCGCGTGTAAAGTCTTTCAGAATGAAGACGGTGGATTTACAGTCACTGGATGGTCGGAATCGAGGAATGGCGATGTGCAAAGTGCCTTGCAATTGTACGAGGCACCCCAAGGGTCTTGGGGTCCCCAAAAACCTTGGATATTCAGGACGGATGCCAAAGGTTATCTGTTGTGGGAACGGGTGATGGGTGCAGATGTGGCTTCAACTCAATATTATGCCGATGCCGTGCAAGTCAGTGACAAGGAAGTTGTCTTTGTCTGCCAGGATGCCTTGTATCCGCCGCCCTATCCCTACGGCGATATCAATTGTCCCAATGTGGTGGTGGGTTCGCAGGACAATTATTGGGTTTTCCATCTTACTGACATTTTTGACTATGAAGGTGTTGAGGAAGACCCAACCAGTGAGCAGGTCGTTTTCTACCCCAATCCGGGAAATGATGTGCTGAACATCAGGACGGCTGTCACGGTGTGGCAGCCCTACAGTGCCCGTGTGGAAATCTATGACCTGATGGGCAGATTGACCTATAGCCGTGCCCTTGAAGGATGTGAGACAACCATAGAAACCGACAACTGGCCTTCGGGGATGTACTTCTGGAGGGTGCTTGCCGATGGAAAGGAGATCGGGAAAGGGAAATGGATGAAAAAGAACAATTAATCTTAAAAACAACAATACAATGAACAAATCAACCAACACAATGACAAAAGTCCTTTTCTTCCTGCTGCTTGCAGTGGCGGGCACGGCGAAGGCGCAAGATTACCAATCTTTTTTTGCAGCCGACTCCACGCGGCTGAATGTTTATGTGGAGTGTATTGATTTCGCCCCGACATTTTATCTGACTATCAACAGCACCGACATAGTCAACATTGACGGCAACGACTATTATCAGGGGTTCCCTCACGGTCATTACGGCGTTGTTTTTGAGTATGAGGAATTCTACTTTCGTGAAGATGTTGCCAATGGGAAGCTCTACCGCTATGATCCCATACTCGGACAAGACATACTTCTTTGCGACATGTCGCTGGCAGTGAACGACCTTTTCTATTATACTGGCATCGATGGTGAAACTTATGCAATTGTTTACAGCATCACCTATGAAGATGGCGAAAAGGTAATACATCTCACTGATGGTTTTGATTCATGGATATTCCATGAAGGCATATTCCCATCCTATCTTCCAATTGGAATGGTTATGGATTGCGAGAGTTCTCTGCTTTGTGAATACAAGAACGGAGACCAGGTCTTTACCAATCCGCATTTTGAATCTTGTTATATTGATTGGGACTCTGTTGAAGAGCAAAACCAGCAACAAGAAAAGGTTTCTTTATATCCCAATCCGGCCAAGGGGAATGTATCGATTGAAGGCATTGAACCCGCCGAAGTGCAGGTTTACAACGCCCTTGGTCAGTTGGTGAAGACGGTGCGGGGGACGAATGAGGTTGATTTGAGTGGATTGGTGGAAGGGGTTTATTTGATGAGGATTACAGATATGAAAGGTATTTCCTACACGAAACGTATAACTGTAATCAGATAAGCCATGAAAAGAATACCGTATTATTTGATTCTCGCAACAGCAGTGGCGGCTTTGGCCGCCCTGCTGCTGGCGGGATGCCGACGGGAGAAGGCGGCACAGGCGGAGGGTGCGCCCGCTGAAAGCAGCAGGACGGCGGCGGTGGATAGCACGAAGAAAGGGATTGAGCTGATTAGACGGGATGGCAGGGGTATGCAGTCGGATAGTGAAAGAGTGCGAGAGAAGTACGATTGGCTGAAAAAGAAGGTGGAAGAAGCTATGGCAATTAATAAAGCAATGCTTGATGAGTTTAATGATATTGAACATTAAACAATGCTTGACATTAATCTTCTGAACACTGCATTTACAAAATTTCAGACATACACTTATTTCGACAAGTCGGATATGGTACTTCTTCGCAATGTTGCCTTATTTACAAAATCATTGACAAAAGAGAAAAACAGAGAAATTATAAAAAAACACTGCTCCAGGTTTGTCTCGTTTAACATGTTTTTTCACACTCCATGAGATATATAACATTTCCGGCATATTTTCACATTTTTTGCCGAAAAAGTTACTATTTAATGACAAATAATCTGTTTTTCTCTTCCCTTCATTCTTTTTCCTTATCTTTGCCCCCATGAAATTTCTCTTTCACATATCATCCCTTCTCCTCACGCTTGCGCTGGCATCAGCATGCACGCATCATGTCGATATCTCATCGCAAGCCCAAAGCCCCTGCCCCGATCTGGCCAACATCGACACTCTGATGTGGCATCAGCCCGACAGTGCCTTGAAGGTGATGTTGGAGTTTGCCGAAAGTGGCAAGGCTGATAGTCTGGATGAGTTTGACGGCCATTATTGCCAGCTGCTGATTTCGGAGCTGCTGTATAAAAACAATTATGCACAGACAAACCGAAAGGACTTGCTGAAGGCGGTAGATTACTTTGACAACAGCGACAATGCTTTTTTGTCCGCCCGGGCGCATTATATGAATGGTGTGGGCTGCTACGAGCGCGACAGCATTGAGCAAGCTTGTGGCGAATACCTTAAAGCGATTGAGATCGTCGAGACGCATTACCCAGGATTTGAGACAGAACAATTTGCGGCACTGCGATCAATACATCTGCCACGTTTCATGGGACTGGCTTACGGCCGTCTTGTCGAGCTGTTTTCCGGACAGTATATGCAGGAACCAGCTATTGTGTGCTGCAAAAAATCCCTTGAATTCCAAGAGATTGAGCCCGGTTCTCCGTTAAACCAATCCGGTCTGTTGTTCTTACTGGGCAAACAGTATGACAAGTTAAACCAAAATGACAGCGCAGCATATTATTACAATGAAGCATTACGTATGCTACCCGACACCAATAATATGGTTTACAGGGATATTGTCTCGATGTCAGCATTGCTCAGCTACGAATACGGCAATGGCTATGAGCCTTCCATCCGCGATTTGAAACGCATGGTGCCGCAAGCCGCTGATGAAAAAGAAAAACTTAATCGCTATTTAACCATCGGATGTATCTATTGTATTGACAATCAATACGATTCTGCTTTGGTTTACCTAACACCCGTGTTTGAAAACAGTGATGGTATTGCAAAATATAGTTGTGCCCCATATTTACGCACAATTTACCAAAGCCGTGGCGACTCACTTATGGTAAGCAAAATCTCCATATATTATATAGAAAATACAGTTTCTGAGGGAACAAGCAACGCCAAAGTGTCTCGGCTCAATGAGATGTTTCAGAAGCATCTCGAATGGGAAAGAGATGAGGCAGCAGCCAAAAGACAAGACGCCGCACGGCATCGCATGATTCGCAACCTGATTGTGATAGTTATTGTACTGCTGGTGTTGTGTATCTGTTTGTGGCAATGGCTTGCCAAACGCAAACGGGAACTTCAGACGCAAATGGATGACGCCCTGCAACAATCGCGTGCTATGCTGCCGCAGCGGGTGAAAGAGATTTACAGCTCGAAGGTTGGGAACCGATTGGAGCGCATCATGGAGGAGTTTGATGCGGCTTATCCCGAGGCCATGGGACGGGTAGCCGCTACCTACCCCAATCTGACTAGAACGGAGACCCAACTTTTCGTGCTTTCGTTCCTGCAATTCCGCGCGAAGGAGATGGCGGATCTGCTCGGGTTGAGCGAAAACACGGTGAACCAATACCGCTACAACCTCCGAAAGAAGACCGAAAACGCCTCATTTTCCTCGTTTTTGGACTAACAAAAACTTATATACCAGCATTGTAATCGATTGATTTACAATATATATTCCGATTTAAAACTTATATACACCATCAAGGTTGCTTTTTTCATAGATTTTTATTATAATTTTGAAATCTCAAAGCTATAATACTATGAAAACAAACTTCTACACCCTGCTTGCGCTCCTGCTGATGGCGGGAGGGGTGACGATGCAAGCCCAAGAACTCGATGAAATTGTTTGGTCGCCCGACTCATGGGTCTCAAGTATGGTTTTCGAAGATGCACACACTTTTGTCGCCAACAAGACCATCGTTGATCAAAACTCCAATGTTACAGAAATCCAATTCGTGAGGATGACCGACGAAGGCGAGGAACTGGCTTCGCAGCAACTGTTTTCAGCGGAAGAATACGCCGATGTTGTTTGGATTAGCCCTTTGCAACGCCTTCCCAATGGTAATTTGATGCTATGCTACGCAAAAAGAGTAGCCGACATCGCCACCTTCTACCGGGTGGATTTGAATGACGACCTTTCATTCTCCGTCCTTCAACTGGATTGGGAAACCGACGATTACTACGACAGTGACAGAACTTTCTATCCTTATAATACCGGCGTGGTCGTAAACAAGGACGGCAATGTTATTATCACTTATCCGCCTCACAGCCAATACCATCTTAACGGCACCGAAGCCATGCAGTTCTTAAAATTCGATACCGAAGGACAACTAGTTGGTCAACGGCTGATGGAAGGCTTCCGCGGACAAGACCGCCATCACACTCTGCCAACACCCGATTCGTTGGGATGCCGCATCATCCTTCGTAACAACGGTTCTCCCAAACTGGATTGCCATACCTTGGATGCTGACTTGAACACCATAGCCATCAAGGAAAACGTGGAAGAATTGTCGTGGCCTTACCAGTGCTGCCGTTTTGCCTATCTTAAAACCAACACTGCCAATGGCAAGACATACTCTATAAACACCATCAATTATCCTGCTTATGGAGGCAACCCCCAGATAGTGGAAGACATTATGATGAGTGTTTTTGATGCTGAAAACTTCCGCCAAACGAATTACACTTGGGGACTTACGACTCAAAGTGAGGACAATGGAGGCATCCGGCAATCCATCGGGTTCGACAATGAAAATCATGTATATATGGCAGGCGAAATGGATAGGGTTAACGAGTTCTTCAACCGCAATCTGTACATCGCCTGTTTGGATGAAAACCTGAACAAACTGGGCGAAATCTATCATGTGGACGACTACGTTTATATGATCAAATCATTGAGTGCCTGCCCCGAAGGTGGATGTCTTTTGAGTTGCCATAAAATCCTTGAAGCCACTAATGAAGCTGGAAACTGCCTGATAAAAATCACGAAAGAGGCTTTTGACGGCATCGAGGAAGCGCATGATGCTGGCTTTGCCGTGGCCATAGCCTATCCTAATCCAGGAAACAACGTTTTGAATATAAGAACTGCCCTGCACAATGCTCACATAGAAGTCTATGATTTATCAGGCAGACTCGTTCATAACACAGAAATAACAAACAACATCACTTCGATAAATGCCAAAACATGGTCTTCCGGCACCTACATCTGGAAAGTAATCTACAACGGCAAACTCGCCGAAACTGGCAAATGGCTCAAATCCCATTAACCCCATTAGACCTATTGGACCTATTAGACTTATCATAAAAGAAAAAACCATGAAAGCAACAAGAATTTACGCCCTGCTTGCGCTCCTGCTGATGGTAATGGCAGGTACAGCAAAAGCACAAGTTTTTGAAGTCGTTTGCGAAACAGAGCAAACTCTCCGCTATGCGGTCACCAGTCAAAATCCACCAGAGGTAGAGGTGGTAAAGTGTGTGGATCATTTCACAGGCGGATGCACTATTCCATCAACTGTTACCTATAATGGCATAGACTATTCTGTGGTTTCTATCGCAGAATCAGCTTTTAGCTTTGACGGTGGAGCATTCCATTTCAATGGTCCTTTGTCGATTCCGAACACGGTAAGAAGCATTGGTGCCGATGCCTTTTTGGAAACCAATTTCACAGGTCCGTTGGTGATTCCCAATTCAGTAGAATACATTGGAATAAGAGCATTTCTGGGCTGTGATGGATTTACCAGCCTAACCTTATCCGAATCATTGGTGGAAATAGGCAGAGAAGCTTTTTGTATATGCTATGGTTTTAGAGGCGACCTCACCATTCCTGCGTCGGTTGAATATATTGATTGGGATGCATTCTATCAATGCAGGTTTGACGGTACGCTGACATTGTCGCCCAATTTGGTATATATTGAGACTGGAATATTCACAGAATGTTACTATTTTACCAACATCGTCATTCCTGAAGGCATAACAGGTATTGGTGGCGATGCGTTTGATTTCTTGCACTTGCCCACAGAACTGACACTTCCTTCAACACTTCAAGATATTGAGGACTATGCCTTTTGCCACATGAATAATCTTGACCAAATGACAGTTAAGTCAACCTATCCTCCCTATATGGATGAAAACACATTCATGCTAACCGACCGCAACATCCCCATTTATATTCCGATGGGCACAATTGATGATTATCGGAATGCGGATTATTGGTCGGAATTTACCAATTTCATTGAAGTTGACTTTGAGAGCGTTGACGAATATGACAGCTTCGCCATTGCTGAAGCCTATCCCAATCCAGGTTTAAATACGCTTAACATCCTCAGCACTACACCAAACGCCCAAGTGGAAGTTTACGACATGACAGGTCGGCTTATACATTGCCAAACGGTTTCCGAAGGCACTGCAACTATCAATGCGGCACTCTGGCCGTCAGGAGTGTATGCATGGCGCGTGGTTTCTGAGAATAAAGAGAAATCCATGGGGAAATGGATTAAGGAATAATTTTAAAGCTAAGTCGATATGAAAAGACATTTACTTCTTCTTGCCGCGATGCTTGTTTGCGGTGTGATGCAAGCCCAGCTTGTGGAAGGCTGGCGGGAAATCCCGACGGGCGTTACCGAGAACCTTTTTGGCGTGGCCTGTATTGACAAAAACGAGATAGTTACCTGTGGCGAAAACGGCAAAATCTTGAAAACCGTTGACGGCGGCGAAACATGGGCAGTCAGGTTTGAAAAAGAAGGCTACGACATGATTCATGTGGCCTTCGCCAATGCTCAGGTGGGCTATGCCTGCGGCGATTCTTGCTGGTGGAACAGCGACAACCACAAAGGCGTTATCGTGAAAACCACCGATGGCGGCGAGACCTGGCAGGAACTCCCCAACACGGAGTTTGTGCATTTGGAATGGCCTGATTGGATTCGTCCCAGCGATTTGTGTGTGGTTGACGAAGAAACCTATTACCTCTTTACTAAAGATGCCGTCCTATGGCGAACCACAGACGGAGGACAGAGTTTCACCTCAACTCCGTTTGAATTTGGAATGGTGAAACATTGTGAGTTGTTCTTTGAGGGCGAGACGGGATACCTTGTCGTAATCGATGGCGGAATACATATCCATAAAACGACCGATTCGGGACTGACTTGGAACGAAGTGGCCGATATTGCGTATTTTGATTATTCGGTGGTCACGCATTTCTTTGACAAGAACCATGTGGAAATGTATGGCTATTTCAGCGAAGGTACACATAATCTGCTTGTGACGGAAGATGGTTTTGAAACAGTTTCCTATTTGAACGTTGAGTGCCCAATTATGAATTATTACGGTATGTGGAATGTGAGCCATAGCAAATACACGTCAGACACTTATGGATGCATTCTAATTGGCATGACTTTGACGAAAGGTTCGACAGACACGAACCCATACATCATGAAGGACAGATGGGAACACTGCGAATGGGTCAAACAAGGCATTCCGGATTGTGAGAACAACGGTATGGTGCAATGCAGGGATTTGTATGCGGTTGACGGCGTGGACACGGTTTTCTACATTGCCGCTGAAAACGGATTCGTTTACAAGTCGGCGATGATACCTGTTAGTGGACTTGAAGAAAACGCTTTGCAGATTAATGTCTATCCCAACCCGGCAAAGGACAGGGTTGTTATTGAAGGAATTGAAACTGCGGAAGTGTGCGTTTATAATGCGCTTGGGCAGGTAGTGAAGACTGTGCGCGATGCGAAGGAAATCAGCGTGGCGGGTTTGGCGGAAGGGGTTTATTTGGTGCGGATAATGGATGTGGATGGGAAAGTTTACACGAACACAATCACGGTACAATGAAAGCAACAAGAATTTATACCCTGCTTGCGCTTCTGCTGATGGCTGGAGGGGTGAAAATGCAAGGGCAAGAACCGCTGGAATTCTTTTCCATTGGGCAAAGCGTTTTCTTCGGTGATGCGGTTTTCGTTAATCATGACCATTTGCTTGTTCGGATGTTGACCCGATACCAAGAAAACGGCAATTGGTGTGCAACCCAACATCTTCTGCTTTTGGATGACAAGGGCGAAATGGTGGATTCCGTTTACTTATTTACGAACAAGCCAAGCATAGGGCAAAGGAGGAAACCGTGCAGCATACAATGCTTTGCTGACGGTTCTTTTGGAATGCTCGTAATGAAATTTTCTGACGACACATTACGGCTTCAGAAAATAGGCATTTCCGATGATTTGCAGCTGTCATATCTTGATTATGACTGGCAATGCACTGACTATTACACCGATGACAACCTCTTTGAAGAACGGTTTGTGGCCAACAAAGACGGCAGCATATTCTACGCCTACCCATCGGAAAGCCTTACGCAATATGAAACAATTCCTTGGACGACTGGGTTCAGGCTCATGAAATTTGATGCTGAGGGCCATTTGCTTAACGAGATAACTTTTGAGAATGTTCCTTTTACAGGAAGGATGTTTCGTGCGTTTGAGCTGTTTCCCACCCCCGATTCGCTCGGTTGCCGGATGGTGATGCGAAACTTGACAGAGAACCCCGCAATGTACGATTGCTACACTTTGGATGCCGACCTCAACATAGTAGAGCATTTGGAGAACATAGATCAACTTTCATTTCCCCGTTTATGTGGCAAGGAAGCCTTCTTCAAACTGAACCCTTACAATGGAAAAACCTATTCCATCGATTGCGAGACTTATATGGCACCTGGTGGCATACTTGAGCACGATGAAGATATATTGATGAGCGTGTTCGATGCCGAGCATTTCGAGCAGCTTGCCTACACATGGGGCATCACTTCAAGTGTTCCAACTGCGGCTGGCTACAAAAACTCCATTGCTTTTGATTCAGAAGGTGGCATTTACATGGCTGGAGGCATGGACAAGATTTTATCCATACCAACAAGTGTCTATGTAGCCTATCTGGACGAGAACCTTAACAAACTCAATGAAATCTATTATACAGATGATTTCTACTGGCTGTACCCTGACAAAGGAATCTGTTTAAGTCCAAATGGAGACCTTTTTCTGCTTTGCACAAGAATGGATGAGGTAGATGACGTTGGTGCCATTTACAAAATTCCCAAAGAAGCTTTTGACGGCATCGACGAAGCCCATGATGCTGGCTTCGCCGTTGCGATGACCTATCCCAATCCGGGGAAGGACGAGCTGAACATCCGCACCGCCCTCCAAAACGCCCACGTGGAAATCTACGACTTATCAGGCAAACTCATTCACAAACAACAAATCACCGACAATATCACCCCAATAACCACCACCTCTTGGCCTTCAGGCATCTACATCTGGAAAGTCATCTCCAACGGCAAAGAAGCGGAATGTGGAAAATGGATAAAACAATGATACTATGAAAAAACAATTACTTTTGACAATCATTTTCGCTCTCGCGATGATATGTGCAGCGCAGACACCTTGGAATGGCACCGTTGCCGAGGCTTACGATGGTGGCGACGGCACACCCGCAAATCCTTATCAGATTGCCACTGCCGAACAGCTTGCCTTGCTCGCTCAACAAACCAACGAAGGCACAGGTGGCGATGCATTTTACATCCTGACAAGCGACATCTGCCTAAATGCAAATTTGAATGTGAATCCGCTCAACTGGATTCCTATAGGTCGGGTTGTCAATGGAACACCTTCATTCTTCACCGGGCATTTCGATGGCAACAACAAAACGGTGTCGGGATTGTATTACAACAATCCGGATGATGACGAAGTGGTCGGATTGTTCGGCTGTACTTATGACGCTGAAATTTACGATATAAACCTCTCCAATTGCAGCCTGTCGGGCTCAAAATATGTCGGCGCTCTGGTAGGTCGAGCCGGATTCACCAACATCTCAGGTTGTGATATCGACCATGTCACAGTCAATTGTGAAGTCAGGTCGGCAGGTGGATTGGTGGGCTTTTTCGGTTTGCCTTATGGCGTTTATGAAGATGCCACCGAAACCTATCTCATCATAGATTGCCACGCTCATCAAGGGGTAATGGTGTTTGGCAGACTTGCTGGTGGCTTGGTGGGTGAGATATCCGAGTATCTTCTTGGAGGACCATCAGTCCCCAGTGTGGTGTCGGATTGCTCAAGTGAGGCTCTTGTGGAGGGCACTTCGTCGGTTGGCGGTATTGCAGGCTCATTCCGCAATGGTAAAATTGACCATTGTATTTGCTGGAACGAGGTGCATAGTAGTGAATGGGCTGGCGGAATGGTTGGCTGTGGTATTGCGCTTAACGTTTACAACTGCGTTAATTGCACCTATGCAGTTGCCAGTATGTTTTGCGGAGGCATGGTAGGATATCTGTATGGTGGAAATTTGGCGCATTGCGAGAATTATGGACAAATCGAAGGCAATGGTGTCGTTTCCACAATCGGAGGTATGGTTGGCAAATACCTTCCCGATCCGCTACTCGTAGGTACCGATTGCGAATACACTATTCGCGATTGCCACAACCATGGCAATGTTGCTTACTCCAGTAATTATGCAGGTGGTATTATCGGACATATAGAAGGTTCCGCAACCGAGCGCTTGGTTGTTGTCGATTGCAGCAATAACGGCAGATTGCATCATCACTCTAGTTATGCCGGTGGCATTATCGGTTACAACCATAGCTTTGTCATGAGCTTGCTTAATGTTTACAATACAGGCGATGTCGGAGCCGAATTTATTGTAGGCGGCATATTGGGTATAGCAAACCATAATACTATAGTTGTTATGAATGCCTACAACACAGGCGAACTGACTCATGAAATTGATAATTATGTTTGTCCAATGGGATCCATTGTCGGCAAAGCCTCCGAAGTCACACAATTCAGCAGTTGCTATTGGTTATCGAGTAACGATTACGGCAGCAACGGACAAGGTCCCCAGCTCGAGTCATCGTGTGCCTTCAATCCCACAGCTTCACCATCTGTTTGGCAGCTCGAAACCCCGATGCACAACACCACCGATTTGCTTGCCGCACTAAACGACGGTGCCGCTCAAATCGAAATTGAATTCCCCTCGCTCGACGAAGTGAGCCGCTGGCGTGAAGACGACGAGTTCAACAATGGCGGATTCCCAATCTTTGGACATCAATACACAACTATTGAAGAAAAAGAAACAAAACATTTTTCATCTGCTTATCCTAACCCCGGCAAAAACGTTCTGAACATCAGAACGGGATTGAAGGATGCGCGGGTGGAGGTGTATGATGTGAGTGGGAGGATGGTTTATGGGCAAGAGATTACCGACAACATCACTGTTATAAATACGACCTCTTGGCCTTCTGGGACCTATATCTGGAAGGTGATGTCAAATGGCAAGGAAGTTGAAAGTGGGAAATGGATTAAGGAATAAAAACAACCCAAATTTAGCTCTCATATTTTATAGCTGTGCGGAGTTGGTGCCTCCGCACAGCATTTTATTTCCCTTCTTTCATCCCATCATTCCCACCCCGAGTCCTCCGAGAAAAATTTTCCTCGGGTATTTCTATTTTTCCTATTTTTGCATTGGCATATTAAAAACAAACTGATTGTCAACAATGCAAAAACACACTCATATAATTTCATTCATCCTTCTTGCACTGTCACTCCTCCTCAGCTGCACCCACTCCGTGCCTCCTCAGGAAGACCTCCTCTATGAAATAGAGCTGCTCTACCAACCGCACCCCGACAGCGCAATGCGAATCCTCGACACGCTCAACGTATCAGTGCTTTCCGAGAAAGAGCGTGCGCATTACTGCCTGCTGAGAGCCCGAACAAATCAGATCTCGCTGAAGTTCAATGCCGAAACCGACTCGCTCCTCAACGAGGCAGAAAACTACTACGCCAACAGCAAGGAATACTATTTTGCGGCTTTGACTTACTGGACACAGGCTCTTGAAGCAGGTCTTACCGGGAAATCGCCCCATGTGCTGCTCGACTACAAACAAAAAGCCATGCAAAGCATAGAAAAGTGCAAAAGTGTGGACAAACGCATCAATCCCGACAACATCGAAAACCTGAAACACAACATCTACTTCCGTTTAGGACTGCAGTATTGCGACGCTAAACATTATCGCGAAGGCATTGAGTGCCTGCGTAAAGCGGAACGTTTTTTCAACAACACAGACAGCTATAACTACCACACGTTGACAACTCTTACGATGGGACTAGCTTTTCTGAGATGTCACGAGCCCGACAGTTGTTTGTGTTATTACGACAAAGCACTGATATCGGCTGAAAAAACAGGCGACAAGGCGATGATAGCCCAATACTATCAGATGGCTCCACAATATTACCTCTATCGTTACGACAAAGGCCTCTACAACGACAAAACCGACGGTATCGCACTGTTAAGAAAAGCCATCTCTTTAGACAAACAATGCCTTGTATTGCTGGAAGGAACCAACGACAAACATCGGAAAAAGCTTTATAGTGACGCCGCTTATTACGACTTGACCCAAGCCTATTATAAGCTCGGCGTATATGACTCCACAATATTCTATGGCACCAAAATCACATCCAATCCCGATGCTTGCTTCTATCTTTTCAAGTCGTACAATGCCATTGGCGACCACGAAAACGCAATGGTATATGCCGAGAAATACATGAACAAGATGCAAAAGGTCGACAACACCCAGCTTGCCGTCGATGAGGTGAAGGAGGAATACGACCTGCAGATGCAGCAACAGCAGCTTGAAAGCGAGCATCATGTGAAACGTTTGCGCCTGTATCTGCTTATCGCCATTCTCGTCATCGCATTACTTGTGCTTTGGTTTTTCGTGTCGCGATACCGCAAAAACAAGGAAATCGAGGTACTGGAGATTAAAAACTCCCAGCGTCAGACGCTCACTCAAAGTGTCGCCACAATCTACAAGAGCAAACGCGACGATCGGTTGCAGCAAATCATCAAACAATTCAACAATGTTTATCCTGAGGCCTTGAAGGAGCTAAGCGCAACCTGTCCAGAGCTCAACGACACCGAGCAAAAAATCATAGTTCTGTCATTCCTCGGTTTCCGCATCAAAGAAGAATCCGATTTGCTCGGATTGAGCGAAAACACCGTCCGCCAGTACCGCTCCAACGCCAACAAAAAGGCTGGTTCCGACCCTATTTCCGACATAATCTGACATATAAAACATATATAAGCCACTATTGTAATCCATTGTGTTACAATTTGTTATAAAATATATATGCCTGTAAAATGTATATTCGAACCCCATTCTTGCTTTTTTGATGTTTTTTTGTTATAATTTTGAAATCGGAAATCAATTTAAAATTTACCGATATGAAAACATCTATTAAAACAATGTGCCTCTGCCTCGCATTTTTCGGCATGGCATTCTTCGCAAAAGCGCAAAACAACCTTACCATCGCTCCTGACACCCTGTGGTTCGAACCAACGCCAACGGGAGACATTCCAGAGTTCGTCATCACCAACGAAACTTCCAACGACGTAATCATCGAAGACATCATTCCTGAAGATATGGGATTTGTTATTGAGGGCATCGACTTGTCTTACACCCTTCCGGCAGGACAATCGGTGACCGTGACGGTGGTTTTTATGCCAGCTCCAGGAAAAAACGATTACCTTAATTATGATATACTAATCTTGACTTCAATAGGTGAGTACCATGTTACCGCAATGCTGAATAAAACCATGATTGATTATGGTTTGGTTATCGTTGGCTCACCTTATCAATATGTGGAGGACGAAAACGGTGCTGGAGGTTGTCTGCAAAACCGCTATTTCGGTTCGCAAATCCCCGTTGAAATCTATTCCGCCACCGAAGTGGGCACTGATTATCTTAACATTGTACCCGATTGGCCACTGCCACACACACTGAATCCTGCCGATTGGTTCACCTTCATGTTTTACGCCAAAAATCCTGTAAAAGATAGGGTGATAACATCAGTGATTGTCGATTCCAGTGACGGACAACGTGAGTTTGTGGTCACCATAAGCGATGAATTGCTATCTGTTACAGAAATTGGCAATAAATCAATCAGCCTTTATCCCAATCCTGCCAATGATTTTGTTAGGATTGAAGGTGCTGAAGCCGCTGAAGTTCAAATCTTCAACACCCTCGGCCAGTCAGTGAAAACCTTCTACAACACCAACAATCTCAGCATAAGCGATTTCCCCGAAGGAGTCTATCTATTGCGTATCACCTCAACCGATGGGAATACCTTTACCAATCGTTTGATAATCAGATAAATTTAGCTCTCATACGACTCGCTCACTATGGCTCTTGCAAGGCTTCATTTTTAAAGCAAATACTATGCGCAAATACTTTAGTTTTCTCATTCTTATAGTGTTCGTTCACATTTCTTGCGATTTGTTTGCCCAAAGAAAAACAGAAATCATGGGGCGGGTTTTGGATTCTATTGATAAAAAGGGGATTCCATTTGCCTCAATCCGATTGCTCGATACTGTTGGAAACCTGCAAAACGGCACCATGTCCGACACCACAGGTTTTTTCAAAATGGCAAAAGTACCAAGAAACACTTATATTTTAGAAGTATCTTGTTTGGGCTATAAAACGAAAAAACTTCATATCAATGCTAATGAAAGCCAGGTCTATTACAAAATAAATCTTGTCGTCAACACAAAAATGCTTGAAGAAGCTGTCGTTACTGGCGAAAGAATCACTATGCGAGAGGAAATCGACAAAATGGTATATAAAATCGACGATTTCACTTTGCACAACTCAACCACCGCACTTGAAGCTTTGAAAATAATTCCGAGTGTTACGGTCAAAACGTCTGACGAAACGATAAAAGTGAACGGCAGCAGCAATGTTTTGGTTCTTGTCGATGGAGCCTATAGTACAAGAAGTCTCAGCTCGATAACCCCCGAAGACATCGAGAGCATTGAGATCATTTCAAACCCTTCTGTGGAATACGACTCAGATGTTGCCAACGTTGTGAATATCGTTATGAAAGAGGAGCGTAAAAAAGGCCTGCGTGTCGTCGCTTCAGTTAAGGCGACTTATCCCGATCAACATGATAACGTTAGGATTGCCGCCGATTTCGAATTTTCAAAATTCCGACTTTTTACCGATTATCAATTTACTAGATTTGTTCTTCAACCGATAATGTTTGTCTTCGACAGCACTTATTATAAGACTTGGGATGAAGACAACATTTATGAAACTTCATCTTCAAGGGAATTCCTGAAATCGCCGCCTCATCTGACACACAAAGTCAAATATGGTTTCAATTATCGCATCAGCAAAAACGATTTTCTTAATTTCACAGGCAGTTATTCTTTTAACAAATCGGAGTCGTCATTCAATTCGTTTTCATTATATCAAATAAACGGCGACACGATTTACAACCAAACTGAGAACGATTTCGCCAAGTCTGAAACGCCAGAGCAGAATTACACTTTGTTTTACCGACACAGATTTGACGACAAAGGACATGAAATTTCTTTGAACACCAACCTTTACATGATGAAACGCAACGGTTGGAACACATTCAATTCCACATTCGCATATCCCGATGAAAGCGTGGAGGCCGTGAATATGTCACGCATCTTATACAACAAACAGACAACCTTCAATGCAAAACTGAAATACGATTTGCCGATTACTGAAAAACTTAAAACATCGATCGGATTCCAAAGTTTCTATCGGACAATAAACTACAGTTATGACGACAGTCTGCATAAGCAATACTTCGATTATAACGACACTCGAATTGCAGGTTTTGCCCAGTTTTCATACAGTTTTAACGAGAAACTCTCTGTAATGGCAGGTTTGCGTTGTGAAAACCTGAAATTCAACATCTACGATACTTTAGATTGCAATCAGTTAAACTGGCTGCCGAGTGCTTCGGCTTTGTACAAATTCAACAAAAACAATTCTATCAGATTGAATTACAAAACATTGCTGACATATCCTTCGTATCATTTCCTAACTCCGTTTGTATACACCGATACTGATTCTTTGATGTATTCGGCAGGAAATCCTGAGCTTTTGCCAACAAAAACACAGAACATTGCGCTTCAATACGCCTATAGAAAAAGCATGACGAATATTATTGTTGGACCATATTTTGCATTTCAAAATGGCATAATTGGCGAGACACGGCAGATTGACGGCTCTATTACCAATGTGAAATATGGTAATATTGCAAACTCAAAAAAGATAGGTGGAAGAGTCGGAGCCACAATGTTAATCGGCGGTTTTCTGGTACCGATGTTTGATTTCGATTTTGGTTATGTTTCCTTTGATGACAATAGTTTTGACGGATGGGAATACAGCATCGATGCTGGATTGGAGATGGAATTGCCATGGGATATTACTCTGGAGGCATATATGAGTTACTCGGGTATGCGCCGTGTTTACAATGGCTACAGCTATGAAACTCCTCTAATCGATGAAATATCAATAAGCAAAGACTTCTCCAACAATTTGATGGTTCAGGTGTCTGTTGATAATGTATTTTTATCTTTCAGAGACAAAGAAATCCGAAATGGTTTTGATTATTATGAAAAAACATGGAGCGAAACACGATTTCCAACAGTCAGTCTTTTCATAAGATACGTTTTCACAGCCGGCAGTAGAAAAATCACCCACCACGAGGATCTCGAATCTTTAATGGAAAACGAAGAAAATGTGGAGAATAGAAAGTAACGAATTTAACTCTCATTTTAATTTCCCCAATTTCCCCTAAATCCCCAAATCCCTCCTGTGGGGAAAATCATTTTTAGAACCGCGGCATGAAGGTTTCTACTCATCACCTTGTTCCGTTTAGCCGCTTTTCAAATGTTTCGTCTTTTGGGTCCTGTTTCTACACAATGTTCTCGTTCCAATTGTGAGTGTGTAGGCGGGAAATAGGTGTTCGCTTCCGCGCTGCCTTAAAAGCCTTTTTGCCCCCTGCAAGGGCTTCGCAAGCTGGTCTAAAAAAAATCTCCACCCTACGGGTAGTATTTTTTTTGCCCAGCCCTTGCATGGGGAACCCCGCTTCGTGTTTACGGCACAATTGAACGTCACTGGGGCGCAAGCTAAAGCTCTCGCCCCTCAACCGCTACCATGTTCCCGGGTAAATTGAACGCACTTCAAAAAGGCTTTTAGGCGGCAGCTTGGTCGCTCGCTCGGGGCTGCCTCTCGGCGGGGTTCACTGATAATTCAAACGTCTCTGCTCCTTTGAATGCAACTGCACAATTCAATGTCCCTGCATCCAAAATCCCGCCGCCAGCCCCTTGTGTTAAAGCGCGCCGCCCAGCGGGGTGGCAGGCTCGTCTTTTTTCCGGCGATTAAATAATGCTACTGCAAATTCAATTGTTTTCATCTTCGTTGAGCGTCACTGCACAATTCAAAGGCGCAGCGCCGTTAAAAAAGCCAAGCTTTCAGCTGGGGGCACTCAGCTATCGCCTCCGTGCCACCTCCCAGCTGCTGCCACCCCGCACGCGCGTCGCGCGCACCCTCCAGCAAAAAACTTCGTTTTTGCTTCCGGGCCCCCGTCCTATCGGCCGGGGGAGGTACGCGGTGCGACCTCACTTGAGCTGCGTCCGGTCATTTCATTTCCCTCCCTTGCCCAGACCCACATGTTTTTTGGCGGCTGCTTCTTTTGATGGTTTCCGAGTAAATCCCGAGGTCTCTTAGTTCTCTGAGTGCTCCGAGTCTTTTGGTCTCTGGGCAATTCGGTGTTTATGGCATCATTGAACAGCGCAGCATCAGTATAGCGGCAGCCGTATCCCAATGGGAACCCTCGGCTGACGCTACACTCATGCTGCTTCCGGGCAACACAATGCGTCTCTTTTTGGTTCTCGGCTTCGTTTAATGCTTACGGCACAAAGTCAAAATCTTTCGTTCCGTTCATCGTCTAATTCCGCTCCGCTCCGTTAGACGCTTCTCTTCACTCAAGAATTTGCCGACAATGTTGCGTCCCCACCCAACCCGCCCTTTTAGGTGTGGCTTCTTTTTGAAAATATCAATAAAATAAAGCGTTTCCAATCCTTTTAGTGTTTCCTTTTTGATTCCGCAAAACATCTCGTTTTCGTCTTTTATTGATTGCCGCAGCATCAGCATATCGACAGCCGTGTCCCAGTGGGAACCCCTCGGCTGACGACATGCTCATGCCGCTTCCGGGCAACACAATGCATCTCTTTTTTGGTTCACGGCTTCGATTGATAGTTTCTGCTCAAAAGGCAAAAGCTTGATGATTGCCGTCTCCCAAAGGGAACCCTCGGCAACCATCAAGCCTTTGCCAACAGTGTGTAGTCCCACCCAACCCGCCCTTTTAGGTGACTTCTCCTTTTTTGATTCCTGATTAAAACCGAGGTCTCTTTATTCTCTGAGTGCTCCGATCTGCGAAATCCTGCGAGTGTCAACGAGCCTAAATCACTTGTGGAAGAACTGTGGAAGTCCAAATCCGTGTTATCTGTGAAATCTGCGAGAAAAAAATGATGGTGATTCAAAAATTCAAAAAAATGATGCAAAATTAGCCCTGATTGCCTAGTCCGTCAAGGTCAAGCCCTTCGGGTTTTTGGAAAAAAATCTCCACCCCTCTGGGGTAGTATTTTTTTGCAAAAAACCTTGACTGCCGTCGGCTATCATGGCTGGCAAAAAAAGCATCTTTTTTTTATTTTTTTGTTTTGTTGTTTGTTTCGGTGAAAAATTTTAATACTGCTGTCGCCCGATTTTCCTGACCGACCAACTGGAAATCGAGAGCAAACCATTGAAATCGAAAGCACCACAATCAACCGACTCTTTCCATACAGTTATTTTTACTAAACTTGCCTCCTAATCACTTTTATTAACCCTAAAAATATAAAGATTATGGCAAAAAACAAAATTAACAACGTCATCGACTTCATCTCCAAGACAGACCAGGAGAAAATCAAAATCGCCAAAGCGT
>CAMZJA010000025.1 GCA_947307415.1 uncultured Bacteroidales bacterium | reverse complement strand
CCTGCAGCGAATCCAAGTAGATACCCGCTGCCGGCTGGATGTATTCAAAGCCGTTGGCGATATAGTCCTGGCCTTCGCAGATGAACGCCACGATAAGTGTGTCGGAGCGCTCCATGACGGTCAAATCAAGATATATTATGCTGTCGCAGCCGCTGCCGGTGTTGAGCAACAGGGTGTCCTGCATGACGCCTATCGCCGGCTGGATGATGTTGAAGCCGTGAAGAGTGTAGTCCAGACCGTGGCAGATGGTGTCGGTGAACAGAGTGTCGTATACAGGGTTAACCTTCAAATCAAGGAAGATGATGCTGTCGCAGCCGTATTGGTTCGTCAACCACAGCGTGTCGATATATCTTCCGACCTCAGGATGGTCATAGGCGAAGCCGTATTGTGTGTAGTCCTCGCCGTAGCAGATAGAGTCGATGACAAGAGTGTCGTAGTCGGGAACCACCGTCAGATCGAGGTACACCGTGCTGTCGCAGCCGTGGCTGTTCGTCAGGAACAGCGTGTCGTATACCGTGCCCACCTCCGCCTGGATGATCTTGAAGCCGTCAAGCAAGTAGTCGACGCCGTGACAGACTGTGTCGACGATATACTTATAGCTGTCGGGCCACACCTTAAGGCTAAGGTTCACCGTGCTGTCGCAGCCGTACTCGTTGCTCAGCACTATGCTGTAGATGCTGTCGCCAGGCTGTGGCTGCAGGATGTTAAATCCGTTGTCGGTGTAGTCATCGCCTTCGCAGATGGCGGCAACGAGGTCGGTCTCGTGCGTCGGCATGACGGTGAGCTCCAGATACGAGAGGCTGTCGCAGCCGCTGAGTGTCTGAAGGTACAAAGTGTCATAGTGGATGCCGACTGGCATAACCGAGTCGTTGAAGCCGTGAAGGTGGTACTCCTCGCCCTCGCACACGCTGTCGGCGAAGTAGTTGGCGTAGATCGGGTTGACCTTCAGCTGAAGGTACACCGTACTGTCGCAGCCGTGGACAGAGTGCAGGAACAAGGTGTCGTAGTTCATGCCCACAGGAGGATAGATCTCAGTGAAACCGTAGCCGAAATAGTCCTCGTCGAAGCAGATCGAATCCTGAATGTACGTGTCGAAGGTCGGCCAAACGTGCAGATGAAGGTACACCGTGCTGTCGCAACCATTAACCGTTGTAAGGAATAATGTATCGAAATATTCATCAACTTCCGGCTGGAGATACTCAAACCCATTATCCACATAATCTTCACCATGACAAATAGAGATGTCAAAAACCGTGTCATAACTTGGATAAACAGTCAAATTGAGATAAGCTACACTATCACAATTCGGTCCATAATTGAAATGCTGCGAATAATTACCTGTCTCAGTATATTGAATGTTATTCCATACGTAAACATCACAAACTTCAGCATCAAAGACATTCGGCAAGACATGCACATAATGCCAAGTCGTATCTCTACACTCAAGTTCGTTCAAACCGGCAATCATCATAATTGTATAATCACCAGGGCTCGAATACTTATGAGTCGGTTGAATCTCGGTCGAAGTAGTGTTATCACCGAAATCCCAATATGCGTCATCACAAAGGGAACCTGTACCATCAGGATTTATTCCATCATTTGTGATATAACTTTCATTGACAAAAGTATACTCCCATTGGCAACCAGTGCTTTGAATTGAGAATCCAGATCTTGGATAACGGTATTCCGTTGATGTTGTAAGCTCAAATCCGCAGTTAGGATTTCCAATAAATGATGTCTGGCATTTAAGTGTACGGATTCCACCGGCCGGCACCGACACCTGCTGGTTTGTCGAAAGAATATTCGAAGGATCGTCAGCCCAATACCATTGGTATGTAAAACCGCTTGGCGCCATAAATGTGTATGTTCCCACCTCACCGCAAACATCAACAGTGATTCTCTTCTTGCCGCACGACAAAAGGAAATACGCATATCCGTAGTGACCGCTCTGCGAGCAATCGTAAGTTGTCAATCGCACCCTGATAGTAGTTCCATGGAAACTTGAAATGTCAACACCCACATTAGTCCAGTCTTTCCACAATGTTCCGCCACATTGGTTCCAGCCCAAAGCTGGATTTGCGATAAAGTCGGCCGAGCAGCACTCAGGATTGATAGGTGTGTTGTTAACATCAAGAATATCGAATGTGAAACGTGGCTGTTCCGCAGGTGTATGGGAAGGATCCTGCATAACAGCGGCATATTTCAAGATAAGAAGGTCAAAGTCAGCAGTATCAATGGCTATATCCACGGAAATACTCTCAGCTTCAGCGCCAGTGCTCGAATTACCCAATCTCACAGAATAATTTTCTCCTGGCGGAATCATCTGAAGTCCACCACAAGTATTACCATCAATACCTTGCTGGGTGATAACAGTATGTCTTCCGTTCGCCACACCGCTATGTTGGTTAGGGTTCCAAAAAGTACCGTAATGACAATGGATATATGATGCGCTTAAATTAGATAAATCAATACAATTATTATCTTGCGCAAATAATAATACCCCTAAATATATAAATATACTTAATAAAAAATACCTTATTTTTCCCCCCATCATGTAAAAAATGTTATCCGATATATTTCCCTTTTAATAATAATTCGACAAAAATAAGCAATAATTTCTAAAGTTTTACATTAATTATAATATTTTATAAAAAAAGTTATTAACTTTGCCGAAAAAAGCAACACTATGAGTGACTTGACTCGCGCCGTTTTGGTAAAATACTGGGGCTATCCCTCGTTCCGCCCGATGCAAGAAGACATCGTCGACTCTGTCATCAACGGACACGACACCCTCGCGCTTCTGCCAACAGGAGGCGGCAAATCCATCTGCTTCCAGGTGCCGGCAATGGCGATGGACGGCGTATGTATTGTGGTCACCCCACTCATCTCATTGATGAAAGACCAGGTGCAACACCTGAAACACATAAACATCGAGGCGGCGGCAATCTATTCGGGCATGCACCCCAGCGAAGTGGAGATGGCCTACAACAATGCGGCCTTCGGAAACCTCAAGTTTCTATACGTCTCGCCCGAACGCCTCATGACCGACACCTTCATCGAGGCGATAAAAAAAATGAAGGTGTGCCTGCTCGCCATCGACGAGTCGCATTGCATCTCACAATGGGGCTACGACTTCCGTCCACCGTATCTTAAGATCGCTGAAGTTCGTCCCTACATACCTAACACTCCAGTTCTGGCGCTTACAGCCACCGCCACGCCTAAAGTGGTCGACGACATACAATTCCGTCTCGGATTCAAAGAACGCAACGTCTTCCAGACGAGCTACGAACGCAAAAACGTCACCTACAACGTCATCAAAGTCGCTGATAAATACGGACTTATGTACCGTCTCTTCATGAAGATGGAGTCTGGCAGCGGCATAGTGTACGTCCGCAGCCGCAAACGCACTAAAGTCATCGCCGACTGGCTGCAGTCGGCCGGCATCAGCGCCACGTTCTACCACGCCGGCATCGACGCCCGCACACGCGACGAACGCCAGCGTCTATGGATGGACGGCAAGATAAAAGTCATAGTGGCCACCAACGCCTTCGGCATGGGCATCGACAAACCCGACGTGCGCGTCGTCGTCCACATGGACCTCCCCGACAGCCTCGAGGCTTACTTCCAAGAAGCAGGACGCGCCGGCCGCGACCTCAAACCGTCAGAGGCATTCCTGCTCGTATCTGACGCCGACATCAAACAGCTCAAGGAAAACCTGCAACAGTCGTACCCCGAACTCGACCGCATAAAAGCCATCTACGACTCCGTAGGAAACTACCTGCAGATACCCGTCGGTGCCGGCAACAACCAGAGCTATAACTTCGACATGAACGAGTTCGCTAAGGAATACGGATTCTCACTTCTTGAAGTGTTTAACTCATTGAAACTCATGGAGAGAGAAGGCTTCTTCGCCCTCTCGGAAGCGATGGACACCCCATCGCAACTTTTCATCAAAGCGAGCCGCGAAGACCTCTACCGCTTCCAGGTGGAATACGCCGAATTCGACACCATGATAAAATACCTACTAAGGAACTATCCGGGCATACTCTCCGACTTCGTCAAGATAAAAGAGGAACAGATAAGCCTGAAACTCGGCATCGATGTCGAAAAGGTCGAGAATACACTGAAAAAACTGGAGAAATACAACTTCCTGACATACATACAACGCAACGACAAACCTCAGATACAATACCTCACCGAACGCCAGGACACCCGCAACTTCGCGCTGTCCGACGAAGTGTACCGCGACCGCAAAGACGATGCCACAAAACGCGTGCAGGCGGTGATAGATTTCGTGAACAACGACACCGAATGCCGCAGCGTGCAGCTGCTGAGATATTTCGGCGAGAAGATAAAGACGAGATGCGGCAAATGCGATGTCTGCAACATCCGTAACCAAATGAATATCAACGATGAGGAATACAAAAACATCAGCGATATCATACTCGACGAACTGAAAAAACGCGTTGTGCCTCTTTACGAGACGCCGTCACTGGCCAAAAACTACCTCGAGGAGAAAGTGCTCGAGACAGTGCGCTGGATGCTCGACAACGGGACCATCGAACAGGACGAGAACGGTAACCTCAAGGAAAAAGGCCGTCAATGGTCACTGTTCTAAACAAAAAAAGGTCGCCATAAAGCGACCTTGTTGTCAATAGTAAAAACTACTTATTTTACTAAATCAGCACTTGCTTTGAACTTCACAACTGTCTTAGCGGCAATCATGATTTCTTTGCCAGTCTGTGGGTTGCGACCTTTGCGGGCTGGGCGTTTTGTTGTTGAGAATGTGCCGAAGCCAACTAATGAGATACGATCACCTTTACGGATTGCACCTGTTGCTGCGCAAATAAAAGCGTCCAAAGCTTTTTTAGCATCAACCTTTGTGAGGCCAGCTTTTTCTGCCATCACATTTACTAATTCTGCTTTATTCATTTTGTAAGTTTTAATAAGTTTGTATTTATTTGACAATGCAAATATAACATTAAATCAGCAACTTACAACTTTTTTTTTCAAAAAATTAAAAAAAAATTAAAATTGAAAATTAAAAAAATAGCTTCCAATCTTCCGAAACCCTTGTTCCTCTTAGGAATTCCGCAATTGGCATTGCTTTTTTGCCGGCCTGTTGAATTTCAATAATTTTTATGCAAGAATCGTCTAAAACAACCTCCAAAAACGTTTTTTGGTCTGTTTTCAAAGCAAATTTAGCATCATTTTCACTTGATTTCAACGCCAATTCCGTTTCAAAAATCTTCAAATCCAAAATTTCGCCTTCAGGATTTTGAATTTTTGCGTGCGCCGCAGGATAGGGCGACAATCCTCTCACGAAATTGTAAATTTCCTTACCCGACTTGTTCCAGTCGATGTAACAGTCTTCCTTGAATATCTTAGGCGCCGGCTTCAACGTAAGGTTCTCTTTCTCAATCACCATGCTCTGACTCTTCGCCTCCACTCTACCTTCTTCAATCATCTTTATCGTCTTTACGATAACGTCATTTCCGAGATGCATCAGCGCGTCATGCAGCTCGCCGGCGTTCATCTTCTCGCCAATGGCTATCTTCTCCTGCATAATCATAGCGCCGGTGTCTATCTCCTTGTCAAGGATGAATGTCGTCAAACCAGTCTCAGTCTCACCATTAATAATAGCATGGTTAATAGGAGCCGCTCCGCGATATTGCGGCAGCAATGAAGCATGAAGGTTGATGGTGCCCTTCGGCGGCATGCTCCAAATCACCTCTGGAAGCATCCTGAACGCCACCACCACAAACAAATCGGCATTGTACGAACGCAGCTGCTCCACAAAAGCCTCGTCTTTAAGCTTCTCCGGCTGAAGCACCGGCAACCCGTGACGCAACGCGCATTCCTTCACCTCCGAAGCATGCATTTGCTTGCCACGCCCCGCCGGGCGGTCAGGGGTGGTGACAACAGCCGGCACATCATAACCTGCAGCCAAAATAGCCTCAAGTTGCGATGCCGCTATCTCCGGCGTACCAAAATATACTATCTTCATGTCTCTCATTTATTAAAAATGCCTGACTCCCATCAGAATCAGGCATTCTAAAACTCTAAACTCTAAACTTTAAACTCTAAACTTTATTTAGCGAGTTTAGCTTCAACGTAAGCGATGTTCTTCTCTACGCTGAAACCTTCGTTGCTGTTAGGATATTCTGATTTGATGATTTTATACATCTCCAAAGCCTTCTCATAGTTCTCAACCATCTCGTATGCATAGCCTGCTCTCATAAGAAACATTGGGCTTGTAAATGAGTTGGCTGATTCTTTAGCGGCTTTCTCATAGCATTTTGCTGCCTCAGCGGCATTGTCAAGCTCAAGATAAGCGTCACCCTTGGCGCCTGTTGCCAATGGCTTCACAATCTGATCCTTGCCCTTAAACTCATCGAGATACTTGATAGCATTGTCGAAATCACCCATGTTGAGATAGCAGATACCTGCATAATATCTTGCGAGGTTGCCTGTCTTTGTTCCACCATACTCATTGATGATATCGATGAAGCCGGCGTTGTTGCCGTCACCGTTGAGAGCTGTAGCATAATCATCGCTTTCGAAAAGCTGTTCAGCACGGAAAATAGCTGTCTGTGCTTCTGCCTCACGAGGCTCATAAACAAACTTTCTCAATCCGAAGATTGCCAGAACAACCACGATGATAGCCGCGAGAACTATCAAAATAGGCTTCTGATGCTCTTCAATAAACATTTCTGTCTTTCCTAATGTAGTCTCAATCTGTTCAAGACGTTCTTCGTCTTTCTGTACGTTTTCTTTTGCCATAATATCAAATACAATTTTTCGAACTGCAAAAATACGCTTTTTTTCTTTATGTTTGAACAAAAAAAATCAATATATTTGTAAAAATTTTAAAAACATCGTTTTAAAAACATAACTCATTCATTTTGAACGCTAAAGAACAAAAATTATACGAATTTCTCTCCGATTTCATCACCGACGAGAGAAAACAACGCTTCGAAGAAGTGCTCCAATACCGCACCCGTCATCTCACAATAGTGCTCGAAGACATCTATCAGTCGCACAACGCGAGCGCCGTCTTGAGAAGCTGCGACCTCACCGGCGTGCAGGACATCCATATCATCGAAAACAAATGGGTCTACGACATCAACCCCGACATCGTGGTAGGCTCCACCAAATGGCTCGACCTGCACAAATACAACGTCGAGGAATTCAACACCCCCGAGGCTTTCGACTATCTTCACAGCAAAGGCTATAAGATAGTCGCCACCTGCCCTCACCAGAACGACTACACTCCCGACACTCTCCCTCTCGACCAGCCTATCGCCGTGGTGTTCGGCACCGAGAAAACAGGCCTCACCGACTACGCACTCGAGCATTCCGACATGTACGTACAAATCCCGATGCACGGCTTCACCGAGAGCTTCAACATCAGTGTTTCCGCGGCTTTGCTGATGTACACACTCACTCAACGTCTGCACAAAAGCGATGTCAACTGGCACCTCACAGAGGAAGAAAAACAGGAGATTCGTCTCGACTGGACCCGAAAATCACTGAATCGGGTCCGTACCTTCGAGAACAAATTTTACGAGATGTATCCGGAATTCAAATAATCTATTCCGTAAACAATTTCACTATATTCAAAATCACTTCTGAAGCTTTTTCCATGCTTTCAAGCGGCACATACTCCCACTTTCCGTGGAAATTGTGACCTCCGGCGAAGATATTCGGACATGGCAAGCCCATGAAACTCAGGTTGGCGCCATCAGTACCGCCACGAATCGGCTGCACCTTCGGCTTGATGCCGGCCATCTCAATGGCTTTGATGGCTTTCTCAACGATAAAGTAATGAGGCTCAACCTCTTGGCGCATGTTGTAATACTGATGTTTCAGCTCCAAAGTAACGATATTACCGTATTTCTTATTCAAAAGCTCGACAATAGCTGTGATCAACTCTTTTTTAGCCTCAAACTTCGCCCTGTCGTGGTCACGGATGATGTATCCCATCGTAGTCTCCTCCACCGTTCCAGTGATGTCAGTCAGGTGGAAGAATCCTTCGTAACCCTGAGTGTATGCTGGTCGTTGCTCAACAGGTAGCATGCCGTTCAGCTCCATGGCGATGAGCATCGAATTGACCATCTTATCCTTTCCATAACCTGGATGTATATTACTGCCTTGGATGTGAATCTTTGCAGCCGCTGCGTTGAAATTCTCATACTCCAGCTCGCCTATCTCGCCACCGTCGATGGTGTAGGCATACTTCGCCCCGAACTTCTTCACATCGAATTTCGCCACACCACGTCCGATCTCCTCGTCAGGAGTGAATCCTATCTTGATCTCGCCATGCTTGAATTCAGGATGCTCCATCATATATTGAGCCGCGTACATGATAGCCGCAACACCGCCTTTGTCGTCAGCGCCAAGCAAGGTGGTGCCGTCGGTGGTTATCATCGTCTTGCCCACATATTGCTGCATCTCAGGAAATTCCGACACCTTCAGGTAAAGCTCTTTTTCAGCGTTAAGCAAAATATCGCCACCGCCATAATTTTCAATGATCTGCGGCTTGATGTCCTTGCCCGAAGCGTCAGGCGACGTGTCGACATGAGCTATAAAACCTATAGCCGGGATATCTTTCTCCACATTCGACGGAATAGTAGCCATCACATAGCCGTATTCGTCCAAATCAGCCTTGATGCCCATATCTTGAAGCTCTTTCTGCAACATTTTCAAAAGGTCGAACTGACGCATCGAGCTCGGCTGCGTCTCCGATTCTGGATCCGACGTCGTCTCAACGGAGACGTAACGCAGGAATTTATCTAATAATTTCTCCATTTTATACCTTATTTAATTATTCTTCAACTTTTGCGCGTTTTGAATCCCAAATCATATAAGCTATGATTGCAATGTACATCACAAGGGCTATCAACGCCGCCAACGGTGTCGATGCGAAGAACGAGCCGTCGGCCATTCTTGCTACTAAGTCGACATTAGCAAACTTTAAGATTGCACTCACCACACCCATCAATGCGCCACCGGCAATGAATCCTGAAGCGATAAGAGTGCCACGGTCGTAACGTGCCTTGTTGACTTTCTCATCCTTGCTGCGTGACGACACAAACCATGAGATGGCACCGCCAATCAGCAACGGGATGTTCAGGTCGATCGGAATGAACATACCCAACGCGAATGGCAATGCCGGAATCTTTAAGAATGTGAGTATTAACGCGATACATGCGCCGATGCCGTAAAGCAGCCACGGCGCGTTGCCGCCCGACATCATAGGCTCGATGACAGCCGACATGGCGTTGGCCTGTGGTGCCACGAGAGCGCCATCGCCAACGAATCCGTATGCCTTATTAAGAATCATGATGACACCGGCCACCGTTGCCGAAGCCACCGCGACACCGACGAATTTCCAAATTTCCTGGTTCTTCGGCGTAGTTCCAATCCAATATCCGACCTTCAAATCAGTGATGAATGCGCCTGCGACAGCCAAAGCCGTGCACACAACGCCTCCGATAATCAAAGCGGCTGTCATACCTGCAGCGCCGCTCAAACCCGCAGCAACCATCACCAAAGAGGCGAGAATCAACGTCATCAACGTCATGCCGCTCACAGGGTTAGAACCCACGATAGCAATAGCGTTTGCTGCCACTGTGGTAAACAGGAACGCTATAACAGCAACAACCAAAATTCCAATAGCAGCATGTCCGAAGTTGCCAACCACGCCAAAACGGAAGAAAACAAACGTCAGAAGCAGAATCGCCACGATTCCGATGACGATAAACTTCATCGAGAGGTCTTTCTGCGTCCTCTCCACCTCGCCTGCCGCCGATTTCTTTCCTTTAAACTCGTTGGCGGCAAGTCCGACCGACGATTTTATCACGCCCCACGACTTGATAATGCTTATCACACCAGCCATGGCGATGCCGCCGATGCCGATATGACGGGCATAACCGGTAAAAATCATCTCAGGCGACATCTCGCCTATCCTCATGGCGATTCCAGTGTTCATCATGTCGATGATATCGTTGCCCCAAATAAGATTCATTCCTGGGATAATGATAAACCACACCAGCATTGAGCCGCAGCAAATAATGAAAGCGTATTTCAATCCGATGATGTAACCGAGGCCGAGCACTGCAGCGCCCACATTGACCTTAAACATCAGCTTCACCTTGTCAGCCAAGGCAGCGCCCCAACCCACTACTTTCGTGGTCACAGTCTCCGACCACCATCCGAATGTCGAGATGATGAAATCGTAAACACCGCCGATCAATCCGCTGACGACAAGCAACAACGAGTCTTTACCTTTCTTCTGTCCGCTCACGAGAACCTGAGTTGTAGCCGTAGCTTCAGGGAACGGGAACTTTCCGTGCTGTTCCTTTACGAAATATTTTCTGAAAGGTATCAGAAACAAGATTCCCAGCACGCCGCCGAGCAACGAGCTCAGAAACACCTGTAAATAATTGATTTCAATGTCATAGCCCTTGCCTTGAAGTATGTAAAGTGCCGGCAATGTGAAGATTGCGCCAGCCACCACACCGCCCGAGCATCCGCCTATCGACTGTATGATGACGTTCTGCGACAAAGCGTCGTTTTTCTTCGCCACACTCGAAAGTCCGATCGCGATGATAGCTATCGGGATGGCGGCCTCAAAAACCTGACCAACCTTCAATCCGAGATAGGCGGCAGCAGCCGAAAACAAAACAGTCATCAGCAGACCGACAATCACCGACCACACCGTAACTTCCTTGTATTTCTTATTCGGAGACAAAATTGGTTCATAAACCTCACCGGGCTTCAGCTCACGCTGCGCATTCTCCGGCAATCCGATTTTTTCATTATCTTCCATAACTATAACTTATTGATTTACAATTCTATTTCATAAAGATGCATCTTGTTGTACAAAGTCTTACGGTCGATCTGCAACAGCTTCGCCGCGACGGTTTTATTGCCACGCGCCTTACGCAATGCCGCCAAAATCTGTTCTTTCTCATCGCCAGGCTGCAATGCCATGTCATCCTGCTGACTTTTCTGCGAATGGATTGACAAAACCGGCAGATTCTCTTCTGTAATCTCTTGATTTTCAGTGAAAAGTACCGAACGGCGAATAACATTTCTCAACTCTCTGAGATTGCCGTCCCATGTGTACTCTTTCAATTTCTCAAGCGCCTTGTCGGAGATGTGATTCACATTCTTGCCAAGCTCCTCGTTCGCCTCATCCAGGAAATGATAAGCAAACTCCTCAAGGTCTTCAATCCTCTCGCGAAGTGGCGGCACCTCAAGCGAAAATTCGTTGATTCTGTGATATAAATCCTGACGGAAACGTCCTTTTTCTATGGCTTCCACCAAGTTTTCATTCGTCGCCGCGATTATTCTCACGTCGACATTGATATCCTGCGATGAGCCAACTGGTCTCACCTTCTGCTCCTGTAAAGCTCTAAGTAATTGTTTCTGAACCTCATACGGGAGGTTTCCTATCTCGTCGAGGAACACCGTTCCGCCGTTTGCCTCCACGAAAACGCCTCTTTTATCAGCTATTGCCGAGGTAAATGATCCTTTCATGTGGCCGAACAGTTCTGAAGGCGCGAGCTCCATCGAGAGACTACCGCAGTCGACAGCAATAAACGGCTTGTTCTTTCGTCCGCTCTGCTCGTGAATCATGCGCGCAATGTATTCCTTACCTGTTCCGCTCTCGCCCAAAATAAGCACCGACATCTTCGTTGGCGCCACAAGACTCACGTGTGTGTAAACTCGCTGTATGACAGGACTTTTGCCTTTTACCACAGTCGTTTTCCCGGTTTTAGGCTTCGCCTTCTGCTCCTGTTGTGCCTTTGTGTTATCCTGTTTCAACGCCAAATCAATCTTTTCCTGCAGTATCTCTGGAATGATAGGCTTCTTGAGATAGTCGAATGCGCCGAGTTTCATGGCGTTCACGGCGGTCTGCACGTCGGCGTATCCCGTCATGATGATAAAAGGTGTCATTATCTTCTTCTCTCGCAGGTAGGTCAGAAACATGATACCATCGCCGTCAGGAAGGCGCAAATCGCTTAAAATAAGGTCAAATTGTGATGAGGCTGACGCTTGCAGGGCTGTGTCCAAATTCGACGCCAGAACCGCATCCCAGCTGTTTTTCTGAAACCATGTCTTCAGCATAACGCCAAAAGCCACATCGTCATCGACAATCAAAATCTTTTTTGACATAATAAAACTTCTGCTCGTTCTGCAAAAATAGAAATTTTATTTTTATCTGCGACAAAAAAAACAATAAAAAAATAGGAATCCGGTACCAGGCGGCATCGGATTCCCGTAAATATTGAAAACGAGCAGAAAAATTACTTGGTTAGAACAACCAAATATTTTGTTACACCCCAGAATGCCTCTGGATTTGTAATTTCAAGTGTCACGATCTTTGCGCCTTCTGCGTCAACACCCTTAACGAGGTTGTAAGAATTTGCTGGATGGTTAGTCAAAACAACTGCTTTCTTTGTGTTGAAAACGAGTGATGTTGTCTCACGTTTGTCAGCCTTTGTGAATGCGTCTGTAGGAACACCATTCTGGAGCACTTTCTTTGCGCTGAGGATAACGCCCTTTGACTTTAACTCATTCTTTGTTGCGCCGATGTAGTATACAGCGTTCAACTCATTCTCCTGAGCCAAGTTTGCATTGTTGAGGTCAGCAATTTGATTGTTAGCGTTGTTGAGGTCGTTGTTAAGGTTTTCGACCTGTGTGTTCAAGTTAGCAATCTGACCGTCTTTCTCTGCGATCTGAGCCTGAAGGTTAGCAATCATTTCTTCTTTCTCCTTGAGCTGAGCCTGAAGTTTCTTCACCTGAGCACGGAGGTTAGCATTGTTCTTGTTGGCCTTTGCCAAAGCATCATTCAATGAGTCCAAACGAGCATGGTTTGTTGCCATGACTTCTTTGAGCTGGATGAGTTCAGAAACGATCTGATCTCTTTCACTGCCTTCTTGTTTAACTAAAAGGATACCTTCTGCGTCACGAATAGCCTGGAGGTTATTCTCGACCTCGTTGATGATACCCATTGTAGCATTGAATTCATTCTCCAAGTTCTGATTTTCAACTGCGAGTGATTCCTTCTCTGCCAATAAAGCCTGATACTTCTTTGAACTCTCAACGCATGAGCTTAATAAAAGAGCTACTAATGCGACCGATACAAATGTTAATACTTTTTTCATTTTTTGTTATGTTTAAAATTAGTCTATGCTAACGAATTATGTTTAGCGCCAAAATCGTGCCAAACTGTTTGATTTTTTAAAATTTTTGTCAACTAATTGATAATCAACAATATTTTAAAATTAAATTTTCTCGCCCTTTTTGTTTTATTTGTGGAAAAGTGTGGAATTGTTCTACAATAATCCACACCGCCTCATTTTCAACACTGCAAATTTACGAAATTTTTTAATACAACCAACAATATTTTTTATTTTTGCATAAAATTTTTCACGTGAACCGCTCGATTTTAAAATTAGCCATCCCAAACATTATCAGCAACATAACTATCCCGTTGCTCGGTTTGGTCGACATGATTCTGATGGGTCATCTCAGCTCCCCCATCTACATCGGCGCCATAGCTCTCGGCGGCACCATATTCAGCGTTCTTTACTCGTTTTTCAGCTTCCTGCGCGCCGGCACCACAGGCTTCACAGCCCAATCGTTCGGAGCCTCCGATGTTTCAGAGATATCCTACTCACTCTACAGATCACTAACAATTGCAATTCTCGCCTTCATATTAATATTATGCCTGCAAGATCCTATTGCCCGACTCAGTATGGTACTGCTGGATGGCAGCGATGACCTGAAAAAACTGGCCATAACGTATTTCTTCGTCAGAATATGGGCGGCTCCTGCCAACATGATGCTTTACTGCTTCAACGGCTGGTTCATAGGCATGCAAAACACTAAGATTCCAATGGCTATCGCTATAATAATCAATGTGTTAAATATCTTTTTCAGCATCTTCTTCGTTGTGGTGATGAAACAAGACGTGGTAGGCGTGGCTCTCGGCACCGTCATAGCACAATACTGCGGACTGCTGACAGCTCTTATCTTCCTTTTTATAAAATACAAGAAATATCTCATCAAGATTGACATCAATATTTTATTGAATATCAATAAGATAAAAAGATTTTTCAAGGTCAACACCGACCTGATGATAAGAAGCATTCTGCTGGTATTCACAATTGCGTTTTTTACTAATCAGTCAGCAAGACTTGGCGATAACATTCTGAGTATCAACATGATACTGCTGCAGTTTTTCTATATTTTCTCTTATTTCACCGACGGTTTCGCCTATGCCGGAGAAGCTCTCGTTGGGAAATATGTCGGAGCAAAGGATACCAACAACCTTCGCAGCGTGGTGATGCATCTTTTCAAATGGGGAGCTTACATCTGCGTGCCGTTCGCCATTATCTACGCCATATTCCCCACCCCTTTTGTGAAAATGATCTCCGACCAGCCAATAATCATTGAACAAATACAACCTTATTATATATATATGGTGCTAATCCCGATCATCACCTTCGCCGCCTTCCTCTGGGACGGCATCTATATCGGGGCGACAGCCTCAAAAGCTATCCGCAACACCATGATTATCTCGTCAATCATAGTCTTTCTGCCACTTTGGTATCTTCTGGTGCCACTCTACGGCAACCACGGACTGTGGATCGCTTTCCTCGGATTCATGCTCGCCAGAGGCATCTCAATGACTATATTTGCGAAGAAAAACATACTTCAACTTCCTAATAATCAATAAGATGCATATTCTTTCAAAATCCACATATATCAAAGGCGAGCAATGCGAGAAAGCACTGTATCTGTTCAAAAACCGACCGTTTTTGCGCGACAAGCTCAGCATGGAGCAGCGAGCGAAGTTCAAACGCGGCACCGACGTGGGCATTCTCGCCCAGCAGCTGTTTCCCGGCGGCATCAACATGACGCCAAGCTCTCCGTCGCAGTTCGGCAAAAAAGTCGCCGAAACGATGCAAAACCTTTCAAATCCTGCGGTTAACGTGATGTACGAAGCCGTGTTTCAATACGACGACACTCTCATCATGCTCGACATCATCGTGCGCGACGGCGACAAATGGCGCGCCATTGAGGTGAAAAGCTCACTCAGCATCAGCCCCACTTACATGAAAGACGCCGCCCTGCAATATTACGTTTTGAAAGGCTGCGACATCCCGCTTTCCGACATCCAGCTGATGTACATCAACGCCGACTACGTGAAAAATGGCGATTTGGATTTATCACAACTATTTGTGTTTCAATCTGTTAAAGAATACGCCGAGCAATATCAGGATGTGATTGCTAAAAACATCGCTCACTTCAAAGATATCATAAAACAGCCTCATTCGCCAAAGATTCCTATTGGAAACCAATGTGACACGCCCTACCGCTGCGAGTTTCACGGTCATTGCTGGAAATACGTGCCCACTGAGGCCGACAAGCCCTATTCCATTGATTATAAGACACTTTACGATCTCATAGGCGACCGCAACCAATCCACCGCATTCCTCAACCTGTTGTTTTATCGTCCGGCCGTGCCATTGTTCGACGGCGACAAACCTTACACCGAGTTCATCATCGGATTTTCCATACTGTCAAACAACGGAAACTTCGATAAAATCTACGATTGGAACTGCCTCGACGACCTCTCGAAATGGAAAGAAAGCCTCGCGATTCTCACCGAGCAACTTACAGGATTCGAACAAGTCATCTGCTTTGCGTCACAAAACGTCACCGCTTCCTTACAAAGATATAACATATTGGAATCCAAAGAGTTAAATTATAAAATACTTAATTTCAGAGAGGTCTTGATGCAGTCGGAATTTCATCACGAGAATGTAAAAACAGACTTCTCCCTGAAAAATGTATACGAGAGTGTCTTCCCCGACAAAAAACTTTTCGAGCACAGCCGCATCATCTTGAACGCCTTCAGCGATAACCCTCTCGACAAGCAGCTGATTAACAGCGATTTAGAATTGGAGAACAAAGCTCTGCGTGATATTTTCATAAAAGTTATCAACATCTTATAAACAAAAAATCTTTTATACTACTTTTGTAGTATGAATAATGAAAGCATAAAAAAATCGGGTTTCGTCAGGTCGCAAGCCGCTGCGCCAAGCGTGGATGTGCTTAATAATCAAGGACGTATACCACCTCAAGCTGTCGACTTGGAGGAGGTTGTTTTGGGTGCGCTCATGCTCGAAAAAGAAGCAGTGAACGCTGTGATTGATATTTTGTCGCCAGAGGTGTTTTACAAGGAGACACATCAGATAATTTTCGCGGCGATCAAGGATTTGTTCACCAAATCTGAGCCTATCGATATTCTGACGGTCACGAATCACCTGAAATCGACAGGCGACCTTGAAGCCGTGGGAGGTCCATATTACATCTCACAGCTCACCAACCGCGTCGTTTCTTCAGCAAACATTGAGTATCACTCAAGAATTATCTTGCAGAAATACATACAACGCCGACTCATTGAGATCTCTTCAGAGACGATAAAAGACGCCTACGAAGACTCCGCCGACGTGTTCGATTTGCTCGATTCAGCTGAAAACAAGCTGTTCCAGATCAGCGAAAACAACCTGCGACGTAACTACGACCAGATGCCTGACCTCGTGAAACTCGCCATCGACGACATCGAGAAGGCTAAAAACGCCGGCTCCGCCCTACGCGGCGTGCCTTCCGGCTACACCGAGCTCGACCGCATCACGCAGGGCTGGCAGAAGTCAGACCTCATCATCCTTGCGGCTCGTCCAAGTATGGGTAAAACTGCTTTCGCACTCAACATGGCACGCAACGCCGCCGTTGACTTCAACAAACCGATCGCTTTCTTCTCACTCGAGATGTCGTCAGTGCAGCTCGTCACACGTCTTATCTCGTCGGAAACATCACTCACAGCCGACAAACTGCGCTCCGGACAGCTCGCCGAATACGAATGGCAACAGCTCAACACCAAAGTGTCGCCTCTCATCAACGCGAAACTGTTCATCGACGACACACCACAGCTTTCGGTGTTCGACCTCCGCGCAAAATGCCGCCGACTCAAACAGCAGCACGACATTCAGATGATTTTCATTGATTATCTGCAACTTATGACTGCCAAAACTGAGAAAAACGGCAACCGCGAGCAGGAAATCAGTAACATCTCCCGTTCGTTGAAGAGTCTGGCAAAGGAATTGAACGTCCCGGTTTTGGCTCTTTCACAGCTGTCGCGTAGCGTCGAGTCACGTCCAGGCTCAAAGAAACCTATACTCTCCGACCTTCGTGAGTCAGGTGCTATCGAGCAGGACGCCGACATGGTCATCTTCATCTATCGTCCTGAGTATTACGGACTTAGCGAAGACGAAGACCATTCATCAACAAAAGGTAAAGCCGTCATCAACATCGCAAAACACCGTAACGGCAAACTCGGCGACGTTGAACTGCGTTTTGTGGGACAATATGCGCGTTTCGAAGACCTCGAGCAAGACTACACCAAGAACACAGACCAACCGGCACAATTTGCTCCAAACGCCAACTTCAACGCTCCGAACGAACGACGTATCGGATCCCGTATGAACGACGACGTTCCGTTCTAACTACTTCACGATTCTCGTTCCCGCATTCGGGTTACCAAGGCTTGTTGCGTCAGTAATCACAGCCTCGTGACCTGTTTCCTCAACAAACTTGATAGCCGCGCGCATCTTCGGTGCCATCGAACCTTCTGTAAACTGACCTTCTTCGAGGTATTTCTTGGCCTCAGCCACAGTGATCTTGCCGAGAGCCTTCTCGTTTTCCTTACGGAAATTGATATATGCCTGTGGAACGTCGGTCAAAATGTAGAATTCGTCAGCTTTCACCTGCACTGCCGCCAATGACGAAGCGAGGTCTTTGTCGATAACTGCCTCAACACCAACGTAGTAGCCGTCTTTTTCAACGACAGGGATGCCGCCGCCACCGACTGTCACGACGATATTTCCACCCCTTGCGAGCTGTTCAACGAGTTCGATATTATTGATTTCCAACGGTTTTGGTGATGCCACGACTTTACGCCAGCCTCTTCCCTTCGGGTCTTCCTTGAAAATAGCACCCGTGGCGGCGGCATAATCCTCGGCCTCTTCCTTCTCGTAATAAGGACCAACCGGCTTGGTAGGATTCTTGAACATCGGGTCGTTGCCGTCGACCAGCACACGTGTCACCAAAGTGACGATATTATGCTTATATCCGTGCTGTGACAACACTTTACGGAATCCGGTCTCAATCATATATCCGATAGAGCCCTGTGTCTCCGAAACACAGAAATCCATTGGCATCGGCTGCACTTCAAACATCTTGGCGCCAGCCTCGTGCTGAAGCATCACATTGCCGACCTGAGGACCGTTTCCATGACCGATAATAAGATTGTCGCCATTCTTAATGAAACTCATCAAAGCCTCACAAGTATCTGTGACGTTTTCAATCTGTTCTTTGTAAGTACCTTTCTGATTGCTTCTCAACAAAGCGTTTCCGCCGAGAGCTACAACTACTAATTTACTCATGTCTATATTTTTATTTTTCTATTTTTTTCTTATAAGTGACTGAATATCCTGACTGTGAGAGAATTAACTCTTTGTCGTCAACTTTCTCGATAACCAGAGTGTCGGAGAAATCGCCTTTCACCGAGCCTGTGTTCTCCCCTTTTATGATAAGCAAATCGCCTTTCTTCTCCCACGATTTATATATGACAAAATCAACGTTGATATCTTCTGCCGAACCGTTTTTATACAAAACAAAACCCTGCTCCTGGGTATAATTCGTTTGAGGCTGCACCCATGTCCCGACGAGTGGAGATGTGCATGAAGTCAAAACAAAAGAAAGTGCAAAAGCACTGATTAACAATACTTTTTTCATATCAAATATAAACTATCTTGCAATTAAGCCGACGCCAAGCATCACGAAAAATACACCCACCCATCTGACTACCGGAACCGCCTCCCCAAGCAGGAACATCGCCAGAAGTATCGTAAAGATGTAGCTGATGCTTGTAAGTGGATAAACTAATGACAATTTAAAATTTTTCAACATGTAAAGATAAATCATCATGGCGATTATGTACAAAAGCAAAGCTACACCGAGCTGCCAATTCAGATAACTTCTGAAATATGACCATGTAGTGCTGTAGTCACCGACCCTGTCAACACCAAGCTTCATGAAGTATTGGGCGACCGCAAGGAATCCCGACTGTATTATCGCTATGATTATCAACTTAAACATAAAAAAATTTTTGCAAAGTTACTATTTTTTTCAATCCAAATAATAATCTTTTAAAAAGTCTTTGTATTCTTTTGTAAATGAATGGTCTTGATGCCGCAGCACAAAGGTCTCACTTTCTGTTATATCAACTTGATTTACAATAAGTTGCATATTTATTCTATTAGGTTCTTTCCCTTCAATCGGGACTATTTTCATCTCTTTTTTTATAAAAAATCCTTGATTTTCAGCCTCTTTCAAAAAAGTCCTCGATTCAATGGCCGGAAGAACAAGCGCAAAACGTCCGTCGGGCTTCAGCATTTTTTGTACTGACCGAAGTAAATCTTTGTAACTCAACGTGTTAGTATGTCGAGCCAAGCCTTTTTTATCCTTTTCAGGGATGTTATCGCCAAAGTAAAATGGCGGGTTTGACACTATCAGATCGTATTTTTTCGGACATCTCGCGGCATAGTCTTTCACATCCTCATTTATCGCAAAAAGTCGCGAATTCCACGCCGAATTGGCAAAATTTTGCGCCGCTTCTTCAAAAGATTCACGATCGATTTCCACAGCGTCGGCACTTTTTATGCCTTTCTGCGCAAGCATAAGCGGGAGCAATCCACAGCCCGTCCCTATGTCCAGAACCTCATCATTCTCCGACACTTCCACCCAACGACCCAGAATAATCGCATCCGTCCCGATTTTCATGGTCGAACGATGATGAAACAAAGCGAATTTCTTGAAAAAAAACGGACGGCAATCCATCATATCACATATTGAGATACATGTCGATCAATCCTTCTGGAGTCTTGACATTCAATATCTTAGCTTTTTTATTAACCTTTTGGATGATATCGTCATGAATAGGAATGAGAATCTCTTTTCCGTCGTGCATCACCTGAATGACAGCCTGAGTCGGATATTCCAACACATTGGAAATCAAACCTATCTCTCCTTTTTCTTCATCCACAAGCTTGAAGCCAACGATTTCCTGATAGTAGAACTCATCGTCTTCAAGTTCAGGCATCATCTCGTTTGGAAGAAAAACGGCTTTCCCAACAAAAGTAACAGCTTGCTCGATCTTTTTCACATCTTGAAGCTGCACAAACATCTTATCTCCACTAATCTTCTGATATTCAATAAAATACGGAACAAGCGTTCCTCTCTCGTCAATCAGCAGATATCTCAAATCGGCGAAATCAGCAGGATTCACAACATCGAGTTTGATTGTCATCTCACCTTTCAAACCGTGCGTTTTGGTAACTTTACCGAAGAAAAAGCAGTCGTTTTTTGTCATGTTAAAATCCCATTAAAAGTCCGACAACTCCAACAGCCGCTCCCATCACTATTTTTATTCCTTTTGAAAGCAGAAACGCCTTTCTCGACTCGGCGAGCAGCGGCAATGCTCCATGTCCGTCCTGAACTATCGAATTCGCAAGCAAAATGCTAAACGGCAGTGTGCCATTGGCAAACAGAAGAACGAAGACCAGGTGCGGTCCCGACTGCGGGATAATGCCAATCAGAATGGCGATTAGCAGCACAATGTATGGATTAGCATTCACAAGTCCTTGAACATCAACATAATGTTCCAAAACCATGATAACCAAGATTACGCCGAAGCTCCATAAGAAAATCTTTGGCAGATGCACCTTGATGACGTGTTCCCAAAGATGTTCCTGCAAGAAATGCTCTTTCGCGACTACCACAATGATAAGAATCACCGAAAACATTGCGATAAGCGAGTAACGAATCCATTCCTCATCGCCGCCATGCTCGTGACCGTGCTCATGTCCTTCGTCGATGACGCCGCCAAGAATAAGGCCAAGAACCAGAATACACATACCGATAAGCAGAGCTCTCACAAAAGTGATGTTTTTGATATTATTCCTCACCGTGTGCTCATGATGGTGGTGATGGCACTCCGGCTCGTCGTGCAACGGAAACGATTTCTCCGACAATCCGATGTATTTGTTTTTCATCGTCAATTGTAGAATAGCGCCCACCACTATAGCAGCGACAAACATTATCAAAGTGATTTTCAATGCGTTACCCGGGAACATTGAGAACATGAAAAAAGCTTCATCACCAGCTGTGGCCACCAATGCCGCCATCAGTGCCGGGAAGTTCACCACCCTGTGGATATACAGCGAGACGACTGTGTAAGTCCCCAAACAGCCTGGTATCACGCCCATCAGCGCACCTATTAATATCTGAACCCAAGGTGACGCCTGCAGCTTTTTCGACCACAAGCCGTCGGTTTTCACGTTGATAAATTCAATAATCATCATCATTCCGATGACGAATGCCGTTATCGTAAGTGTCTGTTGCAGAATACTATACAAATGTTCCAACATCGTTTTCAAATTTTGCGGCAAAGATAAAAAAAAAGTTGGTTGGTCAATCGACCAACCAACTTTTTTATCAATTCTCAACTAGAGGACATCGATGTTCTTTGAAATCTTCATCTCTTTCTTTGATTTCTTTGGCAGGACAACGGTCAGGATACCGTGTTCGACCTTAGCTGAGATGTTGTCTTTGTCCACATCCTCCGGCAATGTGTAGTTCTGTTCATAGTTGGTGTACGAGAACTCACGGCGCAGATAGTGATGCTTATGATCTTCATCTTTATGTTCTGTCTTGTTTTCGATGGCGATGTTAAGATTACCGTCTTCGTTGATGTTCACGCGGCAAAACTCTTTTCTGATGCCAGGGGCTGCAAGCTCCATTGTGTAGGCCTTTTCGTCCTCTTTCACATTCACTGCCGGTGCTGTTGTGTTGGCACGAGGCATTAAATCACTGTCAAAGAATTCATCAAATACTGTTGGGAACCAACTGTTTTTAAATACTGGTAACATAATTTATACCTCCAATAATTTGTTAAACATTTTGTTAATTTGATCGCCTCAGCTTTCGCATCGGCTTTCGACAGAAATAATACCAAATTATGTGCCAGATGATTATTATGGACAAAATGACAGAAATGGTGACAAAATGACACAACACCGTCATTTTGAGCATAGTGGAGAAATCTTTCCTTGGACAGTTGTCTAAAAACAAAAAAGACCTTAGGCTAATGTCTTATGTCTAAAGTCTAAGGTCTAAAAAGCGGAGAGAAAGGGATTCGAACCCTTGGAACGCGAAAGCGTTCAACGGTTTTCGAGACCGCCCCATTCGACCACTCTGGCATCTCTCCCCA
>CAMZJA010000024.1 GCA_947307415.1 uncultured Bacteroidales bacterium | reverse complement strand
TAGGGACAAGGCATGCCTTGTCCGTACGGGATTTATAAATTGAAAATGCCCCACCAAGGCAGGGCATCTCCTGTTTTATCTAATTTTAAAATTAGTCACCTAAAGTTGCCACCATAACAGCTTTGATGGTGTGCATACGGTTTTCAGCTTCGTCGAACACGATTGAGTTCTTGCCTTCGAACACCTCTTCTGTGACTTCGATGCCGTCCAAACCGAACTGTTTGTTAACATCGCGACCGACCTGTGTCTCGAGGTTGTGGTATGCCGGGAGGCAGTGCATGAACTTGCAGTTCTTGTTGCCGGTCATGTCCATCATCTTCTGGTTGACCTGATATGGACGGAGGAGGTCGATACGCTGTTTCCAGACCTCAGCTGGTTCGCCCATTGATACCCATACGTCGGTGTAGAGGAAGTCGCAGCCTTTAACGCCTTTCGCGACGTCGTCGGTCACTGTGACCTTTGCGCCTGTCTCTTTAGCGATCTTCTTGCAGGTGTCGATGAGTTCTTTTGAAGGCTGGAGAGCCTTTGGAGCCACGATACGGACGTCCATACCCATCTTTGCGCCACCGACCATCAAGCTGTTACCCATGTTGAAGCGGGCATCGCCGATGTAAGCGTAAGTAACCTGGTTGAGAGGTTTGTCGACATGCTCCTGCATTGTGAGGAAGTCGGCGAGGATCTGTGTCGGGTGGAACTCGTTGGTTAAGCCATTCCAAACCGGAACACCAGCATATTGTGCGAGCTCTTCCACTGTCTTCTGGGCGAAGCCGCGGTATTCGATACCGTCGTACATACGTCCGAGAACGCGTGCTGTGTCTTTCATTGACTCCTTAACACCAATCTGTGAACCTGTTGGGCCGAGGTAAGTGACATGAGCACCCTGGTCGTAAGCTGCTGTTTCGAAAGCGCAGCGTGTACGTGTCGAAGTCTTTTCGAAAATGAGGGCGATGTTCTTGCCTTTCAAGCGTGGCTGTTCTGTGCCGGTGTATTTGGCGTGCTTAAGGTCAGCTGCCAATGTGAGGAAGAACTTAATCTCTTCTGGAGTGAAGTCTAAAAGCTTCAAGAAGCTTCTGTTTCTGAGGTTGAATGCCATAATTATTTACTTTTTAATGTTGTTTTCAAATTTTTTGCAAAATTAGTAATTTTTTTAATGATAATAGGTGTTGAAAAATATTTTTAAGAAAAATGTTGCACGTATTAAAATATGTAGTATTTTTGCAGCCTGAAAAAGAGATGCATCCTTAGCTCAGTTGGTAGAGCAATTGACTCTTAATCAATGGGTCCAGGGTTCGAATCCCTGAGGATGTACAAAATGTAGAGACGTGCCATGGCGCGTCTCTATGCATTTAAAATCAAAATGATTATGGAAAAACGTATCGGTACTGTTATTATCGGAATTGAAAATCGTGAATCGGCACCTAGTGTAAACGCTATTATTTCGAAACATTCAGATATCATCATCGGTCGCCTTGGATTGCCCCGAACTGAAGGTATGAGCCTCATCAATCTCGTGGTCGAAGGCACCACCGACGAAATAGGTTCCCTCACCGGACAGCTCGGCAAACTCGACGGAATCGAAGTAAAATCGGCAGTATTAAAACGGGATTCCGCGCTGCGTTCGGAATGACAACCAAAACATAAAAAGAACCGTTGTCATTCCGAGTGCGAAGCACGAGGAAACTCATTATTAAAACTATAAACTAAAAAATATGAAACTATTCAAATCACTTATCAACTTATTATTTCCTCGCACTTGTGCGGCTTGTGGAAACCTTCTTCTCGAAGGTGAGGATACCGTTTGCACCACTTGTCGTTTTCTGTTGCCGAAAACTGGCTATGAACAGCACCCCGATAATCCTCTCGCGCAGATGTTTTATGGCCAGATGCCGTTTAACGCCGTTATGGCTGAGTTTTTCTTCAGTAAAACAGGAAAAGTGCAACATCTCATCCATGGTCTGAAGTATCATCATTGTCGTGAAAATGGAATATTTTTAGGTCAAGAAATTGGGAAAAGTTTACTACAAGCTCCTGATTATCAGGGAATTGACTTTATAATCCCAATCCCGCTTCATCCTAAAAAAGAAAAAATACGTGGCTATAACCAAAGTCATGTCATAGCTGAAGGAATAAGTGGGATAATGAACATTCCGATTGCCGAAAAATGCTTGGTGAGGAGCGTCTTCACCGCAACGCAGACCAAAAAATCTCGTGAGGAGCGTTGGCAGAATGTGAAAGACATCTTTGAACTCAAAAATCCTGAAAAACTTAAAAGGAAACACGTGCTTTTGGTCGACGATGTGCTTACTACCGGAGCTACACTTATGTCGGCGGGCAAAGCGTTGATGCAGGTCGAAGGAATAAAAATCAGCGTTGCGACGGTTGCGTGCGCCGGCAACTAAATTTTTTACTATCTTTGCAAGGTGAAAATAGTGTTGCTCGTGATAGGAAAGACCGACGAGGCTTATCTCGAGACTGGTATCTCAAAGTATATCAGTCGGTTAGAGCATTACGTGCAGTTTGAGATGAAGGTCATTCCCGACATCAAAAACCGTAAGACTTTGTCGGAGGCGCAGCAGAAAAAAATTGAAGGCGACTTGCTTTTATCGCAGTTCATAGCAGGTGACGAAATAGTGCTTTTGGATGAAAACGGAAAGACATTCTCTTCGCGTGGTTTTTCGCAATGGCTTGAGCGTCAGATGAATACAGGTTGCAAACGACTTGTCTTTGTCATAGGCGGTCCTTACGGCTTCTCACAGGAGATCTACGACAAAGCCAACGCGAAAATCAGTCTCTCGAAGATGACATTCTCACATCAAATGGTGCGACTTGTCTTCACCGAACAGCTCTATCGGGCATTCACTATTTTAAAAGGAGAATCTTATCATCATGATTAATTTCTCCTTGTCATTCCGAGCTTGTCGAGGAATCTCATTAATATTGAACGAAATATTTTATGATATGAAGAAAACATTATTAACTTTAACAACAATCATCCTCTTCAGCACCATCGTTCGTGCTGACGAAGGCATGTGGATTCCTGCTTTGCTTCAGAAAAATGAGGCCGAGATGCAGGCTATGGGCATGAAAATCACTGCCGACGACATCTATTCAATCAACCACAGCTCGATGAAAGACGCCGTGGTACTCTTCGGAGGCGGCTGCACCGGCGAACTCGTCAGCGATCAGGGACTTCTCCTCACCAACCATCACTGCGGCTTCGACTGGATTCAGAAACATTCTACAGTTGAGCATGACTATCTCACCGATGGCTTCTGGGCGATGACGATGGAAGAAGAACTCCCCTGCCCTGGTCTCACCGCAAAAATGCTGAGAAACATGGAAGATGTCACCGATAAGGTGCTCAATGGCATTACCGACGAGACTACCGACGAAGAACGCGCAAAGATTATCAAGGAAAACATCACAAACATCATTGAATCGGTTGAAAAAGATACTGAATATAAGGTGTCTGTTGAGTCGTTCTACATTGGTAATCAATACTTTTTGATCTATAATGAAATATTTAACGACATTCGTATGGTTGGCGCTCCACCTTCAAATATCGGTAAGTTCGGCGGCGACACTGACAACTGGGTATGGCCTCGTCACACCGGTGACTTCTCAATCTTCAGAATTTATAAGGATGGCAAGCCTTACAAACCAGATTATCACTTTACAATTTCTCTGAAAGGTGTCGAAAAAGACGACTTCACCTTTGTGTTCGGCTATCCTGCGCGCACCAACGAATATCTGCCGTCAGTGGCTGTAAATCAAGAGGCTAACGTGGTTTATCCAGTTGTTGTCGACCTTCGCACTCAGATTCTCGACATCTACAACAAATATCAGGAAAAAGACGCGAAAGTGAGAATCCAATACGCTTCAAAGCATGCAGGCTTGGGCAACGGCTGGAAGAAATGGATGGGCGTCATCGAAGGTATCAAGAATTTCAAGGGAATCGAGAAGAAAAAAGCTTTTGAGGAAGCTTATGTCAACTGGTGCCAGGAGACTCGCGCCCGCATGAAATACTTGCACGCTCTCCGCGATTTTGACGCCGTCTACGCTGAATATGAGAAATATCGTATGGCAACGACATATTTCACAGAGGCGGGTTTGTCAATTGAAATAATTGAATTTGCTGCTAATATGGCAAAACTATCAGAGGTTACAAAAGATACTCCACAAGAAGAAATAGATGAACTTATCAGCGAATTGAAGGAGACTTCCGCTGCATTTTTCAAAGATTACTATCAACCTATAGACGAAGAGGTGGCAGTCACCATGCTTACGGCTTACCGCTCCGCACAGCCTGAAGATTTCCGTCCTGAGATTTTAAATGAGATTGACAAGAAATTTAAAGGCTATGTGAAGGTTTATGTTGATTATCTCTTTGGAAAAACAATGTTTACATCTGAGGAAAAAGTTAATAAGTTCCTTGACGAATTTAAACCTTCAAAAGTTAAAAAACTTGAAAAAGATCCGGCTGTTGTCGCTGCTAATAGCATGATGGACTTCTATGTTGAGAATGTTATGGCGAAATCGCGTGAATGCAACGCCAAGATCAACAACTTGCGCCGCGTTTACATGGAAGGCCAGATGAAGATGATTCCTGAGGTTTTCCCTGAAAGAAACCTCTATCCTGACGCAAACTTCACTCTGCGCGTGACTTACGGCAAAGTGGGCGGTTTCAAGCCAAAAGACGCTGTCACTTATCGTCATTTCACCACCCTCGACGGCATCATGGAAAAAGAGGATCCTAACATCTACGATTACGTCGTAACAGATAGATTACATGAGCTTTACGATGCTAAAGACTTCGGTCGCTATGCCGACAAAGACGGCACAATGCATGTTGCTTTCATTGCCGGTAACCACACCACAGGTGGCAACAGCGGAAGTCCTATCCTCAATGCCAATGGCGAACTCCTTGGATTGAACTTCGACCGCACATGGGAAGGCACTATGAGCGACCTCGTCTACGACCCGTCGATTTGCAAGAACATCAGCGTCGACATTCGTTACGTGTTGTTCCTCATCGACAAATACGCAGGTTGCACACGTTTGATCGACGAAATGACTATCGCAGAATAAAATGTCTGAAAAACAAAAATTTACAGAGCGCATGCTGTCGTGTGTGCGCTCTGCTACTCCAAGCGCTTTAAAAACTATTTGGTGGCTCACCAAAATCATGATAGGCGTATCGTTTGCCATCATGCTTTTGCAATATTTCGGTGTCATCGAATGTATTTCAGAGCTTTTAACGCCGATTTTCTCCAGTTTCGGACTCCCAGGTGAGGCGGCGCTTGCGTATGTGTCAGGCTATTTCGTGAACTGTTACACGGCGATGGCTGTCATGACGTCACTGCATCTCGACATGCGCGCCGCCACAATCCTTGCTGTGATGGTGCTTTGCTCGCACAACATGATAGTTGAGACCACAGTGCAAGCCAAAACAGGCTCTTCGGCACTTAGAATAGTGATTGTCAGAACGTTATCGGCATTCATACTTGCTTTTGTGTTAAACAAAATCATGCCTGGTGAGTTTGTTGCAAGCGAGTCACATCTTGTTACAGCAGAAAACGTTACTTTTGTTGAAATGCTTAAAAGTTGGGCATTGCGCACTGTCAAAACCGTCGGCTTGATGATAGTTTTGGTCTATGCGCTGACACTTTTGCAACGAATTTTGAATGAATTCGGCATCATCAAACACATCTCCAACTTCCTGAAACCGGTGATGGTATTTTTCGGCTTGCCGCCTCGCACCGCGTTCCTGTGGCTTGTAGCAAATACCCTAGGTCTCGCCTACGGAGCCGCCGTGATGATCGACGAAGCTGAAACAGGCACCACAACCAAAGAGGAAAACGATCTCCTGAATCACCACATCGGTGTTTCTCATAGCAACCTCGAGGATTTATTACTCTTCACAGCTATCGGTGGCAACTTTCTCTGGATGCTCCTATCCCGCTGGGCGATGTCGCTATTGCTTGTTTGGGAACGAAAAATAGAACTGATAATCCGCTCAAAACAACATAATTAAGTCTTTAATCATCAATTTGACGGTCTTCAGCTTTCGAAGAAAGATGGCAACCGGAAAATGATGACTAAAGACTAAAAATTTTTTTCAAAATCATTGTCCAATAAAAAAAAGTTGTATTTTTGCAGTCCGAAAAAATCGGGTTCGGGATGTAGCGCAGCCCGGTAGCGCGCTTCGTTCGGGACGAAGAGGCCGCAAGTTCGAATCTTGTCATCCCGACAAAAACAGCTCACAGAGCTGTTTTTTTAGTTAAAAGAGGAAAGATAAAAGTTAAAATATCGCAAAGAGACGATAAATCTCTAATCTCTATTATCTTTTATCTAATATCTTTTAACTATAATCTTTTAACCTTTAACCAAGAGATTAACGCCATCTCGAGCAATCGCAATCTTTCGATTTCTTCTGGTAATTACTTGGCTCGTACGCCCTTGAACAGGAAGCGAAAATTATTGATAATGAAAGAATTATCAAAATAATCCTAAAAATATTTTTATTTGTTTTCATAATCAAACTTATATTTATGAGATTTCTCCACTCCGCTTCGCTTCGGTCGAAATGACAGGAAGGTTACTTCAGCCATGTTTCCGGATTTGTATTGTTTTTATCGTTCCAAACCTCAAAATGCAACGTCGTCACATTATCGGTCGCTCCAGTGTGAACCAACCCTAGCTTCTCCCCTGTCTTAACCTTGTCGCCAGCCTTCACAAAAACCTTGTCCAAATTGGCGTAAAGCGTGAAATACAAGCCATGTCGCACCATCACCACGTTGGTCAATCCGGTGTTGAACACTGTTGCCACCTGTCCGTCGAACACACACAACGCATCGGCGCCTTGCTCTGTCGAAATGTCGATGCCGTTGTTGAAAACGACAACCTTGCTCTGCGTCGGATGCGGATTATTGCCGTATTTTTTGGTCACAACACCGGTTTCGACAGGCCATGGCAACTTGCCTTTGTTGCTCTCGAAGTTAGCCGAGAGTTTGGTGTCGACAGCCGCATTTGCTCGGCGTTTCGAGACTTCTTCCTCAATGATTTTCTTTATTTTTGCTTGTAAATCCTTTGTCTCTTTTTGCTTCTGCTCAATCTCTTTCTTAATCGTTTTCTCCTGTTTTTTGAGCTTAGCCACCTTCTCATTGAGCTCTTTCTTATCTTTGTTCAGCGCGTCGCGTTCTTTTTTCTGCGTATTGTTCAGACTCTCAATGCGTTTCTTGTCTTCTTCGTTTTTGTCGATGCGTTTTTTGATGTCGACTTTGGTATTGTCAATCTCCTCCATCTTATGTTTCAACAAGTCCTGAAACTGCTGAATATATCGCATTCTGCGTATAGCCTGGTTGAAATCCTCCGACGAAAAAATAAACAGTAAGTTATTGAGGTTGTTTCTGTTACGATATCTTATCACTAGCAAGTCGGCATATTCCTGACGGTTTTTCTCAAGTTCGTTTTGCAAGTTGTTGATGTCACTTTTGTAAGCTTTCGTCTCTTTGTTTAATATCGCAAGCTGCTTCTCGTAGGTCTTGATTAAATCATCACGTTTTTTGATCTGTGCCTGCAAAAGTTCCACCTCTTTCAACGTCGTCTCTTTGTTTTTCGATGTCTTTTTCAACAGATTTTGTGAAGTCTTGATCTCCCCCTGCAGTTTATTGACTTTCTTTTCCAAATCATTGACACTCTGCGCATTACATGTCAGCGAGATGAAAAAAAACATCAAACCGAGAAAAAGCGGATATGTGACTTTCCTTGTCATTTGTAAATTCTGTCGTATTTCTTAGGAACGTTGAAAATATAGTCAAGATTGTTGTCAACAGAGATATTTGAATACTCTACACTCACTTTTAAATATATGTCACCATGAATGTTGATATTTATCTTTGTAGGGACATATTTTCCGTTAACTAGCTCAAAATCAGAGTATTGTAACTCTATTTTACGTTTGTTGTCGTTGTATTCCCTGATATTGTATTTCGTGATTTTGAAGATTTGCGGATCAATCCAAATATGCTTCAACATCACTTTCCATTCGTCGTCTTTTTGTTTTATAGATTTCTTTAACTTGTGGGAAATCAATAAGTTATACTGACCGTTGTCGATCTGTACCTTGTAGTTGTCGCTCTCGCGCAGGTTGATGTCGTTGCCCACCAGCACCGATTGTATAAATCCGACCGAGGTCATCATAGGCGAGATGTCGTTGAAGAAATGCATGTCTTCGCAAAAATATGTTTTATCAGTACGGTTTAGGAAGAAAACCGAATCTGACTGTATCTTCAGTCGCACCATTTCAAGACCCAAAGGCAACGCGACGCTTATCCAGATGACGCTGTCTTTTTTCATCCTGAGTTGGCCTTTTAAAGTGAAGTTTTTATCGTTAGACTCTATTTTCAGATTCATTTTTGCCTGAAAATTGTCGAACACAAACTCGTTTTGCTCCACTTCTTTGATGAGTCTGCTCGCCGTAAACTCACGAAGACTTGTCTTCGTCATGTTCTTTTTCGTCGAACAGCTTGTTATGAAAACAGATAATACTATTGAAAATAATATCAATAATATATGATTTACTCTATTCATACAATTTCTCGTCTTTTATTTTTCTATCTAAAAATTCTGAAACCTCACCGCCTGCTTTCTTAGCTTTTTTCCAATTCTTAACGGCATTTTTTGTTTCACCGAGTTTATATAAAATATCTCCAAGATGTTCATAATTAACACTTTGCGGGTTTTTATCATATTTAAATACTTTATCCATATACTTTTTCGCCTCGTCGTAACGATTCAATTTATAAAGAATCCAGGCGTAAGTGTCGAGATAAGTGGCGTTTTTCGGCTCGGCTTTTATTGTCTTTCCCGACATCTGCAAAGCTCTCTCAAGATCTTGATTATCAAGCGATAAATAATAAGCGTAGTTGTTCAAGACATAAATGTTATCCGGTTGGGCTTTCAAAACCCTGTCGTATGCTTCATAAGCCTTTTCCTTGTTGTTTAAAACATGATAAGTGTCGCCGATATAAGTGTCGAAATTTGCTGTAAGCTCTTTGTTTGCTGATAGTTTACGACCTTTTTCAAGAACTTTTACTGTTGTTTCATAATCTTTAATATTGAAATATGCGATGCCATTAAATAAATAAAACAAAGGTTGTTCGGGATATAATGAAATCGCCTGTTCGGTGTATTTGATTACATTCTGAAAGTCTTGTAAATCTATGTAGCACAAGGATAACTGATACAATGTTATGAAATTGTTTTTATCGCGTTCAAGTGCTTGCAGATAGTAATCTTTTGCCTTAGCGTAATCTTTATTATTGTAATATACAGTTCCAATAATATAATAACCAAGCGATTTGTCGGGATGTGTCTCAATGAAGGCGTTTCCTGCCGTTTCGGCTTCCTCGCTTATGTTTTTTTCGTCTTGTTTTTCAAACCAGAAATCATAGATCTGTGATTTTGTCTCAAAATCCAGATTTTTGTTTTTGATAGCTGCCACAAACTCTTCAAAGGCTTTGTCAAGTTCACCCATGCTCTGGTAATAATCCATCAAAGAGATGTTAATATATTGATTATCAGGCTCCAACTCTTTGATTTTAAGATAAATCTGATAAGCGTCTTTATCGCGTTTCACCTTGCGGTAAGCCTCGGCAAGCATGGCCAGGTAATGGGTGTTGTCGGGCATGAACTCCACGAGTTTCTCAATTTCTTCTATCGCTTTGTTTTTTTTACCCTGCTCTTCGTAAATCTGTGCTTTTTGAAGGAAAATATACTCGTTTTTGCCGAGTTGCTGCTCCACAACGTCAAGTTTTTCAATCACTTTGTCGTAGTCGCCAATGCGGAGTAGCACGTCGATATAAGCTTCTATATAATCAAGGTTATCGGGCTCATCGGCTAGAAGCTTATCATAAATATTAATAATAGATTGATAATCAGAACTTTGCAGATAAAACTGTGCTAAACGTATCTGATACCATTTGTTTTCGGGCTGCAATTTGGAGGCTTGTTCTATCATTGAGAACGCCTCGGAATATCGGCCTGCAAATTGATAAAGTGTTGAAAGCTCGTACATGCTGGCGTCGTCATCGTGGTAAAACTTCAGCGCCTGCTCGAAATTATAGATGGCGACAGGATAATTTTCGTTGTATTTCGCCTCCAAGCCTTTCGAGAAATAATCAGCGTTTTTTGCCAAGTCCTGAACAACAACAGTGTCGTTCGGCGCCTCGCCAACGAGTTCGCTTTGGGCGAAAACGTTACTAGCAATAGACAATAAAACAATTAAAAGATATCTTTTCATTTTATAAATCATCTATTTTGTTTGTGATTCCTCGCTTCGCTCAGAATGACAGTTATTTCCCGGTGTGGCCAAAACCACCGGCACCGCGTTCGGTTTCGCTAAGTATCTCAACCTCAACCACTTCCATCTGTTCGCATTTTGCAATAACGAGCTGAGCGATACGGTCGCCGCTATTAATCACGAAATCGTTTTCCGAAAAGTTGATTAAAATAACCTTTACCTCTCCCCTATAATCCGCGTCGATGGTGCCAGGTGAGTTCAACACTGTGATGCCGCTTTTTATCGCCAATCCGCTGCGTGGACGAACCTGTCCCTCGTATCCGACAGGAATCTCCATAAACAGCCCTGTTGGCACCAAAGCTCTTTGCATAGGTTTTATAACCATCTGACCATCAGGAAGATACGCTCTTAAATCCATTCCTGCCGAGTTGATTGTCTCATAAGCAGGCATAGCGTTGTTCGACTTATTTACAATATTCAATTTCATATTTTCAAAGGATTTTTACGTTCTAAAACAAAAACCGTGCCAAGATATACTAAAATCAATAATGTATTGATAATCATTCTTATAATTAAACTTTGTCCGCTGAAGACAAAGCTCAACAGGAAGATTCCGATTGCGAAAGCCATGTAAAACGCTATTCTTCCCACCTGATAAGGCACCGGAAACACTTTCTGACCCCAGAAATACGATACCAGCATCATCACGGTGTAGCAGCCAAGATGCGCAATGGCGGCTCCAAGATATCCGATTTGCGGCACCAAAACGAACAGACAAAGCAATGTCACCGAGGCTCCGACAATGGAAATAATCGTGCCGGAAAACGTTCTGTCGGTGAGCTTAAACCATATCGAAAGGTTGAACACAATTCCATAGAACATATTGGCAATCAATACGATAGGAACGATAATCAGTCCTTCATGATAGTCGCTGCCTCCACGTCCGACGAAGTACTTCAAAACGTCGATATACAGCATCACGCCGAGGAAAATCAGCAGGCAGAAGATGACAAAATATGTCATCACCTTGGCGTAAAGCTCAGGTGCGTTGCGGTCTTTCGCCTTGCCGAAGAAGAAAGGCTCGGATGCGTAACGGAACATCTGTATGAAAATCGTCATCAGAACCGCAAGCTTGAAGTTGGCGCCGTAGATTCCAAGCTGCTGAAGGGCGTACTCCTCCCCTGTCATGCCAAGATTTACTAGTGTTTCAGCATCAGGTATAGGCGTTAGATATTTGATTAAAATCTTATCTGCCACTTCGTTCACCATCCCAACAAGATTGATGAGTAGAATTGGAAGCGCGTAAGCCAACATCGGGCGGATGAGACTCTTGTTAAGTTCAAAATGGAAGTTTTTAAACTGAGGTAATAGCAAAAGTAAGCTCAAAAAACTAGATAATACATTAGAAATCAACACCCAAACAAGCAATCCAGCCTGCGGACCAAACACTTTTTCCGAGATGGCAAGAGATGTTTCAGGTATGGCAAGCAAGAAAAACAGATTCAGACCGATGTTCAATGTCACATTGGCTATCTTAATGATTGTGAATAACTTAGCCTTGTTAAGCCTTCTTAGTTTCGCAAACGGCACAGCTGTCAAGGCGTCGAGAGCCACAATGATTCCGAGGAAGAGGACGTATTGTGTATTATGCTCATACTTGATGAGATGCGCGAAGTTTGTGTAAAACAGTCCGTATAAAACCAAGAAAACGCTCGTCGTTGTGATGATGCACGAAACTATGTTGTTGAAAACTTTATCGGGATTCTCTTTTTGCGTGTAACGGAAGAAGGTTGTCTCCATTCCGTATGTCAAAAGAGCAAGCAAAAACGCGATCCAGGCGTACAAATCGGTGATCTGACCGTATACGCCGGCCGCAAACACGCGCACGTAAAGCGGAACTAAAAGATAATTCAGCAATCGCGGCACGATGGTTCCCATGCCGTAGATGACTGTCTGACCCGCGAGGGCTTTTATAGGGTTGTTGCTCATGACGTCGTTGTTAACGTTTCAACTTGCAAATATATTACATATTTTTTAAAATAGGTATTTCAATTGTGAAAACTGTATCTTTCCCCGTTTCGCTTTCGAAGGTGATATTGCCGCCAATGCCTTGGATGATGTCTTGCGACACCGATAGTCCGACACCCATTCCACTTGATTTTGTGGTGAAATTAGGGAAAAAAATCTTTGCTTTGTCTTCATCTTTAATTCCGCAGCCGTTATCCTCTATTTTTATATTGTACCTCTCACCTAACCTGCTGAGTTTCACTTCAATACGACCATTTTCTTTCTTTCCGATTGCCTGTGTCGCGTTTTTGATGATGTTGCCAAGCACGCGACCGATATTGTTTTTGTCGGCGTAGAGCGACCAGTCAGCTTTTTCGTTGTAACTCAACGAGATGGTGATGTTTTTCTCCACGTCGTAGAGCTTTATCGTGCTCTTGATCAGTTCGGCGAGGTTGAAGGTTGTCGACACGTTTTCGGGTAGCTTAGCATAGTCGGAGAATGCTGTGGCGATTTGCGACAGAGTATCGATTTGTTCGAGCAACGAGTTGAGCGTTTCTTTCAGATTCTCCTCAAATTTCGGATCTTTTCTATCCCAAAGCATCTGCAGATACTCGATGTTGAGCCGCATAGGAGTGAGCGGGTTTTTGATTTCGTGCGCCACTTGTCGGGCCATCTCACGCCAGGCGCTCTCGCGTTCGTTGCGCGCAAGTTTGTTGGCCGCTATCTCGAGCTGACGACACATATTATTATATTGTTGCACCAAAGCGCCAATCTCGTCGCGACCTCTAAAGTTTATCGGTTCATTTTTCCCTTCAAGATTGATTTTTCCCATCTGTTCCTCGATGATTTTCAGCGGCTTAAGAGTCTTTCGAGTAATTAAAATCACAATTATTGACGAAATGATGAGCAAAACAATGATAATGTTCAGGTAGTTAAGAGCAAAATCGGACAAATTGTCGTTATATTCCAATTGAAAATCGAAATAAATGACATTCAATATCGCAATTATTTTATTGTTTATGTCGAGAATAGGGAAGTAGTAGGCAGAATATTTTTCGTCTTTGTAAGATTCTTTTTGCAAATAATAGCCGGCGTTGTCAAATAATATCGTTCTATAAGCATTTTCGTTGATAACATCCTCACCAATATTTACGCCGGGTAGAGTTGAATTAATCAAAATACCATCAAGATTATAAATGCTTATATCGCAAAAGAAAGTCTCCTTAAGATGAGAAATGAAATCGTAATTTGAAATGTTGTTTTCTGTTAAAATATTGGATTCCAAATTGTTACGAATAATATTTGCCTGTTTGTATTGTTCAATCTGAGTCTTTTTTGTGATGTTGTTTCTTAAAAACAAGAAAGAAGTTATACCAATTGCGATGAATGAAAAAGTCAAAACAAGCAAAACGGTGAATTGCATTTTGCCATGGAAACTACGTTTAAAGATATTCGAACGGCTGTTTTCAAAAAAGATATAGAGGAAATAGGCGAGGAGAAGGGTAAAAAATATTAATGAAATAGGAGCCACAAATTTCATCCAACGCTCAGATTCGATGGAAACAACAATGGATTTGTAATTATCTAAATCATTGAGAATAAAATGTTTAAATTCTTTACCTCTGTGAAGACCATCTTCTTGTGAAATGAAGTTTTTGAAACTGTTCGGGTAATAATAATTGCCTAATTTATAGTGTAAAATATTGTTTTTATATATCGCAAAAGAATAATTTTTAAGGTTTGGGATAATGAAATTATCAAAGTTCGCAGAGTCTGAATCTAAAAGTAACTTATTGAAAATCTTCTCTTTATAGAATTCCATATACAAAGTTTGATAATTGTCAAACATCATTATGACTATGTAGTAAATATCTGAGGTCGGATCGTCGATGTGGCAAAGACCTTTTTCAAAGAAATACGAATTATATGATTCAAAAATATTTGCGAAATACTCGTCGCACGACACTAATGAATCATTATCATTTAATCTTATCAGAGTTGAATTGTTGCAAAGAGTAAATGTTCGATTATAGTTTTTATAAAGTTCAATGTTATTGAAATAATTGGAGTTTAAGTAAGACGCGATACTGTCGTCACTTGGGATGATGTTGCTGTTTATCATTTTGTGGAACAGGGAGTCGTTTTCTATTTCACCAATGATTTTTAATGTGGCTTGTTCGAAATCCTCGTCGGTTTCATTGGCGATGATTTCGGCGAAACGTTTCATCTCGGCGTTCTCGTTGTGTTCGTTCCGTTGGTGGACGAAAACGGTGACGGCGATGAGTGCGATGGCGATCAGTATGATATAAAACTTTTTCATGTCTCTATTTGTAACAAAAATCGTTCCAAAACTGCTTCTTTTTAAGACGATTTCGCAAAATTTTTGATGTGCGACCCGTTAAAATATAAAAATGTCTTAAAACGGCTAAAAAGGGCCAAAAATCAAATTTTGTAAAAAACGTACACTAAGCTCGAATAATCTCCTGTTTTTCTTGCCTTGCGGTTCGACTTCCAGCCGGTTAGAATGCCTTTGATGAAAGAGTTGCCTCGGCCTATGTAATTTTCGCTCATCATAGAGATGTAGAAAGCGTCCCATTTGAGCGGGTATATTTTTTCGAGTTCGAATTTGCCTTTGAAGACGTTTTGCAGCGACTCTTTATGAAAATGGTTGAGATGTCGCGGCACGTCGTATGCAGCCCATTTGTCTTTGTAGTATTGCGCGTCGTACGACATATAATTCGGAACAGCTATCACGAGGCGGCCGTTTTCTTTAAGTAAGCGTTGAAGTTGTTCCGCTTGAAAGCGAAGATTATCAATATGCTCGAGCACGTGCCACATTGTGATGACGTCGAAGGTGGAGTCGGGGAGGGCGAATATTTCTTCTGGGGTGACTATGGTTTTACCCAGTTTTCCCGATGCGAATCTGCGAGCGTCTTCGCTCAGGTCGCAACCTGTGATTTCGCATCCTTTTTGTTGAGCGTAATGCAGGAAATCGCCGACGCCACAGCCGAAATCGAGGATGTGCGGTTTTGTGCGGTTGTCATTTTTAAATGTGCGGTTTTGTGCGGTTATCCTAAATTTCTTTCGGATATTGACTTTTTTCACCTGGTTATAAATCCAAGGCACCAAGCCTTTTTTGTGCTCGTTGTGCGAAAGATAATCCTCCGATTTGTAATAATTTCCGATGACAGATTTATCCGGTCGGGGAGTGGTGAACAGCAGTTTGCAGTCGTTGCACTCAACGATTTCGAAGTCTTCCTGAGATAGAAAATAGTCTTTCAATTTCAGGTAAGACTTTGTGTTTTCTGATTCACAAAACGGGCATTTAGTGCTCATAATATCTTTGTTTTATTGTTGTTTCCAAAAATTGTTCCACGTGAAACATTTTGAGGTTCCTCGCACTTCGTGCTCGGAATGACAACCTCATTTTTTAATTTTTTGGCGCGGCATAATGTTTCTTTAATTAATTTGGTTCCGTCATGCCGCGCCATAACGTAATCTATTATATTTGTCATTCCGACCTCGACCGAAGGGAGAGGGAGGAATCTCATTATCTCCCTAAAAAAACCGCCAACACCGAAATATCAGCGGGACTAACTCCACTAATTCTCGATGCTTGGCCGAGGGTTTGCGGCTTGTGTTTTGTAAGCTTCTGTCGGGCTTCGATTGTCAGCGAGTGAAGGGCGTTGTAGTCGAAATCCGGACTCAGTTTCACGTCCTCGAGGCGTTTCAGCTTATCTGCAACTTCGCGTTCTTTGTCGATATATCCTTCATATTTTATCAAAATCTCCGCCTCCTCGATGACACTTCGCGTCATCTCGTCGGCGAGGTCGAACTGCGCTTTAAGCGATTCCACATGGTTGATGATCTCGCTCAAACTCAGCTGCGGACGCGTCAGAATATGCGCAAAACGAGTCTTTCCGGTGATTTCAGGCGTTTCTTTTGCTGCCAAAAGAGTGTTTATTTCCTCTGGAGAAACATTGGTTTCTTTCAAGAATGTTATCAAATCCTGTACCTTTTGTTGTTTCTGCTGGAAACGCTCGTAACGTTCTTGGGTTGCAAGACCGAGCTTATATCCCTGTGGTGTCAATCGGGCATCTGCATTGTCTTGACGGAGCAAGATACGATATTCAGCGCGACTGGTAAACATACGGTAAGGCTCGTCAACACTCTTGGTGATGAGATCGTCGATGAGGACGCCAATATAACCTTCATCACGACGTAAAACCACTGGTTCTTCATCGTGGATGAGACGATGAGCGTTGATACCGGCCATAAGTCCTTGGGCGGCTGCTTCTTCGTAGCCTGTCGTTCCGTTGATTTGTCCGGCAAAGAACAAACCATGAATCTTACGAGTTTCAAGGCTGTGATAAAGCTGTTCAGGAGGGAAGAAGTCGTACTCGATAGCATAGCCAGGACGGAAAATCTTGGCGTTTTCAAATCCTTCGATGTTGCGTAGAGCTTCATATTGGATGTCCTCTGGCAACGATGAACTGAAGCCGTTGAGATAATACTCGCATGTGGTAGCGCCTTCCGGTTCCACAAACAACTGATGGAAATCTTTGCCAGCAAAACGCTCTATTTTGTCTTCAATGCTTGGACAGTAACGAGGGCCTATGCCTTGAATTCTACCTGTGAACATCGGTGATTTGTCGAACCCTTTGCGCAATATTTCGTGCACTTTCAATGAGGTGTAAGCGATGTAGCAAGAGCGTTGCTTCAGTGGCTTTTCCACATTCATGAACGAGAAACCTGTGATCTCCTCGTCGCCTTTTTGCTCTGCGAGCTTGCTGAAGTCGATAGTTCTTCCGTCTATTCTGACAGGTGTTCCTGTCTTCATGCGGTCGGCATCGAAGCCAAGTTCCACTAGCTGTTCTGTGATACCATAGCTTGCTGATTCGCCTATTCTGCCGCCTGAAAACGACTTTTCTCCGATGAAGATTTTACCGTTGAGGAATGTTCCGTTGGTGAGGATGACAGTCTTGGAATGCACGTCGCCGCCCATCATGGTGTGGACGCCTTTAATCTGGTCGCCTTCAACCAGCAATCCATCGACGTGGTCTTGCCAGAACTCGAGGTTCTTGGTGTGCTCGAGGGTATTGCGCCATTCAGCGGAGAAGGCTGCTTTGTCGCTTTGCACACGCGGACTCCACACAGCAGGACCTTTCGACTTGTTGAGCATACGGAACTGTATCATTGTTTTATCGGCGATGATGCCCATCTGTCCGCCCAACGCGTCGATTTCGCGCACTATCTGTCCTTTGGCTATGCCTCCAACGGCTGGGTTGCACGACATTGCGGCCATGAAACTCATGTTCATGGTAATGAGCAAAGTCTTGTTGCCAAGGTTGGCCGCTGCCGCTGCCGCCTCACATCCTGCGTGGCCAGCTCCGACCACTATCACATCGTAATTTTCAAATATCATATCTTCAATTGTTCCACGTGGAACATTTTTTGTAATTCATTGATTTAAAATTCGTTACGTCGCATTAAAAGACATTTTTCTTCTTGCGCTCTCATCATGGCGGCATCAGCGTCGGTCTTGTCTTTGAAGCCGATAAGATGCAGTACGCCGTGCGCAAGGACGCGATGAAACTCGTCTTTGAAGGGTTTGTTTAACTGCTGGGCGTTGTCGCGTATGCGGTCGACGCTGATATAAAACTCGCCTGAGAGATATTCCTCACAGTCGTTGAGCGGGAATGTCACAATGTCGGTGTAAAAATCGTGGTTCATACGCTTTTGGTTGAACTCCAGAAGATATTCATCGCTGCAGAAAAGGTAATACAGCTCACCGATTTTCTTGCCGTAAGAAGCGACAAACTCTTCAATCCATTCCTTTGCCAATCGCTGGTTTAAAGAAGACATTTCAATGTCGATGTTCTCAAATTTTATCATTGTTTTTTAAAGAAATATTCGTTAATCTTTTGTTTATAAAACGGTTGATACTCAATAGGATTCGTGCGTAAGAAGTCCTGTTGCTTCTTGATGCTTTCCTCGTATAGAATCTCATCTATTTTATGACCTTTTTCGGGTCCTTTGTACTCATCCGACTTGCGTTTTTCCTCTTTCTCGCGTTCCTGCTGTGCGTTTTCAGCTTTCAGCATTCGCGACATAATATCTTTATTGCGACGGATTGTTTGATTTGTAATGCGTTTATTTACAATGTCTTCCTCAAGTTTTTCCATGTCTTTGATGATCTGGTTGATGCCGTCGTCACCAAGCACACCGTTCTTTTTCATCTCGTCAAGCATCTGCTGCATACCTTCGCGTATCAGCTCCTGTTGCGCCGCCATACGTGCCAGTTCTTCGCTCATACTCTGCGATGGGGTGCCGTCTTTTTGCTGTTGTTGCATCTGCTGTTGCATCTTCTTCAGCTGTTCACCCAATTGATTCTGAAGATCTTTCATGTTCTTCATAGTCTTAGGCTTTCCTTGTTTCCCCTTTGATTTACCGGGTTTTGAACATGAACTGCTGCTTTGTCCGTCCATCTGTGAATCCATCTCGTTGAGCGATTCGGCAAGCATCAGGGCGAGGTTGTTCATCGACATCATGGCGTTTTGCTGTTTGTGGGTGGCGTTGCCGAATCTCAGTTCGAGAATATCTTGCATCGCTGCTTCAATCTGCTGGTCGATGACCTGTAACTCGTTGAAAACGAAGTTTTTAACAGATGTCTGACGGTTAGCCATTTTACGCAAGGAGTCTTCCACCATCGCGAAGTTTTCAGATATTTCTTTCTGACGTGAAATCTTTTGTGACACTGTCGGGTCGTCTTTCTTCATGACACTGATTTCCTGCATAAGTTCTTCCTCAGCATGTGATGAGCGTACTACATTTTCGAGTAGAATCCTCACCAGATAAGCGTCTTCGGCAAGTTGGTCCATGCCGCCACCCATCATCATAGACATCATGTTTTCCGACATTTCCTTCATCTTCTTGCCGGCTTTCTGTTTCTGTCGTTGTGCATTCTCATGTTCGCCTCCATCTTCTGATTCCTCAGCGTTTTCTAAGTCTTCTTGTATTTCCTCGAAAGCTTCTTCGTCTTTTTTAATATCAAACGGATCGCTCAGACCCTGATTTTTCTCAATGATGGAATCAAGTTGTTGTTCCATCTTATTTAATTGATTTTCAGCATCATGAGCGGTGATGGAGTCTGTTTTTTCCAGAAGTTCGTCGGCGAGTTTCTGCATCTCGTCCATGAGTTGGTTCATGTCTTTCTCAACCTTCAGCTGTTCGAGAAGCGAGAGGTTACGGTCCATCATCTGTTGCAGAGCCTCGTTGTTTTTCTTGAGGTCTTTCATGATCTCCTGCATACGTTCACGCGGCATCTCGTTGAGCAGCTGCTCAATCTCTTCCATCAGTTTTTTCATTTCGCCGGGGATGACCTCGTCGAAAAGCTTATTGATTTCTTCCTGTTTCTTTATCAAGTCATCAGACGAAAGCTCGTTTTCCTTAATAAAATCTGACAGTTCCTTCTGTTCCTCCTGAATCTTGTTCCATTCCTCCTGCACCTCTTTCTGTTTTTCCAGTAGCTCTTTCATTTTCTCTTTATCGCTCCAGTCGAGGTCTTTTTTCGACATCAGGTCGCGAAGCATGTCTTCTATATCCTTACGGAGATTTTGAAGTTCATCAGAACGTTGGTTGAGGTTGTTAAGTATTTGATTTTCAGTGTTTTCAGCAATAGAATCAAGCTGTTCGGTGGTTGGAAGCATGAAATAAAACACCTCGGAGCGTTTCGACTTAGGCCCGTTGATGCCGTCGTTGTCGAAAATCTCAAAATAAGCCTTTATTTCATCACCGCGATAGAGCGTAAGTGTATCAATATCAATGCTATAATAGAAAGAAGTTCTGGTATTTTTCTTATCGATAGGGATGTTTTTCACGAACGACTGATTCGGTTTGCCGTCGACTTCGAAATGGTAGAGAAGTTTGGTGAAACCATAGTCATCAGCTATGAGACCTGAATAATATGTCTGTTTTGCGAAGTCTTCGTGGAAATTCTGCACCTGGATGTCGGGATAGGCGTCTGGAATCACCTCGACAGTGAACGGAATGGCATCTGTGGTGTTCCAATTATTATATAATGTGACGTTGAATTTTGTAGTTTTCAGAGCATTCAATTTGAAAACGTAATCATTCGATTGTGTCTGTAGAGACGCGCCATGGCACGTCTTTACATCGGAATTGGCAGATTCTGCGATATAAACAGAATCAACGTCCCTTGTATGGAATGTATATTCCACGTCGGTACCTTGCGGCACGATGATGCGTGTCTTCCCATTCAATGTTTCGTTTTTGCGGTGGATATATTTTGGAAACGTCAGATTTGCCTCGTAATACAGCATCGTCGGATTTGGACGGACGGTGAGGTTTATCATTTGGCTACGGTAATCGCCGCCTTCAACGAAGAATTCCTCGTTTTGGTAAACGTTTTTGAAAACGAAACGGAAATCATTGGTATTCAGGCGGTTCATTAAATGGGTGCCCGTTGGGACGTTTCGGGAAACGTCTTTACATTTTATGTAAAAGGCATCCGGAATGCGTTCTCCAGTGACGTGGATACGGAATTCTACGTCCTTGCCTTGTGTCATCTCGATCTCGGTTGCTGAAAGCTCGACGGAAAAGGGTAGGGGCTTCTCAAATTCTTTTGAATAGTTGATGATTCGCTGTGCAGGTTTTTTTGAAAAGTCGGGGAGAAATATTAAAGTGACGCTTAACACTACAAATGCTAAACCAAATATCTTCAAGTATTTATAATTCTCTTTCAGGTTGACCGCATCTGAAAAGTTGATAGGCTTCAAATTCTCTGTACGCTGCTCGATTGTCGCTGCAAGCAGTTCATTATCAGCGTTTTGTGAATATTCATTAGAAAGTTGAATAGTGTTAAGCAGTTTGTCGCTTATTTCCGGAAAGAATTTTCCGATTATGACAGCAGCCTGTTCGTCCGACATCTTTTTGCGGAAGCGGATGAGGTTGATTATCGGGATAATAAAATAGAAAAAAGCGACAAAGCTTATTCCGAGGATGAAGAGCAATAAAAGTATTAGTCTGCCTTTTTGCGGAAGCCATGAAAAATACTCTATTCCATTGATTATCAAAAACAAGGCAATCATCAATACAAGTCCTATCAGCGCACCTTGGATGAGGCGGTTGAGGTAGAACTTCCTGATGAAGCGCTCGATTTTCGATATCAATGCAGAGTTTGACATAATACTATAAACTTGCAAAGATACGAAAAAGTTTACAAAGTATAAAAAGTTTTTAAGTAGTGCAAAAAGCCAGGAAAAAATTCATATTTTTGCAAAAATTTTTGAGAAATGAAAGAAGTAAGAGTTCGTTTTGCTCCAAGTCCGACCGGACCGTTGCATATCGGCGGCGTGAGAACCGCTTTGTATAACTACCTTTTCGCCAAGAAAAACGGCGGAAAGATGCTGCTCCGCATTGAAGACACCGACCAGACACGTTTTGTGCCGGGTGCCGAGGAATATATCATAAAATCGCTCGACTGGTGCGGAATAAAGTTCGACGAAAGCGACATAGTGGGCGGTCCTTACGGTCCTTACAAACAGAGCAACCGCAAGCCTCTTTACAAACAATACAGCGATGAGCTTATTGCAAAAGGTCACGCTTACTATGCATTCGACACCGCCGAGGAACTCGACAACCTCCGCAAGGAAGCCGAAGCACAGAAAAAGACCTTTATCTACAATGCCGAGACTCGTCAGGAGCTGCGTAACTCGTTGACAATGACCAAAGAAGACGTTGATGAGCTGATAGCAAACGGCACTCCTTATACCGTGCGTTTCATGATGCCTGAGAACTACGTGGTGGAGATGCACGACATCATTCGCGGCGACATCAAGGTGAACACCAACACATTGGACGATAAGGTGCTGTTCAAATCGGACGGCATGCCGACATACCACTTGGCAAATATCGTTGACGACCATCTGATGAAGATTTCACACGTGATTCGCGGTGAGGAATGGCTGCCATCAATGCCATTGCATGTGCTTCTGTATCAGGCATTTGGATGGGAAGCTCCAGAGTTTGCTCATTTGCCATTGTTGCTCAAACCGGACGGCAACGGCAAGCTCAGCAAACGTGACGGCGACCGCCTCGGATTCCCAGTGTTTCCTATGCAATGGGAGAATCCTGAGACACATGAGATTTCGTCGGGATACAAGCAGTCGGGATATTATGCGGAGGCATTTATCAACATGCTTGCATTGCTTGGCTGGAACCCGGGAACAGAGCAGGAAATCTTCTCTATGGACGAGCTCATCCAAGCCTTCTCATTCGACCATTGTAGCAAGTCGGGAGCAAGGTTTAACGTTGAGAAAGCAAAATGGTTCAACCACGAATATCTGATGCGCCGTTCGAGTGAGGAAGTTGGCAAAGAATATCAGGAATGGCTCAAGACAGAAAAGAACATCGACGCTGATATTGAATACGTTACAAAGGTGGCGGCATTGGTGAAAGACCGCGTCAACTTCGTGAAAGAGATGTGGGACCAAAGTTTCTTCTTCTTTGAAGAACCGACAACTTACGACGAGGTGACTGTGAAGAAACGCTGGAAAGAAAACTCAGCCGACTTGATGCGCCAAGCTTCGGAAGTGATAAAGAATATTGACGATTTCAGCGCTGAGAACATCGATAAGGTTTTGAATGACTGGATTACCAAGAACGAGCTCGGCATGGGACCAGTGATGAACGGTCTCCGTCTGATGCTCGTAGGCGCCGGCAAAGGCCCGCATATCCATGAAATCCTTGGACTCATTGGAAAAGAAGAGGCGTTGAAACGTATTGAAAAAGGAATTGAAATTTTGAAATGAGGTTCCTCACCCCTTCGGGGTTCAGAATGACAACCCTTTTTGTTTATCATCCCCCAAAAAAGTTGTCATTCCGAGCGTAGCGAGGAAACTCATAGATATTAGTTATGGCTATCATTAGTATCGAAAAAATGGAGTTCTACGCCTATCATGGGTGCTTTGAGGAGGAGCGCAAGATAGGGACGTGGTTCACTGTGGATTTGAGCATGGAGGTTGACACCTCAAAGGCCGAACTGTCTGATAATCTTGAAGATACAGTGAATTATCAGGAGGTTTATCAGGTGGTAAAAAAGGAGATGATGATTTCTTCAAAATTGCTTGAAAACGTTGCGAGACGCATTTTGAACGCAATAAAAGAAGCTTTTCCGGCTGTTTCGTACGCCTGGGTGAAGGTGAAGAAAATGAATCCGCCACTTGGAGGGAAGATGGAATCGGTTTCTGTAGAATTAGAGAGCTAAGGACTACTTCCAAAACTATGCAAAAAGCCGCAGGCTCATTTACAGCTTGACGCAAGGCCTGCTATTTTTTGCATAGTTTTTCCAGTCTTTTATCGAATGATTCGGATCTTTCAAATGAAGAATTTTAAGACCATTTTGGAGATGATGCCTTGCGTGTAGTTTTTTTTTGTATTTTTGCAGCGATTTATGGTGCCGATGAGGCTTAATAGGGAATCGAGTGAAAATCCCGGACAGTTCCCGCTGCTGTAAGCTCTTAAAATCTGTCAGAATGCCACTGAAAACTGTGTTTTCGGGAAGGCGGCAGACCTTAAGGAGTGAGTCAGAAGACCTGCCACAAATCGTAAACAAAGCTTTCGGGATAAAAGCTGGCT
>CAMZJA010000023.1 GCA_947307415.1 uncultured Bacteroidales bacterium | reverse complement strand
ATCCGTCAGGTGTTTATGATGACCGGATTCCTTAATCTTTTTGAGATAGAATAAAGCGAACGGCACATGATAGCTATTGCAGACGTATTTCATGATATCGACATACGTCTCAGTGCTATGCATCTGCTGCTTGGTGGTGGCATCGTTCAGCCCTATGTATATTTTAGTCTCGATCATAATAATCAGTTATTACAAATCTTTATTCGTTAATAAGGCACTGGCCTGTCATCTCTTGTGGTTGCGAAAGTCCCATGATGTGGAGGATGGAAGGTGCGATGTCGGCTAGGACACCGTTATGCACTCTAGCATTACTGTTCGCTGTCACGTAGATGAAAGGAACAGGGTTGGTGGAGTGGGCGGTGTTAGGTGTGCCGTCGTCGTCCTCGCCTTGGTCGCCTATGCCCCAGCCGTCGAGGATTACCAAAAGAGCTTTCTTTGAGATGCTGACCGGAATTGGGCTGTTGGTGCTGGTTTCTTTCTTGCACGAGACAAACACCATTGCCACGATTGCTAAAATGATGAATAGCTTTTTCATGATTCTAACTGTTTAATAACTTAAACGAAAATTTTGCATTTTTTCTCTAATACGTTCTGCAGATCCACATTTCCATAAATCTGTCGGATACTCGATAAACCTTTGAGCGTCCCTCGTTGTGGTATGTCAGAAGCTGTTTTTCCAACAGGGTTTTTATGGCATATTGGACTGAACTGGGCGATTTGAGAGTGTGCTTTTTCACGAAAGCGACAGAGGTGACACTAGTAGCTTTGCCTTCTTTGGCAATGGCAACAAGCGTTTCTTTCTGCTGGTAGTTGAGCTGGTTCATCACCGAGGCAAACGTGCGGCCTTTCTCTTCCAAGATGTCGCTCAACGTTTTGTCAATGTCTTCAATATCAATCACTTTGTCAGAATCAATATAGGCAAAAGCGTTGTGCAGCACGTTGTGGACGTAATAGGTGTGTCCTTCAAACAGGTCGTAGGTGTGTGATGTCGCTTCAGGCGCAATAGTGCGACCGGCTTTTGTAAATTGTTCTTCGGCAAATCCAGTATAAACGTCTTTTGAAATGCAGTCCAAATAGAGCTGTTCGGCACTATTGTAGAAAGGTTGAGCCGATGAGTTGAACATGTTTTCAAGGATGAGGCGGTTGCTGCCGGCATAAATGAACATACAGTTGCTCATCTTCTGGATATGGGTGCGCAGGGTGGCTTCGACGTTCTTTTTAGGATAATAGGCAATCTGCTGGAACTCATCTATGGCAAAAACACAGGGTTTGTCGGCATGTTCCAAATAATTGAAGATTTCTTCCAATGTCAGTTCCGGAGTTCGGATGTCGCCCAGCTTGACATCGAAGATGGGAGTGCTGGCAATAGGGTCATAGCCGAAACTGCCCGCCAATGAACGAATAGCCGTCAGGAATTTGTCGAGTGCGGCTTTACCTTTTGGCACCAATACAGAGTAGATTTCCTTGCTGAGGAACAAAACCAACTCGTGCAGACTGGTGGTAGGATAAATGTCGGTATAAAAAGTATAACAATTGTCTTTGATGGCAGGTTGCTCGAACACGTGGCGGATCAGCTGGGTTTTGCCCATCCTTCTAGGCGATGTCAGCAGTATATGAGCCTTGTTTTTAAGCGTTTGAACCATCCATGCTGTTTCTTTTTCTCTGTCGCAAAAATACGGTTCCGGGATTATGCCTGTGATATAAAAAGGATTTTCCATATTGTTACTTTTTCGGTGCAAAGATACAACATTTTTTCAATTATACAAATTCTATAATAGAAATTCTATAATTTTTCGCGTTTTTCATATTTTTTCTTCAAGGCGTAGTCTGCTATGGATGATATTTCTATTGGATGTCGTCTGGTGATTGTGTAACTGACGCCCAGTTTTCTTCATATTACGAATAGTTATTGTTTATTTTCTATTGAAAGGAGCTACAAAAATAATCAAACTTTTTCAAATAACAAAAGTTTTGAAGCCCTGGATAGCAAATTTTGTAAATTTTGAAACTACATATCCTGCATCCAGGTGGTTACAGATTGCCCCATGCGCTGCTTGAAGGCGAGACTGAAGGTGCTGTAGCTGCGGAAGCCGCTTTCGCTGGCAAGCTGCTGTACGATGACGGTCTTTCAGGCAGAGACCGCCTAACGATAGAGTTTCATGAAGTGGTTGATGCGCAGATTTTGTTGCAAAATTTTATATGTCTTTTTTATGGTGTAAAGATAAAAAAGAATAAAATGAAAAAGTAAAAAATAATTAGATTTTTTTGTACTTTTGCAGCCGCTTTGGAAAAGGGAATGCCGTGCAAATCGGCAACAGTACCCGCTGCTGTGAGTCCGGCGTAAAGGCCTGTCAATCAAGCCACTGTCGAAAGATGGGAAGGCGACAGGCTCGGACGAGTCAGAAGACCTTGCCAAGCAGTATAGTTAAATTTATTTCGGGATTAAAATTAAATTAAAATGAAAAAGTGTTTCTTCTTAACACTGTCGCTTTTATTTGCGACACTCGTAAATGCTCAATTATCAGGCACTTACACAATCAACAGTAACTCTTCTCAAAATCCTAACTACACCTCGCTCAACGCGGCGGCATCGGCATTGTCGGCTGGCGTGTCGGGACAGGTGATTTTTGAAATCGCTCCAGGAACCTATGAGGAGTATGTGACAATTAACCAAATCAATGGTGCTTCGGCAACCAACCGTGTGATTTTCAGAGGCATGGGCGCCGACAACCAGCAGGTTGTGGTTACCAGCAACGCCGGCTACACCGACAACAGCACATTGAAACTCAACGGCGCAGATTACGTCACCTTCGAAAACATGACGGTGACAACTACATCGTCTGGCAAAGCACGTTTGTTGGTGTTCGACGGACAATGCGACTACGACCGCTTTGAAAACGTGCGCTTTGTAGGCGTTGAAGTGACTTCAAACTCATCGGACAACGACAAAAACCTCGTCCACATGAACAACGGCGACGGCATTGTTGACCACGACACACAGTTCGTAGGCTGCCAGTTCATCAACGGATGCATCGCCCTTTATCTGCAAGGAAAGAACATGAGCCAGTTTAACGAAGGTCTTCTAATCGAAAACTGTTACTTTGAGAACCAACAGTTCAAGTCGATTTATCCTACCTTCTACCATAATATTATAATTCGTGGCAACACCATCGTCAACGCCAACGATTTCAAGACGGATTACAGGGCTATTGACGTTTTCCAATGCTACAACGGCGCTGTTTTTGAGAAAAACGTGATGAACGTGACGCGTGCTTCGAATTATGTCACTGTTTTTGCAATTCGTCCATGCGTCGGAACAGCCGACAATCATGTGATTATCAGAAACAACATCATCAATTTGAACTCCAACGCGAGCAGCAACAGTTATGCTTTCTCCATTGACTACAACGACTGCGCATATGTCGATTTTGCGCATAACACCATCAAATGCAGCGGAACTGGCAACAATGGAAACATTTTCGTCCAGAAAAACGGAACGAACTTCAATTTCTATAACAATCTGCTTGTTAACACGTCGTCAAACGGCTATGTTTTCCGCTTTAACAACAGCATTGAGAGCCGCATGAGCGACTACAATCGCATCCAGTTTACCGGCACATATATCGGAAGATTCACTACAACCGATTGCGCCACTTTGGCTGATTGGACAACGGCTACCGGCTTTGACTCACATTCAACAATGTGCACGCCTAACTTCGTGGGTAACAACGACTTGCATATTACTGACGCTACAGGATTGACTGTTACAAATCCGCTTTCATACGTCACAACCGATATCGACGGACAAAACCGTTCGGCGACGGCGCCTTGCGCCGGAGCCGATGAGTTAGCTTCTGGTACAAACCTGCCTCCGGTAGTGCAAAATCCGATTTCAAACATAACTTTTGAAACATATCCGGCAAGCCAGACAGTCAACCTAACCAACACCTTCAACGACCCTGACGATCCGAATGAAAATATCGTGATTACAGTTGCCTCAAACAGCAATCCTTCGCTTGTTTCAACATCGTTGAACAACAGGATTTTAACAGTTACACGTCTCGTGGCGACTGGCGGAACATCAACAATCACTTTGAATGCCGAAAGCGCCGGACAGTCGGTGCAGACATCATTCTCAGTTGAATGCATAGCCGAGGATTTACCTCCTGTAGTGGCAAACCAGCTCGCACCAATCAACTTCACTGATTATCCACAGATGCTGACTTTCGACCTCAGCAACACCTTCGATGATCCGGATAACAACAACGATTTCATCGTGATAACTGTTCAGACATGCCCATCGGAAATCAATGCGACAATTGACGATGAAGATATGCTTCATGTCAGCAGAAATACAGCCAACGCTTTCACCAACAAGACTTTAGTCATCCGCGCCACAAGCAACGGCAAGCACGTCGATATGAATGTGAGCGTTTCCGGCAATGAAGTCACAGTAACAGTTGGAGTTGCCAATTTCGACGATGTCACTTTGGGTGCGAACGGCTACTGGCAAGGTGAGGAAGGCGACAACGAGATGTTCAGTGGTGGCTGGATCTTCACCAACTATTACTCACAGTCTTATTCGTTCTGGGGCGGTTTTACGGCTTCAAACCACACCGATCTGACTCAAACCGGCATGGATGCACAGTATACCGCCATCACAGCAGGCGGTCACGATGGTTCAGCACAATATGGAGTAGCATATACTTTTGGTGCACAAACCGATGTCTATGCTTCTGACGGTCAGGCACATACAGTCACAGGATGCTACGTTACCAACAACCTCTGGGCTTATCAGAGCGTTGTCAACGGTGATGCTTCCTCAACACCATTCGGCGGCACAACAGGCAACGATCCTGACTGGTTCAAACTCACAGCGACAGGTAAAAACGCAAGCGGTCAGACCATAGGAACCCTCGATTTTTACCTTGCCGACTATCGTTTCGACAACAACGATGAGGACTACGTCGTCGACACCTGGGAATGGTTCGACCTTAGTCCTCTTGGCGCAGTTCACACCATCTCATTCAGTCTTTCATCAACAAAAGGAAATCAATACGGCATGCTTACACCGGCTTATTTCTGTATCGACGACTTTAACGGAACCGCACCAGGACAGCCGCAAGACGAGCCGCCTTACGTTGTAAATCCTGTAGAAGATGTCGTTTTTAATGAATTTCCACAGACAATTCAAATAAATTTGGATGGCGTGGCAACAGACGATGATGATCCTGATGATCAGATTACATATAGTATTGTGTCGAATTCAAACTCTGCCGAACTCACAGCTACGATGAATGGCAAAATGCTTAATTTGACTCGTATTTCGAGAGAAGAAAGCACAGCTGAACTCGTTATCCGTGCCACGAGCGACGGACAACACGTTGATTTCAATATCCATGTCATAATGAATTTTGTTCCGGATGGTGTTGATGAAAATGAAAGTGTTTCAATTTCAGTATATCCAAATCCTACACATGATTTCATTCATGTAGAAACGTGCCATGGCGCGTCTGTACAATGCATTGATTTATACGATATTACAGGTCGTAAGGTCTTATCATCAACCGAATCGGAAATCAATGTCAGCACATTGCCGGAAGGTGTTTATTTCATTTCGATTTTCACTGAAAATCAAAAATTTGTTGAAAGAATAATTGTAAAATAGTTAGTATGAGAAAGCAATATCAAGCAGTTTCAGCGGCTGATGCCGTCAAAGTGATAAAATCGGGCGACCACGTCCACATCAGCTCGGTGTCGAGTGTGCCGCAATGTTTAGTGAAAGCTCTCTGCGACCGCGGTCGCGCCGGTGAGTTGAAAAACGTGTATATCCACCACCTCCACACCGAAGGAGCAGCGCCTTACGTCAACCCTGAGTTCGAAGGCATCTTCCAGCACAACGCTTTCTTCGTCGGCGCCAACGTCCGCGAAAGTGTGCAGAAAGGCTTGGCCGACTACATCCCTGTATTCCTCGGTGAGACCTCGAAGCTTTACCGCGAGAAATACATCAAATGCAACGTTGCGATGATTCAGGTGTGCCCGCCAGATAAATTCGGATATGTGTCGTTGGGCTCGTCGGTCGACGCCACTTTGGCTGCCATGGAGAGCGCTGAGTTTGTCATCGCTGTGGTCAACAAATATGTGCCGCGCACTTTCGGCGACGCACTCGTACACATCAGCAGAATCAATGTCTTCGTTGAAGACGACACTCCGTTGCTCACCGTCGATATGCCTGAGCCTAATGAGGTGGAGAAGACCATCGGTCGTTACTGTGCCGAGCTCATCGAAGACGGTGCTTGCCTCCAGATGGGTATTGGCTCAATCCCAAACGCCATCCTTTCATGCCTCCACAACCATAAGAACATCGGCATCCACACCGAGATGTTCTCAGATGGCATCCTTCCGTTGGTGAAGAAAGGCATCATCACTGGCGACAATAAGAAACTTGATAAGGGCAAGATTGTATCTACCTTCGTCATGGGTTCGAAGAAGATTTACGACTTCATCGACGGCAACCACGAGGTTTTGCTGAAAGATGTGGAATATACCAACGACCCGTTCATCATCGCGCAGCAGCCTAAGATGACCTCCATCAACTCGGCAATCCAGATCGACCTCTCTGGTCAGGTGTGCGCCGACTCATTGGGCGACAAGATTTACTCTGGCGTGGGCGGTCAGATCGACTACGTCTACGGTTCTTCTCGCGCTGAAGGCGGAAAGGCCATCATAGCTATGCCTTCAACCACTAAGAAAGGCATCAACAAGATTGTGCCGGCCTTGGATCTTGGCTCGGGCGCTGTCACCACACGTAACCACATCCACTGGTTTATCACTGAATACGGAGCGGTGAATCTCTACGGTCGCTCGCTGCAGGAACGGGCGCGCCTCATCATCTCTGTCGCTCACCCGAAATATCAGGAAGAGCTCGACGAGGCGGCGTTCAAACGCTTCGGCCCGCATTATCATTTTATTTGCAGAAACATGTAATCACCAACCCCGTCATTTCGACTGGAGCGAAGCGAAATGGAGAAATCCTCAAGCTAAAAAATTTCTCGACTCCACTTCGTTTCGCTCGAAATGACAAAGACAAACTTATAAGAAATGATAAATTTTGTAGAAATATTCGGTGCCTTCTTCGTGATGGCGGCCATCATTGATATCTTTGGCTCCATACCGATATTTGTAAGCATGAGGGAACAGGACAAGGTCATCAAGGCAGGTCAGGCCTGCCTGGTGGCTTTGGCTTTGTTTTTGGCGTTTTTCTTTGCCGGCGACGGACTTTTAAGGCTTTTTGGCATCGACAAGGAGTCGTTCGCTGTGGCTGGCTCGTTTGTGCTGTTTGTATTAGCCGTCGAGATGATTCTCGGTCGTGAGATCATCAAAAATGAAAGTAACAACAGCGGCGCGAGCATCGTTCCTGTGGCATTTCCCCTCATCGCGGGTCCAGGTGCCTTGACAGGTCTTCTCTCGTTGCGCGCCGATTATGCCATCATCAATATTTTGATAGGCTTGTTGCTGAATATCATCCTCGATTACATTGTAATCCGACATCTCGACAAGATACAAAAGCTTCTCGGACAAAACCTCATATTCATTCTTCGTAAGTTCTTTGGCGTGATTTTGCTGGCAATAGCAGTGAATATGTTTGTCAATAATATCATGGTGATTATCGCGAAGGTAGGTTAAATAATTTCGATTTTTTTTGCTTTTCAAATGATTTCATTGTAATTTTGCCTTCTCAAAATTCGATGTCATGAAATCATTACTTGGAATGTCGCTCTCTGAGCTGCAAGACATTGTGGCTCAACATAATATGCCTAAGTTTACTGCCAAACAGCTCGTCGACTGGCTCTATCGCAAACGCGTCACCACTTTCGATGAGATGACGAATTTGTCGAAGCAGACACGACAAATTCTGGCCGAAAACTACGAGACCGGCTATCGTGCATTTACCGACGTTCAGGAGTCGCGCGACGGCACCAAGAAATATCTGTTTCCGGCTGAAAACGGATTTGTCGAGACAGCGTATATCCCTGAAAAAGAACGCGCTACGCTTTGCGTATCGTGTCAGGTGGGATGCAAAATGAACTGCCTCTTCTGCCAGACTGGAAAACAAGGTTTTCAAGGCAATCTGTCGGCTGGCGACATTATAAATCAGATACTTAGCCTGCCAGAATACGAGACTTTGTCGAACTTCGTCTTTATGGGCATGGGCGAGCCGATGGACAACTACGAAAACATTATGCGCGTGCTAGAAATCATGACCTCCGACTGGGGTTTGGCGATGAGTCCAACGCGTATCACGGTCTCAACTGCAGGAGTGATTCCGAACATGAAACGTTTCATCAACGAGTCGAAGTGCAATTTGGCTATCAGTCTGCACAGTCCGTTCCACGATGAGCGCGCTAAAATCATGCCTGTTGAGAAGACATATCCCATCAATGAGGTTATACACGCCATCCGCCAGCACGACTGGAGCGGCCAGCGTCGTGTCTCGTTCGAATATATAGTGTTTAAAGGCCTTAATGACACTCCTAAGCACATCAACGAGCTCGCCCGACAGCTTGGAAGTCTGCGTTGCCGTGTCAATTTAATTCGCTTCCACGCCATCCCAAATATAGATTTGCAAAGTCCTTCAATGGAAGATATGGTTCGCTTCCGCGACAAGCTCAACGACAAAGGCATCATCGCCACAATCCGTGCCTCTCGAGGCCAGGATATCGATGCCGCTTGCGGGTTGCTATCGACAAAAAATTCCATCAAGGAATAAAAACTTCAAACTCCACACTCCAAACTCCAAACTTTTTTGTATCTTTGCCAAAAATTATTATAAAGTGCAAACACTAAAATCTCAAATATCCCCGGCAAGTGCTGAGTTTCAGGAGAACCGTAAGGCTTTCATGGAGCTGATGGCGAAGTATCACGACGCTATGGACGCCAGCATGCACGGCGGCGGAGAGGCGGCTATCGCCAAGCATAAAAAACGTAACAAACTCCTTGCACGCGAGCGCATCGACCTGCTCATCGACAAGAACACTCCGTTTTTGGAGCTCTCGCCGATGGCGGCTTACGACACTTATAACAACGACTTCCCGTCGGCTGGCATCATCACCGGAATCGGCATGATACAAGGCCGTGAGGCTGTCATCGTTGCCAACGACGCCACGGTGAAAGGTGGTACGTATATGCAATATACGGTCAAGAAACACCTGCGCGCACAGGAGATTGCGATGGAAAACCATCTGCCGTGCGTGTATATGGTCGACAGCGGTGGCGCCTTCCTGCCTGAGCAGGACACCGTGTTCCCGGATAAGGAGCATTTCGGCAGATTTTTCTATAATCAAGCCCGAATGTCGGCAATGGGTATCCCGCAGATCGCCATCGTGATGGGAATGTGTACCGCGGGCGGCGCTTACGTGCCTGCGATGAGCGACGAGACCATCATAGTGAAGAAACAAGGCACCATCTACCTCGGTGGACCTCCGCTAGTGAAGGCTGCTACAGGCGAAATCGTCACCGCAGAAGAGCTTGGCGGAGCTGAGATGCATACCTCTGTCTCAGGCGTTGCCGATCACCTTGCGGAGAACGACAGCCACGCCATGCAGATTTGCCGTAATATCTTTAAAACACTGGAGAAGCCGAAGAAACAGCTGCTCGATATGCTGCCTGTTGAAGAGCCTCTCTACGACCCTACGGAATTGTACGGCATCGCACCTGTCGATTTGCGTAAAGTGGTCGATCCTCGCGAGGTCATAATGCGTATAGTCGATGGCAGCCGATTCCAGGAATTTAAAGAGAGATATGCAACGACTATCGTCTGCGGTTTCGCGCATCTGATGGGATTCCCGGTGGGCATCATCGCCAACTACGGCGTGCTTTTCAGCGAGTCGGCATTGAAGGCGACGCACTTCATCGAGCTTTGCTGCCAACGTAACATCCCGTTGGTATTCTTGCAGAACGTCACCGGCTTCATGGTCGGAAAACAATACGAATGCGGCGGCATCGCCAAGGACGGCGCCAAGATGGTGCATGCGGTGAGCAACGCCAACGTGCCGAAGTTTACGGTCATCTTCGGTGGCTCGTTCGGTGCCGGAAACTACGGAATGGCAGGTCGCGCCTATAGTCCGAGACTGCTGTTCATGTGGCCTAACGCCAAGATTTCGGTCATGGGAGGCACACAGGCAGCCAACGTGCTCGCGACGGTGAAAGAAGACCAGTATCACTACAAGGGAATGCCAGTCCCAGAAGAGGAAATCAAGAATTTGAAACGCGAGATTCTAGCGAAATACGACTACGAGGGTTCGGCCTTCTACAGCACCGCTCGTCTGTGGGACGACGGCATCATCGACCCTGTCGACACACGCAGGATCCTCGCCATGGGCATCGCGGCATCACTCAACCAGAAGTTCCCGCCACAACAGTTCGGAGTATTTAGAATGTAATTATGGAATTCACCACACTTCAAATAGGAATCGAGAAAAACGTCGCGCGCGTCGCGCTGAACCGTCCCGAGGTCCATAACGCCTTGAACGCCATGATGATTCATGAGCTCACGGAAGCCATCGACTGGCTCGACGCGCGCGAGGATATCCATGTGATTGAGATTTGCGGCAATGGTAAGAGTTTCTGCGCCGGCGCCGACCTCAACTACATGAAAGACATAGCAAAATATGGCTATTCGCAGAATCTGGATGATGCCAACAAGCTCTCGAAGCTGTTTCAGACCATCTATTTCTGCAACACGCCAGTCATCGCTCTGGTGCACGGTCACGTGATAGGAGGCGGCAACGGAATCATAGCCGCTTGCGATGTGGTTTTGGCTGAAAATGACACTGTCTTCGCCTTCAGCGAGGTGAAACTGGGACTCACTCCAGCTACTATTTCGCCTTTTGTTATTGCACGTTGCGGAGAGACTATGGCTCGCGACACTATGCTGAGCGGCCGCAAATTCACAGCTCAAGAGGCACTGAAATTCAACCTCGTGAACTTCGTCGGCACGATGGAAGATCTCAACAAACGCCTGGATTTTTACACCGAGCATTATCTTGCGGCATCACCAGCGGCAATTAGAGATTGCAAACAGCTAATTCGCTCAGTTACAGGACATGACGACCCATATAGTGAAGTTTTTGACATGACATCGTCTCTCATCGCAAGTGAAAGAATGGGAAAGGATGCTCAGGAGAGAATGAAGAAATTTTTAGATAAATAGACATTAGACCTTAGACGTTAGACTTTAGCTAGGTTCGAAAAAACTAAGGTCTAAAGTCTAAGGTCTTTGAAAAACAATATATTATGCCTAAATTCGAAATACGTCCCGCCCTTGAATCCGAATCCGCGCTCGTCCTCGAGTTTATCAAAAAGCTCGCTACATACGAGAAAATGCTCGACGAAGTCGAAGCTACAGTGGAAACCATTCACGATTCTTTATTTGTGAATCATGATGCCGAAGTCGTTTTCGGTTGCGAGGACGGCGTTCCTGTCGGTTTTGCCTTGTTTTTCCACAACTTCAGCACCTTCGTCGGTCGTAAAGGACTCTATCTCGAAGACCTTTTCGTTATCCCCGAAAAACGAGGTTTAGGCTACGGCAAAGCGTTGTTGTTATATTTGGCTCGCCTCGCCAAAGAGCGCCATTGTGGCCGAATGGAGTGGGTCTGTCTCGACTGGAACCAGCCCTCAATCGACTTCTATAAATCATTGGGTGCGAAACCAATGGATGACTGGACGATTTACAGATTGGATGAAAAGAGGTTAGGGGAGATGTAAGTGATTATTAAATCCTCCAAATTATGTCTGATCAGTTTGAATTTGACGCAGTAATTCTTCAAAACGAAGATATGGATGCCGCCTACGTCGAGGTGCCATTCGACATCAAAGCACTATTTGGCAAAGGCCGCCTCTCGGTTCATGCCACTTTTGATGGAATTCCTTACGACGGTCAAATCGTGAAGATGGGAACGCCATGCTACATCATAGGAGTCCGCAAAGACATTCGAAAACAGCTTGGGAAAACCTTCGGCGATAAGGTAAAGGTGACGTTTCGTGAGAGGAAATAGCCGAGCAGTGTTACATATTGAAAGAATTATTATTTTTGCATCATGATAAAATGAAATGATATGAAAAAATCATTAATAATAACTGTTTTATTGTTGATTTTCAATAATATAAATTCCCAAGACATCTACACCGCGGGCTCCTATACCAACTCCGACGGTTCGAAAGCTGCGGCAGTCTTTAAAAACGGCGTGGTGATTTATAGCCTCAAACAAGATGGGAAAGACTTGTTTTCCTCAGCAATGGCTGTCGATACCACAAATAAAGACATCTACTGGTCGCTGAATTCCAATCCTGTTGGTTCCATCTCTGACGGCTATGGCTGCGTCATGAAAAACGACGAAATTGTACTCGACAACATGCCAGGAACCTGTATCAACGATATCTCGCTTGACGGCTGCGACATCTATTCTGCCGGCTATATGAACGACATTTACAACGCTACAGCCGCTGTGTGGAAAAACGGCGACACAACGCCTTTGTACACATACTGCGCCGACCAAAACTATAGCGAAGTCCTGGGTATTGATGTCGTCAATGGCGTCGTTTACGCCTGCGGATTTTTCGAACAAGGTCTGCGAACCGGCTGCGTATGGGTGAACGGAGAACTGTATGCCACTTATCCGAATTGCAAGGTTACCGATATAGCTTATAATAACGGAGATATTTATTATGTTGTAAGTGAATGTTTATCAATGGTTTATAAATCGGGAGAACAACTTTACAATATGTACAATCATTACAGTGGCGAATGCAGCGATGTGAATGACCTGAAAGTTGTGAACGATGACGTGTATGCGGTGGGTTTCTTGGGATATAACGATTGCATAGTATGGAAAAACGACGATTTGCTTTATCTTCACCCGTATGCACACGAGGCCGACTTCAGAGCCTGTTGTTTTTACGACCAAAGCCTGTATTATGTCGGTTGGGACGATGAAGGGAATGGCTTGGTTCTTAAGGATGGCGAGATTCTTTATTCTATGAAAAACTACGCTTTTTACAGCGTTTGGGTTGTACCTAGTCCTCTCTCCATCGAAGAAATGGAAACGAGCGACAATTCTATTGTATTCATTTACAACATCTTCGGTGAAATTGTAAAAACAATGTATTCTGAAGAGGATACATTAACGATAACAGACTTGCCCGCTGGGATTTATATCGTCAAACGAGACAAGTCTGTGATGAAATTTATGAAGTGTTTTTAATACGAAATCACCATCATTCTTTGATAATTCTCACCGTGGCGGTGTTTAAATCGTTGGAGACGCGAACGAAGTACACTCCTGAAGCATAGTCTTCCAGGTCGATTTCAGCATGTCCGTCGATGATTGCGGCATCGGTGATCTGACGGCCGAAGACATCAAAAACGATAGCTTTGCCGTTGGAAACATTAGCATTTACAGTGATTCTTCCCGTTGTAGGATTCGGGTTCACAAAAGCATTCAGAGCATAAGCCTCGTCGATGTTGTCGTTGCTGTTGCCGACTCTCACGTCGTCGACGTAAACGCCTTCAGCGTCATGTCCTATGCCGTCGAAGCCGATCTGATATGTGGCCGAGGGGCTGGGCAGTGCTATTGTGACAGTCTCCCAGTCGTTAGTGGCTTCGGAGAAGTTTTGTAACACATGCCAGGTGTCGTTGACGTCGGTGCGGTAAGCGACATAAAGCTCGTCGACGGTGCCATAGCTCAAGCCACGCAGCTGTTTGTGCTTGAAGGTGAGTGTCGGGTTGGTGACCGCTGTGATGTCGAGCTGTGGCGAGATGAGGATGGCTTCTCCACCCAGCCAGATGAAGAATGCGGTGTTGTTTAAGATGGTGTATCCGGGATCCACTACCCAGCCGTCGATACCGGAAGATATCTCATTATACCAGCAGACGAAGTCTTCCGAAGCCTCGAAGTCGTCGAAGAAGGGTTCGTCGTCGGTGACGGGAATCACATCGCAGCCGGTGGTGAAAGTGACAGGTGTGGCCCAGTCTGACTCCATGCCGCCGCCGCAGACGGCCTTCACACGGAAGGTGTAGTCGGTCTGAGGAATGAGGTTTTCCACAAAATATGGCTGAATGTCGATAGGCTTGGGCTCTCCGTTTATTTCAACGATCCAGCTCTCTTCGTTGCCCGTCGTCGACCAGCTGAGAAGAGCCGAGAAAGCGGTGATTTCAGTGGCGGTGAGACTCGTCGGACGTGCGCAGCCTCCTGATCCCGAGACTTCAATGTTGTCGAGGAAAATCATATATCCGCCAAGGAAACGTCCCAAAAACGAGATCTGATATGTCGCCGACAGGTCGGTCAACACAAAGCTGTCCTCGTAAAAGTTCTGATAGTCGCTGATGCTGTATGTACCCAAGGTGTGCCAGGTATCAGTCTCCGACGTGCGGTAGCCTACCACCAGCTCGTCATTCTCGTAAAGTCCCATCATGGCGTAGGAGAAGCTGAAGTTAGCCGATCCAACCTGTGAGAGGTCCAAGACAGGGGAAATCAGTCGTGCCTCGTCGCCGTTGTTCGAGGCGGAGAACGCCGCGAGGGTGGTGGTTGAACCTGAAAGAGTGGTCCAGTTACCTCCATTGGCCTCCACAGTCCAGCACTCGAAGCCGTTTCCTTCAAAATCCTCGATGAAAGGCTGACTGTCTGTCACCGTGAAATCGCATTGTCCGAACGAGGCTGTAGCTGTTAAAACCAAAACAGCCACAAGAAATAGTCTAAAGATATTTTTCATAGTTAATAATTTTGTCGCAAAGATAGTGTTTTTTTTCATTTTTTGCAAGAAAAATTATTTATAAATCCTATTTGCAGATATGATAAAAATATCGTACTTTTGCACGGAATTATATACTATGCCTTCTAAGAAGATTCATAAAGTGCTTATTGCTGGCCGCGGAGAGATTGCGGTGAGGGTGATGCGTACGCTTAAAAAGCTGAGTATCAACTCGGTAGCTATCTATGCCGACAACGACGCCGATAGTCTGCACCGCCGTCTCGCCGACGAGGCGCGTCCACTCGGCCACGGCGCACTCAAAGATACTTATCTAAATATTCAGAAGATCATCGACGCAGCCCTCGACACAGGCGCTGATGCCATACATCCAGGCTACGGCTTCCTTTCGGAGAGTCCCGAGCTCGCCGAGGCTTGCGCTAACAACAATATCATCTTCATCGGTCCTGATGCCGACACCATGCGACTCATGGGTAACAAAATCGCCGCACGCGAGTTCGCGAAATCTCACGGAATACCAGTGACGACAGGCGTTACCGGCATCATGGACGACATCATGCATCAGGCCGACACACTCCCGTATCCTGTGCTGATAAAAGCAGCGGCAGGCGGCGGCGGAAAAGGCATGCACATAGTCCGAAGCAAAGACGACCTTCGTGATGAGCTCGAGAAAGCATCACGCGAGGCACTGAAATACTTCGGCGACGGCGAGGTGTATGTCGAGAAATATGTCGAGAACCCGCGTCATATCGAGGTGCAGGTGCTCGCCGACAACTACGGCAACGTGATACATCTCTTTGAAAGAGAATGCTCCGTGCAACGTCGTTACCAGAAGATAATAGAAGAATCGCCGTCGCCGACTCTCACTCCAGAGAGACGCCAGGCAATTTGCGAAACGGCTGTAAACCTCTGTAAAGCAGTGGGTTACAAAAATGCTGGCACCGTGGAGTTCCTTGTTGATAAAGACCTTAACTTCTACTTCCTCGAGATGAACACCCGAATCCAGGTGGAGCATCCTGTCACGGAGCAGCGCACCGGAATTGACATTGTCGAGGAGCAGATTCGTATAGCCCGTGGCAAGGAGATGGGCTGGACGCAGGACATGATTCAAGACAAGGGTCACGCCATCGAATGCCGTGTGTATGCTGAGGATGCGGAGAATAGCTTCCTTCCGGCAGCAGGCGAGGTGACGCTCTATCACGAGCCTCAGATGCGTGGCGTGCGTATCGACAGCAGCATTGACAGTCCGTGCACCATCAGCGACAGCTACGACCCGATGATTGCCAAGCTGATATGCTTCGGAAAGACCAGAGATGAAGCCATAGAAATCACTCGCAGAGCGTTGAAGGAATACATCGTCCAGACTGAGAAGACGAACATCCCTTATCTGCAAAGTATCATTGATAATCAAGACTTTACAAATAATAAAATTGACACTTCCTATTGCGGAAAGCATCAGGAGGAGCTGGTTGAGACCATGCGTCAGGCACGCCAAAACATCAAGAAAGAAGATGTTGCGGCGCTGTTCCTCTTCCACGACTTCAACAACCGTCAGGATACTGCAAACGTCTGGAACTCAATAGGTTACTGGCGTTTCCAGATGTCGTTGAACGTCACGGTGGAAGGCGAGTCGATGAAGGTGCAGATAAATCATCTTTCGAGTACGAATCTCGAGTGCGTCATCAACGGGAAGCCTTATTCTGTAATGCTTTCGCAGAATGGCGAAGTCCAAAAAGTGATCATCAACGGTCGCACCGAGCCGGTGTTTGTGTCGCAGACTCCGCATCACGACTACTGCGTGCATCTGCGCGGCTTGGATTTCATATGCCATCGCGACGACCAGCTCAACGATATGAAAGACTATTCGCATACCGACGTGGCTGGCGACGATATGAAGTTCTTCTCGCCGATGCCTGGTAACGTGATGAAAATCAACGTGAAAGAAGGCGACGATGTGCATTACGGCACTATTCTTTGCATTGTCGAAGCAATGAAGATGGAAAACAATATTGTGGCGAAAGGCGATGCTAAAGTATTGAAAATCAATGTTAAAGAAGGTGAAAAAGTAGATACGAAAACAGTTTTAATTGAACTTGGAATATGAATTTCGGATTGACTGAAAAACAAATTGAATTGCGTGCGAAAGTCCGCGATTTTGCTGAGAAAGAAGTGAAACCGGTGGCGGCGTTCAACGACGAGCACGAGAAATTCGACGTCGAGCTGACCAAGAAGATGGGAAAACTTGGACTTCTGGGTATGTGCGTGCCTCAGGAATACGGCGGACAAGGACTCGACACTTTGTCGTATATCATTGCTGTTGAGGAACTTGCACGTGTCGACGGCTCCACGGCTGCTACCATAGCGGCTGACAACTCGCTGGGTATCGGCCCAATCAAGGAATACGGAACAAAAGAACAGAAAGAGAAATATCTTCCGAAACTCTGCAAAGACCATCTCTGGGGCTTCGGTCTCACCGAGGAGACAGCAGGCAGCGACTCGAGAGGAACAAAATCGACTGCAAAGAAAGTTGATAATCAATGGGTTGTAAACGGAACAAAAATATTTATCACCAACAGTGCCACCCCAATGACGTTGGGAAGTACCATTCAGGTGATATCTGGCGAGAGCAACGGAAAGCCTGAGTTTACAGCATTTTTGATTGAAAATGATATGCCAGGCTTCACTCAGCGCCCGATGGACCGCAAGATGATGTGGCGCGCTTCGAACACTGGAGAGCTGAAGTTCAACAACGTGAAGCTCAACGATGAGAACATCCTCGGAAAACCGGGAGACGGCTCGCATATCATGCTTGCCACGCTCGACGGCGGACGTCTCTCCATTGGTGCTATGGGTCTTGGCTGCGCTCAAGGTGCCTTCGAGATGGCTCTCGAATACTCAAAACAGCGCGAGCAGTTTGGCAAGCCGGTATGCAAGTTCCAGGCTGTCAGCTTCATGCTTGCCGAGATGGCGATGAAGATAGAGGCGGCACGCGAGCTCCTTTACAAGGCCTGCCGCATGAAAGACGCTCACATCCCTTACGGAAAACAAGCAGCGATGGCGAAGTTATACTGCTCACAAGTGGCTGCCGAGGTTTGCGACAAAGCCGTTCAGGTGATGGGAGGCCATGGCTTGCTCAAGGATTTCAACATGGAACGCTTCTACCGCGACCAACGCATCCTCCAGATAGGAGAGGGAACGAGCGAAATTTTGAAACTCGTGATATCGAGATATATCGGCTGTTAATGGTAATTTTAACGAGATTCCTCACCCCTTTGGGGTTCGGAATGACAGTGTATCAAACAGAACGAAGAACTGTCATTCCGAGCGGAGCGAGGAAACTCATAAAAAGAAACGAAAACAATTGAATTAAATAAATAACAAAAAAGTTAACGAAATGGAAATCACCAAATTAAATCAAATGTTCGACGTGCTGAAAAGCCGTCCGAAAAAACGTCTCGTAGCAGCTTTTGCTATGGATGACCACACTGTTTGCGCTGTCAACGACGCTGTTGACAACGGTCTTATCGACGCCACCCTCATCGGTGATGAGGCACATATCGCTGAGATCTGCAAGGCAGAAGGTATCGACATCAAGAAGTTCAAAATCGTTCAGGAAACCGACGATGTGAAGGCTGCAGCATTAGCATGCGACCTCATCAACCGTGGCGAAGGCGACATCCTCATGAAGGGTCTTCTCCCAACCGACAAATACATGCGCGCCATCCTTAACAAGGAACGCGGTCTCTGCCCACCGAACGTCACATTGGCACACGTCGCAGTTATCCAAAACCCTAACTACCACAAGCTTCTCGTGGCTTCTGACTGCGCAATCATCCCGTTGCCTGACCTCAAGCAGAAACAGACAATCTTGAAATATGTCACCACAGTGTCGAAAGCTCTCGGCGTGAAGACTCCGAAAGTCGCTCTCGTGACAGCTACCGAGCAGATGAGCGCAGGCATCCCGGCATGCGTCGATGCAGCTATCATCTCGAAGATGGCCGACCGTGGTCAGATCAAGGGTTGCCTCGTCGAAGGTCCTATCTCTCTCGACCTCGCTTGCGACGCTGAGACAGCACAGATCAAAGGCATGAACAGCCCAGTGGCTGGCGACGCCGACTGCCTCGTGTTCCCTAACCTCGAAGCATCGAACGTGTTCTACAAATGCTGCTCGAAATTCGACAAAGCCGAAATCGGCGCAATGCTCATGGGCGCCAAGGTCCCTTGTGTGCTCTCATCACGCGGCGACACATCGCTCACAAAGCTTTATTCAATCGCATTGGCAGCATTAATCGCATAATAACATAAAACATAAAAATCATGTATAAACTGTTAATCGTAAATCCAGGCTCGACATCAACGAAGGTTGCTGTTTTCAATGACAAAGAACAGGTTTTCAAGAAGAATATCAAACATTCTGTTGAAGATTTGGCTAAATTCGATAAGATCGCTGATCAGTTTTCTTATCGTAAAGAAGTGATTCTCAATGAGTTGAAGAACGAAGGCGTTGACATCAACGGTCTCAGCGCTGTTGTTGGCCGCGGCGGTCTGCTTCATCCGCTCACATCAGGTGTTTATGAGGTGAACGAGCCAATGATGCGTGACCTCAAGGCCGCAACATATGGCGAGCACGCTTGCAACCTCGGCGGTCTAATCGCTAACGACATTGCCAAGGAATACGGCGTGAAGGCATTCATCGCTGACCCTGTCGTCGTTGATGAAATGGAAGAACTGGCACGTTTCTCGGGTCACCCGTTGTTCCCGCGTATCTCTATCTTCCACGCCCTCAACCAGAAGATGATTGCCCGTCAGCATGCTGAGGCTGTCGGCAAGAAATACGAAGACCTTAACCTTATCGGAGTGCACCTCGGTGGTGGCATCTCGGTGGCGGCTCACAAGAAAGGTCGCGTGGTGGACGTCAACAACGCTTTGAACGGCGACGGTCCATTCACACCTGAACGCTCGGGCGCTCTTCCGTCAGGTCCTCTCATGAAAGCTTGCTTCAGCGGCAAATACACCAAGAAAGACGTCGACCTTATGCTTAAGGGACAAGGTGGTTTCGTGGCTTATCTCGGCACCAACGACGCTCTCGAGGTTGAAAACGCAGTGAAAGCCGGCAACAAAGAATGGGAGAAGGTGTATCGCGCCATGGCTTATCAGGTCGCCAAGGAAATCGGCGGTCTCGCGGCAGCTGCTCTCGACATGAACGTCGACGGCATCTTCATCACAGGCGGTATGGCCTACGACAAGACCTTCTGCGGCATCGTGACCGAACACGTCGAGAAGATCGCTCCAGTGTACCGTTACCCAGGTGAAGACGAGATGCTCGCCCTCGCCCTCAACGGTATCATGGTGCTCGACGGCAAAACAGAAAACAAGAAATACGAATAATTTTCGTTATATGTAGAGACGTGCCATGGCGCGTCTCTACAATTTTGTATTTATGCGTCGAATTAAATTTTTAATCCTGACATTATTCGTCTGTATCTGTTGCGTTCTCAACGCCCAACAGAAAAACAAGACACTTGTCCATATCGAGCACGCCGACCATCAGGTCTATGACGAGTCGTTTGGACAGGACGTGGAGCGCCTTATCGGAAACGTGGTGCTGCGTCAGGATTCGGCGTATTTTTACAGCGATAGCGCGCATTTCAACGACAAGAATCGTTACTTCGACGGCTACGGTCATGTTCATATCAAGGTGAACGACACTACCGATATCTTCAGCGATAAATGTAAGTATTCGGGCGACAGGAAATTCGCTGAACTGTTCGACAATGTCATCCTTAAAGATGACTCTACAGTGCTGAAAACCAATTACATGACGTACGACAGAGAGGCACATCTCGCCACCTATCCGCGTCATGGCACGATAACGCGCAACGACAAAACCCTTGTTTCCGACAAAGGTTATTATCGCGACGATATCGAAGTGGCTTATTTCCGTAAGAATGTCGTGGTGACAACGCCGAAAAGCCAAATGTTTACTGATACTCTCGTGTATAAGATACAAGAGGAGAAGATGTATTTCTACGGCCCGACGACGATTTATTACGAAGAGAATATCCTTCAAGGAAACTATGGCTGGTACGACACCCAGGAGGAGGTGGCATACCTCGACAAAGGCGCCACTTTGAGCAGTGATGAGTATTCAATCACATCAAAATCAATGTTTTACGATAGTAAAATAGAGTTTGCGAAGGCGATGCAAAACGTCCAAATCAACGACACAGTCAACAAGGCTATCATTGAAGGAAATTATGCCGAGATGTGGAAAAAGTTGGGTAAAAGTTTTGTTACCGACAGTGTGCGAGCGCTTTATTTTGCTGAGAAAGACACGCTTTTCCTGCATTCCGACACCTTATTTTTCTTCATGGATACCGTTACGGAGAAACCTGATCGGGTGCTGGCGTACTACAACGTTCGTTTTTATCGTAACGACATCCAGGGCAAATGCGATTCTTTGAATTATTACATTTCTGACTCCACTGCTAAAATGCGCATCAACCCTATGATTTGGGCTGAAAACAGTCAGCTGAGCGGCGATTCAATCAACATTGTCATTGCCAATAGGGCTATCGACAGCGCTTTGCTTTATCCGAATGGTTTTATCATTCAAAAAGATACCATTGAGGGCTTCAACCAGATCAAAGGTAAGGTGATGATAGCTTATTTCAAGAATAATGAGCTCGACCATGTTTATGATGATGGCAATGCTGAGACGGTGTATTGGCTGAGGGAGGAAGATGGTTCGATTATCGGTATCAATGTGTCGCAGAGCGTGGCGATGGATATCAAAATAAAAGATAATCAGATAGTTAGAATAAAATATTTTAAAAAGACTACCGAGACTTTGTATCCTATCGAGAAGCTTAAGCCGGGAGCTGAGATTTTGAAGGGTTTCGAATGGAAGGAACATCTGAGGCCTGTCGACAGAAACGACATCTTCCGCAAGGAGGTGAAAGAGGTTGAAGATACTGGCAAAGGCCGCCGGAAAGGCCGTCGGAAATAATTTTGAAAAATAATTGTCGGGCGTATCAAAAAAAGCTGTAATTTTGCAGCGCAAAAATCAATGGGGTATTAGCTCAGTTGGTAGAGCGTTTGAATGGCATTCAAAAGGTCAGGAGTTCGATTCTCCTATGCTCCACGAGATTAAACGTCAATGCATTGATAATCAAGCATTGACGTTTTTTAATGTCTTATTTTTGTCAGCAAAATGTCAGCAAAAATTTTGGCACCCCTAAAAAATTGACTTCAGAGGTGCCTTTTTTGTGTGTTAAAATCGTAATATACGATAGCGCAAATATACACTTTTTTTCGATATAAATACAGATGATCTGTTATTCGAGTAAAAACTCTCCACAATAGTGGGAGTTTGAGATGAGCTTGCCATCGGCTGAGCGCATTGTGATGTAAACGTGGACGTGGTCATCGACCCAGCTTTCTGGCAGCTCGCAGTGTGTGCTGTTGGCTGAACGGGTGTAGCCGTTCATAAAATACGCAAGCTCTTGCTTCTCTTCATTGCAGACGATAACCATTGAGATATCATCTGCTTTGGCATTTCCTTGGCCTGAGTTGTCCTGCCACAAGAAATCTAATGCATCATAGTTGGCATAGACTGTCTCAACGACTGGAGGTGTGAGAAGGCCATGAGACCAGACCAGCTTTGAATAAACTGGGCTGTAATCTGGATAATCGCCTAAGATGGCATTTCTGACCATCTGAGAGACTGCATAGTTGAGCGGAGATTGATGTTTCGCGACATCCTTCAAGCCGACATTAAGAAACTCTTGTGCCTGCTGCAGGAAGTTACGAGCGAATTCCATCTTCGTTCGTTGTTCGATTTGTTTTGGCGTACGAGGATTCTTAGTGTGAGTGGCAATGCCTCGCATGTAGGCGGTGCCTTTCCATGAGGCACCGACTACGGTGCCGACCTTGCCGGAGAAACCTCCTAAAACGCCTTGTTTAATTGTTCCCATAGTTTTAAAAATTTAATTGTTAATCGTCTTCTTCATTGATATGCATGCTGTGGAAATCCAAGCAGGCGTTAGAGACTTGACCGAGTGATTTGTCATAAACAAAAGCCCAGCCAAGAAGTTCCATGTCACCTTTAAGCGGAAAACCCTGAATTTCAACTGAGGTTCCTGAAGTGATTGGCTGATCGTGAACGTGAGAGAACCACGAATTATCTTCAGGATTATACAGAATTAAAATGAATCCAGGAAACTCAACATGAGAATTGTCATATTGGATAACTCCCACATCCCATTCGCCATCTTCGCTGACATCAACGACAGTAAACATATCGAAGCACTGCAGGAATCCCTTAGACAGCTGAAGCTTTTTGTAGATGACTACTGGTTCTCCATCGTGATTTTCAATGGCACCTGGATAGTTGATTTTGACGGCTTTGTTGAAGGTTGACATGCCGTGATCGTAATCACCGAAGGTGAGGCGAAGAGTGGAAGCGATGGGGCGAAGCACCTCAATGATGGCGCTCAGCGCACGCTGACAGAATAATGTGCCCCAAGTAGCTTGAGTTGTATAATGCTGTGGCATACCCCTCATATAAGCCTTACCTTTCCAGCTGGCACCGACGACGGTGCCGACCTTGCCGGAAAAGCCTCCGAGAATACCTTGTTTAATTGTTCCCATAGTACATAATCTTTATATTGTTTTTTAATGGTTAACCGCCCATGGCTTCTACATCAGGAATTGGATCTGAGACAGCTCCAGTGGCAGGGTCGTAAGCGCAAGCGAACGCTAGGTATTCTTGGTCGCCGTAGAGCGGAACGCTAGTGAATTCAAGGGTTTCGCCAGTGTGGAAGTGCTGCTTGATAACGCCAGTGAACCAGGTGTCCTCAGTAGGATCGTAGATGAAGAAGATGAGCCCTTCATAATCGACCTGCGAGTTGTCACTATTGATAACTGACAGGTAGTAGCGGCCGTTTTCGGACATGTCATCAATGTTGAGATAGTCGAAAGGCCTGATGTTTCCTTTGGAAAGGATGAGTTTTGAGTAGTTGACCGTTGGAACGCCTCCAACATTTTCAACAGCTTCCTTGTAGTTGATTGACACGGCTTTGTTGTAGCCCGACATTTTCTGCGCTGAGTTTTTGAAAGTGATGCTCAGAATGGATGCTATCGGACGCAAAGCCAGCGCAATGGCTTTCATGGCATTGCGCTGGTAGATTTGCCCCGCCGTGCGGGGGTTCTTGATGTGCTGTGCGCGACCACGCATGTAGGCGGTGCCTTTCCAGGAAGAGCCTACCACAGTGCCGACTTTGCCGTTGAACCCCCCGAGAATACCTTGCTTAATAGTTCCCATGGTACAGCGGTTTTAAGGGTTTAAGCAGCGTTGAGAGTCAATTCACCGAAGTAGATTGAATCAGCGACCAATGCGCCATCATCTGACACCATGCCGAGATAGACCTCTACCTTATCGCCTGCCCAGTTGTTAGGGACGGTGACGTCCATAGTGTGGACTGTACGAGTTGCACCGGCGGTGTTGTAGATAGTCTCGTTCTTGGTCTTGTTGTAGATGAACGGCATTGCCTTGTCAGTTGCGAGGGCGTTGCCTACGCCACTGTTGTCAGTCCAGGTGAACGTGAGCTTGCTCTGAGCTGCAGTCCAGTTGACTGCGCCATCGGTGACCTGAGTGAGACCACCCTGAGAGACCAAGACTTTGGTGTAGTCCAAAGCATAGTCTGGAGAGTCGCCAGTGACGGCATTCTTCAGGAGATACGACATGGCAGCATTGAACTCGGTCTGCTTAGCAGCCAGGCTCTTATATCCGATGCGGATGTAAGGGACGTTAGGCTGCAGGAAGTTCAACACGAGATTGAATTTGCTGCGCTGATTGACTTGGCCAGATGAGCGAGGGTTTTTGACGTGCTGAGCCTGTCCACGCATGTAGCTGATGCCTTTCCAGCTAGAACCGATGACGGTTCCTACTTTACCGG
>CAMZJA010000022.1 GCA_947307415.1 uncultured Bacteroidales bacterium | reverse complement strand
CATAGCCGGAGTTGTCGCTCATCAGGATTTCGCACATGTGGTCGTGGAAGGTGACATCCTCGACTTGGGCGTTTGGAAGACTGCCGCGAGAGAAGATGAGCTCGTGGAGGTCGATGAAGAACTCATGCTTTTGGCCTGTGCTGCTGAACGCTCGTTTTACCATCTGCTCAACTGCATACTGATATGGTGTTTGTTTCTTGGCCACATATTTCAGACCGATGTTGAGCAGCTTGATGAGAGGATAGAGAAGGTTCTTTGCAATCTTCATCTTTTCCTGATCGGTTTTGGAGATGAAGTCGATGAATGGGATAAGGCCGTTACCCAGACCGTTGCGTTTTTTGTTTTTTAATTTTGCCATAACTGTATTGTTTTTAATTGATTTACGGGCAATTATAATGAAAAAATGCCAAGAAGTTGATGGGCTGTTATGTTGTGCTTTGGTTTGCGTTATTTTGCGTTGCGACAGCAGTATTAAAATTTTTCACCAAAACGAAATGAAAACAAAAAAAAATAAAAAAAAAGATGCTTTTTTCCCAGCATAGAGGAGCGCAGGCAGTCAAGGTTTGCGAGAGAAAAATACTCTTTTCGGAGAGGAGCGGAGAAAAGGAAGATTTTTCCCGAAGCAACCCGTAGGGCTTGACCTTGACGGACAAGCGGAACGAGCTAAATTTGCATCGTTTTTTGAAATTTTTGGAATACCACCTTTTTTCTCGCAGATTTCACAGATTACACGGATTATTTCTGGACTTCCTGGGTTTTTCTTCCACAGTCTTTCATAGGGATTAGGCTCGTTGACACTCGCGAGATTACGCAGATCGGAGCACTCGGAGAGCTAAGAGAACTCGGGGTTAGTCCTGCATTAGCTTTACATCAATAATTGTAAATAATAATTAGGACTATTTATACATAATTTATTCAGAATCAATCGAATCAGGAATCAGTCCTGAATAATGTTTACAGCAAAAATGGAACACCAAAAGAAACGGAAACGCTTGTATTTATTAATATTTTCAAGAAGAAGCGGCCACAAAAAGGGCGGGTTGGGTGGGGAAGCGACACTGTCGGCAAATTCTTGAGTGAAGAGAAGCGTCTAACGGAGCGGAGCGGAGTTAGACGATGAACGGAACGAAAGATTTTGCCTTTGTGCCGTAAGCATTCAACGAAGCCGAGAACCAAAAAGAGACGCATTGTGTTTTACTAAAGCAGCATGAGTGTAGCGTCAGCCGAGGGTTCCCGCTGGGATACGGCTGTCGCTATACTGATGCTGCGGCATGAAATGAAGACGAAAACACTGAATTGAGCAGAGACCAAAAAACTCGGAGCACTCAGAGAACTAAGAGAACTCGGGATTACTCAGAAACACTAAAAGAAGCAGATGCTAAAAAAACATGTGGGTCTGGGCAAGGGAGGGAAGTGGAACGACCGGACGCAGCTCAAGTAAGGACGCACCGCGTACCTCCCCCGGCCGATAGGACGGGGGCCCGGAAGCAAAAACGAAGTTTTTTGCTGGAGGGTGCGCGCGACGCGCGTGCGGGGTGGCAGCAGCTGGGAGGTGGCACGGAGGCGGTTTTTTCAACGATAACACGAAACGGATGACACAACAATTGAGACTTGCAGAAGCAAACAAAGCGAGACGGAATGAAAACCGCTGAGTAGCCCGCAGCTGTTAGGGGCTGACTTTTGCAGCCGCAGTACCATTTGAAATGCTAAGAATTATTAAAGAATAAAGAAACGTTATGTTTTACGGAAACACTAAATAACGGCTGAAAAAAGGCAGACCCCTGCCACCCCGCCGGGCGGCGCGCTTTAACACAAGGGGCTGGCGGCTGGGATTTGGATGCAGTGGCGTTGTGTTGTGCCTTTCCATAAAAAGATGCAGTAACGAACAATTGTGCAGCACCCCCAGCCGAGAGGCAGCCCCGAGCGAGCGACCAAGCTGCCGCCTAAAAGCCTTTTTGAAGTGCGTTCAATTTACCCGGGAACATGGTAGCGGTTGAGGGGCGAGAGCTTTAGCTTGCGCCCCAGTGACGTTCAATTGTGCCGTAAACACGAAGCGGGGTTCCCCATGCAAGGGCTGGGCAAAAAAAATACTACCCGTAGGGTGGAGATTTTTTTTAGACCAGCTTGCGAAGCCCTTGCAGGGGGCAAAAAGGCTTTTAAGGCAGCGCGGAAGCGAACACCTATTTCCCGCCTACACACATTCACACTGGGTAGGAACATTGTATAGAAGCAGGAACCAAAAGAAGGGACATTTGAAAAGCGGCTAAACGAAACGAGGTGATGAGCAGAAACCTTCAAGCCGCGGTTCTAAAAATGATTTTCCCCACTGGAGGAATTTGGGGAAAATGGGGATTGTGGGGAAATAAAAATGCTGTGCAGAGGAACCGGTTCTGCACAGCGTTAAAAATATGATAGTTAATATTGAAATTATTACTATGAAATATGCCTGATTTGGAGTGTTTTTTTATAAAACTAATACAAGTGTTTTCATAAGTTTTTATCATTTAAAATGTTTCGCAGCAAATTTATCAAGCTTCTTAGATGGTATGGATTTGCCCGATGCAAACTTATTATCAGTAAATTTGCTTATAACGATAGTTTTTGGCTCGTGGCAAGAACCATCAAAACCCATGACGAAGAAAAGTTCTTCTGCCATTTGCTCTGATTTATGTGCAAATTGAGCATGGCAAAAACTGGAATTCCTTTCATAGCAACTATTATCCTTGAAATACCTATATCCAATGACAATTTTTCTTTTGCGATTATGAACATATATAAAATCTAAAGTGTCATAAGCGTCGTGAACAGTTTCCCAATCTTGAGAATAAAAATCAGACGATGAAAACTTTTCCTTCAAATACTTTTTAAACTCTTTGTCGGTATGAACATAGCTGGAGAATACACATTTTGATTCTTTTTCCATGGACAAATAATCGTGATAAAAACCATTACCAATGCTTCTTGATCCATTTTTGGGTTCTTTTTTATCGTAATTGTATAGCACAACATAATTGCTAGTCTGTTTGTTAGATGACGAAAAATACTTACATTCGATAATAGAAGTATCATAGATATAAACAGCCTGCATTGGCGGAAACTTCAAATAGAAGATCTCTAAGGTTCCAAGTTTAGAGCTTTTCATGTATTCATCTATCAAAAGCTGCGTGTTATGCTTGATGAGCTCTTTTATATCAGCACTACTTCTACCTGTTTTTTTACTGGTAATATCAACGAACTCATTGTCAGGGTCGACAAAAAACCATTTGGTCTCAAAACCCTCTTTGTTGAATCTTGAAATGATCGCATCTTTGTGTTTGGTAACAAAAGATCGACCATGGATTAGTATCGAGATGGATATTTTGGATTCTAAATATAGGTTATCAAAACCATTATCCACATTGAACTGGTCTTCGGTGCATATGTTCTTAATGCCAGAATCAACAATACTTTTGTTAGAAAAAATGGTAACTGCATTTTTTATCTCAGTAAGCTTTTGGTTTAATTCTTTTTTTTCATCATTGTCAATCATATCCTTTCGCCTTATCTCATAAATATTAATAATAGCGGAACATAATAGAGCCGCAATAATACTAGACAAAATACTAATGATCAAAGAGCTATCATCTTGCAATTGGTAATATACAATGAAACACACTATGATAAGAACTAAAGCGCCGATAAATAGAACCAACTGGAAATTTGTCAGGTAAAGATGTTTAACATTATTCTTTGAATTTTTCTGATTTTGATTTTTCATAACAAATGTTTGGATAGTTAATAATTATTTAAAAACGGTTAAAATTTTAGGGATATTAAATCAATTTTACATTACACTTATGCTAATGTACCATCTCGTCATAAAATATTTGTTTTTGCTATTTACTGTCTGTTTTATCATTGTTATTGGGTTAGACATATGTATTTGTATCTATGATTTCTTTTCTTATTGATTGTCATTTAAATCCAATTCGTTGATTTTTCTTATTAAGCTTTAGAAGAATGTAGACATATATGGGTTATAAACACGGCCATTCATGTTGTTGTGACCGAAACTATAGAGGTGCTCTTAATAGAACTCGTATGTGAAGTTTTCCTGAAGCATGGGGCTGCCAAACTTTTTTCTGGATGCAAAGTTACCAAAATCATCGTAAGTATAGGTGTAGTTTTGCAATAATTAAGATTTAGAGTATTTTAGAAAGATGTCTTGTTTTTATTAATTCATTCCTGATAATATTTATGTTCGTGTTATATGGTTTGCTGCTTGGTGATTTATTCCTTTACTTTTTGCCAAATAACATGTTTGTTCGTTTCCTTTATTAGTTTATCATTTCTTACCAAAAATGTATCCTGCACATACGTTTCTATGGGAAAGCAGTCAAAATATGTTATTTGATAATAGTATCCAGCCTCTAATGTTATAAATTCACCGCTTCCTATATGGTCGGCATAAAAAGGAATAATTCTGTCAGGCAACATAACTACACCGTCATCATTTGTTCTTTTTTCTAGAATCAAATCATTACTCGTTTCGTCAAAATAATCAAAAAACATATCAACTGGTGAACCATCCGAAAAATTAACCACCTTGAGTTTTATTGAATCAGAAAATTCAATTGGTGATATTTGTAATATGTTATCACTAGCATCAATACTTTTACAATCTGTTGTAAGAATGATGAATTTATCATGCCTCAGCCATGTTCCTCTTGTTGTGTCGCATTGTATAATGTGGTCCATAAAAGAGTTGTTAGCATTGCTTGCAGTTATGCTAAAAGTTCCGTCATTATACAATTGTATAAATTCCATATAGGAGAACGAGTCTCCAAAAAGTTTTGTCTTATAGATGCCAGAAATGTTGTCTTCTTTATGAATTCTACATGTTGTAAAGAGCAATGTAGTCAAAATAAACAACATTATCATTTTATATCGTTTTCCCATCCGTGATAAATAAATCTAATTTGTTCATTTATTGTTATCTTATGATTATTTATTCCTATTATTTGTTCCTTGTTATAAGGCACTATAATATTATCCATTGTAATACGTGTTTGATTCAATTTCTTATATCTGTCATTAATTACATCATAAGAAATAGTCTTTTTATCAATCAATAATTGTCGCTCATATGCTTCGTATTCATCATAAATATCATATGCAATTAGTCTACCAAATGGAGCATTACTCGCTAGATCAAATCCAATCTTCCCTTCCAAATACTGATAGGCGTGTTTTAACTCATGGGCTAATTTCCCATCAGTATTGAAATCACCATAATTAGATATATTCACGTCAAATTGACCTGTTTCTTTGTTGTATATAAAGTTACCTCCACCTTTTCCGCTAGTGATATGTTTTCCCATTCTTATACAGAATACTTCATCGGCTTTTTCCAGCCGGATAAGTTCATCCTGAATATCTTTGTATTTATCATTTTTAAACACTATATCGTGGAATGCGTCATAGGCCTCTTTTTCTTCATCATCAAAAGGATCAATAATCATACCTGTCGGGTCAACAAACTTTATCGGGTTATTTGCGCAATAGGCGTAAGGTGAAATCCAATAATACTTTTCCGCCATGGGGTCGGTTTGCATGAAGCGTCCGATTGCGGGGTCGTACATTCGCGCCTCGAAGTCGTACCAGCCGAAGGTGATGCCTGCAAGGGTCTGGTCCTGCAGCTCCTTGCCACCAAACAGGTTGCGGTTGGGCTGTCGGCTGCCATAATCATTGCAGTGTAAGGTGTAGCCGAATGGGTAATATGACACCGATTGCACGACTTCTGGCTGGCTTCCGTTGTGAGGCACAAATTCAACTCGTGCATTGCCGAGATGGTCGGCAATGGTGTAGTGATATTTCCATAAGGATTTCTTGTTCATAGTATTACGCACAATTCTTCCGAACGGTGCAAAGATACAAATTAATTGTCCATCTTCATACATAAAATTATATGAATAATCGGTTGTGGCATCTATTGGTGATGATAAGGATGTGACTTCACGACGTAGCTTCGTGCCTGTCGAAGTATAACTGTAAGTTATGAAATCGTCATCAGTAAACGAAACCAGTGCTGGTTTGTTTTGGCGGTTATATGAGATATTAGCCATTTTCGAAGGGTCGTAAGTTGTGTTGCCACAATAGTCATAAAGATAGTCTTCGTTAGTAACCGGATATCCCGCCGCCAAATGTGATTGGTCGTTAATTTTCTTGATTTTGTTGTTGCTAGGGTAATAGCTGTATTGAAGATTGTCAATGGTTATTCCATCTCTTTTGCGTACAAGTCCTGTGATATTTCCATTTGAATTGTACTCATACGTTTCAGCATAAGCGTTTGTGTTTTGGTTTATACTATAACCTTCATTGTAGACGGATCTGTAAAGCCAATCCATTCCCTTATATGTGAAGCTGTAACTGTGTGGCGTTTCATAACGTCCGCCGAAAGCCTCAAGCGACAAAGACCCGTTGTAGCGTCCGTTGTCGCCAGTGTTCTCATAACCAAGCTTCATGGTAAAAAGGTCATAATCAGGATTGTTGAAATCATTAATATTTGTCAGCCAGCCTCTGATGTTATAATGGTTTTTAAGCTTTTGTTGGAATGATTTTCCATTGTCCGTGCTGTGAAGATATGTGTTGGCGAGATTCCCGACAGCATCGTATTCGTAGGCTCTTGCCACAAACTCAGCATAGCTGTTTAGTTTGAAATACTCTTTAACAAGGCGTCCCCAGTGGTCATATTCGTATCTTGACGATATGTTTATGTCTGCATTATATCTTGTGGAATGCTGCACGGATTTTTCTTCCAATTCACCCCCAAAAGTATAAGTGAAAAATATAAAAGTCTTGCCGCTAAGATGGTTGTCGTTTACCAAACAGACGACTCTTCCGTGAGAATCATAATAATTGGCGTGAATCATCTCAATGGTATCATCAGGTAAAAAAGCCTTGTCGAGGTTGCCAGTAAGCAATCCTTTTGCGCTCAAATCAGTCTGAAGGGGTCTTCCCAACGTGGTTTTTGAAGGACATGTGTATTTGCCATCAAATCTTTGGAGGAAATCGTAATTGTCATACCAATTAACCGATAAGACGTTATTCGCATTCACATTCAATATATTCGGCAAACTATTTCCCGAATAACCATATAGAGCACCATTGACCGAAAACTGCTCATTTATGATGGTCTGACTGTCAAAACGCCCTTGCAAATAGGTCGCATTTTGGGTCGGGGTTGTGTTTACAAAACCGTTAATAACAACCCTGTCGTGTGCATCATACATTATGAATGACCATTCATTACGATTATTTTGATTGTCGTCCTGCGACATTACAACACGGTTGCGTTTGTCATAAATATATCTTTCGGAACCATGAGATGGGATTGTTTTTATGGTGACACGTCCTTTTTTATCATACGTATAAATATAGCACAATTCAGTGTCGCTTGGTGATGATGCTTGTGGAGTTACCACATAACGTAAGCGGTTGAAATAGTCATATACATAAGCTGTTCGTTGATTAGTGTTAATACCTACGTCTTTAACAAGAATTACATGGCCGAGTTTGTCTGTATAAACAATATGTTTTAAGCCATCTTCGTCGGTGGTTTCGGTATATGACAGTGACCCGGCCGGATATTGCACCGTGACACATGAACCATTAGCATTTATAGTCCATGAACTTATGGATTCGGTATTGCTTTTATATGCTATTGCTATGTGATGATTGTTGCCTTTCCAGTTTTGGCCGACACCAGATTCTCCTGTTGACCTGTTTAAAGGTGAATTTTCATACAAGAAATCTTTCCAAGGCATTTCGTCGACATCCACAGACGGCATAACGCCTTGGGAATAAAACCTAACACTTGAGCCGAATGGATCATTTGGGGAAGAACCGTCATCATTGTCCGATTCAAAAGGCATATATTCTTTTAATAGGCGATTACTGATGTCTTTATCATAATCATATATGTTGCTAACAATATCTTTTTTGTTGGGTGATGCTTTAACACCAATTGTAAATATTGGATTACCCCAGCCATTAAAATATTCAATGCTAACAGTTCTTGGTGTGCTCTCTATTACATTCTCTATATTTGTAGCGGCGAGTAAAGTCGTTGTTTTTACAAAATTTTCACCATCACTTGGATTGTCATTGATTATCGAAATTCCGCCTGTTTCAGGGTTATATTCATTTGACGTCGGTGGTGTGATGTTGTCAGTATATGCATGGACACGGCTCCCATTGAGTGCATGAAAGCCAGGCTTTAATGTGACTCGTGTACAGGCCACAATATCGGCATAGCCTTCATAGACATCATTAGATATTATGTTGTCAATAGATTGACCGTATACAAAGGAGACCAATAGCTGGACAACTAACAACAGAAATATTCTTTTCATATTAATTCTTTACAATTTCATAGTTATAAATTCCTTTGTCTGACAAGAAACGCAACACATAAACCCCGGTTGAAAATTTGGAAAAATCTATTTGTCCGGATGCCTGTTGTTCATATTTGTGTGTTTTTATTCGTGAGCCTCTAATATCATATACTTCAACAGTAGTCATGGTACCATTACTGACACTCCAATTAACTATGTTATTCGTCGGATTTGGAAAAACGCCAATAGAAAAGCTATCAATAGCAAGCAAATCGTTGTTGTCGTCATTGATGCCGTTTTCAGGTTTAGTGTCGTTCCGGTTGTTTGATTCATCCGTATCAGGCTCTTCCAATTCATCAGTGACAATAAATCTGCTGACGGTATTACGTTTGGATATGTCAGTTGCTTTTGCTATACCATTATTGCTCCGTGATTTGTTTTGTAAAATAGATGTACACAGTGTAACACCTTTCCCGTCGTATGTTACCGAATTACCAAAACTGTTATTGTCAGATTCTATATCAATATTCCATACCAAATCGCCTTTGTTGTCTAAAGATATCAAAAACGCCTTCCTTACAGAGGCTTGGCTTATTGTATCGTTATTAATCTCCATCATTCCACGATAATAACCCGTAAATATAGCTAAGCTGTCAGCTGCAACTATATCGGAAAGTCTGCAGTAACTTCCTCCTACTGTTGTTTGCCAGCATATTTTACCATCATTGTCATATTTCGCAATATAAGACGATAATGTTCCTGATGACACAAATGTTGAATCATTGACTGTTAAGCTGCCATTGAAATTGAAGCCAAGCAGTGTTCCATTGTCTGTCGTTGCCATGTCAACAGCCTCGGAAAAACCGGCACACTCGGCTGAAACCAGCCATAATGTATTAAGATTATTATCCATAGAAAGCATTAAGATACCATTATTATCAAACGATGTTTCTGGCAAAGTATCGGAAATGAAAGAGCCAGCTGATACGGATAAGAGAGCCACACATCTGTCGTTGTTGGCGCTGATACTGCGAAGACGATGACGGCCTGTTCCTCCTGATTGCCATGATGTAAGGTATTTGCCTTTGTCAGAAAAGACCAATATAAAGGAGTGTTCGCCAGATTCACTGTTAATTTCAAAATCTTCAGCAATAATACTCCCTTTTAATGACCCGCCTATAATTATAGTACTGTCGGTTACTTGCAACATTTCTAGTCGAACCTCGCCTGCAAATGGTAACAATAATTCCTGTTTGAGGTCATAAGAATAATCATAATATCTAACGAATATCTCTCCTCCTTCTTCTGATTCATGGTATAATGAGACACCACCAATTATTATTGTGTCATTGTGGTTAATAATGTTAGTGGGGATGTCGTTACATTTACCCCCAAAACCAATCATATTTTGTATTTGACCGATTGAATCCGTTTGCATAAGAAAAATATCTTTTTCTCCTTCAGATATTAGTCTGGTGTCATTGATGATAATCGAGTCTTGGAAGGTGCCACATATTAAAGAGCCTTTTCCGAGAGCTGATATAGATGTGATATTGACTCTGCCGTTATCAGTGATAGTATTTGTCCATTGAGCTTCATACTGAGCTGATGCCGACAAAGTTATCAAGATTGTAATATATGTGAGCAATTGTTTTTTCATGATTTTTTATCTATAATGATAATCATATGATTTTACAATGTTATTGTCTTGGTCGCGAATGATTTTCAGACGTGATGCGTTGTCGTATTCATATTTACAAGTTTTCCCAGCAGGATCAGTGACTGACAAGGGGTGTTGGGAAGCATCGTACGTGTATGATGTTATCAAAGCATCAGACAATGTCCGTCTTAAATCATTAAAGATAGTAATAAGTTCATCGGAATCTGTCTTGTTTTGCAATTCATCCATAGTGCAAGACAGATTGGATGTTACAGTATTGTTGTCGGCATTCTTGACCACAGCAAGCAAAAGACTATGATGATAGCCCCATACATATGTTGTGACAGCATTACCTTCTTCGGTTGTTTCTATGGTGTTGCCACTGGTGTTGTCATATTTTAATGACATCACTTCTTCGTATCTTGCATCTTGGTTCCCAGAAATAGATGGAGAGAAGTTTGTTAATGGCGAAGCGGCTCTTAATCTATATACTTTATTTGGTCTGATATAAGAGCCAAAGTATTTATAATTTTTAAAGTTTCCATCAATAACTTTTCCGTCTTTTGATACATATTCCTCAACTGGGGTGGCAATAATATTTCTTCTTCTTAGAGAATCCATCAAAGGTGTGCTGTAATTAAACGGATAGGTGTAATTAGTCTTTTCGACTATACCATCAGAGTTTTTAACTGACTTTTCTTTAACGAATAAATTTTTGCCAATGTCGTCATAGTATTTGTAAGCTGTAACGGTTCTGTTTTCTATGCCACCATCGTATTTGATATTTACGATTGAATCAAGACGGCGAACGCCAGTACGGTAACTATTAGTGCCCCATAACATGACCAGCTCAGTTACGAAAGGATAATTATATGGGACACCATTGGGGTCTATTATTGCCCAAGGGGTGTCATACCTTATATAGAATCTCGATTGTAGGTACGACACCTTCTTACTTGATGGCTTTAGTGAATATTTATAGTAAGTATTTGCAACGATATCGTTATTTTTGTTATACACCACTTTCCTTTCAAGGTAATTGCTACACCATGATGTGATAGGTTCTGTAAATTTCGGGAACGAATCCTCATGTGATGGCATGTATTGACTAATAGTAACGCTATCATTAGTGTATGGTATGGTTTGTACATATTGTACACTTTTAACAGGTGTTCTGTGTATATAGGTGTTATCGCCAATATAAATTGAATTGTTTTCTGCATTATTAGCGAGTTTGTGGTAATACTCCGTTTTTCCAGTTTGAGAGTTTTTGACGGTTACTTTACCGTACTTTACATTCGCCTGACTTGAACCTGCTATATCAGAAACTGTTGAAATATGTCTTGCTGTTAGTATGTTTCGCTTATCTTGATTAGAGTGATTCTGATGATACCCTTCAATAAATGCTGTTGTGTTATAGTATCCAAAATCAGGTATTGATGCTATTCTGCCCGAACTTATCCCATCGTTATCAAGATATTCGTACGTTGTTTCGTAATTATTGTTATTTCCATCCTTATATATTACTTTTTTAACCCGCACTCCTGGACCCAAGATGTCTTTTGAATCAAAATGGAATTTATTATTCTCATATTTAAATTCAATTCTGGCACCCAGTGGCATATTTACTGCTGCTAATGTAAACAAACTTGCATTATAGTTGACAGTAGCATTAGGGTTAACTATAGCTGGAGACATATCATTGCCTTGTAACGTATAAGTTGGTTGTTTACCAGTACGTTCCCATACAGAATAAATGGACTTATATAAAGAATCATCAAATCCACCTTCGTAGTAATATATTGTAGGCTTCATAAGATGACATTCTTGCACAATATTATAATTATTACCTCTTGGTTTATAATATCCCCAGTAGTCTATTTTAGCTGAGTTCTTATAATAATTATCAAAATAGTTGTAATTATATGTGAATTGATAATTATACAAAGCACTATCATCACTATCAGATACCTCCAACATAATTAAAAATAATCTGTTGCGATAGCTTTTATAATCAACATTGCCGTAATATCTATGATGATACAATTTGAAAGAAGTACAAATTGCTGAATTTGAATTTATTATATTTATTCTCTCTATCGCATGCGCAGATTCATGTCCCAATGCATTTTGTAAATCATCTCTAAATTCTTCAGATGGCACAAAGTCGATTGAACCTAATTCATGATTGTCTTGTTTCCATGTAATGCTTATTATTCTAGGCTCATATATATGTTTGAATCTGTTCATCCTTAATGCCATCCATCTTGCAAGGGTGAAAGTAGGTGGGTCATTTGGCTGGTTGTTAATTTCATAACAACGTCCGTACATATAAGTCTCGTCTGAACCTATATATGCGCAAATATATTCTTGCTCATAGTCTATAATTATTTCTGCATTTAACGATGCTAATTTAATCTTTGAAAGATGCCAACTTGTTGTATAGTTTTTGTCAAGTTCTAAACAATGTGTGCCTGAATTATATGCAAACCTGCCAGATACAGCAGAGCTACTGCCATTTGTCCATTCATTTTCTGTTTTCCAAATAGGTGTATTGTTATATTTTTCCAAATTATCTCTAGAATTGCCTTCACCGAAATAGTATTTGTTACCCAACTCATCAGTTATGATAAAAACATTATTTTGAAATTTTATCACCAAATCTTGTTGCGGTATCATATATATATAATTATCTTTATCAAACAGAAAACTGCCGGAGTGCCCAGGGAAACTAAAAGAATAAATGTCTGGTTCTTTGTCACATCCATTATAAAGAGTTAATTCAGCAAGCTTTTTTTTGTCTTCATTATTTGTTATCGTATCCAGATTAAAGAAATGGGCAATACGTCCATAATTATTGCTGTATCCACAAAAAGTATTATCAGGAACATCCTTAATCGTTTTAGTAATACAGCCGAGTCCGTTAATTGTCCACCCAAGACCAATAGATGACGATATGTCTGTTAATCTGAATCCGGAAGTTTCATAGTGCAAACTTATTGGTAAAGAATAATCACCGATTCTGATTGTGTGAATAGGAATGTCGAAATCGACGGCACCGGTAAGAAGGTTTACAGGGGAGTCTAATGAGCTTTGAACATTTTCTTTAAGACTGGCTCCTTTTTCAAGCTTTTCTTTGTTCAACACATACAATTCTTCCACCGAATAGCTGTTTTGGGATAAAGCTTGCCAGCAGAATAATAAGCTTAAGACCATGACGAGGCATAAGCGTACACTCGGTCTTGTTTTGTTAATTATGATCATAGTAATTGGTCTTTAATGACTTGCATTAAGTTTCTCTTCAAGTTTTTGTATGCGTTCTTCTTGCTCTATTATGTATAGCGTCAATTCTTCTATCTTTTCAAGCAGTTTGGCATTCATTTCGCCAAGTCCTAAACCGTTTTCCGACACTTGTGAAGCATTTGGTAAACCGGGAAGATGACCGTTCTCGCTGACAAACGCTTTAACTTCTTTGAGTTTTGGAAGAGAATAGTCGGAATCAAATACATAATCTGGCCATGAGGTCATAAGCTCAACAACAACTTCTTCAGATCGTATAATTCCTTTAACTGCAAGTTTATAATCGTTATTTGGCATTGTACCTATTGCAACATTACCATTGGTGTAAGAGAAACCACTTGCAGATAATGTCATTATGTTGCCTGTCAAAGAAATACTATTGTCTGTGTTTTTAAAGTAAATGGCGGATGTGCCAGTCGCTTCAAGCATCAAATCGGCTCTCTCACCGCTATCTGCTTTGATATGTAACTTGGCAGAAGGTGATGTGACATTGCCGATACCAACTTTACCAGTTTCATTTGAACCTTGTGTCGTTGAAATGAATAATGTGGGCTTGTAATTGGAACCGTGCTTGTTGATACCCATCATAATGCCTCCTGTAGTATTCGATAAACGTTCACCAATGCTTATACTATGTTGGGCGCTATTGGTATTATTAAATCCAACAGCAAAAGAGGGACTCGCTAATGATGTGTTGGTGTTGGAATAACCTATTGCATAAGATGTTGAAGCGTGCGACTGGTTTGAACGACCTATTGCAAATGAAAATGTATTGTCGGAAGTATTATTATCACCAATTGCAAACGACATGTTGCTAGTGGACGAATTGTTGTCACCAATTGCAAAAGCAATATAATCTGAATAATTGACACTTAAAATTGTGTTGGCTGTACCTATAGCTACAGAACTTCTTCCATATACATTGTTACCTGTTCCACTTATAAAACAATTTCTGCCATATACATTATTATCAGATCCAAGAGCTGAAGAAGTCCCTGGGTATGATATTGTATTGTGGTATCCGGTGCATGCTTGCGATTTCACTATATAGGTACATGCAATAGTTAGTAGCACTAAAAGTGTCGACTTTATTGTGTTTTTCATGATTTAGTTTTTTATAAATTTTTCCTTAATAATCTCTTTTTCTCTGTTATAAACCGAATAGAAATAGACTCCGGTTTCAAGCACCGTAACATCAATTGTCAGCAGATTTCCCGAACCTTGAATTATTCGGCTCATTCTTGTTATGCCCTGCATATCTGTTATGCTGACACGGTTTTCAGTATTCTGAGACAAATTGGAGATGTCGATATTTAATTCACCCTGAGTTGGATTTGGATATGCTGTCGCCCTAAGCTGCTCTTTTGGCACTTCGCTAATGCTGCATGGAATTGGGTTGAAATCCTCGCGAGACATCTTGATGATGAAAGAATCCGTGTCCATATATTGAGGAGTTTTATAACACAGCAATACGCATCCGCCATCGGGAGTGGCTATTACAGAACCCGGAGCGATATCGTTATACTTGGCATCAAGGAAACGGTGTACACCAAGTATTTCCATATTTTTGTTAAACAGACACACCCCAGGGTTTATTCCAAATCCTTTGAATGCTGGGTAGAGATAAAACAAACCGTACATTGTTGTGTCATTAACTACAGCCATACAACGACCGCCTGCAATATTATAGCTTGTATCTGGCGTGTTAAGGGCGTTGACATATCTGTTTACTGTTCCGTCGAGGTTGATGTCGGCAAGCAGGAGGTCCCATCCGTGACCGCGACCATCTATTGCAAATCCAAAAGTAAGCATATTGTCTTGTGACAACCACTTTTCAGAATTAAACTCGGTATATAGCGCCATATATCCATTGTGGGACGGAAGGACTGATCCTTTTTGGGCGAATTGTCGGTCATAAAATGCCATTGCGCACTGCCCATCATGATTGGTGCCTATGACGATGTACCCGTCAGATCGAGGGTCTTTAAGTATTTGATAGCAATTGAAAGTCCAATGCCCATTAGAGGGCTCCTCAAACAGGCAGTCAAGGACATCGCCATCTTCATTTAAACGATAGAAGAATGGGCGTGCGTGTGTTGAACCTGGCTCATATTCACCACAAACCACCACAGTGCCATCTGTATCAACAATAGCTTTTGCGTTAATAAGTTTGGCAACTAAACTGTCCGTATCATAAGTTCTTGTTGAGACTATTTCCAAACTATCGTTGAATACTATTGACCCCAATTCATATCCATAATAATCATGGCCATCATATTTCAGGGTCGCTCCCAAAGCCATATAATTGCCATTGTTGAGTTTTATGGGAGAAACCAGGTTAAAACTGGGAATATCATAACAATCATGTTCTTTATAGCTTCCATTAGGATACACACGTAAGAGCATTGGGTTGAATGGTGTATTGTCAGAACCGATGTAACCTACCGCTATCACACTACCATCTGTGGCAAGAACACCGTGACCAACTGCATTGGCAAACTCATGGTCGCTGAAATCTATTTCCCACTGCTGGGCAATCCCCAGCATGGGGATTGCCAGCAAAAAGGTAATATATATAAGTTTTTTAATATACATGTTAATTATAGCTCTGCTGGCCCAAAATATGCTTCACAAATATAACATGCAATACCATATGAAACCACATAATGGTGTGTAATGTATTGTGTAAGCACTAATCCAGGTTTAACATCTCTTTTACCTTCAATGAATACATCGTCAACTTTATAAGGATATGATGCGAGTGCAGGATTTGATGGTTGTTGATTTATACTATCTAAAAAATGTCGTATTACACTTATACTGTTGCTATACAATGTGTCCATCTCACTACCATTGATACAAGTATGATTGGCTTCTTCACCATATCTATAAAACAATGGCCATTCTTCAAATGCATTGCCTATAAAGTCTACCACCTTGTTTCTTATCATGACAATCTTGTAACCTTCTGGTATATTACTTGGTTTAGGGATTTTATAATATTCCATTAGATCTGATTCAAGCACTTTGTCGGCACCACGATCAGCATTTGGAACGCAATCGATACTAAGGTCATATTCTTGATATGACCACCATGTGTTAGGATCATAATATCCCAATGATGTATTTGTCTGAACTGTTTTTGAACCATATATTCCTGTTATTTTTAATACAGTTTCTCCAGCACTAAGATCTTCCACTGTAGCTATCATGCAAATATAGCCCTTGTCGCTCAAAGCGCTCGCATGATAGTTGACTCTTGCCAAGGTCACAAGTTCTTCGTATGCCTCTACCACGTCGTCAAGAAGCACCTTGCCGTTTTCATTTACTGGGAGGGTGATTATGAATTCGGCGCGTTCTGTCTCACCATAATGCTCAGTCGGCTCCGTATAAGTCGCATTAAAAAGATCAGCGATGTCGTCGGCCGCCTCTTCAACATCAACGACCTCACGGGTTCTTAGATCCGGATCCTGGCGATGAGCCTGAACTGCTTTGTTGAAATTGAGGATTCTTTCGATGTCGGGTCCCTGCATGGCTGTTATAGAACCGACCACGTTGTCGTTTTTGGCAATTTCGTTTTTCTTGCACTGGCCCAATACAAGCATCAGAGCAACTGCAATTAATAATGTAGTTGGCTTTTTCATAGTTTAATTCTATATACTAATTTGTATTCTTTTAATTAATCTGAAATAACAAACTCGGCATAGTATTCATTGCCGTTTTGCAATGTGAATGTTACAACATAGCTGCCTGATGCAGGGATGAAGTACTGGTAGCCAGTTGGAGTTTGAACTGACAAACAGAAGATTGTGGCTCCGGAAGCAGTGGAGATTTCTACAGTAACCTCACCAAGGTTCTGAGAGAAAGCCACTGTTAGAGTGTTACCGTTGATGTCAGCGGTAATACTTGAGCCTTTGTCATCACCACCATTTTTACTTGCTAACACAGTAAGATTGTCTTCTGTGACATAATTGTTGGCATAACTCAGACCCATCATTCCGAGCATGCATGTGATTAAAAAGATACGTTTGTACATAATTGAATAATTTTTTTCCACAAAACTATTTCAACTATGAACAAGTGTCAATAAAAACATGATATGGATTGATATGGGGGGGGGGGTATAAATAATTGATATACAATTATTTATGATTGTTTACCATGATTTGTGATGAAGTTCTATAATGTTTTTAATGGTATCATTTAGTGGTTTGTTGCTGTTGAATATGCGTTTTAGCTTACGGCTGCGTTCGCCAACTGTGGGGTATGCCCGTTGCATCAAGACAAAAATTTCTGTATCTTTCAAACCAAGATGGTAAAGACACAAATAATCAATATCATCGGTAGTGAGCTCGGAATAATCTTTACATATCCATTGTGTAAAATTGTCGTAGTGCCTATCCATGGCGTCTTTCAATGCCAATAATTGCTCTTTGCTTAATGCGTATTCCTTATATGCAGTGAAAGGGACTCTTGTTTTGAATTGTCGTTTGTTTACTGTTTCCAATATGGATTTGCAAATTGGCTCGTTAATGAAAGGGTTGGCTTCCATTTTTCGCTTCATTTCAGCCAAAGCCTTGTCTTTTTCCTTAATGTCGTCGTGCGATTTTTTCTTAACTTTGTTTATTTTGTTTCTATTATGTATAACAGCTAAAGCAATAGCAGTAATTATTAACACAGAAAAGACAATACTGCTAATAATTTGTTTTTTAATTTGTCGAGAATGCTCTTTTTGTAAATGGTTCTGTTTATAAGAATCATAAACAGTAGCTAATTCGTCTTCTAATGGCAAAACATTTCTATATTCATCAAGGTCTTCACCGTAAAGGTTTTTATAATACTGCATCTTTACTGTGTCGCCAAGAGCTTGATAACATTTCATAAGAAGTTCGGCTGATACGGTTTGTGTGGCAAACCAGTTTCGGTTAATGCTTTTTTTGAGATAAAATATGGCCGAATCATACAGGCATTCTTGGGTTAACAGAGAACCATATGTGAAACAACGTGCCAAATACAAGTCTTCGTCTGATGAAGATGATAATGCGGTCCTAATCATTATTAAAGCACTGTCTTTATAACCCAAATCATAATATAGAGGTGCGGCTTCCGAAATGGCGCAGTTTAATACATATGTTTTGTTTTCTTTTGTTGAAAGACAAATAGACTTCCTATAATAATACAACGCACTGTCATTATTTAAGTTGTCGAGCATATATGACAACCCTATCCTACGGTTAATGTTGGCCAAACTGTAGTTGGGCAATCTCGATAAAAATTTTATGGATATTTTGTACGACTCAATTGCTGAAGTGCCCATGCCATTATTTGAAAAAATCTCTCCCAAACGACTATATGTTAATCCGATGAATTTTGCCCTAAATCCCGTAAGTTTATCGACATCGAAGTTGCCCTCCATTATTTCAAGCGTCTTTAGATATTCTTTGCACGCCTCAACAACGCTGTCATTTTCATAATATCCAACGCCGTTCATGTAATGGGAACGCGCAGAGAGCATTATTATATCATCATTGTCAGGATATCGCACGGCAAGGCTGTCGAAATAATGTATTGCGGCTTGCAATTCGGTGCGATTCGACTGAACGTTGTCGGTTTTGTAGAGGGCTTCGGAGGTTAGTAATGCTTGGTAGTGAGCGTTTATATCGGATGAGGTTCCTCGTACTTCGTACTCGGAATGACACGACAGCAGCGTTTGAAGCGCCGAGTCGGGAGAGGATTGCATGAGGGAGTCGATGTTAAGAAGGTCGGGGGCGAGAGGAATGGGTTGCTCCGCGATAGGGTGAGTGGTGCAGCTCGCGAGGAGCAACAGTGCAAGAAACTGTAATATGAGATAGATCTTTTTCACGGGGCAAAGTTAGTGAAAAAGAATGAAAGGGGGAGAAAATTTTTGAATGAGGGTGTAACATTTGGGGGAATTTGAATACTTATATATAGTAGATTAAGAAAAATAATTTTAAAAGATGGTCGGATGTGCGAAAAAATTGTATTTTTGCATGAAAAATTCCTTCAAATTCATAAAAAAAGAGAATATGGCAACAAAAATACAGCAAATCATGGAGCTTGTTCCTCGGGATTCAGTGTTGTTTGGCCAGTGGCTTTCAAGCCATGGACTGGATGCCCGACGGCAGTATGCCTATATGAAGAGTGGCTGGCTTGTACGCATAACAAAAGGAGTGTATAAGATGCAAGGTGCAACGCCTACCATGATGGCGGTTGTGTCGTCGTACAATACTCAACTTGACAAGCATTGCATAGTGGGTGCTTTTACGGCTTTGCAACTGCGTGGCTATGCACATTATCTGCCTATGGGCAAACCAAAGGCTTATCTTTTTACCGACAAGACACACAAACTGCCATCGTGGATAGTGAACGGCGATTGGGATATGTCGGTGAAATACATGACAACATCTTTTTTAGGCAATGATTTGTTTGGCGTGGAGCCTATGACAATAGAGCAGCATGAATTGCTGGTGTCGTCGCCAGAGCGTTCAATATTGGAGTGTTTGAATTTGCCCGACGCATCATCGTCGTTGCTCGACATATATTACGTAATGGAAGGATTGACGACGCTCCGCCCTAAACTAGTGCAAGAGTTGTTGGAATCGTGCACTTCGCTGAAAGTGAAAAGGCTATTTCTCTATATGGCAGAGAAAGCTAAACATCCATGGTTTAAAGCACTGGATATTGACCGTGTGAACTTCGGGACATCAAGACTGATGGTGTCGCCGACAGGAAAATACATAAGTAAATATATAATGACAATTCCTAAAGAACTTGCTGAATATGAATGAAACTGATGTAAACAAACTTATTTACGCCAAAAAGGTTGAACTTTTACTGCGTTTAGTGCCTGTTGTTATGGAAGAGGGCGTGTTTGCCATTCATGGCGGCTCCGCCATCAACCTGTTTTTGAAAGACCTGCCACGATATTCGGTGGATATAGACCTCACCTATATACCTTTGGCTGACAGAACCACAAGCATTAACGACATTAATATGCATTTGAAATCAATAAGCGACAAGGCAAAACGGGCTATTAAGGGAATGCATATAACCCCGAAATTTGACACATGTAAATTGTTGTGTGAATATCAGGGGCGACAAGTGAAAATTGAAGTCAACCAAACGAAGAGAGGTATTGTCGGGGGTGATGTGCTTACCCTACCATTGAGTAATAAGGCGCAAAACGAGTTTTCTCTCTACTGTGAAGCCAAGATTGTACCACTAACGTTACTGTATGGTGGAAAGATTGCCGCCGCACTTTCGCGCCAGCATCCTCGTGATTTGTTTGATGTAAAGTATATGAACATACCATTAAGTGATTGTCGTGAAGGTTTGATATTTTGTCTGCTTGGCAGCGACAGACCGATTCATGAATCATTAACCCCAAGTTTTATAGACCAACGTGAGGCGATGGCAAACCAGTTTGACGGTATGACAGACATTGCTTTCTCATACGAAGAGTTTGAAGAAACCCGCTCAAAACTGGTTAACGATGTGAAAGATTTAATGACCGAAGCTGACAGAAAGTTTCTTATAAGTTTTGAGTCTGGGCAACCTGAATGGGACGGTTATGAATTTGAGTATTTCAAAAACTATCCATCTGTTCAGTGGAAGTTACTTAATTTAAATAAACTTGCCAAACAGAATGCTAAAAAGATGGCCGAGGAAGTTGAAAAATTGAAGAGAGTTTTTTAAGGTTTCCCATATTTTCCTTGTGCTAAATGTTTGAGCAGGCCTTTTTCACATAATCTAGCAATTTGTTTTTCGGCAGTTTTGATGGGGATGCCGAGTGAGGTGGCGATGGTGAGATAGGTCTGGCGGTTGAACTCGGACGGCAGCTGATCGTAGAACTTTTGTCGGGCGATGGTGTTGCCGACGGAGGAGGTGGTGCCGTTGGCGGCGGGGAGCTTGCTGAAGACATTGGCGGCGTGCCTGATGAGCACCTCGGCCATGATGAGCGAGGTGCGGAAGTCTGTATCGTTGCAGACTATGACATCGGCGACAGGCTGGCCGTCCATGAGGCGGAGCGAGGTGAGAATCATGGCGAGGCGGAATGTGATGAGGCCGAGACGACGGACAGAAGCAACAATATCCATGCCGAACATGGCAGAATATTCTTGCTGGACTTTGCCAAAGAAATCGTTGAACTGCTCCTGCTGAGTGGTAGAGAGTGAAAAACGGATTGGCTGTGCTTGCTGCAGTGTTTGATAGAACTGGAAATAACGTTGGCCGAGATCGATGAAATAGTCGTCGAGTGAGACTGGGCTCTCGGAAAAGACATCGCGCCATTCCAATCTGAGATTCATATTGTAGAAGATAAAACGACTGAAGAGGCCGTTTTCGGCATCGGGAATGAGTGCCAGGATCTGCTTTGGAGTGCCGGAGAGCAAGGCTGATAGGCGAGGCTTGGTGAGCTCGACGAATTCACGATCTTTACGACGAGTGTAGGAGATCATTTCGTGATGGAAGGCTTTGCGGAATCCGTCGGAGAAGTTGCCGTAGTCGGACTTGAAAGTGTTGGCAAGGGTGTCGCCTTCAGTTTCGAATATCAAACCGACACCGCCGTTGTCGTTTAGCACTTGGTAAACGGAAGTGGCGGAGCTGTTGGCAGGGATGAGGAGCGTTTTGATGGGCGGTTCCTGAGGCGGTTCGCGATTCTTTTTGTCTTGGGAGTATTCGTTTTGAAGATGGCGGTATTCTTCCATCTCGATTGCGTAGTGTTTCTTCAAATTGTCGTGGATTGGCTTGACCAGGTGGCGGCAGAGGGTGAGACGGCCTTTGCCGGCTGAAGCTTGGGCGGATATGAAAGTGAAGAGATTAGGAAAGACTTCACGCTCAGCGTAATAGCCTGAAATGTTGGGAAGGCAAGCGGAGATGACGGTGAGAGAACCTAATATGAGAAGATCGGCATCCTCGTAGTTTTTGGCTTTATTTATGATTTGTGTTAAAAAGCTTGGCAATAAGCCATAGATATCTTGAGAAAAAGTTGGCATGGGGTCGGAGGACTCGGAGCACTGTGAGGACTCGGTTTCCTCAAATTCCTCCGTTTCCCCAGTTTCCCCATGTGGGGAATTTGGGGAAAATGGGGAATTTGATTTTCTTTTTTCGTGATATGTGCTAACGGTATTACGAACTGGTTTTATGCCACTTTGCTTCGCCAAGTGGAACAAGGTGTTGATGGTGATGCCGGAGCCTTTAGACTTTAAGCATGCGGTGAATTGCTTGTCGGCTTCTTTTTCAGAATAGCCGGGATAAAAGCGGCTTAAGCGGTGGAAATAGGAGCGGCCGGATTCACCTAAAGCATCCGCGAGGGCGAAGCCGAGATCACGCCAGGAGGCGTAGTCGGGGGCGATATCGGTGTAGGAGGATTCAATCGAGCAGACAAGCTGCTCGATTTCATCTTCGAGGGTTTTAATAGGGCGAATAGGACGAATAGGACTGATAGGGCGAATAAGTTGCTCGGAGCCCTCGGAGGACTGGGAGCTCTCGGGCTTTTTATTCTTCCAGATTATAGGATTGAATTCTTTTTTCATAAAAGATCGGGATTTATATAGCAGTTAGGGTCGTGAGGGAGAAAACAGGCTCGGCAGATGTCTTTGCCGGAAGGGTCGATTTCGAGATTGTAGGCCAGCTTTAAATAGTTTTGAATGCCGAGGAAATAATCGAGATGACTTGCCTTCGTCAAGTCTATTTCGACAATCCATTTGAGGCCATTGCCGGAGGGAGATGTAAACAGAAGCTGGGTCTCGAAATAATCGTCATTTAAGAGCCATTGGCGAACCTCTTCGAGGTTCTTTAGATGGTCAAAGTCCAAACAGAGAAGTCCAGAGTGCTGTACCAGGTCTTTTTCGGCTCGAGAATTGAATTTACCTGAGAAGGTGCAATAATCGAAGTGCTTGGACTTGTACTGGCGAGCTTCCTTGATGTCAGTCTTGGAGCGAAGTTCACGTGTGCGGCTTACAGCTGTAGGTCCGATGATGTAATCATAGACATCGATTAAGGTGACGTCCATCATTGGCACGGTGTTTTGAATAGGAAAACTAAACATCGAGAAGATTGCGAGGTTATTTGATGAATTTTCCATGGCTGAAATCGATTGTGCATCTGGTGTAATTGTTGGCCAAAAGCTGCTCTATGTCCTGACGACGATAGTAAAGCTTACTGTTGATTTTGGAATACGGCAAGGTGCCGTTTGTGCGAAGATACTGCAGCGTGCGAGGACTAATATGCAAATAATGCATAACATCCTGATTGTCGAGCCAGTCGGTGAGAATTGTTTCCGACAGTGGCGCTGGTTGGTTTGACTTACACATCACTCCTCCGTTTTTTGCTGGTTAATGATATTGTTGATGTCGCTCATCCTGTAACGGACTTTGCCGCCGAAGCGGACTGGAACCAGGTATTCTGTTTTTTCCCAACGCCAGAGGGTGGAGCGATCGACACCGAGCATTTCGGCTACTTTGTCGGCACTTGGATAGGTTTCCTGGTTTGCCTCAGACAGTTGTTTTTCAAGGTCTCGGACAGTGTTGTCGAGAAGCTCTTTGTTTGCCTTGACCAAATCGCCCACGCTGATGCTAATTATCATGCCTGGATGCTCTTTGGCCACTTCTATTAAATTGATGTTTTTCATTTTGCTAAATTTTAATTGTTTGTGCCGGCATTGCAAATTTAGCTTTGGGAAGTGGTTACGTGTCAAGAGTGATTTTGGTTACCGAATGAAAATTTTTTATGATTGATTATCAATGATATAACTTTTAGTAACCATGCAAAATGGTTACCTGAATGGTTACCCAAGTTTTTTAATTCTACGCTTTTTTGTATTTGTGTGCAGCACCTTTTATATAATCGTAATCGTGGTCAAGGTTGGAAGCGACGACATGAATCCAATTGTTTAAATTGTCAGCAGCTCCAATTTGAAGATGGATTTCATAGACCAGATTACATAGTTTGTTGGATAGTTCATAGGAACCTTTTTTATTGTTCCATTTCCTGAGGATAGAAAAGTCAGCGTGCTCTGCCAGGACTTTGAACTCGTTGAGCGAGATGTTGTAGCTGGTTTTTACGTTCTTGGAGTAATAAATGTCGGCCAGTATTTGTTCTTGGTCGTGAGTGAACTCAAAGCGAATGGATTTAGAGCCGATTATTTTTTATATATCGGCTCAGGATCCGATTCGTAGTTGAGCGTGAATGATTGGTAGAAGAGAGGGTGTTTCATGTTATTAAGAGATTATTTGTTAAACAAATCCATGGCATCGGCTTTCGCCTTTTCGGTTATGTCGATATATGGTTTCATGGACTGATAGTCGCTATGGCCAGTCCATTTCATAACTACTTGCGGAGCGATGCCGAGGCTTAAAGCTGTGCAGATGAAGGTACGGCGACCGGCATGGGTGCTTATGAGCTCGTGTTTTGGATGTGTCTCATCATAACGCTTTGCACCTATATAATATGTAATGGTTATGCTGCTGTTTAATTCACAGGCTTCAGCCATCTCTTTTAGAGCGTCGTTCATTTTCTGATTGCTCAGAACCGGCAGCGCTTTATTATCCTCGAACTGACAATCTTTATATTTTTCGAGAATTGAGCGAGTCATATTATTTAGGTTGATAGTTATAGAATCAGCGGTTTTAATAGTGGTGATGTGTATTTTGTCATCATATATATTGCTGCGCTTGAGGTTTTCGACATCGGAATATCTCAATCCTGAATAACAGCAGAATACAAAAACATCGCGAACCTGGTCTAAACGTTTGTTGTTTGAAAAGTCGTGGCTGACAACGCTTTCCAATTCCTGTTTGTCGAGGAAGATGACAAATTTTTTAGGTGTTTTGAATTTAGGTTTATAAAGCTTAAAGGCTGTGTTTGTGTTGTAGCCATTAGCTAAAGCCCATGACAGGAACCATTTTAATAGGTTTATTTCTTTAGTCATGGAAGAGTTTTTATATGCCTTTCTGGCTTGCCGTTTGTCTTCGAGTTTGTCGATGTCTTTTTGTTTAGGGGCAGTCTGCATAAACTCGACAAAGCTATCAAGGGTGTTTTTATCGATGTCTTCAAAAGCTAAATCGGGTTCAAACTCAACTAGGTGTCGTTTGAGGGTTTTGAACTTCTTTTTAGTTGCCAGTGCGTTTTCTTTTTCTGTTTTGGCAAGGAAGAGGTCGAAGACTTCGAAGAAAGATAAGGTCTTCGGTTCTTTTTGGGGTGGAAAATGAAAGTCGTGAATCACTTTTTCCAACCATTCCTTATTTATAGATTCGATGGGTGTGTTTGTAAACGACTCGGTAATTGTCTTTTTCAGATTGTCAATTTTGGCGTTTATCTCGTTGATTCTACGTTGTTTTTTTAGAGGTGCAACTTTTGAAATTGTTTTTAAACCACCTTTTGTATCAGACCAATCTTCGGGGTCGGCATAGATGCCGGATTTAGCCCGAAGCATTTGTGAATGATTGACGATAAGTCTGATGAGAATCTCATTGGCGGAAATCTCTTTGTTCTGCTTAGCAGATAACAGCAAATTTATTTTCATAGTATATCGGATTTTAACACAACACAAAGATACGAAATAAAACAATACGTGCTGACAAAAAACGAAAAAATTGTCAGCAATTTTGAAAAGAGTTAAAATTTAGCACAATATTGTGCAATGATGGTATTTGATGTAAAATGTTTTATATCAATGTATTATAATAATTTTTCATTGATTTTCAAGGTGCTGACAGAAGTGAGATTTTCTTAATATGTAGTCTCCTATGCTCCACCAAAAAAGAGACGGTTTAAACCGTCTCTTTTTTTATTTCACATTAGCCTTCAACGAACTTGAGATGATCTTCTTGATCTCCGCAATCTTCTCCTCCTTGTAGTCGCGCTTCTCAGGCTTGAACATGTTCTTGTGACGGCTTCTTCTCACCTTGAACTTCATATTGTCGAAGTCGGGACCTTTGATCTCGACGCCTAGCCTGCTTAGAACAGGCGGACTGAGCACCGCGATGTTGTAGTCGTAGCTCATGTCGAGGTTATGACGGCCGTAGAGCATTGCCGAATATCTGTCCATCGAGACAGCGAACGGGTAAACGTCGATCTCGTTCTTAAACACAGTAAACTGCACGTCGAGACTGTCGATTTTGTTGTCGGTCTTCTTGCGGAACATCAATTTTTTCTTGATGGTGTTAAATGTCTCGCCGTCGAGCACCACCAAATCCTTTCCTTCGATGCTGCATGCCGCTTTCAAAGTCGAATATTTCGGTGAGTAGTCCGACTTCAGATTAGTCTCCGCCGCAAAGTGGAACTCGGCTTTGCCTTCGAACGACTTCAACATCGGGACGATGGTGTCGAGGTCAGGCATGATTTTTATCATCTCGGCGATGTCGATGTCGAGCAGATGGAAGTCCAAGCCCACATACAGATGGTTTTTCCGTTTCGACTTGTAGATGGCTGTCAGCTGCATCTTGGCTGCCTCGCTGGTGAAGCCCATCTCCTGCAAAACAAGGATGCCGTCCTTGATTGTGAGGTCGCCACCGACATTATTAATTTGCATCTCGCCGGTTTGAGCGCCAGCAATGGCTGTGTGTAAGATGATATCCACGCCATAAGGCACCATGAACGGGTTGTCTTCCTTGGCAGTGGTGTCGACTGCCACCTCTTCATCCGAGCCCATGCCGTTGAAGATATCCATGAGCTGGTTGACGTCGGTGTATTGTGAGGTGAAGTTGAATTCACCCTTCAGTAACTCGTTGTCTTTGAAGTGGTTATAGATATTTGTCAGAGTTCCGCTGAGCTCGAAGTCGGAGTTGCCAAGCACTATCTGGCTGTTGCCGATGTTGAGCCCTTCTTCGGTATACGTCATGTCAATCTCGGGGATGACGACCTGCTCGCTGAGGTCTTGCATGGCGAAGATGGCGTTGTTCAAGTCGACGTTGAATTTCGGATCCCATTGTAATAAGATGTCTTCAGCCTTCTCGTCGTAATCGGCATTCACGTCGAGCGAGATCGCCTCGGTAGCGAAAAACATCTCCTGACCCATAACAAACACAAGGCTGTCGCTGCTGTAGACCGCTGCATACGAGGTGTTGCCTTCGTTGATGGAAGGAAGCATGAACGCGCTGCCTGTGGCGTTGTCGGAATGCAGCACCATGTCGTCCATATTGAAGTCGATTTTGCCGAAGCCGAAGTCGGCTATGGCTGCCATGGTGGCGTTTTCGTCAAGCACGTTGGAGACCTGCGCGTCGATGTCGAAGTCGTTGAGCATCGCGGTCATCATGCCTGTGATGTCGGCGTTGAGGTCGGAGCCGCTGAGCTTAACCTGTGCCAGACCGTCTTTCAAGATGTTGCCCGACGGGTTCGGCAGGGCGAAGTCGATGCTCATGTCGCTGGTGTTCACGTTGATGGTGTCGCTGTATGTTACCGCCAAGTCTTTAAACTTGAGGTTCCCGCTGACTTTGGTGTGCATCAGGTCGGCGTTGGCAAACTGGTCGACGGTGCCTCTCACGTTGAAGTCGGCTTTCACGACACCCTGCGCGATAAGTTCCTCAGGCAGGAACGCCTTGATATCGTTGAAGTTGACATCGGCCTTGACGCTGAAGTTGCACAGCATCTTGTCGAGGAAGTCTTTCATGCTTCCGCTTGCCGCCACGATGCTGCTGTTCATGTTGGCTCTCAACGAGTTGACGTATACGTCCGACTTCCCGTTCAAGTCGACGTTGGCATGCAGGGCGGTGTTGATATTGGTGAGCGGATGAGGCAAGACCTCGTTCATGGCGAAATAACCGTCCATGAGCTTGAGGTCGGCGGCGATGACTGGCATCGTCTGCTCGTTGTAAATGCCTTCGACATGCGTCGCCAGACGTAAAGCTCCGTCGATAGTCATGTCATCGAAAACGCCTTCTATCAGACTTTGCGGGATGAGGCTGATGACTTCATTGATTATCAATGTGTTGGTTGTGACATCCATATTCATCGTGATGTCAGGGTCGCCTATCGCCAGCTGTCCCATGAAACCGATGATGATGTTGTTGAATGTCAAGGTCGATGTCTCGAAGCTTCCGTTCAGCTTGTTGATGTCGAACTCGAGTGGCGAGTTGAGGCTGATGTTGGCGTTGTCGAGGTATTTGTCGTCGTCCATCACCAGCGTCACGCCATTGATTTTCATGTCGGCCGTGCCTTTGATGAGCTCGTAGTTGTTGATGTCGCCGTTGTATTTGACATTGAAGCTGTTGATGTTAGCCCCGATGTTGGTGCTGTCGCCCGTCATGAGGAAGGCGAGTGCTCCTGTACCGACGCTGGCGTCGGCGTTGATGTCGTCGCCCGCGAGCTTGACTTTGCCGTCGACAAGCAACTGCTTGATGGCGGCTTTCATCGATGTCGAGTCGTTGATTTCGGCCGATAAGTCGTTGATATTCAGGTTTAAATCACCGGAAATAATGTCATCGTTGATGGTGCCTTTGAGCTTGAGACCCAGTCCGTTGACCGATGCGATGGTGTTTGTCGCAAGGTCGGTGTACCTCAGGTCGATGCCGCTGAGCTGCAGCTTGTCGAGGTCGATGAGGTAGCTGCCGCCTTCGGTTTCAGTCTCAGGCTCAGTCGCTGTGGGCTCGCTAGGCTGTAAGATGTCGAGGTTGGTGTTGCCTTCCTTGTCGAAGAAAGCGTTGATGAAGCCTCCGTTGAGCTGGCAGGTGTTCACGATGATTTCGTCCTCGAAAAGCATCTTTTTAAGGTTGACCGACACAACACATTCGTCGATGTAGGCGAGGGTGTCGGTGGTCCAGCCTTTCGTAGGGTTGATGAGCACAAGATCGTCGATTTCGAGACCTACATCAGGGAAGGTTTTGAACAAAGTCAGGTCGACCTTGCCGATGTTATAATCACAGGCGATTACCTTCGACGCGTATTTGTTGACCAGCGAGGTCAGGCGTTTCGGACTCAGCACCAGATACAGTGCGATGACTAATGCGACGACAACCACGCCCAACACCGAGGCGAGGCTGATCCAAGTGATCTTGTACCCTTTTTTCATGTTATTTAACTCTTGTTAATGTGTATTCAGCTCTCCAACCTTCGTTGTCGTATTTGAATGTTGTTTCATCTAACTTTTTGATGTTGCAGTATTGAGGAATAACGCCGGCACCAGATTGGTAAGTTATAACCTGTGTCAGTTTTTTGTTTCCATCAAGTTCCCAGGTGAATGTGTCGGCTTCGTCTTCCTGGACGTCGTCGGCCGGATCCCACATCTTGCCTGTGCCGTTTGATCTGTAAACCTCATAATGGCCTCCGTCGGCTGTCTTCCAACGTCCGACAATGAGTTCCGAATAGGTCTTTACTACCGCCTCTTCCTCTTCTTTGTTCTTTTTACAAGAAACTGTTAATAAAGTGGCAAAGAATGTCACGATTAATAATAATGAAATACTTTTCTTCATATCTTTAAACTTTAGAGCGCTGCGATCATTTCAATTTCTACCATAACTTCTTTTGGAAGAGTTCTCACTGCGAATGCTGCGCGCGCCGGAGGATCCTGCTTGAAATATTTGCCGTACACCGCGTTCATTGCGCCGAAGTTGGCGATGTCGCTGAGATAGCATGTCGATTTCACCA
>CAMZJA010000021.1 GCA_947307415.1 uncultured Bacteroidales bacterium | reverse complement strand
GCCAATAAATGACTAAAGTCTAACGTCTAAGGTCTAAGGTCTATTTATTCTTAATAAGTACTTCGTCAACCATGCCGTAAGCTTTTGCCTCTTCCGCTGTCATCCAGTAGTCGCGGTCGGAGTCGGCCCACACCTTGTCGTAAGGCTGTTTTGTGTGCAGTGCGATGATTTCGTACAGTTCTTTCTTCACCTTCTGGATCTCACGTGCTGTGATCTCGATGTCGGAAGCCTGCCCCTGCATGCCGCCCATAGGCTGGTGTATCATGATGCGTGAGTGTTTGAGCGCTGAGCGTTTTCCGTCGGCGCCGGCGCACAAAAGAACCGCTGCCATTGATGCTGCCATGCCTGTGCAGATGGTTGCCACGTCGGGCTGGATGAACTGCATGGTGTCGTAGATGCCGAGACCAGCGTATACTGAGCCGCCAGGTGAGTTCAGATAGATCTGGATGTCGCGTTTCGGGTCGGCCGACTCGAGGAAGAGCAGCTGTGCCTGGATGATGTTTGCGACATAGTCGTCGATCTGATCGCCCAAGAAGATGATGCGATCCATCATGAGGCGCGAGAACACGTCCATCTGTGCCACATTGAGCTGACGTTCCTCGATGATGGTCGGGGAGATGTAGTCAGTGATGGTGTTGGCGTATTTCTCGAGGCCTAAACCGTTGATGCCGCGGTGCTTGGTGGCGTATTTATAGAATTCGTTGTTGTTATTCATTATTCAGCCTTCTTGGTGGTTTTCTTTGCAGCTGTCTTCTTTGCCGGAGCTTTTTCTGCCTTCACTTCTTTCTCGGCAGGTTTCTCTTCTTTCTTCTCGGCTGCTTTCTTGGTGGTTTTTTTAGCTGGTTTCTCTTCCTGTGGAAGCACTGCTTTTACAAAGCCTTCGTAGTCAGTGTCAACAACTTTCACCTTCATGGCTTTCTTCAGGAATGCGGTAACCTTGTTGTCAGCGACCTGATTCTTGATGTTTTCGCGCTGGTTCTCGTCTTTCAACACTGAATCGACGATGCCGTTGAGACGCTGTTTCATATCGTCGCTCATGCCTGCGATATCGAGCTGACCAAAGTACATCTTTGTCACGAAGTCGCGGAGTTCTTCCTCTTTAAGGACTAACTCAGGGTTGGCTTTGGCGATTGTCTCTTCGATGAGCTGCCATCTGAAGGTCTTTGAATAAACGTTGTCGTAGTTCTTCTCGACATCTTCCTCGCTGATTTTGCCTTCGCTGTTGGCGACGATCCAGCGTTTCAGGAATGCGTCTGGCATATCGAACTTAATCTCGCTCACGAGTTTGTCGATGGCGTTGTTGAGGAACATACGTTCAGCCTCAACCACATACTGGCGTTCCATCTCTGTGGCGACTTCCTTGCGGAATGCTTTCTCGTCCTTGATGTCCTTGCCAGGGAAGATCATCTTGAAGAGTTCTTCGTTGAGCTCAGCCGGTTTGTCGTCTTTCTTGTTGCCTTCCTGGATGCGCTTGATTGTCTCATCAACTTCTTTGTCAGAAGCCTTGATATTGTAGTCGTTCATAGCGATCTTGCCAAGGTCGACTTTGATTTCAGGTTTCAAACCCACTTCGAAGAAGAAGCTCATGGTCTCCTGAGTCTCAGGATCGGTTGGCTGTTGTTTGTCAGGATCTGACAGCGGGTAACCCATCACGTCGAGTTTGTTTTCGACGATATGGTTGTTGAGAGCTTCTGAAACCTTCTTGTTCAACTTGTCGAAAGTGACTGCTGAGCCGTACATCTTCTCGATCATTCCGAACGGTACTTTACCCTGACGGAAGCCTGGAAGAGAGGCTTTGTGCTGATAGTTCTTCAATTCTTTTTTAACATCTTCAGCGTAATCAGCTTTGTTGATGTCGATTTGGATGCCGGCGAGAAGGTCGCCCTTTGCTGTCTGTGTTGTCTTCATTATCAATAAGTTATTTAATCTTTTCGTGCGGATGAAGGGACTCGAACCCATACTCCTTACGGAACCAGATCCTAAGTCTGGCGCGGCTACCAATTACGCCACATCCGCTTATTTTTTTGAGGGTGCAAAATTACAAAATTTTTGAATACCTTATATTAATAATGAAAAATATTATTTTTTCACGTTGAGAGCTTCACGTAAAGCGTTGCCCATCAGCATGAAAGCGAGCACCAGCAGCATGATGGCGATGCCGGGGAGGATGGCCAGGAAAGCGTCGTCGAGGATGATGTAGGCGTAGTTTTCCTTGATCATCGAGCCCCACGACGGCATTGGAGGCTGCACGCCGATGCCGAGGAAACTCAATCCCGCCTCGAGAAGTATTGCTGTGGCAAAATTCGCCGCAGAAATTACTATTATAGGATTTAAAATATTAGGAATTATGTGTCTGATGATGATTCTCGCGTTTTTAAAGCCTAATGCACGGCCGGCTTCCACGAAGGTTGTCTCACGGATTGAGAGGATCTGGCCTCTGGTGACGCGCGCCACCTCCACCCACATGGTGAGGCCGACGGCGATGAACACCTGCACCACGCCTTTGCCTAAGGCGAAGGTTATCGCTATGACTATCAACAATGTAGGTAGCGACCACACCACGTTGATTAGCCACATCGTGACATCGTCGACGCGTCCGCGGAAGAAGCCGCCGAGGCCTCCTATGAAAAGGCCGATGACCACCGAGAGGAACACGGCGATGAAACCTACCGAGAAGCTGATTCGGGTGCCGAGGACGAGGCGGCTCAGGAAGTCGCGTCCAAACTGGTCGGTGCCGAGATAATATTTGCGGTGAATGATAGGATTTTCAGGCAAAAGAGCGTTGTCGACAACCTCTTCTTGAACGGCGCCGCTGTGCTCGGGGTTGCAAATGTAAACCGTGGTCGTTTTTTCTTCGATTTTCAATGAGTCGAAGGGTATTTGACGGTAGGGCGAGGGCTGTCCGCTCCATAGTTTTTTGAAAAATCCGACTTTCTCGACCTTCGTAGGTTTGCTGACGAGCAGAATGTCGACTTCGAAGCCAGGTTTTTGGGTTGAAATCTCAAGAATCTGCGTGTTGGCGTCAGGGGTGTTGTCGGGAATGATAAAGTAGGCGAAGATCGCCATAAGCGCGCATAAGATAATGAAAATCAACGATATCATGCCGGCGGTGTTGCTTTTATAACGACACCAGGCTATCTGACCGGGTGAAAGAAACTCGTTGTTTTTCATACAAATTTATTTTTGCAAATATAGTAATTTTTTTGGATGAGATTTCTCTACTTCGGTCGAAATGACGAAAAAAAAGATTATCTTTGCAAAAAATTGTGATAATGAATAATTTGAAGAGCATCATCGAAAAAGCATGGGACGACCGATTGTTGCTGGCTAAAAACGAGACTCGTGACGCCATTCTTGAGGTAGTGAGACTTCTTGACAAAGGCGAGATTCGTATAGCTGAAAAGATTGAAGGTCAATGGGTTGTGAATGAGTGGCTGAAGAAAGCCGTCATCATGTTTTTCCCGATAAACGACATGGAGGTGTCGAAGAGTGGCATCTTTGAGTATTACGACAAGATTCCGTTGAAGGGCGGTTTCGAGCAGGCTGGAGTGCGTGTCGTGCCTCCGGCGACGGTGCGTTACGGCGCTTTTATCAACAAAGGCGCTGTTTTGATGCCTTCGTATATAAATATAGGTGCTTACGTCGACAGCGGAACTATGGTCGACACCTGGGCTACCGTGGGCTCATGCGCGCAGATAGGCAAAAACGTGCATCTCAGCGGCGGCGTCGGCATTGGCGGAGTGTTGGAACCGGTGCAGGCTGCACCTGTCATTATCGAGGATAACTGTTTTATCGGTTCGCGCTGCATAGTGGTGGAAGGCGTGAAAATTGAAGAAGAGGCAGTGTTGGGCGCGAATACCGTCATCACGCAGTCGACGAAGATTTTGGATGTGACCGGACCAGAGATTAAGGAGTACAAAGGCGTTGTTCCTGCACGTTCGGTGGTGGTGCCAGGCTCATATACAAAACACTTCCCGGCGGGCGACTTCCAGGTGGCTTGTGCGTTGATTATCAAGAAGAGAAATGAGTCGACGGATAAAAAAACATCTCTCAACGAAGCGTTAAGAGATGTTCAAGTTTGAGGGTAGAAGGTGGGATTCGAACCCACGACCCACGGAACCACAATCCGGTACTCTAACCAGCTGAGCTACATCTACCATCTGGATTTGCGGGTGCAAAAGTACACATTTTTTTAATACAAAAGCAAAATTTTCATTATTTTTGCAAAAAATTTTTCAAGGATGGGCAGAATAATGGCAATCGATTATGGCAGAAAGCGTTGCGGCATCGCCGTGACCGACCCGTTACGTATCATAGCCAACGGCTTGACGACGGTGCGAGCCTGCGATTTGGTTGCTTTTATTCAGGATTACGTGAAGAAGGAGCAGGTTGACGAAATAGTGGTGGGCGAGCCGAAAGACATGCACAATAACCCTTCGGAGTCGGCGCAATACATCGAACCTTTCTTGAAACAACTGAAAAAAGCCTTGCCCGACATGACGGTCAAACGTTTCGATGAGCGTTTCACCTCGGTGATGGCGCATCAGACCATGATTGACGCTGGTTTGGGCAAAAAAGCAAGGCAAAACAAGGAACTCGTCGACACCATCAGCGCGACGATAATTTTGCAGTCGTACATGGCATCATTAAAATAAAATATAAAATGGTATTACCAGTTGTGGCTTACGGTCATCCGGTGTTGAAGCACGTGGCCGAAGATATTGAAGAAAACAGTCCTGAGATTCAGCAACTTATAGCTGATATGTTCGAGACAATGTATTATACTGAAGGCGTGGGCTTAGCTGCTCCGCAAATCAACAAGTCGATACGTCTTTTCGTGATGGACAGCGACCCGTTTAAAGATAAATATCCGGAGGGCGCTGGTGTGAAGAAAGTGTTCATAAACCCTGAAATCATTGAGCTTTCGGGTGAGCCGTGGACCTTCAGGGAAGGCTGCCTCAGTTTGCCCGACATGGGCGAGGATGTGGAGCGTCCGAGCAAAGTGTTGATAAACTATCTCGACGAGAATTTCGTGGAGCACGAAGAGGAGTTCGACGGCATTGTGGCGCGAGTGATTCAGCATGAATATGACCATTTGGAAGGCAAATGCTATGTCGACAGAATCAGTTCGATGCGTAAGATGTTGCTGAAGAATAAGTTACGTAACATCTCCGAAGGCAATGTCGATGTGGATTACAAAATGATTTTCCCGAATAAAAAACACAGAAGATAACCCTCTCCACGTCATTTCGACCGAAGCGTAGCGGAGTGGAGAAATCTCTGACAAAAATAATTACCATGAAAAAATTATCATTAGTTTTGTTAATTGCTTTGGTTTTCGTCGGTTGCAGCAGTAACGACCCGGCGAAGAGGATTGAAAAGTTGCAGAAAGAGGCGTTTTCGACTGAGGGTGCGATAAATCCTGAAGTTGCAAGTGATTTAGTGGCAGCGTATTGCGATTTTGCCGATGCCAATCCGAATGATGCGATGGCACCTGAATATCTGTTTAAGGCTGTTGATGTCTCGATGAACATTAACGAGCCTCAGCGCACCATCTCGATAATCGACAGAATGTTGACCGAATATCCTGATTATCAGAATACTGAGAGGGCTTTGTTTGTGAAAGCTTTCATTTTTGAGACGCGATACAACAACCTCGATATGGCGAAGAAGCTTTACGAGCAGTATCTGACGATGTATCCTGACGGCGAATTCGCTGAAGATTGCAAGGCTTCCATTGAAAATCTTGGATTGACTCCTGAAGAGCTGATTAAGAAGTTTGAATCACAGAATTAATCAAATTTTATTAAATTTTTCAATTAAATCGAGAACTTCGTCTCGTCCGGTGCGTTTTTCGGATGAGGTGATGATCATTTGTGGGAGCTCTTCCCATTCTTCGAGGAGACGTTTTTTATAAGCCTCAATGTTTTCGGCCAGTTTCGTACTACCGAGCTTGTCGGCTTTAGTAAAGATTATCACAAAAGGAACCTGGTTTTCGCCAAGATTTGAGATGAAATCGAGGTCGATTTTCTGTGGCTCGAGGCGGCTGTCGACGAGCACGAATGTAGCCACAAGGTTCTGACGTCCTAAAATATATTCATCGAGCATCTTTTTCCACATGTCGCGCTCTTTCTGCGAGCGTTTGGCGAAGCCATATCCCGGAAGGTCGACAAGATACCATTCGTCGTTGATAATGAAATGGTTGATGGTGATTGTCTTGCCCGGCGTGGCGGAGACTTTCGCCAGTTTGCCATTGCCCGTCAGCATGTTGATGAGCGACGATTTGCCCACGTTGGAGCGCCCGATGAAGGCGTATTCCGGCTTGTCAGCTTTCGGCAACTTGTTGATGTTGGTGTTGCTTTGCAGAAATGATGCTGATTTGATAATCATGATGAATTTTTTTGCAAAAATAAACAATTTTGGGATTCCTCGCTTCGCTCGGAATGACAATTCATACTATTAATGATTTGGAACTTACCGTCAAGCCGCGCCATAATGACAAGGCTTCTGTTGATAACTTTTTTGAATGTTGATAACTCTGTTGATAAATTTTTTATAAAATTTTGTTAAAAAGTGGGAATAAGTGGGAAAAAATGTATAATTTTGAAACCTGAAAAATTTGTATACAAATGGATTATCCGATAGGGGAATATTATTGTAAATTAGACGCTAAGGGAAGGCTTCTGCTTCCTAGCAGTTTCAAGGAACAGCTGGGTGATGCGCTGGGTGCCGGATTCGTGCTTCGTCCGGGTCTGTTTGAGATATGCCTCGACGTGTATGGAAGGGACGATTGGCGTAAATTACAGGAGAAATTGGGTAAGCTGAATCCTTTCAAGAAGGAAAATCAGATGATGATGCGCCGCATTAACGCCGGCGCGCGACTGGTGGAGATGGACGGCAGCGGTCGTCTTCAGATACCGAAAGACCTTGTGGAGAAATGCGGTTTGGTGAAGGAGGTGGTAATCACTTCGTTGCCCGACAGGATGCAGATCTGGGGCAAGGAACAGATGGAGCAGAGCAACGCGCAGATGACCGACGAGGAGTTTGCCGACATGCTTGAAGACCGACTTGGAAATATTGATTTTGAGTAGAAAATTTTGATATGTATCATAATCCTGTGTTGTTGAGCGAGTGTATCGATGGCCTGAACATCAATCCGGAGGGCATCTATGTGGATGTCACCTTCGGCGGTGGCGGTCATTCGAGGGCTATCCTTGAGAAGCTGAAGGGTGGCCATCTGTATGCTTTCGACCAGGATGCCGACGCTGCCAAGAACGCTTTCGAGGATGAACGATTCACCTTCATTCCTCAAAACTTCAGATACATGAAAAATTTTGTGCAGCTTTACGCTAACACTAAAGTTGACGGGATTTTGGCCGACTTGGGAGTGTCGTCGTATCAGTTTGACACGCCGGAGAAGGGTTTCTCGACACGTTTCGAAGGGCGGTTGGACATGCGTATGAACCAGAACGACCCTGTCGATGCGTCGAATGTGGTGAATACTTACGAAGTTGAGGCTTTGGCCAGTGTTTTCTCGCGTTACGGCGAGTTGAAAAACGCCATGGCGATAGCTCGTGATATTGAGATGGCTCGCGATGTGCAGCCGATTGAGACGACGACAGATTTAAAAAACGCTGTCGCGGCGCATCTGCCGAAAGGCTCGGAAAACAAGGTGTTGGCACAGATTTTTCAGGCTTTGAGGATTGAGGTTAACAAGGAGATGGAGGTGTTGGAGGCGTTTCTGACGCAGTGCGCCGATGTTTTGAAACCTGGGGGAAGATTGGTGGTGATGTCGTATCACTCGCTGGAAGACCGTCTGGTGAAGAATTTCATGAAGAGTGGCAAGGCCGACGGAGAGGTGGAGAAGGATTTCTTCGGAAACCAGCTGACGCCTTATAAATTGATAACGCATAAGCCGATAGTGCCGAGTGATGAGGAGGTGGCGAGAAACAGCAGGGCACGAAGCGCTAAATTGAGAATAGCAGAAAAAGTGTAGAGTTGAGAGTGTAGAGTTTAGAGTAGTTTAAAAAGTTTAAAGTGTAAAGTAAAGGGCGATGAAAGAGAAAAAAAGTTCGTTTTTCAATGAGTATTTGGGAGGTGACGTCTTCTCGAAGAAAACGGTGATCAAGCAGCTGCCGTTTGTGTTGTATGTTGTGTTTTTGCTAATGCTTTATATTACAAATACTTACATTGCTGAAGATATTAATCGTGAGGTGCTGACGAAGACGAAACTTTTGGAAGACCGTCATGTGGAGTATGTTTATAATAAGTCGGAGATTACGAGGATGACGAAGCAGTCGGAGCTCGCTAAGATATTGAGAAACAAAGGTATAAAAGAGTCGGTTGAGCCGTTGAAGAAGATTACTATTAATAATAAGGTGAAATAAGTTATGAGTAAGATGAATTTTGGTGACGTGTGGCGTGTGTTGCTTATCTACGTGCTGATGCTCGTGGTGGGCGTGGCTATTGTCGCTAAAATCGTTGTTATTCAGACCGTTGACAGGGAGGAGCTTCTTGAGAGCGCGCGCAAGGCTGATATCCGTATCGTGAAAGTTCAGGCGGTGAGAGGCAATATCTTCTCGAAAAACGGCACTTTGCTGGCTACCACGATACCTGTTTTTGACGTTTATTTTGATCCGGTTGCGGTGTCTGACGACAGGTTTAAAAACGAGATAGGCGCATTGTCGGACAGTCTCGCGAAGATGCTGAAAACGAATACTAAGTCGCAGTTTGTCAATAAGTTCACCAAGGCAAGAAATGAGAATAAACGTTATGTGAGGATAGCGAAAAAGTTGAAGATGGACGAGTATGAGCGCATCAAGACGTTTCCGATTTTCAAGGAGAAGCTGGGCAACGGCTTAATCGCTGAGAAACAGCTGGTTAGAGAGCGTCCGTACGGTGATATCGCTATGCGCGCTATCGGTTATGTCAATTACAATGACACTTTGAGACCGGTGAAGGTGGGTCTTGAGGGCGCTTACGACACCTGTCTGAACGGCCGAGACGGTCTGCAGATGCGTCGTCGTGTCAACGGAGGCCGTTTTATCGATGTGCCGGCTTCGACCAACGTCACGCCGAGAAACGGAAAAGACATATACACCTCTATCGACGCGAAGATTCAGGATGTGGCTGAAGAGGCACTGCGTCGCTGTCTGATGGAGAACGAGGCTATGCAAGGCTGCGTCATCATGATGGATGTGAAGTCGGGATTCATAGAGGTGATGGCGTCGTTGAAATATAATCCGAAGAAGAAAAAATACGAAGAGTCGTATAACTTCGCCATAGCAGAAAATGTGGAGCCTGGCTCGACGTTCAAGGCCATCACCATGACGGCGCTGCTTGAGAACGACCCTCATTTCAACGTCGACAGGGTTTTGAACCTTGGAAATACAGGCAAGATGAAGTTTCATAACCGCATCATGACCGACTCGCACGTGGTGGGTGAGGGGCATCCGACGATAAAACAGTGCTTCTGGGAGTCGTCGAACATAGCGTTCGGATATCTCACCACGGAGGCGTTTGAAAATAATCCGCAGAGGTTTATCGATTTGATTTACAAGACGAAAATCAACGAGCCTTTGAATCTCGACATCAAAGGTGAGGGCAAGCCATACATAAAAAGCACCGACAGCAGGCTGTGGTCGAAGGTGTCGTTGCCTTGGATGTCGATAGGCTATGAGCTCACGGTGACGCCGATAACGCTGTTGACATACTACAACGCCATCGCCAACAACGGAAGGATGGTGAAGCCACAGTTTGTGAAGGAGATACGTCGCGGCAACGAGGTGGTTCAGAGGTTTGACACCATCGTCATCAACGAGCAGATCGCGTCGCCGAGGACTATCAAGACGTTGCAGAGCCTGTTGAGAGGCGTGGTGGAGAACGGAACGGCCAAGGCGTTGAACAAATGCGCGTTCCAGGTGGCGGGCAAGACAGGAACGGCTCAGATTGCCAGCAACGGCAGCTATAACAAGAAAAACTACACCGCTTCGTTTGTGGGATATTTCCCTGCCGACGATCCGAAATACACCTGTATCGTGGTCATCAGCAACCCTATGGGCGGCAAATACTACGGCGCGTCGGTGTCGGCTCCGGTCTTCAAGGAGATAGCAGAGAAGGTGTATGCGACGGAACTCGGCATCAAAGACGAGACTAGCAGCTATCCGGCGAATGCTGACAAATATACAAAGGCGTCGTTGGCGTATTACGAGGACGTGAACGACTACTGCACCATGGCAGGCGTGAGGATGGTCGATGGCGAGCTCAGCTCCGAGTGGGTGAAGGTGACTCCTTCGGTGAATGGCGGCGTGACGATAAAGAGCGCCGACCTGGCGAAGGACGTGGTGCCTGATTTGACAGGCATGAACGTGATGGATGCCGTGTATCTGCTCGAGACGATGGGATGGAAAGTAGGGTTCAGCGGAAAGGGCTTGGTGGAGAGCCAGAGCGTGAAGGCCGGAACGGAGCTTGAAAAGGGAAAAGTTGTTGTTTTGAAATTGAAATAAGATGAATATAAGTGAGATTTTGAAAGGCGCGAAAGATCTGCAGTTCGATTCGAGAAAATGCACCGATGGCAGTGTGTTTTTCGCTATTCGCGGCACTCAGGTCGACGGTCATGACTACATCGCGAAAGCCATTGAAAGCGGCGCGAAGAAGATAGTATGTGAGACGATGCCGGATACGAAGGTTGACGGAGTGGAGTATTTTGTTGTCGACAACAGCGCCAAGGCGTTGGGACTGGCAGCGTCGGAATACTATGGCAGGCCTTCGGAGAAGCTGCATCTGGTGGGTGTCACCGGCACCAACGGCAAGACCACTATCGCCACCTTGTTATATCGTCTCTTCACCGACGCCGGATATATGTGCGGACTTCTCTCGACGATAGAAAACATCATCGGGAAGAAGGTTGTGCCTTCGACGCATACCACTGGTGACCAGTTGGAACTCAATGAGTTGCTCGCCCAGATGGTTGAGGCCGGATGCGAATATGCCTTCATGGAGGTCAGCTCGCATTCCATCGACCAGGACAGAATCGCAGGATTGCATTTCGACGGCGGTATCTTCACAAATTTGACACAAGATCACTTGGATTACCATAAAACACTGGCAAACTACCGCGACGCGAAGAAGAAATTCTTCGACAACCTGCCGGCGACAGCGTTCGCGTTGACGAACCTCGACGACAAGAACGGCATGGTGATGCTGCAGAACACTAAAGCCACGAAAAAGACATATTCGCTCAAACATGACGCCGATTTCAAAGGTCTCGTGATGGAGAGCTACTTCGACGGCATGGAGCTGAAGATAAACAACAAAGCTGTCTCGACATATCTCGTTGGACGTTTCAATGCCTCGAATCTGCTGGCAATCTACGGCGCTGCTGCTCTTCTTGGCATGCCGGAGGAAGAGGTGTTGCAGGAGGTGAGCAGGCTGCACAGCGCGTCGGGACGATTCCAGATGGTGAGCTCGAAAGACGGCATCGTGGGCATTGTCGACTATGCGCATACTCCGGACGCTCTGGAGAACGTGCTCTCGACCATCAACGAGATCAGGACACACAATGAGACACTCATCACTGTGGCAGGCGCCGGCGGCAACCGTGACGCCGACAAACGTCCTAAGATGGCGGCAGCGGCGGTGAAGCTTTCCGATAGACTCATCATCACCAGCGACAACCCTCGTTTTGAGGAGCCGGAGGAGATCATCCGTCAGATGAAAGCTGGCGTTCCAGGCGAGTGTTATAACAAGGTGTTGTGCATCACCGACCGTCGCGAGGCGATAAGAACGGCGGTGGCATTGGCAAAGAAAGGTGACATCATACTTGTGGCTGGCAAAGGTCATGAGACTTATCAGGATGTGAAGGGTGTGAAGCACCATTTCGACGACAGAGAAGAACTTGAAAACGCGTTTAACGAGAAATAGGAGGTTGAGATGTTATACTATTTTTGGAAATACCTTAGTGTGAGATTCGGCTTGCCGGGCGCAGGCGTGCTCGACTACGTGACTGTGCGTGCCATCATCGCGATAATCTTCTCGCTGGTGATATCGGTGTGGTTTGGCAATTTCTTCATCGATTTCATGAAGAAACGCCACATCTCGGAGGTGCAGCGCGACGCTAAGATCGACCCGTTTAACGTTAACAAGAAAGGTGTCCCGACGATGGGTGGCATCATCATCATCGCCTCCATGCTCGTGCCTTGCCTTTTGTTTGGTAAGGTGTTGAATATCTATATGTTACTGATGCTTGTGACGACTCTTGTTCTTGGTGGGATAGGGTTTGCCGACGACTATATCAAGACTTTCAAAAAGAGAAAAGACGGCTTGAACGGATGGTATAAAATCATCGGGCAGGTGACACTGGGTCTGATCGTCGGACTGACGCTGCGTTTTAGTCCGCAAGTGGTTATGAATGAGACAGTTCAGACGAAAATTGAAGATAACAAGGAAATCGTTGTCAAGAGTCCTGACGTGAAGTCGACGAGAACCACAATTCCTTTCTTCAAGAATCATAACTTGAACTACGCCGACATCTTCAACTTCATGGGTGAGCCTTACAAATACTGGGCCGGCTGGGTCTTCTTCGTGATTTTGACTGTGTTTGTGGTGGCTGCTGTCAGCAACGGCTCGAACCTCAACGACGGCATGGATGGCATGGCGGCAGGCAACTCAGCGATAATAGGGCTCGGCATCGGCATCTTGGCGTATCTTTCAAGTAACGCGGTGCTGTCGGGATATCTGGATATTATGTATATCCCTGGAAGTGAGGAGGTTGCGGTGTTCTTGGCATCGTTTGTCGGCGCCTTGATAGGCTTTCTGTGGTTCAACTCCTTCCCGGCGCAGGTGTTTATGGGCGACACCGGCAGTCTGACGATAGGCGGCATCATAGCTGTCTCGGCCATCATCATCCATAAAGAGTTGCTGCTCCCGATAATGTGCGGCATCTTCCTGATCGAGAGTTTGTCGGTCATCATCCAGAAGGCATATTTCAAGATGGGAAAGAAAAAAGGAGTGCATCAGAGAGTGTGGAAACGCACGCCGATCCACGACCATTTCCGTACTTCGATGGACACTGTCATGAGCCTTGACCCAGGTTCAACAGTGATTCACAAAGGGCCGAAAAACCTTTATCATGAGGTGAAGATCACCATCAGATTTTGGATTGTGACGATAATTTTAGTGGCATTTGCAATATTAACTTTGAAGATAAGATAAAACAGATATTATGACTTTAGAACAGTTGGCAAAACAGGGTAGAAGAAAAGAGATTTTCACGACGGCATTCACCATCAACCAGAGCATCTGTCATGCTCGAAACACCTATTTGAAGAACAGCTTCGTTGATTGTGAGCACATCAAACACAGAAACGAGCTCGTGGCGGTTCGCAACGGCGTGAAATACATCAACGACAGCGCGGCAAAGAGCTTGTCGGCTACATGGTTCTCGATAGAGAATGTCAATGAGCCTACCATTTGGATAGCTTTGGCGGGCAACGAGGATTATGAAGAGATGATTCCTGTTGTGCGTCAACATGTTAGAGCTATAATCTGCGTTGGCGACAACGTGGAGCCTATGCATTCGGCTTTAGGCTGCCTCGTCCGTAACCGTGTGATAGAGGCTGAGAGCATAGAGGAAGCTGTGAAGATAGCTGAGTGTAAGGCTGTCTCGGGCTGCAGCATCCTTTTCTCGCCTGGCTGCGAGATTCAGGGCGTTGACATCAAGAAAATGGAAAAGACATTTGTCAAAATGGCGAAAGAATAGTTATGATTAGCAAAGAGACTGTCATAGAAAAGACGAAGAGCCTGTTTCAGGGCGACAAGGTCGTTTGGGTCGTGGTGGCGATCCTGACGTTCATGTCGTTGCTGACGGTGTACAGCGCTTCGGAGTCGGTGGCCAACAGAAGCTACAACGGCAACAACGCCTTTGTGCTGCTGCGTCACGCGCTGATGCTGATGCTCGGCTTAGGCTGTATGTTCGGTGCGTCGCGACTCAACTACAAACGTTATTCGAAGCTGCTCCTTCTGCTTTTCTGGATATCCATTCCTTTGCTTATCTACACTCTGTTTTTCGGCAAAAACCTCAACCATGCCCAGCGTGTCATCGGCATCGCGGGCGTCACCTTCCAGACCAGCGACTTGGCGAAGATTGCTTTGATAGGTTTCTTGGCAAGAGTATTGACGCTTCGCCGCGACAGTCTCGATGACTTTAAAGAGCTGGGAATCAGGGTGATGCTGCCGATTTTGGTGATTGTGGGGCTCATCTTCCCGGAGAATTTCTCCACTGCGGCTATGCTTTTTGCTACCTGCATAGTGATGATGTTTTTGAGTAAGGTGAAGATGAAATACATCTTCGGATTTATCGGTATCATCGTGGCGGCGGGCTCGATATTCATGCTTATCTCGTTCGCTTTCTCGAAAGATAACCGAAGCGCCACCTGGATGAAACGTATCGAGCGTTTCGTGGGAAGCAGCGAGGAGGAGGCCGACGACACAGCCAACTTCCAGGTGATGCAGTCGAAAATTGCCATCGCGGGCGGCGGAATCATTGGAAAATCGCCAGGCAAGAGCACTCAAAGAAACGTGCTTCCACACCCATATTCCGATTTTATTTACGCTATCGTTTTGGAGGAATACGGACTGGTGGGTGGCGTGTTCGTGCTGGCGTTGTATTTGATATTACTGTATCGGGCCACGCGTATCATGCTGCGGGCGCCTAACTCGTTTGGAGGGCTGCTCGCCATGGGTCTCGCCTTCAGCCTCGTGATGCAGGCTATGGTGAACATGGGCGTCGCCGTGGGCTTGTTCCCTGTGACCGGACAGCCGTTGCCTTTCGTGAGCATGGGCGGCACCTCGCTGTTGTTTACAGGACTTTCAATAGGGATAATCATTAGTGTGACAAAAGAAATTGATAAAGTTAAGAACGATGAAAGAGACTCAGAAATCGAAGTCGCCGAGGCTGATAGTTAGCGGTGGCGGCACAGGCGGACATATTTTCCCGGCGATAGCCATTGCCGACGCGTTCAAACGCCGTCATACTGATGCCGAGATTTTATTCGTCGGAGCGAAGGGCAGGATGGAGATGGACCGCGTGCCTAAGGCAGGCTATCCTATTGAAGGACTGTGGATTAGCGGCTTCAAACGCGAGCTGTCGCTCGACAACCTGAGTTTCCCGTTCAAACTGATAAGCAGTCTCTGCAAGGCCAAACGCATCTTGAAAAAGTTTAAACCCGATGTGGTTGTCGGAGTGGGCGGTTTCGCCAGCGGACCGACGATGCGTAAGGCGACGTCGTTGGGTATTCCCGTGGTTATTCAGGAGCAGAACTCGTTTCCGGGCGTGACCAACAAGATAGTGGCACCAAAGGCGGCGAAGATCTGCGTGGCATACGACAACATGGAACGTTGGTTCCCGAAAGATAAGATAGTTTTGACAGGTAACCCGTTGAGAAACAATGTGGTGACTGTTGAAGGCAAACGTGAGGAAGGAGCGAAGTTCTTCGGCTTGGATCCCCAGAAACCGATAATTCTGCTCGTTGGCGGCAGTCAGGGCGCTCTCGGCATCAACAAAGGCATCTCAGCTAAGCTCTCGATGTTTAAAGATGTTGATTATCAATTGATTTGGCAGACAGGAAAGTTTTATATAGAGCAGGCGCAGAAGGAGATAAAAGAACTCGGACTTGAAGACAAGGTGAAGCCGACGGTGTTTATCGACAGGATGGATTTGGCCTATGCTTGTGCCAACGTGGTGATATCACGTGCCGGCGCCATGTCGATTTCAGAGCTCTCGCTGGTGAAGAAAGCTGTTGTCTTCGTGCCGCTTCCGACGGCTGCGGAAGATCATCAGACGAAAAACGCTCAGAGTTTGGTCGATAAAGACGCCGCCATCATGGTGAAAAACGACGAGACAGCTGAGAAACTTCTGCCTACGGTGTTCGAATTGATAAAAGATAAAGAAAAAATTTGCAAAATGCAAGAAAATATTGCTAAATTTGCAAGACCAAACGCAGCGGAAGATATTGTAAATGAGATAGATAAGATATGGTGTATTTCTTAGGAATCGGTGGCATCGGGATGAGCGCCTTGGCTCGGTATTTCAAAGCCAAGGGTCATGAAGTGGCGGGTTACGACCGTACCCCGTCGCCGTTGACGCATCGTCTTGAAAATGAAGGCATTAGCATTCATTACGTCGACGACCCGACCATGATTCCAAAAGATATCGAGTTTGTGGTGCTGACACCGGCGATACCTGCTAACTCGTTGGAACTTAATTATCTGAAGAGTAAAAACGTTAAGATTATAAAACGTGCCGAGGTGCTTGGCATGCTCTCGGAACAACACGACGCCATAGCCATCGCCGGAACGCATGGCAAGACCACGACCACGGCTCTCGTCACGCACATCCTGATGACAGCTGGCAAACGTCTGTCGGCGTTTATCGGAGGAATAGCGCGCAACATCGACAGCAACGTGGTGATAGGCGAGGAGAAAGACGACCTCATAGTGATGGAAGCCGACGAGTTCGACCACTCGTTCCTGAAACTGTCGCCTTTTGTGAGCGTCGTCACGTCAATCGACGCCGACCACCTCGACATCTACGGCGATTATCAGCATCTTGTGGAGAGCTTCAACGAGTTCGTGAACAAGACTTCCGACGACGGATTGGTGATTTATCACGCCAATCTGCCTGTCGTGACGAACAAAAAACACGTCACTTACGGACTGGAAAACGCCGACGTGATTGCGAAAAATATAGGAATCGTTGATGGGAAAACGCAATTTGACGTTGTGGTTGCCGGTAACGTTCCGAGTTCTTTCACAATGTCCCTCTACGGCAACCACAACGTGCAGAACGCTCTGGCGGCCATCATCGCTTGTTCGCGTCTTGGCGTTTCGGAAGACGATATCAGAAAAGGCCTCGCTACCTTCAAAGGCGTGCAGCGCCGTTTCGATATCCGCGTCAGGGACGAGAAACATGTCTACATCGACGACTACGCGCATCATCCTGAGGAGATAAAGGCGGCGTTGCTGGCAGCACGTAATGTGTTTCCGCACAAGGAGTTGACGGTGGTATTCCAGCCGCATCTGTTCACTCGCACACGCGACTTCATGGACGGATTCGCCGAGAGCCTCTCGCTTGCCGACCGTGTGATTCTGCTCGACATCTATCCGGCGCGCGAGTTGCCTATCGAAGGCGTGACATCGGCGGCCTTGCTCAAGAAGATCACGGCGAAAGATAAGATGCTGACTACTAAAGAAGAACTTTTGAAAAAGATAAAAGATATTGATCCTGAATTGGTTATGACAGTGGGCGCTGGCGACATCGACCGCTTCGTGCCACAAATTGAAGAGATGCTGAAAAATGAATAAGTTCCTTAAAATATCGGTCTGGGTGCTGACAATCGCCGCGATTGCCTGCCTGTGGTATTTTACCCGTAAGGAACACGTGGAGCATCCTCTGAAAGGCTTGGAGCTTACGCTGATTCGTGAGACGGAGGACGGATTTATTGTGAAAGACGCTGAGTATCAGAAGATTATGAAGATCTGTGATACGGCAAAAAACAAAGACATCACTAAGATTCCGCTCGACAGCGTCAGAAACTACATTGCTTCAATTCCGTGGGCGATATACACCGACGCCAACATCACTCTTGACGAGATTCTGGTGGTGAACATCGCTGAGTGTCAACCGATTATGAGGATTTATAACAAAGAAGGACGCTCGGTTTATCTCGATGATGACGGAAGGATCTACCCGACGAGGTCGAACTACACCATGCATCTTCTGATTGCAAGCGGAAACATAGATTTCAAGACATTGAAAGGTAAATCGGCGAGCATCTACGACAGCGAGTATTCGAAGAGTGATCTGCCGAAGATTTTTAAAGTGATGAAGAGTATTCAAAATAATTCATATTCAAATTGTTGCGTTAAGCAAGTGTATTATGACGGAAAGAATTTCGAGCTGGTGATGAACAATGTCGACTTGAAAGTCATCCTCGGCGACGACCAGGATGTCGATGAGAAGCTGATGAATATGAAATATTTCTTTGAGCAGATGCAAGGTTCTCCTGATTTGAAGAACTACAGTAAAATAAGCTTTAATTTTGTAAATCAAGTTGTTTGTACGAAAAATAAAACTAAAAAATAATGAGTAATCCTGTGTACATCGTAGGCCTCGACATTGGCACTACAAAGATCGCCTGCTTCGTCGGCGAAAAAGTTGAGAATGGAAAAATCGTCATCCGTGGTTATGGAAAAACGGAATCGACTGGTGTGAAACGCGGCATGGTTTTCAATATTGAGGAGACCGTGAACGCCATCCGCAGGGCTGTTGACATGGCGTCAGAGCAGTCGAATGTGGATATCAAGACAGTGAACGTCGGTATCGCCGGTCACCACATCCGTAGCGTGCAGCACCGTGGCGTGTTGATGCGCGACAACCCTAATGTGGAGATCACGGAGGAAGAGATCGAGAGACTGCGTCAGGATGTCTTCAAACTCGGCATGACACCGGGCGAGGAGATCATCGACGTCATCCCGCAGGAATATATCGTCGACGACGAGATGGGAATCCGTCATCCTAAAGGCATGCTCGGCAGCAAGCTCGAGGCTAACTTCCATGTCATCATCGGACAGGTAGCGGCGGCACGCAACATCGTGACATGCATCAAACAGGCTGGTCTGGAGATGGAACACATGATTCTTGAGCCTATCGCATCGGCTGAGGCTGTGCTTGGCGAAGATGAGAAAGAAGCAGGCGTGGCGCTCGTCGATATGGGCGGCGGCACAACAGACATCGCTATCTTCTACGACAACATCATCTACCACACGGCGGTCATCCCGTTTGGCGGCAACGTCATCACTGAAGACATCCGTCAGGGCTGCTCAATCATCAAGAAACACGCTGAGGAGATCAAGGTGAAGTTTGGCTCGGCGGTGGCAGGCGAGAACCGCGACGATGAGGTGGTGTCGATACCTGGCATCCGCGGCCGTGAGCCGAAAGAGATATCTTTCAAAACATTGGCTTCGATAATCCAAGCTCGTCTGAGCGAGATTTTCGACATAGTGAACAACGAGATTCAGAAGGTCAACAGCGAGCATAAGCTCATCGCCGGCATCGTCCTTACGGGTGGTGGCGCCATGATGAAACACATCCAGCAGCTGGCGGCGTTCAAGACAGGTCTCGACGTGCGCATCGGTTACCCGAACGAATATCTTGCCAACGACACAGCCGAAGAGCTCGCAAGCCCGATGTATTCAACCGGTGTCGGTCTCGTCATCGAAGGTATCGCCCGTTACGAAAACGCCCTGAAACACGGTCAGGCTGTTGGTAACAACGACGCCAGAAGAGTCGAAGTAATCGATGCCGATGAACCGTCATCAGAGGTTATAAGAGAGCCTAAAGAAAGCAACGGTGGCCTGTTCCGTCGTTGGGGACAGTCGATCATCACTACTTTCGCGGGTAAGTTCCTCAAAGATGATGAGATTGATAATGAAAAACTTGATAATTAAAAAATAAAACAATGGACTTAGTAAGATTTGACGAACCGGAAAAAAAGCCTAACATTATCAAGGTGATGGGTGTTGGCGGAGGCGGCAGCAACGCTGTCACGCACATGTTTTCGGAAGGAATAACAGGTGTTGACTTCATCCTTTGCAACACCGATGACCAGGCTCTGCAGAAGAGTCCTGTCGAAAACAAGCTGCATATCGGCGACCATGCTCTCGGTGCCGGCAATGTCCCGGCTGCCGGACGTCAGGCTGCTGAGCAAACGGAAGACAAGATACGTGAGGCGCTCGAGGGTGACACCAAGATGCTGTTTATCACGGCTGGTATGGGTGGCGGTACAGGCACAGGAGCCGCCCCTGTGGTGGCCAGGATAGCACGCGAGCTGGGAATCCTCACCGTCGGCATCGTGACACTGCCGTTCAGCTTCGAAGGCAAACGCCGTCAGCAACAGGCGCAGGAAGGTATCGCCGAGCTGCGTAAGAACGTCGACGCGCTCCTCGTGATCAGCAACGACAAGCTTCGCGACGAATATGGTAACATGAAGCTCACCGACGCTTTCAAGATGGCCGACGACGTGTTGAAGATCGCCGCCAAAGGTATTGCCGAGATCATCACCGTGACGGGCTACGTCAACGTCGACTTCGAAGATGTCAACAACGTGATGCGCGAGAGCGGTAAGGCCATCATGGGCTCAGGCTACGCCACAGGCGAGAACCGTCACATGCTCGCGGTGGAACAGGCGGTGCATTCACCATTGCTCGACGACTCGGATATCACCGGAGCTAAGAACATCCTTGTTTATATCACTTCAGGAACAGAAGAGGTGAAGCTCGACGAGGTGTCGGAAATCAACGAATACGTCCAGGAAGCCACTGGTAAAGTGTCGGAGATCATCTGGGGCAACGGCGAGGATCTGTCGCTGAAAGATGGTCTGCGCGTGACAATCATCGCTACAGGTTTCGGAAATGATGACGAAGACAAAAAAGAGGTTCATAAAGTTTATACTTTCGCCGACAATAAGATTAAAGATCCGGAGAAAGAGGCGGCTCGCCAGCCACTCAACATAGTGTTTGCTGAGACGAAAGAGGAGGAAAAACCTGAGGAAGAGGAGATCAAGGTGTTCATAAAACACGAAGAGACGCCTGCAGCTAAGCAGGAACCTGAGGTTAAAATAGAGCCTGAGATTAAGTCTGAACCGAAGCCGCAGGAGCCGGTGCAGCCGGTGAAACGTTATGTTCTTTATGAAGAAGATAATGATAAGCCGTTGAAAGACAATGAGAAAGAAGACGAAGACTTTAGCAGTGACGGCGACAGCGGCATCACAGTGAAGAGGATAGCCCCTGAGCCGACAAGCTCAAACGATTCCGCCGGACCTTCGGTAAAGAGATACGACAACCCATTTACCGCCGACGATGACGACGTCGACGTGCCGGGATTTAAGAATATGGTAGCGACAAAACCTGCCCCAACAAAGCAACTCGACCAGAAAGAGATGCTTCGCCGTCAGCGTTTCATGTCGTTCAACACCGACTTCAAGAGCATGACGAATCTCGAGAATCTGGAAAACATACCGGCCTACGCTAGAATGGGCGTCAATATCACAAAAGAAGATAATGAGATTTCGCATTACTCGGTGAATAAGGAGTCGGGACTGCGTGAGGAGAACTCATTCCTTCATGATAATGTAGATTGATTATGAAGAGATTAGCTGTTTTTGTGTCGGGCGGCGGCACCAACCTGCAACGCATAGCCGAGTATTTCGCTCCGAATCCGGAGGTCGAGATAGCCTGCGTGGTGAGCAACAGCAAGGAGGCCTACGCCAACCAGCGTGCGAAAAACCTCGGGTTACCTCTGATAATGATTGACCGTCAGAAGTTTAACGATAAATCATTTTCCGAAGAGCTGAAGTCGCTGAAGGTCGACTGGGTAATCTTGGCAGGTTTTCTGTGGCTCGTGCCGCAGCATCTCATCGACGCATTTCCGAACAAAATCATCAACATCCATCCGGCTTTGCTGCCGAAATATGGCGGGAAAGGCTTCTATGGACATCATGTGCATGAAGCGGTTGTTGCCGCGCATGAGAAGGAGTCGGGCATCACGATTCACTACGTGAACGAGCGTTACGACAGCGGAAATATCATCTTCCAAACGAAAGTGGCTCTCTCGAAAAACGACACCCCCGATGATGTCGCGGCGAAGATTCATGTCTTGGAGCAAATGAATTTTCCGGTGGTGATAGAGAATTTGTTATTTGAAAAATAATTATTTTTGCAAAAATTTTAAGATGAAAAAGATATTTTTAACAGCATTATTTTTTGCTATTGCATTGATTTCCAATGCTCAAATAGATAAGATTTTAGGTGAATGGAAGTCGGTCGACGACAAGACCGGCGAGGTCACTGGCGTCATTTTGTTCTACAAAGGCGACAACGGACTTTATTATGGCAAGACAACTCATGTGTATGAAAATGGCAAAGAACTTTTTGATGAGAAATATATCGGCATGGTACTCGTGAAGGATTTCAAGTTGGAGGATGGTCAGCTGGTAGGCGGAACGCTTTACGAACCGCATGAGGATAAGACATATTACGGAAAGATTTCGTATAACGCAAAAGATAACACGTTGATTGTCAGGGGTTCTCTCGACAGATACGGCTGGCTTGGACGGTCGCAAACGTGGATAAAATAGTGTTTTTTATAACCAATAACTACTAAGTATGAATAGATACGTCAGAAAGATAGCGGCGCTTATCAATATTAGGGAACATATTGATTATCAGACAGCTGACTCTTCAATCAGAAACAACATCGCATTCAGGGGCCCGAACGTCATCATTTTGGCGTGCGCCATTGTTATTGCGTCTGTCGGATTGAACGTCAACTCCATCCCTGTCATCATCGGCGCCATGTTGATTTCGCCCGTCATGGGTCCTATCTTAGGCTTGGGCCTTGGTCTCGGCACTGAAGATGGTATTTTGTTGAAGGATTCATTGAAGAACTTTGCTATCATGGTGATTATCAGTATTTTAGCATCATCATTGTTCTTCTTGTTAAGTCCTTTGACATTGGAAAACCCATCAGAGTTGCTGGCGCGTACCAATCCAACGATTTATGATGTGTTGATAGCATTGTTCGGAGGTTTTGCAGGTATTCTCGAGACTTCCCGAAAAGAAAAAGGCACTGTGATTTCTGGTGTCGCCATTGCAACGGCACTCATGCCACCGCTTTGTACTATAGGATATGGTATTTCGCGATTGAATTTCACTTTCATGGGTGGTGCGTTATACCTTTTCCTCATCAACACCATTTTCATCGCTCTCGCAACCTTCCTCGCAGTGAAATTGTTCAAATTCCCTGTGCTTCAGGCTGACGATGAAAGGCATAAAGGTCTGTCAAAGGCTTGGTATGCAGTGATTCTTATAGTTATTATCCTTCCAAGTATATGGACAGCTATCAATGTTGTTAAGGAGAATAATTTCAAGATACATGCTGCTCAGCTTGTTAAAGAGCATAAAAATATGGGCAAAAGCTTCGTTTATGACCACAAGACCAATTATTCGAGGAAAATATCAACCATCGAACTTTTTGTGGCTGGCGAGATGCTGACTGATGAACATAAAGAGATATTGTACAATGATGCAGAAAACTACGGCATCATGAGAGGCCAGATAATCATCCATGAAGATGCTACAATAGTTCGTGAAAATCTTGATGAAGCTGAGATTTTAAAAGGCATTTACGAACATACCGATAGACAGATCAAGGTGCTGAATGACAGTATCATGCGACTTAACGCGCGTTTGGAGGCTCTCGACGAGAATCAGATTCCGGTAAACTCTGTCGCGCATGAGTTGTTTGCACAGCATCCTCAGATTACCAATGTAAGCATCACACGTGGCTCATCTGTTGATATGGTAAATGATACACTGACAGAACAAGTAATAGCATTTATCACTTGCGACAAGAAGATGGATGTTGAACTTCACGACCAAATTGAACGTTGGCTGAAGGTGCGCCTGAAAAACGATAATGTTTTAGTTGTAGAGGCTAAATAACATAAATCCGACGTAGCCCAAAGAGAGGATCAGACCCTCAAAACGCGATATTTTGCGGCCTTTGCCGGTGAAAACGACAGTAAGCATAATGGCGTTGGCGGCGAAAAGTATCAGAAGCTGCTGATTCATCTTCGAGTCGAACGGCAATGGCGTTATCAATGAGCTCACGCCAAGCACCATAAAGATGTTTAAGATATTGGACCCCAGCACGTTACCTATGGCGATGCTGGAGTTCTTTTTTAATGCCGCTACAATAGATGTTATCAGCTCGGGTAGGGAAGTGGCGGTGGCAACGACGGTGAGGCCGACTGTGCTCTCACTCATGCCCCAATTCAAAGCAAGGATTTGCGCATTGCGAGATACTAATTCTCCTCCTAAGTATAATCCTATAACTCCTAAAACAAGTTCAATAATAGTCTTCCCCCAAGTCATTTCTTCCTGCTTTTCATCATGCTCTAGTGTCTCTATGCTCTCTGGTGCCTCTAGTGTCTCTATTTTGAAAGTTAGAGCAAGATATCCCATTCCCATCATCAGCAGCACCAAACCTTCCACCCAGTTTATCGTCCCTGAAGTTCCTCTAAAGAAATCGTTCGCCATCAATGTGATAGCCAGCGTCGCCACAAATCCTGCCGGGATGTCTCTTCTGATTGAAATCCTGCTCACATCAATCGGAAATATCATTGAACTCACACCCAAAATGAGCAAGATATTCATCGTATTACTTCCGATGATGTTTCCGATAGCCAGTCCCGGACTCCCTTTGATGCACGAAAACACGTTGACAACCATCTCAGGTAGCGACGTCCCGAACGCCACAATCGTCAACCCGATGATGAGCGGCGACAGCTTGGCCTTCACGCCAATGGAAGTAGCGCCATTCACCAGCCAGTTGGCACCAAAAATCAACGCCACGAAGCCGATTATCAAAAGGAATAATGGTAATAATGAGGTCATGATTTTAGAGGACAGCAGCTATCTTGCGGATAGAGTTAAGTTTGGTTAAAAATGTCTTATTTCGGCGAGCCGTTATCATATCATAACGGGTCTGCATTGCCAACAACGGCTCGGCATCGATATCCAAAGCTGCGCTGATAAGCATAGCCATCTCGGTATTCAACGCCCGTTTCCCATTAAGGACCTCATTCAATTGAGTAGGTGACACACCGATTTGCGTCGCCAAAGCCCTCTGCGATATGCCGCGATATTCTATTTCATCCTTAATTACCTCTCCAGGATGTGTCGGGATGAATGGTTCTTTATCAAACAAAACCTTCATAATCTTTATTATTACGCTGCAAAGATAAAAAAATATTTTTAGATATTCACAAAAAAGTGAATATTTTTTGAAATAAAATAGCGCGCCGTAAGGCGCGCTTTAAAACACTATTGTAAAACAAAAATCCTATTCATCTTTCACTAATCTGAAGAAAGCCGAAATCTCTTCCTGATCAAGTATCATTCTTACATCAAACTCTTTCTCTTGTGGCATATAACCCTCTTTCTCGCAGCGCAGGATGATACGCACATTGCTTGATGTCTGGTATGTTAAACCCTTGATGTCAATTGCTTTGGTTGCCTCGTAAGGTGTTGTCATGAGGTACTTGTTGTTAGTGCTCTTAACCTCAGGTGTTTTGCTTACCACTCTCCAGAAAATATCTGCTCCCTGTGGTCTCGACTGCACATCCCAACGGACTATGGTTTCTTCCAATGAAGTGCTACTTGAAGCAGAAACCGTCTCGTAACTTTGTTTGTTTTGATATGTTACTGCTTCTACTGCAGGACTATAGTTTGTATTAATATCAGACGATGTGGCACTTTTTTGATAGTTATTGTTGACTGGCGCAGATGTTACTCCCGTCAGCTCATTATACAATTGCTGGGCCTTGTCCTCAAATACAAAAGTGTTATTGTCACCATATGGTTTAAGGATAATATCCTTATATTCGTATCCTCCCGGTTCAATTATCATGATGTTGGTGACATCCTCAGGCAGTGATTCAAAAAACAAGGAATATTCCCACACACCTTTATTGATGGTCTTGTAATTTGACTCTTTTTTATTGATAATGCTGATGTTTGACGTGTTTTTCAAAGCATATCGAGCAGCGGTTGACACATCTTCTATATATGTGTCACCTGAAATGCCTAATTGTTGAGTCGGCGCCGTGTTGATAATTTTTAATGTCACTTTGGTATAAGCTTCTCTGTTCTCTATCTTTGTGATAAATGTCTGATTGTCCTTATTATCTCCCAATGCGTATGTGGAAAACTCTTTGGTATTTCCAAACAGTTCGTTTGCCAACGATTCCGAAGTCTCAACCAAATCTTTGAGTGAAGATAGTCTTGAGTATTTCCTCGATGTGCGCCAAACTTTCGAAGTCCTTATGTCTAATAGACGTGCTACGATATAATACTCATCGCCGAATTTTGTGACATCAGCAACGCAAACATTACTTGCACCGAATTTTTTGCCTAAATCATATAGCTTCGCATCGTCAATTTCATAATTACCGCGCTCCTGTGCAACCTGTGCCATGAACTCATCCGTTCTTTCAATGGCAACGTATTCGTTGGTGCGGGTAATTGCTGATACAAGCTCACTGCCTAAAATTCTTTTTGTCTCAGGCGCAACGCTTTCGCTTGATGTAACATAAACAGCAACAGTTTTTTGGCTTGATGCAGCCATCGACAGCATCAAGCCAATGATAAATATTAATGCTTTTTTCATACAGCTACTCTTCTTTCACTAATCTGAAAAATGCCGATATTTCCTCTTGATCCATGATCATTCTGACATCATATTCTTTTTCTTGTGGCAAGTAACCGTCTTTCTCGCAACGCAAAATAATACGGACACTGCTTGAGTTTTGGTATGTTAAACCTTTGATGTCCAATGCTTTGGTTGCTTCATAAGGTGTTGTCATGAGATATTTGTTGTTGGTGCTCTTAACTTCTTGTGTCTTGCTGACAACTCTCCAGAAAATATCAGCACCTTGTGGTCTTGACTGTATGTCCCAACGGATAATGGTTTGCTCCAGATTTGTATTACCTTCGTTTTTAACAATCTCTTTTGGTTCTTCTTTCTTTGGTTCCTCTTTTTTAGGCTGATTGTTTTTGGCTTGCATGTAAATCGTAAATGCATTGCCTTTTGGCTTTGTAATTGCTCCTGAAATACCATCGATAACTAGACCTGGAATACCACCCAAAAGAATATTTCCCAGAGTTACAACATTAAATGTTTTGCCGACTTCGACACTACCATGAGAATTTGCATTATCGGCAACGATTAAAGATTTATTATAACCACGTTTGATTTTAATTTGAGTGGGACCATTGATATAATAAGAATTGCCATCAGCTTGCACATTAGCAGGTTCTCCGGTGTTTGTTGATACCGTAACCTTTGCTTTGGTTCCAGACAAAATTGTCGCACATGACGATAAGATTGTGATCAACACCAATCCGATAAAGAATAGTTTTTTCATTTTTGTAAAGATTTTATTGTTGATTTATTTGTTTAATAGTATTATGATTTCTTATTAATTAGTATTATTCCTCTTTTACTAATCTGAAGAAGGCTGAAATCTCTTCTTGATCCATTATCATTCTGACATCATATTCCTTTTCCTGTGATAGGTAACCATCTTTTTCACAACGCAAGATGACACGGACATTGCTCGAATTTTCGTATGTTAATCCTTTGATATCCAATGCTTTGGTTGCTTCGTAAGGAGTGGTCTGTAAATACTTATTGTTGGTGTTCTTAACTTCTGGTGTCTTGCTGACTACTCTCCAGAAAATATCAGCTCCTTGTGGCCTTGACTGAACATCCCAGCGCACGATTGTCTGATTTAAATCGGAACCTTTAACTTTCCCTTTTGGCTTATCTTTCAAAAATGATGCAATTTGGTTCCAATTGATTTGCTCGAGTGCCAATGTGTAAACTTCGTTTAAACTCGTCATCAGAATCATGGATTTGCTTGTAGTGGAAATGTCTTTTTGTGAAAATACTTCGTTGCCTTTGGAATCATTAAGAGTGACTTCTATATCGGCCCAGGAAGCTCCATTGTATCCATTAAGATCCACTCTTTTAAGTTTAATTGTTAGTTTGTAATCAGTCTCAGGTGCTATTTCTTTAAAGCCCATTGAACGGATGTAGTTTGTTGTTGGTCCCGCAAAGAATGATTTCCCTGACAAATGATGTATCCATCCGGTCATTTCTTCGTTTGGTCGTGTTGTTGCAATATTTACTTGGAGACCAGTTTGTAAATCATAAAAGGTTTGTTGTGGCGCTCTGCTAATCTGTACAGAAGTTAACACTGTTTTTTGGGCATTCTTTTGCATACCGCAACTCGTAAAAGCAATAGCAGATATAACCGCCAGTGCCGCAAATAGTAATATTTTTTTCATGTTGTAAGTATTTATTTGTGAATATTTTCATTTTAGTTTTTAGTGCCATGCGTTTAAGACTGTACATAAAAAAAGCGTGGCACTTTTTCGCTTTCATTGGAATCTTTGAGGTCTTCGACTACCTGACATTCCCAATTACAACGAGTAAAGCCCACGCCTAATGGCGGGAGCGCCGTTGCTTCACTCTGGGAATGTCAAATTGAAATTGTCGAAGTTTCAAAGATTCCAGTGTAAGCTACTTCGCTTATCCTTGTTATATTATATGTATTCTATATACGATTATACCATAATCCAATTATTTAGTTTAAACTCAGTCTAATGTCGCTGCAAATATACAAATATTTTTATAATAATAAAAAAAAATAGCAGAAACTTTTGTTTCCGCTATTTTTAATTATCGTATTGTGGACACGCCCTCAAAGACTACAGCAGCTTCTTCTTCAGTGTGTCAATCATATCGACTGTCATCTTGTCGAGGTCGTACTTCGGGTTCCAGCCCCACTCGGCGCGAGCGCAGCTGTCATCCATCTTGTTCGGCCAGCTGTCGGCGATAGCCTGACGGATAGGGTCGAATTTGTACTCCATCTCGAACTTCGGATAGTACTTCTTGATGGCGTTGTAGATGATCTCAGGGTCGAAGCTCATTGCCGTGACGTTGAATGAGTTACGGTGCACGAGCTTCTTAGGATCTGCCTCCATGATGTCAACCATTGCGTCGAGAGCGTCAGGCATGTACATCATATCCATGTAAGTGCCTTTGCTGATTGGGCAGTAGAACTTCTCGCCCTTCACTGCTGCGTAGTAAATCTCGACAGCGTAGTCTGTGGTGCCGCCACCTGGCAATGTGAGGTTAGAAATCAAGCCAGGGAAACGCACTGAACGTGTGTCGACGCCGAAACGTGTGAAGTAGTAGTCGCTGAGCAACTCGCCAGTAACCTTGGTCACACCATAGATGGTGTTAGGACGCTGGATGGTATCCTGTGGTGTGTTGTCGTGCGGTGTCGATGCACCGAAAGCACCGATTGATGATGGTGTGAACACTGCGCAGTTGAACACGCGAGCCACCTCGAGGCAGTTCACCAACGAGCCGATACCGACGTTCCAACCCAGCATTGGGTTCTTCTCTGCTGTTGCAGAAAGGATAGCTGCGAGGTTGTAGATGGTGTCGATGTTATATTTCTTAACCACTTCGACGATCTGCATCATCTGGGTCGAGTCGATGCGCTCAAACGGACCGTTCTCGACGATTTCACCTGTCAAAGGGCGAAGATCCGATGCCACAACATTCTGGTTGCCGTACGTAGCACGGAGCTTCTTCACTAATTCTGTTCCGATCTGACCGCCGGAACCAACGATTAATATCTTTTTCATTATTGAATTCGTTTTAATTATTCAACCAGTACGGACAAGGCATGCCTTGTCCTCTACGGGAATTTATTTTATAACACCTAATTCTTTACCAATCTTCACGAATGCGTTGATGCACTTGTCAAGATGCTCTTTCTCGTGTGCTGCCGAAATCTGAACTCTGATGCGGGCCTGGCCTTTAGGAACGACAGGGTAGTAGAAGCCTGTTACGAAGATGCCTTCTTCCTGCATCTTGGCTGCGAACTTCTGTGAAAGCGGAGCGTCGTAGAGCATCACAGCGCAGATAGCTGACTCTGACGGTTTGCAGTCGAAGCCCTTAGCAAGCATCTGCTTGATGAAGTAGTCGGTGTTTGCGTGAAGCTTGTCCTGAAGCTCGTTGGTCTCTGCCATCATCTCGAACATACGGATACCTGCTGCCACGAGGCCCGGTGCCATTGAGTTTGAGAAGAGGTAAGGACGTGAGCGCTGACGCAGCATGTCGATGATTTCTTTACGACCTGTGGTGAAGCCGCCCATAGCGCCGCCGAATGCCTTGCCGAGTGTGCCGGTGAGGATTTCGATCTTGCCACGGAGGTTGTAGCGTTCTGTCACGCCGCGGCCTGTCTTGCCGACCACGCCAGCTGAGTGGCTCTCGTCGACCATCACCATGGCGTTGTATTTCTGTGCGAGTTCGTAAATCTTGTCGAGAGGGCAGACGTTGCCGTCCATCGAGAACACGCCGTCGGTGACGATGAGGCGGAAGCGGCATTTCTGTGCATCCTGGAGCTGTTTCTCGAGGTCAGCCATGTCGGCATTAGCATAGCGGAAACGCTGTGCCTTGCAGAGACGCACGCCGTCGATGATAGAAGCGTGGTTCAAAGCGTCGCTGATGATAGCGTCCTGCTCGTTGAGCAATGGCTCGAACACGCCGCCGTTAGCATCGAAGCAAGCTGCATATAATATTGTGTCTTCAGTACCGAAGAACTCCGCGATTTTCTGCTCGAGTTTCTTGTGGAGGTCCTGGCAGCCGCAGATGAAACGGACTGATGCCATTCCGAAACCGCGCTCGTCCATGCCTTTCTTTGCTGCTGCGATAAGCTCCGGATTGTTACCAAGTCCGAGGTAGTTGTTTGCGCAGAAGTTCAAGCATTTCTTGCCTTTTACCAAGATTTCAGCACCCTGAGGGCTTTCAATGATACGTTCATTCTTATAGAGGCCATCGGCTTCAATCTGAGCCAATTCCTTCTTCAGATACTCTTGAAAGTTTGTATACATGATATGTAATTTTAAAATTTTTTCTTTGGCTGCAAAATTACAAAAAGTGTTGGAAAATTGTACTGCCATTTTCAAATTTATTAATTTTTTTCGTACCTTTGCAAAAATTTTGCAATTATGGACGCTTTATATATTTACAACAGCTTGGCTCGCATGAAGCAGCCTTTCAAACCGATTC
>CAMZJA010000020.1 GCA_947307415.1 uncultured Bacteroidales bacterium | reverse complement strand
TTGTACTTATTAAATCTTCTGTTGTCCTGGCGGATTCACCTGTTTCTAGTCTCTTGGAATTGAAAGATTCCTTACCTTTCAGACTACTTTTTATTGGCTCATTGCTTTCAAAGAACTTCCACAATCTTTTTCGTGATTGCGGACTGCAAAGATACGGCGATTTTTATTACTGTCAAGAAAAAAATGATAATTTTTTAAAATATTTTTTTGTGCTTTGAAAATCAATGTTTTATAAATGGAAATTTTTCCAGGAAGGACAAAAATCTGTCTGTAAGCAAGCTTCTAAGGCCTGATTTTTTGCCCCTACCTCCATAATTTTAGACTAAAATTACGCCAAATCGGCTGAAATGAAAAAAATCTTTTTCTCGGACATCTCCATTTTGACCATTCCAATGAGGATAAAGTTGACCAGAATTCGTTCGGCTGCTTTTTTGTTTAGATGAGAAATTTCCATGAATTCTTCAAAGCTTATTCTTTTGTGCTCGTTTAGATATCGTAAAAGCAGCATTTCCTCGTCTGTAAAGGTGATTCGGATGTTATTTTTGTCTTTTTCATGTTTCCACACCTTAATTAATATAGAGTTGGCGACTATATTTTCGTCTTTTACGCGCACATATACCTTATATATATTATTATGGTCAGGAGCTTGGTGCTTATGATATTTACTTTTTGGAATTATGACTTCAAGCACGGTTTTGCCGTTGATATTCCATTCTTTGGCTGTATATTCGACTTCCGGACGACAATACATCTGTGCGGCGGTCTGTATCATGTGTTTCTCTTCGTCAGATCTTATTCCGGAAATAGAGCCGTTGTCTTTTACACCTATTAATAAACGTCCTCCATCGGTATTGGCAAATGCGACCAACGAACGCGCTATCTTCTTACTGTCGGAAACTTCAAATTTAAAATCCAACATCTGATGTTCGCCCTCTGCAATCAATTTTTGGATGTGACCTTCCTTTTTCATAATTTTTACAAAAATAGAATTTTTTTTTCTTCGATGGGCTAGGGGAGTAAAAATAATCGTTTTTAGCCGTTTTAAGCGCATCATTTTTTCGAGGTATATAAGATGCTTTTGGCGTAAAAAAGTGTCTTAAATTAAAAATTTAAAATTGTAAACCATTGCTTTATGGCAAAATGGTTAAAATTTACAAAATTAAAATTTATTTTATAAAATACTGATAATCAATGTAATATACAGGTGTAAAATAAAGCATTACAATTGTAAAAGCAAATGTTAAAAATTACAATTATACATACAATCTATTGTTGATAAAATTTAACATAAATCATTGTAAAAGTGTTTGTTAAGTATAAAAATACAAACTAATGCTTTAGATATATTAACTTTTGATTAGTTTTTTAAAATGTTGATAATTGCATATGTAAATAATTGATATAAAATAATTTAAGTTAAAAAATAAGAAGTGTTTATTAAATAAATTTTACTGCAAAGAAATATTTACAAAAATAAATCGGATTTTTTTAACTTTTGTATTGTTTTTCTTTTTACTTTTGTAATTTGAAACAATGTTAGAAATTAAAATTTCAGGAGGGATACACCATGGAAGATATCAAAGACAGATTGGCTCATATTCTTAGAGCGAAAAATTTGACAGCTTCTCAGTTTGCCGAATTGATGGAAATTCAGCCGTCAAATGTGTCACATTTGTTGAATGGAAGAAACAAACCAAGTTTGGATTTTTTGAAAAAACTTAAGGAGATTTTTCCGGAATATAGTTTCGATTGGATTATTTTGGGCAAAAAACCGATCACAATAAATGAGCCCAATCCTGTATCTTCTGATGCCCAGCAGATAAAATTTGAGGATGTGGAAGACAAACGTGTAATGGAGTTTGATGATATTGATGAGAATAATAAGCCTGATGGTGTTCAAATTGTTGAAAAAATAGCTGAAAACCAAACTATTATGGCTTTAGATAATACAATTGAAAAGATTCTTGTCGTCTATTCAGATAAAACATTTGAAATGATTACGCCTAGATAATTAATAATGTGTTTTGATGTTGATATTGAATAAAAATTTGTATATTTGTTAGCTAAAAAAATAATGAATATCAATGTCTAAACAATTGTTTTTCAATAAGTTCCAAGATTTTATAACGAAATATAAACGTGTGGTTATAGTTTCGCACGTTAATCCTGACGGCGATGCGATAGGATCGTCGTTGGCGTTTTATTTTTTCCTCTTGAAGTTGGGAATTGACGCAAAAGTGATAGTTCCAAATGATTTCCCGTCGTTTTTGTCGTGGATGCCGGGCGTTGAGGATATTTTGATTTTCGACAAAAATTCAGAGAAAGGGGTGGAATATCTTAATTCTGCGGATTTGATTTGCTATCTTGATTTTAATCATCCGTCACGTACTGGATTGGTACACAATAATTTATGTCATTGTACTAAAACTCCTAGACTGTTGATTGATCATCATCGCGACACTGATTTCTCGCAGTTTGCTATGTATTTGTCGGAAGTGGAGACTTCAAGCACTTCTGAATTGGTGGCGGAAGTTATTCAATATCATGGATTTGATAAATATCTTGATGATAAGATAGCAACTTGTCTTTTGGTTGGAATTATGACTGATACGGGATCGTTCTCTCATTCTATTTATCATCCTGAGACTTTTGAAATTTGTGGTAAAATGATATCAACTACTGTTGATTATCAATTGATACACAGCAAGATATACAATACTTTCTCGGAAAACAGGCTTAGGCTTCTCGGGCATTGCATAAATAACAGGATGACTGTTTTGAAAGAATATCATACCGCTTATATTTATTTGAGCAAGAGCGACTTGGAAACCTTTGATTATCAGGTGGGTGATACGGAAGGTGTGGTGAATTTCCCATTGATGATTGATGATGTTAAAATGTCTGTGTTAATTACTGAACGTCAAGGAGTTATAAGATTTTCATTCAGGTCGAAGGGCGAATTTTCGGTTCACGAGGTGGCAAGAGTGCATTTTAATGGCGGTGGTCATACTAATGCGGCTGGCGGTACGTTAAATTGTACGATAGAACAGGCAGTTGATGAATTTTTGAAGGTTTTACCTGAATATAAAACGCTTTTGAACACCAGTAAATGCTGAATATTTTAAAAATATTACTTGCAGTTGTACTGTTGGCTTCAATCTCTTTTTGTGGAGGCTGTACTGATGATGTCGGGCAGGATCAGCAATATAATGCTGAATATAACAAAAAGAAAAAAGAAAGTTTGGAGAAGGCTAACAGATATATGGTTTTGAAGGAGAATGAGGATATTGATAATTATATAGAACGCCATCATCTTAACGTTGAAAAAATTGGTACGGGATTATGCTATTGTATTGTAAAACAAGGAGATACGATGCCAATTGAAAAAGGGAATCTGGTGGCTATGGAATATGAGGTGAGGACGCTTGCTGGTGATTTGGTGTATAGCTCGAAGGAAGACGGGGTGAAGTCTTTTATTGTTGGAATGGGCGGAGTGGAAAGCGGTCTTGAGGAAGCTATTCTGCATCTGCACAAGGACGATGTGGCGGTGATAATTATTCCGTCGTATTATGCACACGGGTTGCTTGGCGACGGGAATAGAATCCCACCTAAGACACCTATAGTTTATAATGTTAAAATAATTGAAAATCAATCAAATAAATATAAATAACTCAAACAAACAAAAAATGAAAAAGGCTTTTTTATTGATGACAGCATTCGGTGTAATGCTTTCAATGTTAACAGGTTGCGGTAACGGAAACGCACCTAAAGGTTATAAGGTCACTGACAGTGGACTTTATTATCGTTTTTATGCAAACAATGGTGGAGAACTTCCACAAATCGGTGATTTAGTTGAAGTTACGTTGTCATGCACGATTAACGACACAGCAACTATCATTCCAGCATCAAGCAATATCATTCAGTTGAGTGAGCCAGGATTTGCTACAGATTTCATGGAAGGTGTCGCGATGATGCACAGAGGTGACTCGGCTTCGTTTATCGTAAACATTGATTCAACATTCATGAATCTTTTCAGAGTGCCTGAACTTCCTGAGGAATTCAGCAGCACAGATATCATGAGATTTGATGTTAAAGTTAATGATTTTTATCCTGAAAGTGAATACGTTAATAAAATGATTGAAGCTATTAAGAAAAATTTCCCTGAGCAGACTGCAAATGCAGAAGCTGAGATGCAGCAATATTTTGCTGAGAACAACATCGTTGTAACTCCTACAGCATCAGGACTTTACTATGTGATGACAGAAGAAGGCAACGGTGAAATGCCAAAGAAAGGTGATAATTTGAAAGTGCATTATACCGGTAAATTGTTGGATGGCACAGTGTTTGATTCATCTGTCGAACGCGGCGAACCTATCGAGATCCCTATTGGTATGGGTTATGTTATTCCAGGTTGGGATGAAGGCATTTTGTTGATGTCGAAAGGCGAGAAGGGCGTCCTTTATATTCCTTATTATTTAGGATATGGCGACAGAGGTGCAGCTGGTGTTATCCCTCCATTCGCAAATTTGATTTTTGAAGTTGAACTTGTTGATTTCTAATCAATTATGAGAAGACTGCCATCATATCTGTTGCTTTTGGTAGGCTGCATGATGCTTGTGTCATGCGAAAAGTCGGTGTATAAGGGTTTTGACAAAATGGACAATGGTGCTTATATGCAGTTCCATGATGTTAATAATCAAGGGGATATGCCACAAATAGGCGATTTTGTCGTCGTTGAAGTGAAGCAAACCCTTGGTGATTCTCTTTTCTATTCAACTGAATATGAAGAAGGAGGCGCCCTTGAATTTGAACTGACAGAGCCTATGTTTGTAGGTGATATGATGGCAGGTCTTTTGAATATGCATATTAATGATTCGGCTACTGTGGTGTTTTTGATAGACTCAATGTGTATCAAGACCTTGGGAATGGATGCGGTGCCGAGTTATTTGACAGCCGGTATGCCTCTTTATATCGACATGAGGCTGAAAGACATTATTCCTGCGGAGACAATAGCATCTCAACAGAGATTCGAGCTGAAAATGATGAAGCAGTATGATGAGGATCGTTTGGCGATGTATTATTCTGACGAAAAGAATAAAATAACTCAAGACGGACTTATCATATTGAGTGTCAAGGGGAAAGGACGTGGCGCGAAGGAAGGTGAAATACTTATGATTAACTTTAATCTGCTTTCTCTTGATGGAGATACTTTGCTGAATTTGTATGATGGTGAGCCGATTGCTGTGAGATACGGTGATTTGGATTTGGGCATTGGATTTGCGGAAGCTATGAGATATGTTCCGGAAGGTGGTGAAGCTCATTTTGTAATACCGTCAGCTTTGGCTTTTGACAGTGTCGGGCTTGAAAAATATATAGCGCCATACACATCATTTATTTTAAATGTAAAAAACACAGCTATTTATACGCAAGAAGAGTATGAGATAGAGCAAAAACGCCTTCGTGAGGCTGAAGATGCTGTAAATCGGAAACGTTTGGAAGAAGAACCAGCCAGAATTGAGAAATTTGTTAAAGAACACAATGTGAATGTTGCGCCAAGCGCGACAGGAGTTTATTATCTTGAAATTGTTAAAGGAACAGGTAATTCCGTTGAAAAAGGCGATATTGTCTCGATACATTATAACCTTTATAATATTGATGACAAGTTTATAGAGTCAAGTTATGGTGTGGAACCTATGCGATTTGTTTATGGCAATAATGAGATGGTTCCCGGTATTGAAGAAGCACTTGAAAATATGAGAGTGGGAGGGAAGGCGACAATAATCGTTCCGTCGGCAATGGGATTCGGAGATGTTGCTATCGATAAAGAGCTCCCCGCTAATTCAACGGTTATTTTTGATCTGGAACTTGTTGAGGTTCAGAAGGTTCGTTAGTTTCGTAGAAATTTTCCTTATCAGCATGGAAACAGTCGATGGCTGTTATTATTGCCATGCAACTCCAGATAGGCACTGCCAGTTTGTCGGTGTCGAGGAAGTTGTTCAGTGTGCCGTGAACGTAATAGCCAAGTAATGCTAGCGTTGAGGCGAGCACGAGCACTTTTGACTCTTTGTTTTTGGCTTTTCTGTAGGTCATCAAGCCGCTATACATGAACACCACGACAATAGAAAGCACAAGCAATGCTCCGGGAACGCCTTGTTCGGCGAGGGCGCCTATATATTCACTGTGGGCGTTACCCATATCGCCTGAGTTTGTGCTGATGATGGTCTTGTTTTTCGATTCCTGGAAAGGAGCGTAAACGAATTGGTATGTGCCTGGTCCCCAACCTACAAATGGTCTCTCTTTAAACATCCTAATCGCTGAGTTCCAACGGTTTATACGCTCGAGATTGGATGCGTCGGTGGTGATATTGGTCATTGATTGGATGTTTTCGGCGATGTTACCTGAAGCATCCTGGTCGTTTTTGGATAATGAATCGAAGATCTGTTGTTGGAATGCGAAGAATAATCCTATCAATACTACAGCTATTGCGGCTATGTATTTGAATTTTATCTTAAGAAGCACGCATATCAAAACGCCAAGTGCCGCGATGAGGCTTATCCAAGAGGCGCGGCAGAATGACAAAACTATAGCAAGAATCAGCAAACAGAGCACTAGGACGACGCCTAAACGTTTGCTTTTCTTCATGTTAGGCATGAAAAGATATGCGGCACACAGTACAATGTAGACTGCTAATGCGGCTCCGTAAGCTGTGTGGTCGTTGTAGAATGGCGACATTACCCAGTGCGCTGTGTCACCGTCGAAACCATGTGAAGCGTGGTTGACAATGGTGTAAAACACGACGATGATAAGACCTGCGATGTATAACCAGATGAATCTGTTGATGTTTCTCGGGTTTTTGAACAACATGGCGCACATGAAATATGCCGGAATGATAAACCAGAGACGGGAAACGAAGAATTTCAGTGACACGACTGGCATCTCACTTGTTATTGTCGTGATAATCATCCAGATAAACATGATGTAAATCACGACTGAGATAGGGTGTCGCGCTATTTTTCTATCGAAACTGAAATCGTGAGCGTATTTTGCGATGAACATAACCAACAGGCCGGCTAGAAGCGGTTCTGCTGGTAAGGAAAGCGCAAGTTGTACGTTCAGCGATTGTATATTAATAGATAAAGGTGTGATAAAGGCTACGATAAGCAGTACTTTGTCGAGGGAAAACACGTACATCAGCAGGATTCCTACAACAGCAGGCATGGCAAAGGCAAGATATGTGTCTTTTTTTATGCAAAAATAAAGACCAATAGCGACGAAAATCGCCGCTATCATATATATTGCTGCTGTCCTGATGCTTTTATGCATTATTTGATGACGCTTTTCTTATGTTCCATCAAGTAAATCGCAAGAATTGAGATGAAGCACGCACACAAAGCGCACAAGGCGACGACGACCCAACGGATAGGGTATGCCTTCTTGTCGGCAACGAATGGGTTGGATACCATGTTGGCGAACGAGATGTTGTTGGCGCAGTAACGTGTCTCACGCTCGAAGTCGTATTTTGTTTTATGGTAGTTTTCCGTTGCGTAATAGATGAGGTTGTTGATGATATTGACTTCCGGACCATAAGTCTCAAGATTTTCCTTGAGTTCGTTTAATTTATCGCTCTTTCCGTTGTTCAAATATGCTCTTGTAATCTCTCTTGCCTGGCTTTGAACGTCGACTATGCCGTATTCGGTGCCTATTGTAGTTAGTCTTTCTCTCAATGAATCAAGGAAAACCTCGTTGTCTTGTAATGTTGATTTGAACATTCTCGCCTGTTCTCCTCTTTGGTTTTTCGTGATTCTTTCAATGATGATATTATATTGATTTACAATCTCATACACCATTGCGCAAGCGATTTCAGGGTCGCTGTCGTAAACTTTGATTGTTACGGCGTCGTAAGGCGTTCTTGAAATGCTGACATTGCTGCGATATTCGCCGATAAGGGCGGTTTTCCAATATTTATTGCTTTTATCGATTTTATAATGTTTCATGAGGTTGAATTTCTCAACCACTGAATCCATTATCTCTTGCGACTGCATTATCTGAAGCATCTGCTCGGTAATGGTCTCGTCGGAATATTCCTCAATATGGGTAGGGTATACGGTCGCATCTGATTTGTAGAGCGGTGTGATGAATGTTGAAGCTGAGAAAATCGCACCAAGAACTGCTGCTACCAAAGTGATAATGACGATGTGCCATTTCCATTTAAAAATGGTCTGAACCAAAGATGTGTTGTCAAAATAATTGTTCATCTTGAATTTATTTTAAATAAATTACAAAAATAGGAAAAAATTTTTAAATACAAAGGATTTTTGAAAAATTATTTCTTGATGTTCTTCAATGATGAGAAAATCAAATCCTTTATCTCGTTGTAATTCAATATCTTAGTGATAAATGCAATAATGACGCAGGCTGCGGCGGCTATTCCGAATGACGCCAACCAATTGATTGTCAGTGTTGTCGAAAGATAAGTTATCAGGCTTATCAATATTAGGAATGTAGCAAGGCGGAGCCAGAAAGCGTTTCCGAGTTTAAGATTGAAGATTTTCTTTGCGATGAAGAACTGTATCACGCAGGTGACAAATTGCACGCAGAGGCTGGTGAAGGCGGCGCCAACTGCTTGAAAATGAGGGATAAACAAGAAGTTGAGCACGAGATTTAATGCCACGCCGCAGCCTGCCACGATGTTAAGTTGCTTGAGGTTTCCGTTGGCAGTTAGTAAGGTTCCGAAGATGTAAGTGATTGATATTGAGACGAAGCTGCCCATCAGAATCTTCAAAATAGTTGTGGCTTCCGCGTTGTTTTGTTTAGGATACATTATTTCCATGAAGTTGTGGCTGTAGAAGATGCATAGCACCGCGATGATGCACGTCATGGAAAGCATTATGCTAAACGATTGTTTTACAAGACCTTGCAAGTCTTCGTTTTCTTTGATTATTGCTGCAAATAGTGGCAGAAGAATCACGGAAAACAGGTATGAAATGTTGTTGCCGGCGTCGAAAAGTCGCCATGCGCGGGCGTAGATACCTGCTTGTGTCGCCGCGATGTCGTCAGGGAGAATTCGCTCTATGAGAACGGGTTCGAGGCGGTTGTAAAAACTCATCAGCAGTACTAAAAGCGCGTAGGGCAGGCTTTTCTTAATGATCATTATCACAAACGGGATATTTATTCTGATTGTCAGTTTGCCCGTGTGTTTCAATACGATAGCTATCGCAATGACGAGTGTTATGACGTAGGAAACAGTTTGTGAATAAATGTAGCTGTAGATATTGAAGCTCTCTCTTGGAATGAATCCCGACCACAACAAAAAGCTGCAAATCAAAATCATGAGCACACGGTCGAGAACCGAAAGCATGCTGTCGGTCTTGAAAAGGAGCAGGGCTGAGATGTTTGATCTTACATATAATATAAATGAAAGTAAAACTTGGTTAAACCCAACAATTGCAAGCATTTTGAGTTGTTCGCCGCGGTATCCGATAAGCCATCCGATGATGAAAATCACAATAAAATAAAGGACTGTTAGAATAATTTTGGCTTGCGAGATTCCCACGAAATGCTTTGAAAGCAGTTGGTTGTTTTGTGCTATGTTGCGGTTGTTGAAATTCGTCAGACCGAGGTCGAGGATGATATAAAAAAGGTATGAAAACTGGAAAATCGCGAGATAAAGTCCGTATGACATGTCGCCTACGAGGTTCTGGACGGCTCTGTCGACGCCCAAAATCCAGAAAGGCTTTATCAAAAGATTGATAAAAAGTAAAAAAATTATATTTTTTAAAAACTTCTTATTCATTGCTATACCACACGAATTCAACGAAAAAATAACACTTTTTATTGTATAATAACAAGCAAAAAATTGCGTTACAAAAATAGTGTATTTTGAAATATTTTCGTATATTTGCATCTTAAAAAATTAAAAATTGAAAAATTATTCGGAGAAAGAAATATTAGAGATTGAGAAGTCGTATGAGGAGCTGATTCAGCTGGTGGGCGAGACGATGACGTTGGAAGAGGTCGGTTTTATTGGGAAAGCCTATGATTTGTGTTGCTCGAAATACGATGGAATGAGGATGCGCTCAGGTAGGCCGATGATGTTGCATGTGCTTGAGGTCGCTAAGATTTGCTATTCCGAAATGGGAATGCACAGTAAGACCATAGTTAGTGCATTGCTTCACAATATCACTAAAGTTACAGATGTTACATTTGATGAGATAAAAGAGCAGTTTGGCGAGCGCGTCGCATTGATACTCAAGGGTTTAGTCAAGGTGATGTCGCTGAATATGTCGCAGATTTCCACTCAGTCGGACACATTTAGAAAGCTTTTCCTCTCGATGATTGAAGACATCAGGGTGGTGATGATTATCATCGCGCATTGTCTTTGCAATTGCCGCAATCAGGGTGATATTGACGCTTCTCCGGATAAATTTTTTGAGATTACAAAATATCTTGTCATTCCTATAGTTCACCGTTTGGGTCTTTACAATATCAAAAAAGACATGGAAGAGGCGGTGATGATTTATGAAAACCCCAAGGAATTCAAGGAAATAAAGGAGAAGATCAGTGTGTCGCACGTCGCGCAGGAGGAGAAGATGGCGAATTTCCTTCTGCCGATTCGACGTGAATTAAGTGAAAACGGAGTCGATTACACCATAAAATGGCGCACTAAGTCGATACCGTCGATTTTTGCCAAGATGAAGGTGCAAAATGTGCCGTTTGAACAGGTTTACGACCTTTTCGCGGTGAGAATTATCATAAATAATTCGAAAAAATCGACGGAACAGGCCGACTGCTGGAAGGTATATTCCATTGTTACAAATCTATATCAGCCTAATCCTCAACGACTTAGAGATTGGATTACAAAGCCGAAAGCTTCGGGATATGAATCGTTGCACACTACTGTTAAAAACGGTGTCGACTGGGTTGAGGTGCAGATTCGTACGCAGCGCATGGATGAGGTGGCGGAGAAAGGCAATGCCTCGCATTGGTCGTATAAGAGCAGTAACGACAAACATCAGACCGCAGATGAATGGCTGAACCAGATCAGAGGAATTCTTGAGGCGACAGACCAATTGGATTTCAATCCGTTAGACGATAAACGAGCCGCAAAGGGCAAGTCGGATAAGATATATGTTATAACACCGCAAGGTGAAGTGAAGCAGCTTCCTATTGGCTCGACAATACTTGATTTTGCTTTTGAAGTGCATACTCAGGTTGGAAGTCATTGCATAGGGGCGCGCGTGAACGGCAAAATGCAGCCGATACGTTATGTTTTGAGTAATGGCGATCGTGTTGAGATTCAGATAAGCAAGAAGCAAACGCCGAAAGCCGACTGGCTGAATTATGTCAACACAGAGAAGGCGAAATCGAAGATCAGGAGATTTTTGAAGGATGAGGAGATGAAGGAAGCTGAGCTCGGCAGCTCCATATTCCACAGGAAACTCAAAAACTGGAAGATTTTATTTAATGATAAGATTTTCAGTGAGTTACTTAAGAAATATGATTGCGATTCCGGAATAGAGTTTTATCATAAAATCGCTACCGACCAGATTGATCTCGTTGATTTGAAGGCTTTTATTTTGGCGCATACGGAAGAAAAAGAGATTCATCAGGAGAGGGCGGATGAGGAGGTTAAGAAAGACAAACCTCTTGAGAATGAGAACGATGCAATGAGCATTGGCGCAAACATCAATGGTTTTGCTTTCAAGATGGCGAAGTGCTGCAACCCTATTCCTGGCGATAAAGTGTGCGGTTTTGTGAACGTCGGTGGAGGCATCACGATTCATCGTATCGACTGCAAGAACGCCATCGCGATGAAGAAGCGGTATCCTTATCGTCTCGTCGACGTGAAATGGCAGGGCGATGTTCCTTCGAGAGCTACTATCAGGGTGGTGGCGAAGGACAGTTTCGGTATCCTCAGCGATATCACGGAAGTGATGAAACAAATGGAAATCAACATCATAGATGCTTCGATGGGTACTAGAAACGGGCTTTATGAAGGCCGTTTCGTGGTGCATGTGTCAAGTGTGAATTATCTTGAGCAGCTTATCCGAAAGATACGTTCTTTGCACAACGTTACCGAAGTTCAAAGAATAGATTGATAATAAATTATTTAGTCATGATATCAATAATCTCGGTGTCGGTTTCTTTCATGCCGATTGAGCCGACCAGGCCGACGTTGTTTATGGTATCTTCTATGTCGCATCCGACTATGCCGTCGCCAGCTTCAAACTGCTGTCCGTTTTTGTACATGTAATATCCGAGAATGCCTGATTCTACTGATGCTGCGATCTTTGCGGCGCATGATGCCTTGGCTCCGTCGCAGATGATGCCTGAGACTGTCACGACAGCGTTGGTGAGCGTATGCTCGATGACGTCGAGGCTCTCGCCGAGGAGGTAGGCAATGCCGCAGGCTGCTGCGCAGCCTGCGCTGACGGCTCCGCAATAAGCCGAGAGGCGTCCGATGCGTGTCTTCTGATGGATGGCGGTGAGATTTGAAACGACCAAGGCGCGGTAAAGTCTGTCATCGTCGATATTGTATTCTTCAGCATAGGCGATGACTGGCATTGATACCGTAAGTCCTTGATTTCCACTGCCAGAGTTGATGATGACTGGGAGTTCGCATCCGTTCATGCGGGCGTCAGAGCCTGCGGCGGCGCATGCTTTCGCCTTCACTTTGATGTCGTTGCCGTAATATTTCAGAAGAGTGCTGCCGATGTTGGCTCCCCAATTGTTTTTCAAACCTTCGTCTGAAATGGCTGTGTTATATTGGATTTGTCTCCCGATAATCTCTTTAATATCTTGAATATCAACGCTATCCGCAAAATCAACAATGCCTGCGATGCTGAGACAGCTGCGGTCGGTCAGCTCTTTGGTTGGCTTGCTGATGGTCTCGCTCTCGAATAGTACTTCGTTATCTTTTTGAATATGAACGATGTTGGTGTGGAAGCCACAAATCCTTACGTCGGCGTGATGTTCGCCATTGAACGCTTTCACTGTGACGTCAAGCTGATCGCGACATACTATGTGTTTCACGTTGATAGGGGTGGAGGCAAGATAATCCTCGGTCTTTTTCTTCTGTTCGGGTGTCACGTTGGCAATCACTTCGAGAGCTTTGTCGGGGTTTCCGGCAACGATTCCTACGGCCACGGCGGCTTTTATGCCTTTCATGCCGTTGGTGTTAGGCACTATGACGCTTTTGACGTTTTTGATAATGTTGCCGCTAGCTAAAACTTCGACGCGATCGGGTTTTGCACCAAGCACTTGATGTGCCTTTGCCGCAGCGTATGCTAGACAGATAGGCTCGGTACAGCCCATGGCAGGAACCAACTCTTCTTTTAAGATGTTGATATACAATTGATAACGTGAATCCGACTTGTTCATATTATTTAGTTGTCTTTTGTTATTTCCATTGAAATTATTTCCACATCGCCGTTTTCAGGATAAATCTCAATCCAGTTATTGTCTTCGCTAAACCATTTATATTGAGAGCCTATGCGTACGATAAAATCGTTGAAATCGTTGTTTGTTTGAAGTCTCACGGTGAAACTGCCGTTTTCTTTAGCTCCATTTCCGTATGTCACATACACTAGGAATGGTTTGTCGCTAAGATTCTTGGCTTTTATTGAGATGTAATTGCTACGTCTTACAGTTATGTCAATTGGTTGAAAATCAATACGTTTTGATTCATTAGATTTGACCGTTAAACTCTTCGATACGAGGTCTAAAATCGTATTTGCCTTCAAAATGTCGCTGATTTCCTTTATTTTATTGGCAGGGTAAGGGTTGCCGGTGTTTACATTGATGGCTTTGTTATAAAAATCAATAGCTTTATCGTAATCCTTTGATTTCAGATGTGTTTCGGCTTGTGCGATGTAGTTGTTATATTCATCTTCGAGCGCTTGTAAACGTAAGTTTTCTTTTTGTTGTGCCAAGGAAAGCTGTCGTGTCGCGGTTTCGTCGCCTGGCTTATTTGTCAAAGCGATGTTATACTGTTTTATTGCCTCGGTGAAATTGTCTCTTTCGAAGGCAAAGTCGCCCAAGCCCATGGCTTTGTTGTAGTTTTCTTGTTTCTGACGTTGTATTTCCTCGTAATATCCTGCGATCACGCCAAGTTTTTGTGTGGCTGTGGTATTGTTTGGATCAAGGGCGAGGACTTGGTTGAATGTTTGTTCTGCGTTGGCGTATTGCTTGTTTGTAATCTGTTGATTACCAGTGTTAATGAGAGTTTGTATCTGTGCTTTACGCTGTTTTTCGGCTTCGATGGCGGCGAGGCGTTCTTGTTCTTTGCGTTGTTGCTCGAGATACAGAATCATATCTTCGGCGTTCTTTTTCTTTGCCAGTGCTTCGGCGTTGTTTGGCTTAAGTTCCAATGCGTTAACGTAGAAGGAGAGGGCTAATTCATAGTTTTTTATACCTTCAGCGTTCTCACCTTTGTGCATGAAATTGGCGAAGTCGTTATCGAGTTTTGCTTTGTCGCTCTGGATTTTTTTGTATTCGGGGCTATTCACTATCTCATCGACGCGCGCAATCATTCCTGAAGCATAGGAATCATCAGGAATTACTGTTAATGCCGCTTGATATGCCGCTTTTGCTTCCCCGTACGACTGATCTTCATAAAGTGCGTCGGCTTCGTTGATTTTTGCCTCATATCTGTCGGAAATGTCTTTCTTCGTTTGGAGGTCTTTAATTATATTTGGGAGCTCTTTGTCGTTAGGAAACAACTGTAAAGCCTGCTGGTATGCATCTATCGCCTCTGTGTATCTCTTTCTTAAAGTAAATTCTTGACCTTGTGTGTTAAGTCTTTCAAATTCAGATATTTTAGTGTTATATGTCTCTTTCTGATTTTTTGCATTTTGATACTTTTCCTTGACTGCAGAATTGTTAGGATAGAGTTTTAATGCTGACTCATATTGCATGACTGCTTCGGCGTATTTTTCACTTTTCATCAGTTTGTCGCCTATTGCAACCATTTCGTTGAATGAGTCCAGTTTGTCTTTTTCGTCTTTTAATGTAGTGGTGATTTCAGCTTTTTTATTAAGCGCGTACTCATCTTTAGGGTAGATTTTGAGCGCTTTGTTGTATTCAGCCAGAGCTTTTTCCAGCTCACTGTTTGCGTAGTAGTTGTCGGCTCTGTCGATATATTGGAAGAAACGCTCTTCTTTTTGGTTTTCCTCTTGAATTTTCTGTAAAGTGGTGTTTAATTTGCTTTTTGCGGTGGCGTCTTTAGGCCGTAAGCGCAGAGCTTCCTGATAATATGTTTTAGCCTTGATGTATTCTTTTTTCGCAAATTCCTTGTCGCCTGAGGAAATCAAAGACTGGAAAGTGGGCGCTTTGTCTTGGGCGTAAGTGTAATTTGTTGAAAAACAAAGAATTCCAAATGATATTATGAATATGTATTTGATTAAATTCCGCATTTTCTTATCATTTATTGCTTTCTATTTTGCCGTCTTTTATTGTTAAAGTCCTGTCGGCCATCTTGGCCAAATCAGGGTTATGTGTTACTATAACGAAAGTTTGGCCGGTTTGTTCTCTTAACTTGAAAAAAAGTTCGTGAAGCTCTTTGGCGTTCTGCGAATCCAGGTTTCCGGAAGGCTCGTCGGCGAGTATCACGGCAGGGTCGTTGATGAGTGCGCGAGCCACTGCCACACGCTGTTGTTCGCCACCTGAAAGCATTGATGGTTTGTGATTTGCTCTATCTGTAAGATTAAGATATTCAAGCAATTGCTTTGCTTTATTTAAAGCATTACTTTTATTTGTTCCAGCTATGAATGCCGGGATGCAGATGTTCTCCAAGGCTGTGAATTCAGGCAGCAGATGATGGAATTGGAATACAAAACCGATGTTTTTGTTGCGGAAGGCGGCAAGAGTCTTCTGGTTCATTTTGCTGACATTCTGCCCGTTGATTATCACGTTGCCTTTGTCGGCTTTTTCTAATGTTCCAATGATTTGAAGCAGGGTTGATTTGCCTGCTCCTGACGCTCCCACGATAGTAACTATTTCACCTTTATCTATGTGAATATCAATGCCTTTTATGACATTAACGTTACCGAATGATTTATATATGCCTTGTGCTTCTATCATCAGTCTTCTTTTTTGCCGTTATATTGCAGTTTTGCCCTTGTAAAAGGCTTGTTTCTGTCAAAGAGATATCTGAAAGTAATATGTGTTTTATAATGTGTAGCGCCAGCTCTTTCAGCTATTTTGAGCATTGGAGGGTTGAAATCACCTATCCAATTGAGTTGCAGCTCTTTATATTTGAATTTCTTCTTGATGGCCTGTGCTTCGAGTGAGCAAACGAGTCCTGATTCGAGGCCTTTTTTGCGGTGTTCAGGCACTATGCCGAAGACGAGAGATATGGCACGGTCGCATATTCTTGCTATTTTGACTCTCCAGAATATACGTAAAGCGTTGAAACCCTTATTGTTACCATTCAATCCTTTGTAAATCTGATTCAGGTCGATCATCATAAGGAAGAAACCGACGGGTTCGCCTTTATAATATGCGAAATGCATGAGGCGAGGGTCGATTATGGGTTTCATGCTGTTAAGCAATGCCAATGCGTGTTGGCGAGTCAGTTTTGCGGTGCCTGGAATTGAGCCCCAGGCTTTGTTGTATATTGTCAGGAAATCGTCGGCATATCGGTCTATTTTGCGTTTGTCGAGGATTTCGAATGAATAATCAGGGTTTTCGTAGATGCGGGCTGCTTTTTCGTGAAGAATAGGGTCGAAGCCGCCAGGTGTGAGGTTGCGATGAAACGTCAGTTGCTTGAAATAATCCTTAAAGCCATAATTTTCAAAGAGTTGGCTGTAATAAGGATAATTGTATGGCATGTTGTAGATCGGGTCGGTGAAGCCTTCTACGAGGCAACCCCAGAAATAGTCACGATCACCAAAGTTTATTGGGCCGTCCATAGCCTCGAAGCCTCTTCCCTCGAGCCATTTCTTGGCTGCGTCGAAAAGGATGTTTGCCGCTTGCTGGTCGTTGATGCAGTCGAAGAATCCGCAGCCGCCTGTTTTCTGGCCGTTTTCCTCGTGCTCATAGACGTTTGAGGTTTTTTCGTCGTAAAAAACAGCTATTCTGCCTACTATTTCGTTTTTTTCGTTTGTCAAATAATATCTGGTGGCGTCGCCGTGGCGGAAAAGCTTGTTTTGCTCTCTGTCGAACACCTTTTCCACTTCGCAGTCGAGAGGTCGGACGTAATGAGTGTCGTGTTTATATAGTTTTGACGGAAATGCAAGCCATTGCTTGATTTCGTGCTTTGTTTTCACCTCGTGCAGCGTATACTCTGACATTAAAAACTATTCTTTGTTATAAGATTCGACAATTTTCATGGCTTTCTCCAGATCTTCAGCGTTGACAAGCAATTCCGTGCTTTGGTTAGGATTGCCGTCGGCCCAGCCTATTGTCACACTTGATTGGAAGTTGTTACGGACAATGCAAGGGATGTCTTCATCTTGCAGCATAGCGGCGATATAATTGGCTTCAATATCGGTGCCTATGAATACTGATTCGTATCTGTTTACCATTATTAATTTTTTTGCAAAAATAACAAAAAATATGTAATTTTGTTGTGAAAATTTTAAAAAATGAAAAAGATTGATATTCAAGGCAAATACGATGCTTTTATAGAGTATTTTGAGAAGGCTATGCCTGTAGCGGAGTCGGAGTTGAAGTACAAGAATCCGTATCAGCTTGTGGTGGCTGTGATTCTTTCGGCTCAATGTACCGATAAGCGTGTCAATATGACGACGCCTGCGTTTTTCGAGCGTTTTCCGGATGCTAAATCGTTGTCTGAAGCCACGCAAGATGAAGTGTATCAATTGATTAAGTCTATATCATATCCGAATAACAAGGCTAAGAATCTGATAGGTATGGCGAAGGGTTTGGTGGCTGATTTTGGTGGCGTTGTGCCTTCGAATATCGATGATTTGCAGAAGCTGCCAGGAGTGGGAAGGAAGACGGCAAATGTTGTTGTGGCGGTGGCTTTCGATAAGCCTGCAATGCCAGTAGATACTCATGTTTTCAGAGTTTCGGCAAGAATTGGTCTGACTAAAAACTCAAAAACTCCGCTTGATACAGAGAAGCAGCTGGTGGCGCATATTCCTCAGAAGGTGCTTTCCAAGGCTCATCATTGGCTTATTTTACATGGAAGATATGTCTGTCTGGCAAGAAAGCCGAAGTGTGATGAGTGTGGAATAAAAGAAATTTGTGATTTTTATCAAAAAAACAGCAAATAATTTTGCAATTCAAAAAAAATGTTTATATTTGTAGCGTTACAGTTTGATTAAAAACTCGTCAAAATTAAGCTGTAACATTTGAATTTGGAATTATTTTATTTATTAACTTATTGATTTAAAACTATTTAGAAAATGGCAAAGAATATTGAGGAAGATGTCGAGAAAGTGAGACAGGAAAAAATGAAGGCTTTGGAAGCTACATTGGGAAACATTGAGAAATCGTTCGGAAAAGGCAGCATTATGCGCCTTGGTGACAATCATCAGGAGAAAATAGATTCAATTTCAACAGGTTCGATAGGATTGGATTATGCTTTGGGTATTGGCGGCATGCCGAGAGGAAGAATAATCGAGGTGTTTGGACCGGAGAGTTCGGGTAAGACGACTTTGGCGTTGCATGTTATTGCTGAGGCGCAGAAACAGGGCGGCATCGGCGCGTTTATTGACGCAGAGCATGCTTTCGACCGTTTTTACGCAAAGAAACTTGGTGTGGATATTGAAAATCTGCTTGTTTCGCAGCCGGACAACGGTGAGCAGGCGCTTGAAATCGCAGAAAACCTTATCCGTTCGGGTGCAATTGATGTGATTGTTATTGACTCTGTCGCCGCTTTGACTCCGAAGAGTGAGATTGAGGGCGAGATGGGTGACAGCAAGATGGGTTTGCAGGCACGTTTGATGTCGCAGGCTATGCGTAAACTCACAGCGTCGATCAGCAAAACGTCGACGGTGTGCATCTTTATCAACCAGCTGCGTGAGAAAATAGGTGTCATGTTTGGCAATCCTGAGACTACAACAGGCGGAAACGCCTTGAAATTTTATAGCTCGGTTCGTCTCGACATCCGCAAGGTGAGTCAGATTAAAGACGGCGAGAACATTATGGGTAACCGTGTGAAAGTCAAGGTGGTGAAGAACAAAGTGGCTCCTCCGTTCAAGAAAGCCGAGTTTGACATACTTTATGGCGAAGGAATCTCACGCATCGGCGAGATTATTGACTTGGGCGTGGAACTCAATATCATCAAGAAGAGCGGTTCATGGTTCAGTTACAACGACACCAAGCTTGGACAGGGCAGGGATGCGCTGAAGAAACTGCTTGAGGAGAATCCTGAATTGTGCGACGAGCTCACACAGAAGATCACTGATGCTTTGAAAGAGACAGATCAAGACCTTTAATATATTGAATATCAAACACTAATGAAAAAAGTTTTTCTGGCTTTGGCTTGCGTGTTGATACTAGCGAGCTGTACTGAAAGTAATAGTAACAATAATAAAAAAACAGCAGATAATCAGCAGGTGGAGGCATCAGCAGCAGATGCTGTGGATGACACTCTAGATGTTGATGGCTATATTAACAGAGCGAGATGGTATCTTGCAAATCAAAAAGTCGGTAATGCTATACGTGACATAAACAGCGCATTGTCGATTGATGGCAAAAACGTTGATGCTTTGCTGATTTTGGCTGACATTTATTATGCTTTGGGAGATCAGGATAACATTCTGCTGACTTTGAACAAGGCAACGGAGATAGATCCGATGGATTCGCGACCTGTTGTTAAGTTGGCGGAGCTCAGTTTCCTTCAAGGAAATACAAATATGGCAAACGCATATATTGATAAGGCGTTGGAACTCAAGAGTATAAATCCACAGGCTTATTATATGCGAGGTGTGATTTGTTTGTCGAAAAACGACACCGTTCAGGCTTTGAAGCAGTTTATGAAGTCGAGAAACCAAGATGATTCGTTTTTTGACCCTGTTATCCAGATTGCCAATATCTATGCGGCGCAACGTAACCCTATAGCTCAAGATTACTATAATCTTGCAATTGAGATGGAGCCTGACAATTATAGCACATACTATGATTTGGCGATGTATCTTCAAGATAATGGAAATCCTGAAAAGGCATTGGAAATTTACGATACTTTGGATGTGAGAATGCCGGGAAACTATCAGATTTTATTCAATAAAGGATATGTGAATCTGGTTTATCTGAATGAGTACGACAAGGCTATTGAGGAGTTTGATAAAGCGTTGGAAGTCGATCCAAAGTCAGTTGACGCTTTGTTAAACAAAGGTGTGGCTTACGAACAGAAGGGCAATTATAGTCAAGCAAAAAGCATCTATCTCCAGATTTTAAAGGGAAATCCTAATTATCAGCTGGCGATAGATGCTTTATTTAGAATAGGCGAGTGATTTACCTATTCTGTTTTTGGCTCGGTGAATAATATCGCGAGCTCTTCTAGGTTTTCGTCGAGTTCCTGTTCGACGCCGCTGAGTTCGCCGATGTTTTCAAGAGGTTCGCTCATTCCGAAGTAGAACTTGATCTTAGGCTCTGTGCCTGAAGGTCTTACGCTTACTTTTATGCCGTCTTCGGTGAAGAACTGGAGCACATCAGATTTCGGCAGGTTGATGACAGTGTCGACGCCAAAAATCATGTCTTTGCTTATGCCGAGTTTATAGTCTCTAATCTCAGTGATTCTTGAGCCGAGCAAGGTCTTAGGCGGGTTCTTTCTGAAGTTGAGCATCATCTGCTTGATTTCCTCGTTGCCGCTGATGCCTTTCTTGGTGAGAGAGACGAGTTTTTCTCTGTAAACGCCGAATTCTTTGTAGATATCCTTAAGGATTTGATATAAAGTCTTGCCTTGTTCGGCAGCCCATGAGGTGGCTTCGGCTAGCATGAAACATGTAATGATAGCGTCTTTGTCGCGTACGAAGTCGCCGACGAGGAAGCCGTAGCTCTCTTCGCCGCCGCAGATGAATTTCTCATCAGGTTTGTTTAAAATCTTGTCGGCGATATACTTGAAACCAGTAAGGACGTCGTAGGTCTTGACGTTGAATTTCTTTGCGATGTTAAGCAGTAAGTCGCTGGTTACTATGGTCTTAACGATAAATTCATTGCCGGTGAGCTTGCCGAGTTCATCCCAACGTGTGAGGATATAATAGGTGAGGATGCTTGCTGTTTGGTTGCCGTTGAGGAGTAAGAATTCTCCGTTGTCGTCTCTCACTGCAAGGCCGACGCGGTCGGCGTCAGGATCGGTGGCGAGCACGATGTCGGCTTTCATTGCCTTGGCCTTTTCGATAGCCATGTTCATAGCGGCTTTCTCCTCTGGGTTTGGAGAGACCACAGTAGGGAAGTTGCCGTCGGTAACCATCTGTTCCTCAACAGGATAGAAGTTTTTGAATCCAGCTTTCGCAAAGAGTTTCGGCATCACTTGACCGCCAGTTCCATGGATTGGAGTGTAGACGAATGATAAGTTTTTGTGTTTCTTGATGAGTTTTGGTGACAACGAAAGGCTCATAACTCTGTCGAGATATATCTCGTCGAATTTATCGTCAAGCATTTCTATGAGTTTCGCGTTTCTTTTGCGTTTCACCATTGAGATATCGGTGATTTTCTGCACTTCCGCGATGATGTTTTTGTCGTGTGGAGCCACAATCTGGCCGCCGTCTTCCCAATATACTTTATAGCCGTTGTATTCTTTCGGGTTGTGCGATGCCGTCACAACGATACCCGACTGGCATTTCAGTTCGCGGATGGCGAAAGAAAGTTCAGGAGTAGGGCGTAACGCGCTGAATAAGAACACTTTTATGCCATTGGCTGTCATCACGTCGGCAGTGATTTGAGCAAATTCCTTGCTGTTGTTACGGCAGTCGTAAGCTATGGCGATTTGTGGTTGTTTCATGTCGGCGAACATCATTTTGATGTAATTTGCCAGACCTTGGGTAGCCATTGCCACGGTGTAGATATTCATACGGTTGGTTCCAACTCCCATGATGCCTCTAAGTCCTCCAGTGCCAAATTCGAGGATTCGGTAGAAGCTTTCGGTCAGCTCATTCGGATCGTTGTCGATGAGATTTTGAACCTGTTTTCTTGTTTCATCGTCGTATTGGTCTGATAACCAAGACTTTGCTTTTGCGAGTATTTCAGGTGAAACGTTTTCCATAATGCAAATTTTTATGTTATTATCAATTATTTTTGTTTTCTATTATCAGTTGCAAATTTATATAAAAAAGCAATACCAAGCGACTCTTTAAATTGAAGAATCGGTTTTTGTTTGTCATCAATTGTAAATCTGACGTTGTCGTCGTAGATGAGATGAATGTTCAAAACCGTTGATATACTTTTACTTATGGTGAATTTTATACCTGTTTCCCAGTCGACATCAATATTCCAACGATTGGCTCTATTTACATCCATATAATTGTTATAAAGGTTGAGATTTGAGAATATTGAGATGTTGTCTTTGAATGTCTGATGATATTTTATCAAGACATTGAATCCCAGCTCGCCGAGAAATCTCTTGCCGGGGATCCAAACGCTGTCGCCTTCATGTATGTTCCAATATCCGGCTTCGACGCCGAATGCTCCTTTGTCGGCGAGAGTTTGGTCGTTGACGAAGGTGAATTTTCCTGCCGAGGGACTCACGAAAATGGATACGATATTATGGATGTTGTAAGTGTAACCGATTGATACTGTTAGATATGCAGGGGCGAAGAACTTTGAAATCGGGATGGAGTCGTTGGGGTAGGAGTAACCGTTTGTGAATTGCGTTTTCAGCATTGAGATGGCGGTGAAAGTGAGATTTCGGTTGTTGTTGTGCGTCATTGTGGTTGACACTTCCAGACGGTCTTCGGTTTTTTCCCAGCGTTTGTTTTTTGTGAAATTTTGAGTTCCGTAGATGAAAAGACCATTCGTGACGTAGTTGAACATTTTGCGGTTATAGGTGTATTTGAAGTTGGCTGAGATTTTGCCGCTTGTGTTACTTTCACCACCGGCAGCCCAGTGGGTGATTGCCAGTTGGTTTATTGTCATGCCTACGCTTCCTTCCAATTTGTGCCAAGTGTTTTTGCCTTTGTCGATTTTGCTGATTTCTTGTGGAATTTCATGTTTTTCCGGGAAAATCGTGTCGATTTTCACAAATTTCATCTCTTTGATGATGGTATCGATGATGTAAGTGGTGTCGATTCTCGTTAAGGTGTCGATTTTTATTGTAAATGCCGGCTGTGAGGTAACAGTATCTTGCGCCAAGCCTCTATTTGGTATTATTAAAAAAAATAAAACAAATAGAATGCCTGATGCTAATACGTTGATATTCTTCAAATTAGCTTTGAATCCTGGCATTTTAATAAATAAAGATCACACTCGTTTTTCAAACGCAAAAATATAGAAATTATTTAATATCTGCAAAAATATATTGCTGTTATGAAAGTTTTTTAGCCAGGATTTCTGCCGTGTAACTTTCTTTGCATTTTGCCAGATCTTCCGGAGTGCCAGCAAACACTAGATGTCCGCCTTCGTTGCCGCCTTCAGGGCCTAGGTCGATGACCCAGTCGGCCGTTTTGATGACGTCGGGGTCGTGTTCGATGACGATGAGCGAGTGGCCGTTGTTTATCAGGGCTTCGAATGCTTTCAGGAGCTTGTTGACGTCGTGGAAATGCAGTCCCGTTGTCGGTTCATCGAAGATGAAAAGCGTTGGTTTTTCGTTGGTGCCGTTAACCAGGAACGAAGCGAGTTTGATACGCTGAGCCTCGCCGCCAGAGAGGGTGGAAGAAGGCTGTCCCATTTTGAGATAACCCAAACCTACATCTTGTAATGATTTGAGTCTCAATATGATACGATCGGTAATATTTTTAAAGTCATTCGGCTGGCTGAAGAATTCAACGGCTTCGTCGATGCTCATTTCGAGAACGTCGAAGATGTTTTTGTCGAGGAATTTTATTTCAAGAGCCTCTTCTTTGTAGCGTTGTCCGTGGCAAACGTCGCATTCGAGGTATACGTCGGCCATGAACTGCATCTCGACTTTTAGTATTCCTTCGCCTTCGCAGTTGTCGCAGCGTCCTCCTGGCACGTTGAACGAGAAATATCCGGCTTTGTTGCCACGCATTTTAGCCAGTTTCTGTTCGGCGAAAAGGTTTCTTATTTCGTCGAATGCCTTGACGTAAGTTACTGGGTTGGAACGAGTTGACTTGCCAATCGGGTTCTGGTCGATCATTTCGACAGATTGGATGGCTTGTATGCTGCCGCGCATTGAGCCGAAGGAGCCGGTTTTGTCGGCTGTTCCGCCGAAATGTTTTTTCAACGAGGTGTAGATGATGTTGTTGACAAGCGACGACTTGCCCGAGCCACTGACGCCTGTCACCACCGTGAGCACGTTCAACGGTATTTTTACGTTGATATTCTTGAGGTTATGTTCAAGACAGCCAACGAATTCGATGGCGTTGTTCCATTTGCGGCGATGCTTTGGCACCGGTATCTCCATTTTGCCCGTAATGTATTGAGCTGTAAGCGATTTACCGCTTTTTTCCATCGTTTTGATGTCGCCTTGGAACACCAGTTCGCCGCCGAAGCGGCCGGCGTAAGGACCGATGTCGATGATCTCGTCGGCGGCGCGGATGATCTCTTCGTCGTGTTCGACAACGATGACGGTGTTTCCGATGTCGCGAAGGCGTTTTAAGACTTTTATAAGTTGTTGGGTATCACGAGAATGTAATCCGATACTCGGCTCGTCGAGGATATATGTCGAGCCGACGAGACTGCTGCCGAGTGATGTCGCGAGGTTGATGCGTTGCGATTCGCCGCCAGAGAGTGTGTTTGAGGCACGGTTCAGGGTGAGGTAGCCCAAGCCGACTTCTGTGAGGAAGTCGAGGCGGTTACGAATCTCAATGAGCAGTCTTTCGGCAATGGAAGCGTCTGATTCTGAGAGCTTTAGCGTTTGGAAGAACTTCTTTAGCTCGCTAATAGGCATGGTCGCCAGGTCGGTGATGCTTTTCCCACTGATTTTCACGTAGTTGGCTTCAGGACGAAGACGTTTTCCGTGACAGTCGGGACAGGTGGTCTTGCCGCGATAGCGCGAGAGCATCACACGATATTGAATCTTATACGACTGGCTTTCAACGTCTTTGAAGAAGTCGTCGATGCCCATGAAATACTGGTTGCCTCTCCAGAGTGTATCTTTCTGATTTTCAGTGAGTTCGTAATAAGGCTTGTGAACCGGGAAATCAAATTTATGAGCGTTGCGCACCAGCTCGTCGCGGTACCAGGTCATTTTTTCGCCACGCCAGCATGCGATGGCGTTATCGTAGATTGATAGTGACTTGTCGGGAACCACGAGATCCTCGTCGATGCCGATTACTGTGCCGAATCCTTCGCATGTTTTGCAAGCGCCGTAAGGGTTGTTGAATGCGAACAGATGTGATGTAGGCGGCTCGAAGGTAATACCATCGGCCTCGAAACGTGAAGAGAATGTATGTTCTTTTCTATCGTCTTGATTTTCAACGAGAATGATGCATTCGCCCTTGCCTTCGTAGAAAGCTGTCTGCACTGAATCCGATAATTGACCGATTAGTTCGGAAGAGTCTTTGTTGACTTTCAGTCGGTCGATCATCACGCGGATATCCTTTGGCTTGTCTTTACTTTTCTCTTGCAAATAATCCTCAATTCTTTTGGTTTCTCCCTTGACAATCAATCGGTTAAAGCCTTGTTGAAGAAGAATGCTGAGATGTTCTTGAAGTGTTCTTCCTTCGGGCATCACGACGGGGGCGAGGATATAGACGGCGCTTCCGTTTTGTTCGAGGATGAAGTCGACCACATCGCTGACTTGGTGACGTTTCACTTCTTTGCCGGAAACAGGAGAGTATGTTTTGCCGATACGGGCGAACAGAAGTTTGAGATATTCATAGATTTCAGTAGTCGTTCCGACGGTTGAGCGAGGGTTGCTCGTCATGGTGCGCTGCTGGATGGCGATGGCCGGTGAAAGGCCTGTTATCAGATCCACGTCGGGTTTGCTGAGGCGACCCATGAACTGACGGGCGTAGGCGCTCAGGCTTTCGACGTAACGGCGCTGACCTTCGGCGTAGATGGTGTCGAATGCCAACGACGACTTTCCGGAGCCTGACAAACCCGTTATCACGATGAGTTTGTTTTTCGGAATGCGTAAGTCGATGTTTTTCAAGTTGTTAACTCTTGCGCCGTGGATTTCTATGTTCTCTAATTTGTTCATCTGCAACTATGATACCTCAAAAAAATTGCACGAAAATACAAAATTTTTTTGGAACGTATTGAAAAATGTTGTATATTTGCAAAAAATTTAGACATAAACTATTGTTCAACCAGTAAAAAATAGGAGAGACTCTATCGAATAAAATTTACCCTTTTTGATTGTAAAACCTTAAAAAAGGGGGACTTATGTCTGAAGTATTAAACGACAAGGAACTTGTGCAACGTTATCAAAACGGTGACGTCGCAAGTTTTGAATTATTGGTTGATCGTTACCAGAACAAAGTATATTCGTATGTGTTGATGCTTGTCAAGGATAAGCAGCTTGCTGATGATATTTTCCAGGATACATTTTTAAAGATTATCCGCACCATCAAGGCCGGAGCATATAAAGAGGAAGGTAAATTCATTCAGTTTGCCATGCGTATCGCGCACAACCTTATTATAGATTATTTCCGCAAGGCGAAGAGACTGCCGATGGTCGACCCGACGAAGGAGGACTACGATATGCTTGACAATGCAAGATTTACAGATCCTTCGATAGAGGAGCAGCTCATCACTGAGCAGATTCATGACGACATCCGCAAGATGGTGGAGTATCTGCCTGAGGAGCAGCGTGAGGTTTTGACCATGAGAATGTATGCCGACATGTCGTTCAAGGAGATTGCCGATGCCACGAATGTGAGTATCAACACGGCACTCGGACGCATGCGTTATGCTTTGATAAATCTTCGTAAGATGGTGCAAACCAAGAACTTGCAGCTTACGGTGAGGTAAATGTTAAAATTTATTAACAATTTTTTTACTTATGTAAAATAAAACGGTGTTGACTGGCGTTTAGATTTCAAAATATAAACGAAATCGAGTGCCTATGACATTAAACTCTACACTGTTATTTGAAGATGAAGTAAAAGAGGCGTTGCAGGATATGTGCGCCGAAATGAAGCCGAGCCGCAGAACGTTGAACACGATTCTTCAATACGCCGCCACTTACGAGTGTGCAAACACTAAGATTGGCGCTGTTGACATGATGCTTAACTAATGAGCAGGGGTTTTATTAAAGAAGGTGACCAGGAAGAGATTCCGATGGTGCCACCGCGGGCTTATCTGCCGAAAGGCATGCCCAATTACGTGACGAAAGAAGGTCTGGCGGCTTTGAATAAAGAGCGTGAAGGCCTTGAAAATGAACGCGTTACTGTAAGCGGGAATTACATAATGAGCAACTTTGTCGATGCTAAGATGAAGCTGCTCATTGCTCGTATTAATACCGCGGTGGAAGTGGATATGACCAAAGCCAATAAAGAAACCGTCAGTTTCGGAGCTTATGTGAAATACAATGGCAGGACAGTGAGAATTGTCGGCGTTGACGAGGCTGATTTCTCGAAAGGTTTGCTGTCGTTCATCTCGCCGGTGGCTAAGGCGTTGGTGGGAAAGAAGGTTGGGGACAGGTTTGAGATAAAGGTGCCAAAAGGGACGGAAACGATTGAGGTTCAAGGGATTTGGTATGAGGAACAGGAGTTGACACCTGCTGTCATTTCGACCGAAGCGAAGCGAAGCGGAGAAATCTTAAACAGCAAAAACGTTAAAAAAGGATTTCTCGACAAGCTCGAAATGACACCTTCTGTCAGTATCGTTAAGCAGGATGAGGTTCCTCGCGCCGAAGGCGCTCGAAATGACAGCGTTTCTATAGATTTTTTCACCCCTGACGAAAACATTATGGAATTTCTGCCGGTGGTGAATGAGCGTGGAATTATTGTGGGGCGGGCGTTGCAGATGGAGCTGCATAAGGGGAATAAGATACTGCATCCGGCGGTGCATCTGCATGTCATTAATAATAAAGGTGTTACGATTAGGAAATATTGGTGGCATGTGGCGTTTGGCGACACGCCGGAGAAGACGCTGAAGCGTAAAATGCAGGAAACGCTGGGAATTACAGCGATTAAACCAAAATTGAAAAAGCAGTATGTTCGGGAGACGAAGACCGAAAAAGAGCTTGTTTACGTTTATAATTTGAATTCTGACGAAAATTTATTGAAAACTCCTGAGGATAAAGAATATTTTGATATTTTTGCAAAAGATTAATTTTGTAAATATTGAAAAATGGTTTTTAGTCCAAAACTCTTTACCTGCTTGAGAAATTACGATAAGAAGCAGTTCTCGGCAGATGCTATGGCTGGTATTATTGTGGGTATTGTGGCGTTGCCTTTGGCAATTGCTTTTGGTATCGCTTCGGGTGTAGGCCCGACAGAAGGTCTTGTTACCGCTATCATTGCGGGATTTATCATCTCGTTTTTGGGCGGCAGCAAGGTGCAGATAGGCGGTCCGACAGGCGCTTTCATCGTTATTATCTACGGAATTATTCAGCAGCACGGTTTGGGTGGTTTGATGATAGCCACCATCATGGCCGGTATTTTGTTGATTTTGATAGGCGTCTTCAAATTGGGAAACGTCATTAAATTTGTGCCATACCCAGTGGTTGTTGGCTTTACCGGCGGTATCGCCTTGACGATTTTCTCGACGCAGATGAACGATATGTTCGGCTTGGGCATTCAGAATGTGCCGGCGAATTTCATCGATAAATGGATTTGTTATTTCCAGAACGCTACGCATGTTAACTGGTGGGCTTTTGGCGTAGGTATTGCCAGTTTGTTGATAATCATATACAGTCCGAAGATTTCGAAGAAGATTCCTGGTTCGCTTGTCGCAATTGTTGTGATGACGTTTGTGGTGTGGCTGTTGGAACGTTTGGACGTAGTGAACAGTATCACTAAAATTGGCGATTTGTATGAGCTGCCTACTACTATTCCTGCACCGAAGTTTCCGAGTCTGGGTCTTACCGATGGCCAATCGTTGATTCAGTTGATGACTGACTTGGCGCCTTCGGCGTTCACAATCGCAATGTTAGGCGCTATTGAGTCGTTGCTTTCGGCAATGGTTGCTGACGGTGTGATTGGTGACAAGCACAACTCCAACACAGAGCTTATCGCGCAGGGTGTCGCTAATATTGCAAGTCCTTTGTTTGGTGGCATTCCGGCGACAGGAGCCATTGCTCGTACAATGACGAATATCAACAACGGAGGCAAGACGCCTGTAGCGGGACTTATTCACGCTGTGGTGTTGCTTTTGGTGCTGTTGCTGCTTGGGCAGCTGGTAGGGTTGATCCCTATGCCGTGCTTGGCTGCAGTGCTTATCATGGTTTCGTACAACATGAGCGGTTGGCGTACCTTCAGGATGCTGGCGAAGAACCCGAAGTCTGATTTCGCCGTGCTCATCGTGACTTTCCTTTTGACTGTTATTTTCGACTTGACAATAGCTATTGAGGTCGGCCTTATCGCTTCAATAGCGTTGTTCCTGAAGCGTACCAACGAGGCTACTGTTATCCGTACGTTCAGTGAGGAGATTGACCCGGGCGACAATACCGATGTGGCCATGAGCAGTGAGGAGAAGCTTCATATTCCGGAGGGTGTTGAAGTGTATGAGATTGATGGACCATATTTCTTTGGAATTGCCAATAAATTCGATGATATTGACAAGTCGGTTATGGGTAAGGAGAACAAGGTGCGAATCATCAGGATGAGGAAGGTGTCGTTTATCGACAGCACTGGAATTCATAATTTGGAATTGCTTTGCGACACTTGCAAGCAGCGCGGCATGATTGTTGTTTTGTCGGGTGTTAACGTGCATGTGAGGGCAACGTTGGAGAAGGCTGGATTCATTAAGAAACTCGGTGAGGAGAACGTTTGTTCGCATATCAACTTTGCGCTGAAGAGAGCGGAGGAGATTGTTAGTCATTAGACTTTAGACCTTAGACTTTAGATATTGGGATGTCATGAAAGTGGCATCCTTTTTTATTTAAAAATATTTATTAATAATGTCTTGCAGGATTGGAAAATAATCCGTAAATTTGCGCGCAACTTTTTTGTAAATAGGTATTTGAATTAAAAATTAAACAAATCAAACATAAATGGCTATGAATAAGCAGATTACATTGGAGCAGGCCGTTGAGAAAGTTCATGACGGCATGACAATTATGTTCGGCGGATTCCTCGGAGTGGGAAGCGCAGTGCAAATCATCGACAAAATCGTTGAGAAAGGCGTGAAAGATTTAACCATCATCGCCAACGATACAGCTTACGACAACATCGCTCACGGTAAGCTCGTCGCTAACCATCAGGTGAAGAAAGCTATCGTGTCGCACACAGGTACCAACAAGGAGACAGCGGCACAGAAGAACGCCGGTACTCTTGAAGTTGAATATGTACCACAGGGCACATTGGCAGAGCGCATCAGAGCCTACGGCGCAGGTCTCGGCGGAGTCCTCACCCCAACAGGTCTCGGCACCATCATGCAGGACGGCAAGCAGATTGTGAAAGTCGACGGTAAAGACTACATCCTAGAGAAACCTCTCAAGGCTGACATCGCTTTCTTGCGCGCTAACATCGTTGATGAGTTCGGTAACATGGTGTTCCTCGGAACAACCAACAACTTCAACCCATTGATGGCTACAGCAGCCGACTATGTGGTTGTTGAGGCTGAGAAACTCGTGAAGGTTGGAGAGATTGCTCCTGAGCATGTTCACGCTTCAGGTATTTATGTAGATGGAATCTATGTTGAGAAATAGTTTGAAGTTTTAAGTTAAAAATTTTGAAAATGGAAAAAGAATATAGAACAAAGATTAGACTTCGCATGAGTGCGAAGGATGCTCACTACGGTGGCAATTTGGTTGACGGTGCTCACATGGTTCACCTCTTCGGTGATGTGGCTACCGAACTTTTGATTATGCGTGACGGCGACGAAGGTCTGTTCTGCGCATACGACATGATTGAATTCAAAGCCCCTGTCTATGCAGGTGACTTTATCGAAGCTGAAGGTTGGATCGACCGTGAAGGCAACACATCGCGCCACATGTTGTTTGAGGCCCGCAAGGTTGCTGTAGCCCGTCCTGACATCTCTCCATCAGCTGCTGACGAGCTCGACGAGCCTATCTTGGTTTGCCGCGCTTCAGGCACATGCGTTACACCAAAAGATTGCCAAAGAAAAAATAAATAATTATGGATAAACTGATAATTACAGCTGCTATCTGCGGCGCAGAAGTAACAAAAGAACAGAATCCAAACGTTCCTTATACTGTTGAGGAAATCGTGCGCGAGGCTAAGTCGGCAGTCGATGCTGGCGCAGCTATCGTTCACCTTCACGTCCGCTGGGACGACGGCACACCTACACAGGACCGTGGCCGTTTCCAGGAGTGCGAAGAGGCTATCCTCAAAGTTTGCCCTAACGTGATTTTGATTCCTTCGACAGGCGGTGCAGTCGGTATGACACCTGACGAGCGTCTCCAGTCGACTGACACAAACCCACGCCCTGAGATGGCAACCCTCGACTGCGGAACATGTAACTTCGGCGATGAGATCTTCGACAACACGATGCCAACAATGCGCGCTTTCGGCAAACGCATGATCGAGCGCGGCATCAAGCCTGAATACGAATGCTTCGAAATGGGTCACCTTGACACTATTTTGACCATGGCTCGCAAGGGTGAAGTCCCGGGCGCACCGATGCAGTTCAACTTCGTGCTTGGCGTTCCTGGCTGCACACCTGCAACAGTGGCAAACCTCTGCTGGCTCGTCAACGGCATCCCGGCAGGCTCGACATGGACAGTGACAGGCGTCGGACGTAACGCATTCCCAATGGCAGCAGCAGCAATCGCCATGGGCGGCAACGTGCGCGTCGGCTTCGAGGACAACCTCTATCTGTCGAAGGGCGTTCTTGCAAAATCAAACGGCGAATTAGTTGAAAAAGTCGTGAGATTGGCAAAAGAACTCGGCAGACCAATCGCTACATCAGATGAAGCAAGAGAAATCTTAGGATTAAAACCAAGAAAGTAGTTAAAAGTTAAAAGAGAAAAGTTAAAAGAATTTAATAACAAATAAAAATTTAAAAAAATGCAGAAACACGGTAACAAATACGGTACACACCGCGTGATTGAACCAAAAGGCGTTCTTCCACAACCAGCTAACAAACTCGACAACAACATGGACGAAATCTGGGACAACGAGATTTTGATTGACGTCCAGACTTTGAATATCGACTCAGCATCATTCACCGACATCCACAACTATGCAAAACAGCAGGCAGGTCCTGGCGCATCAGGGGAAAAGATCATGGAAGAGGTGAAGAAAGAAATGTTCCTCAACGTTGAGCTGCAGGGCAAGCACCGCAACCGTCGTACAGGTTCAGGAGGTATGCTTCTCGGTAAAGTCGAGAAGATCGGTGACGCTTTGAAAGGCAAGATTGACCTTAAAGAAGGCGACCGCATCGCCACATTGGTCTCATTGTCACTGACACCTCTCCGCA
>CAMZJA010000019.1 GCA_947307415.1 uncultured Bacteroidales bacterium | reverse complement strand
AGTTTACCACACAATCCTCCAAGACATTCAGTATCATCCAGTTACTGACGAAGTCATGCATGCCGACTTCCTCGATGTCAACGAAGACAACCCAATCACAGTAATGCTTCCTATCCGCACCCAGGGTACATGCCCAGGCGTCATGCGTGGTGGCCGCATGAACATGAACCTTTCAAAATTGAAAGTTCGCGGTTATGTCAACGACCTTCCGGATAACATCATCGTCGACGTGACAAAGCTTCAGATGAACCAGGCTATTAAGGTGAAAGACCTCAACCTCGAAAAGATGCAGGTTCTCGTCGCTGAGAACACCATCGTCGTCGACGTTAAGGCTCCACGTAACGCAGCAGCTGAAGAAGAGACTGAAGAAGCAGCTCCAGCAGCAGAAGGCGCAGCAGCACCTGCAGCAGAAGCTAAATAATGTAAATTTCAAGAAATTTATATGGAAAAAGCCTTCAATTGAAGGCTTTTTTTTATTTTTGCAGCATGAAATATCTGATTGCTTGTCTGGGAAACATCGGAGCCGAGTACGCCAACACGCGGCATAACATCGGTTTTATGGTCGCCGACCGTCTGGCGAAAGACCTCGAATGCAACTTCACCACCAGCCGCCTGGCCATGGTGTCGGAAATGAAATATAAAGGTCGCCAGATGATTGTGATCAAACCCACGACATACATGAACCTCTCAGGCAAAGCCGTGAAATACTGGGCAACGCAAGAGAAAATCCCGATGGAGAACATCCTCGTGGTTTGCGACGACCTCGCATTGCCAGTAGGGACGCTCCGCATGCGCAAAAAAGGCAGCGACGGCGGTCATAACGGCTTGAAAAACATCATCGAGTCGCTAGGCACAAGCGATTTCTGCCGCCTGCGCTTCGGCATCGGCAACGACTTCAGCAAAGGACATCAGATCGACTTCGTCATTGGCGAATGGAAGCAGCAGGAAATCGACGAGATTCAACCCCGTATCGATGTCGCCGTCGAAATCGTCAAAAGCTTCGTGGCGATAGGCCCGGATATGACTATGAATCAATTTAATAATAAATAGACCTTAGACGTTAGACTTTAGACCTTAGTCGGCTGACGCAAACAAAACTAAAGTCTAAGGTCTAAAGACTAAGGTCTCAAGAAGTTCCTTCATTCCTTCCGAGGCACCTTTTTTAATATGTGTTATCGGACGGCGTGTGTTGATGTTAACATCCTTAGGATCAATGAGATACACTTGAGCATTTGATGGAACGTAATACAGCAGGCTTGCTGCCGGATACACGTTCATCGACGTTCCGATGATGACGAAAATATCAGCCTTTTCAACGTATCTCACCGCTGTCTCGATTTCAGGCACTGCCTCGCCAAACCACACAATGAACGGCCTCAATTGGCTTCCGTCACCGGCTTTGTCGCCCATTTTCACCTCAAATTCCTCTGGTTTCAGCTCGCGGATATAACGAGGGTCGTTTGGGTTGTAGCTCGAACACACCTTTGTCAGCTCGCCATGAAGATGGATTATGTGGTGACTGCCAGCTCTTTCGTGCAGATTATCAACGTTTTGCGTCACAACGGTAACGTCGAAATACTTTTCCAACTCGGCACAAAGTATGTGACCTTGGTTTGGCTTCACGTCGAGAAGCTGTTTGCGGCGCTCGTTGTAGAAATTGATAACTAACTCAGGATCAGCCTCGTAGCCCTCAATTGACGCCACCTGCATCACAGGGTATTTGTCCCACAGTCCGCCTGCGTCTCTGAACGTACTGATTCCACTTTCGGCACTGATGCCCGCTCCAGATAAAATCACTAGTTTTTTCATATGCTATTATTTTTTTTGATTTCATTCAACACGATACGGAGTTCGCCCCATGAATAGTCGTCACCAAGAACATCGCGGGCACGACCCAACGACGAATCATGAGTATCCTCAAAATATTCCACAATGTTGTTGTAATGTTCCTTGCTCATGAAATCTCTCGCTTCTACCTCGCCATTCAGCACCAGCTCAGCCACATGCTGCTCGATGGTAGTGCGCGTCATTCCTCGTCTTTCGGCGATCTCATCGATTGTGAGACCCTCGTCAATCAGCTCTTTGGTGCGCCTGACCGAAGAGCCTTTCTCGCGTTTTTCTTTCGGTTTCTTCTCTTTCTTCTTTCCAAAGTCTTCAGCCTCAACGACCTTCTTATTTTTGACCTTCAAATATTTCTTCATCTCAAAACCACCCAAACAAGCTTCCAGACATGCCTTTTTAACGAAGAAATCCGTCTTAAACACGTCTAACTCCTTCTTTATCTGGTCGTTAACAGCCTTGTTGTCGGTCTCGAACGGCAGACTGGCAATCTCATCCAAATCGGCTAGCTTGTCCAAGAAATAAGAGCAACCTTTTTTAATACGTTCTTGAAGCTGTAAATTATTGTCAATCTGGAAGTTATCTCTCAAGATACTGCCAATCTGTCGTTTGAATTTCTCCGACACCTCCACCACTTCTTCATGAAACTTCTGCCCTTTCGGCACTATTTTTTCGCTCACCGAAGCGTCGAAACTGCCTTTGTTGGCAAACACCACCTTCCTGATACCGTTCAGATCGCTCTCAATATCATGAAAATCAATGAGTTCGAATAAAATTTGCGATTCGTAGAGTTTCTTATTGTATTCAAACTGCTCCTCATTGGGCTCCCTCGATGGCAATTCAGCTACAAACTGATTGATTGTCAGGTCGTTAAACAAGCCACTCTGCGATAATTTTGCTTTCAAAACAAGACCTTCGAGCGAGGTGCAGCGACTCAAAGCCACGTAAACCTGACCGTGCGCGAAGGCGAGACTTGCATCCAAAATCAACCTGTCGAACGTCAAGCCCTGGCTTTTGTGAATCGTTATCGCCCATGCGAGTTTGAGCGGAATCTGCGTGAAGCTTCCGATTTCCTTTTCCTCTATTTCCTTGGTCTCCTCATTAATGCTATATTCAAAATTCTGCCATGTAACAGGCTGAACGTCAATCACTTCATCGTCGCATCGCACCTGCAGTCCGTCGTCTTCGTCATAGCCTATTATTCGCCCGATTTTGCCGTTGAAATACATCTTCTCAGGCGACGGGTCATTTTTTACAAACATCACCTGTGCCCCAATCTTCAGTTCAAGTATCTCCTTCGTCGGGAAAGAGGTCTCAGGAAAGTTACCAAAAATCCTCGCTTCAAACTTCAACAGCTTGGTTTTCAATGCGTTAAGCTTACCTTCATTGATCTCATCCACCTGACGGTTATGCGTCATCAAGGTGATGTAGCCGTCTTCGTCGGCGGGTTCGAAATCGGGATTATAATGACTATTGAGAACAGCCAGACTCTCGCTGTCGAGGCGGTTGTTGCGCACCTTATTTAATATGTCGATAAACTTCCTATCCTCCTGACGGTAGATATGTTCAAGTTCGATACAGCAGTACGGTGTCTTTGTAAGCACATGACTATCAAAGAAATACACCGATTTGTAATAATCGCGCAACAGCGCCCATTCCTCTTCTTTTGCAACCGGAGCGAGCTGATGTATGTCGCCGATCATCAGCACCTGCAGTCCTCCGAATGGTTTTTCGTTGCGTCGCACACGTCTCAACACAGCGTCAACGGCATCAAGAAGGTCGGCGCGCACCATCGAAATCTCGTCGATGACAAGGAGTTCCAACGAGCGGATGATTTTCAGTTTGACAGCCGAAAATTTTTGGTATTGCAACACTTTACTGTTCGGAACCTGAGGTCCGAACTCGAGCTGGAAAAACGAATGAATTGTCTGTCCACCGGCGTTGATGGCGGCGACGCCAGTAGGCGCCAGAATCACCATTCGTTTCGTCGGATTATCAGCCAGACCGCGCAAAAACGTAGTCTTCCCCGTACCGGCCTTACCGGTCAGGAAGATGTTCATGTTGGTGTAGCGGACGAACTTGTCGACCATTTCCAACTTGCCGTTTTCGATTTTGCCAGTCTGCATAATATTATCTTATCGATGCAAAATTATACAAAAATTTTGAATGATTAATACGGTTAACTGTTAAATTGCACGAGATTTCTCCGTTCCGCTTCGCTACAGTCGAAATGACACTACATGAATAGTTCTGCAGCGATGCCGTCAGCAAAAAGCATCCCATAGTCATTTAGGACGAATTTTTCGTCCTTTTGACACATTTTATCGCTTAAAATATGTTTTTTGGTCAAATTTTTAAACCTTTTGACATATTCTTCACCAAAATGAATCTTGATAAATTCCATATCGCAACCCCAACAAGTGCGAAGCGAGGTCATAACATATTCGTTGTAACGGTCATAGAGTGTAAGCTCTTCTCTTTCAAAGGAATAGTTATCGCAATAATCCTTCACGCTTGCCACATTCCACTGTCGCGAAACGCCGTCAAATGAATGAGCTGAAGGGCCGAGACCGAGATATTTCTCACCTTTCCAGTAAATGGTGTTATGCTTCGAATAATGTCCAGGTCGCGCGAAATTGCTTATCTCGTAATGCTCAAACCCTTGATTCTTAGTCATTTCACAAAGAATCTCATATTGATGAATCGTGGCATCTTCGCTGACAGGCGCCGCCATACCTTTATTAATACGCTGCCCAAGGGCTGTCTTCTCCTCCACCGTCAAAGCATACGCCGAAAGATGATTGAAGCCAGTCGAGAAGAAAATCTCAAGATTTTTGCGCCATTTCTCATCCGTCAAAGTGGGGATGCCATAAATCAAATCAAGCGTAACTTCTTGAAAACCAACCTCGTTTGCCCATTTCAACACTTGCATGGCATGCTTCGAATCGTGTTTGCGGCTCAGATACTGCAAATCATCATCGAAAAAGCTCTGGATACCAATGCTTAATCGATTGATACCTAATGATTTATATGCCATAAGCGATTCTTTTGAAACGGTATCGGGATTAGCCTCAAGAGTGATTTCGGCGGCGGCACTGATTTTGTAGTTGTTGCGCAGAACTTCAAGAACTTTACGAATTTCAAAAGCGTCAAGCACCGTCGGAGTGCCGCCGCCGAAATAAACCGTTTTCGCTTCTTCGCCACCCAAATAATCCTTTCTCGCTACAGCTTCTTTTTGCAAAGCATCAAGAAAATCAACGCGTTGCTTCTCGGAAACAACCGAAAAGAAGTTGCAGTAAGCGCACTTCGACTTGCAAAACGGGATATGGATGTAGATGCCTGCCATGATTGTGCAAAATTAAAAAAAATACACCTTATATTAAAAAAATTCGTACCTTTGTCGATTATTTAAATTGATTTATTATGGCTAAACATTTACAATTTGTAAGAAGATTTGCAGTTTTGGCAGTTGCCATCATCGCCATCTCATTGAATATCAATGCTCAAGAATGGTATATCTATGGTGAATACACTTGGAGCGCTCCACATCCGACAGGTTCATTCCACGAGCGTCATCTGCAAGGCGAGACAGTGAATATCGGTGGCCTGGAATACCAAACCATCTATGTTAATAGCGAGGTTAACGGAAATTATCTCGACGGCGCTTATCGCAATGAGGATAATCAGGTTTATTATTGCAAATGGAACGGCTCTTCATACGACGACGAGGTGCTTCTCTATGACTATGACCTCGAGGAAGGCGACTATTTCAACGATGAAAACGAGCATCCTATGCAAGTTACGGAAGTTACAACAATAACTGACCTGAACGGCGTTTCAAGAAAGAAAATCAGCTTCACATATATCGGCATTGAAGATAAAACAGAGTTCTGGATTGAAGGCGTTGGCAGCAGCAGAGGATTCATGCATGTAGGACAATGGGAAGCCGACCACAACAGCGACGGCGAGATGTATCACATGCTTTGCTATCACGTTGACAATGATGTGATTTTCGTAAATCCGGAATATAACGACTGCGACATGCCTTACAGCGTTGAAGACAATATCGCCAGCAACGAAGTCAGTGTTTATCCCAACCCGGCAAGCGAAGTTGTTAACATATTGAATAACAACAAATTAAGTATCAACAGCGTAGGGATTATCGATTTAATAGGCCGCACTGTTTTGTTAAGCGAGAAAGCTGAAAACATCAACATTTCAGAACTTCCGGAAGGTCAGTATTTCGTGAGAATCACAGGCGAGACGACCATAGTGAAGAAATTATTCATCATAAAATAGCAGCTTTGAATCATGCAGAAACTCTGGCGTTTTATAACATCAATTTTTTTCATCCTGACTCTTGTCATAACGGCAATAGGATTCTACAGATGTGGGGTTTACGTAGTTAACTCATTCAAAACCAACACCTATCAAGGTTATATGTGGCTGGGCATCGGCATGGTGGCTTTTGTCATCATTGCGTTGATTTTCTTCAGGAAAAACCTCGACATCATGCAGACCATGACACACGAAGGCGCACACATGCTCGTCGGAGGCCTCTTCCTGCGCAAGAAAATCTACGAGTTCAACGCGAAGTCGTCGGAAACGCTGACACAAAACGACAACACCCTCGGCTATGTGTCGTCGAACGCCAAAAGCGCCAACATTTTCTCGACTTTAGCGCCATACATGTTGCCTTACATCACCTTCGCCATGGTGCTTTTCCGCCTGATGATCAAGAACGAATGTCTCCCAATCATCGACTTCATCATCGGCTTCACGCTGATGTTTCATTTCAGCTGCTGGAAAAAAGACACACGCCGCGACCAGAGCGACATACAGCGCTGCGGAGTCTTCCGTTCCTACCTCTACATCTGGACCTTCCTCTTCTTCAACCTGGCGATAATTCTTTACTCGCTCGGCGGCGGAATGACAGAGCCTGTCAACATCATCCAGGCTAACGTCGAATGGTTCAGCCAAACTTGGATCGACATCAAATGGTTAATATCTTTAATATAAGAATCAATTTTTAACAACATGAAAATCAAATATTTAGTTATGGCAGCAGCACTCACAACAGCTTTGGTCAGCTGCAGCGAAAAACCGAAAGAAAACTACGAAGCCCTTGCAAACCAATATGCAAAGGTGACTTTGACAACCGACATCAGCCATCTCTCTGACAACGAGGTGAAAATGCTCGACATGCTTTTCCAAGCAGGTCAGATCATGGACGACATCTATTGGACAGAGAACCTCGGCGGCGACAAAGACGAGTTTTTGAATAAGATCGAAGACCCGAACGCCCGCAAATACGCTGAAATCAACTACGGTCCGTGGGATCAGCTCGACAACCGCCGCATCTTCATCCCGGGATATGGCGATAAACCGGCAGGCGCTGGATTTTATCCGACCGACATGACAAAAGAAGAGTTCGAGGCATGGGAAGACCCTGACAAGACCAGTCAGTACACACTCATTCGCCGCGACGAGAACGGTAACCTTAAATCGGTTTGGTATCATGAGGCTTATGATGAGCAAATCATCAAAGCCGCTGACCTGCTCATGAAAGCATCGGAGCTAGCCGGCGACCCTGAGTTTGCCAACTACTTGAGACTCAGAGCAAAAGCTCTCCTCACCGACGATTATTACTATTCAGACATGGCCTGGATGGATGTCCGCAACAACAATGTCGACTTCGTCGTGGGACCTATCGAGAACTACACCGACGGCCTGTTTGGCTACAAGGCCGCTCACGAGTCGTTCATCCTCATCAAAGACCAGGAATGGACCAAGAAACTTTCACGCTACGTGGCTTTATTGCCTGAGCTTCAGACAAAATTGCCTGTCGAAGACAAATACAAACAAGAGAAACCGGGTAGCGACGCCGACCTCGCCGCATACGACGTGGTTTATTACGGCGGTGACTGCAACATGGCATCGAAGACCATTGCCATCAACCTACCTAACGACGAGAGAGTACAGCTTCAGAAAGGCACACGCAAGCTTCAGCTGAAGAACGCCATGAAGGCTAAATTCGACAAGATTGTCGTCCCGATTTCAAAGGTCTTGGTCGCTCCTGAGGCACGTCAGAACGTGAAGTTCGACGCTTTCTTCGCCAACGTGATGTTCCACGAGGTGGCTCACGGACTGGGCATCAAGAACACCCTCGACGGCAGCGGCACAGTGCGTCACGCCTTGAAAGAGCAGTATTCAGCCCTCGAAGAGGCCAAGGCCGACATCTTGGGCTTGTTCCTCGTGACCAAGCTCCACGAGATGGGCGAATACACCAACACCACCTTGGAAGAAAACTACACCACCTTCATGGCTGGCATTTTCCGTTCGGTGCGTTTTGGCGCCGCCTCTGCTCACGGCAAGGCTAACATGATCGAATTCAACTACTTAGCTAAAGAAGGCGCTTTCAACCGTGACGAAAACGGTCTGTATAGCATCGACTTCCCGAAGATGAAACTCGCGGTCGAGAAACTCGGCGGCGCCATCCTCACAGCACAGGGCAACGGTGACTATGAGTTCGTGAAGAACTGGATCGCCACCGACGGCGTCATCAAGCCGGAACTCCAGGCTGACCTCGACAAGCTCGCAGGATGCGGCATCCCGAAGGATATCGTTTACAATATGGGAATGGAGTACTTGACTAAATGAGATTCCTCACTCCGTTCGGAATGACAGTGCATTGTCATTCCGAGCACGAAGTGCGAGGAAACTCCTAAAAAAGATAACAATCAAACAAATTTAATACAACAATGAAAAAATTATCAGTTTTCTTTGCCATCATCTTTGGTATGATGGGCATCGTACGCGCTGACGAAGGCATGTGGTTGCCAATGTTCGTCGAGCGTTTGAATTACGTTGACATGCAGAAAATGGGTCTCCAGCTGACACCAGAGGAGCTCTACAGCATCAACAACAGCAGCTTGAAAGACGCTATCGTGGGTCTCTCAAACGGCGCATATCCACGCGGTTTCTTCTGCACAGGCGAAATCGTTTCAGCCAACAGCTTGCTCTTCACCAACCATCACTGCGGCTACAGCTCAATAGCAGCCCTCTCGACAGTGGAGCATGACTACCTCAACGAAGGCTTCGCAGCCAAGAATTTCAGCGAAGAGCTTCCTGCTGAAGGTGTTTCAGCATCGTTCCTCGTGAGAATGGAAGACGTGACAGCCGAGATATTCGGAGCCGTAAGCGACACCATGGATTACATGGCACGCCAGCAGGCTATCAACGCTAAAATCAAAGAGTTAGAGGCAGCAGCATCAGAAGACGGCAAACTCAACCCTGTCATCAAAGGTTTCTTCGAAGGCAACGAATATTACATGTTCGTTTACAAGACCTACACCGACGTGCGTCTCGTGTTCACAGCAGCACAGTCGATAGGTAAGTTCGGCGGCGACACCGACAACTGGATGTGGCCTCGTCACACTGGCGACTTCAGCGTGTTCCGCGTATACGCTGACGAAAACGGTGAGCCGGCAGAATACTCAGAAAACAACAAGCCTCTCGCTCCAAAACATCATCTTCCAATCAGCCTCGACGGCGTACAGCCAGATGATTTCACAATGATTTGGGGCTTCCCGGGCTCAACAGAGCGTTACATGACATCATACGGCATCAACTACAACGTCGACGTGTTCTACCCGATCATCCACGATATCTTCAAGGCAGAAACCGACGTCATGGATGAATACATGAAGATCGACAAGGCTGTCAATATCGCTTATGCCGACGACAAAGCAGGTTATGCCAACACATGGAAGAACTTCGAAGGTCAGATGAAGATGCTCCGCAAAAACAAAGTGGCAGAGCGCAAGGCCGATCTCGAGGCACAGTTCACCGAATGGGTCAACGCCAACGAAGACCGCAAAGCCGAATATGGCGATGTGCTCGGCACACTCGAAACCATGTACGCACAGATGGGCAATGCAGCCAAGACTTTGTTCTATCCTAACTTCTTAGCTCAGCGCAACCCAATAGGAAGAATAAGACCATTCGCTGAATATTACAGAACAGCTGCCGACAAAGAAGCTACAAAAGAGCAAAAACAAGCTGCAGCAGACGCCCTCAAGGAAATCGACGTCGATGAGATGTTCAAAGACCTTGACGACCGCGTTGAGAAAGGCATGCTCATCGCTGTTATGGACCTCTACAGCAAAAATTTCGAGACAGAAGAGCTTCCTGAATACATGCAGAAACTCCTGAAGAAGCATAAAGGCGACTGGAAAGCATTGGCTTGCGACATCTACGAGAACTCAATCTTCAGCACTCCTGAGTCAATCAAGGCATTCATCGAGAAACCTAACGCTAAGAAACTCCGCAAAGACCCTGCATTCATGGCATTAGCAGCTTTGAACAACCAGATGTACTCTGTCTATCCGATTTATCAGATGGCCAACACAAGCATCGCTGAAGCCGACCATAAATTTGTGAAGGGTCTCCGCGAGTTCTACGCAGAGACACAGCCTGAGAAAGTTCTCTATCCAGACGCAAACTCAACAATGAGAATGAGTTACGGCTCAGTGAAAGACTATCAGCCAGCCGACGCCATCTCATACGACTATGTCTGCACAGCCAACGGCATCCTCGAGAAATACATCCCTGGTGACTTCGAGTTCGACGCTCCTAAGGCTCTCCTCGACCTCCTCGAGGCTAAGGATTACGGTCAGTATGCCGACGAAAACGGCGAACTCATCACCTGCTTCTTGTCGACCAACGACATCACAGGCGGTAACTCAGGCAGCCCTATCATGAACGGCAGAGGCGAACTCATTGGTCTCGCTTTCGACGGCAACTGGGAGGCAATGAGCGGCGACGTTAACTTCGAGCCTAAACTCCAGCGCACAATCAACGTCGACATCCGTTACGTGCTCTTCATCATCGACAAGGTGTACGGAGCAACTAACCTCATCGACGAACTCGAGATTCACAAGGCAATGCCGATGCCAGTGAGAGTTGAAGAAGAGTAGAGACTTTAGACTTTAGACGTTAGTCTTTAAGATTATTGGTATCATTTGCAGAAATCATTTCGAAAATGATACCAATAATCTTTTTATCAAAATTTTGTGAAATCAAAAAATATTCTTATCTTTGCAGAATTAATAATTCATTTTTTATGAAAAAAATTCTTGCAATTCTCCTTGTTTTTGTAGCATTTACTGCAAACGCCCAGACTCCGGGCGAGAATTTCGATGTGACACATTACGACATCCATCTTAACGAACTGAATTTCACAAGCCATACGATACAGGCTCAGACTACCGTCACGCTGACGGCTTTGAGTGCTATAAACGCTATAAATCTGGAACTTAAATCGTTGATTGTCAATAATGTATCGTCAACAGATGTCAGCATCAGCGGATTTACGCAAAACGGCGACGTGCTCACAATAAACCTCGCATCAGCATTGGCGGCAAACGCAAGCGCCTCGTTCACAATAACCTACGGCGGCAACACCTTCAACGAGAGCTGGGGCGGCATCATGTGGAGCGGCAACTATGTGTGCAACATGGGCGTGGGATTTGAGTCGATACCGCACAACCTCGGCAAATGCTGGTTCCCCTGCGTCGATAACTTTACCGACAAAGCCACATATATTCTAACTATCAGGATCCCCAACGACAAAAAGGCCATCTGCGGCGGCAATCATGTCAATACTTTCAACAATGGCGACGACACCAGCACCTGGCACTGGGAAATCCCTCAGGAAGTGGCGACATACCACGTATCGTTCGCGGTAGGCGACTACGTCGAATGGACCGACACCTACAACGGCATAGAGCGCGACATTCCTATCACGGTTTATGTCAAGCCAAGTCAGATCAACAACGTGCCTGGAACTTTCGTTCACGTGAAAGACATCGCCAACTTCTATGAGAATTGCTTCGGTTCGTATCCGTTCAACCGCATCGGCTACGTCATCACCAGCGTGGGCTGCATGGAACACGTCGACAACATCGGCATCACCAGCGGCGTGCTGACAGGCAACACCACACAAGAGGAATACGTGGCACATGAGATGTCGCACATGTGGTTTGGCAACAAGGTGACATGCGCTACAGCTGAAGAGATGTGGCTCAATGAAGGATTCGCTCAGTTCTGCGGAGTGTTTTACCGCTCATCAGTTTATGGCGAGGACGACTTCCAGCAGGAGATGAGCAGCAAAATCAACGGCATCACGACATGGTGCAAAAACGAAAACAACTGGATTCCGTTGAACAACATCCCACAAACCATGACATATGACGGCAGTGCCGTTTATAACCGTGGCGCCGTCGTCGTCAACACTTTGATGAACTATCTTGGAAGAGACACCTTCCTGGCGGCATTGCGCAGCTACCTCAACACATACAACTACAGCGCCGCCTCGTCGGAGCAGCTCCGCGACGCGCTAACAGCAGCCACTGGCATCGACATGAACGGCTTCTTCGACACATACGTGTTCACCGCCGGCATGCCGCACTACGGCGTTGATATTCTTGATGTTACACCAAACGGAAGCCAATATGACGCAACTGTCAGAATGACTTACCAGCATTACGGTCCTGAGCATGTCGGACAAAACAACCGTGTGGAAGTCACATTCATCGACAACAACGGCCAACTGCAGACAGAATTGATCAACTGGGACGGAGCGGAAGAGAACAAGACCGTCACGCTCGACATCAACCCTATCGCAGCTTTCGCCGACTATCACAATCATTTCTTGGATGCAAAAATCGACAAAAACCTGACTGCCACAGCGGCTTCAACCATCAGCGTGGATCAGTTCAAGACCACAGTCAACAGCGTCGCCGACTCAGTGATGCTGCGTGTGGAATCACATTTCATTGCGCCTGACAACGACCCTCAGATTCCAGGTTTGACACTTTCGACAAGACATTATTGGAATTTCATGCGTCTGGATTTAGGCGAAGCCAATGTCTCGGGCGAGATCACCTTCTCATATAGTTTCGACTCCGACATCATCCATACTGAAAACGACTCAGCGGTGCTGCTTTACAGAGCAGGCGTCAATGACATTTGGCACATCATACCTTACACTCAGCAGGGCAACTGGAAGATTGGCATCTTCACGGTCAGTGACATCCAAAGCGGACAATACACCATTGGAGCCATCGACAAGACTCAGTTGGGTGTCGGTGAAAACATCTCTGAAAAGGCAGAAATCCTAATCGCGCCAAATCCGGCATCGAATCTTGTAAAAATAAACACAAACGTTAATTGTTCAGAAGTCTTGATTGTCAATAATTTAGGACAAAAAATCAAGATTTTTGAAGTTTCCGGAAATGAGATAACGGTTAATGTTGAGGCATTCACGGCAGGAATTTATTACATAAATCTTCTCGACGAAAAGAAAAATATCATTTCGACAGAAAAATTGGTCAAGAGATAAGTTTTTTTCGTAATTTTGCAATCGAATTCGAGTTTAATTTTAATAATAAATAACGTTATTTTTTATGAATCCAACCCATATTGAACACATTGGAATTGCTGTCGTCAGCTTAGACGAGTCGATTCCGGTTTTCGAGAAAATGCTCGGAACAAAATGCTACGCCATCGAAGAAGTTAAGGATCAGAAGGTTAAGACTGCTTTCTTCAAAGTCGGTCAGACAAAGATTGAGCTTCTCGAGCCAACATCACCTGAGAGCACTATCGCCGCTTTCATCGAGAAAAACAATGGCAAGGGCGGCATGCACCACATCGCATTCGCAGTGGAAGGCATTGAGAATCAGTTAGCTGAGGCAAAATCTTTAGGCTTCCGTCTCATCGACGAGACTCCACGCGGCGGCGCTGAAGGCTTGACAATCGCTTTCATGCACCCGAAATCGACATGCAGTGTCCTCACAGAACTTTGCGAAAATAAAAACAAATAATAAAAATCATAGAAAATGTTAATCGAACAGAAAATTCAGGAGTTGTTAGACAAGCGCGCTCTCGCACGTCTCGGTGGCGGTGAGAAAGGTATCGCTAAACAACATGAAAAAGGAAAGTACACCGCTCGTGAGCGCATCGCCATGTTGCTCGACGAGGGTAGCTTCGAGGAGTTCGACATGTTCCTCACACACCGCACCACCGACTTCGGTCTGGAGAAGCAGGTGTATCTCGGCGACGGCGTCGTGACAGGCTACGGCACCATCGACGGTCGTCTCGTCTATGTGTATTCACAGGACTTCACAGTGCTCGGCGGCTCATTGTCAGAGACCATGTCGAAGAAGATCTGCAAGGTGATGGATCAGGCCATGAAGGTCGGTGCTCCTATCATCGGCATCAACGATTCAGGCGGCGCACGTATCCAGGAAGGTTCACGCTCATTGGCAGGTTTCGCTGAGATTTTCCAGCGTAACATCAACGCATCAGGCGTGGTGCCACAGATCAGCGCTATCTTCGGTCCTTGCGCAGGCGGCGCAGTCTATTCACCGGCATTGACCGACTTCATCCTCATGACCGAGCAAAACAGCTACATGTTCCTCACCGGCCCGAAGGTAGTGAAGACAGTGACAGGTGAAGACGTCAGCGTTGACCAGCTCGGCGGCGCATTGGTGCACAACGAGAAATCAGGCGTTAGCCAGTTTATGGCAAAAACAGAAGAAGAAGGCTTGCAGCTCATCCGCGACCTCATCTCTTACTTGCCACAAAACAACCTCGAAGAGGCTCCACGCATTGAATGCAACGACCCTATCGACCGTAAGGAAGACTCACTCAACGCCATCATCCCTGACAACCCGAACAAGCCATACGACATGAAGCACATCATCCACGCTATCGTGGATAACGGCGAGTTCCTCGAGGTCGCAAAAGACTTCGCAAAGAACCTCATCGTCGGTTTCGCCCGTTTCGACGGAAAACCTGTCGGTATCGTCGCCAACAACCCGGCATTCCTCGCCGGCGTGCTCGACATCAACTCATCACGTAAGGGTGCACGTTTCGTCCGCTTCTGCGACGCATTCAACATCCCGATCGTGACATTGGTCGACGTCCCAGGCTTCTTGCCTGGCACAGTGCAGGAATACGGCGGCGTGATCACCCACGGCGCAAAGATGTTGTTCGCCTACGGCGAGGCAACAGTGCCAAAGGTCACAATCACAATCCGCAAGTCATACGGTGGCTCACACCTCGTCATGGGTTGCAAGCAGCTCCGCGCTGACATCAACTACGCATGGCCAACAGCAGAAATCGCCGTTATGGGTCCTTCAGGCGCTGTCGAGATCCTCAACGGTAAAGAGATTGCAGGCATCGAGAACGCTGAAGAAAAGACTGAGTTCATCGCAAAGAAAGAAAAGGAATACCGCGACAAGTTCGCAAATCCTTACGACTCAGCGAAATACGGCTACATCGACGATGTCATCGAGCCACGCAACACACGTTTCCGCGTCATCAGAGCTTTGCAGGCACTTGAGACAAAGAAAGACACCAACCCACCAAAGAAACATTGCAATATTCCGTTGTAATTTTGATTTAAAATTTAAAGATTTAAAAATTTAAAATTCAATTGAATATGAACGTGTTATCAATAATGTTATCAGCTGTCAGAGAGCCTATCGCCACGCACGATTGGGTTGTCACCGTTGGTGGCTTCTGCATCGTGATCACGGCTTTGGTGGTGCTTTTCATCATCTTCACCAACTTCTCGAAGCTTGTAAACCACGACTTCAAGAAAGGTAAGAAAGAGGAGAAGAAAGCAGCCGAAGCTCCTAAGACTTCAACAGCAGCGGGCTGGAAAGTCGACGACGACCTCGCGGTGGTTATCGGACTGGCTTTGTCGTTGGCACAGGAGGTGCACGACGAGGAGTCGGGTCTTATGACAATCAAGAGAATCGAGCGTCGTTATTCTCCATGGAGCTCGAAGATTTACGGATTAAACGGATTAAACAGAAGAAATTATTAAGCTATGAAGAAATTTAAATTCACAGTCAACGGAAAAGAGTATGACGTTGAAGTAAAGAGCTACGAAGGCGAGAACGCTGAAGTGGTCGTCGACGGCACTCAATATAAGGTTAAAGTCCAACGTGAAGAGGAAGAAGTTCCTACATTTGTAGCGCCTAAACGTCCGGCTCCGAAACCGGCAGAGGCACCGAAAGCTGAGGAGCAGCACGCAACACCGGCCGACGGTTACAAGTCATTGGCACCGCTTCCTGGTACCGTCATGCAGATCTACGTCAGCGTGGGCGACACAGTGAAACGCGGTGACAAACTCATGATGTACGAAGCCATGAAGATGGAAAACAACTTCCTCGCTGAAGTTGACGGAACAATCAAGGAAATTAAAGTCAGAGTGGGCGACAACATTCTGCAAGGCGCTGTTTTATTTGTAATTGGCTGATTATGAAGAAGAGATTCAACGTTAAAAAGAAAGCTCTGCTCGTCGTAGCCTTGGTAGCCATCCTGCTCGTGCTTCACGGCATCATGACATCAAGTCCGGCGATGGCTGAACACGTCTTCAGCGCACCGCAGAATGCGACAGAGCTCGCGATGGATGCTCAAGACGCTGAGATGCAGACCGTCTCGGCAGGAGAAGCCATCGGCAGCGGCATGTATTCGTTCTGGCAGTTCACCGGATTCAGGAACTGCACACGCGGCAACCTCATCATGATTCTGGTGGCCTTCGTGTTCATCTTCCTCGCCGTCAAGTACGACTTTGAGCCTATGCTGCTCATCCCTATCGGAGTGGGTATCATCATCGGAAACATTCCGTTTATACAAGACTCGTACACCTTTGATTTACAAGGCGCTTTGGCAGCATTGTCGAAGATCGAGATTCAAGGAAACCTCGGATTCGACCTCACCGAGGCACAGAAGTTCTTCGTGGGATTGTTCTCCGGACAAGACACCATGAACTGCACACAGGCTCTCGAGCATTTCCACAGCATGACTCCTGAGCAACTGCAGGCATTCCTGCCGGCAGGCATGGACCCGACAGCACCTAACACCGCAAAGTTCTTCGACGGACTCATCAGCCAGGTGTTTAACATGAACATCCAGACTGGTGTCTATCAGAAAGGCTCGGTGTTGAACTATTTGTATTTCGGAGTTCGTCAGGGTATCTATCCTCCATTGATCTTCTTGGGAATCGGTGCTATGACCGACTTCTCATCACTGATCTCGCAGCCTAGATTGATGATCCTCGGTGCCGCCGCTCAGCTCGGCGTGTTCATCACCTTCATCAGCGCCCGTGCTTTGGGCTTCGACCCACACGAGGCAGCAGCTATCGGTATCATCGGTGGTGCTGACGGTCCTACAGCTATCTTCATCTCAACAAAGATGGCTCCGCACCTCCTCGGCGCAATCGCTATCGCGGCATACTCATATATGGCCTTGGTGCCTGTTATCCAGCCGCCTATCATGCGTTTGCTCACCAGCAAGGAAGAGCGTCTCATCAAGATGAAAGAGCCTCGTATGGTCGGAAAGACAGAGAAGGTGATCTTCCCTATCGTCGGTTTGTTGCTCACCACTTTCATCAGCCCTTCAGCACTCCCGTTGCTCGGTATGCTGTTCTTCGGTAACCTGTTGAAAGAGAGCGGCGTGACAAAACGTCTCGCCAACACGGCAGCCAACCCGCTCATCGACATCGTGACAATCTTGTTAGGCTTGACCGTCGGTGCTTCGACACAGGCCGACGTGTTCCTCACGACCGACTCGCTCATCATCTTCGCTTTGGGTGCCTGCTCATTCGCTGTCGCTACATTCGGCGGCGTGTGCGGTGCCAAGTTGATGAACCTCTTCTGCAAGGAAGGCAACAAGATCAACCCTCTCATCGGTAACGCCGGTGTGTCGGCAGTGCCTGACGCAGCCCGTGTTTCCGAGATCGAAGGTCAGAAATACGACCCATCGAACCACCTCCTCATGCACGCCATGGCACCTAACGTCGCAGGCGTTATCGGCTCGGCAGTAGCAGCAGGTATTTTGATGAGTTTCATTGGAATTTAACGAAATCAATTGTAGAGACGCGCCATGGCACGTCTCTACATTTTTATTAGGGAAAACGTTATGTTATTAATCGGTATCGCCGGCGGTTCAGGATCCGGCAAGACAACAGTGGTTAAGAAATTGATTGAGGCGCTTCCTGAGGACTCGATCAGCGTGGTGTCGCAAGACGCATATTATTGGGATAACGGCAACCTCTCACCTGAGGCGAAGAAGGAGATTAACTTCGACCACCCGGATGCCATAGAATGGGATCTGCTGGTGAAACATCTCGACATGCTTAAGGAAGGCAAGACCATCCCGATGCCAATCTACACCTATGTCACCTGCGCGCGCTCGGCCGAGGTCATCCCGGTGAAGCCTACAGAGGTTGTCATTGTGGAAGGCATCCTCATCATGACGTGCCCCGAGCTGGTGAAACGCTTGGATATCAAGATTTTTGTCGATACCGATGGCGACGACCGCCTGATGCGCATCATCAAACGCGACATCGAGGAACGCGGCAGAACTGTTTCTGACGTATTGCGTCACTACGAGACCTTCGTAAAGCCGATGCACAACCAATTTATCGAGCCAACGAAACGCTTGGCCGACATCATCATCCCGCAAGGCGGCTCAAACCAGGTTGCAATAGACATCATGGCAAGCCGCATCAGAATGCAGCTGAACCAAATGAAAAAAGAAGGGTTATAAGCTGTAAGCGAAGCCTCTTCCGCCATATCTTACTTTCTTCAGATCGTTGCGACGACCCGAAAGCTTCACCAGACACTGGTTGATCTTCGATTTCATCTTCGATTCGTCCATCGCAATGCCTTGCTCCTTGGCTTTAATCATCGCCCTGTCATAAATTTCCCTGCTTGTCGTAGGCTTTCCATTCTCTTTAATAACCTCAAGAACGATTTTATCCCAATTTGACAAAGGATAAGGTTTGCGAGTCTTTTCCTCCTTTTTCATTGAAGGATAAGAAGTTTCTCCTAAAATGTTGGTCAGCTCTTCGATTTTTTCGTTAAAAAAGTCAATTTTAACCTGATTTTTCCTTACTTCGGATTTAAATTCCGCGATTAATCCAATGATCTCGTCTTTTGAGAGTTCGTGTTTTTCCATTTGATCAAAAAAATAAAAAATAGTCAAATCTGTTGGCAAAGATAAGGAAATCTTTTGAATTAATTGCTATTTTTGCAAAAAAATTACATGAAAGAGATTCTTGAATTCCTTAACCTCATTGTTGAAAACAACAACAGACCTTGGTTTCAGCAGCATAAAGACTTGTATATCAACGCGCAGAACAAATTCAACGCCATCGCGGAGCAGATATTAATAGGTGTGCAGAAATTCGACCCTCTGACACGCGGACTGACCTTGAAAGACTGCACCTACCGCTTTTACCGCGACACGCGCTTCTCGCCCGACAAGAGTCCTTACAAGCGTCATTTCGGCTTGTTTATTTGTCCGAACGGCAAAAAATCGGGGCTGGCAGGATATTATTTTCATATTGAAGGTGAAGGAGCTGAATATCTCGGGCATCACGGACTGTATCCGGGCATGTACATGTGCGAGCCTTTCATCACGAAAAGTGTGCGCGAAGACATAAGCACCAACGGAGCTGATTTTGAAAAAGCTTTGAAGAAAGCTAAGAATTTCAACATGGATTTCTCTTCTAAATTAAAAAAGGTGCCCAAGGACTACCCTGCCGACCATCCATATGCTGAGTATCTGAAACTCAAAGACTTCTGTCTTTACCAAGCCATCACCAACGAGCAGATTCTCTCAAAAAATCTTGTGGAATGGGTTGTTGAAGAGTTCCGTTCGTGCTACGATTTCAACTCGTTTTTGAACCGCTCGGCACTTTTCGCGATGGAAAACAAATAATTTTTTATTTCTGATGCAGCAAAATTTATTTTCCTGCGTTATGCAGATGTAAAACGATTTAAATGTTAGGGTTCGACACCACTTTAGAACGGGCAAGAAGACGCGATCAGGATGCGCTGATGAGGCTTTACGGCCTCAGTTGCAATGCTGTTTTCAATGCGAGTTACCGCATCGTTCTAAACGAACAGGACGCCGAAGAAATAACGCAAGACGCCATCCTTAAAGCATTCGAGAATCTTAACAGCTTCAAAGGCTCGGAACGCGAATTCGTCGCGCTTGTTAAGACCATCGCCATCAACAAGAGCATCGACGCGTTCAGGAGACGAAGAAAAGATCCGTTTTACGTTGAAATCGACAACACCGCCGATCAGATTGAAGACGAAGACGACGATTTTGAAGATTTCCCGATAGAAAAGATAAAAGAGGCGTTGAACAACCTGCCCGACGGCTACCGCCTGACGATAACGCTGAGGCTGATAGAAGGAAAGGAGTTCGCGGAGATCGCTGAAATGATGGGAATCAAGGAATCGACAGTGAGGTCGCAGTACGCGAGAGGACTGGAAAAATTACGCACCACCGTAACTGCTCAATTCAACGAGATTCCTCACCACTAACGTGGTTCGGAATGACAGCGGTTGTCATTCCGAGCGGAGCGAGGAAACCCAAACAAATAAAACGAAACAAACAAATAAACATGAATATAGAACAAAAAATAAGAAACAACCGCGAGGCTTTCGATGACATGAAGATGCCGGCAGGAAGCCGCGAGAGGTTCCAAGCAAGACTTGGAAAGGTCACCGGAAAGGATAACGAGATTCCTCGCGCCTTCAGCGCTCGGAATGACAGGCGTCTTTGGTTAACTTGGACCACAATAGCGGCGGCAGCGGCAGTGGCGGTATTTGTGATAGTAACAGGATTGAAGTTCGACGCCGGCGCATTAACCGAACAGGCACCGCAAACCGCCGACAATAAATTGGTTGAGATGCGTAAGGTTTACGACAACAGAGTCGACGAGGCGATATATAATCTCGAAGAAGTGATGAAAAACGTCGACGACTCGACCAAGATGCAGATCAACGCGGTGATTCACGACCTGCTCGACATGGGCGACGTGTTCGCGGAGATGGCTCCAATGCCTGAAGAGAAACAGATGGCGATAGCAGAACAAATATACGACAACAATTTAAGAACATTAGAATTATTAACCGATAAATTAAACAAGTAATATTATGAAAAAGCTTTTGGTTTTAACAGCATTATGCCTGGTGGCATTTATAGGAAAAGCTGATAATTATAGAGATGACGGCAAGACCCACTACAGATGCGAGGCCGAGCGCACCATCGACAAGACTTTCGATGTGAGAGAAAACCCTACACTTGAGATGGAAGGCTGTTACAGCAACTTCATCATCACCACATGGGATCAGCCGCAGATTGATTTCTCGATAAAAATCACTGTGAAAGGCGACGACGGCAAAAAAGTGGAAGCGAAATTCAAATCAATCGACGTCGAATTTGAACAAGTTGGCAATAAAATAATAGCAAAAACAGTGTTCGGCGACTATAAATACAAAAGTTTCTCCGGCGTCATGACTATTAAGTACTACGTGAAAGTGCCTAAAGATGTGGCTATGGATCTGCAGACAAAATACGGCGACATCACCCTCGACGAGGCTAACAGAAAGCTGACAGTTGATGTGAAATACGGTGATTTCAAAGCCAACAACATCTCGATTGACGATATCAAAAACAACGCCATCGAGGTGAAATACGGAAACATCAACATCGAAAATGTCAACCAGATCGCGATGTGGCTTGACTACGGCAACGCCAAGATCAACACCTGCGACTACATCGACGGCACGCTTAAATACAGCAAGATTTTCATCACCGATGTAAATAAGGGCATGTTGGAAATCAAATATTCAGACGCAAGAATAGAGAAAGCCAATAAGATAAATTTTGTCAACACCGCATACTCCAATATGAGAGTGAGAGACATCACCGAAAAGTTATCTGTCGACATGAAATATTCCGATATGAGTGCCACAGTGACAGCGTTGACGCCAGACATCGAGATTGATGGAGCTTATTCTGACGCGGTGTTGTATATGAATCTGGACGCCTCATTCGACTACAACCTAAGGTCATCGTACGGCGACATCACCTTCAGAGGCTTCTTCGACAAGAAAAGCATAAGCAGCAGAGGACATTACGGCGACGGAGAAGGCGGTTTGCTTGACATCTCAATAAAATATGGCGACGTTGATATTCGCAAAAATTAATAATCTTTTTTTCATACTTTGAATTTTTATGCCGGATTTTATATCTGGCATAATTTTTTGTATTTTTGTAACGTTATTCAGATGTCATTCTAACTGGAGCGAAGCGGAATGGAAAAATCTCATTTAATTGTTGGAGATTTCTCGACTTCACTTCGTTTCGCTCGAAATGACAAATAAAAATATTGAAAATGAAGCGAACACTCTTATTATTAACCATCCTACTGTTGAGCCTCAACATGTCGCTAGCTCAGCACATTATCACAGGCACTTTGACCGACGCTAAGACAAACGAGAATATCGCGTTTGCCAACGTGGGTCTGATACGTGCAGCCGACACTACCTACATCAGCGGAACAGCATCGAGCGAGAAAGGTTTCTTCAAGTTCGACAATGTGCGCAACGGCCAGTATATACTGCAAGTCACAGCAATCGGATATGAAAACATCAAACAGGTTCTGGATGTGGCCGACAACATGGATCTAGGCATCATCAAAATGTACGAAGGCGCCGTGAAACTTGACGAGGTCATCATCACCGAGAAGAAGCCGCTTTTTGCGAATGAAGGCGAGAAAACGCTTTACAACGTGAGCGACGACCCGTCGATTCAGACGGGAACAGCCTCCGACGCCTTGCAGAACGCCCCCGGCGTTGAGGTCGACGTGGAAGGCAACATCACGCTGCGTGGAGTGTCGTCGGTGGAGATTTGGATCAACGGAAAGCCATCGCATCTCAACGAGGAAAACCTTAAGACATACATCCAGCAATTGCCTGCAAATGCAATCAAAACCATTGAAGTCATCACCAACCCTTCAGCGCGTTACGCCTCGAAAAGCGACGGCGGCATCATCAACATCGTGACAAACGCCAAGGTGCAGAAAAACCAGTTTGTGAGCTTCGGCGTGCGAGGTTCGACACGCCCCGACGTATCACCCTGGGTGTCATATGTTTACGCCAACGAGAAACTGTCGTTCAACCTTTATCTCAACGGTAATTACAGGCACAACAAAAACGACCAGAACGGCTACAGCTACTCATTTAAAGATTCCGACATCATGCCTGGTGCGCTCGACACCACGACAACCACACGTTATGACGGAAAGGGCAATGAAAACAGCTACGGAGGCGGTTTCTTCGTGAACCTTCAATACAACATCGACACCATGAACAACGTGTCGTTATGGATGGGCGGATGGCCGAGCTGGAGCAGCAGCGACGGGTGGCAAGACTATTACCGTAACGAGTATCGCGAAAGCGGCATAGAGCGTAACCATTACTACACCGATAGCGAGAGCGACAACTACTTCAGCGGCATGAACGGAGGTCTGGAATATCAGCATCTTTTCAATAATAAAGGTCATAACATCACTTTCAGCTTGAACGGCGGCTATTGGGGCGGATACAACAACAGCGTTAACAAACGGACCTATTATTTCCCGAACGACAGCATTCAGCGCCTCACAGGATATCGCAACAACAACAATTTCGGCGATTTCAACTACGACGCCAACATCGACTACAACATCCCGTACATCGAAAACGGCGAGATCGGACTCGGAATCTCGTATTCACATAGTCCTGACACCTATCATATCGTTTACGACACCCTTATTGACGAGACAAATTACGAACCAGACAACCTGCGCACACTCGACCGCGTGAGCTGGGACGACGAATTCGACGCCTATCTAACCATTCAACATAAATTTGGCAACTTCGTGGTGAAGCCGGGCATCAGAATGGAATACGACGAGGTGCATTGCAATATGGACGGCTATATGGTTGATCATCAAATGAAAACGTATCTCAACTGGCGTCCTTCGATTCATATGTCGTACAGAACCAAGTCGATGCACAACTTCAAGTTCAACTATTCGCGCCGCATCAGCAACCCGAGCGCACGTTACCTCACCAACTTCGTTGAGTACGAACAAGAGAGCCTCGACCTTGGCAATATGGAGCTGAAATCGGTTTACACCAACTCGTTGGAGGCCGGTTGGACCAAGTTCTTTATGAAGTTCGGAAGTGTCGGATTATCAGCCTATTACAGAGACTCCAACGGCAGCGTCAACAGCGTCACAGAAAACGTTTACGACAGCGTGTTCTTCAATCGTTGGGTGCGCGCCACCAAGCCTTACAACGTCGACAACTCATACAACCTCGGCTTCGAGGCCAACGTGATGTACCGTCCGACTGGCTTCTTCAACGTAAGACTCTACGCCAACGTCTACGACTCATATTATTCGACTATGTTCAACGGCCAAAAGGTGGAGAGCGACATGTGGTCGTACAGCCTCCGTCTCAACGTCTGGGCGAAGCTCTGGAACAAGCTCGAGGTGCACGCTTCGGGATATTACCGTTCGGCGACGCAAACGCTTTACGCACAACGAGAGCCTTCATATTCAATCAATTGCGGATTGAGAGCCGACTTCTTCGACAAGAAGATGTCGGTGCATCTCAACGTGAACGATATCTTCAACTGGAACAAATGGGACAACAACACCAGCAACCCATATTACATCTCATACAGCTCGTATAAGTTCAACAGCCGCAGCATCAGCGCCGGAGTGACGTTCCGTTTCGGAAAGATGGAGCTTGAGAGACGTGCCCGTGAAGGTGGTGAGGATACTGGTGGCGAACCGAATATGGGAAGCGGGAAATAGACCTTAGACTTTAGACGTTAGACTTTAGACTTTAGACCTTAGACCTTAGACTTGAGTGGAAATGAAAAAAGTATTTTTAATATTAGGGATTTTAATTGCATTTGCTGCTTGTGAAAATGAAAAGAAACCTCAGCAGACCATGCAGAAGCAGGAGAAGAAAAACGTGATAGTCCCAGCGTTTAATGGCGACTCGGCATATTATTTTGTGGCAAAACAATGTGAGTTTGGTCCGCGCGTGCCGGGAACGCCTGCACATCAGCAGTGCGCCAAATGGTTTGTGAAGACGCTCAACGGATATGCCGACACCGTCTTCGTTCAGGATTTCAGGACACGTGTCTACGACGGCAAAGTGTTCGACGGACAGAATATCATCGCGACGTTCAACCCTAATGCAAAGAAACGTATCATCGTTGCAGCACATTGGGACTCAAGACCTTATGCCGACAATGACCCTGACGAGGCAAACTGGAAAACACCTATCGACGGCGCCAATGACGGAGCGTCAGGCTGCGGCGTGATGATGGAGATGGCTCGAGTGATGAAGACGCACCGCATCTCAGAAAATATCGGTATCGACTTGATTTTCTTCGACATGGAAGATTATGGCGCACCAAAATGGGCCGACGACAACCTCCACGACGACCTCGCATGGGGCCTCGGCTCACAATACTGGTCACAGAAACCGCACATCGCTGGATATAATGCATATTACGGCATATTGCTCGACATGGTGGGAGCCGCCAACCCACGTTTCCCAAAAGAATATTATTCACAGGCCAACTCGGCATGGGTGCTAAACAAGGTATGGCGCACCGCACGCGACATGGGATACGACGACTATTTCCTCAACGAACTGGGCGACCCGATCAACGATGACCATATCTACATGATCCACTACGCCGGCATCCCGACAATCGACATGATTCACCTCAACGGCGATGATGACAGAACCTCGTGTTTCTTCCCTTATTGGCACACGATTAACGACAACATCGAACAAATCGATGTGAAAACATTGCAGATGGTAGGGAATGTGGTGATGAACGTGGTGTACAATGAATAACCATCGTCATTTCGACTAAAGTGTAACGCAGTGAAACGAAATGACGGGAGCTATTTGATGTATTTTATTCCATTAAGGATATAAACCCCTTTATAATTTTCAGGTAATTCCGTACCTAAACAGCGTCCTTCGATAGTGTAGATTCGATTATATTTCAACGTATTATCACCATAGATTTCATCGATTCCTTCGCTGCCGACGAATGGATAGAACGTGACAAGACCGAGGCTCGGGTCATCGTGCTGATGATAGATATGCGATTCAATTTCATCGTAAACCGTTGTGCCCCATTTATTTCCGACAGCAATCAGGTCGCAGGCCGAGTTGTTGTACAAGTCGTAAACAACGCCGCCGTTACCATTGTCGTGAATCTCATTGTAACCCAAGTCGTCTTCAGTTCCCATGTCGATATCGTGCTGCAAGATAGCCGTGATACCCCATAAGTTACCTGTAATCAAATTGTTACGAAGAATCGCCTTGTTATTTATCGAAGAGCCGTAAATCGAGATGCCGCTGCCGCCATTCATAGCATTTTCTTCGTGGTTGTTGTTAATGAATTGATTACCAATGATAACCGACGAAATTGTTTGTCCCTGCTGGTTATAGCCGTAGCGGTTTTCACGAACGATATTGTCTTTCAGCAATACTTTTGTCGAGCCTACGCCCATCATGTCAGCGACTGAGATGCCGCCGACGTAATGCTGCGCCATGATGGTGTAAATCTCGTTTCCGACAATACGAATTGTATCTTCACCACCTGGTCCGAGGTTGATTTGCGGAGCGTTAACGTCATCTGTGACATTAGTGTCGAAATCGCAATTCAGAATCTGAGGCGAAGCTTGTCCGTTGGCCGGCGAACTGATTGCCGCTCCACAGTTAAGCATGAAGTAGCAGTTCTTGATAGTCGGGGCACAGTTGAAAATGTCGATGACCGCATTGCTGTAACCCCTTGTGAAATAAACGAATTTTACGTCGTCGAAAGTCACATCCGATTCGATGACTTTTATGCCTGCGCCGTCGGAAAAATACATTTTCTTAAGCAGACAACCATTGGCGCTTTCGAAACGCATGCTGAAATGGTTCGTCTCGTTCAGACCGTAAAACTTAACTCTTGTACTTGTATTTGTGCAAACCATTGAACCATTGACAGTTACGAGTACTTCCGCAATATCAACCCTCGATGTCTGATCATTGATTTGCAGCACATCACCAGCCGAAATCGTCAAGTCGGCATTGACAACGAAGCCGTTTTCACCTGTTGTGACCACGCCGTCGGTGATGTCGACGAGATCAGCGAAAGTGTAAGTGGTGCCGTTACCTGGGCTAACCCATTGGCCGTGTGTATTAATCACTATTGTAAAAACAGCGATTAAAAATAATAAGGATTTCTTCATAAAATAAACATTCAAACCGTCATTTCGAGCGAAGTCGAGAAATCTCCTGCAATTGATGGAGATTTCTCCATTCCGCTCCGCTCCAGTCGAAATGACGGGACTATTTTTTAATTGCTGCGATACCTGGTAATTCTTTACCTTCGATAGCTTCGAGCAATGCACCGCCGCCTGTCGACACGTATGACACCTGGTCGGCGAGGTTGAACTTGTTGATGCAAGCCACTGAGTCGCCGCCTCCGATGAGTGAGAAAGCGCCCGTCTTGGTTGCCTCGGCGATTGCCATCGCGATAGCCTTTGAACCTTCAGCGAATGTGTCGAACTCGAACACGCCGCAAGGACCGTTCCAAAGGATGGTCTTCGAGCCTTTGATGACGTTGGCGAAGAGTTCGCGTGTCTTAGGACCGATATCCATGCCTTCCCAGCCTTCAGGGATATTCATCGGGTCGACGATCTGGGTGTTGGCGTCGTTAGCGAACTTATCGCCGCACACGCAGTCGATAGCAAGAACCAAATTCACACCTTTTTCCTTAGCTTTTGCCAAGATATCGAGAGCGAGGTCGAGCTTGTCGTCTTCGCAGATTGAGTTACCTATCTTGCCGCCGAGAGCTTTCTTGAATGTGTATGTCATGCCACCGCAAAGGATGAGGTTATCGACCTTTGTGAGCAGATTCTCGATGATTTCGATCTTTGTTGAGACTTTCGAGCCACCCATGATAGCGGTGAAAGGATGTTTTATGTCGTTCATAACCTTGTCAACAGCAGCCACTTCCTTGCCCATGAGGTAGCCGTACATCTTGTGATCTGCATCGAAATAGTCGGCGATGAGAGCTGTCGAAGCGTGAGCGCGGTGTGCTGTTCCGAAAGCATCGTTGATATAATAGTCGGCGTATGAAGCGAGGGTCTTGGTAAACTCTTTCTGAGCTGCCTTCACCTCTTTCTTTGCCTCGTCGTAGCCAGGCTCGCCTTTTTCCACGCCACGTGGTTTGCCCTCTTCCTCAGCATAGAAACGGAGGTTTTCGAGAAGCATCACCTCGCCTGCTTTCATGTTTTTGATAGCCTCGGCGGCTTTCATGCAGTCGTCAACGAAGATGACTTTTTTGCCAATGAGTTCCTCGAGATGTTTCACGAGCGGTTTGACCGAATACTTCGGATCAGGGTTCTTTTTCGGACGGCCGAGGTGCGACATGATAATAAGCATGCCATTGTCTTTCAACACTTTCTGCAATGTTGGCATGGCTGCGCGCATACGGGTGTCGTCGGTAATGTTGAAATTGTCGTCCAACGGAACATTGAAATCAACGCGAACGATTACGCGTTTTCCTGAGAAATTAACTTGATCGATGTTTGTCATAATGTTAGATTTTATATGTTTCTTAATCCATTTTCGCAAGTCAAAACTTTGTCGGCGATAGCTTGGGCGAGGCGTTCGTCGTTTTCTTTCAGTTCGGCATCGGAGCGTTTGTTTTCGGGATGCCACAGATGGAACCCGACGCAACCGAATTTAGCGTTAATGCGTTGAAAACCATTGTTTAACATGCGCACAACAAACTCGCTGTCTTCCCTACCCCAGCCAACAAACTCCTGGTTGAAGCCATTCACCTTCTCTACGTCGGCTTTCCAATACGACATATTGCATCCGCGCACTCCGTCGACGCCTTTCTGACCGTAATATTTTGACACACAACGCATTACGCCTTTTATCGACATAGCATTCAGGCGGTTTTTAATGCCTTTCGTGCACCAACACAGCTTGATTTTGTCGTTTTTATGCAAAAACTCGTCGGTCAGTTGCTGCGACATCAGCACTCGAGAGCCTTGTATGAACTGATTCGGGCGAGCCAGCATGATGTGGTCGCGGACGAAATTGCGGTGTAGCACCATGTCGCCATCCACCATAATGATATAATCGCCAGTGCTGGCGAGGATGGCCTTGTTTCTGATTTCCGAGAGGCGGAAGCCCTTATCTTCGTGCCAGCAATGCACCAGCTTCGTCGGAAACTCAGCAATATACCGCTCCACCAGCTGACGGGTCTCATCGCGTGAGCCATCGTCGGCAACAATCACCTCATCGGGCATAATAACTTGACGCTCAATGCTTTTAAGCACAGCCTCAAGCGCATCCGGACGATTATATGTCGTTACTATCAGTGTAGTTTTCATTTTTTCGATTCAATTTCAAGTTCCCAAAGCTTAAGATATTTCAGATAGGTCGAGAACGCGTTGATACGGCATATCGCGAAGCCACGTTTTCCGTCGAGGAAGCCGCCTTTGAAGATGAAGTCGCGGACGAAGGCGAACGGTGGTGAGAGATACATCTTCACGAAACCGCTTTTTTTGCCTTTCTTGAACTTCTCCTGCGCTATCAAACTCGTGTATTTATTGGCAATTCGGATGTGATCTTCGATATTTTTATACGAATAATGAAGCAAGTCGCCGTTCAATGTGGTTTCTTTTGTTTCTCCATAAAAATCAATCACTTCGTGGATATCGCCCTTCCAAGCGCCTTTCTTGCGGTTCCAAAGACGGATTCGGCTGTCGGGATACCATCCGCAATGATGGATCCATTTGCCGCAATAATTAGTTAAACGATTGACAATGAATACATTATCTTCGTCTATGTCTTTATTTTTCAGCTCAAGAATTGAGTTTTTAAGCTCATCGGAAACAGCTTCGTCGGCATCGATTGAGAAAATCCAATCGTTTGATGCCATTTCGTTGCCGAGATTCTTCTGAGCTGAATAGCCCAGCCATTTCTGCTTGACGAAACGCACGCCATATTCACTGCAGATTTCCTCAGTCTTATCAGTTGATAATGAGTCGATTACAACTATCTCATCAGAAAAATCCTTCACCGAGGCAAGACATCTTGCGATATTCTGCTCTTCGTTGAGAGTAATTATGACGGTCGTTAACTTCATGTTATTCAACATCTTGCAGGCGTTTCTTATAAATATAATTGAACGACTGGAAATTCGACTCGCCGTAAGTCTTCATCTTCTCGACCACCTCAGGCTTCTCTTCGGCATAATTTTTCATGTCAAAGTCTTGATAATGAAACAGTTGCGAAGGTTTATTTTTACTTCCGATGAAATACCAGTCGTTGTCGAACACACAATATTCGGTGTCGCCGCTCGAGAACACCATTTCTCGCTTATCTTGTAACAAGTTGATTCCCAAGGTATTATTAACAAAAGATATATTCAGGATATCCATCAAGGTAGGATAGATATCAACTTGTGACGCAAAATCCTGGTTTACCTCAGGCTTCAGCAGCGAAGGACAATAGAACAGCAGCGGCACATGGAAATAGCCGACAGGTGGGGTGTACGACTTCACATAATCTTTGCCATGGTCGCCCACCAAAACAAACACTGTATTATCGTACCATGCTGATTTTGAAGCTCTTTCGAAGAAATTTTGCAATGCATAATCGGCAAACTCTACTATCGCTTCACGGTCATTATCGGAGCGACGATTGAACTTCTTCGGGATTACATAAGGCTGATGGTTGCTGACGGTGAGAAGCGTGGCGAAGAATGGTTTGTCGGCAAACTTGTCAAGCGCATTGGCACCATATTGCAGCAGATAGTCGTCGTTAACGCCCCAGTTTGAGCACTCGGTGGCACCGTAATAGTCGATGCTGCTATAGATTTTATCGATACCGTTTTTAAGAAGAAAAACGTCGAGTTTCTCCCATGTAGCCTCGTGCGGAACAAAGAAAAACGTCTGATAACCATTGTCTTTCAATGTCTTAGGCAGATTGTTATAAGTCAGAACCGGCTCCGATTTTACAGGGTTGAGCTGATAAGTAGGGTCATCCTGGAAGGTGTTGGCAAAGGAGCAAAGCGACGAGAAGATGCCGCTGATGGTATGTTTGCCCGCCGAGAAGCAGTTTTCGAAATAAAGACTTTGGTTTATGAGGCTGTCCAAGAACGGCGTAAGTCCTTGATTATGACCGTTTCGCTCGAGCAGATCAGCACTCATGCTCTCCATGATGATAAGCACCACGTTGTAGTTGTTTGGCTGTGAGTCGGCGACAAAGCGACGTGATAGCGGGTTTTCAAACTCTTCAACATCTTGAATATCAAGGAATTTGCGCATATTCGCCACGGCCAGCTCATCGTCCATAAGGGTGACATCGGTGAGGTAGCTGTTGATGAAAGTGTATGTAGGGTTCTGTCCGAGCTGATTCAGGAATGAGTTTTCGCAGTAAAAAGCGTCGTAAACACCCATCGGACGCTCACGGGTAACGTAGCCGCGCATTCCGAAGAAACAGAGCACCAGAAGGACGACCGTCGAAACTGCTTTAGCAATGTAATCATTTGGTTGCCATCCACTTGTGCGTCGAACTATTCGTTTGCTGATGAGATAAATCGCCACAATCAGTATGACGAGAGGAATGATAAACAGCCACAGGCTCGGGTCGCCGAAAATCATTTTCATGACGTCGGAGAAGCCGTTTTCGCCTTTAAACCAGTCGAGCGAGGTCAGGTTGATGTGGTCGGCAAACTGGTTGTAATATGGGATGTCGGAGACACATGCGAATGTCGTAACTATAAGAAACACAGTCATTACAACCGTCATTATCTTTTCGAAAACCACATTTTTATGTCCGATGAAATCGAATATCGCAAAAATTATCAATGGAAATGCCAACACATAGCATGCCGTGGCCGTATCGAAGTGTAAACCAACGAGATACGCTTTTGCGGCAGTCCAAAAACCCATGCCAGAAATCTCATCGAGATGGAAAAACATCAGGCTTAACCTGTAGAGGAGGGGTATCAATATCATGACAAGATAAAACTTAAGAATTATCTTGGCGCTTACGGGGATATCGAACTTTTTTGACATCGCACAATTTTTTGCAAAGATAATAAAAGACTTTAGACGTTAGACATTAGACCTTAGATTTTTTATTTTTAGAAAATGAATTGTTAAAATTTTTTTTAGATTTCTTGCGAAAAAAGCAAGAAATCTTAATAAAAATTAACATAAAACAGCTTCTCCGTTTCAAAAATTAATTATAATTTTGCAGCGTAAGAATTTATTAAACTTTTTAAACTTATTATATGGAGAAACAAAATCCAATAGAAGAAGCCGAACGTTACGTGGAAAATGCTAAGTCGACATTAAGAACGAACGGAGAGCTTGACACCGAAACGAGACCTCATCCCGACATTAAAGATTACAAGGAAGCCATCGCTCAACGCGACAAAAAGCTGTTACAGTTTGTGAATGCAGGCTATGACACCATGCACATCACCATGGGTTATGACGGCAACCAGAGCAAAAACGTTTGCGATGAAGGCGTTCGTCTGGCTAACAACATCATAAAAAGGTGTGCCGCGATGATGTAAAAAACAAAAGGCGACACTCAAAAATGAAGGCTGTTTTATGTATTTGTTCCTAAACTATTGTTTTTTAGTTCTGCGTAACCTTTGACGGATCTGCGATGGTAATCGTGCCGCAAGAGCCACTGTTATATGTGCTGTTGTTCAGACCAATGCTGTTGACTGCACCGGGTACATCACCGGCACCGATACCTGCTCCTCCATAGTAATCTTCTACATCTACATCGTTACTGCTGGCATTAAGTGTACCGTCTCCCTGAATGATTAATGTCTTCCCTGATGCGATATATATTCCCGGATATGACTCATAGAACCCTGTCACGTTATTGGTACCTTCAAGTACGAGCGTAGTGTTGTTATTCATTGTGCTGCAAAGTTAGTAAAAATAATGATATGATGGCACAAAAAATCGACTCTCATTTTGCAAAACAAACTTGCAATTTGCATTTTGAGAGTCTTTTGGAGAGAGTAATTAATAAAACTTGAGATCCCACTTTTTCATCATCTTGTAAACCGCTCCATCGGGGCGGAGGATGCTTTGGAACAAGATTATTTCCTTCACTTCCTGGTGGATGTAGGACTTCTGCTCGATGGCTTGGACAACCTTTTGGAAGTATTGCTTTTCGCAGAGATCCTTGATTCTTCCCAAAGTGAGATGCGGCACAAAATTTTGTCTATCACGTTGATAACCGATGCTATCGAAAGCTGTCAAGACCGATTCTTCGAGGTCGAGAAGCTCTTGGGGAGTTTGCTGCATTCCGAGCCAAAGGACTCGTGGGGCGTAGCGTGCACCGAAGATGCCGGTACGATTGAAGTCCATGGTAAAACTCTTTTGATTCTCAAGGGCTTTCGAGACGGCATCGATGATTTTCGGCTCGTCTTGAGGGGGAGTTTCGCCAATGAATTTCAAAGTTAAATGGATATTTGTCGGCCGCACCCAGTTTATCATTTTTTCGTGCGATAAGCTACGGCGTAAGCTATCAAGCAATGGCTTAAAGCCGTTGTTTTCTGTTTGAATCGGTATTGCTAAAAAAAGCCTTTTCATAGTTTATTCTTTGTGCCCTAACGGGCGGTTTTTTGTTCCTTTTCCCTTGATGGAAAAGGAACCGAAAAGATCAAGCGCAAAAATATACTCGGACCGTATTTTTGCGCGGGCCACCGCACCTGAGACAACTTGGCGCAAAGCCACTAAAGTCTAAGGTCTAAAGACTAAAGTCTCTATTCCATTTGTTTGTAATCTTCGGCGAGGCCTCCTTCGGAGGTTTCGCGATAGAGATAAGGGATGTCGCGACCGGTTTTGTTCATGGTGGCGACCACTTTATCGAAGGAGACGCGGTGGCGGCCATCGGTGAATGTCGAGTAGATGTTGGCGTCGAGGGCGCGGGCGGCGGCGAAGGCGTTACGTTCGATGCATGGAATCTGGACCAGTCCGCAGACAGGGTCACATGTCATGCCGAGGTGATGCTCGAGAGCCATCTCGCAGGCATATTCGATTTGGGCGACGCTGCCACCAAAGAGCTGACAGGCAGCACCGGCAGCCATAGCACACGCCACTCCCACCTCACCTTGGCACCCCACTTCGGCACCCGATATGGAGGCGTTAGTCTTCACGATATCGCCAATAAGACCAGCGGTTATCAAGGCACGATAGATGCGGACATCGTCGAACTCGTAGTTCTTTGCGAGATGATACAACACTGAAGGAAGCACTCCGCTCGAGCCGCAGGTAGGCGCAGTGACGATGAGTCCGCCCGAGGCATTTTCCTCAGCGACAGCGAGGGCGTATGAGAACACCAGTCCACGACTGCGCAGAGTGTGCTGGTATCCCATTGCCTTGATGTTGTATTGTGCAGCTTTTCTTGGCAGATTGAGCGGTCCAGGCAGTCGGCCTTCGGTGCGGAGACCACGCTCAACAGCCTCTTTCATGGTGTTCCAAACATCTTTAATATGCGGAATCAGAGTGTCGTCGTGTTCGGTCTCAAGAACGTATTCCCAATAAGTCTTGCCCGATTCCTCGCACCATTTCATGATGTCGGTCATCTTCGTCAGTGGATAGATGTCGGGGATAATCGAAGACTTCCCTTCCTCTTCGAGAGCACCGCCGCCAACGCTGTAAACAGTCCATTCTTCAAGGACTCTGCCATTTGCATCAAAAGCCTTGAATGTCATGCCATTAGGATGATATGGCAAGAATATTTTCGGCTGCCACACGATATTGACCTTGGCATGAGGCTGAAGCACTTCGAGGATGGCGACGTCGGTGAAGTGACCTTTGCCAGTAGCGGCGAGGCTTCCGTAAAGCGTGACCTCAAACGCCACTGCATCAGGATGACGCTCGAGGAACTGCTCAGCAGCGAAGCGAGGAGCCATGGTGTGGCTTGAAGATGGACCGTGGCCTATTCTGTAGATTTCTTTTATTGTTTTCATATTTTGGGAATTGCGTTTACTAACTTCTTTGTGTATTCGTTTTTCGGGTTATTGAAAATCTCATCGGCGTCACCGAGTTCCACCGGACGGCCGTTGTACATCACGAGGATGCGGTCGGACATGAAGCGGACGACGCTAAGGTCATGAGAGATAAAGATATAGGTGAAGCCGAAGTCTTTTTTGAGGCGGTTTAGCAAGTTCAAAACCTGCGCCTGCACTGAGACATCGAGAGCCGACACTGACTCATCGCAGATTATCAGTTTCGGATGCACAGCAAGCGCCCTTGCGATGCAGATTCTTTGTCGCTGACCGCCAGAGAACTCATGCGGATAACGCTGATAATGTTCAGGTTGCAGTCCAACCTCGGTGAGCAGCTCACACACTTTGTCGCGACGTTTTTTCGCGTCATGTTCGAGTCCATGCACCAACATCGGCTCCGCTATCGCGTCGCCGATGCGCATCTTCGGGTTCAGCGACGAATACGGATCCTGGAACACAATCTGAGCATGTTTGCGATATTCACGCAAATCGTTGCCGCTCAGCGACATAACATCTTTGCCGTCGAAGATGATTTTACCTTCGGAAGGTTCAACAAGACGTAAAATTGAGCGACCGAGGGTCGTTTTTCCGCAACCGGATTCACCCACCAAACCGAGTGTTTCGCCAGGATAGACCTCAAAACTCACGTCGTCGACGGCTTTCACGTGATCGTAAACACGGTTGAAGACACCTTTTTTCAGCGGGAACCAAGTCTTCAGATGTTCAACCTTCAAAATCGGTTCTTGCGAATATAATTGTTCGAGATGTTTATTTCTTTCCTCTTGAGTGACAATAAGTTGCTGTTTGAAATCAGTATCTTCTTTCCAGGTGCCATCGAGGAACTCTTTCACTATTGGAAGGCGTTTCAGGCGATAATCCATCGGAGGACGGCATGCGAGAAGGCCTTTTGTGTAAGGGTCTTGAGGATTGTTGAGAATTTCTTGGGCTTCGCCGTATTCGACAACGCGGCCATCGTGCATGACGAGGATGTAATCGGAGACTTCGGAGACGACGCCCAAATCATGCGAGATAAAAATCATCGACATTTGAGAGTTCACGAAGCACTCAGATGCCTCTGAGCACTCGGATGCGCCTTTTTGAAGATGCTTCAGCAATTTCAGGATCTCTTTCTGAACAGTAACATCCAAAGCGGTAGTTGGCTCATCTGCGATGAGCAGCTCGGGGTTGCAGGCCAGTGCCATGGCTATCATCACGCGCTGTTTTTGGCCACCGGAGAGCTCGTGAGGATAGCTCTTGTAGATGGCCTCGGGGCGTGGCAGCATCACTTTTTTGAAGAGGGATATGACGCGTTCCTTGGCCGCATCCTCGGTAACATCTTCATGAGCCAAAATCGCCTCTGTCACCTGAAAACCGCACTGAAACACAGGGTTCAACGACGTCATCGGCTCCTGGAATATCATGGCAATGCGCTTGCCACGGATGTCGTGCATCTCGTTTTCCGAAAGATGCAGTATATCTTTCCCGTCGAGGGTGATTTCGTCGGCTGTGATTCTCGATTGTTTCTCGTTCAACAGCCGCATCACCGCGAGGTTGCTCACCGACTTTCCAGAACCCGATTCGCCAACGATTCCAAGGGTTTTGCCGCGCGGCACCTCAAAACTGACACCATGCACCGATTCGTTCCATTCGCCGTCGCGAAGGAAAGAAACATGCAGATTCTCAATTTTTAACAACGTGCCCATCAAAATCCTTCTAAATTCATTAAAACCGTTGG
>CAMZJA010000018.1 GCA_947307415.1 uncultured Bacteroidales bacterium | reverse complement strand
CTTTGTCGATGACGTAGTTCATGAGTTTCTTGCAGACACCAGCGCGGCACTTCTTGTCGACGACGTGCTCAACGTATTCATCCCAGAAGTTGTCGAGTGTTGACAATACCGGGTTAGGTGATGTCTGACCAAGACCGCACAATGCTGTGTCTTTGATAACAGCAGCGAGGTTGCGGAGCTCCTGGAGGTCGTCCATTGTTCCGTTGCCTTCTGTGATCTTGTTGAGGATTTCGAGCATTCTCTTGTTACCGATACGGCATGGTGAGCATTTACCGCAGCTCTCTTCGCATGTGAACTCGAGGTAGAACTTGGCGATAGCAACCATACATGATGTGTCGTCCATAACGACCATACCGCCTGAACCCATCATTGAGCCGGCAGCCATCAATGAATCGTAGTCGATAGCTGTGTCGAGGTGTTTCTCTGTCAAGCAGCCGCCTGAAGGACCACCGGTCTGAACAGCTTTGAACTTACGGCCACCCTTGATACCACCACCGATTTCGTAGATGATGTCGCGGAGTGTTGTTCCCATAGGAACCTCGATAAGACCGACGTTGTTGATCTGACCTGCCAATGCGAACACCTTTGTACCTTTTGATTTCTCTGAACCGATTGATGCGAACCAGTCAGCGCCCTTTGTGATGATGATCGGGATGTTAGCGAATGTCTCAACGTTGTTAACGTTAGATGGTTTTGCCATGTAACCTGAAACAGCCGGGAATGGTGGTTTCAAAGTTGGTTCACCACGCTTGCCTTCCATTGAGTGGATAAGAGCTGTCTCTTCACCGCAGACGAATGCGCCAGCGCCGTAGCGAAGCTCGATATCGAAGTTGAAGCCGCTGCCGAGGATGTCGTCGCCGAGGAGGCCGTATTCACGAGCCTGAGCAATAGCAACCTGCAAGCGGTGGATTGCCAATGGGTATTCAGCACGGATGTAAACCAAACCCTTTGTTGCGCCGATAGCGTATCCGCAGATAGCCATAGCCTCGATGATTGAGTTCGGGTCACCTTCCATGATTGAACGGTCCATGAACGCGCCCGGGTCGCCTTCGTCAGCGTTGCAGATGACGTATTTCTGGTCGGCCTGGTTCTTTGCGCAAAGACCCCATTTCACACCTGTCGGGAAGCCCGCGCCACCACGGCCACGGAGACCTGACTTGGTGATCTCGTCGATGACCTGCTGAGGTGTCATCTCGCCGAGAACCTTAGCGATAGCCTCATAACCACCGCGTGAGATGTATTCGTCGATGTCTTCTGGGTTGATGAAACCGCAGTTACGCAAAGCTATACGGAGCTGTTTCTTGTAGAAACCCATGTGCTTTGAGTCGGCGACATGCTGTTTGTTTTCCGGATCGAGGTAGAGAAGGTCAGTGACCTTACGACCTTTGATGATGTGCTCGTTGATGATTTTCTCGACATCTTCAGGTTTAACCTGGGTGTAGAATGTGTTGTCAGGAAGCATCTTTACGATAGGGCCCTTCTCGCAGAAGCCGAAGCAGCCTGTTCTGATGACCTGAACTTCATCTTGCAAACCTTTTTCCTTCAGTAATCTTTCAAAGGTTGCAATGATCTCATCACTTGCAGATGCCTTACATCCGGTACCACCGCAGCAAAGCACGTGCGTTTTGATTTTTGTCATATAAAGTCCTCCAATTTAGAATGAATGATTAGATTTTCTCATAGTTCACTGGGATGATACCCTCGACGAGCTCGTTGTTCATCACATACTTCTCGAGGATCTCGTCAGCGCGCTTGTTGTCGACGTGACCGAAAACGATCGGGTCTTTGCCCGGAACTTTAACCTCGATGGTAGGTTCTGCATGGCAGTAGCCCATGCAGCCTGTCTGTGTGAAAACGACGCTGAGTTTAAGCTGGTCAGCTTTCTCCATCATGTGTTCCATCACCTGTTTTGCACCGGCGGCGATACCGCAAGTTGCCATAGCGACTTTCACCTGAACCATTGAGTCAGGGTTGTTGCTCTTTTCACGAAGGTCGAGATTTGACTGTAATTTCTCTCTCATTGCCTTCAATTCTGCCAATGATTTTACTTTTGCCATATTTCGTAAAATTATGTTAATGAATGATTTATGAATATTTCTTCAATATTTCAAACCTATTTTATAGTTTGGCAAATATACGAAATCTTTTTATATAAAAAATATTAATGAAAAAATATTTTACGGCAGCCTTAAAGGTGGTTAATGGTTGCTATCCTGTCTCATGGAATATTCACAGCCACAATACCTTTGATTGTAGAAATTATATTCTTTGATAATCTGAATTCTTCTCTCACTCAATCCGCCTTTTCGCCAATTTTGAGCCCAAAATGTCACATCAGGGTAATGTGAGGCGGCAAAATTTCCGGCTTCCTCAATCTGTTCAAGACTTTTCCAACGGCTTGAGGCAAGCGTCGTCGTGATGACTTTAAAACCATGCTCATGAGCATATTTTGCAGTGCGTAAAAGTCTGTATTTGAAGCACTTAAGGCATCGCCCTCCCCTCTCAGGCTCCTCTTCCAACCCAACCATATCCAAACGCCATTTTTCATGATCGTAGTCATCGTCAATTATCTCCAAACCGAGCGAGGTGGCATAGCGAGTACATTCATTTTTTCGGATATTATATTCCTCTAAAGGATAAATGTTCGGATTGCTATAATATATAGTAGGTGTTATGCCGTGTTGCATCAGGCATTCGATGATAGCCGAAGAGCATGGCGCGCAGCAGGTGTGAAGCAACACCTTGGTCTCCCCTCCAGGAACCTCTATCTCAAATTTCTTTTTCATGGCCTGAAAGTGATTAAAATAACCGCAATCACAGCGATTACAAGACCTATGTAGTTCTTCAGCGTCAGTTTTTCTTTAAAGAAAAGCCATCCGATGAGGGCTGTGAGACTCACCACTCCGATGTTGTAAATCGGGAACAGAACGACATTGTCGAAACAGCGCATTGCATGGTAAACGCTGGATGTTGAGAAGAAATTGATGACACCCAATCCGATGCCTCCAAGAGCGCTCTTCCACTGCCATTTCGACTTGCCTCTGGCAATGTCCCATATCACTATAATTATACCGAAAATCAACGCCACAAAATAGATGAACGCGATCATGAATCCCAGGTCGTCGCCCGAATTTTGCTGCTCGGTGATTTTCATCAGAATATCGCCGGTACCTGTGCCGAAAAAGATGCACACCGGCAACAACCAACTCCTATTATTTTTTTCTCCTGATTCTTTCTTCCTTTCCAACACCAAAACCAACGCCACCAACGCCAGCACAATACCCGTCGTCGCCACGAAATTCAATTTTTCGCTGAACATCACAACACCTGCCATAATAGGCAAAACAACCGACAATTTACTCGACAGCGACGTTACAGTTACGCCCGAGCGCTGCGTCGAGGCAGTCATCAGAAGATAGGTGAAAATAAACCAGAATCCTGTCAAAATCGACAATCCAAACCATGGCTCGGCGACAAGCTGCGGAGCGGTGTCCCAATGTTCACAAATAGCAAATCCTGTGCCCGAGGCGAAGACATAATTCCACATCAGAGCCTGATGATTATCAAGCTTAAAGCGTTCAAAAAGCCGCATCGCGACGAAAACGCCTGTGGAAAAAATTACCGCGAGAATCAGAAATATCATAACGTTGCAAAATTACACAGAAAATCAATACCCTATGAAAATTTTCAAAAAATCCTTTGCAATCTCATTATTATTTCCTAAATTTGCAGTCTTATTTGGGAAATTTTAAATATAAAACACTATATGAAAGTACAGGAATTAGTTGACAAACTTGGACTTAAGGTCCTCGCAGGCAAAAACGGCCTCGATCGTGAAATCGACGGCTGCTATATTTCAGACCTCCTCAGCGACGTGATGGGCAACGCACAGGAAGGCAACATCTGGATCACCCTCCAGACTCACAAAAACGTGATGGCTGTGGCTTCTTTGAAAGAGATGTCGTGCATCATCCTCGTGAAAGACCTCGGCGCCAACGAAGACACCATCAACCAGGCAAACGAGGAAGAACTGCCGATTCTTCAGACATCATTGCCGACATTTGAGATAGCAGGACTTGTTTACAATTTGTTAAATAATAAGTAATTGCCGGAATTAAAAAAATATCGCGCTGACTTGCACCTTCACACGGTTCTCTCGCCGTGCGGCGATATCTATATGTCGCCCGCGGCTATCGTGGAACAGGCGAAGAAACTGCATCTCGATGTCATCGCCATATGCGACCACAACACCACACGACAGGTGAAAGTGACGCAAGAGATCGGACGCGAGAACGATATTCTTGTCATCGGAGGCGTGGAGATAACCACACAGGAGGAAGCCCATGCCCTCGCCTACTTCGAGACCGACGAGCAGCTCGATAAATTTCAGGAATTCCTCGACGAGCATCTGCCGCACATCCCTCTCGACGAGGAGAAATTCGGCTACCAGCTTATCGTCGACAAAGACGAGGAAATCATAGGCGACGAGCCTTGGCTGCTGTGGTCGGCTCTCGACTGCGACCTCGACACGCTTTACGACAAGGTGCACGAGATCGGCGGTCTGTTCGTGCCGGCTCACGTCAACAAACCCGCGTCGTCATTGATGTCGCAACTCGGTTTCATTCCGCCTGACATTAAAGCGGATGCACTGGAGATCTCGAAGCATGTCACAAAGCCCGATTTTCTCAAGAAATTCGCCTATTTGAAGAAATTTATGTTCACCAAGAGCAGCGACGCGCATTTCCTGCATATCATCGGCGAGGTGCATTGTGTGCTGCATATGTACGACAAGACCTTCGACGAATTCCGTAAGACTCTTCACGGAGAGGACGGCCGTTACATCGACACTGAACCACAAGAAAAACTACAACTTTTATTCGGATGAAAGAACTAGCATTACATGTATATGACCTGATGGAGAACTCCACCGCAGCCAACTCCACCCTTGTCGAGCTGACAATTCGCGACAGCCTGAAGGACAACATCTACGCATTCACCATCAAAGACAACGGAAAAGGAATGACACCGGAGTTCCTAGCGAAGGTCACCGACCCGTGGACCACTTCGCGCACGACACGTAAAGTCGGCCTCGGCTTACCATTAATTAAAATGAATACCGAGAACTGCGGCGGAGGAATGAAGATTGAGAGTGAAGTGGGTAAAGGCACCGTGCTCAACTTCTGGTTCCAGCACGACAACATCGACCGTCCGCCAATGGGCGACCTCGCCGGCACCCTAGTGATGCTGTTCGCCGCCCACGAAAACATCCATTTCATCTACAAACATATCACCGACGAAGGCGAGTTCGTGTTCGACACCGATGAAATCAAGGAAGCCCTCGACGGCATGTCGATGAACGACATAAACATCATGAAGTATTTAAAAGAAATGATTCAGGAAAATTTGGAGGAAATTCATTATAATGAATAATCCCCCTTCCGTCATTTCGACCGAAGCGAAGCGGAGTGGAGAAATCTTATTTGGATAAAAGATTATAGAGTAAAGAGTATAGAGTTTTTAGATTTTTAAATAGATTTTTTAAGATTTTGAGCCGAAAGGCGACCTATAAAAGATAAACAAAATGAAATTAAGTGAAATTGCTAAAGTATTGAACGCCAAGGTGGTTTGCGGTCAGGATCGTCTCGACGAGGAGCAGGACAAAGCCTTCGCCAGCGACCTCATGTCCGACATCCTGACTTTGGGCGACAACTTCCCGATGATTGTCACCGGACTCTGCACCATGCAGACGATCCGCACATGCGAGATGGGAAACCTCGACATCGTCGTTTTCGTCAGAAAGAAGAAACCGACCGAGGAGATGATCGAGCTGGCCGAAGACGAGGGCATGGTCCTCATGGAATGCGACTACTCGATGTTCAAGACCTGCGGTCTGCTCTGGGAAGCGGGTCTCAAACCTATTTATTAACGAAAACTGATTATTATGCATCTGGAATACACAGTAATTGAAGGAGATTTCGTCAACGCCGGCTCGGCTTCAAGCTCGATAAAGAAGACCCTGAAGCAGCTCAACGTCAACCCGTCGATAGTGAAACGCGTCGTTGTCGCCCTCTACGAGGCCGAAGTCAACGCTATCGCGCATGCCTACGGCGGTGTGGTCACCGCCGACATCGACGCAGGCAAGATCCTCCTTCGTGTCATCGACAAAGGCCCCGGCATCCCCGACATCGACTGGGCTATGCAGGAAGGTAACAGCACCGCCTCGCCAGAAGTCCGTAACATGGGCTTCGGCGCCGGCATGGGACTCCCCAACATCAAGAAAAACGTCGACCGCCTCAACGTGCAATCGACCGTTGGTGTTGGCACTACCGTCGAAATGGAGGTCAATTTATCGTAAACAAAAAAATTAGGATTATGGCATTTTTTCACGCTCTACAAATAAACGAAAACGTCTGCGAAGGCTGCTCCCACTGCATGAGAGTGTGCCCAACGGAAGCGATACGCGTGCGCGACGGAAAAGCGCATATCAACGAAGACCGATGCATCGACTGCGGCCACTGCTTCATAGCATGCCCGCATAAAGCCGTCTTTGTCAAACAAGACGACTTCGACGAGATCTTCAAATTCCCTTGCCGCGTCGCACTTGTCCCAGCCGTTTTCCTCGGCCAGTTTAAAGACGAGATCAGCGTCTCTCGCATCTACTCCATCCTCAACGAGATAGGCTTCCAGCATGTCATCGAGACGGAGATAACGACGCCGATATACACCGAGGCGAAAAACCGCCTGGAGCGTGAAGGCAACACCAAGCCGCTAATATCATCATTCTGCCCCGCCATCGTACGCCTGATTCAAGTGAAATTCCCAGGTCTGGTTGAAAACATCATGCCGGTCAAAGCACCACTCGACATCACGGCTATGTATATCCGTCGCAAGCTTGTGAAAGACGGCTGGCCGGAAGACCAGATAGGAGTGTTTTACGTCACCCCATGCGCAGCGAAGATAGCGGCAGTGAAAAGCCCTGTCGGCGAAGAGAAATCGAGCGTCGACGGAGTCATCAACATGGACTCGCTCTATAACCGCGTCTATAAGAAGATAAAGGAACAAGGTCACGACTATAAAGAGGTGAAACTGCCTATAGCCCAGCTCACCTCCGACAGCATCCTGACATCGTTGACCAACGGCGAACGCCGCCTCTCGATATCAGAACACTCACTCTCCATCGACGGCATGGACAACTGCATCGAATTTCTCGAAAAAGTTGAAAATGAAGAGGTCGAAGGCGTCGACTTCCTCGAGCTGCGCGCCTGCGACCAGAGCTGTCCGGGTGGCATCCTCACCTACAACAACCGCTTCCTCACCTGCGAACGCATGTTCAACCGAGCCCGTTACGTGGCAGGCAAAGAACGCCGCGGCGAGCTGACACGCGCCAACGAGGTGGAAGACGAACGCGAGTACCTGCTCGAAAACGTCAGCGTCGACGAGGTGGAGCCACGTTCCATCAGCCTCGACCCCGACATCTCGAAAGCCCTCGAGAAGATGAACAAAATCAAAGAGTTGGAACGCCTTTTGCCTCAGATTGACTGTGGCATCTGCGGAGCTCCTTCCTGCGACGCACTAGCCGAGGATATTGTCTGCAGAGGCTGCAAACTCACCGACTGCATATTCGTACAACGTAATATGGAAGCCCGCAAAGATATGAAGGTGGAAGAATCGCTGAAGATTATGGAAGACATCTGGGGCTACGAAAAAATTGAGAAATTCCGTTAAAAATAATAAATATCAATCAAATATAAAAATTTAACACAATGGCAATCAACGAATTACAACCAAAAGAAGTATTTGAAAACTTCTACAGCCTGACACGCATCCCGCGTCCTTCAAAGAAGGAAGCTCAGGTCATCGCTTTCATGAAGAAATTCGGTGAAGACCTCGGTCTCGAGACCATCGTCGACAAAGCCGGCAACGTCATCATCCGCAAGCCTGCGACACCTGGCTACGAGAACCGCAAAGGTGTCATCCTTCAGGCTCACCTCGACATGGTGCCACAGAAAAACGCCGACACAGTTCATGACTTCGAGAAAGATCCTATCGAGACTTATGTCGATAACGGCTGGGTGCGCGCAAAAGGCACCACTCTAGGCGCTGACAACGGCGTGGGAGCCGCAGCGGCAATGGGCGTCCTCGCAGCAAAGAACCTCGAGCACGGCCCTATCGAAGGCCTCTTCACCATCGACGAGGAGACAGGCATGACAGGCGCCAACAAACTCGAACCAGGATTCCTCAAAGGCGATATCCTGCTCAACATGGACTCAGAGACTGAAGGCGAGCTCTACGTGGGCTGCGCCGGCGGCATCGACACCAACGGCTGCTGGACTCCTAAGATGGAAGACGTGCCAGCCGACATGACAGCATTCCAACTGATTGTCAAGGGTTTGAAAGGCGGCCACTCAGGCATGGACATCAACCTTGGAAGAGGCAACGCCAACAAAATCATGAACACCCTGCTGATCCTGGTGTCACAGAAATTCGGCGTGCGCCTCGCCACCATCAACGGAGGCAGTTTGCGTAATGCCATCCCAAGAGAGTCGTTCGCAACCATCGTAGTCCCTACAGATAAAGTCGAGAAACTGAAGAAATTCGTGGGCGAATATGAAGCAGCAGTGAAAGAACAGTTTGCCGAAGCCGAGCCAGACCTCGCCGTCGCCATCGCCGACGCCGAGATGCCCGCCAAAGTCATCGACAACAAGACTTTCAAAAACATGCTCGAAGCTATCGCCAAATATCCTAACGGCGTCATCGGAATGTCGAAAGACTTCGAAGGCACTGTCGAGACATCATCGAACCTCGCTCTCGTGAAACTCGAAGACGGCAAGATCATCACCTGCTCACTGCAGCGCGGTCTCGTCGACGAGCTCAAAGACAAACTCGCCGAAGACGTGCGTAAAGTGTTGACCGAACACGGCGCAAAGGCAGAGTCAAGCGGATCATACCACGGATGGAAACCGAACATCGACAGCCCTATCCTCGCCACAATGAAGAAGGTTTACACCGAAAAATTTGGTAAAGAACCGAAAATTATGGTCATCCATGCCGGTCTCGAATGCGGTATCCTCGGCGCGAAATATCCTAACTGGGATATGATCTCGTTCGGTCCTACCCTCGTCCACCCGCACTCACCAGACGAGGCTTTGCTCATAGAATCAGTGACTCCGTTCTGGGAATTTCTGGTCGAAACATTGAAGAATGTACCTGAAAAATAATTTTTTCAAAAAAATGTTGTACGTATTAAAAACTTTTGTAATTTTGCAGTCCGAATTTTAGGAGAAAAAGAAAAAAATAAATACATAAGACAATGAAACGTACATTCCAACCATCGAACAGAAGACGCAAGAACAAACACGGTTTCAGAGAAAGAATGGCAACTGCTAACGGCCGCAAAGTTTTGAAAGCACGCCGCGCAAAAGGCAGAAAGAAGCTCACAGTATCTGACGAGTATTGATTCGGCGAAGCCGTACCTAATAATTAATTATTTAAGGTTAAAAAGAGACAATCTGCAGATTGTCTCTTTTTTATTATCCACAAATCACTCACAAACAAGTCGCACCGACGAGCCGCAACGCTTATCATCCACCCTGTCGGGATTGACGACACCATTGTTTACAAAGACACAACACGAACGTTTGTCGTTATACACAGTGCTGGTCCAGACAAACAAATAGCTCCCGGCTCCAAAAGCTATCGTACCGCATCTACGACCCGCAGTTGGCAGAAACAACGCACCTGCCTCCTCCATCATGCTCCACTGACTGAGTGTGTATTTGTTGGTCTCATATTCGTTGGCCACACCCGCCACAAAACAACCTTCATACGGCTCACTCCAGTCGTCAGGCAAGATCACCAGCCCCGCATATCTGTTGTTGATTGTCGCCTGTCCGTATTTACTTGCCGCGCCCGGCCGGTCAACCAGAATATAATGCCATTCATCTTTAGTAAGCACACGCCACTGCTTATTCGCTCCGCCACCGTTGGCAATCTCATTATATCCCCAATCAGCCCTGCCGTCCTCATCAAAAATATTTTTTTTGGAATCGCCGTAAACATTATAACTTGGATACTTGGCATTAGTGCTATAAGGCATATAATATGCCGCTCCATGATTGTAACCACTTGTACCCCAACAAAATAGCGTCACCATACTCTTAGTCGCATAGTCATCACCGGCATTATAGTCATTACTCTCAAATACGGTATATTGCTGACTTAGAAACTCCCATTTTTTAGTAGACATCACATACGACAGATTCGCTTTTGAGAAATACACCTGCTTGCCGTCGGTATTCACCGTAAACAATGCATTCAACGCGCCTTCCGGCACCATTGGCTCGTTTACCTCAACCGAGATGCCGTCAGCGACATAGTCGTTAGCGTTTATCTCAGGCACAGCGCCTCGCGACCCTCTGTATCGTCCGGAGAAAGCAGAGCCCGTCCCTCCTTCCGCTGCAGCGTCCTGCGGAAGCAGTATCGCATATCTCGTCCCGCTGCCGGGCGCTATCGTTATCTTGCCCTCATTAACCTGACTGAAAGAAAACGATGCGTCAGCAAAATTCACATCAACCTTGTTGTTCATGCCCTTAATGCACGTGGCGGCAAACGTCGACGAAGTGCTCACCTCGAACTTTACCAGAGCGCATTGGTTGCTGAGACAAGCAGTATACGAACTCTCACTCGGCGAATATTTCTCGGTGGAATGCCCATAGGAAATGACCGGCAGGCTCGTCACCTGGTCCGAGATCACCACAGAGCAGCCTTCCGACGAGCCTGCCGTCAACGTACCAGCATCTTTGTTGCCTAAGAAATAAAAATGCAAGTAATCATCAGTGTTTACATTCGATACGCTGCCACTAAACACGCCGTCGTCATAAACCAACCGTCCCACATATCTGCCGTCGTTCGCAACGACAATCTCATCACCGTCGACAAACGAAACCGCACCCGTCACAGGATCGATATCCGCTTTCGAATCCCTCTTAACCACAAGTGTGATATTGTTGGAATCATCTTGAAAATGTGGAAAATCAACGACATTTTTCCTGCATTGTGTCATCCCAAGCAACAAAGCCATAGCCATTAAAAATGTTCTCGTTTTCTTTCTGCGCCGACGCTTCCGCAACGCATAACCAGCCCCTGCCGCAACCGTTATTAGCAACCCGCCGTCAAGAGGCGCGTTGAACGACTCGTTAGTAATACCGCCCGAAACACCGGCATCGCCATCACGATTTTCATAACCATCTGAGCTTCCCTTGAAAAATCCGTCAGCTCCACCACCTTGACCACTCACCGACAATGGCAAAATAAGATTCGCAGCCATCGTCAAAGACAAAACCAAGGTCTCCTTTTTAATTTTTGATCTTTTCATTTTTGATTTTTTAGTTGTTAAACAAATATTTAATTCACAAACCAAAAACGAAATTTTTCAGATAACTAGTTGAAAATCAACAACAAATAATCACTGAAACATATTTGGGAAAATATAAAAAAATATAGTCTCACAAATTTTTCTCGTTTTTGGTGCTGCAAAGATACAACAAAAATCGTTACAAAGATCAAAAAAAATAAAAAAAGAGACGGCTGCAAACCGTCTCTCCTTTAAGCTCTACACTCTAAACTCTCAACTAATCTTTCTTCTCCAACTTAGTGTTCTTATCCCACTTGTTGATGTTGAAAGCTAGGTTGAAACGCAACGTTCCCTCGAGTGGGTTAGTACCTGATGTGGCTGTATTGTTGACCGGCACGAGGTAAGAAACGTCCAAAGCGAACACGTTGTAACGGAGTCCTGCACCGAATGTGAGATAACGACGGTTACCCTTGGTTCTATCTTCATGGAAGAAACCGGTACGCACCGCAAACACCTTATTATACCAGTATTCTGCGCCGATGCTAAGTGTGAATTCCTTCATTTCCTCGTTGAATCCGCCCGGAGCGTCGTAGAACGACTGAATCATACCCTGAATCATTGAAACATTAGGATTCATACCTTTTTCAATGATAGGATCGCCGTTTGCGTCGTAAACAATCTTACCTTCATCGTCTTTTTCGTAAATTGGCGGTGTAGGCACAAGAAGTTTGTTGAGGTCGACCGACAAAGCTATTGAGTTGTAATCATCGATATTGATCTTGATTGTAGGACCTAAACGTAAGTTCGTCGGGATAAAGTCTGTTTTCTTATTGGCGTTGGTATAGCTCATCTTGCTACCCATATTGGTGATGGCGACACCCCAAGCAAACTCACCGTCGACAGTGCTGAAATAAATAGGTTTCTGATAGTAAACACCGATATCAGCAGCCACCGACCATGCTGGCTTTGAGTAATTGTTAACACCTTGTGTGATATGCGAATAGATGTAACGAGCCGCCACAGCCGCTGAGAAATAATCACCGAGTTTTCTTGAATAACAGAGGTCTACAGAGAACTCATTAGGTCTGTATGTTCCGAGGTCTTCGTTATTATCGCCTCTGAAATTGATATCACCTAAATTGAAATAACGCACAGAACCTGCGATTGCAGAACGGCTGCTCACACGCTTCGAAATGGCGAGATATGCGATATTCATATCAGAAACGAGCTTTCTCAACCAAGGAGTATATGCCAAACCCACGCTGAAGTCATCCTCAATAAATGCATATTTTGCAGCGTTCCAATGCATTGAATAAACATCTGGTGCCGATGACACGCCCAAATCACCCATACCTGCTGAACGTGCGTCAGGAGCGATAATCATCGACGGGACCGCTGTCGAAATAACATTATAATCATCATTCTGTGCTTTTGCGACGACACCCGTCATCAAAAGAGCCATTAAAACCAAAAAAGATTTTTTAATCATATACTTTCAAATTAGCTTGCAAAAATAAACATTTATTCCTTATGAACGCAGATGTATTTCAATTATTGTTTTATTAAAAAAAAATTCACCTTATTTAATATATCACCTGGCGATAACCAGTTTCGAGAATCCTGTGATCTTCTGGTTGTCATTGGTGGTGACTGTCACGTTATAAACATAAACGCCCGATGGCAGCTGCATCCCGTTGTCTGCCCTACCGTCCCAGCGAATCGGGTCGATACGCAGCGAAGTGCCGTAACGGCTCTCCTTGATGGTCTTGACAAGCTGTCCGCTGATGTTGTAAATGTTTATCGTGATGTAGACATCATCCTTCTGATTATGCTCAAACATGAAGTTTGTGTAATCTGTCATAGGATTCGGGGCGTTAAAGACATTTTGAACCGCGACATCCTTGCTCTTCACCACAGTAAAATCCAACGAGACCGTTGTCGAATTATTGTAAATATCCCAAGCCTTCAATATAAGGTGATGATCTCCTTCATTGAGCCCATAAAAACGGTAAACTATTGTGCCATAATCATTTAGATCAAATGGAGAGTCATAATACATGTTCAGGTTATACGCCTTGTTGGTGGCACCCGAGAGTGTCACGACAATGTCATGACCAATACCGCTGCCCGCAGTGTTTATTCCATGCTCATCCTTGAGGAAAGCATACAAAACAGGGTTTTCATTGGTTATTCCGCCGCTCACAAACAATGTGTCGTCGATATAAGCCTTCATCTTCGGCCCCTGCTCGTCAGGCTCTGCTGTGGCGTCATAGCCTCCAACCACTACATCGCCATACATCCCATTAGCATCAGTTTGATAATCAGTGGCATAGAAACTGATAAGACCTTTGCCGTAGCTGTAGTTTATGTCCTTAGGAAGCATGAATTTGATTGTAAACCTTCCCGAATCGACAACAGCTTTACCGTCGAACAACAAGCTGTTACGCAGCTTGAAGCTATACACCATGCCGCCCTCGTCGCCTTTTGTTTTATATGTGTTTTCCTTATCGTAAACCGAGACGCGCACCATGCCGTTGAAATCAGTCATAGTCTCCCCGAAATTATCAGTCACAATTCCTTGTAATTCAATGGTACTCAGCGCTTTAAGCGTGTCATTATTCATTAAAGTATCGTTATACGACACAGGCTTGCCGTTAAGCTTGGTGAGCACCACATTGTTTTTAGGATAAGCGAGACGCAGAGCCGGATCGCCAAACAGCACGAAAACCTTTGTATTCGTGTCGGTATCCTGTTTTGAATGGAAGAATATCTCGCCCATAGTAGGATACTCGCCATCGGTCATTTTAAACATATTGCTGTATGTCCTGTTAAGAAGTCCCGAGCTTCCTCCCGTGGTTCTCGCCGTCGTAATCATGGCTATAGCGCCACCTTTTCTGTTGAGATACAGCATCTCGCCCGCCGACGTTCTGGTGTGATCGTCAAAACGGCTGAATTCGCAGGTTGCGGTAACGAAAAGCGGCATCATAGGCTTGTTAGCCAACGAGTTGATGTTGTCGACAGTCAAAAAGCGCTCGTCGCCCAAACCGATCTCGCCACCGTGACCGTAATAATTCACCACCAACGAGCCTCTTTCTATTCTGTTAATAATAGCCTCATTCATCTCCGGGCAGCGCTGTCCACTCGCCGTGGCGACCTGATTGTAGGCATCAAGGTAAATCTTGTCGACAATCACATCGCCGCCCCATTTCTTGATATTTTTCGCAAGGTTCTCCGACGTGCTGAAAAAGAGAGCGTCTTTATCGTCGCACATAAATGTAACCACATTTCGCCAGTTGTTCATTGTCGAAGAATTACCGGCTATATAAGACTCTATCTTATTAAGTGCTATAGTGGCCTCCTCGGCAGTGCTCACAGGCATTCTCGCGATAGACACGTCGATGGTGGAGGTATAATTCTCCATATTTCCCTCATTATCATCCAAACAGACATAAAAATCATCGGTAACCACCGACTTACTTATAACGCACGACTCAAACGACTCCCATGTAGGTACGAGACAAACGTCGGAATTCTTGTAATCATAAGAAGCGTCGCCCAACAGCAGCACATATTTCAGTTTATGCTCGTCGCTGCTGTTTTTGTAAAGCATTTTTATGAAATTACGGATGCCGGCCACATCAAGAGCTCCGCATGAGAACTCATTATAAATATATTTCGGCTGCACAATGTCAATAACCAAATCGTCGATACGCGAATGTATCTTCTTCAGACGCTCGGCATGCGATTTAAAATTTGCATTTGTAATTATAAGATAATCAATATCTTTCTTGGCATGTAGATTCTGATTCGACACCTTTACGACTGATGCGGGTTTCTTGAAACTGCTGCCATTGAAGGCGACAAACTGGTTGTTTGAATTGCCGTTAACCTCAAACGACATTGTAGATGCCGACAGAGTGGTGCTCATCATCATCGGGTTGATCGGGTCGGTGACATCCCACACCTTGACTGAGCTTGTGGCATTCTGAATGTTATAACGGTAAATGGTTTTGACATCGCTGCACTCAGGGTTTCTGAACGAGAGCACATCGCCCGACATCTTCAGATAACACCAGGCGTTAAGCGAGATGTAATCCATCCAAGCCTCCGACGATGCCATAGCCCTGTTATATTTCACATCGATTTTTATCGGGCTTCCTGAAGCTTTGAAGCCAACAAGACAAGTGGTGTCGTGTCGTGCATAAATATATTGGTCGGCGTTGCCAAACGACTTTGAATACAGCTGCTTGTTGTTGTATTTGAGCACCATCGACGCAGTGGAGGTGTTACGCGACGCCATGGCTGCTCTCATTTTCACATTTTTCGACGTATTCAAATTATTGAACGAGAACTCGTAAGTTCTTTGCAAAGTGGCGTCGAATTTGTCGAAAAACCAGGTGCAGCCCATGTTGTTGATATTGACCTCATCGACGTCTTTCACCTGATAGTCAAGGTAATCGGCAACTTCGACTATTGTGGAGCCATGAGGCTCGGCCTCCGTCTGTATGCGTCGTCCCGGCTCGTCACCGACGGTAAGAAACGCGTATGTGTAGCTGGTGTACGGGTTTTTCACATGGTTATAATACTGCTTCTGGCTATTGTATTTCCACACTACAGGTCCTCTGGCATAAAAGATGATGTAGTCGTTCTGGTTGAAAATTCCGTCGCTCTCGCCATAAACATAAATCGGAATCTCATAGAGGTCGTCGGGATAATACGATTTATTGATTTTAGGCAACACGCCGCCGCCATTATGGTAAATCCTGATATTTCGAGGGTCAATCTTGGCCACATCTATGCCCATATTCGACAAATCGGAATATGTCAGCTTATACATGCCGGTCGATGAAATCGACATCTTGTACCATGTGCCCTCGCTGAGCACTGAATTACCGGCGTGAGCGGCATAAAATCCCACGGAAAATATGACAAAAAGCCCAATGATGGCTTTCTTAAAACGTTCCAAAAAAGAAATATTTATATACATTCTGCAAAGATACACATATTTTCAATAACCTTAACGATTTATCTAAAATATTATTGTTAAAAACATTTTCAAAAAAATTAAAAAAAATTAAATTTTCAATCAAAAAAAGTCGTATAATTGCAGTTTGAAATTACAGCAGGGAAAACAAACACATTTTTTTGTTATCTGATGCAATAATATCAAGGATTTAGAGTTAAAGAAGAAGTATAAAAATTTAAATAATGATGCGTAATAAGTTCAGATTCAGCACTATTTTGGCAATTATCGGTTGTTGTGTTATGTTAACATCATGCTTCAACAAGTCTTCAAACAAGAAGTCAAGAACCACAGGATGGAAATACAACGACCCTAACAACGAATATATTTATGACTTCCAGAACTTCCCTGCACAGAAGCCGGGTCCGGGTTTGGTCGCCATCGAAGGCGGCACATTCACCATGGGAGCCACTATGGATAATGTTTTCTATGAATGGGACAACTCACCTCGTCAGGTCACAATTTCTTCTTTCTACCTTGATGAAACAGAAGTGAGCAACATCGACTACCTCGAATATATTTACTGGTTACAGAAGATTTACGGCAAAAACTCGGCAGAAGTCATCACCGCCCTTCCTGACACCATGGTATGGTTCCAGTCGATGGCATACAACGAGCCTTTGGTAGAGGTTTATTTCAGACATCCTGCCTACCGCGACTACCCTGTCGTCGGCGTGTCATGGCTCAAAGCCAACAAATTCGCATTATGGCGCTCTGACCGTGTAAACGAGAACCTTCTCATCGAAGCTGGCGTCATCTCCTACGATCCTAATCAGGACAGAAACAACAACTTCAGCACCGATGCATATCTCGCTGGCGTTTACCATGCGACAATATCGAACGGTATCAAACAAAATAACGGTAATGTCCGTAACGCGAGAGTCGAAGACGGCATCATCCTCCCGAAATATCGTCTCCCCACGGAGGCTGAATGGGAATATGCAGCTTTAGGTCTTATCGGCAACACCAGCGACGAGCGTGTCGTCGATCGTAAGACATTCCCTTGGAACTCCGACGGTTTGCGTGCCAACGAGAAAGACTATACCGGTAGATTCACAGCCAACTTCAGAAGAGGCAAAGGTGACTATATGGGTATCGCCGGCGGTCTCAACGACGGTGCCGACTTCCCATCACCAGTTATTTCATACTGGCCAAACGACTTCGGCTTGTATAACATGGCAGGTAACGTCTCAGAATGGGTTGCCGACGCTTATCGCCCACTCTCATTCGAGGACTTCTCCGATCAGAACCCTTATCGTGGCAACCAATTCACCAAATACGTGATCGACACCACGACAGGTAAATACGCCATCGACTCAACAGGTAACCTCATCAAAGTGCCTGTAACGCAAAATGAGATCTCAGAACGTAAGAACTTCCGCGACAGCTACGGCATCAACCACAACGACGGTGACTATATGTCGACAATCCAGAACGACTGGAACAACAAGACACAGGGTCAGGAAGCATACACTAACCAAATGTACGACTACGGCAAGACCACTTTGATTTCCGACCGTTCACGCGTCTACAAAGGCGGTTCATGGGCCGACGGTCCTTACTACCTGAGTCCTTCAGTGCGTCGCTTCCTCGAAGAAGACCAGTCGGCATCGACAATCGGTTTCAGATGCGCCATGAACATGATCAGACCGGCTACCGGAAAGTAACACAGAGAAAAACAAATAATAAGCCGTCGTTTCATGACGGCTTTTTTTATATAAAACATATCTCAAAATGAGCACTATCGAGAAAATATACGAGCTTTACACAAAGGCGTACACTGTCACCACCGACAGCCGTAACATCAGCAAAGACTGTGTTTTCGTGGCATTGAAAGGCGAACATTTCGACGGCAACGACTTCGCATTGAAAGTCGCCGAAGAAGGCATAGCTGCTTGCGTCATCGCCGACAGAAACGACCTGCCGAAACACGAGCGTTTGTTTGTGGTCAACGACAGCCTGAAAGCCCTGCAAGAACTTGCAAAATATCATCGCGAGAAGCTCGGGTTGCCAATAATAGGCATAACCGGAACAAACGGCAAGACAACGACAAAAGAACTCGTATCGGCGGTTTTGTCAAAAAAATATAACATCATCTTCACTCAAGGCAACTTCAACAACCAACTCGGAGTGCCGCTCACACTACTGAGAATCAAGCCTGAAACGGAACTTGCCGTAGTGGAGATGGGCGCAAGTCATCCCGGCGACATCGACGAGCTGACAAATATAGGCGAACCGAACTATGGCATCATAACCAACATCGGACGCGCTCATCTGAGAGATTTCGGCGGCTACGAAGGCGTAGTCAAGACCAAAAACGAGATGTACCAATACATCGCCGCACACAACGGGATGCTCTTCGTAAACAAAGACAACGATCTTTTGATGGGCCTCGCCAATAATATAAATAAGGTGACATACGGAACCGGCGCCGACGCCGACATCAAAGGCAAGATGCATTCAGCCAATCCGTACCTCTCAGTGGAATGGAATGGCTATAAAATTGACACTCAATTAGTTGGCGATTACAACTTTGAAAATGTGATGGCCGCCATTTGTGTGGGAAAATACTTTAAAGTCGACGATAAAGACATAGCCGACGCTCTTTCGAGCTACTGCCCCACCAACAACCGCTCGCAGGTGATTCAAACCGCTAAAAACCGTGTCGTGATGGACGCCTACAACGCCAACCCGACTAGCATGAGTTTCTCTATTAAGAATTTCAGAAACATCTGCAAAGACGACAACCTGCTGATTCTCGGCGATATGCGCGAGCTCGGCGATGAGTCGCAACAGGAACATAAAACGATAATCGAGCTTTTGAAAGAGCTTAAGTTTAAGAACGTTTATTTAGTCGGCCCCGAGTTCTCCAAGTGCTACGAAAACTCAGAGTTCTCCTTATTTAACGATGTAGAAGAGCTCGCGCAATATCTTCAAAACAACCCTGTTGCAGGCAAAGACATCCTCGTCAAAGGCTCCAACGGTATTCATCTCAACAAAATAATCGATTCACTGTAATGAGGAAATACAACATCATCGGACTGATGTCAGGCAGCTCGCTCGACGGCATCGACCTCGTCGACGTCGATTTCTGGAACGACGGCAAATGGCATTTCGAAATCGTCGCAAAAGACAATTACGATTACGATGATGATTGGAAGCACAAACTATCGGATGCTTTTTATTATAATGAAAATCAATTAAAAACAATTGATTATCAATATGGTGTGTTTTTAGGTCAGGTAACGAAACAGTTTATTGACAAATACAACCTGCATCCCGAAATCGTTGCGTCGCACGGCCACACAATCTTTCACCGTCCTCAGGAGCATTACACCTTGCAAATCGGCGACGGTCAGGCACTTGCGAACGCTTGCAACGTGATGGTCATCAACGATTTCCGCACCGAAGACGTGCTCAAAGGCGGTCAGGGTGCTCCCTTGGTGCCAATAGGCGACAAACTGTTGTTTTCTGATTATCCGATCTGCCTAAATATAGGCGGCATAGCCAATGTTTCATACGACGTTGACGGTCAACGCATCGCGTATGATATTTGCATTGCAAATCAGGCGTTGAATTTTTTATCAAATAAAAAATCAATGCCGTATGATAAAGATGGATTGATAGGTCGTTCCGGAACCATTGATAATCAATTATTAACAATATTAAATTCACATCCTTTCTATTCACAGAAACACCCGAAATCGTTAGGACGTGAGTTTTTCGAGGAAAACATCAAACCGTTATTGGAAAACCATGATGATGTAGCGGATATGATGGCGACATTTGTGGAACACATCGCGACACAAATTGCAAAATCAATTGATGATGTAAAGACGTGCCATGGCGCGTCTCTACAGATGTTAATCACTGGCGGCGGCGCCAAAAACAAATATCTAGTCGAACGCATTCAGGCACATACCAACCACAAGGTCGTCGTCCCTGCCGACGACATCATCGACTACAAGGAAGCGCTCGTCTTCGCATTCCTTGGATTATTACGTAACAATAACGAAATCAACGTGTTAAAGTCGGTTACAGGTGCCGAGAGCGATTCTTGTTCCGGCAAAATCTTCCACCCTATTAAATAAAAAATGGGAATGCGGCTGGGAGCCACATCCCCACAACAAAAATACACTTATACTAATTCTCTTTTTTAGCACTGCATACCGCCGCAGCAGTTGATCACCTGACCTGTGACATAGCTTGAGAGGTCTGATGCGAGGAACAATGCCACATTGGCGACGTCCTCAGGTGTACCGCCTCTTCTCAACGGAATCTTGGTTGCCCAGTCTTTTCTCACTTCTTCTGGAAGTGCGCGTGTCATGTCGCTCTCAATAAAACCTGGAGCTATGCAGTTGGCGCGGATGCCACGGCTGCCCATTTCCTTTGCGATTGACTTGGCGAGACCGATCAAACCGGCCTTTGAAGCCGAGTAGTTAGCCTGACCTGCATTACCTGAAACGCCAACAACACTTGCCATGTTGATGATGCTTCCACCCTTCTGACGTGCCATGATCGGCAACACAGCGTGGATGTAGTTGAATGCCGATTTCAAGTTCACTGTGAGAACTGCATCCCACTGAGCCTCTGTCATACGAAGCATCAAGCCGTCTTTGGTGATACCTGCGTTGTTCACGAGGATATCGATTCTGCCGAAGTCTTCAGCAATCTTAGCTACGGTCTTCTCGACGTCAGCGAAATCGGCTGCGTTTGAGACATAACCTTTCACTGTTGTGCCGAGCTCGCTAAGTTCAGCGACGGTGGCTTTGATGTTGTCTTCATTGATATCAGTAATCGCGATGTTACAGCCTTCCATGGCGTAACGTTTTGCGATTGCCTTGCCGATACCGCGGGCGGCACCGGTAACGATTGCTACTCTATTCTTTAACATATTCGTATGATTTTGCAATTTCTCCTTGACCTAATTTAATAATGTCTTCGCATGATTTTCTGAAATCAGCGCAACGTGTGGTGTCCTGCAACATGAGATAACCCATAATGATGTAACCGACAGCTTCTACTAAACGTCTGTGGTGGGTCTCTTTATTGCCCGAGAGCTCAAAAACTTCTTTGTACTTGGCTGTCATGGCGCGAAGTTTCTCGCGTAATGGCAGAAGTTCCTCTGCATATTCGAAGTTGTCGAGTTCATCGATGTACTTGAGATATGCGCCGTTGCCTAAGAAACGGGCTGCCGCCACAACCTGGAGCTGTGATGTACCTTCGTAGATAGTCAAGATACGGGCATCACGATACAGACGTTCGCATTTGTATTCCTTCATGAAGCCTGAGCCACCGTGAATCTGAATGTCGTCGTAAGCGATCTGGTTAGCCCACTCGCTGGCGAACATCTTCAAAACTGGTGTAAGCATGTCGGCAACTTTCTTGTTTGTCTCGACGTAACGAGCTGTCTCATACAGCAATGAGCGGGCTGCGTCGGTCTTGGCACGCATCAAGTCGAGGATATCCTGAACAGCGACAAACTCCTTTATTTTCTTGCCAAACTGCTCACGCTGGTCGGCGTATTCCTCAGCGTCGCGGACTGCTGCCTCAGCGAGACCGACCGACTGTGCGCCAACGCCCAGACGTGCGCCGTTCATCAACGACATGACGTATTTGATAAGACCCATCTTACGGTCGCCGATGAGTTTTGCAGGAGCGTTGTTGAACACAAGCTCGCCTGTCGGTGAACCGTGGATACCCATCTTATTCTCAATTCTTCTCACTGTCACAGCTCTTTCTTTTCTGTCATAAACGAAAAGTGAGAGACCACGACCGTCGGTGCTGCCTTCTTCCGAACGTGCGAGCACTAACTTGATGTCAGCGTCACCGTTGGTGATGAAACGTTTCACGCCATTGAGTCTCCAGCAGTTAGCTTTCTCATCGAAAGTAGCTTTCAGCTGCACTGACTGAAGGTCGGAACCTGCGTCAGGCTCAGTGAGGTCCATCGAGCATGTATCACCTTTGTAGATACGTGGCAAAAACTCGTCTTTGATAGCGTCGTCAGCGAATTTCAAGATTGTCTCGGCGCAGTCCTGCAAGCCCCAGATGTTGGCGAAGCCAGCGTCGGCGCGTGAAACCATCTCAGCTGCCATCACGTAAGGCACGTATGAGAAGTTAAGTCCATTGTATTTGCGTGGCAATGCCATGCCGTAGAGACCTGCGTCACGCATAGCCTCGTGGTTCTGCTGTGTTCCCTTGGCATACACGATGGCGTTGTCGACAACCTTCGGACCTTCAATATCAACTGCCTCTGCATTTGCTTCAAGCACTTCGCCGCAAAGCTCGCCGACGATGTCCAAAACCTTGTCGTAGTTGTCGATAGCGTCTTCTACGTTCTTTGGAGCAAGCTCGTCGTTCTCAGCGTCAACGAAGTCGTTTTCCTTCTGACGGATGATGTCAGCCATCTTAGGATGGTTCAGATAGAATGCGAGGCTTTTATTATCTTGATAAAAGTTCATTATTTCTTACTATTTGATTTACAATATTTTATCATCTTCGACACAACATCTGCGGCATCACCAGTGATGACGTAGTCTGCGATAGAGTTGATCGGGGCGTGCGGGTCGGTGTTGATAGAGATGATCAACGCTGACTGTTCCATACCTGAGCGGTGCTGCACAGCGCCAGAGATACCGCAGGCGATGTACACTTTCGGACGTACTGTCACACCTGTCTGTCCGACCTGACGTTCCGGCTCAGCGAAACCTGCGTCGACAGCGGCACGTGTGGCTCCGACTTCTCCGCCGAGGAGGTCGGCGAGCTCATGCAAAAGCTTGAAGTTTTCCTTGCAGCCCATGCCGTAACCGCCTGATACGATGATAGGAGCGCCTTTGATATCGATTTTCTTCTCTTCAAGCTTACGCTCGATGATTTTCACAGCGAAATCGGCTTCGTTCAAGAACTCAGAGGCGTTGAGTTTTACTACAGAGGTATTCTTCTGTTTCTCAAACACTTCCACCTTCATGACGCCTTCACGCACTGTGGCCATCTGCGGACGCACATCCGGACAGATAATTGTGGCGATGATGTTACCTCCGAATGCCGGACGAATCTGCATCAGATTGCCGTTCTCGTCGATGTCGAGAGCTGTACAGTCTGCTGTAAGACCGCAACGGAGATATGACGCGACTCTTGGAGCGAGGTCACGGCCGACAGGAGTAGCTCCGAAAAGCACCGAATACGGCTTCTCACGCTCGATGAGCTTCGTCATCGCACTGAAATGAGGCAACGTCTGATAGAACGACAGACGTGAATCTTCAAGGCAGAAAACAGTGTTTACGCCGTGCGTGAACAGCTCGTTCTCAAGACCCTTGAGATTGTTGCCGATGACGGCGGCCTCAACATTGACGTTGAGACGGTCGGCCAGATGACGGGCCTTGGAACAGAGTTCCAAGCTCACATCAGCGATCTTGCCGTCGTCTTTTACTTCACAATAAACAATAATGTTATTCATTATTTTGCTTTGATTTCTTCAACAACTTTGATTGCATCGCCCACTGTGACGATCTTTTCTGTCATGTTATCAGGGATGGTGATTTCAAACTCACGCTCGATGTCCATGATGAGCTCGACGATGTCCAATGAGTCAGCGCCTAATGTTGTGACAAAACCTGCATCTTCTGTTACCATTGATGGTTCGCAATTCAGTTTATTAACGATAATTTCGGTGATTTTTTCTTTTGTTGTCATAGCTATAATTTTTTTAATTTTTATTCTTAAATAATTTTAAATCTCTAATTCTTAGAAAATGTGCGATGCTGTGAGGTCTTCGATCAAACCTTTAATACCCTCGTCATCGCTGTTGATTGTGATGCTTTCTTTCTTGGTGAGAACGACGTTCTCGATGTTTTTCACCTTTGTAGGAGAGCCCTTCAAGCCTAATCTTTCAAAGTCAGGGTTGATGTCATCGGCAGTCCACATTGGGATTTCGGTGTTTTTTCTCTTAATTACGAGATGAGCGTGGCGTGAGCGGCAGTCGTGGGCGTTGCCGTGAACTGTCACGAGGGCTGGAAGCTGTGTCTCCACCACCTCTGTACCATGCTGAAGCACTCTCTTAAGACGGATCTTGTCGGTTGCTGCAGCGATAATCTCATCAGCGTATGTGATCTGTGGCACGCCGAGTTTCTCAGCTGTCTGAGGACCCACCTGTGCGGTGTCGCCGTCGATAGCCTGGCGTCCTGTGAAGACGATGTCGTAATGACCTAACTTCTTGATAGCCATCGCCAAAGCGTATGATGTCGCCAAGGTATCTGAACCGGCGAAACGCTTGTCGCTGATGACCATGCCGTTGTCAGCGCCACGGTATAATGCCTCGCGCACGATTTCTGAAGCGCGTGGAGGTCCCATGGTGATGACAGTCACTTTGACATCGATGTTTTCTTTCTTAATCATATCACGGCACATCAAAGCCATCTCAAGAGCCTTCATGTCATCAGGATTGAAGATGGCAGGAAGAGCCGCGCGGTTGATGGTACCGTCGGCATTCATGGCGTCCTTACCAACATTCTTGGTATCAGGCACCTGTTTTGCCAACACAACTATTTGAAATTCCTTCTTCATTATATAAAACTTATTTTTCTGTTCTTGGAACGAGAGCGAACGAGAGGCTTCCGCTGACGCACTGTTTTCCTGCCACGCTGAGCTTAGCATCGCAGAAATAAATATTGGCGCGATGAGCGGTCAAGACCGCGTCCACTTCGATGGTGTCACCAGGAAGAACCTGATTCTTGAAGCGTACATTGTTGATGCCTGTGTAGAATGTCAACTTGCCCGGAAGGTCGTCCTTCATAAGAAGAGCGCACGACTGAGCCATAATCTCACAGAGGATGACGCCCGGCACCACTGGATTACCCGGGAAGTGTCCCTGGAGGAAGAACTCATCGCCTCTGACGTGATATTTTGAATGAGCGACATGCTGGTCGTCAATCTCAATCTCGTCGATGAGCAACATAGGCTCGCGGTGAGGTAAATAGTTTTTTAATTCTTCTCTTGTCATATCTATATACTTTTCAGTTAATTTCTAAAGTCTAAGGTCTAAAGTCTGCGTAGCGCCACAGCACCATTGTGGCCGCCGAAGCCAAGCGACTGTGACACAGCGATGGTCAGGTCAGCCTTGACAGCCTTGTTAGGTGTGTAGTTGAGATCACAGACAGGGTCAGCCTCGTTGAGGTTGATGGTCGGAGGCACCATGCCTTTCTGCAAAGCCAACGCTGAAGCTATGATTTCGATAGCGCCTGCTGCTCCGAGAAGGTGACCTGTCATTGATTTTGTTGAGCTGATGAGGGCTCTGCGAGCTTCCTCCTCACCCATAGCCTTCTTGATGGCCTGTGTCTCTGATGAGTCGTTGAGAGCTGTGCCTGTTCCGTGTGCGTTGATGTAAAGGAGGTCTTTCTTCTCCTGATAGCCAGCCTCATCCAATGCCATCTTGATAGCTTTAGCAGCATATGTACCTTCAGGATGCGGTGCTGTGACGTGGTGACCGTCGCAGGTGTTGCCGTAGCCGCATACCTCGGCATATATTGTTGCTCCGCGTTGTTTTGCATGCTCGAGCTCTTCGAGGAGGACGATACCGGCGCCTTCAGCGATGACGAAGCCCGCGCGACGTTTGTCGAATGGCAATGAAGCCGCGTTAGGGTCTTCTGACTTTGTCAAAGCCTTGCAGTTGGCGAAACCGGCAATCGACAATCTATTAATAGGTGCTTCTGTACCGCCCGCGATGATGCCGTCGGCATAGCCGTCTTTGATGGCGCGATAAGCCTCACCGATAGCGTGAGTACTTGTTGCGCAAGCTGTCACGACTGGCAAGCAGACGCCGTGAGCGTTGAAACGGATAGCCACATTGCCCGATGCCATGTTAGCGATCATGGTAGGAATCATCAATGGGGAAACCCAGCGCGGACCTTCCGCCTCGAGTTTATGCATCTCACGCATCATGGTGTCGAATCCGCCGATACCTGAGCCGATATAAACGCCCAAGCGGTCAGGATCCCAACCTTCTTCGTTGCCTTTCATGGCCTGGCATGCAGCTGCCATGGCGTAAACGGCGAAAAGGTCGTTACGACGAGTGAAAGCGGTCTCAAGACCATCTTTCTCAGGGTTAAAATCTTTAACTTCGGCTGCCACTTTCACAGGAAGATCGTCAGTGTTGAACTTTGTGATGAAATCAATGCCGCATTTTCCGTTCATGATGCTGTCGAGGAAAGTGTTGACATCATTTCCGACAGGAGAGACAACTCCCATTCCTGTTATAACTACTCTTCTTTTTTCCATTTTTTTCAATTTTACCATTTCATAATCATTGCACCGGATACCAGACCTGCGCCGAAAGCGCTGAAAGCGAGGATGTCGCCTTCTTTGAGTTTGCCTGCGCGTTTTGTCTCGTCAAGCAAAATCGGGAGGCTTGCCGATGAGGTGTTACCGTATTTCTCGATGTTTGTCGGAAATTTCTCAGTCGGCTGTTTAAGCATCTGTTCAATGTATTTTATAATTCTCAAGTTAGCCTGATGGATAAAGTAAGTATCGATCTCATCAGCTGACATATTGGCTTCTTTAAGCACTTCCTTCAGGTCGTTGACACATGTCGATGTGGCGAATTTGAACACATCCTGGCCGTGCATCACGAGAGGGAGGTTGGTGCTGCCTTTTTCGTCGTAAGGGCACCACTGGAGGTCGTGCATCTCATAGAGACGATCCCAGCCTTCCGAGCCGGTGAGACGTGTAGCGATGATGTTGTCGCCAGGTGTGAGAACCGCTGCTCCTGCTCCTGCTCCGAACAACACGGCGCAAGTGCGGTCGTGCCAGTCGAGCATGTGAGCCGGCGCTTCGGCGCAGACCACGAGGACGTTTTTCACTTTACCTATTTTATAATATGCTTCAGCGATGTCGCAGGCGTAGATAAAGCCCACGCAGGCTCCGTTGAGGTCGACACAAGGGCAATGTGCACCGATCTTGTCTTTCACAATGCAGCTCAAAGCCGGTGTCACATACTCATTTACGACGTTGGCGCAAATGATGAAGTCGAGGTCCTTAACATCCATCTTGGCGTCTTCAAGAGCTTTCAACGATGCGTCGACAGCGAGATCCAACACATATTCCTTCGAAAGAACACGACGCTCCTTGATGCCGGTGCGTGTTGTAATCCATTCGTCAGATGTGTCAAGAATCTCAGCCAGCATCTGGTTGGTGACCACTTTTGATGGAAGAGAACTTCCTAATCCTGAAATCTTCATTTAGATATTATTTAGTTGTTAATTAATTCTCGTTTTCTAACGTCGCAAAAGTACCCTCATAAAACCACATGGTGAATTTTTGTGACGAAATCCCGGCAATATGTGACGAAATTCACACTTTTGTGACGAAATCAGCCATTTTGTGACGAATTTTCCCGATTTTGTGACGAAATAAAAAATTTTGTGATAAAATTTCGACTTTTTGTGACGAAATAAAAATATTTTGTATCTTTGCAGCCTAATATTTACGCTAATGAGTAACAAATTACCACATTATCTGATTGAGAAGAACAACCTGATCGTACAGGTAACGATCTCTGTGCTCTTCGCAATAGCGTTTTTGGCTGTATATATACCTATGTCGGACACAACCACGGCATGGTTCTCCCTCGAAGAAAAAGACAAGTTCATCTATACGGCATTCTTTATCATCCTATCAACTATCTTCTTGATTTTCAGTAGAGTGATGATGTATTACATGTCGAAACGACTGATCAGGTTCACCTTACCAAAGTTTATCTTTTGGAGCTTGGGCGAGATAGTTCTCATTGGTTTGTTTCATGCATATATCTCATTGAGAATCATGCATGTAACCGGTCATCCGGCTGAGCTTATCTTAGGAAAGAGTATTCTAATCACCTTCATAGCGCTCGGTTTCCCGTTTATCGTCACCGACTTAAGCTTTGCCCTACTCGACGCTCAAAGAGTGTTGAAGATAGCACGAAGGGTGATACAGTCGAATACCGCCAACAACAACGTAAAAAGCGCAAATAAAGAGGAGATTGTCACCGACAACCCCGACATCATCAACTTCAACGATTACACCGGCGCTTTGAAGTTCACCGTGAAACTCGAAAACATCTATTACATCAAGGCGGAAGGCAACTACGTCAATGTGTATTATAATAACAAAGGTGGCATCAGTTCTTTTGTTCTCCGCAATAAGATTCAAGCCATCGAAGACGCTTTCGCAGGCACTCCGCTCATGCGCTGCCATCGCACTTACATCGTTAACTCCAACAATATCAAGCTGATACGCAACGATGCAGATGGCTACTATATCGATTTCAACCAAACAGGCTTGGAATCGGTGCCGGTTTCCAATACTTACAGAGAAAAAATTGTAAAAAGATTCACAGAAATATAATATATTTGTCAATTAATTGTTTATTTTTGTAATTGACAAATATTAGTATATGAATTTAACAAGTTTTTTATTGCAAGTACCTGTGGTTGAAACAGTTACAGAAGCCACAGAAATCAGGATGTCTATTTGGGACATGACAGTACAAGGCGGTTGGATTATGCTTTTGCTGGCCATCGCGTCAATCATCGCAGTTTACATTTTCGTAGAGAGATTCATCACCATCAACAAGGCGGCTAAAAAAGACGACATGTTCATGGAGACAATACGTAATTACATGAAAGACGGCAAACTCAACGATGCCAAGGTGTTATGCCAGAAGACCTCTACTCCGCTTTCACGTATGATTGAGAAAGGTATCTCGCGCATCGGCAAGCCGTTGAACGACATTCAGGCAGCCATCGAAAACGTTGGTAATCTTGAAGTCAGCAACCTTGAGAAAGGTGTGGCTCTCCTCGCCATGATTTCAGGCGCAGGTCCTATGTTGGGATTCCTCGGCACCGTCATCGGCATGATTCGCGCCTTCTACGACATGTCGATGGCAGGCAACAATATCGACATTGAGCTTCTTTCCACCGGCATTTACCAAGCTATGGTGACTACAGTGGGAGGTCTTATCGTTGGTATCATTGCCTTCATCTTCTACAACATTCTTGTAGCGCAAATCGACAAGGTGGTGAACCTCCTGGAGTCGAAGAGCATTGAATTTATGGATGTATTGAACGAACCGGCGAAATAATTATGGCACTGAAACGCAGAAATCAAAGAAGAGTGGAGTTTAACTCGTCGTCGATGTCAGACCTCGTGTTTCTGCTCCTTATTTTCTTCATGCTGACGTCGACGCTGGTGGCTCCAAACGCTATCAAACTGTTGCTTCCGCAGAGCAACAGCCGCACTATGGCGAAGCAGACCGTCACCGTCTACATCAACGAAAAGATGGACTATTACGTAGGCGATCGTCAGGTGAGCGAGAATCAGCTGCAGCCTGAGATTTTGCTGGCTCTCGGCGGCACTGCTGACGGCATCGTGGTGGTACGTTCCGACAAGAGCGTGCCGGTTCAATATGTCGTCAACGTTATCGACGCTGTAAACAACATCAACAACGAGACACATCAAAACCATAAGGTTTTACTGGCAACATCGGCTAAAAAATGACAACGAAGAACAGAAATAAGACAATAGCTGTTGCTGTCACAGTGGCCGTGCATGCCGTCGTGGTGGTGCTTCTGTTCATCATGGCGCTCACCACGCCTTTGCCGTTGCCAGGAGAAGCAGGCGTTGAGGTGAATCTCGGCATGTACAACCAAGGTATGGGCATGCAGCAACAGCAGAAGCCTAAAGAGGTCGTAGAGACGCCCAAGCCACAGCCAAAACCTGTTGAGGAACAGACTGTTACACAAGACACAGAAGAAGCGCCGGCACTCGAAGCACCTAAGCCGAAGAAAAAAGAAGAGCCAAAGGTCAACGAGAGAGCGCTGTTTAAGCCTGTGAAATCGCAAGAACAGCCATCGTCAGAGGGGAACACTGAGACTCCTGGAGACCAAGGAAATCCTAATGGAAGCACCGACGTGAGCAGCTACGATGGACAAGGCGGCAGTGGCGGCGGCCCGTCGTACAGTCTCGGCGGAAGAGGCGCAAAGCATATCTCCTCACCAAACAGAGACGACGTCGCAGAAGAAGGCACCATAGTGGTCGACATCTGGGTTGACCGCGATGGCAGGGTTCAGCGCGCGCAGATAGGCAAAGGAACGACAATTCCAAACGCGAGAATGCAAGATATGGCAAAGCAGGCAGCGCTTTCGTCGGTATTCCTACCTGACAAAGACGCCGCGGAGCTACAAAAAGGAACAATAACTTATAAATTTATTATAAGACAATGAACTACGCTGATACTACCAATTGGATGTTCAACAAATTTCCAATGTATCAAAAAGTCGGGGCAGCGGCATACAAGCCAGACCTCGGCAACATAGTGGAGCTCCTTGATTTTCTTGGAAATCCACAAAATATTTTTAAGACCGTGCATGTCGCCGGCACCAACGGCAAAGGCACGGTGTCGCACACTCTGGCCTCTATTTTCCAGGAATGCGGCTACAAAACAGGACTTTACACCTCCCCTCACCTACGCGATTTCCGTGAACGCATACGCATCAACGGACAAGTGATTCCTGAGCAGAACGTCATCGATTTCATTGGGAATAACAAGGAAAAGTTCGAGGAGATGCAGCTCTCGTTCTTCGAGATGGCGACAGGCATGGCTTTCGATTATTTCGCAAAGGAAAAAGTCGACATCGCCATCATAGAGGTTGGACTTGGCGGACGCCTCGACTCGACCAACGTGATAAAGCCTGAACTCAGCGTAATCACCAATATTTCCTTGGATCACGTGGCTATGCTCGGCAACACATTAGCTGAAATAGCCGGAGAGAAAGCAGGCATCATCAAGCCAAACACACCGGTAGTTATCGGCGAGACGCAGTTGGAGACGAAAGACGTGTTCATCAAGAAAGCACAGGAATGCAACGCGCCTATCTACTTCGCCGATCAGATTGTAGATTGTGAAAAAATTCATATCGAATCGCTTGATTATCAGAAGTTTGACATCTGGAAAGACAATGAACTATATATTGAGGCGGTGGAGTTCCCGCTTCTCGGATACTACCAGAAGAAAAACCTCGCCACGGTGATTTGCGCCATCGAGCTGCTCAAAGAAAAATTCAACATCGAGAAGAAAGACATAGTGAACGGCTTGGAATATGTGGTAAAAAACACCAATCTGATGGGAAGATGGCAGATTCTAGGCCGTCAGCCGCTGGTGATAGCCGACACAGGGCACAACGTCGGTGGTGTGAAGGAGATAGTAATGCAGCTTAGTGATATGAGTTTCAGGAAGTTACACTTTGTTTTAGGTTGTGTCAACGACAAAGATATCGACGGAATTCTGCATCTGTTGCCGCATTATGCCGATTATTATTTCTGCAAAGCCGACCTTCCACGCGGTCTCGACGCCAACATCCTGGCGGCCAAGGCTGCCGAAGCGGGACTTCGTGGAACAGTGTACGAATCGGTGCAGCAGGCATATAACTCGGCACTCAACAACGCACATTTCGACGATGTGGTGTTTGTGGGAGGAAGCAACTTCACGGTGGCAGAAGTGATTTAGAGTTTAGAGTTGTTTTAAAGTTGAAAAGTTGAAAGTTTTTAGAGTAATATTGTTTTCACTGGTAATCATAGGATTATCGGGCTGTGCCGTCAGGAAATATGTTCCTGAAGGGAAATCGATATTGATTGAAAACAGGATCATCAACGACTCGCTGAAATACAACATTCAAAGGACTGAAGTAGCTAAAAACATCGTACAAAAGCCGAACAAAAACTTGTTTGGGCTGCTTCCGCGTGTTTGGATTTACTATAAAACTATTGACAAAACCGACAGGACATTCTACAAGTGGGTAAACAACAATCTGGGTGTTGAGCCTGTTTATTACAGCAGCGTTTTGACCGCCGATTCGAAAAAGCAGATTGAGAATTACATGAACAACACCGGCTTTTTCAAGTCGAAAGTCGTCGCGACGAGGAAAGAACGGAACAAAAGAGCCAGGGTCGTGTATCAAATCACTCCGGCCACACCTTACACGATAAGAAATATCGACAAGAAGATTTACGACAGCGATATAGCCGAGGAAATTGAAAAGATAGAAGACGATTTGATTGTCAAAACGGGTGACAATTACAATGTTTTCACTATGGACAAGGAGCGTGACCTGATAACGAATCACCTAAGAGACAACGGATATTTCTTCTTCACAAAAAATTATATCTACTATGAGATAGACACTAATCTGAGGCAGAAAAAGGCTGACATAACGATTCGCATCGATGGCGAAGATCACAATAAGTATTACATCAATCAGGTGTTCATCTATCCTGATTTCAACATCAAGAATGCAAACACTACAATAAACGACACTGTTCCTTACACCTTTAAAATCTATAAAAAAGATCCCGAACATCGTTTTGACTTCATTTACGGCAAAAATCCGAGGGTACATCTGAAAACTTTCAATCAGATTATCCAGATACATCCCGGCGATGAGTTCAGTCAGCATAAGGTCAGTCAGACATACAGGGCGTTGGGAAGTCTTAAATTATACACACTCAACAACATAAGCTTCGACACCATACCTAGCGGCAACGATTCGATAAAGCTGTTAAACTGCAATATCACGCTGCAAAAAGGCAAGATTCACCATTACAACATTCAGGTTGAGGGCACCAACTCGGGTGGCGACCTTGGCATGTTGGGAAGTTTTTCATATAGAAACAACAATATTTTCAGGGGTTCTGAGGTATTAAGAATCTCATTAAGAGGAGGTTTTCAGGCACAGCGAGTGGCTAATTTCGTCGTTGATGAGGGGCTTTTCAACACAAAGGAGTTCGGCGTTGAAGCCAGTATCATGTTCCCACGATTCCTCAGTCCTATCAAGCTACACCGCTTTGTCATTGAATATCAGCCGAGAACGTTGCTGTCGACAGGTTATATCATACAAATAAGACCGTTATACACAAAACACACCATGACGGCCTCATATGGTTATAACTGGAGGACAACCAACACCATAGAGCATTATCTAACACCTATCAACCTCAATACCGTTAAGGTTTTGCCGTCGGATTTGTTCAAGGAGCTGCTTAACGCGGAGACAAATCAGCGAATTAAAGACCAGTATACCGACCACTTGATTCTTGGTTTGAGCTATTCGTTTATCTTCAGCAACCAAAGCATAAAGAAAAACAACTTCATCTATTTCAAGGCTGATTTCGAGACGTCAGGAAATTTGTTGTCGTTGTTTAACAGCACCTCTGTGATTAAAGAATCGGATAATTTCTACGAAATAGCGGGAATCCGTTATGCACAATATGTAAAATACCAGTTAGATTTCAGGTTTTATCATTTTTTCAGAAACTCTAACATGCTTGCCATGCGATTCTTCTACGGGCACGGCATAGCTTACGGCAACTCCATCGACATGCCTTTTGAAAAGAGTTTCTATGCCGGCGGCACCAACGGAATGCGCGGGTGGCAGTTCAGGACGCTGGGACCTGGTGAGTTTAAGAACGAGAACGGTTACGACATGGAGCATATCGGAGATTTGCAGCTCGAATGTAATTTTGAGTACAGATTCCCTATTTACAACTCGATTAAAGGCGCTATCTTCACCGACATGGGAAATATCTGGACTTTAAGCAACAACGAGTCATTTCCTGGAGGCCAGTTCAAGTTCGACAAATTCTACAAACAGATAGCTTTTGACGCAGGTCTCGGCATACGTTTAGACTTCTCATTGTTCCTCCTCCGTGTCGACATGGCGGTGCCGATGTGCGACCCGTCGTATGACGAAGCGCATCGCTGGAGAATTAGCAAGTTACAATGGAAAAACTTGGTTTGGAATTTCGGTATCGGTTATCCATTCTAACATGACACGGCAGGAGTTATACCAGTTTTTGAACAGATCTTTCGAGTTTACGCCCACCGAAGGACAGAAAACCGTGTTGTTTCATCTTGCCGCATTCCTCCTTTCGGAGAAGAAAAATCCCACATATTTGCTGCAAGGCTATGCCGGAACGGGCAAGACAACACTTGTCACAACCTTGGTGAAGACGCTCCCGAAGCTCGGGATGCGATATCAGCTGATGGCGCCAACAGGACGAGCCGCGAAGGTACTGAGCGGCTATACAGGGATGACAGCTTCGACAATACACAGAAAAATATACCGTTTTCAGCAGTTCGCCGACGGCTCGTTTCGCATGACGAGAGCCGAAAACAAAGCGAAAAACACCGTTTTCATCGTCGACGAATGCTCGATGATCTCCGACGACTACGCCAACGGGCGTTCTTTGCTCGACGACCTGATAAACTACGTGTTCAGCGGCGAAAACTGCCGTCTGCTGCTAATAGGCGACAACGCCCAGCTGCCGCCAGTAGGATTGGAAAACAGTCCGGCCAACGACATCAACGTGCTGAAAAACAGCTTCAGTTTGACGGTGGCGTCGTTTGAGCTGACCGAGGTGATGAGACAGGAAGAGGAATCGGGGATTTTGTGGAATGCAACGGAATTGAGAAAGGCGTTAATGGCGTTAACGCCTTTAGCGCCATTAATGCCCTTATTTAATATCAACGGCTTTTCTGATGTGCATCGCATTGAGCCTCAGGAGTTTGAGGAATTATTGCAGCAGAATTTCAATGAAAAATCGAACAACGACGCCGTAATAATTTGTCGCAGCAATAATCGTGCCAACATGTACAACCAGGCAATCAGGGCACGGATTCTGCAGGAAGACGGCGAGATTGCGACTGGCGACAAGCTCATGGTGGTGAAAAACAATTATTTCTGGACCGACGAAGACCAAAAAATCAGTTTTATCGCCAACGGCGACATGATAGAGCTGATGCGCATCAACAGCACTGAGGAGATGTTCGGCTTTCATTTCGCCGACGTCGAGATTCAACTTATTGATTATCAAGAAGCTCCAAATCTATCGGTAAAAATATTACTTGAGACGCTGACAAGCGACTCCCCTGCCCTCACGCAGGAAGAATCGGATAGATTATACAACGCCATAGAGGAAGATTACATGGATATTCCGAACAAACGCGACAGATACAAAGAAATGCGTAAGAATCCGTATTTCAACGCGTTGCAGGTGAAGTTCGGGTATGCCCTGACCTGCCATAAGACGCAAGGCGGACAGTGGCCGACGGTGTTTATCGACGCGCCATATATAAAAGACGTAGAGACGCACGGCCGTGCATCTCTACAGATTGGTGATTTACGTTGGTTTTACACAGCTGTTACGCGTGCGCAAAAACAACTGTATTTCGTCAATTTTAACGACGATTATTTCGTGAATTTGTGATTCTTTCCTGGGAAATATGCCATATCGCCTAATTCCTCTTCGATTCGCATCAGCTGGTTGTATTTGCAGATACGGTCGGTACGTGATGCCGAGCCGGTCTTGATTTCGCCAGTGTTCAATGCCACTGCGAGGTCAGCGATGGTGGTGTCTTCAGTCTCGCCTGAGCGGTGGCTCATGACGGCTGTGTACTGGTTACGATAAGCCAGGTTGACAGCTGCGATAGTTTCTGAAAGAGAACCTATCTGATTGACTTTCACCAAGATAGAGTTAGCAACATTCTTATCGATACCCATCTTGAGGCGCTCCACGTTGGTCACGAAAAGATCGTCGCCAACGAGCTGAATCTTGCTGCCCATGGTGTCGGTCATGAGTTTCCAGCCGTCCCAATCGTCTTCAGCCATACCGTCTTCGATAGAGATGATAGGATATTTCTTCACCCAGTTGTTCCAGAACTCGACCATTTCCTTAGCGTTAAGCTTCTCGCCTGTCGATTTGTGGAGATGATAGACTTTCTCTTCTGGCAGATAATATTCTGAAGAAGCGGCGTCGAGAGCGATGAACACGTCTTCGCCCGGACGATATCCGGCTTTCTCGATAGCCTTGAGGATCACTTCGATGCCTTCGTCGTTTGACTTGAGGTTAGGTGCAAAACCGCCTTCGTCGCCGACGTTTGTCGAATAACCGGCAGCTTTGAGGACGCTCTTGAGGTTATGGAAGATTTCAGAGCCCATCTGAATAGCCTGATGGAATGACTTAGCTCCAACAGGCATAATCATAAACTCTTGGAAATCAACACTATTATCAGCATGTGAACCACCATTGAGGATGTTCATCATAGGGATTGGCAATGTGTTTGCGCTTACGCCGCCGATGTAACGGTAAAGAGGCTGGTCGGTGTAGATAGCGCCTGCTTTTGCGCAAGCCAGTGACACGCCAAGGATGGCGTTAGCACCGAAGTTACCTTTATTTTTTGTGCCGTCGAGTTCGATCATCTTGGCATCGATAGCGTTCTGGTCGGTCACTTCGTAGCCGACGATAGCCTTTGCTATCTCATTGTTGACGTGGTCAACAGCTTTATACACGCTCTTGCCCATGAATTTTGTCTTGTCGCCGTCGCGAAGCTCCACTGCCTCGTGAACACCTGTCGATGCGCCTGATGGCACTGCTGCACGACCGAGGATACCGTCTTCGGTGATGACATCAACTTCTACTGTAGGATTTCCGCGCGAATCCAAGATCTGGCGGGCATGAATCTTTTCTATTCTACTCATTTTTCTTAAATTTTAAAACCTAATTAATCAAGCTACAAAATTACAATATTTTTCGAAAACAACATCTTTTTTAATAAAAAAAGATAAGGAACTCTCATCCCTTATCTTTTAAACATAATTATTATCTATTATTTCTTATTCGTGAACAAGACGAACAGAGAATCCTTTGTATTTATCGTTTTTGTCGTAGATATACGGGCGATAGTTGGTGAAGTAGATATTACATGCTAAAACAGGATTGCCGAGGTCGCATTGTGACCAGTAGTGGCCTTCCACGTTGACGTCGTAGAAGCCGAGTGCGCCGTCTTTCACGATACGCTGACCGCCAGCAGGCAAGAACACTGCGCCAGCAGCTTCCATCTGATTCCAATCATCTACTGAATAAATATTATCGGCATAGCTGCCGCCATTGTTGTTTGTGGTATAGTTTATGCTTTCTTTTTTAGGTAATGCAACACCTTCCGGATGATTATACACGTCAGGGAACAAAATCAATCCGTTGATTCTGTCGCCATTAGGAGTGTCGATTCTTGCTCTTGCATAACGGGCGTTGTATACATCGTTGAGTTTTGTGGCGTTACGTGTAAACATCACATATTCCCATTCAATACATTTAGGAGCATGCCATTGATAGCCTTCATCGTTCGGGAAGTTCTTACCCCAATCGACGTAATCCACATAATCGGCATTGCGCGTCGACACGTTATACGGGTTATCGCCTGTACCCCATCCGAAACGGTCACGGTTGATATTTTCGCCGTCACCTACTTGTTCGGCTGTGTTTGTAAGCACATCATATTGATTAGGAGCGAATATCCATTCAGCTTTATCGCCGTTACTGACGATATATTGAACGTTACCTTTTGCGAAAACGACTCGTTTTGTGCCATTCATTGAAAATTTGCCATCGGCCTCGGCTGTTGTTTCAACGGTGACATCATATCCGTTGGTGATATAGTCGTTGTTGTAGATGGCATCAAGAGCGGGGCGTCTGCCCAGGAAGCGATAGTCGGCCGAGAAAGCTGTTCCTTCAGCGCCTTCTTCCATTGCCGTTGCGTTTGGAAGGAGAATAGCCCAGCGCTCGCCGCAGCCAGGTTTCAGTTTAATAACGCCGCAATCATCCTTGCTGTATGTGAATGTGTTGTTGATGAAATCTATTTCAACCTTATTATTTAATCCGCTGATGCATGTAGGTTCTTCGTCAGATGCTGTTGTGACATTGAATTTCACCAAGGCGCATTTGTTTGTCAAGAACACTGAATAGTTGCTGCATCCTTCTGAGAAGTCTTCATTCGACAAGCCGCATGAGATGACAGGGAGTTTGCTTGTTTGGTCGTCGATAACCACCGAGCATGATGTCGATTCTCCTACTTTAATATAGTCAGGGTTTGTATTTCCGAAGAAATAGAAGAAGAGAGGTTCGCCTATCACGGCTCCTTCCACTGAGCCTGAGAATGTCTCGCCGTTATGGCTGAGTGTTCCGACAAATTTTCCTTTGCTCACAGCGTAAATCACGTCGTATCTTTCAAATTTCACCTCACCTGTTTCCGTGTTCACATTGACTTTTGAGTTATTTCTCACGTCGAGGGTGATATACACGGCTTTACCATTTGCAGGAACGATCTGTAAATCTTTTTTCTTGCATTGTGTCAAAGTCATCAAAATTGACAACGCCACTAAGATAATGCTAAGTTTTTTCATAATCAGTTCTCCTTTTTCTGTAATAACACGTAGCTGGCGCCCGCGATTGTCATGATTAAAAGTCCGCTTCCTACCGGTGAGTCATTTTGTGGCTGAGGGTAATTTGTTCCAAAAGTGAACCCGAAATTGTCTCCGAACGTCTGGTTTGTAACGTTGTCGCAGAAGCTTGTGCGACTTTTGTAATCATCAGTATTTGAGGAGGAGAAGAATCCATCAATACTGCCTTGAGCTTGGATTGTTGTTGGCAACAGCAGCAAAACCACCATTGCCGCCTTCATAATGAAGGCTCTCGTGTTTTTAGAGAACGTTTTCATTGTTATGTTAAATTTAATGATCTATTTCGTTTTGAAAACGGCTGCAAAAGTATATCATTAAAAACAAACAAGGTGTTCAAAAACTCGCAATGGTGTTAAAAAACAAAAAAAGAGGTGTTAAAATTGTGACAATTTTAACACCTCAAAAACGTTTAAAACGCTAGTCTTTATTCAGCCTTTGGAGCTTCTTCCGCTGGTGCTTCAGCTGCTGGAGCCTCGACTGCTGGAGTCTCAGCTTTTTTCTTGCCGCCACGACGTGTTGTCTTGGTTGCCTTTGCAGCTTTCTTACCATTGGTGTAGACTTCGTTATAGTCGACCAACTCCATCATGCACATATCTGCGCTGTCGCCTGCACGTAAACCGAGTTTGATAATACGTGTGTAGCCACCTGGACGGTTAGCGACCTTCTGGCTCACTTCGCGGAAGAGTTCTGTCACAGCGTATTTGTTCTGAAGCTGTGCGAAAACGATACGACGTGAATTTGTAGAGTCGTCTTTGGAACGGGTGATCATTGGCTCGACGTAGAGGCGCAAGGCCTTTGCCTTAGCTGTTGTTGTGATAATGCGTTTCTCAAGGATCAATGATGATGCCATGTTAGCGAGCATTGACTCACGGTGAGCAGCTTTTCTTCCTAAATGATTGATTTTCTTATTGTGTCTCATCTCTATTATTCCTTATCTAATTTATATTTACTGATATTCATTCCAAATTCGAGTCCCTTGCTTCTGACCAATTCTTCGAGTTCTGTGAGTGACTTCTTACCGAAGTTACGGAACTTGAGCAGGTCGGCTTTATTAAGGGCGACGAGTTCACCGATTGTTTCGACTTCGGCTGCTTTGAGGCAGTTCAGAGCGCGAACTGAAAGATCCATGTCGACGAGTTTGGTCTTCAGAAGCTGACGGATATGCAGTGAGCCTTCGTCAAAGTCTTCCGACACTGTCTTCTGTTCGTCCATCAGAGTGATGCGTTCGTCTGAGAACAGCATGAGGTGATAGATTAGGATCTTAGCAGCTTCCGTCATTGCATCCTTCGGATTGATAGAGCCATCTGTTTCGATGTCAAGGATAAGCTTTTCGTAGTCGGTCTTCTGTTCGACACGATAGTTATCAACCTTGAAGCTGACGTTTCTGATAGGTGTATGGATTGAATCGATGGCGATGGTGTTGACCGGTGCGTTGAGAACTTTGTTCTCGTCGGCGTTGACATAACCTCTACCTTTGTTGATAGTCATGTCGATAGTCAACTTCACCGATGGGTCCATGTGGCAGATCACGAGTTCAGGGTTCAGCACTTGGAATACTGACAAGAACTTGTTGATATCGCCGGCGACGAATTCTTCCTGTCCACCGATGACGACGGTGACTTTCTCGAATGTCTCACCCGGGATTTGTTGTTTGAAACGAACTTGCTTGAATTTCAACACGATATCGGTGAGGTCTTCAATGACGCCAGGAATTGGAGCCATTTCATGTTCCACGCCTTCAATGCGGATTGAAGTGATGGCGAAACCTTCGAGCGATGAGAGGAGAACTCTTCTCAAGGCATTACCGATTGTCATGCCGTAGCCAGGTTCGAGTGGGCGAAATTCGAAGACACCGTGTTTGTCTGTCGATTCTACCATGACGACCTTATCAGGTCTTTGAAATGCTAATATTGCCATAATATCAGTTTATATTCGATTATTTAGAATACAACTCAACGATCAGTTGTTCATTGATGGTTTCAGGAATGTCCTCGCGGTTAGGATAGCTCATGAACTTTCCTGTGAGGGTTGCTGAATCCCATTCTAACCATGGATAGCTGTTTGTGTGGCCTTCCACTGCGTTTGTAATAACTTCCAAGCTCTTTGATTTCTCGCGCACTGCCACGATGTCGCCTGGTTTCAGCATTGCTGAAGGGATGTTCATCACCTTGCCGTTCACTGTGATGTGACGGTGGCTGACTAACTGGCGAGCTGCGTCACGTGTAGGAGCGATACCAAGACGGTAGACTGTGTTGTCGACGCGTGATTCGATGAGCTGGAGGAGGATTTCACCGGTGATACCCTTCTTCTTCGAAGCTTTCTCGAAGGTGTTACGGAACTGACGTTCGAGGATACCGTAGGTGTATTTTGCCTTCTGCTTTTCCTGCAACTGCATGCCGTACTCAGAAACTTTCTTGCGTTTCTTTGCAGCACCATGTTGTCCTGGAGGGAAATTTCTTTTTTCGTAGTACTTGTCTGAGCCGTAGATTGGTTCACCAAACTTACGAGCGATTTTTGTTTTAGGACCTGTATATCTTGCCATAACTTTTACTTTTTAAAATGTTAAACAAAAAATTACACTCTTCTGCGTTTTGGTGGACGGCAACCGTTGTGCGGTATTGGAGTGACGTCGATGATCTCTGTCACCTCTACGCCTGATGAGTGGATAGCGCGGATAGCTGATTCACGACCTGCGCCTGGTCCCTTAACATAAACTTTAACTTTACGTAATCCCAAGTCATACGCTGTCTTTGAGCATTCTTCTGCTGCCATCTGAGCTGCGTAAGGAGTGTTCTTCTTTGAAC
>CAMZJA010000017.1 GCA_947307415.1 uncultured Bacteroidales bacterium | reverse complement strand
CAATCGTGACATATCCTGTCATCCCGAGAGGCATGATTATCTTCAGAATCATCCCGACAGCGGCTCACTCGCTCGAAGATGTTCAATACACATTAAACGCATTCAAGGAAATCAAGGAGAAACTTGCTGCCGGTAAATATGACAACCCGGAGATGCCTCAGATGGCAATTCTTTGATGATGAAGATTAAATATTTTAGAGATAAGGTTATAATTGTTACTGGAGCCAGCTCGGGTATCGGGCTGGCTACAGCCAATTTATTCGCCACCCTGGAAGCCAAGGTGGTGATGGCGGCTCGTTCTATCGATAAACTTGAGGAGATAAGAGCCAAGATGCCGGATCCGACAAAGGTGTTGTGCGTGAAGACCGACGTGTCGAAGGAGGCCGATTGCGAAAACCTCATCAAACAGACTGTTGAGAAATTCGGACGCATTGATATACTTATCAATAACGCAGGTATCTCGATGCGAGCGATGTTTTTGGATCTCGACCTCGATGTCATCAGAAGACTGATGGATACCAACTTCTGGGGCACTATCTACTGCACAAAGTTCGCCTTGCCGTATCTTCTCGAGTCGAAAGGCAGCGTGGTGGGCGTCATATCTACTGCCGGATATCTCGGATTACCAGGCAGGACTGGCTATTCCGCGTCGAAGTTCGCCGTCAGAGGTTTCTTGGATACATTGCGAGTGGAGCATCGTTACGACGGACTTCATGTGATGGTGTTTGCCCCTGGATTCACCGCTTCAAACATCAGAAACATGGCGCTTACGGCCGACGGCTCGCCTCAAGGCACAACACCGCGTAATGAAAGTAAGATGATGACTGCCGAGCGTGTGGCACAAAGGATGGCTTACGGACTGAGAGTCCGAAAAAACGAGATATTACTCACTCCTGTCGGAAAAATCACAAAATTCTTTACCTTTGCCTTGCCGAGATTTGTGGAATGGGTGGAATATCAAATGATGGCAAAAGAACCTGAAAGTCCAATAAAAAAGAAATAAAAAAACTTAAGTCCTATGTTACTCATAAAAGAAATAGCGGTTTACGTGAATATTCTTAATTCGAGGATTAAGAAAGGTTTTTTTGACAGATTACAGGCAAACGGCATAAACATCACCCCGGAGCAGTATCTTGTTCTGGATATTTTATGGGACCAACAGTCGCTTTCGCAGCAAAACATCGCCGATATCATTCAAAAAGATAAGAATTCAGTTACAAAAATCATCGACTCGCTCGAGAAGAAGGAGCTTGTGAGACGCGTGGTGGATAAAAAAGACCGCAGAATCAACAAGATAGAGCTTACCGATGACGCTGTAGCATTGGAGAAAAAAACCACCGAAGTGGCAATCAGTTTTATGAATGACGCAGTGAAAGACATTGACGAACAAGAACTTGACAGCTTCGTGAATGTGATGCGAAAGATGAAAAAAAATCTTGAAGATTAAATAATCATATAAACATAAATTTTATGAAAATAAAACTAATAGGATTATTGTGCATGTGCCTGTTGTTAGTCACATCGTGCAAGAAAAACGAGGGAGAAGGCGGAACAGGGACGGTTCAGGGATATGTGAAACTCATCAACCATCCTGACGACAACTACAATCTCCCGGCCGACACTGTTGAGGCATCAAAGACAGATGTTTTCATTGTTTACGGTAACTCGGAATTCTATGGCGATGACGCTGAGACTGACAAAAAAGGCTTTTATCAGTTCAAATATCTGACCCCAGGCAATTATACCGTTTATTCATATTCTATCTTACCTGACGGAAATAAAATTCCTATAACCACCTCAGTGTCAATAGGAAAGGGACAAACTGGCACCGCTTCCACATTGTATATTCACTCGGGTAAAGCTTACGGCACTTCGGTCGTCAAGGGAAAAGTTTGGGCAAGATATTACAAAAAAGACGAGCAGGTCGGCTCGGGATGGGCTTATGAGCATCGTGTTTATATCAGGAATTTAGGCGATGTTTATCATTTTGATGACGTGCGCGTCGGGTTGGATGGCGTGTTCGCTTTCCAAAAATTGCAGCCGGGGACGTACGAGGCGTTTACATTCACTGAAAACGCGGACGAAGTGCCAAGTCCGGTGATTGATACTGTGACAGTTACAAAGGCTGGTGGTATTTATCCTCAGGAGCCTGACTCGATATATTTCAACGTGCGCATACAAGTCTGATAATCAATAAATTATAATATTTATATGAAGAGATTTTTGATTTTTTCATTTCTGCTTGCCTTGGTGATTCCGGCATTCTCGCAGCAGGTCACGCCTGAGACTTTGATCAAACGTCAAAAGCGTAAAGGCTTGACAATCAAGGAGTGGAACACTCAGGCAGGGGCAAAACAAGCGTTCTTGGATCATGTCACAACATACGATTCTTTAGGAAGGAAGATTGAGGAGATAGAATACGCTTCTTACGGCCAAAAATCGCGAGTAACATCGGAATATGTCGACCCGCTTGACCCTGCATCGAAGGTGCTTCGCGAGATTGAATACAACGACAGAGATAAAGTTGTTCGTATCAAAAAATACGAGTACAACGACGACGGCAGCAAGAAACGGCAGCTCAACTATTATCCGAATGGAAAATTAGAGTCGGTGAAAGAATATGAACTGATTTTCAGATAATGTTGAATATCAACGACATATTGAATGAGATGACCCCCATCAGCCTCGACGAGATGAGTGCGGTGAAGTTGATGAATCGTGTCGACACGAAATATGTCGCCGATGACTTGACTGTCGCGAAGTTGTTTTCGCTAATCAAAGATGAATATTACGTGCAGGAAATCGACGGAAAACGCATAGCCGCTTACGACAGCGTTTACTACGATACCGTTGATAATCACATGTATATCATCCATCAGGATAAGAAACTGAAACGCGACAAGCTGCGTGTGAGAAATTATGTCGACACCGGCAATTATTTTTGTGAGGTGAAACATAAGAACAACCACGGACGCACCAAGAAAAAACGTATCGAAGTGGGGGAGAAGGTGTTCGCCGATCTGAATGCTGATCCAGCTGTGCGAGAGTTTGTCGAAAAGCAGCTCCCGGATTACGATTTCGATGGTTTTATGAAAAAACTCTCGACTTCGTTTGAACGCGTGACCGTTGTCAATAAAGGCAAAACCGAGCGAATCACCATCGACTTCAACGTGAGGTTTCATAACTTCGAAAACGGCAACGAGACAGGCATAGCGCCACTTGTCATCATGGAGCTGAAACGCGACGGACAATGCGAGTCGTTTTTTCAGAAAACATTGTTTGAGATAAGGGTTAAGCCGTTGAGTATCAGTAAGTATTGCATTGGTCGTGCTTTGACCGACAAGACTTTGAAGCAGAATCGTTTTAAAAAGAAAATCATTAAACTTGAAAAACTAAAAAAAATAAGAGAATATGCTATTACTTCAACTAATGCAGCAGGAATTTGATCCTGATATAGCCCGCGAATTCGGCGGAGCGGCTTTTGAAACAGGATTTCTCGGTGTGCCGCTTTACGACATGACAAGTCTGTGGACTCTTTTGGTGCGTTTCGCATTCCATTTCCTCGTTTGCTGGGGCATTGTTAGATGCTTCTACTATCCGAAGAGCCGCAGAAACGACTATTATTTCACTTTCATGCTCTTCGCTATCACGATTTTCCTGCTCATCATCCACATGGAAAACATGAAGATGGCGATAAGCTTCGCCTTAGGACTTTTCGCAATCTTCGGAATGATCAGATATCGAACGGAGACACTGAAAGTGCGCGAGATGACATATCTTTTCATCATAATCGGAATCTCCATCATCAATGGTCTGGCCCTGACGGTAAGCTATCTCGAGCTTGGCGTCACTAACCTGTTGTTTATCATTGCGATATGGCTGTTTGAAAGCAATATTATCACGACTAGAAGGACTGAGACGAAGATCGTTCTTTACGATAAGATTGAAAATGTGAAACACGGTCGCGAAGATGAACTTATAGCCGATTTGAAGGAACGCACTGGTCTCGACATCATTGAGGTTGAGGTCGGACACATCGATTTCCTGCGCGACGTGGCATTTGTGAAAGTGACGTACAAACCTTTTGCAAAGACGCAAAATACCATCAACAATATCACAAAATTGAAGGATTTTCAATGATTACCGTAATTGCCATATTATTGTTTTTGATTTTGGTTCCGAATATCGCAACTGCTCAGAAATCAACCGATTACGGTGCGATTTTGCAGGCGGAATACCAAAATAATTTCTATGGCAATTTCGATGTCAATGTGAAGGAAGACCTTCGTTTCGACAATAATTTCTCGCATTATTCACGCTCGAAAACCACTTTGGGTGCCGATTATAAGTTTGTGCGCTACGGCTTCAAGGTTGGCGCAGGCTTCGATTATATCAATAGATACACTGGAAAGCATATTTTCAGAAGCCGTTACCGTTTCTTTGTGAACGCTTCGTACAAATATGTTTACCGCAATTGGGAATTCGGCTACAGAACCCGTTTCCTGACCATGTATCACGATGAGCGGACGGGATATTACAACTACGAGCCCGAGTATAACTGGCGGAATAGGTTGTCGGTATCGTACCAACGTCGTTTCAGCAGGTTTAAATACACTGTTTCTGGCGAGACGTATTCTGTTTTGAATAGAGATAAACAATTGCAACTCAACACATTGATGTTTGAAGGCGATGTCGAATACCGCCTGACGAGACGACAGTATTTGTCGGTTTTTATCAGAGATTACAGAGATATTTATATTGAATCAGACCAAATCAGGACTGTGTATTTCGGTCTTGCTTGGAGATTTAAACACTAAGTATGAAAAGATTTATTTTTGTTGCTATTTGCTTGATTGTCAGTCAGTTGGCAATAGCTCAATATGCTCCCGCAGGAGATAGTTTGAAGACTCGCTGGGCATCGGAAGTTACACCTGAAAACGTTTGGAAATCTCATCCGCGTCCGCAGATGATGCGTGGTATTTGGGAAGATCTCAACGGCTTGTGGGATTATGCAATTCGTCCGAAAGGAGAGAATAATATTGGAGAGTTTGATGGTAAGATTTTGGTGCCATTCTGCGTAGAGTCGTCACTTTCAGGAGTGCAGAAATATGTTGGGAAAGACAATGAACTCTGGTATCAGCGTGAATTTAACTACACATTAAAAGGACAAGACCATCTTTTGTTGCATTTCGGCGCTGTCGATTGGAAGTGCGATGTCTGGGTGAACGATATAAAAGTCGGTTCCCATACTGGCGGTTATACTCCATTCACTTTTGATATCACTAATGCTGTGAAGAAAAAAGGAAACAACATCTTGAGAGTGCGTGTCTGGGACCCGACCGACGAGGGCGAGCAGCCTTGCGGCAAACAGCATGTGAAACCTCATGGAATATGGTACACGCCTGTTACTGGTATCTGGCAGACGGTGTGGCTCGAAGTTGTCCAGGAGACTTATATTGTCGATATGAAAATAGTGCCTGATATTGATAATCATAAGGTTACAATAAATGCCGAGCTTTCTGATGCTTCGAAAAACAATATGTTTGAAGTGGTTGTTTATGATGGACATATCAATGGAGGCTTTAATACGATTATCGCAAAGGCAAAATCAATCAATGGAAATGATATTGAAGTCCCGATGCCGGAAAATGCAAGACTTTGGTTGCCGGATGATCCATTCCTTTATTACATGAGTATCAGCGTTTATCAAGGAAATAAATGTGTTGATAAAGTGATAAGTTACTTTGCTATGCGTAAATTCAGCACTGCTAAAGATGAGAATGGCATTGTGCGTCTGATGCTCAACAACGAGCCGATTTTCATGTTCGGTCCGCTCGACCAAGGCTGGTGGTGCGACGGCCTCTACACAGCTCCGTGCGACGAGGCACTCGCTTACGATATCCAGAAAACCAAGGATTTCGGCTATAACATGATACGCAAGCATGTCAAGGTGGAGCCTGCAAGATGGTACTATCATTGCGACCGCCTTGGAGTTATCGTGTGGCAGGACATGCCGTCGGGCGGTCGCAGTCCAGGCTGGGTGACAGACCGTTATTTCGATGGCTCATTAAGCCGCAGAACGCCAGAGTCGGAGGCAACTTACAAGAAAGAATGGAAAGAAATCATAGACTACCTATATTCCGTGCCTTCGATTGGCGTTTGGGTACCGTTCAATGAGTCGTGGGGACAATTCAAGACCCCAGAAATCGTTGAGTGGACCAAGAGTTACGATCCGTCGCGTCTAGTGAACCCTGCATCTGGCGGCAACCACTATCCTGTGGGCGACATCCTCGACATCCACAACTACCCTGATCCTGAGATGTATTTTTACGACGCGTCTCGCGCTAACGTTCTCGGTGAATATGGCGGCATCGGACGTAAAGTCGAAGGCCACACTTGGGTTCCTTCAACAGGCTGGGGCTATGTGGAATACGACTCGGAAGAAAAAGTCACCGACACCTACGTGGAATACGCCAACAAATTGCTGGATCTGATTCCGCGCGGCTTCTCGGCGGCGGTTTATACGCAAACCACCGACTGTGAGGTCGAGCTCAACGGCCTGATGACATACGATAGGGAAGTGGTTAAGCTCAACGAAGAGCGGATTCGTGAGATAAACCTCAAGATTTCAAATTATTTCAAGAAATAAAAAAATGTAGGGGCGAATGATATTCGCCCCTACGTTTTTTCGATAATCTGTGTGGATTCTATTAGTCCTCAACGATTGCTTCGTTAGGGCAAACGCTTGCGCATGTGCCGCATGAAACGCAGTTATCAGCGTTGATTGAATAGATGCTACCTTCTGAAATAGCGCCGACTGGGCACTCGTCGATGCAAGTACCGCAAGCTACACAGCTGTCTAAAATTTTGTATGCCATATTTTTTTTGTTTAGAATTTGTCTTGCAAAGATAGAGGTTTTTCTAATACACAACACGTTTTTTGAAAAATATTTTTTTAATCAAAAAAAGTGAAAATTATTTTACATAATTATTTTTTTATATAAAATATATGCGTACCTTTGCAGAAAAATTTGAGCAATCATAAATAATTGTCAATAATTATCTAAGTAATTAAAATATAATAAATTAAATTCAATTTCTTATGGCTAACAGATCAAAAGTTGTAGAACTTGAACACGTTGTCATTCGCTTCGCGGGTGACTCTGGCGACGGTATGCAGCTGACAGGAAACCTGTTTTCCGACTCAACAGCTCTGGCAGGCAATGACTTTGCCACGTTCCCGGACTATCCTGGAGAAATCCGTCCACCACAAGGAACTGTGTCTGGCGTTTCAGGATTCCAGGTGCATTTTGGACACAAACCGGTTCACACCACAGGCGACCTCTGCGATGTGCTCGTCGCAATGAACCCTGCTTCAATCAAAGCTAACATGCGCTGGCTCAAACCTGGCACAACAATCATCTTCGACGTCGACTCGATGAACGACAAAGCTCTCGAGAAAGCCGGCTACACCACCGACCCGACACAGGATGACACCCTCAGCCAGTACAAAGTTGTCAAAGCCCCTATCACCTCAATGACACTCGAGGCTTTGAAAGACTTCGGTTGGGACCGCAAGGCAATGCTCAAGTCAAAGAATATGTTCGCTCTTGGCATCGTGATGTACCTCTTCAACCGCGACATCACCATGTTGAACGCATATTTCAACAACAAATTCAAGAACAAACCAGATGTTATCAAAGCTAACCAGACTGTTGTCGCAGCAGGTTACAGCTACGCTGACACCATGGAAATCTTTGCCAATACATATCGTATCGAGCCGGCAAACCTTGCTAAAGGCAAATACCGTGATATCACCGGTAACGTCGCTACAGCATGGGGTTTGATGGCAGCAGCAGAGCGCTCGGGCCGTCAGATTTTCTGCGGTTCTTATCCTATCACTCCTGCTACAGATATTCTTGCAGAGTTGGTGAAATATAAAAACTTAAAGGTAAAGGCTTTCCAGGCTGAAGACGAGATCGCGGGTATCTGCTCGTCACTCGGCGCTTCATTCGCTGGCTGCCTCGCAGTGACCACAACATCAGGTCCTGGTCTTTCATTGAAGTCAGAAGCCCTCGGCCTCGCAGTCATGACAGAGCTTCCACTCGTCGTTGTCGACGTACAGCGTGGCGGCCCTTCAACAGGTCTCCCGACCAAGTCAGAACAGAGCGACCTCATGCAGGCTCTCTACGGCCGTAACGGTGATGCTCCTCTTATCGTATTGGCAGCACGCAGCTCAGCCGACTGCTTCTATTCAGCATACGAAGCCGCTAAGCTCGCAATGGAGCACATGACACCTGTCATCCTTCTCACCGAAGGTGCTCTCGGTAATGGTTCTGAGATACTCCGCATCCCAAGAGTCGCTGACCTCCCGGCTATCGTTCCGCCAATCGCGAAAGATAACGAGCCTGGCTATCAGCCATACAAACGCGATGAGGAAAAACTTAGCAGAATGTGGGCTATCCCTGGAACAGAAGGTCTCCGTCACCGCATCAGCGGTCTTGAGAAGGCCAACGGCAGCGGTAACCTCTCACTCGACCCGAAGAACCACCAGCTCATGACAGAGCTTCGTGAAGAGAAAGTGCAGCGCGTCGCCAACTTCATCCCTGAACAGGAGATCGTCGGTGACCCTAACGCTGACCTCCTCGTGGTGAGCTGGGGCGGCACATACGGCGTTGTCCTCTCAGTCGTCGAGAAGATGCTTGAAGAAGGCAAGTCAGTCGCTCACGCACACTTCCGCCACATCATGCCTCTGCCAAAGAACACAGCAAAGGTGTTGAGTGGTCACAAGAAGATCCTCGTTTGTGAGAACAACAACGGTCAGTTTGTGAACTACCTCAGAGAGAAGATGCCTGACTTCAAGTATGAGCAATACAACAAGATCCAGGGTCTCCCATTCCTCACAGCAGAGTTAGAAAATAAGTTTAATGACCTTTTAAAATAAGAGTACCATGGAAAACACAAATTTAAATAATCAGGTTGTTAATCTTACTAAAGAAGATTTCGTTTGCGATCAGATAGTGAAATGGTGCCCAGGTTGCGGTGACCACGCTATTTTGAAGGTTTTACAGGACGTGTTCCCGCAGCTCGGTAAGAGAAAAGAAGACATCTGCGTCGTTTCTGGTATCGGCTGCTCATCACGTTTTCCACATTATATGAACACCTACGGATTCCACAGCATCCATGGCCGCGCTTGCGCTATCGCAACAGGTGTGAAACTCGCGAATCCTAACCTCTCAGTATGGATCGTCTCCGGTGACGGCGACTGCACAGCTATCGGTGGTAACCACTTCATCCACGCTGTCCGTCGTAACATGGACATGAACCTCCTTCTGTTCAACAACCGTATCTACGGTATGACAAAAGGCCAGTTCTCACCATGTACATTCCGTGGCACAGTCACAAAGACTTCTCCACAAGGTACTTACGAGGATCCATTCAATGTTGGTGAACTCGTTATCGGCGCTGGCGGCAAGTTCTTCGCCCGTGGCGTTGATGTCAACACCAAGGAACTCACCGATATCTGCTTGAGAGCTAAGAATCACGACGGTATGTCGGTCATCGAGGTGCTCCAAAACTGTATGATTTTCTCGAACGGCGTTCACGAAAACATCACAGGCAAGGACGTCCGCGACGATATGCAGGTGAAGTGCGAACACGGCAAACCTCTCATCTTCGGTAAGGAGAGAAATAAAGGTCTTCGTCTCAACGGCAACAAGCTCGAAGTCGTCACAATCGGCGAAAACGGCATCACTGAAAAAGATATCCTTGTTCACGACGAGAAAGAAGAGAACACAGGTATCCACATGATGCTCGCCCATATGATGCCTCCTGCGTTCCCAGTCGCTATCGGCGTTATCCGCAACGTGGAAGCTCCAACATACGACGACTGCCTCACCGACGTCATCGAACGCGAATCAGCTAAGTCGAACATCAAGACTGTCGACGACCTGCTTAACAGCGGCACAACTTGGGATATCAAATAATGATATACTAACAACGAAAAAATCCCGTCATTTTGACGGGATTTTTTTATCTTTGCACCATGAAAAAGACATTTAAACCTGGAAATATGCTTTACCCACTGCCAGTGGTGATGGTCTCGTGCGGCGATAGCCCCGAAAACTACAACATCATCACAGTGGCTTGGACGGGAACGCTGTGCTCCGACCCTCCGCTGTGTTATATCTCATTGAGGAAGGAACGTCATTCACATGATATCATCATGAGAACCAAGGAGTTTGTGATAAATCTCACCACCGAAAAACTGGTAAAAGCCACCGATTGGTGCGGGGTGCGTTCGGGGAGAGACTATGATAAATTCAAGGAAATGCATCTCACTCCTGAAAAAGCGCAGGTAGTGAAAGCGCCATTGATAGCCGAATCACCTCTGAATATTGAATGTAAGGTACTGGAAGTCAAAGAATTAGGCACTCATGATATGTTTTTGGCAGAGGTGGTGGCAGTTAACGGTGATGAGAAATATTTCGACCCAAGCACTGGACTTTTCCAGCTTAATCAAGCGGAATTAATCACTTATTCGCATGGAAAATACTACGCTTTAGGCGAAAAACTCGGCAAATTCGGTTTCTCAGTAGAGAAAATTCAACATAAAAGGAAAAAATAATGGACTATATCAAAGTTAAAGGCTTACAAAAAGACGAAGTCATCGGTCTGGTGAAGGAATGGGTTAAACTGTATCCACATTCTTTCAATCCTGAAGTGAATTTCTGGTTTTATCAACTTCCTGATAATCAAGTGATTATCGGTCTGCATGATGATTTGAGTACATTGGCTGTGAGTCTTTTGGTGATTTATCTCACTTCTGCCGAGAAAGAGACCCAGGAAGCTGAGCCGGTTGTCGCTTATCTCACTGTCGACGATAATGAGATTTTACTCAAACAAAATTACGGCCGTCGCGCTAAGATTGTGGCAAAAGGCACTGATGACGATAACACTGGCGTGATAATTCTGTTGGAAAACAACTATTGCGTCGATTATTATTTCCGAGGCAAAGCAAAGCCTATTAAAAATTCAGGTCTGATATTTTTAGAGCCTGCACTTTCGGAATCGATTGAAAATGCTGAAAAAGAAGAGATTTTTGTCGGTGATGTCATTCCTAAGAAAAAGATTGAGGAAGTTATTGAGCCGGACGCGTCGCCGTGGAAAAAACTGATGTGGTACGCCATCTGCACCGCCGTCGGTCTCGGCATCGGATTTCTGCTGGTTTACCTATATTTCTGATGTCATTTCGACCGAAACGAAGCGTAGTGGAGAAATCTCATAATGATTAACGATAACATAAATGATTGAAAAATTCCGTAAATATATCGAAAATCAACACCTTATTAATAAAGGTGACCGCATCCTCGTTGCCTTGAGCGGCGGTGTCGACTCGATGGTGCTGGCGGAACTTCTGAGACGATGCGGCTACGACATCACCTTTGCCCACTGCAATTTTCATCTGCGCGGCAAGGAATCTGACGGCGACGAGCAATTCGTTCGTGAATATGCTGAAAGGGTAGGAGTGAAGCTCTTCGTCCGACAGTTCGACACATTGGAATACGTTGAAACACAAAAGGTTTCCGTTGAAATGGCTGCTCGCGAGCTGCGCTACGCATGGTTTAATGATATGGTCAATGCCAGCGGGCAACTGCTTGCATTGGCTCATCATGCTGACGACCAAATCGAAACATTTTTTATTAACCTTCTTCGTGGTTCCGGCATCAAAGGTTTGAAAGCGATGCAGCCTTGTAATGGATTGTATATCAGGCCATTGCTGTGGGCTTCACGCGAAGAAATCAAGCAATTTGCGGTTGAGAATAACATTCAGTGGCGTGATGATAGCACGAACAGCGACACTGTTTATCTGCGTAATAAAATCCGTCACGACCTGATGCCTGTTTTCGACAGCATCAAACCAGATGCAAGAGAAAAAATCCTTGAATCTGTTAATCATTTAGCTGCTGAAAATCAATTATATAGAGAGTTGCTAAAAGAAAAAATCTCTCAAATTGAAACCGTCGACGGCGTTTTGCACTCAATTCAAAAATTCGCATTACAACAACCTGTCATTTCGACCGAGCGTAGCGAGTGGAGAAAGCCCGTTCTATCAAAGCAGCTTCTTTTTGAATGGATTCGCTCCTTTGGCTTCTCTTTTTCCCAATGCGAATCGATTTTTGCTGCCCTTGATGGTGAACCTGGAAAAGAGTTCTATTCGTTTGAATATCAATTGGTTATTGAGAAAGATTCGGTTGATATTTTCCCTAAAGGCATTAACGCCATTAACGCCTTTAATGCCCTTAAGGTATCTCAATTTGAAAGAACTCCTAACTTCTCACTTCTCACTTCTAACTCAAATATCGCCCAACTCGATTACGACAAACTTAAACTGCCTCTAAAAACACGTTTTTGGCAGCAAGGCGACCGCTTTCACCCTCTCGGTATGCGCGGCACCAAACTAGTCTCCGATTTCTTTAACGACTTGAGTTTCACCACATTCAAAAAGAAAACCACTCAAATCCTCGTCGACTCAAACGACCAAATCGTATGGATTGTCGGCTATAGAATTGATGATCGATTCAAGATTACCGATAAGACCAAAACTATTTATGAAATAAAATTTGGAGAATAAAAAATTTTTCCATAACTTTGTAACTTGTATTTGAAATACGAGTAATATAATTAAATCACTGATAATCAATTAACTATGAAAAAACTTAATTTGTTTTTCGCATTAATTATTTCGTTTATAGTACCGATGACTTCGGTTGCACAGATCTACGACCCTGTACAGTGGAGCTTTTCGACTGAATCGCTGGGAAATAACGAGTATAATGTCATTTTCAAAGCCGACATCGAAGCCGGATGGCATGTTTATTCGCAAAACATCGCCGATGGCGGTCCTATCCCGACAGCATTTTATTTCGCTGAAGCCACTGATTATGAAAGAATTGGTGCTGTAACAGAAAGCGAAGCCATAGTGCTTCAAGACCCGGTCTTCGATATGGAACTGCGTTTCTTTGAGAAAGAGGCTGTCTTTACCCAAAAGGTGAAAGTCCTTGGGAAAGAACCGGTTGCAGTAAAAGGCGAACTCGAATACATGGTGTGCAATGATGGACAATGTCTGCCTCCTACAGTAGTTGAATTCGACATCAACCTCAACTCGGGAACCATAGCAAATGCTGATGCTCAGACAAAAGAAGGCGATAGCTTGTTGTCGATGATACTTCAGGCAATCCTTTGGGGCTTGGCTGCATTGCTCACCCCATGCGTCTTCCCTATGATCCCTATGACGGTGTCGTTCTTCCTCCACGGCAGCGAAAACAAGGCGGCAGGACGTTTTAAAGCCATTATGTACTTCATTTTCATAGTATTGCTTTACACCTTGCCAATCGCAATAATCATCATGGTGACATGGATCTTCGGTGGCGATAGTGTCACTGGCGATATCTTCAACTGGTTGTCAACACACTGGATTCCGAATATCATCTTCTTCCTGGTGTTCATGATTTTCGCCGCCTCATTCTTCGGAGCGTTTGAAATCGTGCTTCCAAGTAGCTTGGTCAACAAATCGGATGCCAATTCCGATAAAAAAGGTCTCGCAGGCGTGTTCTTCATGGCATTGACTTTGGTACTCGTTTCATTCGCCTGCACAGGTCCTATCGTTGGAACAGTGCTCATCAAATCGACATCAGGCGAGTTCTGGACTCCAATCCTCACTATGTTCTGCTACGCCTGCACATTCGCATTGCCATTCGCACTTTTCGCATTATTCCCGTCAATGCTGAAAAACCTGCCAAAGAGCGGCGGCTGGCTTAACACAGTGAAGGTTATCCTTGGTTTCATCGAGGTCGCGCTTGGCTTCAAGTTCTTGAGCGTCGCCGACCAGACATACCACTGGCATTTGCTCGATCGCGAGGTCTACCTCGGTATCTGGATCGTCTGCTTCGCAATGCTCGGTTTCTACCTCCTTGGCAAGATCAGATTCAAAAACGACGACCCTGTCGAGTCAATCGGTGTTGGTCGTTTGATATTGAGTATCATAACCTTTACCTTTGTTGTTTACATGATTCCTGGAATGTGGGGTGCTCCTTTGAAAGCTCTCTCGGGCTATCTGCCACCACAACAGACACTCGATTTCGACCTCAAACGCATCAATCAGGAAAATGCCGATAAGGTTATTGAATTTATACAACAAAATGTAAAAGCTGTGCCGGCTGGTCAAGTTGAACAACAGCAGGCTAAACCAACAGCAGCTCTCTGTGAAGAACCTCGTTTCAATGATATCTTCCATCTGCCTCACGGATTGAAAGGCTACTTCGATTACGAGCAGGCATTGGCATGCGCAAAGGCACAAAACAAGCCGCTTTACGTCGACTTCACCGGTCACGGATGCGTTAACTGCCGCGAGATGGAAGCCAATGTATGGAGCGACCCGCGCGTTTTGCAGATGTTGCGTGACGACTTCATAATCGTTGCTCTTTATGTCGACGACAAGACCAAACTCCCTGAGGAAGAATGGGTTAAAGGTGGCGATGGCAAGATGAAGAAAACCATCGGACGCAAATATGCCGACTTCCAAATCACCAAGTTCGGCACCAACGCCCAGCCATACTACTGCCTCATGGGTCACAATGGCGAGCTGCTCCACGAGCCTCGTGCCTACAACCTCGACAAAGACGGCTTCGTCCAGTTCCTCAAAGAAGGCTTGGAAAACTTCCACAACGGGGTTTCAGTTCGCAACATAAACGAATAAAGATAAAAGAGACGAGGCTTCAACCTCGTCTCTTTTATCTTAAACTACTCTAAACTCTCCACTCTCAACTCTCCACTTTATTTCGCGAAGTGCTGATAGAACTGCACAATAGTCTCAATTCCTTTGAAGAAATGGTCGAGTCTGTAGTTCTCGTTTGGCGAATGGATGGCGTCTTCGCCTAATCCGAATCCCATCAAGATTGACTTGATTCCCAAAACTTTCTCGAAACGGGCGATAATCGGGATCGATCCGCCACTTCTCATTGGGATAGGCAGCTTGCCGTAGGTGTCGAAATATGCCTGCTCCGCTGCTTTGTATGCCGGAAGCTCAATCGGGCAGCCGTAAGCCTCACCACCATGTAATGTCGTAACCTTAACTGTTACATAATCAGGAGCTATGCTCTCGAAATATTCTTTAAACAGCTTGCCAATCTTTTCGTGATCCTGGTTTGGCACCAAGCGGCATGAAATTTTAGCGTATGCCTTCGAAGGAAGCACTGTCTTTGAGCCTTCGCCAGTGTAACCGCCCCAGATTCCGCACAAATCGAATGTTGGACGGATACCGACTCTTTCAATTTTGGTGTATCCTTCTTCACCGCGTAATGCCTTCACACCCAACGATTTCTTGAATTCTTCTTCGTTATAAGGTGCCTTGTTGAGCATCTCGCGTTCTTTTGCTGATGATTCTACAACATCGTCATAAAAATGAGGAATTGTGATGTGGTTGTTCTTGTCCATTACGCCTGCCACCATCTCGCACAAGGTGTTCAACGGGTTGGCAACTGCACCGCCGAACAATCCTGAATGCAGGTCGGCATTCGGACCGGTGACTTCCACTTCCCAATATGCCAAGCCGCGCAATCCTGTTGTGATTGAAGGTGTGTCGTGGTTAATCATACTTGTATCTGAAACCAAGATGACGTCGGCTTTTACCAAGTCTTTGTATTCTTCAATCCATTTCGAGAGGCTGCCTGAACCGATTTCTTCCTCACCTTCAAGCATAAACTTAACATTGCATGGGAGGGTGCCGGTCTGCATCATCGTCTCGAATGCCTTGGCGTGCATGAAAGCCTGACCTTTGTCGTCGTCAGCGCCGCGAGCCCAGATCTTGCCGTCTTTTATGACTGGCTCAAACGGGTCGGTGTGCCACAGCTCGATCGGGTCGACCGGCATCACGTCGTAGTGACCGTAAACCAACACTGTCGGCTTCTTAGGGTCGATGATTTTCTCGCCGTAAACTATAGGATTGCCTTCTGTCGGCATCACTTCAGCCTTGTCGGCTCCTGCCTTCAAAATGCTGTCTCTCCAATATTCCGCGGCCTTAATCATATCAGGCTTGTGCGCCGATTCCGAGCTGATCGACGGAATTCTAATCAATCCGAACAATTCGTCTAAAAAACGCTGTTCGTTTTCTTTGATGTAACTTTGAATTCTATTCATGATACTAATAATTTAATTGATTTTACTTCTTTTTATGAGTTTCCTCGCACTCCGTGCTCGGAATGACAACGGTTTCATTTATAGTTCTGCTGTCATTCCGAACCCCGTTAGGGGTGAGGAACCTCATGATGGTTTACGCCATTCTTTGAGAGTCATTGTTTCGCCATCAAACACCGCATACGTATAATCCCAAATCCAATTTCCAACCACCGTCGTCACCGCATGATCGCCTGTTTTATACTGCATAGGCTTGTGCTGGTGACCGAACACGAAGAAGTCAATCGTTGGGTCCTTTTGTATTTCATCCATGGCGTATTTATACAAGCGTGTGTTCTCGACGTCATTGTAATAATTACCTTCCGATTCTCTCTTTAACTTCTTAACTCTATGATTATGAGACCATTTTAATGCAACTCTGATGCCAAAATCGGGATGAACATGTCTGAAACACCATTGCAAGAACCTGTTTTCAAACACGCTTTTCAGGAACTTGTATCCTCCGTCGCCTTTGCCGCGGCCGTCGCCATGAACCATGAAGAACTTTTTGCCTCGCAGCATCATCACTTCAGGATCTCTATGTACTTGAATACCAACTTCTTCCTGCAGATATGAGAACGTCCACAAGTCGTGATTGCCTGCAAAAAGATGCACGGGGATGCCGCTGTCGATGAACTCTGCGAGTTTGCCCAAAAGCCGCACATGTCCTCTCGGAACGACGGTTTTATATTCGTACCAAAAGTCGAACAAATCTCCCATCAGAAACAACTCCTCGCAGTCGTCTTTGATTGAACTCAAAAACTCAAGAAGCATCTTCTCTCGTCTCTGGCTGTCTTCCAAAGTGGGCACTCCGAGATGAAAATCCGTTGCGAAATAGATTTTCTTCATGTTTGATAATCAGAGGTTTATCTCGTCCAAACGTTTCAGCATCTCCTTCAAGATGGCGGTCATCTTAGGCTCTGCAACATTTGCTGCATTGATGACTTCTTCGTGTGTCACCTGCACCGCTATGTCTTTTCCGCCAAGGTCGGTGATGATTGACATGGCAAACACTGGCAAGCCGCAGTGACGTGCTATGATAACCTCAGGCACTGTCGACATTCCCACGCAGTCGCCGCCGATGATGCGATAATAATTATATTCGGCTGGTGTCTCATATGATGGACCTGTGTCGCCCACATAAACGCCATGTTGCACCTGGATTTTCAGTTCATCGGCAATTTTATCAGCGAATGCAAGCACATTCTTGTTGTATGCCTCGCTCAACTCCGGGAATCGTGTTCCGATTCTGTCGTCGTTCTTGCCAATCAACGGGTTAGGCAACAGATTGATATGGTCGGTGATGAACATGATGTCGCTCACTCTGAAATCAGGGTTGACACCGCCGCTGGCGTTTGAAAGCACTAACAGCTTGATTCCCAGGTATTTAAGCACTCTAATCGGGAATGTGACTTCTTTGGTGCTATAGCCTTCATAATAATGGAAACGGCCTTGCATAGCCACCACTTTACGTCCGCTCAAAGTTCCTAAAATGAGCTTTCCCTGATGGCCCGCGACTGTCGAAACAGGGAAGTTCGGGATGTCTTTGTATGATATAGAATATTGAGTATCAATGACATTCACTAATCCGCCCAAGCCTGAGCCTAAAACAATGCCAACCTCCGGTTCGAAACCGTTTGTCTTCGATTTGATAAAATCTACTGTCTCAAGAATTTTTTCCAACATAATTCAAAATCAAATTATTAAATGTTTCTTCCTCTTTTTTATCGTTGAAACGCACCTCTATAGGAATGGTGAAAAGCGGCACGTTGTCAAACCTGTTGATATATGAAGAGTTTGTTAATCGCATTAAATCTTTTTCTGTTGTCACAATGATTTTATTTTTGCCGATCACACTCTCATAACCGCTCAAAATCATGTCGATATCGCTGTCTGTGAAGCAATGATGATCGCTAAAATAATTGGTAATCAATGTGTTGTATTTTCTTTTCAGATGATCTTCAAGAGGGTAGGGGTTCGCTATGCCGCAAAACAGGTAAATAGATTTTATATTTTGCGGTGGCGTGTCTTTTGCCATCTGATTTATCGGCTTAAGATCCTGAAAATCAATATATGTAAAGAATATTTTCTGATATGGTTCCGCGTCAAGTAGATTTACCACGTCGCGTTTGTCGTAAGGCAGCAGCACCCTCGGTGACTTCGTCACGATGATGATATCGGCTCGTTTCGCCGCAGCTTTCACATCGCGCAGATGACCAGCCGGAATAAGCATATCTTTCTTATAGACATTGTAATACTCCGTCAACAGAATATTCAGTCCCGGCTTGATTTTTCGGTGCTGATAGGCGTCGTCGAGAAGTATCACATCCGGACATGTCTCCAGACGCATCAGTTTTCTCACTCCGTCGCATCTATCTTCATCGACTGCGACGGTTATATCATTGAATTTCAAATGATATTGCAACGGCTCGTCCCCGATTTTCTCGTAAGTCGTCTCCTCTCCGGCAAGTACAAATCCTGTCGATTTCCTGCCGTAACCTCTGCTCAAAACCGCGACATTTACCACGTTTTTCAACAGCCTGATGAGATATTCGGTGTGCGGAGTCTTACCTGTTCCGCCAAGCGAAAGATTGCCAACACATATCGTGGGAACGCTGAAGCTCTGCGAGAGCAACAACCCCCAGTCATACAGCTTGTGGCGAATGTGAAGACAAATCGCATAAAGCCATGATACCGGTGCCAACAATCTTTTCATCAGGTATTTTTCAATATAAACGTACAAATATACAAAAAATTTTTAAATCCCACATTATTATTAATAATTTTATTAATTTAGCGAAAAATTTTGAGATGAATAAAGTTAGTGAAATTATTGGCTGCATCACTGATATCGCTCCGCTGAAATGGCAGGAGTCGTGGGATAATGCAGGACTTCTTGTTGGTGATGCTAACATGTTGGTCGACAAGGCTTTAGTTACTCTAGATGTGACCGAAGCTGTCATCGATGAGGCGATAGAAAAAGGCTTCCATCTTGTGATTTCCCATCACCCGGTGATTTACCGTCCGCTCAAGCATCTTTTGCCTGAAAACACTATAGAAAGGGCCATCATGAAGGCGATAAAGAACGACATCGCCATAGCTTGCATGCATACCAACCTCGACAACAGCTATCTCGGTGTGAGTAAATGGCTTGCCGATAAAATCGGACTGAAAAATCTTGAAATTTTGGAGCCGATGAAGGTGGAGGAAGATGTTGTTACCGGCGGAGGTATGGTCGGGGAGCTCGAAAAAGCGATGGATGAGAAAGAATTTTTGTTTCTTGTGAAAAAAAATCTTGGCTGCGATGCCCTTCGTCATTCCGATTTTTTAGGCAGGAAAATAAAAAAAATCGCTGTATGCGGTGGCTCGGGATTTTTCTTGCTCGATAACGTAAAGCGTTGTAAAGCAGATGCTTACGTAACCGCCGATATAAAATATCACGACTTTTTCGAGGCCGACGGACAGCTCCTTTTGGTCGATGCCGGACATTATGAAACAGAACAATTTACAAAAGAATTAATTGCTGATGTTATTATTAAAAAATTTTGTAACTTTGCAGTTTCAATTTCGAGTGTCAAAACTAACTCGATAAATTATTTTGTATAAATATAAAATTTAACATAAATGGCTGATAATCAGGAAATTAAGCTCAACGAGGAAGAACAGATTGAAGTTACCGTTGAAAGAAAGTTGGTTGCACTTTACACACTGCAACAGATTGATTCTAAGATAGATAAGATTCGCATCGTGCGCGGCGAGTTGCCGGAAGCAGTGCAGGATCTTGAGGACGAAGTTGCTGGTCTTGAGACCCGTATCGAGAATTATAACGCCGACCTCAAAAAATTCAATACTGACGTTACAAACTACAAAATCAAAATCAAAGAGACACAAGCTCTGATTAAGAAATATGAAGAGCAGCAAAACAACGTCCGTAACAGCCGTGAATATGATTCTTTAACAAAAGAGACTGAGTATCAATCACTTGAAATTCAGCTTTGCGAGAAGAGAATCAAAGACGCTACAATTAAAATCGAAGATATCAAGACTAATCTCGAGGCAACGGAGAAGAAACTTGCAGAGCGTAAGAACGACCTTCAGGTGAAACAGAATGAGCTCCAGTCGATCGTTGAAGAGACTGAAAAAGAAGAGGAAGAACTCGTCGAGAAATCAAAGGAAAGCGAAGCTTTGATCGAAGATCGTCTGCTTGCCGCTTACAAACGCATCAGAAAAGGTGCTAGAAACGGTTTGGCAGTCGTGCAAATCGAGCGTGATGCCTGCGGCGGATGCTTTAACAAGATTCCACCACAACACCAGCTCGATATCCGTATCCACAAGAAGATTATCGTTTGCGAATACTGCGGCCGTATCTTGGTCGACCAAGACATCATCGACCAGTACAACGCAAAGAACTGATTTTATCAGTCTAATCTGAACTTGAAAGAGATGACCACCTGATTGATGTTGGTCGTCTCTTTTACTTTTGTCTCGTCGGCAACCAACTCGTTGTTTGCATCGCGGTAATATGCCGGATATTCAGAGTATTGCTCATAGAGGTTGTACGAGTTCTTGCGCTGGCTGAAGACATAAGCCGCATCAAAGGTGAATTTGTGGTATGTGTAGCCGAAACCGCATGAATATGAAGTGGTTTTCAAATCTTCTTTGTCGAAGCCGAACGGACTGCCGTAGAGGGCGTAACCAGCTCTGAAAGCCATGGTCTGCCAACGCCATTCAGTGCCGATTCTGATGTTTGACGTCGAGTTGTATGTTGCTTTGATATAATCGTTCAGATAGGTGAAGTTATAGTCGTAGCTTGAGGCGCGCATCTTGCTGTAATCGACGAACTCGTAATCGCCTGTGATCATGCCGTAGTTGCCGAAGATGAAGGCGGCGCTGGCGTTGAAGCGATAAGGTGTCGTCAGCGTGTAGGAGTATGTTCCAACAGGTGAAGTATAGCTGTAGTTGTTGTCGCTAAACACCGATTCTGTTGTGGTGAACCAGCTCTCGGCCACATCGTAGATGCTAGGCGAGTGGAAGGCGGCACCTAATCTTATCCATTTTGCAGGATAAACGATGGCTCCGATTTTAGCGTTGAGGCCTCGTCCCGAGTTGGTGATGCGCTCTTGCTGATGCCAGTTTCTGAAATATCCCGAATAGAGGTTCTCCTCTTTATAATCGGTGGTTTTGGTCCTGTCGAAATACAGCACATTGATTGCGACTCCTAAGAAAAACTTCTCTTCAAAATTAAATCCTGATGCGAATGACAACTCGCGTGACTTGCCTTTTTTGACCACTCCGTATTGCTGGTCCAATCCTCCTGCCGGGATAGGTGTGCTGCATGAGCCATCATCATCAAAATCAATGAGATAGGTCTCCCATATAGGGTAGATGCTGTTTGGTGAGTAATCCTCCAAAGCGTAGTCGTCGAAGATGTCGTTTTGGTACAATTCATTCATATATGCGTCGATCAATGATGTGTTGGGATTGTCGCCATTCGCAAATGAACTGAAGGTGTAGTTGTTTAAACGGTTGATTCCCAAGGCGAAGCTCACTGTTTTGAGCGGACCTTCGTTTATGTCGGCCGTCCACGTCAATCCGATGTTATTCATCGGGACTTTGAAAGCCCTGTCGGAGGCGTTGGCGTCTTTGTAGTTCGACTCTGTTGAGATTGCGTAAAATTCAGGAGTATAAGTGAATGTCGATTTCCTGAAAAGTCCTAATCCAGCTGGGTTTATAGCTATCGCGGAGAAGTCGGAGCCTACAGCACCCAGGGCGTTGCCCATTGCGGCACCTTTTGCCGTTCCCTGATAATAAACTGATGAGAAGTCAAATAAGTCGGAAGCATCCTGAGCACTTAAAAACAGTGGTGCTAATATCGATATAATTAAAAATACCTTTTTCATAGTAGTAATTTTTTAGTTGTTCAGTTAATTATCTTCTTCCTCCGCCGCTACGTGAACCGCCACCTGAGCTGCTTCTGCTGCTTCCGCCATTGTAGCTTCCGCCACTGCTTCTTGTCGGGTTGCTGTTGCTTCTTGGCGTGCTAACGTTGTTGCTCGGCCTTACAGTGTTGCTGCTAGGACGTGTGGTGTTATTGTTAGGACGATTGTTGCTGTTCGGGCGGACGTATTCCGAGCTCGAACGGGTCTGACGGTTCGAGTTGGCAGGGGTGTAGCGCTTGCTGTTTGAAGCCGGACGTGTTGTATTTGCTGGCCTTGTCGTAGTATTTGAAGGTCGGTTGTTGTTCGACGGTCTTGAAACATTAGCCGGTCTCGAGGTGTTGGCCGGTCTCGATGTATTTGACGGACGTGAGACGTTGGCGTCTGATTTTCTTGATGACGCTGACGGACGATTTGTACTGTTGTTAACAGTTGTTGTATTGTTAGTATGATTTCTTCGTGTCGAGTTATCATTATTCTTTATGCCTCTCCCGTGATGAATTGCTCCATGATGGCTGTGGTTGTGATTACCCGAATAATAATAAGGTGTATACGGATGATGCGGATAATATGGATAGTAAGAATAATACGGGTAGTAGTAATGCGACCAATGCGGATACCAGTAAGGGTTCCAGTAAGGGCTCCAGTAAGGATCCCAATATGGATCCCAGCCGTAGTATATACCCCAGCCGTAGCCGATGCCTACGCCCCAGCCGAAACCTGTTCCCAATTCCACGGTTACATGGGTTTCGGGTGTTTCTTCAATGATATAAACGGTGTCGACTATGCGTTCTATGCTGTCGACTACGGTGTAATCTTTGTAGATTTTCTCTGTTCCACTCTTTACGGCGTTGGAATCAAAATAACCGTAATTTGATGTCACAAGCGTGCTCTCATACTGAGATCTGCTGTCGTACGGTGAGTAATATGCATCGTCATTGATAACGTTATTGCTTGATGCACAGGCTGTTAGCAGTGGAATTACAGCCAAGATGAAAATAATAACACGTTTCATAATAATTCACTTTTTATTATTCAATTGCAAAAAATTTTGTAATTTTGCACACTGAAATTCTAACAAAAATCGTACCAAACTTTTAAAAATGGCAAAAGAAATTACAACACGTCAAGAAAATTATTCACAATGGTATAATGATATCGTGAATAAAGCTGAGCTTGCGGAGAGTGCCGCAGTCAGAGGTTGTATGGTGATAAAGCCTTACGGATATGCTATTTGGGAGTTCATGCATGACGCTCTCGACAAGATGTTTAAAGACACAGGACACGTCAACGCATATTTCCCGCTTTTTATTCCTAAGAGTTTCTTCAGCAAGGAAGCCAACCATGTTGAAGGTTTCGCTAAGGAATGCGCAGTGGTGACGCACTATCGCTTGATGAAAAACCCTGACGGCCCCGGCATTGTCGTCGATCCTGATGCAAAACTTGAAGAGGAATTGATAGTCCGTCCTACATCAGAAACTATCATTTGGGATACATATCGCAACTGGATCAAGAGTTATCGCGACCTCCCGATTTTGTGCAACCAGTGGGCTAACGTGGTGCGCTGGGAGATGCGTACACGTTTGTTCCTCCGTACAGCTGAGTTCCTGTGGCAGGAAGGACATACCGCACATGCGACACGTGAAGAGGCTATGGCTGAGGCAGAGAAAATGCTTGGCGTTTACGCTGATTTCGCCGAGAAATATATGGCTGTTCCGGTTATCCGCGGTATAAAGAGCGCTAACGAGCGTTTCGCAGGTGCTGTCGAGACATTCTGCATCGAGGCTATGATGCAGGACGGCAAGGCGTTGCAGGCTGGTACTTCACACTTCCTCGGACAGAACTTCGCAAAGGCGTTCGACGTGAAATATCTTAATAAAGACAATAAACTCGAGTACGTCTGGGCTACATCATGGGGCGTTTCAACACGTTTGATGGGTGCTTTGATCATGGCTCACTCAGATGATAACGGATTAGTGTTGCCTCCAAAGGTGGCTCCAATCGAGGTGGTTATCGTTCCTATCTACAAAACCGACGACCAGCAGCAGGCTGTTCTTGACTATTGCAACCAGATGAAGCAACGTCTTGAGGCTAAAGGACTTAGAGTGAAATTCGACGACCGCGACACACAGAAACCTGGATTCAAGTTCGCTGAATGGGAGATGAAGGGCGTGCCGGTACGTCTCGCAGCAGGTCCACGCGATGTTGAGAACCAGACTGTTGAGATCGCTCGCCGCGACACCTTGACGAAACAGTCGATTTCAGAGGCTGAGATGGAAGATCACATCCTCGGTTTGCTCGACGAGATTCAGGACAGCTTGTATAACAGAGCTCTTGAATATCGCAAGGCCAATACTCATAAAGTCGACACTTGGGATGAGTTCAAGCAGGTTATCGAAAACGGCGGATTCGCCTATGCACACTGGGATGGCACAACTGAGACAGAGCTCGCCATCAAGGAGGAGACAAAGGCTACATTGCGTTGCATACCGCTTGACGACGACTATGAAGACGGCGTCGATATCTTCTCAGGAAAACCTTCGAAGAGAAGAGTGATCTTTGCAAAAGCTTACTAAAATTATAATACCCTTTCCGAAATACTCAACAGTACCCTGTGGTAGGTCGTATTTCTGCAAAGGGTATTATAATTTTTATCAGTAAATATTCATTTTTAATGCCATTTTCAAATTGCTCTCAGTACCCTGTGGTAAGTCGCAATTCTGCAAATGGCATTAAAAATTTTATAAAACTCCAAACTTCAAACTCGTAACTTCAAACTAATTAAGTGGGAGAAGTCTCCCTCGGGCGTTTTCACCGTAGTCGCAGCTGATGGCCGAGGGATTACCTTTATAATATATATCCCCCAAATTTATTATTTCCGCATTGATGGTGTCGGTTGCCCAGATGTAGCAGTCGCCGGTGGAGTTGCTCATGATATCCACTTTTTGCGCTTTGAAGTTTCTTGCGTTAAAGTTGCCGTAGCTTCGTTTGAAAACTCGTAAAAACCGGTTGTTGGAGCCGCGGAGATTGACGTCGGCGGTACCGTGCTGATATACTAGATAGAAGTAGTTGCAGTCGTTTACGATGAGGTTGACGTTGCCTGAGCCGCCGGCTATTTCGAACCTGTAGATGCGATAAGCATCGTCGTTGATGTTGTATTGGTTTCGAGAGTCGACGTCTCCGGTGGAAGCGTAAATGAAGTCGCTGATGTTCTTATAATATAAGGTAGCGTGAATCTCGTAGTCGAAAGTCCTGATGAAATCCAAAGTGTTTGTGTTACGTATGGTTAGAGTATTGCCGTTGACATTTGTGGTGATATTGTCGATTATGTTTTCACCGGCGGTGATTTCGATGTAACAGGTGTCGGAGCGTACGAGAGAAAGGCTGATGTCGTCGTTCAGGCTGACTTCATGAAAATAGGGGAGCTCTCTCGTTTGTGTAACTGTTTTCCCTACGCTTAAAGGCGCTTTCTTGCATGACGAGAAACATGCGATAAAAGCTAATGCCAATATAATCAACGACTTAGTTTTCATTTTGTTAATTTATTTTATATCCTAAACCGAAACTCACATTGTCGGCCCATCCGTAGTGTAGTGTAAGCGCCATTGTAGCGAAAAAGTGTTTGCCCAAGTTCTGTTTGATGCCAAGTTTCTGATAAACATAGCCCTCGCACATCTCTTTTCCGGCCAAGTGAGTTCCAAAATGGAACATGAACGACGTGGAGTTAAGCATTAATTCGTATGCCAAGTTGATGCCTGGCTTCAATATCTCAACGTCGGAGAATTCTATTTCTTTCACTTTTAAGATTTCTTTGTCGGTCATGTCGTAGACTATGTCAAAGCCGATGCCGAGTTTGCTCATTCTGGTCAGTCTTTTTAAAAGATGAATCTGAACATTGTAAACCGACCATGATTTGTTGTAACCAATATATTCGTCGATATCTTTGATAGCATAGGTGAAGGCTATATAGAACGACAGATTTTCCTTTTTCCAATTTTTAAACTGTTGATTGTCTTTCGGTTGCTCAGGATATCTCAGCTTTGGCTCGTTGATGAAATATTTTGTGCTGATGCCGGCGTGAGTTATGTTAAGTCCGTTGTTAGGCGCTCTTCTTGATCCGTTTGAGAAATGTGTTAGTCCGACGAACATGGCGATACTTAACCGTTTGGTTATGAATCGGTTATATTCGAAGGAGATGGCTAATGCAGCGTTTAGGTTCGATCCGATGAATGTGTTCTTGTAATTTGTTTTGGCGTCGAATTTATTTGTGAGATAGCTCATGCCGACACCTAGCCTCATATTCAGTTGGTTTTTCTGACTTTTCAGAAAGTTGAAGCTCAGGTATGGATAAATGGAGAAAACCTGGCCTAATTCGGGATTTCCGCCCAATCCTGAATATATAAAATTGATGCCTACGGCAGGATAATTCAGTTTTGATTGCCAATATTGATTGCCTAAAGTGACTTGTTGCAGACTTATCTCAAACATTGGGAGATGAGTCTTGAAATGTTTCAACTCAGGATGGTGGCAGATGGTGAATCCGTAGCTTGGGCGAATTTCTATCTGCAGATTTTTTTCACAAACAGTATCCCTTGTCTTCGCTGAAATATTTCCTATATTGGTGAATATCAATGATATTAGCAAAGACAATAAAGACAGTCTTTTTATGAATGATTTTTTCATATTGCAAAATTATTGAAAAATTTTTAAAAAAGTAGTATTTTTGCGAAAAAAATTAAAAATGGATAAAAGATTAGAGGCTTTTAAAAGACTGCTGGACATCATGGACGACTTGAGGAAGGGCTGTCCGTGGGATAAAAAACAGACTATCGAGAGTTTGCGTCATCTCACCATTGAGGAGACTTACGAGTTGAGTGAGGCTATTTTAGCGTCTGATTATCAAGATGTTAAGAAAGAACTTGGCGATTTGATAATGCACATTGTTTTTTATGCGAGAATTGCCGATGAGCGAGGACTGTTTGACATTTCGGACGTGATTAACAGCATTTGCGACAAGCTTGTCGTTCGTCATCCGCATATTTATGGCGATGTGAAAGTGGAGTCGGCGGAGGAAGTTTTGGAAAATTGGGAGAAGATCAAGATAAAAAAAGAAGGAAACAAGAGCGTTTTGGGCGGAGTTCCCGCAGGTTTGCCGCCGCTTTTGAAGGCGTATCGCATGACCGACAAGGCATCTGGCGTGGGCTTCGACTGGCCTAACAAGGAGGAGTGCTGGGAGAAAGTCTTGGAAGAGATGAACGAGCTGCAGGAAGAGGTGAAAAACGACGGTCCTATAGAACGGAAAGATGAGGAATTTGGCGACCTTTTGTTTGCTCTCGTGAACTATTCAAGGTTTATAAAGGTCAATGCCGACACAGCTTTGGAGCATGCCAATGCCAAGTTTAAAAAGCGTTTTACGTATATCGAGGAGAAGGCGAGAGAGATGGGAAAGAGTGTGGCGGATATGACGCTCAATGAAATGGAGGAGCTGTGGCAGGAAGCGAAGAAAGTTTAGAGTTGAGAGTAGAAAAGTGTATATTTTTTGTTGATAGAATAAAAATTTGTATATTTGCAGATTAAAATGATGTGAAAAATGAGTGAATTGGCGAAAAGAACGGTGTTCGGGAGCTTGTTTGTGATCGTTGTGATCGGAAGCATTCTTTTGAATTATTGGGCTTTTTTCGCTGTGATGCTGGTGACGGTAGTCATTGGTTCTCAGGAGGTTGCCAAGCTGATGTTGAAAGAAGACAAAAGCAGTTTGACGCCATGGATAATGATTCTGGCGACACTATTTTATGTGCTTGGTGTCATATTTTGCAATTATTCGCATGTCATACAGCTGGTTTTGATTCTCACACCTTTATTAATAGCGTTGTTCTCGAAGAAATATTCTTTTGAGAAAGTGGCTGTCAGTTGTTGGACCGCGATGTTTTTTGTGGCGCTGCCATGTATGCTGCTGATGGAGTTTTATAGGACTTCGGCATTGTGTTTTGAAGGCAAGTATTTCATTATCATTTTGTTCTGCTTGATTTGGATAAACGATATCTTCGCATATCTGACTGGCATGGCAATTGGTAAGCACAAGCTTTTTGAGCGTATTTCGCCGAAAAAAACCATTGAAGGGAGTTTGGGAGGTTTGATTATGGCTGCTGTGGTGGCGTTTTTAGCTAATCATTACTGGTTGCATGTTTGGGATAAATGGGAATTGATAGGATTGGTGATAGTTGTTGTGGTTTTCGGCAGTTTGGGTGACCTCTGCGAGTCGATGATGAAGAGGCAGGCGGGAGTGAAGGATTCGGGCAATGTGATTCCAGGTCACGGAGGTATTTTGGACAGATTTGACGCTACTTTTTTGGCGGTGCCGTTTGTCTATTGTTATTTGATGTTAATGTTCAAGTAAACTTATAGTTTATGTATATTCATAAAAAAGGATATGGTGTTATTGCGACAGTATTTACGGTGTTGGTTTTGATTACCGTAGGTGTGATAATGTTGCTTAACGCGATTCTGGAGACGACGCATTGGACTCTTTTGGCCTGCATTATTATAATTGGGGTTATTATTTTTGTTTGGTCAATAACGTTTTTCAGGGTTCCTACAAGAAGGAAGATAACTTATGAGGAGAATGCTGTAGTTTCTTCCGCTGATGGTGAGATTGTCGCTATTGAAGAGGTTGAGGAGAAAGAATATTTCCACGACAAGAGAATTCAGGTGTCGGTGTTCATGTCGGCCTACGACGTGCATGTGAATTGGTTCCCGATGGATGGTGTGGTGAGTTATGTGAAGTATCATCCTGGTAAGAAATTGTTCGCGATAAACCCGAAATCGTCGGAGTTGAATGAACGTAACTCGGTGGTTGTCAAGGATGAGAAGGGCAGGGAGGTGCTGTTTAGGCAGGTCGCTGGAGTGATGGCGAGAAGGATTGTTTGCAATGTGAAAGAGGGCGACAAGGCTGAAGTTGGCAAGGAATTCGGAATGATAAAATTCGGTTCGAGAGTTGACTTTTTCCTGCCGTGTGACGCTGATATTCAAGTGGAAATGGGCGATGATATCACAGGACAGGTGTCGGTTTTGGCATATTTGAAGTAAAAAAATCGAAAAAAATTAGCGTGATTAAAAAAAACTTGTTATATTTGCAGGTTCAAACAGAACAACAAATTAGGAAAATTAATGTTTAACTAAATTTAAATCACATGAAAAAATTATCTTTACTTTTCGCGATGATTGCCTTTTTAGCAGGTAATATTTTCGCACAGACAGTGATCATCAATGATGACTTTGAGTCTTATCCTCTTGGTGGCAAGATTGCTCAGAGTGCACAGGCACAGGGTATCGATTGGTGGACAACATGGACAAACCACCCAGGTGGCAGTGAAGACGGTGTTATCGCAGAGGCTGGCGGCACACAGTGCGGCTACATCTCAGGCAGCAACGATAACGTTCTCCTTCTCGGTGGTCAGGAAGCAGGTACATACGACCTCGAATTCGCTCTTTACTGCGATGAAGGCAAGTATGGCTACTTCAACATCCTTCACGAGTTCAACGGTTCAGGTTCAACATGGGCTATGCAGGCTTATTTGAACGCAACAAACAACGGCCAGAGCACAACAACTTATTCAGTCGGTCACGGTACAGTTCACGCTGGTGCAAACAGCAATGCTGATATCCCGGCAGTTGTTAACGAGTGGATGTTCATCAGAATCCGCGTTAACTGCGACGAAGACGTTGCACAGTTGTACTATCGTTCAGCTACAACTTATCCAGAAGAGCAGTTGATCGTTGAATGGCAGTGGAGCTTGGACAGCTTCGGTGAGCACACCGTTGGTCCTAAGATGGATGCTATGGACTTCTATGCACCACACTCAACACTCGGTTGCTACTATCTTGACAACTTCGTCTACACCAGAATCGGTGAAGTGACAGCAGCACACCTCACATTCGACACAGACGCTATTAATGCAACAGTTGCTGAAGATGACATGACATCAGCAGATATCAACATCAGCAATGCAGAAGGTACATCAATGGGTCGTTGGACAGGTTGGATTGACTTTGGTACAACAACAAATACAACAGGCAACCACCAGATCAACTACGACGCAGAACCAGGTACAAGCTCATCACTCGTCGGTTTGAACGTTGACGACCCAACACTCGTTGAGGTTGGTGCTATGTTCCCAGGTTCAGCCTACGCAGGCGCAGCAATGGGTACAAAGATCGTGAGCGCACAGTATGTGTTCTTCACAAATTCAGAAACAGGTACTATCGGTATTGAAGGCAATACTCCAGTGACATTCCGTATTTACGGTCAGGGTATGTTTGGCCAGCCAAGTGATGTCCTCGCAGAGAAGACCATCCCTTACAACCAAATCGTTGCAGACGATTGGACAGTTGCTACATTCGACACACCAGTTGACCTTACAGGTTACAATGTTTGGGTGACAGTTGAATTCACACAGGCAGTTAGCGGCTATGCCATGTCATTCGACGGTGGCACTCCAGCAGATCATGGTGACTACTATCGTACAAACGGTGGTGGTGCATTTGGAAAATGCTCAGAAGTGTTCTCAACAGTTTACGGTAACTTCCACATCCGTATGAACACCCAGGGTACACCAGTTTCAGCAACATGGGCAAACTTGAGCAAACCAGAAGGTCAGATGGCTATCGGTGGTTCAGATGTTGTGACAGTCAACATGAACTCAATCGGTCTCTCAGAAGGCGATGTGAAAAATGCTAACATTATCTTCAAGACCAATGACCCAGACAATGAGACAGTTATCGTTCCATTGACACTCACAGTCGGTCATGAAGGTATTGCTGAGACAGCAGAGAGCGCATTCAACGTATATCCTAACCCAACAACAGGTATGGTTACAGTTGAAGGTGAAAACATCAGCGCAATCGCTATCTACACATCAGCCGGTCAGCTCGTCAACATTGTTCGCGATAACAAAGTTGACATGAGCGCCTTCGGCACAGGTGTTTACTTCTTCAACATCATCGACAACGCTAACAACACAACAGTCCAGAGAGTTGTCGTGAAGTAACATTGAGATTTTTCAAACGAGCAGAAAAAGAAAGGACTCCGTTTAAGAGTCCTTTCTTTTTTAGTTTAGAGTTGAGAGTGTAGAGTTTAGAGTAGTTTAAAAAGTTTATAGTGTTGGCGGTACCATTCGAAGAGGGCGACGGAGGCGGCATGGGAGACGTTGAGTGAGCGTGTCGGGCCAGGGATGGGGATGAAGACCACCATATCGCATTGGCTTAGGATTTCCTCGCGGATGCCGTGGCTCTCGTTGCCTACGATGAAGGCTGCATCAGCAGGAAACTCTGTCTCGTAGATATTTGTCGCATTCGTCGCGGTCTCAATCGCGACGATTTTTTTGTTTGCCGGAACGAGTTTTCGGAGGTCGGTTTCTTCTGTGAAGTACCATTTTATATTGTCTTTGCTCGAAGCCGCGCACTTTCTCACTCTTGAGATGCTGTGTGTAGGCTCGGTGCCAAGAAATATCATCTCTGAAGCGCCGATATTGTCGGACAGACGAATCATTGAGCCCATGTTGTCGGGCGTGAGAAGGTTGTCGGCCATGATGATGGGGTGCGGGATGGAATCGTATAGGGATTCAGGGCGAGATTCTTTAAATAAGTCGTTGGATTTGATGTACATTTCTAAAACTTTTTTCCTTGATAGGTGTTTCTTTCTTCGAGACGTTTTTCGATGAGAGCGAGTACTTGGTCGTAGCGGAGGTTGAGCCATGGTTTGGAGACCAGGTAGCGAGGAGGTACCTCGCCGGCGAAACGCTCAATGACGATGTTCGGGTTGAGGCGTTCGATGAAGTCGATGACGAATTCAATATATTCTTCAAGTGTAAATAGATGAAAATCAGCAGGATTGGCTAGATATTCGTCGGCCATCTTCGTGTCTTTGAATATCTGCAGTTGATGGAATTTCACTGTTGTGAGCGGCAGCTTGGAGATGATGTCGGCAGTGTGAAGCATCATGTCGCGAGTTTCGCCAGGGAGGCCGAAGATGAAATGTCCGCCGCAGTGGAATCCGTAGGAGTGAACCAGCTCGATGGCGTTGCGCGCGGTGGCGAAGTCGTGGCCGCGGTTGATTCTTTTTAATGTTTGGTCGTAAACGGATTCGATGCCGAGTTCGAGGATGATTGACGAGGTTCCTCCCTTCGGTCGGAATGACAGATGTTTTAACAATTGTAAAATATCGTCGGTGATGCAGTCGGGACGTGTGCCGATGACTAGGCCGATGACGCCTTCCACTGATAAGGCTTCGCTATAGAGTTTTTCGAGCTCGTCGACAGGCTTGTAAGTGTTGCTAAATGCTTGAAAATAAGCAAGATACGAGTTTGCCCGACGATAACGGCGTTTGTGAAACTCTATTCCTTCCTCGATTTGCTGACGGATGCTTTTCTCGGGGCGGCAATAAGACGGGTTGAAGGCATCGTTGCGACAGAAGGTGCAGCCTCCGGTGCTTATCTTGCCGTCGCGATTAGGACAGCTGAAGCCGGCGTCGATGCTGATTTTTTGCACACGACCGCCGAACTCGCGAGTGAAGTACGAGTTATAGCTGTTGAAACGACGGTTGTCACCCCAAGGAAACATTGTAATTTTTTTGCAAAAATACAAAATATTTCGTCATTTCGACTGTAGCGTAATGAAATGAAGCGGAATGGAGAAATCTTTTTAAAAAGATTTTTAAAAAAAGGATTTCTCGACTTCACTTCGTTGCGCTCGAAATGACAAGATATTGTGTTTTTTTGTATTTTTGCACATTAAAATTATAATAAAATGGAAAGTTTTAAAGTTGGAGATAGAGTTAACTTCTTGAACGACAAGGGCGGAGGTGTTGTTAAAAAGATTATCGACACCAGGATGGTTGAGGTGGAGATTGAGGACGGTTTCAATGTGCCGGTGCTGATGAGTGATTTGGTTTTGGACTTCAGAGCACAGCCGAGCCGTCAGCAGCAGGTTGTCGACAATGTGCAGAAAGAGATTAAAAATCAACAGATTATAGAAGAAGAGACAAAGAATGAGGCGAGAAGAAGTGAGTTGCGACGTTTTGCGCGCGGTTCGGAGGAAGAGGGCATTTATCTCGCATTCATTCCGCACGACCAGCAGTGGCTGTTGACAGGTTTGATTGACGTGGCGGTGGTTAACAACACTCCGGCCGACGCTTTATACAGCTTCAATCTCAAGGAAGAAGAAAAATACGCGAATATAGATTACGGAAGCATAGCGCCATTCTCGAAAGTGGTGGTGGAGGCTATATCGCGCGACGATATTGAACATTGGTGCAATGGAGTGATTCAGGTGGTGCTTTGTCAGGATGACACCGACTTTGTATACCATCCGTTGCACGCACCTTTCTCGTTGAGAACCAGCAGATTTTTTAAAGACGGAAGCTATGTCGAATCGGGATTGTTGGGTGAGAAGGCGCTGATGATTTGTTTGTCGACGGCGACGGCATTGAAAGGCAGCGAGACAGATTTCACCAAGCTGATGAAAGACGGTGTGATGCAGCCTAAAGCCAATAAAGACATTGTGAAGAAAGAGGCAGCTATCGACAGGCATCAGACGCAGCCTGGCGAGGCTATTGTAGATCTGCATATTGGCGAGTTGGTTGATAACATCCTTGGCATGTCGAGCAATGACATTTTCAGAGTGCAGATCAATTATTTCAAAAAAATGCTTGACAGCGCTATTGAAAACGACTATTCGAAAGTGACGTTTATTCATGGCGTAGGCAATGGTGTTTTGAAAAATGCTATTATCGAGGAACTGAAAAATTACGATAACACGCAGAACAGGATGGCGTCGATTTCGAGGTTCGGGGTTGGGGCTATCGATGTGATGATTCAAGATAAAGTTAGAAGTTAGAAGTTTTTGATTTTATTATTAGGATAATTTATATTTTTATAATATCTTTGCAGTTTAATATATTAATAAGGTGCTGAAGAGGCTTTGGAAACGGATAAGATTAGGCTTTGACCGCTCGATATCGGGCTCGTGGTTTAAGCAGATATTGTGGCTGCTGTCGATAATATTGATATGCGGCGGCATTTTCCTTGTCGTGAACAGGCTGTATTCTTCAGACTCGCGCTTCGACGAATGGGACATCATCGGCTTGTTTTTCGGCACAGATTCAGATGCTATAGCTGATGAAGGAAATGTTTATTTCGGCTATTTTGTGATAATCGTCGGTGCGATAATTTTCAATGGACTTCTCATCACTTTCTTCGCGAATATCATGCAGGGTAGGGTTAATGATTTTAGAACCGGCCGTGTGAAGTATTCGTTTGATAATCATATAGTTATATTAGGATATAACGATATGGTTCCTGATATTGTGAAGCAGTTGGCGAAGATTTATCCGAAGAAAGACATAGCGATTCAGACTACTTTGGATGTTGAGAATGTGAGGACACGATTGTTCAGCAAACTCGACTCAAAAGAGGAGAAAAACGTTATAATCATCAACAACCAGCGTGATTCGACTGAAGCTTTGGTGGATATTGTGGTTCATAAGGCTATTAAGGTTTATATTTTGGGAGAGGATGAGGATGTTGACCGTGATGCCATCAGTATCAACTGTTTGAAGAAGATCGCTGATATTTGCGCCGAGTATAATCGTCAGGCTTTGCTGCCATGTGTGACTCTGCTTCAGAACCAGTCGTCGTTTGTGCTTTTCCAGACGGCTGATATCACAAGAGAGATAAAAGACAGGGTAGAGTTCATTCCGTTTAATTTTGATGAGGTTTGGGCAAGGAAGGTGCTGGTGACGGGCAGAAGCGACATGAACGACGTGACATATACGCCACTGGATCGCGATGGTATTGATAAAGACTCGGAAAAATATGTGCATTTCGTGATAATCGGGATGACACCGATGGGTTCGATGCTTGCCATTGAGGCGGCGCATATCGCGCATTATCCGAATTTTGTGACGAAAGGGAAGAAGACGAAGATAACGCTGGTGGATGTCGAGGCGCGTAGGGAAATGGATTACATGACGAGCTGTTTCAACAGGTTTTTCGACCAGTGTGACTACAAGTATACCGAGATCGACAAGGCTAAGGTTGTGTATGAGGAGGCGTTCAAGTCGATAAATCCTTCGGGCAGTTTCCTTGACATCGAGTTTGAGTTTATAAAGAGCAATGTGGCTGATGATCTGATGCGTCAGAAGCTGTCGGAATGGGCCGACGACAAGGAGCAGATACTCACGATAGCGGTGTGTTTCAAGCAGTCGGCTAGAAATATCGCGACGGCATTGTACATGCCCGACAAGGTTTATGAAAATGAGACCATGCTGCTTGTGAAGCAGAACACTTCGGGAGAGTTGTTGAATCTGGTAAGGGTAGACCCGTCGTCGGCAAACCAGCGTGTTGGGGAGTTTGTGAAATACAGAAATATCAGGCCTTTTGGCATGCAGAACGACGGTTATGAGGTGGGCGAGACGATAGAACGTTGGGCGAAGCGGGTGAATTATCTGTATACTTATTATTATGATAATGATAAGATTCCGGCTGAGTATCCGCATGATTTAGTGGAGTCGATGTGGAATGATCTCAGTGTGTCGGATAAGTGGTCGAGCATGTTTAATGTGCTTGCCATTCCCGGAAAGCTGCGCGGTATTGGCGTCGACTATAGAAAAGACGGCAGGAGGGAACTCTCGGATGATGAGGTTGAGTTGTTGGCGCGTGTTGAGCACAACAGATGGAATGTCGACAGGCTTTTGGCCGGTTATAGGCCTACTGATGAGGCTGAGACGGCGGCGGTGTTTGACGACATCGAGAACAAGAGAGGCAAAAAGTTGAAGAAATATTATAAAAACAGAGACATACATTACGACATAAGACCTTACGACGATTTGCGTAATGACGATACCGGCTTGAATGTGAAGCGTTTTGACGTTGGAGTCGTGAAGGGAATGTTTGATGTTATTGAAAAGGGCCCCGTAGTCTAATGGATAGAATTAAGGATTCCGGTTCCTTCGGTCCGGGTTCGAATCCCGGCGGGGTCACTTTTTTTAGTGGAGCTGGAGGGAGTCGAACCCTCGTCCAAACAAGGAACAATTATGCTTTCTACATACTTATTCTGTTGTTGTTTTTCGAGCTGAGCAAGGAAACAGACATCCTAATCACAACCTTATCTCCTTAAGTTTCGCGACGTTGCCGGAGTTTCCGCGTCGCTATCCCGAAATTGCTGAGCACCTCGTTGTCGGACCGGAATCGGGAGGCTCCATCCGCGAGATGTCTCGTCCTCTCACCTTGTGAAAGGATGAAGCTTATCTACTATACTTCGACTAAGCAGCGAGAGCGTAAGTATTTTCGCCAATTAATTTTTTGCAGTCAAGATTTACGAGCGTCACTGCGAGGCTCGGTATGCTTACATAACCCTTCTACAAGCTGTCAAAACCGGTCAGCCCCAAGTTATGCTGATGATATCCATCAAAAATCGTGCAAAAGTACTAAAAATTTCCGATTTAGAGATATTTTTTTACATCTTCCTCAGAAATAGTTGAGCCACAGAGGATTACGAGACGTCCGACGACGTTTTGCAGCTCGCGGATGTTGCCTGTCCACTGTTGTTTTTTCAGTTCTTCGATGGCCGAGTCGGTGAAAACGGGGATAGGCTTGCCCATCTCGTTGGCGGCTTTCACCACGAAGCTATTAATTAATAAAGGTATGTCGTCGAGGCGTTCGCGCAGTGGCGGCACTCGCATTATTATCATGCTGATGCGGTGGTAGAGGTCTTCGCGGAAGTTGCCTTTAGCTATCTCGTCCTGCAGGTTTTTGTTGGTGGCGGCGATGACGCGCACGTCGACTTTAATCTCTTCTTCGCCACCGACGCGGGTTATCTTGTTTTCCTGGAGCGCGCGGAGCACCTTGGCCTGCGCCGCCAAGCTCATGTCACCGATTTCGTCGAGGAAGAGGGTGCCGTTGTTGGCGAGTTCGAAGTCGCCTTTCTTTTGCTTGATGGCGGAGGTGAATGCGCCTTTTTCGTGTCCAAACAACTGACTTTCAATAAGTTCCGATGGTATGGCGGCGCAGTTGACTTCGATGAAGGCGTTGTCTTTGCGTGGGCTCATCTCATGCAGCTGGCGTGCCACGAGTTCTTTGCCGGTGCCGTTTTCGCCAAGTATGAGGACGCGGGCATAGGTTGGCGCGACGCGTTCAATCATGGTGTAGAGCTCATTCATAGCCCATGAGTTGCCTATCATCTCGTATTGTTTGTTGACCACGTTGCGCAGTATCTTGGCTTCGTTGACGAGTCGGTTTTTATCCAAGGCGTTGCGCAGTGTGATGAGCATGCGGTTGAGATCCATCGGCTTCTCGATGAAGTCGTAGGCTCCTTTTTTTATTGCGTCGACGGCGATGTCGATGGTGCCATGGCCTGAGATGATTATGATTGGCGCATCGGTTAGTGTCTTGGCTTTTTCGAGGAACTCGATGCCATCCATCTGAGGCATCTTGATGTCGCAGAAGATGGCGTCGAAGGTGTCGGTGTGGAGTAGAGGCAGAGCTTCGATGGCGGAGGCTGCGTCAGCGATGGTGTAGCCTTCGTTTTCGAGTATTCCGCGCATGGCGCGACGGATGGCAGGCTCGTCGTCGATAATCAGTACTCGTGACATTAGAAGTTAGGTTTAAGTTCGGATTTCTTATAGAATTCGTCGATTATCTTCACTGCTTCGTCGACGTCGTCGACAACATGGAAGATACCGAAGTCCATCATGTTTATCATTTTGTTCTCGAGGAGGGTGTTTTTAAACCACTCGACGAGCGGGTTCCAGAACTCGGAGCCGAACATCACGATAGGGAAGTTGGCTATTTTGTGTGTTTGCATGAGCGTGAGTGCTTCCGACAGCTCGTCGAGGGTGCCAAAACCGCCAGGGAATGCAATGAAACCTTGTGCGTAGCGGGTGAACATCGTCTTACGGATGTAGAAATAGTCGAAGTTGATCGATTTGTCGCTGTCGATATAAGGATTCGAGTGTTGTTCGTGAGGCAACACTATGTTGAGTCCGACGCTCTTGCCTCCAGCTTCGTGGGCGCCTCTGTTGCCTGCCTCCATGATGCCGGGGCCGCCGCCGGTGATGACACCGAAGCCTTTCTCAACGAGTTTTACTGCGGTTTCAACGGCTTTTTGATAATATGGGTTGTCTTCTTTGATGCGGGCTGAGCCGAAGATGGCGACGCATGGGCCGATTCTTGAGAGTGTCTCGTAACCGTTGACGAATTCCGACATTATCTTAAACACTGACCATGAGTCGTTGGCTTTGGTGACTGTCCAGTTTCGCGTTTCTATTGCTTTCTTGATTTTGTCTATAATCATAGTGATAATAATTATTTCTGCAAAGATACAAAAAAGACTTTAGACTTCAGACCTTAGACCTTAGTTTTTTTAAAATGTACACTGTGGTAGGTCGCATTTCTGCAAAGGGTATTAAAAATCTTTTAAACGAAAAAATAATTTAAAAAATACTTGGTGAATAGAAATTTTTTGTATTTTTGCAGCCTGAAAAATGCAACGGTATTGCGGATTTAGCTCAGCTGGCAGAGCGGAAGCTTCCCAAGCTTCAGGTCGCGGGTTCGAGCCCCGTAATCCGCTCATGTAACTGGAAGCTTAGCTCAGTTGGTTCAGAGCGCCTGCCTTACAAGCAGGAGGTCGCTGGTTCGAACCCAGCAGTTTCCACAAAAAAAGAATAGACGATGTACATCGTCTATTCTTTTTTATGTAAAACTAAAACTATTTTACAACCTTTCTTGTGACTGTCTTTCCATTTTCGGTTACACCTTTTATAATATAAATGCCTTGATTTAAATCATTGATATTGTTGGCGTTGAGGCGCTGCCCGTTGAGGTTGTAGATTTCAATCACGTTGACTATTTTCTCGTATTCTATTTCAGATATGGATTGATGGTTTGGAATTTCAAGGAGAAGATAATCGTTGCCATTGGCTGTGAGAGCGAAGTCAGACTCGCAGTCGTCGTAGACAGCTGAGAGTTTGAAGATATAGTCGCCCGGATTCAGCTCTTGATAAAAAGAGGTGTATTCTCCGTCGATTTCGATAATCTCTTTGACGCCTTCCACGTAGAGGTTGTAGTGTAGCGGTTGTGTCTCGGGTGCTGTCCAAGATAGCACTGCGGCGCTGGCTCCTGTCTCGGCGTTGTAATATGCTTCGCCGTCAAAGTCGGTTGGAGGATAGCATGGCTCTGGTGGGGTAGGTGGAGTCACTTCACCCATCTCGCCGTTTTGGCCTATGTTTTGACCATACATTCCGCCAGGACCACCACCGGTAACGGAGTTGGTTGAGTTGATCCATGTGATAATGTTTTGTCCGCCGAAGAATCCTGAGCTGTTTCTGCAGCTTGTCTTGTCGTATGTCGTTGAGCTCATCTGGGTGTTCCACAAGGAGTTGCCGTTCATGTCGAAGCCCTGCGCCTCAACTGTTGCCATGCTTCCGCTGCCAGCGCTTTTGAAATAAGTTACAGCGAAGCCGCCGCCGTATTCGAAAGCGTCGATATTATATCCGCCGCAAGGGCTGGTACCGTTGTCAAGCACGAGGATACCTTCGCCCCATAATCTCTCGCCGTATGATGTGATGCGGTTGGTGTAAATTTTACATTGAGCTTGATAAGCATCGTCGGTTTGTTCGTAGACGAGTATGATGTCGTGACTGTCAGGGTCGACGGTGGCGCTTGCTGTGATATATAAGTTGTTATTATCGGGTGAGTGTACCGGTGTTCCGTTGGTGTCCATGATGGTTGAGTTACCATTTTGATCGAAGTGGAACACATAGACGTTGAAGTTGTACATTGCCGGATGCCAGATGTAGATGTAGCCGCCGCCCATGCCGTCGGATATTGCATAGTGGATATATGTCGACTGGAATACCTGTTCCGACATCAGCAGTGTCTCTGGACTGAATTGTGTACCATCAGGATTGTAACCTGCGACGTAAATGGATTTGTTGGTGTACATGCCGTTGCCGAGTTTCTCGTAAGTCACGAAGACTTTGTTGTCGTTGCCGAGAGTGAGTTTGCCGAACATGCATTTTTGTCCACCGTTATCGTGAATGGTGACGACTGGTCCTGCGCTTTCGTTGAGATATTGCAGATAGAGGTTCTGGTAGTCGAAGCCGAGAGCCCAGATGCCGCCATCGTCGGTGGCGATGACTTCAGCGCGTGAGAATCCGAGGCCTCCGAAGAGTTGAACGCCTTGTTCGCCCCAAGGGAAGGTGCCGTCGGGGTTGATTTTCACAGCGTAGGTGAAGCCGTCGTAAACAGCGAAGCAGCTAACCACACCGCCGTCGGTAGTTGTCGTCATGGCTACGCCTTCCGACATTGATGAGAACTCGTGTCCTGTAATATGGATGCCGTTAGGTCCCCATTGGGGCTCGCCAGCGAAGTTCAGACGCTGTAGGTTCGGTGACCATCCGTTGCCGCCCACGAAGCTCATCCATTGGACGTAGGTGTCGCCAGTGTTATGGTTGGTGGCAAGATAAATCTCGCCGGCATCAGCTGAAGTGTTGGCGATAAATGTGTTAGCAGACGGGTTGTTAACCCATTGTGCTTGCAGCGTTGCAAATGCCGCTAAAGTAATGATAAGAGTAAATAGCTTTTTCATGGTCTAAAATATTTTATATCATTGCAAAAGTAAAAATAAATCTGGAAATGTGCAAATTTTTTCAACAAAAAATTAGAAGTTGAAGCCAAACGACACGAACGCGCTGAACATTTCGTTGTAATCGGACCATTGTCCTAAAATTGTGAATGGACCGAAAATGCTGTTGTAGGAATACGACAGTCCGACGCCGGAATAGCTTTTGCTATAATGGTCGGGTATAAAGTTATACAAAGCTGTCAAATAGTGCTTCCCATAGATGTTGTAGCGCAAATCGCAACGTAAGATTAGGGTTTCGTCGCTTGTCGGCCGCATGCCGTTTAGTCCGATGAATGGCAGCTGGTATTCAGTGTATCGTCCTACGATTTCGTCGCCTATGCAGTTTTGGTAATTATAGAGAGGACTGTCGCAGAACAGGAATCGGCCGTATAACTGTGGAATTAAGGTAAGCTTATCCCTCAGGATGCTCATATAAGCTTGGAACATGAAGCTTAGATCGTAAAAAGCGTTCTCCTCCTTGTCGATATCAAGATAAGTGTGTCCTGACAGCGTGGCGTTGATACCATGACGCGCGAAGTAGCTTCTGTCGAGGTTGTCGTAGTTGATAGAGAAATAAGGGCCGAAAAGCTTGTTGTTTTTAAAATATGAGTCGACCAGCATTGCCATGTCGAGCGAATCTTTTTGAGGATCGTTGGTGTTGATTTGTCCGAAATTAGTCGAGACGAAGGCAAAGCCGAGCTGGGCGTTCAAATTCTGCACCTGATAAGGCGAGATATAAGTCTTTACCTCATGCCGCTCAGTGCGTAAGTTGAATTTTTTGTCGTTGTTGAAATTGATTCTTGAGTAAGGCCACCAGAAGTCATAGCTTAAATTCAGGTTGGCGATAGGGAATATTGTTTGCGACATTGTCGCGTTGATGCGAGGACTGAAGCTTATTCTTCCTTTTAAATTGAATTTGAATCCCGACATTCTTTTTTCGTGGAATCCGTAGGTTAACAATATAGCAGGGCCTTCCTTGGTGTCGAATCTCATTCCGATACCAAAGATGTCGGGGGTGGAGCAAGGTGTGAGGTGAAACTGCAGGTCGTAGGCTTTGTTGACGGTGTCAGTCTCGGTGAGAGCATATGATATGGCGTCGAAATTACCCAGTCCTCTGTAACGTTGTATGGCGCTTTTGATATTATCGTTGGTGATGTAGGAATGCTCGCTTAGCTTGCTTTTACGTTTCAGCCATTTGATTTTATCGTTTTCAGGTCCGTTTATATCGATAGAATTGACATAAATCAAATTGTTCTCGAAATAATTTTTTCTTGGGTTGACGAAGCGTTTTTTGACAGGCTCGCCCGATGTCTCTTCAAGATAGGTCTTGAGATCCATCAGCACATCGTGATATTTCTGAGCTTCCTGATAGCCTCGTGAAATAAGTGTGTCGATGGCTTCTGGCGTGAAGCTGAGAGGTCCGAACTCGGCGGCGTTAGGTTTTATCAAGATGTCGCAAAGCTCTTTGTTTTGCTCACGTTTCACGTGGATGACGAAGTTGTAGACATAATCGAAGATTTTTGAAAAATGAGGTATTTTATCGCCTTCGAAGAACTTCTCGTTACTGAATTCAATACCTATGATTATGTCCATACCCATGTCGCGCAGCACGTCGGATGGGAGGATGTTGGTTAGGCCGCCGTCGTAGTATAGTTTGCCGTCGATCACGACAGGGGAGAACAATCCCGGGATGGCGGTACTTGCTCGTATGGCTTTTGGCAGGTTACCTTTTGTGAAAAGCACTTCCTCGCTCTCCACGATGTCGGTGGCGACGCAGGCGAACGGGATTGGCAGCTCTTCAAAGTTGATGTCGCCCTGATAGCCTTGGCACAGCTCGTTTAATAAGTTGTCGAGCTCGCTGTTGTTGACGTAAGCGCTAGGTAAATCGTTGAAAAACGAGCGGATCGGTCCCATCTCGAATATGCCGAAAGTGTTTATCGGTATGCTGAGCAGTTGTGTGCTTTGGCGTTCGCGCATGTTGTTCGAGAGGTAATGGCGCTCTTTGCTGTTGCCAATGATTCGTGCCCAGTCGACAGATGATATCAACTGTTGCATCTCGTCGGGAGAATATCCCAAGGCGTAAATTCCGCCTATGACTGAGCCCATGCTGGTGCCTATGATGTAGTCGATAGGGATGTCTAATTCGTCGAAGTATCTCAGTACGCCAATGAATGAGGCTCCTCGAGCACCTCCGCCAGCGAGAACCAAACCTACTTTCGGACGCTGCGGCGACACCAAAGAGTCTTCAGCATGTGCTGAAAACACAAGCAGTGACAATACAACGAAAAGAATTATTTTTTTCATCCTACCATTTTTAACAAGGTATACAACTGCAAAAATAATAAAAATTACTGAACTTTATATAAAAAAATAAAAATTGACAGAGGATGACTTCGGTGAAACCATCCTCTGCGTCATTGTGTGATGAAAAAAATTAATTTTCTTTTAATACTTTAGCTTTTTCTTTTTCGTATTCGTCTTTAGTAAGAACTCCTTCGTCATACAATTGCTTTAACTCGCGAAGTTTGTCGGCCTTGCTCGTTGTATTTGACTGCGTGTTCGTAGTAGTCTTTTTTGATTTTTGACTTGAATCGTTTGGATGATAATTTAGAGTATAAGTGTAATTCTTATAATCTACCTTGGTAACACCAGGTTCACTTACGTCGGGTTTAAACCATGCGCCTGTAGAAGCGTCAACTATGATTCCTACAGGAATAGGTCCTAACCATGAGAGCACTGTGAAGAATGTGGCGACACCACGTACTTTTCTTCTATTGAATGTAAATGTTTGTGGTTCTTTGCCTGTTTCTTCAACAGTAATATTTAATTTATTAGCTTCTTTTCTTTTTAAAGAAAGATTGACTTCGCCATTGCCTTTTTGTTGACCATTAACTGTTATTTTTGCATTCGGATGGTCAGGAACACTTACTTTCGCATTGTAACTAGAACTGCCGAAAATGGTGGCACAACTTGTAAAAGACAACGCAATTGCGATGGTTGCGAGAAAAACAAATAGATATCTTCTCATAATTTTTTATTTGGTTTTCAGTCCAATAAACCAAAGGCAACTCCTTTATTACCTGATTAATTTAACATAAAGCGTGGACTGACTATGTTTAATTCTAAGTCGGAGGTCGTAGGAATTACCTTTATTCAGAGAAATAATACTAGTGTCCACGCGTACATACGCGGTCACTATGCCATCTCACTGAAAAGTCTTGAATTTCCTACGTTCCCGACTTTAAGATAAGCATAACGCTTTTTTACCCAATAAAAAGCGAGTTGTGTGAGGTACAACTCATTGCAAAAATAATAAAAATTATTTTATAGAAGCAAAAAAAAATCTGAAAAAAAATAAAGATGGGATTTGAAATTTCAAACCCCATCTTTATTTTTATACCAACAGGCCGTTATTCTTTGATGTTAGGCTCTTCCAAGCCGAGGTGTTTCTTCTTGTCGACAACCTTGAGGTAGAGTCCGATGAGCAATGCTGCCACGCCGAGGCAGGCGAGCATCACCAAAGCCCATGTGTAGTTGAGCTCGTGTGCGAGAGCTCCCTCGGGGTTGGTTGAGGTGAGGACCTTACCGATGAGCAATGGGAACAGCCACAGACCTATGTTCTGGATCCAGAAGATGAGAGCATAGGCTGAACCGATGATCTTCTCGTCGACGAGCTTCGGCACGCTTGGCCAGAGAGCTGCAGGGACGAGTGAGAATGATGCGCCCAAAACAAGGATTGTAATGTAAGCCACGATGGTGCCGCCAGCAGCGTTGCCTTTGAACATAGGCAGGATGAAGGCGAATGTCAAGTGGCAGATGACCAGGAGGATAGAACCGATCATGAGCATTGAGGCGGCCTTGCCTTTATGGTCGACGTAGTTGCCGAGGATAGGAGTGATAGCCACTGCGAGGAGCGGGAACACTGCGAAGATTGTCTCGGCTGTGCCGCGCATGTAACCCATGTAGCAGTAAACCACGAGAGCCACGACAGCCATTCCCATCAAACCGTATTTCATCGACTTGTTGGTCTTGATGAAGTTGCTTGCGAAT
>CAMZJA010000016.1 GCA_947307415.1 uncultured Bacteroidales bacterium | reverse complement strand
AGGTCAGGACGATACCATTTGTGATAGTAGTCGCGGAGTGTCTGATACTCGAAGTTAGCCACCACTTCCGGCAGGCCGCCTGGCAGACGGTTTGCGTAAGGGCTGTTAGGGTACATGACAGGAAGAATCTCTTTCATGATACGCTCGCTCGCGTCTTCGCGAGTGCGCAGTTCCTCAAGGATAACGCCGCGTTCGTTGTCGATTTCGGCTTCTTCAAGAGCGATGAAGCTCGACCAGTCGTGGAGAATCAAGAGGCATGTGTCGACGAGGCCAGGAAGCGTCGTCGGGACGTTGGTCACCATGTAGACTGTCTGGTCGATGCCGGTGCCTGCGTTGAGGTTTTCACCGAATTTGATACCACGGCTCTGGAGGTATTCGCGAAGCATCATGCCCGGAAGGTTTGTAGTGCCGTTGAATGCCATGTGTTCGAGGAAGTGGGCGAGACCGCGCTGGCTCTCCTCTTCGAGTACTGAACCTACTTTCTGTGCGATGTAGAAGTCGGCGCGTTGTGCCGGTTTCTCATTGTGACGGATGTAATAAGTCAAGCCGTTGTCAAGCTTGCCGACTCTTACATTCGGGTCTTTCGGACATGGCATTGCCATCTGTGCGAAACTTGTCACTGCCATAACTGCAATGAACAAAGCTGATAAGAATAATTTTTTCATTTTTTTTATTGATTAAACTATTAAACTTTAAACTAATAAAGGTGTATTACGTATTTTTCAACAAAATAAGGTTCCGCGTACCATTTCGTGATTGAGGTGCTCTTGCGTTTCCAATTTTTCGGCACGTTGCGCAGTTCTTCTTCAATGTCGCCACCTTTTAAATAAAGTATTCCGCCTGCCTCGATATCGTTGGTGACGCGCAGCTTGTTGTTGCACCATTTCACGAAATCAGGCAGCTGAGTGACGGCGCGGCTAACGATGACGTCGAACTTCTCCTTGATGTTCTCGGCGCGCTCCTGAATAGCTGTGACATTTTGTAAGCTAAGCTTTTCCTTGACATCCTGTACCACTTTTATCTTCTTCCCGATGCTGTCGACAAGCAGGAAAGAGGTCTGCGGAAACATTATAGCCAAAGGAATGCCGGGGAAACCGCCGCCAGTGCCAATATCCATTACTTTCATGCCCGGCAGAAGCTCAAAATACTTGGCGATGGCAAGCGAGTGAAGGACATGATGCTCGTAAAAGTTGTCCATGTCTTTCCTCGAGATGAGGTTTATCTTGCTGTTCCAATCTTCATAGAGAGGCGCAAGCTGTTCATACTGAGCCATTTGCGCGTCAGTCAAAGATGGGAAATATTTTTTTATATTTTGACAATCCATAACTTGCAAAGATACAAAAATTAATTTATTTATAATAAATTATGTCAAAATAATGAAAAAATCTTTCGATGAATATATTAAATTCGTAATTTTACACGTTTTTTGAATATGAAAATGGCAGGGAAAATAAGACATATCATTTTGTTTTTATTGATACTTCACGGAGCGATTCTCGCCGCGCAAAACAAGCAGCAGAACAAAATCACCCTTGATTATATCGATAAATACAAGGATATTGCCATGGAGGAGATGGTGAAATATAAGATTCCTGCCTCGATAACGCTAGCGCAAGGCATCTTGGAGTCGGGAAACGGACAGAGCAAGCTTGCCAGACAGGGTAACAACCACTTCGGCATAAAATGTCACTCCGACTGGAAAGGCAAGACGATGCGTATGGACGACGACGCCCCCAATGAGTGCTTCAGAGTGTATAAAACCGCCGAGGAGTCGTATCGCGACCACTCGAAATTTTTGAAAAACAGCCAACGTTATGCCTCGCTTTTCGATCTTAAAATAACCGATTACAAGGGCTGGGCTAAAGGCTTGAAAAAGGCTGGCTACGCTACACTTCCGACCTATGCCAACGTGCTGATAAACTACATCGAGACCTACGATTTGCAGCAGTACGACGAGATGGTCGTGAATGGAAAATTTAAGCATAAAAAGAAAAATCAGGAGGCTAAACCTGCCGAGCAGAAAGTCGACACTGTGAAGCCTAAACCTGCTAAAAAACCAAAGAAAATTTTTGGAAAAAACAACACGGTGGCTGCAGTGCCTGTCCTCGCTGATTGTCCTGTAGTGGAGATGACCCAGAACCATCATTTTGTGAGAGAGAATTTCGGTGCCAAATTTATTTTCACGAAAGACGGCGACAACCTCGAAAATCTTGCCAATGAGTTGAAAATGAGCAAGAAACAACTGTTAAAATATAATAATCTCGGAAATAAAACCACTTTTGTCAAAGACGAGATACTTTACATCACGCCAAAACGCTATAAAGCCGCATCAGGCTATAGCGTTCACGTGATACAGAGCGGTGAGACGCTCTCGCAGGTGTCGCGACTCTACGCCGTGAAGCTGGAACGACTTTATAAAATGAATGGTCTCGACGAGAACTCCGTTTTGTCCGTCGGACAAGAGATCAGGTTAAGATAGTTAGTCAACTAACTAATTTCTAGCTTTAAATATTTCGCTGTGTAACCAATACCTTTTTCAACTATTTCCTCAGGCGTTCCGCAGCCTAGAATCATGCCGCCGCGCTCGCCGCCTTCAGGTCCCATGTCGATGATGTAATCCGCCATCTTGATGACGTCCATGTTGTGCTCGATGATGAGCACGGTGTTGCCTTTGTTGACGAGCTTGTTGAGTACTTCCATCAAGATATTGATATCTTCAAAATGCAGTCCTGTCGTAGGCTCGTCGAGGATGTAAAGCGTTTTTCCTGTGTCGCGTTTAGCCAATTCTGTCGCCAGTTTCACGCGTTGCGCCTCGCCGCCCGAGAGCGTGGTTGAAGGCTGTCCCAAGGTGATGTAACCGAGTCCGACATCTTGCAACGTCTTGATTTTCTGTAAGATATTTGGGAAATTCTCAAAGAAAACCACAGCCTCGTCAATTGTCAGGTTGAGCACGTCGTTGATCGACTTGCCTTTGAAACGCACCTCCAGTGTCTCGCGGTTGTAGCGCTTGCCTTGGCACGTCTCGCATTGCACGTGCACGTCGGGTAGGAAGTTCATCTCGATGACGCGTACGCCAGCGCCTTGGCATGTCTCGCAGCGACCGCCTTTCACGTTAAACGAGAAACGTCCTGATTTATAGCCTCTTATCTTCGACTCAGGCAGCTCGCCGTAGAGTTTGCGGATGTCGTCGAACACCTTGGTGTAAGTTGCCGGGTTTGAACGTGGCGTTTTGCCGATCGGCGCTTGGTCGATCTCTATGACTTTGTCAATGAATTCAAGGCCTTCGATGCGGTCGTAAGGCAACGGGTTCTTCTCCGAGCGATAGAAATGCTTGCTCAGAATAGGGTAGAGCGTCTCGTTGATGAGCGACGACTTGCCCGAGCCGGAAACGCCTGTCACACAGACCATTACGCCGAGCGGGAGGTCTAAATCGACATTTTTGAGGTTATGACCCGTGGCGTTATATAATTTAAGGTGTTTGTCTTCGAGAGGCTTGCGTCGTGTGGCAGGGATCTCTATCTTTTTCTTGCCGCGCAGGTAATCGCAGGTGAGGCCTTTTCCGTGCATCGCCTCTTGTGGCGTGCCTTGAAACACCACCTCGCCGCCGTTGACGCCGGCGCCCGGGCCAATGTCGATAATGTGATCGGCGGCGAGCATCGTGTCCTTGTCATGTTCCACGACAATGATGCTGTTGCCGATGTCGCGCAACGACTTCAACGATTGTATAAGCCGGTGATTATCACGCTGATGCAGACCAATGGATGGCTCGTCGAGGATGTATAGGATGCCTGTCAGCTGTGAGCCTATTTGAGTGGCAAGACGAATACGCTGGGCTTCTCCGCCTGACAGACTCTTCGCCGGACGGTTCATGTTCAGATAGTCGATGCCGACGTTGAGCAGGAAGCTGATTCTTTTCTTTATCTCACCAAGGATATCGTGTGAGATCTCTTTTTGTTTCTCATCGAGATGATTTGGAAGGTCGTCGAGCCACTGCGACAGCGAGTTGACGTCCATTTCGGCGAGCTCGGCTATGTTTTTGCCGTTCAGACGGAAATAAAGAGCCTCTTTTTTCAATCTTTGTCCATGACATTCAGGGCATTCCGTCTCGTTCATGAAGCTGTTGGCCCATTTCATGATGGATGCCGGGGCGTTCTCCTCGTTTTGTTTCTTTATCACGTTGACGACGCCCTCGAAAGGCATTGAGTATGTTGAGCTTGTGCCCAGGTATTCCTTGGTCACGGTGAACGACTCGTTGCTTCCGTAAAGTATTATGCTCATGGCGCTTTCAGGTATCTCGCTGATTGGTGTGTCGAGCGTGAATCCGTAGCGTGAGCCTATGACTTCAAGCTGGTTGAAAACCCAGTTGTTTTTGTATTCTCCGAGTGGCGCTAGGCCTCCTTTGCGCAGACTCAGGCTGTCATCAGGTATGATTTTCTTCATGTCGACCTGGATGATGGTACCCAAGCCGTTGCATTTTGGGCAGGCGCCGTAAGGGGAGTTGAAACTGAATGTGTTAGGCTCAGGATCCTGATAGGCTATCCCCGTAGTCGGGCACATCAAAAGCTTGCTGTAATATCTCACCTCGTTGGTGCCCTCCTCTTGTATCAGGAGCATGCTCTTGCCTCTGCGAAACGCCGTCTCCACCGATTTCACTATGCGTTCCTTGATGTCGCCGTGAACCTGCAGGCGGTCGATAACTATCTCGATATCATGCGTTTTGTAACGGTCGAGCTGCATGCCGAAGGTGAGCTCGCGTATCTCTCCGTCGATGCGCACCTTGATATATCCTTGCTGCCGAATCTGTTCGAACAAATCTCTGTAATGACCTTTACGGCCTCTTACGACTGGAGCTAATATATTGATTCTCTTATCTTTATATTGCTCCATTATCATCTGCGTGATCTGTTCTTCCGAGTAACGCACCATCTTCTCACCTGTGTTGTAAGAATATGGAGTCGCGGCGCGTGCATACAGCAGTCGCATGAAATCGTATATCTCGGTGATGGTTCCCACCGTTGAGCGCGGGTTACGGTTCACCGATTTCTGCTCGATGCTGATGACAGGGGAGAGGCCGCGAATCTCGTCGACATCAGGACGTTCCATGCTGCCGATAAACTGGCGCGCGTAGGCCGAAAACGACTCCATGTAACGGCGCTGACCCTCGGCGTAGATGGTCTCGAAAGCCAACGACGACTTGCCCGAGCCGCTCAAGCCAGTCACCACCACGAATTTATCGCGCGGAATGCGCAAGTCGATGTTTTTCAAGTTGTTCTCACGCGCTCCGTAGATCTCGATGAACTCGTCTTCAGCAATATTTCTGTCTTTTTCCGTCATTAATTCAACTCTTCAACGATGCTGTCGTTCTCAAAATCAATAATGTCGCCGCCGGTGGCTTCTTTGGTGTATTCAGCCGTGAGGTTGAACGGTCGCACCGGGATTTTTATCTCGTAAAACTCTCCCTTCCTGACTTTCAATGAGTTGGAACGCAGCCAAGGATTGAAAATCTTCAGAAGTTTATAGGTGATGTCGTGCTCCAAGGCAAAGTCGGCCCAGCTGTCGACGCTCTCGTTGACGACAACGGTTTTATACTTAAGTGGCTTATATTCAAGGCTTTTACTGACGTAGATGCCGTATCTCTCCGGGTTTTCGAGTATGGTTTTAAACGCCAGAATCCTGAAGACGTAACGTTCCGTCTCGTCGGCCATGAGCAGGTCGTAATAAGAATTGACCTTCTGCTCCTTCAAAAACTTGTTAAGCCTTCGTGTGCCCGCGTTGAACGATGCCGCCACCAGCGTCCAGTTATGGTATCGTTCGTATGATTTTAGGAAATATCGGCATGCCGCCTCTGTCTCAAGCTCCACGTTGTATCGCATGTCGACTTCCTTGTTTATCTCCAAGCCGTATTCCTTGCCTGTCTTCTCCAGAAACTGCCAGAAACCTACCGCTCCGGCTGGCGAGACTGCGTTGGTGAGAGTGCTCTCCGTCACGCATAGATATTTGAAATCGTCGGGGATGCCGTATTTTTTCAAGATAGGCTCAATCACCGGAAACCAGCGTTTTGAGCGTTTCACGAGGAGCATGGTGTTGCTGTGGAAATAGCATGTCGACAGAAGCTCGCGCTCGTAGCGTTCACGGATGTTGAACATCTCCAACGGCACGCGCTCGCCGGCGAATGTGATGTCGTCGGTAAACTCGATATCGTTGCTTCGAAGCGCTATCTGCTCGAGCGACACAGGGCGTTTTTCAGCTATCTTAAGCGCCCTCACACCCACAATTATGGCGATGATGGCGGCTATGCTCACCAACATCACCATAATCTGGATATAAATAAAGATTTTTTTGTTGTTCATTACAGATGAACCACTTCGCCGTATGCCGCCGCTGCAGCTTCCATGATGGCTTCCGACATTGTTGGATGCGGGAAGATGTTCTCGATGATGTCGCGGCCTGTGGCGCCGAGTTCACGAGCCAACACTGCTGTGGCAACCATCTCTGTGACGTTCTCGCCGACCATGTGGCAACCTAACCATTTGTTGGTCTTGGCATCAAAAACGACCTTGATGAAACCGTCTTTGTTGCCTGCCGCCGCTGCTTTTCCTGATGCTGTGAACGGGAACTTGCCGATCTTCACCTCATAGCCAGCCGCGATAGCCTTAGCCTCGCTCAAACCCACTGAAGCGACTTCAGGAGTGATGTATGTGCAGCCAGGTATATTGTTGTAGTTCAATGGTTTAGGATCCATGCCGCAGAACTTCTCGACGCAGATGATAGCTTCGTGCGATGCCTTGTGTGCCAATGCTGGTCCGTGCACTATGTCGCCGATAGCGTAAACGCCAGGGACGTTGGTACGATAGTAGTCGTCGACGATGATCTTACCGCGTTCGCTGGCGATGCCGAGGTTCTCAAGGCCAAGGTCTTCGAGGTTGGTCTGAACGCCCACTGCTGAGAGGACGATGTCGGCCTCAACCACTTTCTCGCCTTTCTTGGTGTCGATGGTGCAGATGCATTTCTCGCCTGTGGTGTCGACTTTTGTCACCGAAGCCTCAGTCATCACTGTCATTTTCAGCTTCTTGAAGCAACGCTCGACCTGTTTCGACACCTCTTCGTCTTCGTTAGGAACGACGTTTGGCAGGAACTCTACCAATGTCACTTTCACGCCCATAGAGGTGAAGAAGAATGCGAACTCCGAGCCTATGGCACCTGAACCTACGACCACCATGGTCTCAGGAAGCTTGTCGAGCACCAATGCCTGACGGTAGCTGATGATTTTCTTGCCGTCGATAGGCATGGCAGGCAGCTGACGCACGCGGGAACCTGTAGCGAGGATGATGTGGTCGGCTTCGTATTCTGTTGTATTGCCTTCAGCGTCAACAACTTTCACTGTCTTGTTTGCTGTGAGTGAGCCGAGGCCAGGTATGAGTTCCACGTTGTTTTTCTTGAACAGGTACTGAACGCCCTTGCTCATTCCGTCGGCGACGCCACGGCTGCGGGCGACGACGGCCTCCATGTCGGGATGAACCTCACCCTCGAGCTTAATGCCGTAATTCTCAGCATGTTGCATATATGTATAGACAGCAGCGCTCTTCAACAGAGCCTTGGTCGGGATGCAGCCCCAGTTGAGGCATGTGCCGCCGATTTCCGCCTTTTCAACAACTCCAACCTTCTTTCCAAGCTGTGAAGCTCTGATAGCAGCCACGTAACCGCCAGGTCCGCTACCTATTACAATGACATCGTACTTCATGATAATCAATGATTTATGTTAATTTTTAATTTATTTTTATTTAATGAAATTTAATTGTGCGAAATTACAAAAAATTTTTATATCTTTGCAACATTGTTAGTGGAGATTTTTCTTCATGTTAATATTTGCTGAAAAGCAATTTTTTTACAAATTTTTGTTCCATTTAATTATTTAAATTATGTTAGCTGATTATTTCAATAATCCGCTCATGCCATTTAAGTGGTATGTGGTGGCCCGCACCCGCGAGAGACGCCTTTTCAAGAAGGTCGATGTATTTGTGTATCTCTCTATGACTCATGACGATATGTTTGAGTTGCTCTATGTCTCATTCGATGAGATCAACCGTCGTTTGACGAGATGTTATCATGGAAAACTTGCCATGAAATTGGATGATAACTATTTGATTATCCGTAAAGGCTTGTGGCGAAAGAAGTTTTTAATAATTGAGAAAGATGATGAGTCAAAAATTGTGGTTTTGTCAAATAAAAGAAAATCAAAGGTTTGGATTTTTTCAGAGACTGTTCCTTACGATAAGGCTGCTTTTGAAAAAATTATGAAAAATCTTGAAGAAAAAGGTTTTGATGTTGAAAATATTGAATTATTTTAAGATTTAAAATTGAATAATTAAAAATCAAGAATTCAATAGTAAAATTTTGTTGTCGGATATTTGCTAAATTTATTTTTATTTATAAAAATTTTCTTCCTATATTTGCAAGTTTGAACGACAATAAATTTTTAAGATGAATATATCAGAATTAACTGCTATTTCGCCCATCGACGGCCGCTATCGCAAGAAAGTGGAGCGTCTCGACGAGTATTTTTCGGAGTTCGGTTTGATCCGCGCCAGGGTGATGGTGGAGGTGGAATATTTTATTGCCCTCTGCCAGCTTCCGCTGCCACAGCTCGCCGACTTCAACAAAAATGATTTCCGTAAGCTCAGAAATATAGTTAAAAACTTCAAAGTATCTGACGCTCAAGAGATTAAGGATATTGAGAAGACCACAAACCACGACGTGAAGGCTGTGGAGTATTTCCTGAAACACCGTTTCGATGAGATGGAACTCACACAATTCAAAGAGTTCATCCATTTCGGCCTGACATCGCAGGATATCAACAACAGCGCGGTGCCGTACACCATGATGCAGGCGCAAAGAGAGCTGATACGTCCCGCTTTCACACAAATAGTCGAGAAACTCACTTCTCTCGCTTCCGAGTGGCGTGACGTCCCGATGCTGGCGCACACCCACGGCCAGCCAGCGAGCCCGACACATCTTGGCAAGGAGATATATGTGTTCGTGGAACGTCTCGAAAACCAGCTTGATGAGCTCGATAAGATCCCGTTCACGGCGAAGTTCGGCGGCGCTACAGGCAACATGAACGCCCATAAAGTGGCTTATCCTCAGATAAACTGGCGCGAATTCGCAGCCAAGTTCATCAAGAAACTTGGCCTGAAACGTCAGACAACAACAACGCAGATCGAGCATTACGACGTGATGGCACAGTATTTCGACGCGCTGAAACGCCTCAACACCATACTGATCGACCTGTCGCGCGACATCTGGCTTTACATCTCGATGGACTACTTCAAACAGAAGATCAAAGCCGGCGAGGTGGGCTCGTCAGCGATGCCACACAAGGTGAATCCTATCGACTTCGAGAACGCCGAAGGTAACCTCGGAATGGCAAACGCCATCTTCGAACACCTCAGCCGCAAGCTGCCGATCAGCCGCATGCAACGCGACCTCACCGACTCGACAGTGACACGTAACATCGGAGTGCCGCTGGCACACACTCTCATCGCAACAAGCTCATTGTCAAAGGGTTTGGATAAGCTTATCCTCAACGAGGCCAAGCTCCGCGCCGACTTGCAAAACAACTACGCCGTGGTGGCTGAAGCCATCCAGACCATCCTTCGCCGCGAGCAGGTGGAAGGAGCCTACGAGCTCCTGAAAGGCCTGACACGCACCAACGAGAAGGTGACCCGCGAGTCGATCGACGCATTTGTCGACCAACTTCCTGTCAACGCGGGCGTTAAAAAGGAGATGCACGCCATAACACCGGAAAATTACACTGGTTTTAACTACGAAAACGTTTAAAAATGGGTAAAAGAAAGAATTTCCGCAGAATACTTCATTACATCAAGCCATACTGGTTCAGCGTGATGATGAACATAGTGTTCAACATCTTGTCGATCATTTTCTCGCTGTTCTCATTCTCGATGATAGTGCCGTTCCTTAACCTGCTCTTCAATCCGGAGAACCTCACCACCGTGAAGCCGGAATTCGCGCTCGACACCGACGCCTTGCTGGGGATGCTCGACTATTACGTGAGTTACATCATTATAGCAAAAGGACAGGCCGCGGCTCTGGTCTTCATCTGCATCTTGCTTGTCGTGGCGTTCTTCCTGCGTAACATCACCACATATTTCGCATTGTATTTCATGGTTGGAGCCCGTGCCGGCACACTTCGCGACATCCGCAACGACCTTTACCATAAAATCATGATACTGCCGCTGTCGTTCTACAGCAAACATAAAAAAGGCGACATCATGGCACGCATCACCACCGACGTGGTGGAAATAGAGGTGTCAATAATCAGCTACCTCGACGTTTTCATCAAGTCACCGCTGACAATCATAGCCTATCTGGCTTATATGCTCGGAGTGAGCTGGCGCCTGACGCTGTTTGTGCTTATCTTGCTGCCTATCGGTGGACTTATCATCGGAAAGATTGGAAAATCGTTGAAGAAAGACTCACTCGAAGGACAAAACCGATTTGCCGGAATGCTTGCCACCATTGAGGAATCAATCGGCGGACTGCGTATCATCAAGGCTTTCAACGCCATCGGCTATTCATGCGAGAAATTTGGCGAGCAGAACGAAAAATACACCAACGTTTTGAAATATGTCAACCGCAAGCGCGACCTGAGCTCCCCGATGAGCGAATTCCTCTCGTCGATAATCATCTCGATAGTGCTTTGGTTCGGCTCAACGCTGATTCTTTCAGGAAATTCGGCAATCACAGCAGCCAATTTCATCGCTTACATCGTGGTGTTCTCGCAGATTATCTCTCCTGCGAAGTCGTTTACTCAAGGATTCTACAGCTTGCAAAAAGGTATGGCATCAGCCGACAGAATCTTTGAAGTGCTTGATGCTGAGGAAGTTATAGTTGAAAAACCGAATGCAATTAAGCTTCCTGATTTTAAAGATTCGATAGCTTACGACGATGTGAGCTTCCATTATAATGAAGTCGATGTCTTGAAGAATGTCAGTGTGACTATTCCGAAAGGCAAGATGATAGCTCTCGTTGGCGAAAGCGGCGGCGGTAAGTCGACGATGGTCGACCTGCTTCCTCGATTCTACGACGTGAGCAAGGGCAGCATCAAAATCGATGGTGTCGACATCCGCGACTTCAGGATTTGTGACGTACGCGGCCTGATGGGCATAGTGTCGCAAGAAAGCATCTTGTTTAACGACACTGTGTTCAATAATATCGCCTTTGGCCTTGAGCACGCTACTCGTGAATCGGTGATGGAGGCGGCGAAAATCGCTAACGCTCATGATTTCATCATGGAGATGGAAAACGGCTACGACACCTTGATCGGCGACCGTGGCATGAACCTTTCGGGCGGACAGCGACAGAGAATCAGCATCGCGAGAGCTGTGTTGAAAAACCCACCTATATTAATATTAGACGAAGCGACATCGTCGCTCGACACTGAATCGGAACGCCTCGTGCAGGAAGCACTCGCGAAAGTCATGACAAACAGAACGTCAATAGTCATCGCACACCGCCTGTCTACGATTCAGAACGCCGACGAGATATTAGTCATGGTGAAGGGACAGATAGTGGAGCGCGGCAAACATGAAGAACTCATTGAAAAAGGCGGAGTTTACAAACGCCTGACCGATCTGCAATCGTTCAATTAGTTCAAAAAATTGACATACAAATTGAAAAAAGTATTATTTTTGCGAAAATTTTAGACATAAAAATTAAGATTTAAGATGGATTTAAGTAAAGTTGTAGCCATTTCTGGCAAACCGGGTCTTTTCCTCGTTACTACAAACGGCAATGGAAAGCTCATCGTTGAATCATTGTTGGATGGAAAGCGCATCCCAGCTTTCGCTAACGACAAAATCAGTTCTCTCGAGGAAATCAGCATCTTCACTACAGGTGAGGACAAGCCTCTGAAGGAAGTTTTTATGAGCATTCATGAGAAAATGGGAGATAAAATCGATTTCGACCCTAAGAAGGCATCTCCTGTCGAGTTGAGAGAGAAATTCTTACTCGTGTTGCCAGATTACGACGAAGACGCTGTATATCAATCAGATATGAAGAAAGTGTTCCAATGGTACCAGCTTCTCAACGACAAGAAACTTCTCGATTTCACAGTAGAGAAGAAGGAAGAGGCAAAGCCGGAGGAGGCACCAGCTGAGAAGAAGGCAGTGAAGAAGACAACGACCAAGAAGGCGGCACCTAAGGCAGCGGCAAAAGAAAACGTGAAAGCTGCAGCGGCACCGGCAACAAAGTCGACAAAGAAACCGAAAAAGGTTTAATTCTTCGAAATGGCAAGACAATGATTAATAAGGTGAATTGAATTTTTTTCTTTTCACCTTTTTTAGATTTCTCGACAAGCTCGAAATGACAATATGAAAAAGATTATTGATTTTATCGTAATTGAAAAACAAACGTTCCAGCGTGCGGCGTTGTTGCGGTTGCATTCCGATATTACGTTGCCGGAAATCAGTGGTGGCCAGTTTGTTAACGTTCGTGTTGACGGTTGCGACAAGGCATATCTGCGTCGTCCTATTTCCGTTCATGACGTTGATTATCAGAATAATACCATCGATCTTCTGATTCAGGAGAAGCACGAAGGCACGAAGAAATTGTGCGCGTTGCCGGTTGGCGCGAAGGTGAACATGGTGCTGCCGTTGGGCAACGGATTCACCATGCCTGAAAGAGGCGACAACGTTCTGTTGGTTGGCGGCGGCATCGGAATCGCGCCGTTGTATTATTTCGCCAAAACGATTTGTAAAGATGCACGGCCGTGCGTCTCAACATTTTTATTGGGCGGCCGCACAAAAGACGATCTGATGTTGTTAGACCGTTTCCGTTCGGTGGGCGACGTGTTCATCACCACCAACGACGGCTCGATGGGCGAGAAGGGATTTGTGACTGACCACAGCTTGTGGAATACGATGAAAATCAATAAGATATACGCTTGCGGACCTATGCCGATGATGAAGGCAGTGGCGAAGGTCGCAAGAGAGAAAGGCCTCTGGTGCGAAGTCTCATTGGAAAACCAGATGGCGTGCGGCATCGGCGCCTGCCTGTGCTGCGTGGAAAACACCAAAGAAGGTAATTTGTGCGTTTGTAAAGAAGGTCCCGTTTTTAATATTGAGAGGTTGTTATGGTAAAAACTGAAATAAAACTCAAGGGCTTGACTCTGAAAAACCCCGTCATGACGGCGTCGGGAACATTTGGTTACGGCGAGGAATATGCCGATTTTGTTGACCTTTCGGAACTTGGCGGCATCATCGTTAAAGGCACGACCTTGCATCATCGCGAGGGTAATCCTTATCCGAGGATGGCTGAAACACCAATGGGAATGCTCAACTGCGTCGGACTTCAAAACAAAGGCGTCGACTATTTCATTGAGACGATTTATCCAAGAATCAAAGAATTTAAAACCAATGTGCTTGTCAACGTAAGTGGTTCAAACATAGACGATTACGTCACTGCGGCGGCGAAGATTGATGCGTTGGAAGATATTCCGGCAATTGAACTCAACGTTTCATGCCCCAATGTGAAACAAGGTGGCATGGCGTTTGGTGTGACATGCTCAGGCATTGAACAAGTTGTGAAGGCGGTGCGTGAGGTTTACCACAAACACTTGATGGTGAAGCTTTCGCCTAATGTTACAAACATTGCGGAGATAGCGCTCGCAGCCGAGGCAGCAGGAGCTGACTCAGTCTCCTTAATTAATACATTGCTCGGAATGGCTATCGATGCCGAGACAAGAAAACCGATCCTTTCGATGGTAACTGGCGGATTGTCAGGCGCTTGCGTGAAGCCAGTGGCATTGCGCATGGTGTGGCAGGTGTCGAAAGCCGTTAAGATTCCTGTAATTGGTTTGGGCGGCATCTCGTCAGCAACCGACGCGATAGAATTTCTTCTCGCCGGAGCTTCAGCCATTCAAATCGGTACCGCCAACTTCATTGATCCCGCAATCTCTGCTAAAGTTGCTAAAGGAATAGTGGAATATTGCGAGAAGCATGGGGTAGAGGATGTGAATGAACTCGTTGGAGGGTTGATTATATAATATTCACCTCCGGCTTAATCTCAATTCCGAATTTGTTATAAACAGATTCTTGAATTTTCTTCATCAAATCGAGGATTTCCTGGGGTTTGCCGCCACCATAGTGCACCAGGACGAGGGCTTGCTTGTCCCAAACACCAACGTGGTTTTCACGATAGCCTTTCCAGCCGGCACGGTCGATTAACCAACCAGTAGGGATTTTTACTAACGCCTGAGGAACAGCATTGTCATTCCGAGCGCAGCGAGGAATCTCATTCTGTTCGGCAGTTACCGGATATGACGGCACATCCTGATATGTTGTCTTCAATTCAAGATATTTTTCTTCGCTAACTATCGCATTCTGGAAGAAACTTCCGACACTCCCCACAACCCCAACTTCTGGCAACTTCTCCGCACGAATTGCCTTCACCGTTGCCGCGACATCCTTAATTGTCGGATTGCTTATATTATTGTTAATCAAATAATTACGAATATTTCCGTAATCCAATTTCAATTCACCGTGTTTCTTTAAAACAAAATCCACCGCAAAAATCAAGGTGTTTTTTATGGTTTTGAAAATCGAATTCCGATACGAAAATTGGCATTCTTCGTTGCTGAAAACATTGGTTTTGCCTGTTGCCAAATCAATCGTATGTACTTGATACACAGTGTCTTTCACCTCTGCACCATATGCTCCGATATTCTGAACCGGTGCCGCTCCAACTTTTCCTGGAATGTCTGCCAGATTCTCCAATCCGTACAAACCTTTTGACACAGTGTAATTGACAAAATCTTTCCAGACTTCACCACAATAGCAGCGAATCTTCACGGTTTCATCAGTTTCTTCAAGCGTTTCAATGCCTTTCAGATTAGGATAAACGACAAAACCATCGAAAAATTCAGAGGAGAAAAGGATGTTGCTGCCGCCACTGAGAATAAGGTGGCGCGATTGTTTAAATTCAGGATTTTTAATCAAATCATGAATGTCATCCATCGATTTTAATTCCTGAAAATACCGTGCCTTCACGGCGAAACCGAAGGTGTTGAACTCGCGCAACGAAAAATTTTTCTCCATTTCTGAAATTTTTTTCAAAAATAGAGAAATTTTGTCAAACTACAACGGAAAATCTGTAATTTTATAGCTTGAAATTTGAAATGCATTGAAACGTGTTATCGTCTCGGTAATCAATGACTTAGTGACCGACCAGCGTGTCAACAAGTCGTGCCTGACCTTGCAGAAAGCAGGGTTTGAGGTGCTGCTTGTGGGGCGTCGGCAGCGAAAATCGCCACCTATGGATGAACGCCCGTACAAATCGCATCGCATGAAGTTGCTGTTTGAGAAAGGGCCGTTTTTCTATGCCGAGTTCAATATCCGACTTTTCATTTTTTTACTTTTCCATCGCTGCAACTGTTTGCTATCCAACGATTTAGACACTTTATTGCCTAACTTTTGGATTTCAAAGCTGAAACGCATACCGCTCATTTACGACAGTCACGAATATTTTACCGAAGTGCCTGAGTTGGTGAGCCGTCCGAAGGTTCAGCGGGTGTGGAAGCGCATAGAGGAATATGTTGTGCCAAAATTGCCTGAGATGATAACTGTTTGCCAATCGATCGCAGATCTTTTTCATGAAAAATACGGCATAAAAGTTCATATCATCCGCAATATTCCGATGCGAGCCATGCTGCCGGCACCGGCTTCTCGCGAAGAAATAGGTCTTGACCCGAAAAAACATACCCTTGTGCTTCAAGGTTCGGGAATCAATATCCATCGCGGCTCTGAAGAACTTGTCGATGCAATGGAGTATCTTGATGATTGTCAATTGGTTATCATCGGTGGAGGAGATGTGCTCCCGATCTTGAAAGCAAAAGTCGCGGCAAATGGTTGGGACGACCGAGTGAAGTTCTTCCCACGCATGCCTTACCAGAAAATGATGGCTATAACGCAGCTCGCGGAGCTAGGTTTCACGCTCGACAAGGACACAAATTTGAATTATCGTTTCAGTTTGCCAAACAAACTGTTCGATTATATTCAGGCCGGAGTGCCGATTGTCGCCTCACATCTCACTGAGATTGAAAGAATCATAACTGATTATAACATAGGCACTTTCATTGAAAATCATGAGCCCAAAACCATAGCTGCAACCATTCAAAATGCGTTAAATGATGAAAAGAATTTGGCGCAATGGAAAAATAATCTTATCTTTGCGGCGCAAGACCTCTGCTGGGAGAATGAGGAAGGGGTTTTGCTGAAAATATATGAAAAATACGTCTGATAATCATTTACATATAGTGAGTTTCGACATCCCGTGTCCGGTGAACTACGGCGGTGTCATCGACGTGTTTTTTAAGGTTAAGGCGCTTGCTGAACGCGGTTTTAAGGTGCACATGCATTGTTTTGAGTATGGCCGTGAGCATTCTCCAAGGCTTGAGGCGCTGTGCTATTCGGTTGATTATTACAAACGAGACATGTCGTTCGGAAAGCTTTTTGATAAGCTTCCATATATCGTAACTTCAAGAATATCAGAGAGTTTGATTCAAAATCTGTTGAAAGACGATTACCCGATAATTCTTGAGGGACTGCATACTTGCGGCGTCTTGCTCGATCAGAGGATGAACGGCCGTAAGATTTTCGTGCGCGCCCATAACGTGGAGCATGATTATTATCAATATCTGGCGGAGACCGAGAAAAATCTTAGAAAAAAGTTGTTTTTAAGGCTGGAGGCTAAGAAGCTGCGCAAATTTGAGGATGTCTTGGCGAAAGCCACAGGAATTCTTGCCATTTCAAGCAACGACTACGAGCATTTCAAGAAAAAATATGACAATGTTTATCTGATTCCGGCTTATGCTGGCTTCGATAAGGTGGATGTGCTTGAAGGGCAGGGTGATTTTGTGCTTTACCATGGAAAACTTGATGTTTCGGAGAATTATCATGCCGCTGAGTTTTTAATTAAGGAAGTCTTTGCAGGCTCGGATATCAAGCTGAAGATCGCAGGCATGAATCCGCCTCGTCATCTGGTGAAAATCGTTGAAAATCAACCGAATGTGGAGCTTATAGAGAATCCTGACGATGATACATTGCAGAAACTCATCAGAAATGCGCAGATCAATATTCTGGTGACGGCGCAGTCGACCGGATTGAAGCTGAAGCTGCTGAACGCCTTGTTTAACGGACGTTATTGCGTTGTTAATGATAAAATGGTTGAAGGCTTGGATGTCAATGACTTATGTGTAGTGGCAAACACTGCCGACGAGCTGAAAACCGTAGTCGCCGACCTCATGACGAAGCCTTTCGTTGAGGAGCAGGTCGCGATAAGAAAGAGTAGAATGGACGCGTTTTACAATTCGTCGCGTGCCACCGACAAGCTTGTGGAGTTACTTGTTTGATTCACTTATAGTTCCGTCGGCGCAGCTTATCACGCGTGACGGGTATTTCAAAATCAGATTGTAGTTGTGTGTCGCCATCAGGATGGTGGTGCCGTTGTCGCGAATCTTCATTATGAGTTTCATGATATCGTTTGTCGTCTCCGGGTCGAGGTTACCTGTCGGTTCGTCTGCCAAAATGACACTCGGGCTGTTGAGCAGCGCTCTCGCTATGGCAACGCTCTGTTGCTCGCCACCCGAAAGCTGGTGCGGCATTGATTTTCTTTTGCCTTGAAGACCAACAAGTTGCAGCACTTCGTCGATGCGCCGGCTGATGCCGTCTTCGTCCTCCCAGCCTGTCGCCTTCAGCACGAAAGAGAGGTTTTGCTCGACGTTACGGTCGTAAAGAAGCTGGAAATCCTGAAACACTATGCCGATTTTGCGTCTCAGCATAGGGATGTCTTTTCTCTTCAGATTGCACAAATCATAGCCAGCGATGTTGAAGCTACCGTCTTTCGCGGGGATATCGGCGTAAAGCGTCTTCAATAGCGATGATTTTCCTGAGCCGCTGCGGCCGATGAGATACACAAACTCACCTTCGTTGATTTCAAGGTTTATGTCTTTGAGAATCAATCGGTCGTGTTGAAACACCGAGCCGTTTTTTATTGATATTACTGCTGCCATAACGTTGTGTTTTTACCATTTTGAGCTTCCGCCGCCACCTCCGAAGTGACCGCCGCCGAAGCCACCGAATCCGCCGGAGCTACCGCCCCATGAGCCTCCGCTGCTACCCCATGAGCTTCCGCTGCCACCGCCTCTGTTGCCGCGTCCGTTGCCCGACAAAAGGATGCCCCATAACAGGCCTCTCCAGAAGCTGCCGTTGCCGCCTCTGTTGTTTCTGTTCTTACCTGATGCTGCGATTAATACTAGAATGAAAGCGAAGAAACACAATCCAACTAACATGCCAAATACTGCTTCGGCGTCATCGTTGTTTTTTGCGTATCTGTCGCTTTTGTAAGCTCCCGATGCCAGTCCTATGATGGCGTTTACAGCGTTGTCGATACCTTTATAATAATCGCCCTCCTTGAAAGCCGGTATCATCTCCTTGGTGCGGATGGCGTAATTCACGGCATCGGTGACGTAAGGTTCCATGCCGTAGCCTACTTGTATCGAGACGTCGCCGAGTTCTTTAGCGGTTTTGGGCTTTACAAGAATCACGACACCGTTGTTATTCTTGGTTCCGACACCCCATTTCTCGCCAAGTTTTTGAGCAAAGTCGTTGGATTCTGTGCCATCTAAACTCAAGACCGTGACCACGCAAATCTGCGTTGAGGTGCTGTCGTTGTATGCCACGAGCTTATGCTCCAACGCACGTTCCTGCTTTTCGGTCAGGATGTCGGCAAAGTCGTTGACCAGACGAGGCGGGTTAGGCCTTGCCGGAATTTTTTGGGCGAAACCAAGGTTCGCAATTAATAAAAACACCGTAAGATAAAGGCAAACCTTTATCCCACGGGTATTATTATGTTTTGTCATCATCATTAGAATTCGACTTTTGGAGCGGTTTCAGCACCAGCTTGTGCCTTGAAATATCCGACTTTTTCGAAATCGAACATGTTGGCGATGATGTTACGAGGGAACATCCTGATGTATTGGTTGTAATTTCTTGCTGCCTCGTTGAACTTCTGGCGTTCCACGGTGATGCGGTTCTCGCTGCCTTCAAGCTGTGACTGCAGTGCGAGGAAGTTCTCGTTTGCCTTCAGGTCAGGGTATTGCTCAACGCTGACAAGGAGTCTTGACAATGCGCTGTGAAGTTCGTCCTGTGCGGCTTGGAATTTTGCGATATCCTCTGGGTCAAGTTCTGATGGATCGACGGTGATGCTTGTTGCCTTTGCACGTGCCTCGATGACTGCTGTCAAAGTGCCTTCTTCGTGTGCTGCATAGCCTTTCACTGTTGCCACGAGGTTAGGGATGAGGTCGGCACGACGCTGATACACGTTTTCAACCTGAGCCCATTGAGCTTCAACGCTTTCCTGACGTGACACGCAGCCGTTGTATGCGCCTTTAATCCATGCGTAGATAGCCAAAACGACTACAATGATGATGATAATTGTGATGATGCCTTTCTTTTTCATTTTTTTATAATTTTAAATTAATACCTATTTTGTCATTCCGAGCTTGTCGAGGAATCTCATCCAATTTTATTAAAATTCCTCGAAATAAACTCGCTTAATTCCTTTCCTTTCAACAAGTTCTTCGACAATCTTGCGAGGTCGTACAGCTGATTTATGACGGCTTTGCGTTCATCTTCCGGCTTCTCCAATAACGTTGCAATGGCAGCGTTGTTGGTGTTGAGCATCAGAGTGTAGCTGTCAGGCATGTCGCCCCACATCGGCATTCCGCCCATCTGGTTCATCTCCTTGTAACGGCGCATCCACTCGTTCTGGATGATCTCAACAGGAGCCTCGTTCTCGTCCAAAGTGCTGAACTCCACGTTGAAATGCGTCTTGTCGATGATGTCTTCGAACGCCTTCTTTACCTCTTCTTTCTGCTTGTCGTCGAGCTTCGATTCTTTCTTAACATCCTCTTTCTCAATGAGTTTGTCGATGGTGTTCGAGTCGACTCTTGCAAATGAGGTGTGCTCAAACTTTTGCTCAAACGTGCTGATGAAGTGCGAGTCGAGCATGCCGTCGAGCATCAAGACATTGTAGCCGCGTTCTTTCGCCTTTTCAATGTTTGTATATTGTTCGTCCTGATTTGTCGCGTACAAATATACGACATTTCCGTCTTTGTTTTTCTGATTTTCCTCAATTAATTTTTTGTATTCCTCGATGGTGTAATATTTGCCGTCGGTATCTTTGAAAAGCATAAATTTTTCAGCTCTTTCGAAGAATTTCGGGTCGGCGATCATGCCATAAACGATGAAAATCTTGATGTCGTCCCATTTCTTTTCATAATCCTCGCGGTCTTTCTTGAAGAGTTCCTCAAGTTTCTCTGCGACTTTCTTAGTGATATAAGACGAAATCTTCTTCACATTCTGGTCGTTTTGCAGGAACGAACGGCTCACGTTCAACGGGATGTCGGGTGAGTCGATGACGCCATGCAAGAGGCTTAAGAAATCTGGCAAAATTCCCTCGACGGAATCGGTCACGAACACCTCGTTGCAATAGAGCTGAATCTTGTTGCGCTGGAACTCGTAACGGTTCGAAATCTTAGGGAAATAAAGGATTCCCGTGAGGTTGAAAGGATAATCTACATTCAGATGGATGTGGAACATCGGCTCGGTGAAGTTCATCGGGTAGAGGGTGTGATAGAACTTGTTGTATTCCTCATCCTCGATTGTCGATGGAGCCTTTTTCCACAAAGGCGCGACGTCGTTGATAATCCAAGGTTTTTCAACCTCTTTGGTCTTCTGCTTGCCGTCTTTGTCAGTCTCACCTTCGATAGGTTCCTGCACTTTTTTCGTGCCGAATTGGATTGGCACCGACATGAATTTGCAGTATTTATTCAATAATTCACGAATCTTGCCTTCTTCGAGGAAATCGACACAATCGTCTGATATATAAAGGATTACGTCTGTACCACGACCGCCTTTCGCGATAGGATTCATAGTGTACTCTGGTGAGCCGTCACACTCCCAGATGACGCCTTTTTCGTCGGCTTTCTGAGTGTAAGACTTAGTGATCAGCGACACTTTCGACGACACCATGAAGGCTGAGTAGAAACCCAAGCCAAAATGTCCGATGATGTTGGCAGCCTCTGCCTCGCTGTTGGTCTTGAATTTCTCGACAAACTCAGTGGCGCCTGAGAAAGCGATCTGGTTGATGTATTTGTCGACCTCTTCCTCGGTCATGCCGATGCCGTTATCGCGCACGGTGATGGTCTTTTTCTTCTTATCGACTTCGACTTTGATGGTCAAATCGCCCAACTCGCCGTTGAATTCGCCTGCAGATGCAAGGGTTTTCAGCTTTTGCGTCGCATCGACAGCGTTACTGATTATTTCACGTAAAAATATCTCGTTTTCCGAGTATAAAAACTTTTTGATTACAGGAAAAATGTTTTCCGTTTTTACTCCAATAGAACCGTTTGCCATAATTATATATTTTTAATTTCTTATTTCTTTTTTGTTTTATCGTTTGCCCTAACGGGCGGTTTTTTTTGTTCCTTTTCCCTTGATGGAAAAGGAACCGAAAAGATCAAGCGAAAAAATAAACTCTAACCGCATTTTTTCGCGGGCCCGTGCTGTAAACCCTGTGGGGCAAAGCCATCTGGGGCAAAGCCGTGATAATGAGAAGCCGTAGGCTTCATTTTTTAATCGCTTCGCGGTGCGGTGGCCTGCGCCAGACGGCGGTCCGAGCATCGGCTGGCGCTTGACTTTTTGGTTACTTTTTTGTCAAGAAAAAAGTAACAAGAAACCTCCGTCAGCAGGACGATTCTATCAAATATTATGCCATATATTTATTTCTGCCAAATTGTCACTTGTGTATATTTTTTGTACTTTTGCAAAAAAGAAATTCTAATGGAACAATTCTTCGAAAAACTCGATTCGGCACTCAAAAACAATGCGATTGTAAAGATGACGTTGTCAAAACCAGTGTCAAAAAATAATGAGTTGAAAAATATCTACATCAAGCCTATTCTATTGAAAGACAATAAGATGTATCAGTTTACCTATCGTTATGAGCGTCGCGACGAGACGAAGAATTTTGACGCCCGACAAACTTTGCAACAGGTAAAAAATCTTGTCCCTGAAGTTTTTCAAAATGTATCGCTTTTCACCTTGACGGAAGACGTGACGCTGCTTGTCAGCAAGAAAGGCAAGCCCACGCTGATGTGCAAGAAAATCAACGAAAACCGTGATGTTGACCTTAGTCACGATCATGAAAAACAGCGTTTGATTGATCCAACGAATCCTTGGTGGTTTTTGCTTGGCCTGACATCGCGTGACGGCAAGGTTCTCGCCGACATGCAGCATAAGTTCAAGCAGATCTGCAAATACGTTGAAATCGTTGACGGCGTTATGCGTCAGACAAAATTTGATGACGAAATCCATATTGCCGATATGGGGGCAGGGAAAGGCTATCTGACGTTTGCGCTTTATGAATATCTGACCACGCATTATGACAAGAAAATCGTGATGGAATGAGTGGAGATTCGTAAGGATTTGGTCTTGAGAATCAATGATATAATTGAAAAATGTAAATTACAGAATTTCAAATTCATTGAAAATTCCATTGAAGATTACAAACCATCAAAACTAGACGTGTTAATCGCCCTCCATGCCTGCGATACAGCTACCGACGACGCTATATTAAAAGGTATTCGTAACAGCGCCAAATTGATTATCTGTGCGCCATGCTGCCACAAGCAGATTCGTCGCGAGATGGAGAAATCAGGCAAGACTGACGCGATGACGCGATTCGGTATTTTCCTTGAGCGTCAGGCGGTTATGATTACCGATGCGGTTCGTGCTCTAGTTCTTGAATATTGCGGCTACAAAACCCAGGTGATGGAGTTCATCGAAATAGACAACACCCCTAAAAACGTGCTTCTTGTTGGAAGAAAGAGCGACAAACCTGTTGATAAAGAAGCGATTGCAAAGCAAATCAAGGAATTGCTAGAGCAATATGGCATAGAGGAGCATTATTTGTGGAAGAATTTATGGAAAAATTGTCGTACGTATTAAAATAAAGCGTAACTTTGCAATCCAGGAAAACGACGAAAATATTAACATTAAATAAAAAATATCATGCAAAACATCGATTGGGGATCACTCCCATTTGGTTACTATCCAACAAATTACAACGTCCGTTGCCACTATAAGAATGGCGAATGGGGCGAGTTAGAGTACTGCTCAGAGACAACTATTAACATTCACATGGCAGCTACATGCTTGCACTACGGTCAGGAAGCTTTCGAAGGCTTGAAGGCTCACCGCGGCGCTGACGGCAAAGTGCGTATCTTCCGTCTCGACGAGAACGCAAAACGTTTGCAGTCATCATGCGACGGTATCTGCATGCCTCGTTTCCCAATGGAGAAATTTGAGGAAGCCATGATCAAATGCGTGCAGCTCAACAAAGAATTCATCCCTACATACGAAAGCGGCGCTTCATTGTACCTCCGTCCATTAATTATAGGTACTGGCGCCCGCGTTGGTGTGAAGCCAGCTGACGAATATCTGTTCATCGTGTTCGCAACACCTGTCGGACCATACTTCAAAGGCGGTTTCATGGCTAACCCATACGTCATCACACGTAAATACGACCGTTCAGCTCCTCTCGGAACAGGCGTTTATAAAGTCGGTGGCAACTACGCAGCATCATTGCGCGCTCACACCGAGGCATGCCACGGCGGTCAGTATGCTTGCGAATTCTATCTCGACGCAAAAGAAAAGAAATATATCGACGAGGCTGGCGCAGCTAACTTCTTCGCAATCAAAGACAACACTTACATCACTCCACAGTCGACATCAATTCTTCCTTCAATCACTAACAAGAGCTTGATGCAGATCGCTGAGACTCTCGGCATGAAGGTTGAACGTCGCCCAGTGGCTGAAGAAGAACTCGCTACATTCGAAGAGGCAGGCGCATGCGGTACAGCAGCTGTTATCAGCCCTATCTCACGTATCGACGATCCTGAGACTGGCAAGAGCTACACCTTCGGTGACGGCAAACCAGGTCCATGGAGCCAGAAGCTTTACAACAAGCTCCGTGGCATCCAGACAGGTCTTGAAAAAGACGAGTTCGGCTGGAACACCATCGTTGAGATTTAATAATCTTAAAAATTATTTAAAAAAACACGTCATTTTTTAGTGGCGTGTTTTTTATTTTTTGTATTTTTGTAATTTTAAAATGAATAATTGTTTAAAAATAAGAACTATGAAGAAATTTACTTTTGCTTTAATGGCATTGCTGGCTGCTACTTTCACAATGAATGCTCAGCAATATGTATCGACAGAGCCTGCCAACAGGAACGTCATCCTTGAGGAATTCACAGGCCGTAACTGCGGTTATTGTCCTGACGGACATTTGATTGCAAACAATATCATGGCTAACAACCCTGGCCGTGTTTGGGCTATCAACGTGCATGCAGGCGGTTACGCTCCGACCTCTTATCCTAATTTTATTACAAACGACGGCAACACAATTCACGGTGGATTCAGCATCTCAGGATATCCTACAGGTGTTGTGAACCGTTCTACATCGGCAGGACAGAGCCGTAGCGCATGGAACAATCTTTCTGTTCAGCAGTTAGGTCAGGCCGCGGAATGCAATGTGGCTGGTGTGGTGAGAATCAATCCAGGCACTCGTGTGGCTACCATTACCGTTGAAGTTTATTACACAGGCAACAGCGGTTATGACCAGAATTATCTTACTGTTGCAATGCTTCAGGACAGTATCATGGGCTCACAGTCGGGTATGACCGGCAATCCTGCACAGGTGGTCGGTAATCAGTATTGCCACATGCACATCCTTCGCGATGTCATTACCGAGAGCGCATGGGGCGATGCCATTGCTCCAACAACACAAGGCACTTTGATTACCAAGACTTACGAATATACAATTCCGGAAAGCATCGGCAGTCCTAACGGAGTGGAAGTCATTCTCGATCATGTCTTCTTCCTCGCATGGGTTTCAGAACGCTTCCAAGGTACTCCTGCACGTCCGATCCTGAACGCTTGCGAGCTTACCAAGACATTCATGACCGATGAGCCTATTTATCCTTCAATGGGCGATTTGTCACAGGCCATCGCAGCATCATGCAGCATGGACAAAGATTTCAAGTTTGTGCTCACCAACATTGGCACTGAAGCATTGACATCAGTGAAGTATAACGCTCAGGTCGCAGGCAATACAAGTGAGTTTGAGTGGACAGGTAATCTTCAGTCGGGCGATAACACCAAGGTGGATTTCGGAATGGAGATTCCTTTCGGAACACATACAGGAACACTGAATATCACCGAAGCCAACGGTCAGCCTTTTGAAGCATCGATGAGCTTTACAGCAGAATCTCAGGAATGGGCAGAGGCTGAATTCCTAGGGGAGACGACAAATATTAAATTATATATCATCCAAGATCAATGGGGTGAGCAGATCACTTGGGACATCATCAACTCAGCAGGCGAGACAGTGGCTCAAGGTGGTGAATATCAACATCTTCTCGGTTCAGGATCAACTCAAGCCAATATTGAAAATATTGAAAATATTCCGACCGACGAATGTTATCTGTTCAGAATCTATGACAGTGGAAATAACGGCATCTGCTGCAACTATGGCAATGGCTATTATTACATCAAAGATGCTAACGGAAACCATATCATCGACGGTGACGGCAACTTCGGCGCTATGGCTTCGCACCTCTTCTCTTTGAAGAGAGACCATACCAATATTGACGAAAATGTCGCTGTCAACAATCTGAATATCTATCCTAACCCGGCTAATAGCAAGATCTTCGTCGATGGTGAAAACGTTAGCGTTGTCGAGGTTTACAACTCGTTGGGACAGAAGGTGGCCTCAGTTGAAGGCACCGAAAACACAGCAGTGAATGTCGCGTCATTCGAAAACGGCGTTTACGTTGTGAGAGTCATCGCCAACGACGGTAATGTTGTAACGAAGAAGGTTACGATAGCACGTTAAGAAGCATTATGTTCTCGTGTCCTATACAAATAAGAATGAGCGACCTCGACCCGTTTGACCATGTCAACAACGGGGCGCAGTGCAACCTCTTCGACTACGGTCGAAGCAAATATTTTGAACATCTCTTCAATAGAGAGATCAATTGGTTATCATTCGATTACGTGCTCGTTCACGTGGAGCTTGACTTCAAGAAGCCTGTGAAAATCCACGATGAGATTGTCTGTGAGACAGAGGCTTACGAGCTTGGGCACACGAGTTTCAAGATGAGACAATATCTAAAAAGCGCTGTGACAAACGATATCCTTACCGTTTGCCACAGCGTTATTGTTTGTATCGACCGCCAGAAGAACGTCCCAAAGGAAATCCCTGAGACGGATAAATTTATGCTCGGCTTCAGCTTCTAAAGCACCGCAGCCATTTGTTTTTGTAGCTTCTCGGCCTCTTCGGCGGCTCTCTCAGCGAAGTCTTCGCCGTTTGAAGCGTAGATGATACCTCTCGACGAGTTCACTATAAGTCCACAGTCTTTATTCAATCCGAATTTTGCAACTGCTTGCAAATCACCGCCTTGTGCTCCGACACCTGGCACGAGCAGGAAGCTCTCCGGCATCATTTTACGGATCTCGCCGAGCTCCTCAGGATGTGTTGCGCCAACGACGTACATCATTTTCTCGCTGTCGGCCCATTCCTGTGACTTCATCAGTACGTTTTTGTAGAGTTCCTTGCCGTCGGCGTTGAGATATTGGAAGTCTTTCGAGCCTTTGTTTGATGTCAGGGCGAGCAGAATTACCCATTTACCATCGAAACCGAGGAACGGCTCCACTGAGTCGACACCCATGTAAGGTGCCACGGTGATGGCGTCGGCCTTCAACGTCTCGAAGAAAGCGCGGGCGTAGTTTGCCGAAGTGTTTCCGATGTCGCCGCGTTTTGCGTCGGCGATGACGAACATCTCAGGATAGTTCTCCTTGATGTAATTGATTGTCTTTTCGAGACTTAGCCATCCTTTAGCACCATAAACCTCGTAGAAGGCGGTGTTAGGCTTATACGCAATAGCATATTTCGCCGTAGCGTCGATGATGGCTTTGTTAAACGCGAAAACCGGGTCGTCTTCCTTCATCAGATGCTGCGGAATCTTCTTGATATCAGTGTCGAGACCGACACAAAGAAATGATTTTTTCGCTCTGATTTGGTTTATTATTTGTTGTTTGTTCATTATTCCTCCAATCCTTCTTTTAGTCTTTCAGCGTTTTCTGCCATTTGCAGGTTCTCAATGAATGCTGTCAAATCGCCATCCATCACTGATGTCAGGTTATACACGGTGAATCCGATGCGGTGGTCGGTGACACGGCCTTGCGGATAGTTGTAGGTGCGGATCTTCGCTGAGCGGTCGCCTGTCGACACCATGGTCTTACGTTTCGAGCAGACTTCCTCCATGTATTTGTTGTATTCCGCTTCGTAGATACGAGTACGCAGGATCTTCAACGCCTTCGCCATGTTCTTGGCCTGCGAGCGTTCGTCGATGCAGCTCACCACCACGCCTGTAGGGATGTGGGTGAGACGCACGGCGCTGTATGTGGTGTTGACGCACTGTCCGCCAGGTCCTGACGCGGCGCAATAAACCTCTTTCTTGATATCTTTGTCGAGCAATTCCACGTCGAATTCCTCAGCTTCAGGCAAAACCACGACCGATGCTGCCGAAGTGTGGATACGTCCCTGTGTCTCTGTCTTCGGCACGCGTTGCACGCGGTGCACGCCCGATTCGAACTTCAGGATTCCGTAGGCGCCGTCGCCTATGACGTTGAACACTATCTCTTTGAAGCCGCCGGCTGTGCCTTCATTGGCGTCGACGGTCTCGACCTTCCAGTTTTTCGCTTCACAGAATTTGATATACATTCTGTAGAGATCGCCGGCGAAGATGGCAGCTTCGTCGCCGCCTGTACCGGCACGGATCTCCATCACGGCGTTCTTGCCGTCGGTCGGATCCTTAGGGATGAGCATCAAGCGGATGTCTTCCTCGAGTTTGCCTACTTTTTCAGTGGCTTCGTCGAGCTCTTCCTGTGCCATCTGACGCATGTCCTCGTCTTTCTCGGTCTTCAGCAATTCCTTGGCTTCGCTGATGTTGGCGAGATATGTCTTGTATTGGTTGAAAGCGTCAATGACAGGCTCAAGGTCTTTGTAATCCTTGTTCACCTTGACGTAACGCTTCATGTCGTTCATCAATTCCGGGTCGTTGAGCTGCTCGCGCAGTGCTTCCCAACGCTCTTTAATCGCTTCTAATTTGTCAATTATTTCCATTAGTATTCAAAAACTCCGTATTTACTCTTGATTGTGAGTTGTTTTCTATCGGACGCCTCTACGTGTCCGATGATTTGTGCATTGATATTGAATGAGTTGGCGATCTTAATCATTTCTTCTGCCGATTTCTCGTCGGTATAGATTTCAAGACGTGAACCCATGTTAAACACCTTGTACATCTCTTGCCAGTCGGTTCCTGATGACTCCTGAATCATCTCGAACAACGGTGGCAACTCAATCATGTTATCCTTGATGATGTGCAGTTTATCAATGAAATGTGTCACTTTTGTCTGTGCGCCGCCGCTGCAGTGGATGATTCCGTTGATGTGACCTCTGAGGTTTGCCAAAATCGGCACCATCATTGGGAGATAGGTGCGGGTAGGGGCGAGGATGAGCTTGCCTACGTCGACGCCAGGAACCTTTGTCGGCTCTGTAAGTGTATGATTTCCAGAGTAAACCAAGTCCTCAGGTATCGAATGGTCGTAGCTCTCGGTGTATTTCTCGGCCAGATAATGTCCCAGCACATCGTGACGCGCTGAAGTGAGGCCGTTGGAGCCCATGCCGCCGTTGTAACGGTCTTCGTAAGTCGCCTGTCCATATGACGCGAAGCCCACGATGACATCGCCAGGTTTGATATGATTTTCAATCACTTCCGAGCGTTTCATTCTTGTTGTGACGGTGCTGTCGACGATGATGGTTCTAACGAGGTCGCCCACGTCAGCGGTCTCGCCGCCGGTGAGATAAATTCCTACTCCCAAAGAACGCAGTTTTGCAAGAAATTCCTCAGTTCCATTGATAACAGCTGAAATCACTTCGCCTGGAATCAAATTCTTGTTACGTCCGATGGTGGAGGAGAGGAGCATCTTGTCGGTGGCGCCCACGCACATGAGGTCGTCGGTGTTCATCACCACGGCATCCTGCGCGATACCTGCCCACACCGACAGATCGCCTGTCTCTTTCCAATAAAGATATGCTAACGACGACTTTGTGCCTGCGCCGTCGGCGTGCATGATGTTGCAATATTCGTCATCGCCACCTAAAATATCAGGTATGATCTTGCAAAAAGCGTTAGGATACAAGCCTTTGTCAAGATTCTTGATGGCGTTGTGTATGTCTTCTTTCTCTGCGGAAACGCCGCGGAGCTGATAACGTTTTTCTACTGGCATTTTATTTAAAAATCAATTTATGTTCGTCGGTGTCAAATTCAAAATTACCAAATTTCTTCAACGTGCTCTGTCCCATCATCCAATCAACTTTCTGGTTGTTCATCACCGTTACCTCTAAATCCTCAACGGTGCGGTCGGCGATACGTATCTCCTTGATAATGAATTTAGCATAGTTCTTCACTGAACCTGCACTGATGATCTTTTCGACATTGTCGCCAATGAAATCGTTCTTGGTGATGATGCCTTTGTTAAGAAGCTCCATCACTTTCTTCTGTGAAATGCTGAACTCGGCGTCTCTGTCATATGTGATGATCTCGGTGTAAGCGTTGATGTATGACTTGAAGTTGAAGTTTCCTGATTTATCCTGATTGAAAGCCACTTTGTTGTCTTCCGGATTCAGCTTGATGTTTGCCATCTGGTCGTCGTCGATGCCTTCACGTGTGACGAAGTCCTTGCTCAAGACTCTGAATTCCGTTCTACGGTTGAGCTGGTTGGCGTATTCTTTCAACTCTTCCGAAGGCAATGTTTTGATGTAATCTTCGGTCAGCTTAGTACCTTTTTTAAATGTATAACCTTTGTAAACAAAGTCTTTACGCAACGTTCTCGGTACGCGCTCGCCGTAGCCTTTTGCGGTAAGTCTTGTCGGGTCGATGCCTCTGAGAACCAAGTAGTCGCACACCGATTGGGCACGTTTCTGCGACAGTATGTCGTTTCTTGCGTCGCTGTCACGATAGTCGGTGTGTGAGCCGAGCTCAATGGTGATGTTCGGGTTGACCTGTAAAATCTCGATAAGACCCTGCAACGAGTCTTCAAACTGTGGTAACAAATCCCATTTGCCGAGTTCGTATTGAATCTCAGGAAGAACCACCGAGCCACTAGGAATCATCTCGATTTCATAAGTCGGTGTGTAATTCTTGCTGAATTCAATGCCAACGGTGTTGATGGTGTCGGTCAACGAGAAATAATTGTCTTTGTTGATTGTCACGACATAGATGTTTCCTACGTTGATAGTGCCTTCGTTAAACTGGAACGTACCTTTATCGCTCGATAATGTGCTGGCTTTGCTGCCATCGGTTCCAATGATGCTCACGTTAGCGTTGCCAACATACTGGAGGCTGTTTTTATCTTTGATAGTTCCGTTGATAGTCAACACGATAGGTGGCTCTATGAAGTAATAGATGTCGTCGTCCATTCCGTTGCGGCTGTCTCTGTTCGATGCGAAGAAACCGCGTTCCTCGGTAGGGTGGAAGATGATGCCGAAGTCGTTGCCTGTCGAGTTGATAGGGTATTTCATGTTTACCGGCTTCGACCAAACGCCTGTGGAGTCTATTGTCGTCACGAAGATGTCGAGGCCGCCCATGCCGCCGTGGCCGTCAGATGAGAAATACAGTGTGGTGTCGTTGCGCAGGAACGGGAACAGCTCGTCGCCGGGACTGTTGACGGTCTCGCCTAGGTTGAACGGGCGTGCGAACTTGCCGTCTTCGCCTTTCATCGTCACCCAGATGTCTTTGCCACCGAATCCGCCTTTGCGGTCGGCTGCGAAATACATCACGCTCTCGTCGGAGCTCAATGTCGGATGACCCACCACGTCGAGGGAGTCGACGCCTGCTATCTCCACGACTGTCGCCTCGCCGAACGAGGAGCCTGAACGTTTCGACTTCATAATCTGGCATCCCGACGTGCGTTTTTTGTCGTTAGGACAACGGGTGAAGTACACGTCAGAGAACGATTTTGTGAAGAAAGGCATGCCTTCGCTGCCTTCGCTGTTGATGCCGCCTTCCTCGTCGACGAGTTCCGGCTTGTCCCATTTGCCGTTTTTATCTCTTCTCGAGTAATAAAAATCAGAGAAATGCTGTCCTGTGATGGCGTCTTTCTCTTTCTTTATGCCGCCTTCACGGGTGGAGGTGAAGATGACGTCGTTGAAGCTGTTCGACATCCAAGCTATACCGAAGTCCGACGATTTCGAGTTGAGCGCTTTCTCGCGTGTCACCTCATATTTCGAAGGATTTTCAAGCCATTCTTTGATGTGGGCTATGTCTTCGGCGCCACGTTGTCCGCGCGGGTCGTCAGGCACAGCCTCCGAGTAAAGGTTATAATACTCCAACGCCTCGTCGTATTTGGCGATGCGCTTCAACGATTCGGCGTAGTGAAGATAGACTATAGGGTTGGATTTAGGCAACTCGCTCTTGCAAACTCTCTTGTATTGCACCGTCGCCATCTTAGGAGCGTCGGTAAGGTAATAACACTCAGCGAGTTGGAACGTGACGCGGTCGCGTTCGTCCTTGTACTTTTTCTTTTTCATTTTCTTGTATGCCTTCTTGTAGCGCTCGATGGCGAGGGTGTACTGTCCTCTCTCGAATGCTATGTCGGCATTCTTGGCAGGGCTACGGCGTTGTGCCTCAATCGGTTGCGCGGCCCCGAATAACAAGATCAAAAGTATTAAAAATATTTTTTTTGACATAAAATAGCTATTTGAGATATAACGATAAAATCGTATATCTATTATGTGGGATTCAAAGAAGTTAGTCGATGACTATCTTTCTGAAAGCCTTTCCTTCTATGGTTGTCACTTGAATGAAATACACACCTGAACTGTTGAAGCAGTCGAGGGTTGTTCTCTCATTGAATATCGTCTCGAAAATCTTGGCGCCCAATGCGTTGAACACCTCAACCTTTGAGTTGTCGCAGTTGGTTGTCAAGATCACGTTGTCACCATTGTGAGCCGGGTTAGGATACATTCCGACGCTGATGCTGTGGTCGTCGACATTTAAGATGTTGTTGTATTCTATCTCAAATGTTTCGTCTGATGAGCCGAGCACCTCGTTTTGATTGAAACTGATGCTGTTGTCGGCAAGCTCTGAGATGACCTCGCCTAATGCGGCATCGTAGAGTTTGAATGATATCTCATCGCCATCTTCGCCGTAAATGGTGAGGAATGTGACGTATTTGTCAAGTTGTTCGATGTACATCGGTCTGGCGCTGCCTCTGCATTCGCCGTTACAGAATGCTCCGATTTCGAGATTCTCGTTGTTGAAATCGCGTCTGTTGAGCTTGATTGTCGACGTGATGCACATGTTGTTGGCAAACTGGTGCACGTTCGGCTGCCAGTAGTTGTCTCTTGTGGTGCGGTTAGCCTTGACTTCGCCTCTGCCAGGGTTCTGGTAGATCAAAGTCTTGGTGTTGTTGCTGGTGTTGAGGAGCTGATAGCCTTCACCAGGATACATGGTCTTGAGTGAGCCTATCCAGCCGATGCCGTCGTTGTACTCCGCATAGCATTCAAGCGATCTGACGCAGTCGCCTTCAACCGCCTCATATCCTGCCAAAGCGACGTCGACGTCAAGGCTGTCGGTCAACGGGTAACCGATCCAGTTCCAGTCGGAGATAAGTGTTATCGGGTGATCCGCAGGATTTGCTATGTCGCCGTGGACTCCGAGAACGTAATCCTCAACCATCTCGATCTGATACATCTGCTCGTTGACAACACTTGTCAAGGTGCCGTTCCACTGGCCACCTACAAATTCAATGTATTCTGTCTTCGACTTGATGTATGTCGATTTGTCGACGATGTTGTCTTTAATCATCTGGAGACCGTCGACGTTGTTCATCTCGATGAATGTCGAATACCAGTTCCATCCTGTCGCGAGTTCGGTGTGCTGTCCGAATTCGAAATATGCAGTAATTACAAGTGATTCTGTCGCTGTGAATGAATAAACAGGTGTAGTGGCAATCACGTTGCCGCCTGTCGACCAGTCGACGAACACATAGTTGCCGAATCCTGTCGCTGTCAGTGTCACCGTGCTTCCCAATGGATAGATGCCTGCACCTGTCACCTCGCCTGCACCTTCAGGGTTAATGACTGTGGTGATGTTGATGGCTGGCACGAAGTTGACGACATAAGGGTTGTTGACCGAACCGATGACAGCGTTTGGAGTCAGTGTCACTTGCTGTTCTGAGATGTAATTCGACTCGTTGCCTGTAGCGTGGTTATACAGTCTGAATGTTATCTCATCGCCCGATGTGCCGTAGACCATCATAAAAGCGATGTATCTGTCGACCGATTCCACATATTCTGCGATCTGGCTGCCTCTTACCTGATTGCCGCAGAACGCTCCGATTTCAAGATATGGGCTGCGTTGCTCTGTGCCGTTGATCTCGATGACGCATGTCATCTCCATGCTGTTGAGATAGGAGACAGGGTTGGCGTTCCAGTGGTTGCCCATCACGAAGTTGGCTGTCAGCGTACGGTTTTCTGTCACCTCAAATGAGAATGAAGCGTTTGTCGAGATGATGACACCGTCCTCTGTCCAGTTGTAGAACGAATATCCTGTCGCAGGGATGGCATCCATATTTGCGATGTCACCAAAGCTGTAAGGACCACCGCCTGTTGTTATTCCGCCAGCCACAGGATTCGCGATGGCTGTAATGAACAGGTCGGAGATGAAGTTCAAGACATGTGGGTCGGTTGTCGAACCTATGATCTGATCCTGGATGAATGGCAGAATTGTAAGACATTCAAGGTCAACGACTTCGCCTGTGCTGTGGTCGTAGAGCTGGAATGTTATCTGATCGTCATTGTTGCCGTAGATGGTCATGTAGATGAGGTATCTGTTGATGGCGTTGACGAGATGTGCTTTCGCGCTGCCTCTCACCACATCGCCGCAGAACGCTCCGACTTCAAGGTTTTCGCTGAACTGCTCCACACCGTCGATCTGGATGACGCCGGTGAGCATCATGGTGTTGTTGTATGGAGTGATATTCGGCGTCCAGTGATAATTGTCAACATCGAAGTTTGCCACAAAGTGTCTGTTGCCGTTGATGACAAAGCTGAATGTCGGGCTTGTCGACACCACCACACCGTTTTCAGTCCAGTTGAGGAAGGTGGAGTGGAGGTTGGCTTGCGCTGTCATCGTCACGCTGTCGCCGCAGAGATATGTACCTTGACCAGTCAGTATACCAGCGTCAGCGATGTTGGCTGTGGCTGTCACCTCATAGCTGTTGAGAGTGAAGTTGGCGACGAGGTCTCTGTCACCTGTCACGGTGAAAGTGTATGTCACGTTGGTACTCACGGTCTGGTTGTTCTCCTGCCATGTTCTGAAGGTGTAATGCTGTGTGTTTGTAGCAACAAGCGTCGCGGTGGTGTTGTATCCGTAGACACCGGCTCCTGTGATGGTGCCTGCGCCTGGGATGTTCACCGTGGCGTTGATGTTATGATAGTCGGGCTCGTAATATGCGAGAAGGTTTCTGTTTCTGTCGGCGAGGAACACGTAGACTGAGTCTGTCGAGACTATGCTGCCGTATTCTTTCCAGCCGATGAAGTTATAGTGTTCGTTTGTTGTCGCTGAAACGGTTACAGTGTCGTTGTAAACATAAACACCGTCGCCTGCTGTGGCTCCGGCCAAGGTGTCGTTGACAGTGGTGTGGATGTTATACGAGAGAGGGGAGAAGTGTGCCACAAGGTCTCTGTCGTAAGGCACTGTAAATCTGTAGATTGTGTTTGTTGAAACAATGCTGTCGTTCTCTGTCCAGTAGAAGAACTCATAGTGATCGTAAGGATAAGCCATCAAACGTGCCACGGCACTGTATTCGTAGACGCCGCCACCTGTTACTCTTCCGTATTCCGCCGGGTCGGCTGATGCGGTGATGAGATGATGACAGTGCGTGAAGTTAGCTGTGATATATCTGTCTTCAGACGCGACGAATGAATAGATCGAGTCGGTCGAGATAACTTCGTCGTTTTCTGTCCAGCTCACAAACATATAGTGATTTCTTGGCACTGCTATGAGTGTGACGGTCTCGTCGGTGGTGAAATATCCGTCACCGAGCACGTCGCCGCAGTCGAATGGCATCACATCTGTCGAGATGAGGATGTCGGGGTCGCATGTCACGTTAAACTGGTTCCATGGTGTTGCTGCCATGTAAGCGTCGACTGCCGAGCATGGCACGTAAATGGTCATAGCTGCGAGGATGCCGTCGAAGCAGCCGTTGCTGCCTGCCGCAGGAGGTGTCATGGCGTAGCATCTCACAGTGGCGAGACGGATACAGTCTTTGAATGCCTCGGCTCCGATGCTTGTTGTGGTGCTCTGCATGGTGACCTCAAGAAGCTTGGCGCAGCCCATGAATGTTCTGGCTCCTACGCTGGTGTATGTTCTAGGGAATTCAATATAACGGATCTCACCGCAGTTGTGGAAGGCGTAATCGCCAAGATACGAGAGATTGTTTGCGAATTTGAGGGTTGTAAGATTTGTACAATTCTCAAAAGCGTAGCTGTCGATATAGTTGACATTTGTGTTTTCCATGTTGACATTCATAAGGCTTGAGCATCCGTTGAATGCGTAAACGCCTATCTTTGTCAGTGATTCCGGGAAGTTGATGGTTGCGAGGCTTGAGCATCCGCGGAACACGTGAGCCTTAATCTCTGTCAATGTGTTTGGCAATGTGACGCTGTTAAGACTTGTACAATTCTGGAAGACGTTGTTTTCAAGTTTTGTGACTCCTGAAGGGATTGTGACGCTTGTGAGGCTGCCGCAGCCTTTGAATGCGTTGTAACCGATGGAGATCACAGAGTTAGGAATTGCGAATCCGGCTGATGTCAGTGATGAGCAGCCTTCAAATGCCGACCATGCGATGTTGATAAGTGTGCCTGATACCGTGACTGTCTGCAAGCTTGTACATCCCTTGAAGAAAGCCTCAGGAATTGATGTCATGTGGCTCGGAATGGTGAAGTTGACAAGACTTGTACAGCCTTCCATCACGTTGGTTCCGAATGTAATAGTGACATCGGGGAATGTAATCAGCTCGAGATCGGTGCAGTTTCTGAAAGCGTAATTACCGATGTTTCTGACACTTGTCGGGACTGTGACGGTGGTGAGGCCTGCGCAGTTATCGAAAGCGCTGTCGTCGATACCTGTGATGTTGTAAACAGTGCCCAAGTTGGTGGCTGTGGCAGGGATGTTGACTACGCCTGTATATCCGTCGTATGTGTTTGCCGCCACTTCTGCTGTCGATGTGGTTAAAATGTTGTAATATATAGTGACGCCATCTTCGTTGACTGCACCGAAGTCATAAGCCATGGCGTTTAACACTAAACACATGAAAACCCAAAATATCGATAATCTTCTTTTCATAAGTAATTATTTAGTCGTAATGAAATTCAAATAATTTAGCAAACAAAAATACAAATTTTTTAGACACAAAACATAATTTATAATAATTTTTATTAATTTTTATATATAAAAATGTAGAGACGCCATAATTATGACGTCTCTACAGATGTTATTTTATCGTTAATCGATATTATTTTTTCTTCTTGTCGGCTGTCTCAAGCAATTTTGCGTCCACCTTCTTGCCTTTGAACAAAATGTATGCCATAGGTGAGGCGATGAACAATGATGAGAATGTACCTGCGAAGATACCCACGAGCAATGCGAACACGAATCCACGGATGGTCTCACCGCCGAAGATGAAGATGGCGAGCAACACCACTAATGTCGAACCTGATGTGTTGATTGAACGGAGCAAGGTGCTGTTGACACCGTCGTTCATTCTTTCATACCAGCTTCTCTTTGGATAAAGGTTCACGTTCTCACGGATACGGTCGAAGATAACCACTGTGTTGTTGATTGAGTAACCGATGATGGTCAAGACAGCGGCGATGAACGACTGGTCAACCTCCATTGAGAATGGAAGGATGTTGTAGAACAACGAGTACATACCAATCACGATGATGGTATCGTGTGCCAATGCAACGATTGAAGAGGCACCATACTGCCATCTCTTGAATCGGATAGCGATGTACACGAAGATGACAACCAATGAGATGACGACAGCCCAGACAGCCTTACGTGTCACGTCGTCGGCGATGGTAGCACCGACTTTCTGTGATGACATGATACCGAGCATCATATCGCTCTTCTCGCTGTCTGATGTGAACTGGTCGTATGTCATATCTTTGCTGAAGAAGCTCTTCAAACCTGTGTAGAGCAAGCCCTGAATCTTAGCGTCGATCTCTGGATCGTTGCTGTTGATTTCGTACTTTGTAGTGATTTTCACTTGACGGCTTGGACCGTATGTCTTAACTTCAGGAGCATCGTCTTTGAACTCTGGAACGTTAGCCAAAGCCTCACGAACTTGAGCGACTGACACTTCCTTGTCGAAGCGGACGACGTAGTTACGACCGCCCTGGAAGTCGATACCAAGGTTGAGACCGCGTGTTGCCAATGAGCCGAAGCTGATGACAATCATGATACCGCCAATGATGAAAGCTGTCTTACCGAACTTGATGAAGTCGAATGATGTGTGCTTCAAGAAGTCGCGTGTCATATTGGTTGAGAACTTGATCTCTCTGTCTTTGTCAAGCCATCTCTCGAGGATGAGACGAGTGATGAAGATTGAAGTGAACAATGAGGTGCAGATACCGATCATCAAGGTTGTTGCGAAGCCCTGGACAGGACCTGTACCGAACTCGAACAGGATGAAACCTGTCAAGAAGGTAGTGATCTGACCGTCGAGGATAGCTGAATAAGCTGCCTTGAAACCGTCGGCGACGGCGAGACGGATGCCTTTACCTGCCGCAATCTCTTCCTTGATACGCTCAAAGATAATGACGTTCGAGTCAACAGCCATACCTAAGGTAAGCACTATACCCGCGATACCAGGCAGTGTCAAAACTGTTCCGAATGATGCGATGACACCGAAGAAGAACAGGATGTTGACGAGCAACGCGATGTCAGCTGCGATACCGGCTTTGCTGTAGAAGAACACCATGTAGATGAGCACCAAGCAGAAAGCGATGATGAATGACCAGAAACCTGATGTGATAGCTTCCTGACCGAGTGAAGGACCGACGACGTTCTCTTCGAGGATACGAGCCGGAGCCGGCAACTTACCTGCTTTGAGGATGTTGGCCAAGTCCTGAGCCTCTTCCACTGTCATCTCACCACCCGAAATCTTTGATGTTCCGTTCGGGATCTCATCGTTGACTACTGGGTATGAGTATACGTAGTTATCGAGGACGATGGCAACCTGACGGCCGATGTTGTCGCCTGTCAAACGTTTCCATGCCTTTGCACCTTCTGTGTTCATGTTGATAGTCACCTCGACGCGACCGTTCTGATCGTAGTCCTGACGTGCCTCTGTGATGACTTCACCACCGAGTGAGCACTTGTTGTCGCGGTTGGCCTTCAATGCCACGAGGTCGATGAATTCGACGTTGCCTGAAGCGCTCTTGTTAGGTTTCACGCTCCATGCGAACTTGAGGTTACGTGGGAACACTGAAGCGACCTGTTTCAACATTCTGTTGACGTTGGCGGTATCTTTAACCATTGCCATACCGACACGTGCTGTCTCGGCCGGAACCATCTGACCTGCACCGTTCTGGTAGTATGATGGTGAAAGAACGACATACAACGGGTTGTTCTCCATGAATGCCTCGCGTGCTTTCTCCTGAGCTTTCTTCAATGAGTCTTCAGCTGTCATCTGGTTGAGAAGAGCGACGTCGCTTTCTTCAACTTCTTCAGCTTTTTCTGGCTTTCCAGCTTTCTCGATTTCTGCTAAACGTGCGTTGGCTTCGTCGAAATACTGATAAATCTCGTTGAATTTGTATGTCTCCCAGAACTCGAGCTGAGCTGTGCCCTGTAACAGTTTACGTACACGCTTCGGGTCTTTGATACCCGGAAGCTCGACGAGGATACGGCCTGAGCCTTCCAACTTCTGGATGTTTGGCTGTGCGACACCGAAACGGTCGATACGTGTTCTCAAAATCTGGTAAGAACGGTCGATAGCGCTGCTGGTCTCGTCTTTGATAACCTTCAAAACCTCAGCGTTTGTTGAGTTGACGGTGATGCCTTTGTCTTTGAATTCATATAAGAAAATAGAGGCGAGACGCGCATTCGGGTCAAGCTTTTCATAAGCTTCGCCAAAGAGGTCGACAAAGTCCTTCTGGCTGTTGAGATGCTGCTCATTTGCGATGCGCATAGCCTCTCTGAATGTTTCGTCGCTGCTATTGCCGGCGAGAGCGTAGATGATGTCCGGAACAGACACTTCCATCATAACGTTCATACCGCCCTTGAGGTCAAGACCGAGGTTCAATTCCTGCTCTTTGCACTTGCGGTAGTCTTGCCACATGTAAATTTTAATTGTACCGACTGAGTCGAGATAGTAAGTCTCTTTGGCTGTCTTGATAGAATCAAGATAGTACTCATAGGCATTCTGGTCGCCATTAGCCATCTCTGTAGCTAAAGCGACAGTCTTCGGACTTTCAGCATAGGCTTTTGCTTTGCTTTCCACGTGCCTTGTCACGAACGTGAATGACAACTGATACACTGTGAAAAGAGCCAATAATAATGCTAAAAGCTTAATAACTCCTTTGTTTTGCATTTTAAATTGAATTTTTATTAAATATTAAACTTTTTTAATTAATTTCCAATTTTTACGCCAAAAAATTTTTAGCGTGCAAAAATACGACATTTTTCAATGCCAACAAAATATTTTTTTAATATTTTATCCACTTGAAGATTTCTTTCCATGAAACTTTTTTGCCATACATGAGGATTCCGGTGCGGTAAACCTTGCTGGCTAGCCATGTAAAGACGATGAAAGTGATGTACAGCAGCGCGACTGACACCGCAATCTGCCAAATTGGCACTCCGTACGGTATCCTGAGCATCATGGCGGCAGGGGAGGTGAATGGAATCATCGACATCCAGATGCTTAACGAGCTGTCGGGAGCGTTGGCGATCAAGCCCGAACATATCATCGGGATGATGAGCAACAACGTGATAGGCATCACCAGCTGCTGGGTGTCAGTGTCGTTGTCGACAGCTGCGCCAATGGCAGCAAACATTGCCGAATACAGGAAATATCCTCCTATGAAATAGAGGAGGAAACACCATAAGATATCGTGGAAGTTTATCGAGTTTACCACCTCAAAAACTTTCTGTAATGAATCATTGTTCATGGTATTTGCCTGAACATCGGCGATTTGCTCGTTCATGACTGTGCCTGTCGAGAACACGTCCTGCGTAGGCAGGAATGTCGAGGCTACAGTGGAGATGCCGATGGTGAGCACAGCCCAAAGCAAGAACTGTGTCAACCCGACGAGCGCGATGCCGATGATCTTACCCATCATCAGCTCAAAAGGCTTGACGGAGCTGACAATCACCTCGATGATGCGGTTGCTTTTCTCCTCGATGACACCGCGCATCACCTGCTGGCCGAAGAGCAGAATCACAAAGTAGATTATCACGCAGAGGAACATTCCGAGCAGAAACTCCAACTCGCCGTAACTCTTCTTGTCGTTACCTTCATCCTCGCTCATCCTGATGGTCTGCAAGTTGATGGTTGTCGCCGAAGCCTTCACTATATCAGGGTCTATGCCAGAAGCCAGAAGTTTCTGATGCTCAAGCACTTGCTTCATCGTCGACTTGATGTGAGTGGTGACCGACATCGGGATCTGCTTCTTGCTGTAAATCTCAGCGTTTGTTGGCAGATTCAGCATGGTGCCTGGGATATACAAGACTCCGTCGTAGACGCCTTCGCGAACCAGATTCTTAGCGTCGTCGATATCATTGTCTATATATATAAAGGTGTTAAAATCGGTGTTTTCAAACCTGTTGATGAAGATAGTCGACTCGTCGCATACCGCAAAAGTCCTTTTTTCATCAAATTTCTCTGAGTTTTGCATCAAAAGAGCAGGGAGAAACATCAATGCGGCGAAAAATAGCGGCGTGAGGAATGTTATGATGATGAACGAACGCTTCTTTACGCGCGTCAGATACTCCCTTTGAATGATAATGCCTATTTTCATAAATTATTGATTATGATTTGTTTGACGATGAAACCAAGTTGATGAAGATGTCGTTTATCGAAGGTAAAATCTCGTTGAACGACACCAGTTCGCCTTTATCGATTATCTCGCGGATCAGCTCATTGGGATTTGTCGAGTTGACAGTGAGATGCTGCTCGCCGCTGCCGTCGAAAGGTTTGTAAACGACATCGTAGGAGTGATTCTTAAACTGCTGTTTTATGTCGTAAACGCTGCCTTCGAGTATCTTCTGGCCTTTGTTGATTAGCATGATATTGTCGCAGAGCTCCTCGACTGATGCCATGTTATGCGTTGAGAATAAGATGGTTGCGCCTTTTTCACGCAGCTCAAGAATCTCGTTTTTCAAAAGGTTGACGTTGATTGGGTCGAAGCCTGAGAACGGCTCGTCGAAGATGAGCAGCTTAGGCTCGTGGATGACGGTGACTATGAACTGCACCTTCTGCTGCATGCCTTTGCTGAGCTCCTCCACTTTCTTGTCCCACCAGCTCGCGATGCCGAACTTCATGAACCAATGGCGAAGACGTTTGTCGGCTTCTCTGCGGTCCATGCCTTTGAGTTGGGCTAGGTAGATGGCTTGTTCACCGACTTTCATCTTTTTGTAAAGGCCGCGTTCCTCCGGGAGATATCCGATGTTTGCTATATCGTTGGGGCTCAATGGCTTGCCGTCGAGCAAAATCTCGCCTGAGTCGGGCATTGTTATCTGGTTCAGTATCCTGATGAGCGTGGTTTTGCCGGCTCCGTTAGGTCCAAGAAGTCCGTAGATGCTTTGCCGCGGCACCTTTATAGAGATGTCGTTGAGCACTTTTTTTGTCTCGTACGATTTTGAGACGTGGTTTATCTCAAGATAATTCATTAGCTAAAGAAATCTCTTATTTTGTCAAATACGCTTTTGTCGTTGGCGCTTGGTTTGGGCTTGAAGTTCTCGCTCTCGAGCAATGTCTTCATCATGTTTTCCTCGTCTTTCGACAGTTTCTTCGGTGTCCACACGTTGACGTTGACGATAAGTTCGCCCACGCGGCAGCTGTTTATCTCAGGCAGACCTTTGCCTTTCACGCGGATGATGTCGCCGCTTTGTGTTCCGGCCGGAATCTTGATGCTTACGTTGCCGCTGAGGCTTGGCACGTCGACGTTACAGCCGAGGGCGGCCTGCGGCACGCTGATGAATAGGTTGTAGATGAGGTTGTTGCCGTCGCGTTCGAGGTCTTTGTGTTTCTCTTCCTCGATGAGGATGAGCAGGTCGCCCGCGATGCCGTTGCGCGCTCCGGCGTTGCCCTTGCCGCGCACTGACAGCTGCATGCCGTTTTCAACGCCGGCTGGGATATCGAGCTCTATGACTTCCTCGCCTTTGACGATGCCGTCGCCGTTACACGCTGTACATTTCTTCTTGATGACTTTACCTTCGCCGCCGCATGCTGAGCATGTGCTGACTTGTGTGAAGAATCCTGAGCGCATCACGCGTTGACCTCTGCCGCCGCATGCCGAGCAGGTCTCCATCTTGCCGTCTTCCGAGCCGCTGCCGTTACATTTCTGGCATGGCACGTATTTGTTGACTTTCACCTTTTTCTTCACGCCTGTGGCAATCTCCTCGAGTGTGAGTTTCACACGCAGACGCAGGTTGGAGCCACGGTAGACAGGACGTTGCTGTCCGCCTCCGCCACCGAAGCCGCCGAAGTTGAAGCCGAAGCCGCCTCCGCCAAACAGGTCGCCAAGGATGTCGCCAAACTGACTGAAGATGTCGTTCATCGACGCGCCGCTGAAGTCCTGTCCGCCCACGCCGGCATGGCCGTAACGGTCGTAACGGGCACGTTTGTCAGGGTCGCTCAACACACCGTAAGCCTCGGCCGCCTCCTTGAATTTCTCCTCAGCTTCCTTGTCACCAGGGTTTCTGTCAGGGTGATATTGTAAAGCTTTTTTTCTGTAAGCTTTCTTTATCTCATCGGCTGTGGCGTTTTTCGCGACCTCCAGCACCTCGTAGTAATCTCTTTTTTCTGCCATTGTTCGTTGTTTTTAACATCCGACGACGACACGCGCGTAGCGAATCACCTTGCCATTCAATTTATAACCTTTTTGAACTACATCGATAACCTTGTCTTTCATGTCGTCCGACGGCGCAGGAATCTGTGTCAGAGCCTCGTGTTCGTCGGTGTTGAAACTCTCGCCGACGGCTTTGATTTCTTCAAGACCTTTTTGCTCTAAAGTGCGTTTTAACTTGTTGTAAATCAACATCACACCTTCGTAATGAGTCTGGTCTTCGAGCTTCTCCATAGTCGGCAGAGCTCTCTCGAAATCGTCGAGGATAGGGAGAAGTGCCGAAATGGTGCTTTCCGCAGCTGTCTTGATGAGTTCCACTTTCTCATTGGCAGTACGCTTGCGGTAGTTGTCGTATTCCGAGTACAAGCGGAGATATTTGTCGTTAAGCTCATTGAACTTCTCTTCAAAATTCACTTCCTTAACTTCTTCTTTTTCAATGTTTTCCGCTTGTTTTTCTTCCTCTTTGACCTTCTGTTCTTTTTTATTCTTACTCATGATAATATTTTGTTTTACTTTTTTTGCTCATTAATATTAATAAGGTATCATCAAAATTCATGCCAAAACGATTTTTGTGTCATTTTGGCATGAAAAATTTTTATAAAAAAGTGTTACATTCTCTCGATTTGCGCTCCTAGTTTCTTTAGTCGTCCGTCTATGTCCTGGTAACCTCTGTCAATTTGGTCGATGTTGTCGATTATCGACGTTCCGTCGGCTGAGAGCGCCGCGATGAGCAATGCTACGCCAGCACGGATATCAGGCGACGCCATCTTTGTCGCTTTCAGCTGATGGCTACGGTCGAGACCGATGATGTTGGCGCGGTGAGGGTCGCAAAGAATGATCTGCGCTCCCATATCTATGAGCTTATCGACGAAGAACAGACGGCTCTCGAACATTTTCTGGTGGATGAGCACGGTGCCTTTCGCCTGTGTAGCAACAACCAGCACGATACTGATTAAGTCGGGGGTGAAGCCTGGCCATGGCGCATCGGCTATGGTGAGAATACTTCCATCGAGGAATGTTTCCACTTCGTAGTGTTCCTGTGCCGGGATGTGAATATCGTCGCCGATGAACTCCATCTTGATGCCGAGTTTCCTGAAAGTGCTCGGAATGATGCCCAAGTCTTTGATTCCAGCGTCTTTTATGGTGATGTCGGAGCCTGTCATGGCCGCTAGGCCGATGAATGAGCCCACTTCGATCATGTCGGCTAGCAGACGGTGTGTGGTGCCGTGAAGTTTCTCAACTCCAGTGATTTTCAGGAGGTTGGAGCCGATGCCTTCTATTTTTGCTCCCATTGCGGTGAGCATGCGGCATAGCTGCACGAGATAAGGCTCGCAGGCGGCGTTGAAGATGGTGGTAGTGCCTTTGGCCATCACCGCTGCCATCACAATGTTGGCGGTACCTGTGACTGATGCCTCGTCCAAAAGCATGTAAGTGCCTTTCAAGCCGTCTTTAGGTGCTACGAGACGATAAACGTGCTCCAAACCGACGGTCTCCATCGTGGCGCCGAGGTTCTGCAGACCAATGAGGTGGGTGTCGAGACGGCGGCGGCCGATCTTATCGCCTCCCGGACGCGGCATATAGCCCATGCCGAAACGTGCGAGGAGCGGACCGAGTATCATCACCGAGCCGCGGAGTTTTGTGGCTCTCTCGTGGAAGTCTTTTGTATCGAAATAGTCATGGTTGATGTCTTTGGCTTGCAGGACGACCTCGCTCTTGCTTTTGCGGTCGACGCTGACACCCATGCCGCGCATCAAGTCGATGAGGTTGTTGATGTCGAGGATGTCGGGAAGATTCGTAATCGTCACCGGTTCGTCGGTGAGCAGAGCGGCGCAGAGCACCTGCATCGCTTCGTTCTTGGCACCCTGCGGGATGATAGTGCCGTTGAGCTTGTTGCCTCCTGTAACTCTAAATGATGCCATGACTTAGTTTTTCTTGTTTGGACGATTAGGATTGTTTTGCTTAGCCTGTGGCTGGTTGTTGTTATTGTTTTTCTTCTTGTTGTTGGCGTTTTTCTTCTTTTGATTCTGTTGCTGCTGCTGATTTTGCGGCTTGTTCAGAATCTCGTTGGTAGGGATGAGCTTGGTCTCCATAGGGAGAGCTATCTCCTCGCCGGAAATCTTATACAGATCGTCAAGTATGAGCAGGTCGTTGACGGTGTCGCGGTTCCAGTTGAGATAGTCGCGCTTCATCTGGTTGGCGATGTTGATGAGGATGGCCTGCTTCTTCGGACCGTCTTCCATCTCCTTGACCTTCTTCACTACGTCGTAGATATATTGTCCGTAATGGCCGTAACGAATGTTATTCTTCTGATAACCAACGTGTTCTGGTTTTTTCTTCTGCATCTCAGGTGTCGGAGCCGGATACGGACTGTCGACGTCGAGTTTGTAATCGGAAATTATATAAAGATGATCCCAAAGCTTATGCATGTAGTCGTTCGACTCCTTGACTTGCGGGTTCATCTGCGCCATCACGTTGACGATGAAATATGCCGC
>CAMZJA010000015.1 GCA_947307415.1 uncultured Bacteroidales bacterium | reverse complement strand
CCGAAGCCACTATCACCGCCCAAAACATTCCCCATATCGCCTACAACAACAAGGTTGTCAGCATCGCCGATTTCGAAATCAACGACATGGGAATTTACATCCTCGCACATCGCATCAGGAACTACTCTCTGCTGCATCTCTCGTTTGATTTCGACACCATTGCTGAAATAAATCTGCCTAGAAAATTCGATAAGCTTTATAAAGATGTTTACAATCAGATTCATGTGGTCAGCCAAGACTCTGTTTACTGGGTCGGCACCATGAAACGAGGCGACGAAATCGCTGGCATTGCATTGATGATGGGCATCCGGAAAGACCAGTTCGACTACATTCACAAACACGTTTCAGCCGCCACTGATAAGGTGATAATCACACATTTATACGCCAACGGAAACCAGGAACTCTATTATTTCGATATCGGAGGTTGCGACGGAAAAGTTGATACAACTCTTCTCGAGCACATTCGTTGGGAAGAGGGATGTGACTTGATGTTCAACATCCGCATGTTCGGTCCAATGGGACTGAAAGGGGAGGCGCAGTCGCTTTTCTTGAAGCCCATTTACGATCCTGTTTTCAATATGAACAACGAGATTTTTGTGTTCAACTTCGAAGACAACATCATCAATCTTTACGACAACTGTGCTCGAAAAATCAACTCGTTTCCGCTCTCGTTCCACAAACGCAAAAGTTGGGGCAATAAAATCCGTTTGGTCGACGGCTGGAACAAAAAAGTGCTTATGGACGCCCAAAACAATGCATTCTACGCTGTTTTTTTAAGCGATGGCATTACTACTCTAAAGAAAATCGACATCGCTACAGGAACAGCTGAAACCACTGCTGTTTTCGGAGGGTTCCCATTTATCGACGACAAACTCAAAATATATGATGGCAAAGCATATTTCCTTTACGCCAATGATGTCTCAAGAAACAAAAGACTATACGAAGTGGTAATAGAATAATTATTTAGTAATAAAAATTTAATGTCAAATAATAAAAATATCATGAAAAAATTAAAAATCAACAAAAAAATAATTAAATTTACAACTATGAAAAAGTTATTTACAACAATCGCAATTTTAATGCTCGCAATGGCGGTATCAGCGCAACAAATTTACATACATGAGACTGATGAAGGAACATGCCGCCAAAACTACCACTCATTGGTTACATCGGATGGGTGTATTATTGTCGATGAGGATTTGTTTGAGGGTGAGAATGGTAGCACGGATCTTGCGAAAGCACAAAACAACGGTCTTACCATCACTCCTGACACCCTGTGGTTCGAACCAACGCCAACGGGAGACATTCCAGAGTTCGTCATCACCAACGAAACTTCCAACGACGTAATCATCGAAGACATCATTCCTGAAGATATGGGATTTGTTATTGAGGGCATCGACTTGTCTTACACCCTTCCGGCAGGACAATCGGTGACCGTGACGGTGGTTTTTATGCCAGCTCCAGGAAAAAACGATTACCTTAATTATGATATACTAATCTTGACTTCAATAGGTGAGTACCATGTTACCGCAATGCTGAATAAAACCATGATTGATTATGGTTTGGTTATCGTTGGCTCACCTTATCAATATGTGGAGGACGAAAACGGTGCTGGAGGTTGTCTGCAAAACCGCTATTTCGGTTCGCAAATCCCCGTTGAAATCTATTCCGCCACCGAAGTGGGCACTGATTATCTTAACATTGTACCCGATTGGCCACTGCCACACACACTGAATCCTGCCGATTGGTTCACCTTCATGTTTTACGCCAAAAATCCTGTAAAAGATAGGGTGATAACATCAGTGATTGTCGATTCCAGTGACGGACAACGTGAGTTTGTGGTCACCATAAGCGATGAATTGCTATCTGTTACAGAAATTGGCAATAAATCAATCAGCCTTTATCCCAATCCTGCCAATGATTTTGTTAGGATTGAAGGTGCTGAAGCCGCTGAAGTTCAAATCTTCAACACCCTCGGCCAGTCAGTGAAAACCTTCTACAACACCAACAATCTCAGCATAAGCGATTTCCCCGAAGGAGTCTATCTATTGCGTATCACCTCAACCGATGGCAACACCTTAACCAATCGTTTGGTAATAAGATAAATTAACCATCATATTTCACCGCTGTTCTTTAGAGACGTGCCATGTCGCGTCTCTACATAGTGTTTTATAACCGATTGACGTTTTATTTCATTAGAAACCTCACTAATCTCAATACATCCTCAGTTCCTTTAACCTTCTGAATTCCATACACATAGCCGTTATGGATAACAAACTTATTCTTTTTTATTGAAAGGTCGTAATCAGTGCACTGGAATGAGTTTTTAGAGATGGTTTTATTTTGCCCCACTGAATAAGCATGGAATGAGTTTTTATCCGCTTCGTCAATATATTCAAAGAATATGATGTTGTCGCCATTGCCTTTGATTGCTGATGTAAACCACGATACAGTTAACGGCTCTGTGATGTGATTCATGCCGTTTTCAAGCTGTTTGACAAACTGCTGCTGTTTCTCGGCCAGTTTCTCCGGGTTTGGATATTTTTGCCAAATATCGAATTCCTTCTTATACTTTTCGATAGCATCAGACTGCATTTTTTTCTGTTCTTCAACTGACAAAACTTTTGGTTGCCAATCAAGTTTCTTTTCAATCAGGCTGCTTTCAGTGATATTATAAAGTAACAGCTTTCCCGCATCCGGCAAAGCAATTGCCAAAACATTGTCTGAAATCTTAACCATATCTACTCTGTGGTTTATTAACGCCTTGGCATAAATCATATATTCGCCACCAATAGAAGTGGTTTCTTTAAAATCATCATATACGATATGATAATCACCGGTGCCAATATCCAAAATAGCAACAAAATAATGCCATTGTGTTTCCCATGAAGTGCCTCCGAAAAGCGCAATCTTATCATTTGCAAGCGGAATCATTTCGTGGCTTGAGAAATCAACAGTTATTTCATTGACAATCAGCCCGTTATCATTAAAGAAATAGATAATTCCCTGACTGTTTGTTCCAGTGAAATAGAGGTTGTTGATTTTTCCGAAAACGGGCTGCAGGTTGAAAGGCTTTTTCTTTCCGTCTTCGAAGTAAATCTTGATGTCTTTCAATAACTTGCCGTTTTTGTCGAACAGCGAATAACGGTTTTCATTGGTGTGGCTTATCATGGCTGTACCGTCGTCGAAAACAGTCAGTTTTTTTGCATTGTCACATATTTTGGTCCAATCTCCGCCAACAGCGTACGACTCATCTTTTACAAGGTTAATAGTCTGTGCATCAATGATATACGATGCAAACAGAATTGTAATTATTAGAAGCAGTTTTTTCATTGTGTTAAATTTTAAATGTTATTTTCAATATATGTAAACAGCTGTTCAGTCATGGGCTTGTTGGCATCATACTCCTCAATGGTGATGAAGTCGTAGATGTCGTAGTTTTCAGGTTCTTTTTTGAAACCTTTGATGATGAAAAACGCCAACAATATTGCGCAAGCCGTTGAAAGAGAAGAGATTAAGACTATTCTTAAGGTTCTCGTTTTCTTCGGTTGGTATGCAATCTTGAAATCCGGAATCTCAGCTTCATTTGGCACGAATGCTTCAATTGATTTCTTTACATTTTCGGCAAAAACACGCTGATTTTCAACTTGTTTGCTGCATTCTTGGCAGTTTTCAAGATGTTTTTCGACCTCGTTTCTCTTTTCCGGAGAAAGCTCGTTGTCGAGGTATTTCTGGATTGTTGTTTCATCAAAGTGTTTCATAATCCCTCCTTAATTTTTCCAAAATTCGTGATAAGGTTTTTCCGACAGAATTGAAACTCATGGTTGTAATTTCGGCGATTTCCTTGTAGGAATAGCCTTCGCTGTAAAGCACCACCAGCGATTGGTCTTTGCCGTCGAGTTTTGAAATCAGATTCGATAAACTCATTAAATCTATCTGATTATCAATGTTTTGCGATGTGTTGTCTTGTCTGACAGCGGTCTCATCAGAGATGATTTTCTTGTTTTTGCGCAAGAAATCGACACCTTTGTTTATGGTGCATCTGATGAGCCAGTTTTTCGAGTCGTTTATGACTTTTTTGTTTTCACAATTGAAATAATAAGACATGAAGACGTCGTGGACCACGTCGCGGGCGGCGTCAGAATCGCGGAGCATTTTCGCTGCAATCCTGAACAATCGCTGGTAGTTACTTCGATATATCAATTCAAATTCTGAATTCATCTTTCAATCAAATTCGAATATAAGACGTTTTAGAAAAGCTTTTTGTGACATGATTTGAGAATTAATCTTCATCTTCAAGCATGAAAATCTCTTCCACGCTTTTTCCGAACACCTGCGCCATTTTCAGCGCAAGCACAGTAGACGGAACGTATTTCCCCGATTCCACAGCGTTGATGGTCTGACGGCTCACTCCTATGCGTTTTGCAAGCTCTTCCTGCGTGATGTCGAGCTCGGCACGCGCTATTTTCAAACGGTTTTTCATTGTACACCTCCTTTGTTAGCTCTATGCAACTCGATTCTGAATTTGATGATGAAAAGAATCAAAAACAGTGGGAAAATAGAGTAGATGGCATACAGATAAGACCAGCTATAAATAGTTAATGTGAAGATAACCAATAAGATAGCTGCAAAATAAGTTGCCCACACGAGACTCTGTTCGCGAATGCTTTTCACAAACTCATCCTCGATTTTTTCTTTCGAGAAACCGATAAACACGAGTCCGGTGATAAGAACCGGGATGATAAACGTGAGCAAACCGCATTCTGCCATGCAGAAATAATTGCAATCACGAAACAAAACGCCTTCAATCACTGCGGGCATTTTGAATTCCGGACTGTTTTCTAAACATGCCCAAATGATGAATGCAACAAGTGCAACGGCGGTAATCGCCAATCCGACGAGCTTAAAGCTGTTCGGAAACAAATAGTTCTTTTTCATAGTTTTAAATTTTAATGGTTTAACATTTAATTCGAATGGTTAACGCTGCAAAAGTAAAGAATATTTTACATATAGACAAATTAATTTTACATTTTTTTGAAAAAAGTTTGAAAATATCAACAAAATCAGGTTAAAATTTTGTAATTTTGCGCCCTCAAAAAAATTGAAAATGAGCAACTTTAAGTCATTTTTGAAAAGAAAAAACGTCGATATTTCGGCGAAGGCATATTTGCTTGACGCTCTTGGCGCTATGGCGCTCGGTTTGTTCGCGTCATTATTAATAGGTACGATTTTCGACACCATCGGAAGCCGTTTGAATATCCCGATGTTTGTTGAGTTTGCGAAATACTGCAAAACTGCCGCCGGTCCCGCGATGGGAGTGGCTATTGCTTACGCTCTTCATGCTCCTGCTTTAGTGATGTTCAGCGCTGTTGCTGTCGGAGTGGCTGGAAACACCTTGGGCGGTCCTGTCGGAGTACTGGTTGCTGTGGTTATCAGCACAGAATTAGGAAAAATGGTTTCGAAAGAAACTCAAGTGGATATTCTTGTAACGCCTTCAGTTACAATCATTTCAGGTATTTTGCTCGCGATGTTTGTTGGTCCTGGTATCAGCCGTTTTATGACCGCATTTGGCGACTTCATCATGTATGCCACCAATCTGCATCCTTTCGCAATGGGAATCATAGTTTCGGTCAGCATAGGAATGGCTTTGACTTTGCCTATTTCGAGTGCCGCAATTTGTATCGCCATCGGACTTTCAGGAATTGCCGGAGGTGCAGCTACTGCCGGTTGTTGCGCACAGATGGTCGGTTTTGCCGTTATGAGCTTCAAAGAAAACCGCTGGGGCGGACTCATCTCGCAGGGAATCGGCACCTCGATGCTTCAGATGCCTAACATTTTACGTCATCCTTTGACATGGATACCACCTATTTTAACTTCAGCTATTACAGGTCCTTTGGCAACATGCGTTTTCCATCTCGAAAACGTGCCCATCGGCTCAGGAATGGGAACATGTGGCCTCGTAGGACCTCTCGGCGTTATCTCGGCAATGCCCGACGGCGGCTCGCAAATGTGGTGGGGAATTCTTCTCATTTGCTTCATTCTTCCAGCAGTGCTAACATGGTTGTTTGGAATGATTTTCAGAAAGTTAAACTGGATTAAACCTGGTGATTTAAAGCTGGAACAATAAAAACCGTCAATGACGAGTTAATCAATTGATTTTCACTAAATTACAACTTTTTTCTTGACAAAATTTTCATTTTGTTGTATATTTGCATTCCTTTTCGAAAAAAATAGAAATCAATAAATAATATTTGAAATGAAACTATCACAGTTTAAGTTCAATTTACCGCACGACCTCATCGCCATGTATCCTCCAAAGGAGCGTGAAGACGCAAGAATGATGGTTTTGCACCGCGACACTAAGACCATTGAGCACAAGACATTTCGCGACATCCTCGAATATTGCCACCCGGGCGATTTGTTCGTAATCAACAACTCACGCGTGTTTCCGGCCCGTCTCTACGGTGAAAAGGAGAAGACAGGCGCGAAAATTGAAGTGATGCTACTTCGCGAACTTGACGAAGAAAGCCGTCTATGGGATGTTCTCGTCGATCCTGCCCGTAAAATCCGTATCGGAAACAAGTTGTATTTCGGCGAAAACGACGAGCTCGTGGCTGAAGTAATCGACAACACCACATCACGTGGCCGTACACTGCGTTTCCTGTTCGACGGTCCGCACGACGAATTCAAAAAAGTCATTATGGGACTTGGTGAGACTCCGCTCCCGAAGGTGATTCAACGTCCTGTTGAGCCTGATGACGAGTTTAACTATCAGACGGTTTACGCTACACAGGAAGGTTCAGTAGCCGCCCCTACCGCAGGCATGCATTTTAGCAAGATTTTGATGAAACGTATGGAGCTTCAGGATGTTAACTTCGCTGAGGTGACGCTGCATACCGGTATGGGTAACTTCCGCGATATCGAAGTCGAGGATCTGACCAAACATAAGACCGACTCTGAGGAAATCAACATTTCGCAAGAGACTTGCGACATGATCAATGCGACGAAAGAAGCAAAACATAAGGTGTTTGCTGTCGGAACAACCACTTTGAAGGTTATGGAGACCGTAGTCAGCATCACAGGCAAGCTGAAACCGATGAAGGGCTGGACCAACAAGTTTATCTTCCCGCCTTACGATTTCAATACCGCTGACGCGCTCATCACAAACTTCCACCTCCCAAAATCACCTATGATGATGGAAGTCGCCGCCTTCGCCGGTTATGATTTCTTAATGAAAGCTTATAAAGAAGCCGTTGCAGAGAAATATAACTTCTTCACTTATGGTGATGCTATGTTAATTCTTTAATACTCAATAAAATGAACCAAGAAGAATTCTTTAAAAAAATAACTTCACACGCTAAAGAATACGGATTTATTTTTCCGTCCAGCGATATTTACGACGGACTGGCTGCCGTTTACGATTACGGCCAGAATGGTGTCGAACTGAAGAAAAACATCAGAGAATACTGGTGGAAGGCGATGGTGCAGATGCACGAAAACATCGTCGGATTGGACGCTGCTATCTTCATGCACCCGACAGTGTGGAAGGCTTCAGGTCACGTTGACGCTTTCAACGATCCGATGATCGACAACAAAGACAGCAAGAAACGTTATCGCGCCGATGTTTTGGTCGAGGATTACATGGCCAAAATAGAGGAAAAAATCAACAAGGAAGTTGAAAAAGCCCAGAAACGTTTCGGTGATGCCTTCAATAAAGAACAGTTTGTAACAACAAACGCTCGCGTTCTTGAGTGGAAGAAGGAAATAGAGACCATCAGCCACCGTCTTTACGGCGCGATGGAGAAAAACGACCTCGCCGACATCAAGAAACTCATCGAAGACCTCGGAATCGTTTGCCCAATCAGCGGAACACGCAACTGGACAGATGTTCGTCAGTTTAATCTGATGTTCGCGACACAGATTGGTTCGCTGGCAGAAGGCGCAAACACTATTTATCTGCGTCCTGAGACAGCACAAGGTATCTTTGTGAACTATCTTAATGTGCAGAAGACCGGCCGTATGAAGATTCCGTTCGGTATCGCCCAGACCGGAAAAGCTTTCCGTAACGAAATCGTTGCTCGTCAGTTTATCTTCCGTATGCGTGAGTTCGAGCAGATGGAGATGCAGTTCTTTGTACGTCCTGGCACTGAGATGGAATGGTTCAAGAAATGGAAGGAAGAACGTCTGAATTGGCACCTCTCACTGGGCATTCCAGCTGAAAACTATCGTTTCCACGATCACGAGAAACTCGCTCACTACGCCAACGCCGCAACCGATATCGAGTTTAATTTCCCATTCGGTTTCAAGGAGCTGGAAGGCGTTCACAGCCGCACCGACTACGACCTCAGCCGTCACGCTGAATTTTCAGGCAAGAAGCTGCAATACTTTGATCCGGAGACCAACGAGAGCTACACCCCATACGTCATCGAGACATCAATCGGTTTGGACCGTATGTTCCTCGCTATGTTCAGCTATGCCTACACCGAGGAGAAACTCGAAGACGGCAGCGAACGTGTCGTGATGAAGTTGCCTCCAATTCTCGCACCTTACAAAGTGGCTATCTTGCCTCTCGTTAAGAAAGACGGACTTCCGGAGAAGGCTCGCGAAATCATGGACAGCCTGCAGTACGACTTCATGTGCCAGTACGAAGAGAAAGACTCTATCGGAAAACGTTACAGAAGACAGGATGCTATCGGTACTCCTCTCTGCGTTACCGTTGATAATCAGACACTTGAAGACAATACCGTGACAGTGCGCGACCGTGACACTATGGAGCAGATCCGCGTCAACGTCAACGAGTTGCACGAAATCATAAGAAAGAAAATTTCTCCAAAGAAATAAAAATGGACATCAGCGCTTTTCTCAATCCCGTCAAGGAAGAAGTCATCGAAAACTGCCATCTGACGCATAAAAAACAGCTTGGCAACACTCTGAATATCTTCAAAAATGAAGAAGAATTTCCTGAATTGGAAGGTTTTCAAGTGGCTATCCTTGGAGTTGAAGAAGAACGCTATGCTGTTGATAATGAAGGATGTAAGGATGGTCCGGATGCTATCCGCCATGCCTTATATCCTTTGTTTAACCATTGGCTGGAGCTGAAGATTGTCGACCTCGGCAACGTGAAGTCAGGATTAAGAGTTGAGGACACTTACTATGCGTTGAGCGAGGTGTTTCTGACACTTCTGAAATACCACATTGTGCCTGTCATTTTAGGTGGAAGTCAGGATTTGACATATCCGATTTATCAGGTTTATGAAAACACCGGTAAGTTGGTGAATATCACCGCGATAGATCCTCGTTTCGATCTTGGCGAGGATGGTGAAGGCATTAATTCAGAGTCGTATCTGAGCCACATAATCTTGCATCAGCCGAACTATTTGTTCAACTATACCAACATCGGTTATCAGACTTATTACATTGATAATGAGAATATTAACCTGATGAAGCAATTGCTGTTCGACATCTATCGTTTGGGTACGATAAAAAATCGGGCTGAGCTTTCCGAGCCGTTGCTTCGTAGTGCCGATATCGTCACCGTCGATGCGGCTGCTTTCTGTGCTGCCGATATGCCTGGTGTGAAACGCAGCTCGCCGAACGGTTTCAGCAGCGAGGATGGCTGTAAGATGACACGTTATGCCGGCTTGAACCCTAAACTGACATCGATAGGGTTCTTCAACTACAACCCAAGTTTTGATGTTAACTATCAGAGTGCCAATAATTTAGCCGAGATGATTTGGTACTTCTTGGAAGGTTTTTCGTTAAGACAAAACGACGTTCCTACAACCGAAAACCGCGACGATTTCACGAAATATATCGTAAAACTTGAAGATTACGATGAACTCATTTTCTTGTGCCATAAAGCAACCGGAAAATGGTGGATGGAGATTTCAAATCATTTTATACCATGCTCAAAAGATGATTACGATATGGCGATGCGCAATGAATTACCGGACAGATGGTGGCAGTTTTATCAGAAATTAATGTAATTATTTCCACTTCACATTAGTAACCAACCCCGAAAACGCTGTAAACACAACGTAAAACGGATAAACAAACTCCAATGGGAACATCCAACGGAGAAGTGTTTGTTGTTTCATAAAGTGTGTAATTCTTTTTAAGATTGGGAAGTCGATGAGCGTCTTCATTATGATGTAAAGTACAAAGAAACACCAGAAAACCGGCATGAAAAATCCCGCTACGAAGAAAAATACTATGCTCAAATTGAACATCAAAACGATGAGCGCTGTGGCAATGATTTTCCAGTTGGTATAAGCTTTGGTTTTTGAAGCCCAACGTCTCCTTTGGCGGAAAAACGACTTGAGATCCGGCTTTGTTTCAGTCTTCACAATCGCTTCATTATCAAGGAAAAACTTCACTGATTCGTTTCCATAATGTTTGATAAACTGCTCCATCAGAAACATGTCGTCGCCAGAAGCTATTGTCATGTCGGTGCGATATTTCTCAACGTCGAGAGCGGCTTGACGGTCGTACATCATATTGGCACCGTTGCACATCACCGGCATTCCAATGGCTGCTGAGCCTGCTGTGCTAGCGATAAGACTCAGATGCTCAAGCACTTGTAGTTTTTCAAACAAAGTGTTGGCTGGCGATAAAAGCACTGGACCAAGCAACATTTTTAGATTGTTTTTCATAAAATAACCCACCATCGTCTCTATCCATCGCTCAGGAAGTTCGCAGTCGGCATCGGTGACCATAACCAATTCATTATTAGCGGTATGCAATGCTTGAGATATTGCTTGTTTTTTGCCAAAGCCAGTTGCCTTTAGCACTTTTAATTTCATTTCAGGATGAGATTTTCTGAAATTTTCTGCGATTTCAAATGTTTCATCGTCGGAATGGTCATCGACAATTATTATCTCAAATTTATCTTTGCTAAATGTTTGATTATAAAGCGATTGTAATAATTTTTCAATGTTTCTGCCTTCGTTGCGGGCAGCAATGAGGATAGAAACGTTTTGTTGTAGAGACGCACGGCCGTGCGTCTCTACACGATTCCTGTACAACGACAAACCATACGTGAACGCCATGATGCAAATCAAATACAACGCGGCGAATATCATTATAATATTCAATATGATATGTATTGTTTCAAGACCCATAACTGCTTCTCATGAATTTTAATTTACGAATAAAAAACAATCCGATAATAGCAGGAATTGCGAGGTTATACAACCATAGCATCGTACTCACCGAAAACACCATCATGCTGAAAGATGTGCTTATCCCCATGATACTCAACCATTTTTCAAAAACAAAGATGCATACTGAGCCACGCACCGCAATTTCTGTGATGGTGATAAACGGAATCACTGTCATCAGGAGGTAAGTCATCATAATAGGAATCATTGCCTCAAAATAATTAAGCGGCACGTCGAAAGCCCAGATGAGCAGCACAAATTGGAACGAATAGACAATGTATTTAGCTATTGCAAGCAACAAAATCCGAAACAAATCTTTTTTTGAAAAGCTGCCGAAAATCTCCATGTAATTCTCAATTCTCGGTCGCCATTTTTTCGGGATCAGACGCTTGAAGTAAATCAAAATTTTAATATTGAAATAAAATAAAAAACCTAATATCAAGACTATCAACGAGATAGCACCAGCGTAAAACTGTCCGACACCTTTGCAGAAGAAAATCCAAGCAAAGCATCCGAGTGTCACGGTGACAAGCATCTGTGCGATGTTTCCCACGAAAGTGAGCATTGCCGCCTTGATTCGGTTGCCTTTTTCAAGAATGAAAATACGTCCGAGGAAGTCGCCAGTGCGGTTCGGAAACATCATGCCGGCTGTCACGCCGGTGAATATTGCCGTGAAAGCTTTTCTAAAAGGAACTCTTTCAATCGGAAGCACCGATTTTTGCCATTTTCTTGCTTCAAATGCCATGTTGAGTGGCATTAAAACGAGCGCTATCGCCATCAGAAGAATGTTTTTGGCTGACGAGAACGATGTTTTCACCGATTCCCACATCTCTGTAATGTTTTGATTATCAATGATTTTGTCATAGATAACCCAACATCCGGCAAGCACAATGAGAATTTTTATCGCTGTTTCGACAATTTTCATTATTTTTGCATTATGTGAATTAGCACTCATTTCGACTGCAAAGATAATAAATTTTGAAAACTGACCGAATAATATTAGGTATCGACCCTGGAACAATGGTGATGGGTTACGGCCTCATCCTTCAGAGAGGCAAGGAGCTTTGTATGATTCGAATGGGTGTTTTAAAGCTTAGCAAACTTGAAAATCAAGCACTTAAGCTTCGAAAAATCTTTGAACGTGTGCTCGAGATCATCGACGAATATCATCCCGATGAGCTTGCCATTGAGGCTCCTTTCTTTGGAAAAAATGTGCAGTCGATGCTAAAACTCGGTCGTGCCCAAGGCGTTGCAATGGCGGCTGCATTATATCGTGACATCCCTATTTTTGAATATTCGCCTCGTAAAATCAAACAGTCGATAACAGGAAACGGTGCCGCTTCGAAGGAACAAGTCGCCGCGATGGTGCAGAAACTCTGTAATTTCACTGAGCACCCCGATTATCTTGACGCCACCGACGCCATGGCAGCAGCCGTTTGCCATAGCTTCCAAAACCAACTCAACATAGTTGGAGGCACCGGCGAGTCGAAACTTCCAAAGATTCCAAAAGGGAAGAAAAGTTTCAACAGCTGGGAAGCGTTTTTACAACAAAATCCAGAGAAAAAAGTTTAAGCTTTCACCATCTCCTCCACCAAATTCCATGCTCCTTCATAAACATCTTTTAACCTCGCATCTAACATAAAACACGGCGTACTATAAATTTTGTTTTCTTTGTCAACCGCCACTCCACCGTGCGTTGTTTCGGTATGTTTGCAACCAATTTGAGTTAGCTCGTTGGCTTGACGGCAATCGCCGCTTCCCATGGTAACGTTGACGTTTCCGAGGACCTTAGCTACCATCAATGGCGCGATGCACATAGCTCCGATTGGCTTGCCTTGGGCGTGGATGTCGCGAATTGCCTTCTCAACTTCTTTGTTTACCTTGAAATTGATTCCGTCGTAGGCGTAAGTAAAGATGTTTTTTGCCGCTCCAGAGCCTCCAGGGAATAACAAAGCGTCAAAGTCATCGGCGTTGAATTTGCTTAAAGGCAAAATCTTTCCGCGTACAATGCGAGCCGCTTCAACCATCATGTTGCGCTTTTCGTTTGTGCGCTGTCCAGTCACATGGTTACAAACCTCATATTGGTTTTCATCTGGCGCAAATGCCTGATATTCAATATTATGTTGGTCTAATGTCAACAATAATGTCACTGTCTCGTTGATTTCCGATCCGTCCATAGTGCCGCATCCGGCAAGAATAACCGCTACTTTTTTCATAGTTTGTATTATGAGATTTCTCCACTTCGCTTCACTTCGGTCGAAATGACGAATTAAAACAATTTCTCTACTTTTTTGTATTCTTTGTCAAGTTTTTCAATCCAGCCCTCTTTATTTTCATAAATCCACGTTGCAACTTTCTCTGAATTTTTATAAAGCTTTGATTCTTCGCAAGTTTTTTCATTTAAAACATCTTTAACTCCAAAGAAATCAAGCAGCAGGATAATAACACCCACAAGCAGAAATCCTTTGGCGACACCAAAAACAGCACCACCTATTTTGTCGAAAAATCCAAGATTGATAGATTCGACAAAACCTGCTAATAAATTTCCTAACCAATTGATTAACAATGCTAAAGCGATAAAAACAATGATAAATGAAATCACTGATATCCATTCTGCGCTGATATTTATGAGGCTGCCAAGCCATTTTCCGACGTAATCGGAAAGTTTAATGGCTCCATAAATTCCTAAAATGAACGCCAAAAGTGAAAAAGCCTCTCTGATAATGCCATTTCTGAATCCACCAATTGCAAAGAGTACCAATATGATACCGATGATTATGTCTAAATAATTCATTTTTTTACGATTTTCAAGTTTTTAGGCTGTAAAATTACAAATTTTTGAAAAAAATGAATGATTTTTTTATAAAAATAATTATTTTTGCGGTTTATATCAAATTTTAAGACAATGAATTCTGAAGAAGCTGAAAAAGAAGAAAAGAAATCGCTGAATTTCATTGAAGCGAAAGTTGAGGAAGATTTACGAAACGGCAAGAACGCCAAGCGAATCCAGACACGTTTCCCTCCGGAGCCTAACGGCTATCTCCACATCGGTCACGCCAAGGCTATCTGCCTGGACTTCGGCATCGCCAAAAACTACGGCGGCGTTTGCAACCTGCGTTTCGACGACACCAACCCCACCAAGGAGAACATGGAGTATGTGGATGCCATCAAGGAAGACATCCAATGGCTTGGTTATCAGTGGGGTAACGAATATTACGCTTCAGATTATTTCCAGCAACTTTGGGATTTTGCTATCGAACTGATTAAACGCGGCAAGGCATATATCGACGAGCAGTCGTCGGAGGAGATTGCAGCACAGAAAGGCACTCCTACGCAGCCTGGCACTGAGAGTCCGTACCGTAACCGCCCGATTGAGGAGTCGCTTGAACTTTTCAACAAGATGAACTCTGGCGAGATTGAGGAAGGAAAGATGGTGCTTCGCGCCAAAATCGATATGGCTAACCCGAACATGCACTTCCGCGATCCGATCATTTATAGAGTTGTGAAAACTCCGCATCATCGCACCGGCACAAAATGGAACGCCTACCCGATGTATGACTTCGCTCACGGTCAGAGTGACTACTTCGAGGGCGTGACACACTCACTTTGCACACTTGAATTTGTGGTACACCGTCCACTTTATGATTTGTTTGTTGACTGGCTCAAGGAAATCCGTGGCGAAGGCGACAATATGGACGACAACCGTCCACGTCAGACCGAGTTCAACAAGCTGAACCTCAACTACACCCTGATGAGTAAGCGTAATCTGCTTATTTTGGTGAAAGAAGGCATCGTAAACGGCTGGGACGACCCACGAATGCCTACGATTTGCGGTTTCCGTCGCCGTGGATACACTCCTGAATCCATCCATAAATTCATCGATAAGATTGGTTACACAACATACGACGCTTTGAACGACTTCGCTTTGCTCGAAAGCTCGATTCGCGAAGATTTGAACGCTCGCGCTACACGTGTGGCAGCAGTTGTAAATCCTGTTAAGCTGGTGATTACCAACTATCCGGAAGGTCAGACCGAGGAACTTGAGGCCATAAACAACCCGGAAGATGAGTCGGCAGGCAGCCATAAGATCGAGTTCAGTCGCGAGTTGTGGATTGAAAAGGAAGACTTCATGGAATGCCCTCCGAACAAGTATTTCCGCCTCACTCCGGGCAAGGAAGTGCGTCTGAAGAACGCCTACATCGTGAAATGCACTGGCTGTAAGAAAGACGAAAACGGCGAAGTTGTTGAGGTTTACGCCGAATACGACCCGATGACACGCAGCGGCATGCCTGAGGCTAACCGTAAGGTGAAAGGCACCATCCACTGGGTCAGTCAGGCACATTGCATCAAGGCGGAGGTCAGACTTTACGACCGTCTTTGGAACGTGGAAAATCCTCGTGACGAACTGGCAAGATTGCAGGATGAAGGCAACACTCCAATCGAGGCAATGCGTAAGATGATGAATCCTAACTCATTGGAAATCAGAACAGAATGCTATGTCGAGAAATTCCTCGCCGATGCGAAACCTCTCGACCATTTCCAGTTCCAAAGAATAGGATATTTCACTGTCGACAAAGACAGCACACCAGAACATCTGGTATTCAACAGAACCGTAGGATTGAAAGATACTTGGTCAAAAACGAATTAATATGAAAATAGAAAAGGATTTCATTGAAGGCTTATACGAGGCTTTGCCGGAAGAGACAAGGCGTTACCTCGATATCGCCATCGAAAAGATAGTAGAAGCCAAGCGTAGAGGCGGCAAAGTGGTCGTTGTTACAGGCTCCGGCCCTAACATCCACGAAGGTGTCACCACTTTGATTGCTGAGTTCATCAACAAGGGTTTAATCGACGGAGTTACAACGAGTTCGGCTGTCGTATCGCATGAGATGGGTGGCGTTCTAGATAAGGTGAAACGTATCAACATCCACGATGTTGGCGAGGAGTTTCTCGACTTTGACAAAATGCCTCGTGGCGATATCTTCGAGCTCACAGAACTCACTGACGCTCAATGGGCTGACCTCAAGAAAGAGATGATTATCGACGATGCTTTGGTGCAGCGTTGCAACGAAAAAGAAGGCACCGTCATCATCAAAGCGGCTGCTAATATGGCATATCCTATGGGTCTCAGAAACGAGACTTTTGCAGCGAGCATAATGGAGATTGCGCACACCAAACATGTTCCGTTTGAGGAAGTCGTCGGCTGGGGCTGCGATGAGCGTACCATGCTTGGAGCAGGTGTTCGTAACAACGTCCCAGTGCTCGTCAGTGTTCCGCAACTTATCGGTGGCGGTCAGGTCGGTATCAGCATCGCCGACAGTATCCCGGTGAGCGACCGTACCTTCCGCATTTCGAAAATGTTAGGCAGCGCTGATGTCATCATTGAATCAGCTGTTGCATTGACACAGGAGATTCACGACGGTCCGTTTGAAACATATACCGGTCACGGTATCTGGGCAAGCTGGAACGGCTATCCGACCTACAGCCTCAAGGATAAGACTTTGATTCGTTTCGACCTCGACGAAAACCTCAAGAAAGCTTGGGATCTCGATAAAAAATCAGGCGATGTCCAGGCGGCTATCGATAAAGGTTTGCCGAAGACCAAGATGTCGAAAATCCCATTCAGAATGGAAATGTCGGCATTCTCACGTCTCGAGAAATCAATCCCAGTCGTGGGCGATATCGGCGTTCTCTGGTCAGTGATGGCATTGAAGGTGTCGCAGGCTCTCAACATCGAGCTCGACTACATCAGCTATCCGCAGCAGACCGAGCCAGGAAAGGCAATGCGCGAGTGGATTGTCGATAACATCGATTACATGAAAATGGATAAAATTAAAGAATGGTTAAACAAATAATCACTATGGAAAATACATCAACAGTAAAGCTCTATAACCTTGATTTTGATCAGGTTAAGACATATTTGTTCGCGACATTGTTCGTGGCTGGCAACATCATTTTGCCACAACTTTGTCACCTCATCCCGAATGGCGGTCACATCTTCCTGCCAATCTATTTCTTCACGCTGATTGCATCTTACAAATACGGCATGAAGGTCGGATTGATGACAGCGGTTTTGTCGCCAATCATCAACAGTTTGCTTTTCGGAATGCCTCCAGCGGCAGTGGTTCCGAGCATCCTCATCAAGTCGATTTTCCTCGCTGTTTCAGCGGCTTGGATTGCTGAAAAGACCAACAAAGTGTCACTTTGGACCATTCTTTTGGTTGTCTTGGCATACCAGATCTTCGGCTGCATGGTCGAATGGCTCATCGAAGGCTCATTCGCAGCAGGATTCAACGATTTCCGCCTCGGTATTCCCGGAATGCTGATTCAATGGATTGGCGGTTATTTCTTTGTGAAATACATTAAATGACCGAACCCTTAGAACGAGCGAAATCATTATTAAAATCAACTGATTCCACTATTGCAGTGGTTTCAGTTGATGACGTTTTTACATCTCATGAACGTGGTGTGAAACCGCTTTTGCATCTTCTGACGGAAAAAAAAGGCTTCCTGAAAGGCGCATCCGTTGCCGACAAGGTAATTGGCAAGGCGGCGGCACTTCTCATGGCTCTCGGCGAAATCAAAGAGGTTCACACTTTGATAATCTCAGAACCGGCAATCAAAATTTTTGAAAAATATAATATCCCTTGTTTTTACGATAAAAAAGTCGACAGAATAATCAATCGCACTGGCGACGGATTATGTCCGATGGAAACGCTGTGTTTGGATGTGGATGAGCCACAAGAAGCCTTCCAAAAAATCACAGATTTTATAAAAACAATGAAAAAATGACAATTTAATGTATGGACAAAAAATCCATATCATTTTATTTAAGTCATTGAATATCAATAAAACTAATTATTGAAACCCCGAATGATAGGGACAAAATTTTAAGCCCCTTCCGAAACCTCTTGACAAGTTTTGATTTTGCATAATTTTGCTTCGTCAAACATCGATGTTTTTGCGAAGTAAAATTAATGCTTATGAAAACAAAAACTGTATTTTTAATCTTGTTTGCGGTCGTGCTCGGCGGATTGACAACCTCGTGCGACTCGCAGGCGAAACGTCAGCGGCAGGCTCGCGCGCTTTATGAAAGAGGTGTGCAGCTTCGCGCTGAACGACTGTCGGAGGAGGCGACGGAATGCTTTCTGGAGGCGTTGGCATTGGTTGATGATGTTGAGACGCACGGCCGTGCGTCTCTACCATTGCGTGCCAATATCAAAGATAACCTCGGCGCAATGTACAACAAACATCAGCTGTTCGAGGAGGCGCTCACAATGCACCGCGCCGCTATTGCTGATTTCAAGCAAATCCACGACTCCGTTGGAATGATGACCGCATGGCGCAACTGCGGGCGAGTTACAAAATCACTGGGATTGTTTGCGCAGACGAAGGCTTACTATGACTCGGCTTTCCATGTCGCCACCTTGTTAATGGATACGGTGATGGTGAACGACCTGTATCTCGAAATCGGGCGCGACTATTACATGGAAATCGGCAACTATCCAAAGGCGATTGAATGCGTTCAACATGCCATGAATGGCGGATTGGATGGTAACGACCTTGACATTGCAAACATGACCCTCGGAATCCTTTATTACTACATCAACAAAAACGACGTGGCGAAGGTGTATCTCGAAAAAGCCCTGCGAAGCGAAAGAGCGGGAATAAAGATGTCGGTCTATCAGACGCTTTACGGCATTGCGCTCAACGAGAAAAACATCAAGATGGCGATGAAATATGAGGAGCGTTTTCTGGAGTACATGAAACTCGTTGAGAAAGAAAACAACAACGAGAACATCCTGCGCATCAGGGCGGAATACGAACTCAAGGCGCAGAAAAGTGAGATGGAAACACTGCACCGCACCAAGAGTTTCAAACTATATCTGATAATCGCTGTCACGCTCAGTGTCGCACTCGTTATCTTGTTGATTGTCAGGAAGAGAATCAGTGACAACAAAATCGAGATGGAACGTTTCAAGAGCCAGGTGGAGCGCGACCAGAACCGTATTCACGAGCTTGTGAGCGACATGGAGAACCTTATCCGCACCAACGACGAACTGCGCCGTGACCACCAGACGCTGTCGCAGAAAGAGCTGCTGATGACCAACAAAATCATGTCGAGAAACAAGGTTTTCGCCACGGCGCAGGGGTTGAGCGAGCACGTAACAGCCGACTCGCTGAATTTTAACCTTAGCGACGACGACTGGGCGGATTTCATCAGCCTTACCGACCTTGTTTACGACGGATTCTCGCAACGCTTGCTGTCGCTTTACCAAAAGCTCGGCAAATGGGACGTGCGAATCTGCTGCCTCTCGAAAAACGGTTTTTCCAACCAGGTGATTTCCATCCTTCTCGACACCCAAACCGATTCGTATTACAAACGCAAAACTCGCATCAAACAAATGAAAATGAACCTCGTTGACGACAACCGTACATTTGAGGAAATCGTCGCCGCGGTGTGAGATTCCTCGCCCCTTCGGGGCTCGGAATGACAACTTGTCATTCCGAGTGCGAAGCACGAGGAAACTCAAAAAAAGAAAAAATAACAATTAAAAAAACTAACATCATGAAAAAGAACATCTTATTATCAATTTTATTAGCTTTCGCAATGTTTTGCGGAGCTCAGGTCCCTTGCTGGGACGGCACTGTCGCCGAATCATACAACGGTGGCGACGGCACAATGGAAAACCCTTATCAGATTGCGACACCGCAACAGCTGGCGCTTCTCGCACAGCAGACCAACGACGGCACTGGCGGCAGCGCCTGCTATATCCTCACTGACGACATCTGCCTGAATGGTGAGGATGACAATATCAACTGGACACCTATCGGATACTACAACTTAAGTTCTGATTATAAAATGTTTACAGGCGTTTTCGATGGTAATGGACATACTATCAGTAATCTCTATATCGATAATATTGATAATTTGAAATCACTAGGTTTATTTGGACTTGCAAGGAATGCCGTCATTAAAAATATCATTATTTCTGATGCGACTATTACATCTCAAAACGGTGTTAGGGCGGGTATGATAGCAGCTTTTGCAAATAATACCGATGTTTTAAACTGCACCGCAAATGGTATGATTCAGGCAAATGGTACTTTGGGAGGTATCATAGGAAGTTGCACAGGCATTACCGATACTACATTTGTGGCTAACTGTGTCAATAATGTGGTATTTGAAAATACAGTGCAGACAGGTGGTATTCTTGGTAATTGCACAAGCCAGGGTAATAGTGTAGTCGTAATTGAAAACTGTATCAATCATTCAGATATTTCATCGTGGTGGGCTGGAGGTATTGCTTCAAAAATATACGGCAATATTGTCGTGAAAAAATGTGATAATTTTGGTAAAATGCAGTCAGTACAAGCTGGTGGAGGTATCATCGGTGAAATCGGATTGCATAGTACTTATTTGTCAAATTGCATTGTGGAGGATTGTATCAACCAAGAGGGTGCTGACGTTACCAGTTATGCGTCAGGAGGTATCGCTGGACGTTCGGGCATGGCTATTGTTACAAGATGTGTCAACAATGCGTTGATTACAGGGCACATTGAGGGCGACACTCTTTGGGCTATAGGTATAGCTGGTGGCATAACAGGTGTTGGCGGTGTTGTATCGAACTGTTATAATCGTGGTGATGTCACCGCTACAAAAGATGAGACTTATGACATAGATTATTATGTGTATTTAGGAGGTATTACCGGTATTGATGAGTCGCCATCTGAATCACATGCAAGCAATGTTTATAATACAGGAAATATCATTATTCCAGATTTGTCAGGTTTGAACTATAATAACACCATAGAACTTGCTTATGGCAATATCGTCGGATATTCACCTAATCATGATGATTACTACAACTGCTATTGGCTCGATGATGACGATCTTCCGGCTTGCGGTAATGAGGAAATGCCGAATTTGCCCGGTTCATGTGCATTCACTCAAGGCTCCACACCAACCAGCTGGGTGCTCAACGAGCCTCAATACGGCACCACCGACTTGCTCGAAGCTCTTAATGCAGGCTCATTGGGACAGTGCACCTGGCTCGAAGACGTGACAGGTATCAACGACGGATATCCGATTATCGAAATGGACGGTGAGCCTAATTATCAATTAGTTGGCGACGAATGGTATTATGAAATCACCAATTCTAACGGCACGGTTTCTTATCAGCATCTCGTCCATGAAAACGATTCGACAATCAACGACGACAAGGTGAAAGTCATTGTAAAGACCAACACACTCTACGACTTGCGCGCCAACCAGACCACGCACGAATACATCTATGAGGAAAACAACAAGGTTTATTGGTGGAACAAGACTCTTCAGGAGTTTACGGTTCTTTACGATTTTGGCGCAAATGTCGGTGACGAATGGACCATCACTGCTGGCAACAACAGTGTGACAGTGCATGTTGACGAGGTTGGATATCTTGTGAAAGACGCTCGTTGGTTCAAGGCCATGATAATCAGCGATGTAAATGATGTTTTCAGTGGTACTGTAGTTTGTGGCATAGGACATCTCACCAGCTTCTTCCCAGAGCAATTGCTCGAAAACAAAGGCGAGTTCGATGTCGATGGCATCCGCTGCTACTGGAACGACGATATCCTTCTTTACAAAGAAGACGATACCGACTGCGACGCAGTTTACAATCAATGGCATTCTGTAGATGAAACGATTGCAGGAAACGAGTTTGTGGTTTATCCAAATCCGTCCTATAATGTCTTATTCGTCCTATCGGAAAATCTCAATTCAGAATACCACATCACAAATGTCATGGGCGAAACCGTTGCATCTGGAAGAATCGCATCCGAAAACCAGCAAATCAATGTCTCATCATTGCCAGAAGGAATGTATTTTCTCACCATTGGCAATGCGATTATGAAATTCATGAAGAAATAAAATCAAATTGTCATAAAAAAAGGAAACGAAACAATTTCGTTTCCTTTTTTGTCATCCCGTACGGATAACGCATGCGTTATCCCTACAGATTATTTCTTCCCTCTCTTCTTAGTTTGGATGTCGAAAACCCGCAGGAGGCGTTTGACCGTATCACCTCACTTTGATTTCAAATTCAGACCAGTCGTCGCTGTTTGTCAGCAAATCATAGTAATAACAGATGTTTTCCTTGGTGATTTTCTCGCCGTTAACCGAGACTATTCTGTCGCCGACCTTGAAGACTTCATTGCCGTCGATGAGACGTGTCAAAATTTTCAATTTGCCTTTGTCGGCAATAAGTTTGTAGCGAACAGGGTGATATGGCTTGACCTCATCATTGATATGAGGCTTTGCATATAATCTGGGTCCTCCTGACGACACTGAAATTATCCAGTCGAACTGCGAGATGGCCTTGAGCCCCATGTTGTTGTCCGCAAGATTTTTCACATAGATTATCTCGGTCTCTTTGTCGGTGTCAGCGATATTGAACTTTACTTTAGGGGCATTTACAAACCGTTGCTTATCAGTATGACCGCCAATACCGGTTCCAAACGACCCTTCATAGACATAATCGTCCTTTTGAGGGTTTTCAACCCTTTGCTCATCTTTCAAAACAAAGCCGGCGCGTCCATTTCCAGTGTCAAATATGCATTTATATTCCACACCGTCGATCTGAGGATAAACCCACAGCACATTCCGTTCATACGTGCATTTTACGGGAACATAACCTGTGGTGTCAATCGTATCCGAATAATTGACAAATCTTATCTCACTATTAGTGAAATCTATAATTTCATGACCTATGTGAAGGCTTTCAAAACCCAATAAATGGTGGTCGGTGATTGTATATTTTTCACAAAGAGGCTGTTCCGGAAACAAGACAGCCTGTCCAAGTCCTGTGTTATAAATCTTCTCCGTTCCGACTTTTGTATACAGCGTCGTGATTTTGATACTTGATTTTTTGTCGACACCTGTCACTCGAACACGATAAAACTTCATTCCTTCGGGCCGTGTGCTCGGCGTATACATCAGCGTCATAATCGAATTGTCACCAGTATCGTAAATCAATGAATCAGGCTCGCCATTAAACTCGGCCTTGAAAACAATATGCTGCCCGTTATTTTTGAAATGTATGGTGTCATCAAATCGGACATCAACCACCACAATTTCATCTGTTGATACCTTCAACGTATGAATATACAAACCCACAGGGAAAAAATAGAAAAACGCGGCACATAATGCCACTATTACAGCCAAAATTACGAGAAAAACTCTCTTAGTTTTCTTTTTCATAAAATTTAAATTCACAGGTTAATTATTGGCTGCAAAGTTACAAAAATTATCAATTATTTGTTTTTATTTCATATTTTTGCAAAAATTAACTGTAGCTTTTTCCAAACTTTTGCGTCTAATGTGCAAAAGATTCGATAGGGAAAAGTATATAAACTTATAAAAAATATGAATGAAGCATTTGTAAAATCGTTAAAACTATTGCTGCTATTGGTGGTTTTGTATATAGCTACATTGGTTATTGGTGTCATCTTGGGTAGTGTCTTTAATAACATCGAAATCGCAAAATGGACCTTGGTGATTGGACTAATGCTCATTGCCGTCTTGTTTTTCGGCAAAAGCTATGTCAATCTCTCATTTGGCCGCATCGAGCGGCGTATGGTCTGGCCTGCAATCGGCATGTCTGTCTTGATAGCTGTAGCACAATTGCTCGTTACAATATCTTTGTTATCTTTGCTTGACGTTGATTTTTTTTATCAGGGCGAAGCATTGGAACGTCGTCAACAACTTATTTCAGGAATTGCCGGTGCACTTTTCGTCATTGTTTCTGGTCCTATAATAGAAGAGATTTGTTTTCGCGGACTTCTTCTTGATGGTCTTCTTAAAACGCGATGCCATCCTTGGGCGGCCATTCTTATCTCCGCTGTTGCTTTCGGGCTGGTTCATGGGTTATGGGCTCCTTTTGTCACTGCCACTCTGTTTGGAATCCTCGCTGGATGGCTTTATTGGCGCACAGGCAGCATCATTCCTGGTCTCATCATCCATATTGCCAACAACTCACTCACTGGCATAGATTTAATCAATCAAACGAACACTTTTTATCTGATAGCTCTTGTCGGCGGTCTCATTTTGCTGGTTTACGGCCTCTGGTGGTTTTGGAAAAATGTGAAAACCTTTAGGTATTAACGAAAAAAGAGATTCCAGCAATTCTGAAATCTCTTATATTGAAAAAACAAATTTAAATTGAGACGGTCAACCGACCGTCTCTACTAATGGCTATTGGCTAATAGCTAATGGCTATTTTTTTCTCTTCTTAGACGCGTTATCCGGATTATTCACGATATCCAGGCAATCCTGATAAGTCAAATTATTTGCGTCGTAGTTGCGTGGAATCTTGTAATTAGCCTTTTTGTAGGAAATGTAAATTCCGAAACGGCCACGGAGTACCAACATATCTTTGTCTTCAGGATAGGTGGTCACAACGTTGTCGGCATCCGATTTGCGCTTGCTCTCGATGATTTCGACGGCGCGCTGGAATGTCACCAACGACGGGTCGTCGAGCTTCGAAAGACTGTAGAAAGCGTTCTTGTGCTTCAGATACGGACCGAAACGACCGATTGCGACCTGAATCTCAGCGTCTTCGTATTCACCAAGTGAACGTGGAAATGCGAACAAATCCAAAACTTCGTCCAGAGTAATTGTCTCAATGCTCTGATCTTTGTGCAAGCCTGCGAACTTCGGCTTCTCATCCGATTCGGTGTCACCAATCTGTGCGACCGGACCGAAACGACCGATCTTCACGTAGACATTCTTGCCTGAAACCGGGTCAACGCCAAGAAGCTTCTCGCCGCTGAATTTACCTGAATTATCTGATGTTTCCGTGATTGTCTTGTGGAAGTCTTTGTAAAAATCCTTAATCATCTTGTTCCACTCGCAGCGACCCTCGGCAATCTTATCGAATTCCTTTTCCACGTTGGCTGTGAAGTTGTAATCGACGATGGTTTCGAAGTAGCTGATTAAGAACTTGTTAACGAGCACTCCGATGTCGGTCGGGACGAGTTTAGCTTTCTCGTAGCCGATGTTTTCCTTGCCGGTCTTCTCAGTGATTTTGTTCTTTTTCAGAGTGTAAATCTTGTATGTGCGGGTCTCGCCGGCGATGTCTTTCTTCTCGACATATTCTCTCTTCTGGATTGTAGAAATTGTCGGAGCGTAGGTTGAAGGACGGCCGATGCCGAGTTCTTCCATCTTCTTGACGAGAGAAGCCTCAGTATATCTGAAAGGCTTGCGTGCAAAACGCTGCTGTGCCTCCATCTTGTCCAAATCGAGTACTTGACCGACTTTCATTGGAGGAAGCATGCTGTTGACGCTTTCGCCGTTCTCGTCGTCGACACTCTCGATGTAAACCTTAAGGAATCCGTCGAAAAGCACCACCTCACCCGATGCCACGAAATCTTTGTCAGAGTTCGAAACATCAATGTTGACCAATGTCTTTTCTATCTGAGCGTCAGCCATTTGCGATGCGATGGTACGTTTCCAGATGAGTTCGTAAAGCTTACGCTCATCGGCTGTACCTTTGATGTTCTGCTGGTCGAGATATGTCGGACGGATAGCCTCGTGAGCTTCCTGTGCGCCCTTGGTCTTGGTGGTGAACTGACGTGTCTTCACATATTGTGCGCCATAAAGATTCTCAATCTCTTTCTTTGCCTGACCGAGTGCGAATGTCGAGAGGTTGACGCTGTCCGTACGCATGTACGTGATCTTTCCTGATTCGTATAACTGCTGGGCGATGCGCATGGTGTTGCTCACCGAGAAACCGAGCTTACGACCAGCTTCCTGTTGCAGTGTTGAGGTAGTGAACGGAGGTGCCGGGCATTTTGATACCGGTTTCTTCTCCACAGCTTTGATTTTATATCCTGCACTTTTGCAATCCTCAAGGAATTTATAAGCCTCTTCTTCCGTGTCGAAACGAGTAGGAAGCTCAGCAAACAGCTGATATTCGTGATTGTCGATGGTAAATGAGAAGTTGGCTGTCACGCGGTAAGCGCTGCTGTTGACGAAGTTCTTGATCTCGTCTTCGCGCTCAACTATGAGGCGCACTGCCACACTCTGCACACGACCTGCTGACAATGCTGGTTTAACCTTCTTCCACAAAAGCGGTGAAAGTTCGTAACCAACGAGACGGTCGAGGACGCGGCGTGCCTGCTGAGCGGCTACAAGATCCATATCGATCTTACGCGGGTTGTCGATAGCATGCAAAATAGCCGGTTTTGTGATCTCGTGGAACACTATGCGGCGATATTTGTCTTCATTCAAGCCCAATGTCTCGAACAGATGCCATGAAATAGACTCTCCCTCGCGGTCCTCATCGGATGCCAACCACACCATCTCAGCGCCTGCCGACAATTTTTTAAGTTCCGCAACAAGATGTTTTTTATCGTCAGGAACCTCATATTCAGGCTGGAAACCATGTTCCATGTCCAAACTCAAGGTCGATTTATTCAAATCTCTAACATGTCCGTAACTCGATTTTACTGTAAATTCTTTTCCCAAAAAGCCTTCTATCGTCTTAGCCTTCGCCGGGGACTCAACTATCACAAGATTTTTTACCATAATGTTTCTTTTTTCGCGCTGCAAAATTACTACATTATTATTTTAAAAATGAAATAATTTTTTAAATAATTTTAAACATCGTTGATTTTCAATGAGTTTCCTCGCACTTTGTGCTCGGAATGACAATTCTTTTGGTTTTTATGTGGCGCGGCATAACGTTCTTTCAAATCAGTTGGGACTATCAAGCCGCGCCTTTTTGTCTTTGTAATGTAGTTGTCATTCCGAGCGAAGCGAGGAATCCAAAAATTTCGTATCTTTGCGCCATGATAATAATTGACAACGTTATAGTAACTGACGAGTTCCTCAACGCCCGTTTCTGCTGTCAGCTGGCGCGTTGCAAGGGTGAATGCTGCGTGGCAGGCGACGCCGGTGCGCCACTCGAACCCGACGAGGTTGGTATCATAGAGGAAAACATTGAGAATATCAAGCCGTATATGCGCCTCGAAGGCATCAAAGCCATTGAGGAAAACGATGTTTACGACTACGACGACTTCGGTGGACTGACAACCCAACTCGTCAACGGAGAAGAATGCGCCTTCGTCTATTTTCATGAAAACGGCACCGCACTCTGCGCCATCGAAAAAGCTTATAAAGAAGGCAAAATCGATTTCTGGAAGCCCATCAGCTGTCATCTTTATCCGATAAGGCTGATGGAAAAAGACGGCTTCACGTATATAATGTACCACGAGTGGAGCGTGTGCGTGCCCGCGAAGCGTTATGGCGAAAAGGAAGGCATCCCGTTATACAAGTTTTTGAAAGAACCTTTGATCAGAAAATTCGGCGAAAATTGGTATCAGAGACTCGAAAAACAAATTTTTTCAAAAAAAGTTTGATTTATTTCAAAAAAATTGCTTAATTTTGTAAGTTATTTTTTGACCTTAAAAAAACGCCGGAAAATATGGAAAAAACGAAGGTATTATTTATCCACCAAGAGATCACACCATATCTCAAAGAGACGCCGATGTCCTTGATTGGCAGATACTTACCGCAGGGGATTCAGGAAAAAGGAAAAGAAATCCGTATCTTCATGCCGCGATTCGGAAACATCAACGAGCGCCGCAACCAGCTGCATGAGGTGATACGCCTTTCAGGCATGAACATGATTATCAACGATACCGACCACCCGTTGATTATCAAAGTGGCATCGATTCAAAAAGCCAGAATCCAGATTTATTTCATAGACAACGACGATTTATTCACTAAGAGAAAGTCGACAATAGCTGATAAAGACGGCGTGTTATATGAGGATAACGACGACCGCACCGTGTTTTTCTCACGTGGCGTCATCGAGACGGTGAGAAAACTCAACTGGCCGCCTGATATCATCCACTGCCACGGCTGGATGACATCGCTCGTGCCGCTTTACATCAAACGCGCGTTCAAAGACAACCCGCTGTTCAGCGACTCAAAAGTTGTTTATTCTCTTTATGACGATGATTTCGGAAGCGGTTTTCGCGAGAACTACGACAAGAAACTCAAAATGCCTGGCATAGTGGCAAAAGAGATAAAATGCCTCAAAAACCCAGTGTACGCTAATATTCAGAAGTCGGCACTCGATTTCTCCGACGCCATCGTGATGGCAAGTCCGAACATCAATCCTGAAGTCGAAAAATACGCAAGATCGTTAAATAAACCTATTCTTGAATACCAAGGAGAAGAAAATTACGTTGATGCTTACAACGAATTTTATGATAAGATAAAGTAATATGAAACTTCGTGCACTGACACTGATTTTGTGTATTGGTCTTTTAGGCTTGTCATCTTGTAAGAAAACTCCTAAAAAAATCGGCAACGACCTGCAGCCGACAAACAGCCTTATTAGCGTGTCGTTTACCGACCAGCAGGATATTGAGACAAGTACTTTCACCGTGCCGTATCTTAGCACAAAGAATCTTAATTATGCCTTCATCGGAAACATGAACGATCCTGTTTTCGGTAATTCAAATTTTGATTTTTATAGCCAATATTCACTTAGCACAAGCAGCTTGAACTGGGGTGAAAACGCGGTCGCCGACTCGGTGGTGCTCAACCTCTGCTATAACGGTTATTATGGAGATACAACTGATAAACCATTGACGATGAGAGTATTTGAGGTTTTAGAAGAGATGTACTCCGACTCGACATACAAATCAAACAACACTCTGGAATGTGACGCGACAGAGCTTGCTTGTTACAGTTTTGTGCCACGTCCTCTGACACCGATGGATTCGACAATCGACAGAGGCGTGCTGCGCATCCCTATGGATATCTCCATTGCCGAGAAATTGGTTCAAAGCGGCTCTTTTGCTACAAACGATGATTTTAAAGAGTTTTTTAAAGGATTGCATGTGACATGCGACAAGGACGCTATCCCGGCCTCAGCGGTTTCGTTCAGTCTCACACACAGCTATTCCTATTTGAGAGTTTATTATCATAACAGCACCGACACATTGAGATATGATTTCAATGTGAGCTCGTCGGATGTCAGATTCAATCATTATACACACGATTTCACTACAGCCAATGAACCAATAGTTTTTAACGCTGCAAACAACGAGAAACTGTACGTTCAAGGTGCTGCGGGAACGAGGGTTTGGGTTAATTTCCCGAATCTTCAGGAATGGGCGAGTTTGCAGGAAGGTCATGTCGCCATCAATGACGCAAGACTATATCTTACCGGTGTTGACACCGATTCGACAGAGTTGGCGATGTATGCTCCACCTTCAAAATTGGTGGTGGCAGGCGCTAAATTCGACGCCGACACTTCTTATGTGCTCCTTCCCGATCAGCTTATCAGTGCCGAATATTATGGAGGAGAATATAATAAAACAGACGGTATGGTGTGGTTCAGAATCACGGAATACATTCAAAATATCATACAAAACGGTCTTTATGCGACATCTTGTAACGGTTTGCTGATTTATGCCGACCAAGGCTCCCTGTCGCCACACCGCTGGTCTTTCTACGGTCCGCAAAGCGACAGCACCGATAAGAAAATCCGTCTTGAAATTGTTTATTCATTGATTAACGAATAGGAAATATGAAAAAATTATTATTAATACTTTGCGTTTTTTTAGGTATGACAGCACAAGCACAAAACGAAACTAAAGTCTTGATAAAGACGACCATGGGCGACATCACAGTGATGCTTTACGACGACACACCGTTACATCGCGACAATTTTATAAAACTCATTAACGACGGCTGGTTCACCGGTTCACCTTTCCACCGTGTCATCAAGAATTTCATGATTCAGGGTGGCCAGAACGCCGACGGCCGTGTTGATCCTGGTTATAAGGTTCCAGCTGAATTCAAATCAAATCATTTTCACAAGAAAGGCGCTTTGGCTGCAGCACGTCAGGCCGACCAGGTGAATCCTAAGAAGATGTCGAGTGGCTCTCAGTTCTACATCGTGCAAGGCAAAGTATGGAATGAGACAGAACTCAATATGTTTGAAAGCCGTTACGGCAAGGTGTTTAGCGCAAAACAACGCCAAACATATCAAAGCATAGGCGGCACACCTCATCTTGACGGCGACTACACCGTGTTTGGCGAAGTTATATCCGGTCTTGATGTTGTAGATAAAATCGCGGCAGTGAAAACAGGTTATATGGACGTCCCTGTTGAGCCAGTTACAATAATCTCAATGGAAATTGTAAAATGAAAGAAAAAATAGAAAAAATTCTTGCGGAAGTAAAGTCATTCCACGCCGACAGCAAAGAGGCGCTGGAGCAGTTCCGTATTCAATATCTTAGCAAAAAAGGCACTATTACAGAGCTTTTCACTGAGTTTAAACAGGTGGCTCCGGAGATGCGCAAAGAGATGGGAATGCGCCTCAACGAGCTGAAAAACACCATTCAGGATATTATCGACGAGCAACAGAAACAGTTTGAGACTAAGAGCGAAGGCAAGACCGACCTCGACCTCAGTCTTCCTGTCGACGCCATGAACGGCTCACGTCACCCTCTCTCGATAGTGCGTGAAGAAATCAACGATATCTTTAAACGTCTTGGTTTTTCAGTGGTTGAAGGTCCGGAAATCGAGGATGATTACCATGTGTTCTCGGCTTTGAACTTCCCTCTCGACCATCCTGCACGCGACATGCAGGACACCTTCTTCATCAGCAAGGATCCTAATGTGAACAAAGCAACCGACGTGTTGCTTCGTACCCACACATCAAGCGTACAGGTACGCGCTATGGAACAAGGTAAGCTCCCTATTCGTGTCATAGCTCCAGGTAGAGTGTTCCGTAATGAGGCGATTTCGGCTCGCGCGCACTGTATCTTCCATCAGATAGAAGGACTTTACATCGATAAAAACGTGTCGTTTGCCGACCTGAAACAGACTTTGTATCACTTTGTTCAGGAATATTTCGGCGAAGGCACAAAAGTACGTTTCCGTCCGTCATATTTCCCGTTTACCGAGACATCAGCCGAGATGGATATCTCTTGCAACATCTGCGGAGGTGCAGGATGTAACATCTGCAAACACACTGGCTGGGTTGAGATTATGGGATGCGGCATCTGCGATCCTAACATCCTTAAGGCAAGCAATATCGACCCTGAAGTGTATACAGGATATGCATTCGGTATGGGTGTCGAACGTATTGCTATGTTGAAATATCAAATCAACGACTTGAGAATGTTCTTCGAGAACGACTTGCGCTTCTTAAAGCAATTTGAACAAGCTTAACTATTGATGATTTCGATCTCATGCATTTCGATGTCCTCTAGAAGGGCGTCGATTTTGCTATTCATATCTAAATCAACGAGATAGGCAAACTGAACACCTTCGATATGTTTTATTTTATCGAGTGTTTTAGCCAGATTTTCGTCGTTGATGAAGTTTCTGATAACAATGAGATAATCGGTGGCCGGTGAAAAATTGACCCAGCGCGCCTCGGAGTTTGCTATCTCGACGAGGTTGTAAGTGTTGCAGTTTTCGCCTCCGTCGTAGAGGTAAAAAGAGAATTCATAGCCATCTTCGTTTACTATATCACTATACTTTACAAGGTTGATATTCAATAACTTATTGATATGCCATGCTAGTTTGTAGTCCTCAAGATGGGTGCAGATGCCTATGATTTTTATGTCATCGAAGGGCTCGACAACAATTTTTTTCTTTCTTTTCACCATAATCTTTTGTTTTTAGTTGTTTTGTTCCTCTTCTTCAAAGATGTGCCAAGTCTTCTCGGCAGCCAGCTGTTCGGCGCCTTTTATTGAGAAATCCAAAGCTTTACCGTATTCTTTTTCGTCGATAACCACTTGAACCTCATACAGTTTGTCGAATCCCTCACCTTTTGTGCCGTTCATCTTGAACACCAGCTGGTGTTTGCCTTTCTGTGCCCATTCGAGCAGACGGCTCTTGAAGTTGATGTCGTTTTTCTCGATATCGTCGATGTCGAGATGTATTCTCATAATATGGTCGATGATGATTTTTTTAGTGAAATCATAGCCTTTATCGAGGAAGAGAGCTCCTGTGAAAGCTTCGAAGGCATTGCCGCCTATTGAGCGGAACACTGCGTGTTTGTCGTTTGGTTTCGCAAACATAACCATTTTATCGAAGCCAAGTTTCATCGATAGTTTGTTCAACGACGACCGGCTGACTATACGTGAGCGCATCTCTGTGAGGAAGCCTTCCTGTTTGGTTGGATATTTCTTGAAAAGGTATTCCGCCACTATGGAGCTGAGGATGGCGTCGCCGAGATATTCTAGGCGTTCGTTGTTGATGGTGAAGCCGTTTATCTTGTTGTGACACATCGACTTATGAGTGAACGCAAGCTGATATAAGGAGATGTTGCGCGGATAAAATCCGAATACATTATGGATATATTTTGCTAAATCTCTTTCAGCCTTATCACGATAACGAAAAAGACTTAACATCATTAAAATTTCTTGAAGATGATACTTGCGTTGTGGCCGCCGAATCCGAATGCGTTGCTGATGGCGTAGTTGACGGTTCTTTTCTTCGGTTTCCAGAAGGTGAAATCGATTTTAGGGTCGATATTCGGATCGTCGGTGAAGTGGTTTATTGTAGGAGGAACGATGTCGTTTTTGCAAGCCAGAAGTGTTGAGATAGCTTCTACTGCGCCTGCTCCTCCGAGAAGGTGTCCTGTCATTGATTTTCCAGAGTTTATCGACATATCGTAGATATGGTCTCCGAACACCGTCTTGATACCGAGTATCTCGGGGATATCGCCCGCCGGTGTTGATGTTCCGTGGGTGTTGATATGATCGATTTTGTCGGAAGATATGCCGGCTTCTTTCAGAGCGCGTGTCATGCTGAGCGCCGCGCCTTGTCCTTCAGGATGTGGTGATGTGATGTGGTGTGCGTCGGCTGATTCGCCACAACCAACTATTTCGCCGTATATCTTAGCTCCGCGAGCGAGGGCGTGTTCCATTTCCTCAAGCACTAGGCATCCGCCGCCTTCACCCATGACGAATCCGTCGCGGTCGGCATCGAATGGACGCGAGGCTGTTTTAGGGTCGTCGTTGCGTGTGGAGAGTGCTCTCATGGCCTCGAAACCGCCAACGCTGATAGGACAAATCGGGGCTTCGGAGCCACCGGCTATCATCACCACGTTTCTGCCATAATGGATATAACGGAAAGCGTTGATAATGGCGTTGGCTGATGAAGCGCATGCCGATACTGTAGAATAATTAGGACCTTGGAAGCCGTATTTAATGGAGATATTACCCGGTCCGAGGTCTGGAAGAAGTTTTGGTATAGTAAAAGGATTCACGCGAGGTGTACCGTCGCCTCTAGCGTGTTCAACATTTTCATTATAGAGGCTTTCTATACCTCCGATACCAGACGCAAAGATAACTCCGACTTCAGTGAAATCGGTGTTATCTTTGTCGATGCCGGAATCTTTGATCGCTTCGTCCGCCGAAACGATGGCGAACTGTTCGAATAAATCAAGTTTTCGTGCCTCTTTTCTATCGAAAAACTGCAACGGGTCGAAATTTTTTACCTCGCAGGCTATGCGTGATTTGAATTTCGATGCATCGAAACGTGTTATCATTGTCGCTCCGCTAACACCTTTCAAGAGGCTGTCCCAGTATTCCGGGACGTTGTTGCCTATAGGCGTGATAGCACCTAAGCCAGTAATGACTACACGCTTTAACTCCATAAGTTAAGCTTTGTGTTCTTCGATATATTTAATAGCGTCACCTACTGTTACGATGTTTTCTGTCTGATCGTCAGGAATTGATACGCCGAATTCTTTTTCGAAATCAAGAATCAATTCAACAGTGTCAAGTGAGTCGGCACCTAAATCTTGTGTAAAGTTTGCTGTTTCAACAACTTCTGATGGATCAACACCTAATTTATCAACGATGATTGATACAACTTTCTCTTTAATTTCTGACATTTTCAATAATTTTTAATTAATAAATCTTTTTCTGCTCTAAAGAAAAACTTCTGCAAAGGTAAGGTATTTTTTCGAACGAACGACAAAAAAAAAGCTTTATTTTGCCTTTTAAAATAAAAACGATTGATTTACAGTGATTTATAAAAAAGAAAAAATAGAGGTCAAAAAGCCATAACCTCTATTTTTTCAGTAAATATAGCAAAATGCTATTCAACAACTTGAACTTTTGCTGTATGAATGTCTTCATGTGGTCCGACAAATTCAATGACAGTACCTGTTGCTGTGTAGATTTCCTGCATATATACTGGTCCTACAATAAATGCAAATGATTTGATAACATGGATGTCGATGATGGTTTGGCTACCTGTTAAATGTGCGTTGTCATACATATTAGAGATAGCACTTTGTCTCAAATACATGTCTGACAAACCGCCAATGCCGAGAATTCTTTTACTTGAATGTTCGCCTTTAACTCGTTGTACAACCACAAAATTATTCTGGTCGAATGGAGCCACGGTGCTCTTTGCCAATGGTTCAAAAGCTGATTGGCTGACACCAGCACAATTGGTTAAAAGAATAGCACTTGTTGCAATAAGAACAACAACAAAAACTTTAATTAAATTTTTCATATAATTTCGCCAAGTTATATCCCATCTGGCTCATCGGTTTTAAGTAATTATTTGAACGCAAATATATGAATTATTTAAATATAAAATTTTTTTTGCTAATTTTTATTTTTTACAGTTTTTTTCAAAAAATTTCTTATTTTTACACCTTATTAATATTGCTTGTTATGATTACAAAAGATACAGAAAAAATCTTCCTTTTAGATGCCTATGCGTTGATTTACAGGGCGTTTTTTGCGCTGAATAAGAACCCACGTATGACGTCTAAAGGTTTGAATACTTCAGCTATTATCGGATTTTTGAACACGCTTTATGAGGTTTTGAAAAATGAAAAACCTTCGCATATCGGTGTAGCTTTTGACCTTGGCGCCCCTACCCTGCGTACCGAAAACTTCTGTGATTACAAGGCAAACCGCGAGGAGATGCCGCCCGATTTGAGAGCGTCGATACCTTATATCATCGAGATTATCAAAGGTTTCAACATTCCGATTTATGCTGCTGAAGGCTATGAGGCCGACGATGTTATCGGTACTCTGGCGAAAAAAGCTGAAAAAGCTGGGTATTTGACTTACATGATGACGCCTGATAAGGACTTTGGGCAGCTGGTTAGCGACAATATTTTTATTTACAAACCGGCAAAATTCAACGACCCAGCGACTATTATGGGACCTAAAGAAGTGTGCGATAAATATGGTATCAACACTCCGACACAACTTATTGATATTCTGGGACTTTGGGGTGATGCTAGCGATAACATCCCTGGAATCCCTGGCGTTGGCGAGAAAACGGCTTCGAAATTTGTGCAGGAATACGGCTCATTGGAAGGTTTACTTGAGCACACCGATGATTTGAAAGGCAAGATGAAAGAAAACGTAATAAATTTTGCCGATCAAGGAAGGATGTCGAAGATGCTTGCAACAATCAACACAGAGGCGCCTGTTGAATTTGATGCTGAGGAATTGAAGGTGAAACAGCCGAATTTGAAGGAGCTGCTGAGGATTTTTGAGGAGCTGGAGTTCAGGACGATGGCGAAGAGATTGGTGGCGGATTACGGAAAGAATGAGATAAAAGATAAAGAGATAACAGATAAAAGAGAAACAGAAACTGTTAAAAAAACTGCGAAAACTGAAACTGCACCAAAAGAACTTGACTTGTTTTCGGAGCTCTCAGAGAATTTAGAGTCCTCTGAGTACTCGCTGTTTTCATCAAAGGATTCTGTTTCTTCGGTGGAGCATGATTATAAAACGGTTTCAACAGACAAGGAGCTTGATGATTTGTTGAAAAAGCTTGAAAAAGCCGAGGTTTATGCTGTTGATATCACAGCAAATGTGATTTCGTTTGCAGTGAAAGCGCATGAAGCATACTCCTGTCATTTCGAGTGGAGCGAAGCGGAATCGAGAAATCTCATTCAAAATCAGACGGAGATTTCTCCGCTCCCTGCGGTCGGTCGAAATGACGAAATAATTCAGCGTTTTAGGTCAATTTTTTCAGATCATTCAAAAACCATCATCGGTCACAACCTGAAATCGGTTATTGCTATTCTGCGAAAGCATGGTATCGAGCTGAAAAACAAGCTCTTCGACACTATGATTGCGCATTATCTCATTGAGCCTGAGCAGCGTCACACCATGGATTATCTGGCGGATGTGTATTTGAATTACACACTCACAAATAATTCTGCGGAAAATGCCGACATCGCTTATCAGCTTTATGAAAAATTCAAGCCGATTTTGATTGATAATCAATTAGATAAGCTGTTTAATGAGATAGAAATGCCGCTTGTTCCAGTGCTTGCAACTATGGAGGCAAACGGTGTGAAAATCGATAGCGACAACCTTCGTCAGATTAGCGAACAGCAGGCTTTAGAGATAAAAGGCATTGAAAATCAGATATTTGAGGCGGCGGGAATGCAGTTTAACATTGCTTCTCCAAAGCAGCTTGGTGAGGTTTTGTTTGAGAAAATGAAGATTAAAGCACCTGCCAAAAAGACAAAAACAGGTCAGTATCCGACTGGTGAAGAGGTGCTGCAGAAGATTATCAATGTACATCCGATAATTCAGCAAATTCTTGATTATCGTGGACTTACAAAACTTAAATCGACATACGTTGATGCACTTCCTGCTCTGATAAGCAAAGAAGACGGTTTGGTGCATACTTCTTATAATCAGGCGGTTACGGCTACTGGACGATTGAGCTCGACGAATCCGAATTTGCAGAATATTCCGGTGAGAACTGACAAAGGTCGTGAGATTCGCAAAGCATTTGTTCCACGTGACAAAAATCATATCCTTTTGGCAGCGGATTATTCACAAATCGAGCTTCGAATCATTACTCATCTGAGTGGTGACCCTGCGATGAGTGAGGCTTTCCGTGAAGGACTTGACATCCATGCGGCAACTGCGGCTCGTGTTTACAAAGTGCCGATTGACCAAGTCACAAAAGACATGCGTCGTCACGCGAAAGCAGTGAATTTCGGAATTATCTACGGAATGTCGGCATTCGGATTGGCAGAACGACTGGGTATTTCCCGCTCGGAAGCGGCTTCGATTATTGAGAATTATTTCAAGGAATACGTTGGTATTCAACAATATATCAAAAACAACATAGAGTTTGCGCGCCAGTATGGTTATGTGGAGACCATGCTCGGACGGCGCCGTTATCTACGCGACATCAACGCTCATAACAGCGTGGTGAGAAACTTTGCTGAGCGTAACGCCGTGAACGCTCCGATTCAAGGAAGCAGTGCCGATATGATAAAAATTGCGATGTCGAACATCTATAAAGCGATGAACGACAAGCAATTACAGTCAAAAATGATTCTGCAGGTGCACGACGAACTTGTTTTTGATGCGGTAAAAGATGAATTAGAGACATTAAAAGAATTAGTTAACGATAAAATGGTAAACGCGCTGCCGCTGAACATCCCGGTTGTGGTAGAACTAAACACAGGGACAAATTGGCTGGAAGCGCACTAAAAGACCTTAGACTTTAGACCTTAGACATTAGTTTTGAGAGGATTTTTGCTAAGGTCTAAAGTCTAACGTCTAAGGTCTAAAAACTAAAGTTTATGGCTGAACACAATGATTTAGGTAAATTAGGCGAACAACTTGCCAGGGACCTTCTGATTGCCAAGGGTTATCAGATTTTGGAACAGAATTTGAGCTGCGGTCACAAGGAAATTGACATTATTGCGATGGATGGCAAAGAACTTGTGATTGTGGAAGTGAAAACACGTCGGGTACAGTGTCTCGTGGATCCCGAAGAGACTGTCGACAAGATGAAGCAACGTTATCTCATTTGGGCAGCGGAGTCGTATGTTGAACGTAACAACCTTGATGTTGACGTGCGTTTTGACATTGTGGCTATAGTGGTCGATAAAAACAACGAACATCGGATAGATCACATTGAGAATGCGTTCTATCCGATGTTAAGTCGATGCAGGTAATCAGCGGATTATCCCACGTTGCAGCCTGGTGCCACCATCTGGCTCGGAGTGACCACGACCAAACGACCGTCTTTGTCCTCCGCTGAGAGTATCATGCCCTGACTTTCAACGCCTTTGAGCTTGCGCGGCTCGAAGTTGGCGATGAAGCAGACCTGCTTTCCGACAAGGACCTGCGGATCAGGGTAATACTTGGCGATGCCGCTCACGATGGTGCGTTTCTCCATGCCGTCCTCAATGAGGAACTGCAGCAGTTTGTCGGCTTTCGGCACTTTTGTGCATTCCAAAACGGTACCCACGCGGATATCAACCTTCATGAAGTCGTCGAAACTCACATTCGGCTTGACCTCATTAGGTTTCCAAGCGTTTAGTTCGTTCTGTTTCTTGGTGTCTTCCAGCTTCTTAATCTGTGCTTCAACGACGCTGTCTTCAATCTTTTCGAACAGCAACTCCGGCTGACCGATAACGTGACCTGCGTTGAGCAAAATCGTAGCATCTGCCTGGTTCCAGCTTGTCACCTCGAGACCAATCATCTTCTGAAGCTTCTTTGCGCTGAACGGCAGGAACGGCTCGCTCAATATAGCAAGTTTTGCTACTATTTGCAACGAAAGCGCCATCACTGTCTTGGTGCGCTCAGGGTCGGTCTTGAACTGCTTCCAAGGCTCGTTTTCGGTGAGATAACGGTTGCCTAAACGTGCGAGGTTCATCAGTTCGCTCACGCCTTCGCGGAACTTGTAGTTTTCAATGAGTTTGCCAATCTTTTCAGGATACTGGTTCATCTCAGTGATGACTTCGTTGTCGCGGTCGTTGAGGTTTTCCAATGCCGGCACTGCACCTTCGTAATATTTGTGTGTCAAAACCAATATACGGTTGACGAAGTTTCCGAAGATGGCCAACAACTCGTTGTTGTTTCTGTCCTGATAGTCTTTCCAGGTGAAGTTGTTATCCTTCGTCTCAGGAGCGTTGGCCGTCAGCACATAGCGTAGAATATCTTGTTTTCCTGGGAATTCCTGTAGATATTCATGCAACCAAACAGCCCAGTTGCGCGAGGTCGAGATCTTGTCGTTTTCGAGGTTCAGGAACTCGTTTGCCGGTACGTTTTCAGGTACGATGTAGCCGTCGCCGTAAGCTTTAAGCATGCATGGGAATATGATGCAATGGAACACGATGTTGTCTTTTCCGATGAAATGCACCATCTTGGTGTCGTCCGACTTCCACCATTTCTCCCAGTTGTCGCCGCGTTTCTCGCAGATTTCCTTGGTGTTTGAGATATATCCGATAGGAGCGTCAAACCAAACGTAGAGTACCTTGCCTTCAGCACCTTCAACAGGCACCGGCACGCCCCAGTCGAGGTCGCGGGTGACGGCACGAGGCTGCAGTCCGCCGTCGAGCCAGCTCTTCACCTGACCGTAAACGTTGGTCTTCCACTCTTTATGTCCTTCAAGAATCCACTGGCGGAGCCATGTCTCATACTGTTCGAGCGGCAGATACCAGTGTTTCGTCATCTTTTTCACCAGCTTGGCGCCGCTGATTGCTGAATGCGGGTCGATGAGCTCCTCGGGGCTGAGTGTGCTGCCGCATTTCTCGCACTGGTCGCCGTAAGCGCGGTCGTTGCCGCATTTAGGGCAAGTGCCGATGATGTAACGGTCGCTCAAGAACTTGTTGCGCTCAGGGTCGAAAAACTGCTCAGTCTCCTTCTCAATGAACTTGCCTTCTTTGTAAAGCTTTTCGAAGAACTCAGCAGCTGTGGCGTGATGAATCTTCGAGGTCGTTCTTGAGTAGATATCATAGCTCATGCCGAAATCCTCAAACGATTTCTTAATCATCTCGTGATAACGGTCCACTATATCCTGAGGTGTGACGCCTTCTTTCTCAGCTTTGATGGTGACAGGCACTCCGTGTTCGTCGGAACCGCCAATAAACAGTACGTCTTCGCCTTTCATGCGGAGGTAGCGGACGTAGGTGTCGGCAGGGACGTAAACGCCGGCGAGGTGGCCGATGTGCACCGGGCCATTGGCGTAAGGAAGCGCTGTGGTTATCAGATAACGTTTGAAATTCTTTTCCATTTTCGCAAAATTTTCAAACTGCAAAAGTAATGGTTTTTTCCGAATATGCAAAAATCAGTCTGCAAATTTTCTTCGAAAATTCAAAGGCCAGATTTTTGTATATTCTACAAAAACTTGACTGTTATTCTTTCAAAAATTTCGTTGTTCGACCGCCAATGGTGATGAAATAAATGCCTTTTGGCAGATTTGAAAAATCAATTTGTTGCGATTCTGATTCAATCCTGCCTGTCATCAGGATATGACCAGTTAGGTCGATGATTCGATATTCTAATGGATATTGACAATCGCCCCAAACATAGTTTTCGTCCAATCCATAGGTTTTTGTAACCAGTTGCACATCATGAACCAAAGTTTCGCGGTCGGTCACTGTCAGCGTGAAGGTTTTGGAACGATATCCCTTGCAAGAGAATGTCACATCGTATGTGCCGCCTTTTATGGGACGATGGTAGTCGCCTGCAGGCATGTGACTGCTGACCTCAGAGCCATGATGGTCGTGACCTTCAATGAATACTGTCGCTTCCAAAGGTTCGCCTGTAATCGAGTCGGTGACGGTGCCGTGAATTCCGTAAAGGCTTTGTTCCATGTAACACAGCATGCTCTCGTGGTTATAAGTCCAATATATCGGCATCTGCGACGGGTCGGGCGTATGAGAGAACGAGCACTCGATAGTCACCTCACGGCACTGGGCATAATAGTTCATATAATCCTGCCTGCTACCATAGATAGGGAACCAAACATAACCGTTGACGATCCCGTTGTTGTAGTCGCTCATATATACCGGGTCGTGTTGATGGGTCAAGTCGGCATATTCATGACACACCAGCTGCCACCATGCATCGTCGGGATGAAGCGGCTGGTAAGTGTCCCAAGGATAGTTCATCACCTCGGCACCGCCATGATAGTTGGCAGCCATCGTAAAAGGATATTGCTCAGCCAGTTCCATCATCCAAAGAGTTTCAGGCTGGTATTCGTAGCCATCGGGATGCGGACCGTTATCGAAATCCGGATAGTTGCGGTTCAGGTCAACATCGTTGGCGTTGCGGCGTCTGGCGCCACTCACGGTGTTGTTTCCACCATAATAAGTTCCATCTGGATTGGTGCAAGGTGAAATGAAGATGTCGAGATTCTCTATCAGATTCAGAATTCGCGGGTCGTCGCTGGTGCAAAACTCATCGATAAGGCGAAGCATCAGCATCATGCCAGTCAGCTCGTCGCCGTGCATGGTGGAGGTGTAAAGAAACTTTGGTTTGCCGTCCGGCTCGCCGTTGTTAATGCGGCAAAACATCAGCTTGCGTCCGCTTGCAAGAGTTCCCAGTTCCAAATAAGAGCATCTTTCGGGATAATCATTGGCATAATGCTGCATCATTTCCTGATAAGCATTGTAGGTCGGATAAGCGTCCCAGTCGTAGGCTTCGCGGTTGGAGCCGTCCCACATGGCATAATCCTGCTCCATTGAAGGAGGAGTGAGCAACGTAGGATGATAACCTTTTGCCAAAAGTCGTTGATATTGCTCAGCGTTTGCGTAGCAAATCAGGTTTAGGCCATCCAGCCTGTCGATGGAGCAGAGGTGTGTAAGCTGAGCGGCCTCTTCGGGTTGTTGAATCCCGATGGAGAAATAATATTCCCCACGTGCAGCCATCAGAGCCTCAAGGTCGGATTGGGCTTCAGCACATCCAAATATCCAGACGAGAACCAGCGAGAGCAGTATTCGTTTCATGACGTTTATTTGATAACAAATATCTTAGATGCATTATTGACCGTGATGAAATAAATACCCTTTGGCAATGATGAGACAGCAATCATCTGATTTTCAGATGTGATTTCGCCAATCATTAGGGTTTGTCCCATCAGGTTGGTGACGCGATATTCTGAATTGATATTGTCTGATAGGACATATAGGACATCATGAGATGGATTGGGATAAATTGCAAATTCGTTTTCATCCTCTATTTCTTCCACACCGAAATGATGTTGTTCATAGATTTCATCGCAGTCTTGTTCGCCATAGTGGAACACGAGCTCGCCATTTTGCCAGAAGCAGCGGATACCTTCCACACGGCAGCCTTTGGCCATCAATTTTTCTGGGAAGAAGCTGGTGAGGTGACCGATTCCACATACTATTTCACCGCTGAAAATGTCAGCATCATCTCTCACACGCAGCATTTTTAGTTGTCGGCTTTCGTAAGTGTATTGTTCCACAGCGTCAACGTGCACAGTGATGCTTTCGTTGCCAACTTTTATTTCCCATTCGTCGCCTTCTTCCGCGCCAAAGTCATAGAGGATTGTAAATTCGTTTAAAGTCTTATTCCACCAATAAACCTTGTCGTTGCGCTCATAAATATATTCGTGAGTGATTATGTCGGTCTTATCTTTGTCGTAAAGTGTGTTGATTCTCACCAAGATATGAATTGGATGGTCGTTGATTGTGGTATCAGCAGCCATTTCAAGATATTGGTAAGTGACGCTGCCGTCGTCGTTGGTGATTTCGTAATACCATTCGCTACCCAACAAAGGATAATTCGGCTCATTATAAACAAAAACAGGGAATCCGTCGTTTGACAAATCAACATCTTCAAACCATGTACAATTTTCGTAAGCGCTGTGATTCAAAGCCTCAAGCAAGTCGTTGGTGCCGAACATAGGCTCGTCAAGAATCCAGCTTGTTGGCGTAGCACCTTGATGGAACGATGTCGCGACAGTCATTATCGTATAAGGCACACCAGGATAACCTTCTCCCGGAAGTCCGTTTTCAAGCCAATAGCAATTGTAAGGCTGTCCTGATTGGATGAATCCGACGATATTTCCCAAATACCCAGTTTCTTGTGCGGAAATTTCACCAGTATTATACACATTGTGGACATCGCCCATCGAAAATCCGACAATTCCTCCTGCGTTACAATAGTCGGTGACGACACTGCCGCGATTGTACGAATTGGAAATCACGCCGCCAGATAAATTGCTTCCTACGATACCACCAACACACAAAGAGCCGCCATATCCAGTTCCGGTACCATATACTATAGAATTGTTGACGCATCCTTCAACGGTGCAATAATTCATTCCACCGACGATTCCACCAACCCTCATACCTTTTACATGGAAATACTGCGTATTGTCGGAGCTGCAGTTCGAAATATGATATTGCGCATTATCCGATTCGTCATTGACACATCCAACGATGCCGCCGGCATATAATGAGCTTTCAACAATCACAGATTCAACTCTGCAATTTGAAATTCGAAAAGCAGGTTCATTGATTTGGGATACCCCGATAGGTGTGCCAACATATCCCACGATGCCACCCGCATATGTATAGCTTCCTGTAGTCCTGATATAACTGTCATAAGCAGTGCAGTTCAACACATCGGTGCGACTCGCAAAACCCATCACGCTACCGACATATCCGCCGATTCCACTGATAGAGCAATTAGTCATGTTGATATTCTTTATTTCAGCGCCGTCAGTATAGCCGAAAAGGCCTCCAAAATAATCCAAACCATTTTCAATATTCTGATATAGTCCATAAATAGTGTGTCCGCCACCATCGAAATGCCCTGTAAAACAATGTAGTGCATAGTTGTTGTTCTCATATTCATGTATGCCTATTGAAATCCAGGGGATGTTTTCTCCTGTACAACTTGCCAGACTTATATCTTCCGTCAGAACATAATAAGCGTCACCTCCAATGTCGTTGTTGGTTTGATATGCAAGCAAAGCAAGCTGTTTGGCGGTCGAAATCTGATAAGGATTTTCAGCAGAGCCGTCGCCTCCATCGTATGATTCGGCAATGGTACCGTCCCAACAATACTCAACGATGTTTTCAAACTCATTCCAACCTGGAGCGTTCTGATACGCCTCTACACAGCCGGCCGGTACATATACAGGAATATTTCTTGGAACATGTGCAAAAGAATTCATAATTTCATGAATATATAATGCAGGTGGATTAGGATTGAAAGAATAAATTTTATTGATGGATGTGCAGTTGTAAAACGCATCTTGTTCAATATTGGTCACCGATGCTGGAAGGTGAAGTGCCCCGGTCATTCCTCTTTCAAATGCAGATTTTCCGATTTCAACGATGTCGTTAGGAATCACACTATTCTTGCAGCCTGCGATAATTGTCTTAGTTTCTCTTTTGATGATACAATTACCCTCTGAATAATACACAGGATTACCTGCCTCAACGCTGATGGACGTAACATTTTGCGTGCCTCTGAAAGGATTCTGATTATAAATCTGTTCTTCTATTTCAATTACAGAACTCGGTATATGAATTTCTTTAAGAGCTGTACAATAGGCGAATGCGTCATGTCCAAATCTTGTCAATGTACTTGGAAACGCAACATTTGTCAAATAACCGCAATTCACAAACATATTTCCAGAAATGCTGGTTACACCTTCGGGTATTGTTACAGTAACCAAATGGGTATTTCCAAAACAACCACTACCATACTGCACATCCTTTTCGGGAAGTATCAAGGTAGTTAATCTTGTGCCGGCAAAAGCACTTGCACCTACTGTAATAATGGATTCTGGAAGTGTTACATGTTGTATTTTTGTCTTAGCAAACGCCCAAGCCCCAATATTAGTAAGAACATTCGGAAGTTCCAAAGAGGTAATCGGACAATTATAAAACGCCCTTTCACCAATATTAGTTACAGTGTTTGGAATTTCAACTGAAGTAATCGGGCAGTCATCGAAGGCATGGTCCATAATTTCGACAATAGTCCAGGTGTTTTGTCCTATTGTGATAGTCGTTGGAATGATAAGATCGCCTTCTGGTTTGGTGTGATTGTAATAGTAGTTGTCATTACCTCCGTTGCAAGGATAAGTAACACTAAGTGTATGGTTCTCAGAATCCAATATGTTGAAATACAAAACATGGTTTGACGGGCTGATTCCCATTAAGTTGTAAGCTTGCACATTTCCGATGGCAATAATCATCAAAATAAGTAAAGAAAACAATTTGTTTTTCATAGTATTAAATTTTTGTTTATTCATGTTTAATTTATGGTAATTCGTGTTAAACTTCTGCTATAATTTCTTCAAAACTTCGTTTGTCATCCGGCAACTCCATTTTTTGCTGCCTGATTCGAGTCTTTCTTTTATAAAACGAGTCGGTTTGCGTGTCAAGCAAGATTGAAATCACCTGGTTGGAGAAACCGTTTTTGCAGAGGCAGCAGATGCGCACATCCCATTTGCCAAGCTTTGGATAAGTGGCAACCAGCCGCTTCGAGAAGTCGTTGAAAATCATGTCGGTGAGACTGATGAAATCGTCCCAGTCGCTGTCGTCCAAAGTGAAATCCAACGTTTCAGATGTGAGATGCTCACCAAGGTTCTTAGCCGTCACAAACACCTTGTTGCTGAGCATGATTTTGTTGCGCATCTCCAGCTCTTTTTCGAGTGACTTTATCTTGTTTTCGTTTATTTTCTTTCTGATTATCAATAGAATAATTAGAAATGCTATTACTGATAACGCGATTATAAGATAAAGTTTCAAGCTGTGGTTGCGATGCAGGCTCTCCATGGCGTTTTTCTGCGCTTTCAGCTCGTATTCCGACTTCAATCGCTGCATAGTCTCGCTTGATTGTTTCTGCTCCGATTCAAGCATGTTTTCGGAGGAAAGTTGCTGGTAATACACCGCCGTTTTATAGTCGCCCTCATAGTAAGCAATTGCGTAAAGTGCCTGATACACTGACATTTTCAGTCCCGGACGTTCGCTTCGCAAGGCCTTGTTCAAATAGGTTTTTGCCTGATTGAAATCATTGGAATAATAATAAAGGATACCTAACGTCATATTGGCAATATCAACATCATTGTCCTGTAGAGACGCACGGCCGTGCGTCTCTACATTATCGCCATACAACGCATATTTCACATATTCAATCGCAGTTTGATAATCACCGATTTCCATATAATAATCGCGCCCAATCTCCAGATTAAGATCGCCCAGCATCGCCTTATCATTAATTAATTTAGCGATGCAAAACGCCGAATCGTAATATTGTTTGGCAACAGTATATTGCTCTTGTGAGCGCATCGCGCGACCGCAGTTGCGATAGGCATTCATCATGCCTGTTGAATCGCCAAGCTGCTTGAAACATTGCAATGCATCGTTGTGAGCGTCGAATGCACCGTCGAAAATACCGTGTTTTAAATACAACGCACCGAGGTTGTCGTTGATTTGTGCCCGTAGAGACGCACGGCCGTGCGTCTCAACATCATTCAACAATTCCAACGCCTTCAAAAAGCATTCCGCTGCCTCTTCCGAACGTTGTTCCTCTCGCAGGCCCAATCCTTCCTCATACAAAACTCGCGCCTTATCTTGATTCTTAGCCTGATTATTGCATGCGGCAAGCGTCAAAATCACGACGATTAGGATTAAGTATGTGGTCAATTTTTTCATCATTGCAAAATTATGCAAAAAAACAATCTGTCAAGAGGTTGGAGCACTCACTTGACAGATTGTCCCTATGATTTTAAAATGTCCGATTATAAAATATTGATAAACAATGATTTATAATCTATTAAATATTATTTTGTCCCTATCAAATTTTTCATAATATGCAAAAAATCAAGCCTTGCGGTATGCGAAGCATATTTAGACTGATTTTTGCATATTATGAAAACTACATCGCTAACAACACCAATAACTGCGCGGTGAAGATTCGCAAAAACATCGTCAACGGATAGACAGTTGCGTATCCCATGTTAGGGAGTTTGCAGCCATTGGGTGCCAGATTGTTGGCGAATGCCAGTGTCGGTGGGTCGGTGTGCGAGCCACCGATGAAACCCATGAGGGTGTAGTAGTTAATCTTCAGCACCAGGCGTCCAAATGTTGCAACAATCATTGGAGGCACGATGGTGATGATGACACCGTAAACTACCCACATGTAATGAATCTTTACTGTCTCGACGAAAACGCCGCCTGCACCAAGTCCAACGCCAGCAAGGAACAGCAGGATTC
>CAMZJA010000014.1 GCA_947307415.1 uncultured Bacteroidales bacterium | reverse complement strand
GCTTTATATATTTACAACAGCTTGGCTCGCATGAAGCAGCCTTTCAAACCGATTCACGAAGGTCACGTCGGAATGTACGTCTGCGGCCCGACCGTCTATGGCGACGCTCACCTCGGCCACGCACGCCCGGCAATCACTTTCGACTTGGTTTACCGTTATCTGAAACATCTCGGATATAAGGTTCGCTATGTGCGTAACATCACCGATGTGGGTCACCTCGAGCACGATGCCGACGAAGGCGAGGATAAGATTGCAAAGAAAGCCCGTCTGGAAGACCTCGAGCCGATGGAAGTCGCTCAGTATTATACTGTTAGATATCATCAGGCGATGGATAAGCTCAACGTGTTGCGTCCTTCAATCGAGCCGCATGCCTCAGGTCATATCATCGAGCAGATCGCGATGATTCAGAAGATTTTGGACGCAGGCTTCGCTTATATCGAGAACGGCTCGGTTTATTTCGACATCAAGAAATACAACGAGAAATATCATTACGGCATCCTTTCGGGACGTAACATCGAGGAGATGATTAACAACACCCGAGAGCTGGCCGGACAGAGCGAGAAGCATAACCCGATTGACTTCGCTTTGTGGAAGAAGGCTGAGCCGAAGCACATCATGCGCTGGCCTTCACCGTGGAGCGACGGCTTCCCGGGATGGCACATGGAATGCTCCGCCATGGGGTGCAAATATCTCGGTGAGGAGTTCGACATCCACGGCGGCGGTCTCGACCTGCAGTTCCCGCACCATGAGTCGGAAATCGCGCAGTCGATGGCGGCAAACGGCAAGGCACCGGTGCACTACTGGATGCATAACAACATGATTACCATCGCCGGACAGAAGATGGGCAAGTCTCTTGGCAACTTCATCACTCTTGACGAGTTTTTCAAAGGCAGTCATATCAACGCGAAAGGCGAGGAGATGCTGGCACAGCCATACAGCCCGATGACGATTCGTTTCTTCATCCTTCAGGCACAATATCGCAGCACCGTCGACTTCTCGAACGAGGCACTTCAGGCTGCAGAAAAAGGTTACAAACGCTTGATGGAAGCCGCTGGTCTCATCGAGCATCTTACAGCCACCGAAGGCGCTGAAGACCTTGGCGTTCAGAAGATTATGGATGCCTGCTACGATGCCATGAACGACGACTTCAACAGCCCAATCGTGATAGCAAACCTGTTCGAGGCAGTGCGTATCATCAATTCAGTGAAAGATGGTCATTCAAAGATCAATCCAGCAGAATTAGCACTTTTGAAGAAGTTGTTTGATGTATTCGTCTTCGAAATTCTCGGTTTATTGAATAACGAAGCCGGTTCTGACGACAACGGCATAGTCGATGGCTTAATGGACACCATCATCGACATCCGCAAAGAAGCTCGCGCCAAGAAAGACTGGGCTACCAGCGACCTCATTCGCGACAAACTTGCCGCTTTGGATATCGTTCTTAAGGATGGCAAGGATGGCACAACGTGGTCAAAGAAGTAAGACCTTAGACTTTAGACCTTAGACCTTAGACTTTTAGTTTTTGGCGTAGAAAAACGGCTAATGTCTAAGGTCTAACATCTAAGGTCTAAAATTCAAGGTCTTTTCAAAGAGTTTGCTAATGAATTTAGCATTTTACTAATCTCTGTAATAAGATCGGTTGATTTTGAAGTTTGATTTTGATTGATATAATTTAATCTTTCACAAATTTCAATTTGGGTTGATAATTCCCATAAAGAACCTCTTGCTATTGATAAGAAATTAACATATTCTTTATCGGAAATTCTACCTTGTCCTTCTGCAATATTTGAAGGAATAGATACGACAGCTCTTCTCATCTGGTCTGACAAACCATATGTTTCTTCTTTGGGTAAATATTTAACAAGAGAATAAATCTCTGTCGTTAAATCCATGGCTTTTTGCCATACAATAAGCTGTTTGTAATCAGTTGATTTCATAATTTTGATTTTTAATAAAAAAACTTTAGACCCTAAACAATAGTATAACTTACTAAGGTCTAAGGTCTAAAGTCTAAGGTCTCTTAACCAAGTTGTACGCGTTTGAAAGCAACAACTGTAGCTTCCTTGTCAGCCTTCTGGATGAACTGGCGCACTGTCATGCTGCCGTCGAGCAATGAAGCCTGGTCGAGGAGGCAGTTCTCTTTGAAGAACTTGTTGACACGGCCGTTAGCGATGTTCATCACCATCTGCTCCTTGATGTTTGCAAGGGTGTCAGCTGTGACTTTCTCGCGAATCTCGCGTGCCTGCTGTGCCTGAGCCTCTGTGATCCAACCCTTAGCCATATTTGAGTTGATGTGATCTTCACTGTCAACGTGAGCTGGGTTGATACCTGCTTTCTTCAAAGCGACATCGACTGCTTTCTGAGCCTGTTCCTGTTTTGTCTTCTCGATAGCGACTGCCATCTCACGGTCTTTTGTTTCCTGTGGGACGTCGTTTTCGTCGATAGCGATAGGTGACATGGCTGCTGCGTGCATTGCCACTTCGTGAGCTGTCTCTTCAATACCGTTGAAGTTCTTGTTGAATCCAACGAGTGTTGCGAGGCGGTTGCCCTGGTGGTTGTAGTTGGCTACGTAAGGAGCCTCAACAACTTCGAGGTGTTTGAGTTCGACTTTCTCGCCTGTCTTGGCTGTGAGATCTGTGACGAGGTCGTTCACTGTGCGGCCGTTGATAGCGAAAGCCTTGAGAGCATCGAGGTTCTTGATCTTGTTGTCGATAGCTGCCTGGAGGAATCCCTTGGCTGCTCCGACGAAGTCGGCGTTCGAACCTACGAAGTCTGTCTCGCAGTTCAGCATGATGACAGCACCGTATGTGTGGTCGGCTGTTGTTGCTGAGATGACAGCGCCTTCAGCGGCTTCACGGTCAGCGCGCTTTTCAGCGATTTTCTGGCCTTTTTTGCGGAGGTAGTCGATAGCTGCTTCTTTGTCGCCGTTGCATTCAACGAGGGCTTTCTTGCAGTCCATCATGCCTGCGCCTGTCATTTGTCTGAGTTCATTGACTTGAGCTGCAGTAATATTCATTGTCTTACCTTTCTTTTTTAATGATTAGTTTTTCTTTGCAACTGTCTTGCGAGGACGACGAGCGCGTTTTGGCTCTTCTTCTTTTTCTTCCTCTTCAACTGCTGCTGTTTCGTTCATTTCCTCTTCACCTTCAGCTTCTGCCATGTCGGCGTCCTTCATGGTGTTCTTGCGCTCGTTGAGGCCTTCTTCAATAGCTTCAACCATCTTGCTCACGATGAGGGCGATTGACTTCGAAGCGTCGTCGTTTGCCGGGATCGGGAAGTCGATGAGGTTAGGATTTGAGTTGGTGTCGACGATGGCGTAAGTAGGGATGTTAAGTTTTCTTGCTTCTGCCACTGCGATATGTTCCTTGATAACGTCAACTACAAACACTGCGCTTGGAAGGCGGTTCAGGTCGGCGATTGAACCAAGGTTCTTCTGGAGTTTCTCGCGTTCACGCTCGATCTGGAGACGTTCACGTTTTGAAAGGTTATTGTACTGGCTGCTTGCGATGAGCTTGTCGAGGCTGACCATCTTACGCACTGCCTTGCGGATTGTGGTGAAGTTGGTGAGCATACCACCAGGCCAACGCTCTGTCACGTATGGCATGTTGACTCTCGAAACGAGTTCAGCGACGATATCTTTCGCCTGTTTCTTTGTAGCTACGAAAAGGACTTTCTTTCCTGATCTTGCTAACTGACGAAGAGCGTTTGCTGCTTCATCGATCTTGGCCTGTGTCTTGTACAAGTCAATAATATGGATACCGTTACGTTCCATGAAGATGTACGGTGCCATGTTCGGGTTCCATTTTCTTCTGAGGTGACCGAAGTGACAACCTGCATCTAATAATTCTTCGAATGTTGCTTGTGTCATGATGTTTCCTTTTAATAGACTAACGTTTGCTGAATTGGAATTTCTTACGTGCACCTGGCTGACCTGGCTTCTTACGTTCGACCATACGTGGGTCGCGGCGCATCAAACCTTTAGCCTTAAGGATAGGACGATATTCAGCGTTGATTTCGCACAATGCGCGGCTGATAGCGAGACGGAGAGCTTCTGCTTGACCGTTGATACCACCGCCATCGAGGTTGACCTTGATGTCATATTTACCCAAGTTCTCTGTGAGCATCAATGGCTGTTCAACCACATAATGCAGGATGCTTGTTGGGAAATACTCCTTGTAGTCACGTTTGTTGACCGTAATTTTGCCTTCGCCAGCTTTCATGTAAATACGTGCGACGGCTGTCTTTCTTCTACCTAACGCGTTGATTACTTCCATGATACTTATTTCTTAATTGTTAATACTTGTGGTTGTTGGGCCTCATGCGGGTGATTAGGTCCTTCATAAACGTAAAGATTACGGAAGATGGCACTGCCAAGGCGTGTCTTAGGTAACATGCCCTTAACCGCGTGTTCGATGACGAAGATAGGTTTCTTGTTCAAGAAATCCTTAACGGTTCTAACGCGCTGACCACCAGGGAAACCTGTGTAGTGTACGTAAACCTTCTTGTCCATTTTGCTGCCGGTGAGGATAACTTTCTCGGCATTGATTACGATGACATTATCGCCACAATCACTGTGGGGAGTATAGCATGCCTTCCTCTTTCCTCTTAAAACCTGGGCGATTTCTGAAGCCATACGGCCGAGAACCTGACCCTCAGCGTCGACGACATACCATTTTTTGTTGGCATGCTCTTTGTTGACGCTAACTGTTTTGTAACTTAATGTATCCATTTAATTTAATTAATAATTTGTTATGTGTTTTTACACTAATTTTCCTACTAAAATTTCGGACTGCAAAAGTACAAAATTTTTTAATACAAAAAACATTAATAAAAATTAATTTTTCAACAGCTGTTTTTTTGTATTTTTGCACATTGAAAAAATAACATATCATGTCAATAAAGGTAAACCACGTAACGAAACGCTATGATCAGCAGCTGGCGCTGAATGATGTGAATCTGGATATCGAAAAAGGTCAGATTGTGGGACTTCTGGGTCCGAACGGAGCAGGAAAATCAACGCTGATGAAGATTATCACTTGCTTCATTCCGCAGACCGAAGGTACAGTGTCGGTTGAAGGTTTCGACACCATCGACAACCCGATGGAGGTGCGTCAACGCGTGGGATATCTGCCGGAGCATAACCCGCTTTACCTCGACATGTACGTGCGCGAATATCTTGAATTCGTCGCCGGAATTCATCATATCACTGGCAAGGAAGCCAAAAACCGCATCGACGAGATGATTGAAAAGACCGGTCTCACCGTCGAGATGCGCAAGAAAATCGGAGCTCTGTCGAAAGGCTACCGTCAGCGTGTCGGCCTCGCCCAAGCCATGATGCATAACCCTTCGGTTTTGATTCTCGACGAGCCTACATCAGGTCTCGACCCGAATCAACTCATTGAGATTCGTGGACTTATCACCGAACTCGGCAAAGAAAAAACCGTCCTTCTCTCGACTCACATCATGCAAGAGGTCGAGGCAATGTGCCCGCGAATCGTTATTATTAATAAAGGTGTGGTCGTCGCCAACGACACGATTGAGAACATCAAAATGAACGTGATGCACAGCAAAGACGCCAGCATTGAAGCGGTTTTCCAAGCATTGACAAAATAACAAAATAATTTCGTGGCTGTGCCCCACGTCGCTTCGCGGTGCGGTGGCCTGCGAAATTCGGCGGTCCGAGCTTCGAATTTCGCTTGATCTTTTCGGTTCCTTTTCCATCAAGGGAAAAGGAACAATAAAAAAATTATTTTAAAAAATCAATAATTACAAAATTTGTTGTATTTTTGCGCCCGAAAATCACGTGGACAGATTTGATTGATTGCAACCACAAGAAAAAATGCTAAAACAGTATTTCTTTTAACAATCTCAAATTATCCATATTTATTAACAAAAGCCGAGCTGGAAGAAAGATTCTGACTTCTGACTTCTGTCTCCTGGCTTCTAATTTAAAATAAAAATGGGTTATTATTTCACTTCAGAATCAGTTTCAGAAGGCCATCCGGATAAAGTGGCCGATCAGATTTCAGATGCCGTCCTAGACGAAATGCTGCGTCAGGATCCGGAATCAAAGGTAGCTTGCGAGACATTGGTGACCACAGGTCTCACCGTCGTGGCAGGCGAGGTTAAATCAAACGGATATGTTGATATTCAAGGCACTGCGCGTCGTGTCATCGAGCGCATTGGATATACAAAGGCGGAATATCAGTTCGACAGCAAGTCGTGCGGCGTGCTTTCGGCAATTCACGGACAGTCGCAGGACATCAACCGCGGCGTGGAACGTAAAAAAGAAGAAGATCAGGGTGCTGGCGACCAGGGCATGATGTTCGGCTACGCTTGCAAGGAGACGCCAGAATATATGCCTCTCACTATAGTGCTTTCGCACATGCTTTTGCTTGAACTGGCTAAGATTCGCCGTGAAGGCAAGCGCATGAAATACCTCCGTCCGGATGCCAAATCACAGGTAACGGTGGAATATGGCACCAACTGGAAGCCGTTGCGCATCGACACCATCGTCATCTCAACACAGCACGACGAGTTTATGGACGACGACGCTGCCATGATTGACAAAATCGAGCACGACGTTCGCACCATATTGCTCCCGAGACTGAAAAAGCTTCTTCCTCAAAAGGTTAGAAACCTCTTCAAGTCTGATATGAAGCTCTTCGTCAACCCGACTGGCAAGTTCGTCATCGGCGGACCTCATGGCGACACAGGTCTCACTGGCCGTAAAATCATCGTCGACACTTACGGCGGTCGCGGCGCACATGGCGGCGGAGCTTTCTCAGGCAAAGACTCATCTAAGGTCGACCGCTCAGCAGCATACGCGGCACGTCATATCGCGAAAAACATTGTTGCAGCAGGCGTTTGCGACGAGGCTCTCGTGCAGATCGCTTACGCTATCGGCGTGGCACAGCCTGTCGGTTTCTACGTTAACACCTATGGCACCGCTCATGTGAAAGACGCAAGTGGCAAGAAGATGAACGACGCTGAAATCGCTGAAAAGATCCGTACTTTGTTCGACCTCCGTCCATACGCCATCGTGAAACGTTTCGGACTGAAGAACCCGATCTTCGAGCCAACGGCATCGTATGGTCACTTTGGTCGCGACCCGTTTACCGCTAAGGTCGAGGTGCAGTACAAAGACAAGGACACCTTCACCGAAAACGGCAAGAACTACAAGAATGTCGAGTTCTTCGCATGGGAGAAGGTTGACATGGTTAACGAAATAAAAAAGGTCTTCGGAATTTAATTATTTCAGCGTCACCCTCGTAATTCCTGCACCACCAGTCTCCAAGCTTGCATCGTTGAACGACTGAATACACGACTGCTTGCTCAGGTATTCTCTGATGAGCTTTCGCAAGATACCGTTGCCTTTGCCGTGGAGGATGCTTACTTCTTTGATGCTCAATAAATTAGCTTCATCAATATATTTTGCCACGTTATCAACGGCTTCGTCGCCACGCTGACCGCGCACGTCTAAAGTGAGGTTGAACTTCTCCGCTTTCTCGTTGATGTCGCTCATAATGCTCTTGCGCAGATACGACGGGTTCTGCTGTGCCTTTCGCGCCTGCGAACGACTGATTTTCCTGAGCTTGTCGGCAGTTGTGCGAAGCCTGACATCTCCAAACTGAATTGTGACGTCAGTATCAGTAATTGCCAAAAGCTCGCCCACGACTTCCAGCTCGTTGATGCACACCATATCGCCTACTTTCAGTTCTTCGCTTGCGACTTCTTTTTCATCGGCTTTTAGCTGTTTCGAGAGGTTCTTCTCCTCGTCGACGAGGCTCTGCTTCATGGTTTTCAACTCCTCGCGAAGCTCCTTGGTGCGGTTCTTCTCTGCCTGCGCCTCCTTGATCTCACGGATTGTCCGTTCAATCTTGGCATTCGCGCCGTCGATGAGCGCCTGTGCTTCCTTGTTGGCCTCTTTCAATAACGTCTTTCTATTCTTCTCAATATCAGCGAGATGATTCTTGTATTTTGTGACAACCTCATCGAGCAATTTGTCGGCGACTTTCAGCTCGTATTCCTTTTTGCGAACCTCTTTTTTCTCGATTTCGAGTTGCTGAAGCTGCTGGTCGAAGTCGAGGTGCTCGCGACCGGATATTTCTGCTGCGCTGTCGAGGATTTCGTTAGGAAAACCTATCTTTTTCGCTATTTCGAAAGCGAACGATGAGCCCGGCTTGCCTATCATCATCACGTAGAGCGGCTGCAGATATCTGGTGTCGAACAACATGGCTCCGTTGACGATGCCAGGATGGTTGTCGGCCAAAAGTTTCAGGTTCGCATAGTGCGTCGTGACCACTCCAAACGACTTCTTCTCGTTCATTTTCAATAAGATAGCTTCTGCTATTGCGCCTCCTAGTTGCGGCTCAGTGCCGGTTCCGAACTCGTCGATGAGGAATAGGGTGCGTTCGTTGCCGTGCTCCAGAAGCTCCTTCATATTAATAAGGTGTGAGCTGTAGGTGCTGAGATCATTTTCCAGCGACTGCTCGTCGCCGATGTCAATGAACATATCATGAAAGATGCCGCATTTCGAGTCAATCTTAACTGGAATTGCCAGTCCGCACTGCAACATGTACTGAATCAGTCCTATAGTCTTGAGGCACACCGACTTACCGCCGGCGTTCGGACCGGAAATAACCAGTATGCGACTGTCATTCCGAGCGGAGCGAGGAACCTCATTGTCGTTTGCAGCACCAAGTTTAAGGTCAAGTGGCGTAATATTCTTTCCTTGTCCTTTCAACTTCTGCTCCAGCAGTGGATGCCGCGCCTCTATCCAGTCGAACATCGGCTTGTCGACAACTTCCGGAATCACGCAGTTGTATTCATGAGCCAACAGTGCCTTAGCCCTAATGAAATCAAGCAATCCGAGGAGTCGCCATGCCATTGCTAGATTTGGAATCTCTGGCCTCAAAATCTTTGTGAACGCCAGCAAAATCTTGTTGATTTCGCGTCTCTCGGCGTATTCCAACTCCTTGATTTCGTTGTTGGTTTCGAATATCTCCGCCGGCTCGATGTAAACTGTTTGTCCCGTTGCCGACTCGTCGTGTATGAAACCGCGCAATTCGCGTTTGTCGGCGGCACGCACTGGAATCACCGGGCGTCCGTCGCGGATTGTCATCTCTGCGGTGCTGTCGGTCCAGCCTGAGTTCTTCGCCTCGATGAGGATTTTGTGCATCCTGTGGTCGATGGAACTCTGTTTCCGCCTGATATCTCTGCGTATTACAGCGAGTTCGGCTGAAGCATTATCAGGAATCTCGCCCTTGTCGTCGATGAGACGGTTTATCTCTGTAAAGATATGATTATCAATGGATATGCCTTCTGCCAAAGCTTTCAGATACTGTACTTTTTCAGAAGCTTCGGATTTAAAGAATTTGAAAATGTAAGACAGCGCCGATAGGGTAGGTTTTAGCGCAAACATGCTGTCGAGGCTGATCACGGTGCCGTCGATGGCGAGATGCTTGAATTCCTCACGTAAATCGTTGTAATCCCTAACAGGGAAAGGCACTCCGTCCTGCATGAGAGTCTGAAAATCCTGAATCAGGCGTAGGTGGGTGTGTATCTCGTCGACATCGGTGCAAAAACCCATCTTGCCAACGCATTCTTTACCCATCTCGCTGATACACAATTCATTAAGACGCTCACGTATCGTCTTGAAGCCTATCTTATTTTCAAAATCCGAAGGATAAATCATTTTTTCTAAAAAATAGCTTGCAAAATTACAAAACTTTTCATATCTTTGCGAAAAATTATGTTATGGTAAAATTTGAGCTTTGTGCAAACGGTTATCAGTCAATGATTAATGGTGTTGTTGGCTGTGCTGACTGCGCCGAGCTGTGCGAGGCGCTTGTGGTCGGAGGCATTACGCCGTCGCATGGTACATTGTTTAATTGTCAGAATGCGGCGCGCCATATGCCTATTAGAGTGCTAATACGTTGTCGCCCAGGTAATTACATATATAGCAACAATGAACTCAAAATCATGTGCGAAGACATAAAAAGGGTTAAGGAGCTTGGCTATGAAGGCGTTGTCATCGGTGCTCTGAATGCTGAAGGCGACATCGACGTGCCTGCAATCAAGAAGATGCTGGCGGCAGGCGAGGGACTGAAATTTACGTTTCACCGCGCCATCGACGCATGCAAAAATCCTTTTATCGCAATGGAGACATTGGTCAGGCTTGGATTTGATAAAGTTCTTACATCTGGCTGTAAACCAACGGCTTACGAAGGAATTGAAAATATTCGCAAAATGCAGGAATTTTTCGGCGATAGCATCAACATCATGGCTGGCGGCGGCATCAACGAGAACAACGTGATGCAAATCATAACAGCCACAGGCATAAAACATTGCCATGCATCACTCACATCATTCGCTCCCGACTGTCATAAAGATTTGTATCCGAAAGGCGTCGACAGCACCGGAGCCGAAATGCGCTACATTATCTCAACTGTAAATAGAGTCAAAGAATTCAAAGAAGTCATTGCGAGTGAAGCGTAGCTTGAAAAAACTAATTTTATTTATACTTCCTTTTGTCTTGTTTGCTTGCAATGACAACAATAATGATTTGCAGTCTCTGAATCACGGTTGGAATCTGACGACTGACACATTAAACATTGATTTACAATTAGATATCCCTTCTGAAGCGCATGCCGATTTATATGCCGCAGGTCTTATTCCGCATCCTTATGGCGAAGGCGACGAGGAACAACAGCTGCAGTGGATTCCGCAGCACATTTGGGATTATTCCCTGACATTCGATGTCGATAAAAATATCTTGCAAAAAGATAATATCGACTTGATTTTCAATGGGTTGGATACATATTCCGATGTCTGGCTCAACGGCGAGAAGATTCTGCACTCTGATAACCAGTTTATACGATATGGAAAAGAGGTGAAAAGTCTCCTCAAAAAACGCGATAATGAACTGAAAGTGCGCTTCTATCCATTTGATGCTCAACGAGATAGCCTTATTGGGATTTATCCGTTGAAATTTCCTGAGAAATATGCCGTGATGCGCAAAGCCGCTTACCAAAACGGCTGGGACTGGGCGCCAAGATACCTGAATATCGGTATCTGGAAAGATATGGAACTTTTAGGCTGGAATGACTTCAAAATCGAAAATATAGCATTTTTGACAAAAAATGTCACTGACGAGTCTGCCGAAATGATAGCAAATATTGAGATTACCAACGATTTTGATGGGGTATTAAGATTTGATGTTTTTGGTAATGAAGAAAAACTTGCTGAAAAGACAATTTCTGACAAATTTAAGGGTCTTATTAGCATCCCGCTTACACTCGAAAATGCCGAACTTTGGTGGCCTAACGAGATGGGCAAACAGACAATGACGGAATTTGAGGTTAAGATTTATAAAAACGATAAACTAGTTGATACTCAAAAAGTTAAGACTGGTATTCGTAAGATTGAACTCATCGAAGAGCCTGACAGCATCGGCTGCGCCATGTATTTCAAGGTGAACGGCAAGAAAGTTTATATCAAAGGCGCAAATTACGTGCCTGAGGAGATGATTGAGACTTGGATGTCGAGAGAAAAGACTGAAAAGTTGTTGGCCGAATGTGTGCCGGCTCACTTCAACATGCTTCGTGTGTGGGGCGGCGGCATCTATCCTCCCGATTATTTCTTCGACATCTGCGACAGCCTCGGCATCATGGTGTGGCAGGATTTCATGTTCGCCGGCACCACGTATCCTTATTCCGATGAGTTTTTGAACAATGTGAAAGAAGAAGCGATTCAGCAAGTCGTTCATTATCAGAATCATCCGTCGCTGGCATTGTGGTGCGGCAACAACGAGGTGAGCGAGGGCTACGTCAACTGGGGCTGGCAAAAATCGATGGGCTGGAGCGATGATGATTACGCCGAGATGAAGCGTGGAATGGACACTTTGTTTGTAGATATCTTCTCAGAAGTCGTTGAAAAATATGACGGTACTCGCGACTATTGGCCATCGTCACCAAAAAACGGCTGGGGAAAACCACAGAGTCTGACCGAAGGCGATGTTCACTACTGGGGCGTCTGGTGGGGCGAGCAGCCTTACGAGGCATATCTCGAGAAAGTCGGGCGTTTCAACAGCGAATTCGGCTATCAGGCATACCCGAATATCGAGACAAAACACCAGAAACACCCGAGAGGGGAGGAATTAATTGAAAAACATATCGAACGTTATATTCACGAGATTCCTCGCTTCGCTCGGAATGACAATGATTCCCTCATGCGATACTACAGTCAGTTATCCCAAGCCTATGGCATCGGTCTCGCTATCGAAGCCCAGCGAGCGGCGAAGCCGCGAAGCTGGGGCTCCCTCTACTGGCAACTTAACGACGCCTGGCCTGTAATTTCTTGGTCATCAATCGATTATGAAGGCAATAAAAAGTTGTTGCACGACGAACTAAAAGTTCTGTACGCACCTATATTAATAGGTGTGCTCCCGACAACCGACGGCAACTTCACGGTTTACGCCGTCAGCGACCTTTATCGTGAAATAAATGCCGATTTGGTGCTCAACATCCGCGATTTTGATAAAAATTTGTTAAAATCTTATTCCGAAAAGATTCAAATTCCTGAAAACGGCTGCATTCACTTACCTTTAGATGTAAATGATTTTGTTAAGGAATTCAATAAAAATGAAATCTACATCGAGATGCAACTCGTTGAAAATGATAATGTTATATCTGAACGAATCCAATACTTAGATTATTGGTGCCATTTGCAGAAATGCGACCTACCACAGGGTACTGTTGAGCATTTCGAAAATGGTACCAATAATCGATAAACTAATAGTTAATCAAGCTTTAAAACAGCAAGGAACGCTGACTGTGGCACTTCCACGTTGCCGATTTGGCGCATACGTTTCTTTCCTTCCTTCTGTTTTTCAAGGAGCTTGCGCTTACGTGAGATATCGCCGCCGTAACATTTTGCGGTAACATCTTTTCGCACCTGGCGCACGGTCTCACGAGCGATGATTTTAGCTCCGATAGCAGCCTGGATAGCGATGTCGAACTGCTGTCGTGGTATCAACTCCTTGAGTTTCTCGCACATACGGCGGCCGAAAGAGTAGGCGTGGTCCACAAAAATCAAGGTTGAAAGGGCATCGACGGTGTCGCCGTTTAGCATAATGTCGAGTTTTACCAGCTTCGACGGTTTGTAGCCGCAGATATGATAATCGAAAGAGGCGTAACCTCTTGATATTGATTTCAGTTTGTCATAGAAGTCGAACACGATTTCGCTCAATGGCATCTCGAAAGTCAGCTCTACACGATCTGTTGTCAAGTAAACCTGGTTTTTCAAGATACCACGACGTTCAATGCACAACGTCATAATCGAGCCGACATATTCGTTTTGTGAGATGATCTGAGCCAAAATATACGGCTCGTCTATGTGGTCGAGTTTTGTAACATCAGGCATTCCGCTTGGATTGTGAACGTCAACAACGCTGCCGTCTGTCAAATACGCTTTAAACGATACGTTAGGCACAGTGGTGATGACGTCCATGTTAAATTCGCGGTCGAGGCGCTCCTGGATGATTTCCATGTGAAGCAATCCCAAGAAACCGCAGCGGAATCCGAAGCCCAATGCCGCTGACGACTCAGGCTCCCAAACCAATGAAGCATCGTTGAGTTGCAGTTTCTCCAAAGAACTCCTAAGTTCCTCGTAATCGTCGGCATCGACAGGGTAGACACCAGCGAACACCATCGGTTTCACGTTTTCGAAGCCTGCAATCGGCTTATCGCAAGGGTTGTCGACCGAAGTGATTGTATCACCGACTTTTACCTCTTTCGAGGTCTTGATGCCCGAAATGATGTATCCCACATTGCCGGCTGAAAGTTCTTTCTTAGGTACCTGTTTCATCTGCAAAACTCCGATCTCATCGGCGTCATATTCCATGCCGGTGTTGAAAAACTTGACGTTTTCGCCCGTTCTGATGGTACCGTTCATAATTCTGAAATAAGCTATGATGCCTCTGAACGAATTGAAAACCGAGTCGAAAATCAAAGCTTGCAGCGGCGCTTCCGGATCGCCTTTTGGTGCCGGGATGCGCTTCACGATAGCCTCCAAAATTTCTTCAACTCCGAAGCCTGTACGTGCCGAGCAGCGTAAAATATCCTCTCTGTCGCAACCGATGAGGTCTACAATCTGGTCTTCGACCTTTTCGGGCTGTGCGCTCTCCATATCTATTTTATTCAAGATCGGGATGACTTCCAAGTCGTGGTCGATTGCCATGTAAAGGTTGCTAATCGTTTGAGCTTGAATGCCTTGCGATGCGTCAACAACCAACAGAGCGCCTTCGCAAGCGGCTATTGAACGCGAAACTTCATACGAAAAGTCGACGTGACCGGGAGTGTCGATAAGATTCAGGGTGTAAACCTCTCCCTCATGCTCATATTTCATCTGGATGGCATGGCTTTTGATTGTGATGCCACGCTCGCGCTCAAGGTCCATATCGTCCAAAACCTGATCCACTAACTCTTTCTTGGTCAATGTGTTGGTCATCTCGATAAGTCTGTCTGCCAAGGTGCTTTTTCCGTGATCAATATGCGCTATAATACAAAAATTCCTGATCTTATCCATCTTAAAAAACGATTTACTCCAATCTAATAATTAATCTTGCAAAGATACGAAAAATCTGAATATTTCATCATATTTTTATTTTTTTCAATTTTTATTGAAATTTGTTTGGTTTTGTTAAAAATAGTGTCTAACTTTGCAAAACATTTGGAAATGACAAATTTTGTTAACAAAAAAATATCATCATGGCTAAGAAAATTAGAATAGGTATCAATGGACTTGGTAGAATCGGTCGATTGGTGCTGCGTGCCGCCCAGAAACGTGACGACATTGAGATTGTGTACATGAATGGAACGTGTCCTGTTGATTATCAAGCTTATATGCTTAAATACGACACAATGCACGGTCAGTTTGATGGCACTCTTGATTACAATCTGGAAAAAAGCACGTTGATTATCAACGGAAAAGAAATTCCGACGAGTGTTAGCCGTGACCCAGTTGGCCTGAAATGGGGCGAATATGGCGCGGATTACGTCATTGATTCAACAGGTAAATTCCTCACCAAGGAAGCTGTTCAACCACACCTCGACTCAGGTGCGAAATATGTGATTCTTGCCGGTCCTTCGAAGGACGACACCCCAATGTTCGTCTGCGGTGTCAACGACAAGACATATGTGAAAGGCACTCAGGTCGTGTCAAACGCATCATGCACCACAAACTGCTTGGCACCTCTCGCTAAGGTCGTCAACGACAAATGGGGCATCAGCAGCGGCTTGATGACGACAGTGCATTCAACAACAGCAACACAAAAACCTATCGATGGTCACTCATTGAAAGACTGGCGTGGCGGTCGTGCTGCAGCTGGCAACATCATCCCTTCGACAACAGGTGCTGCAAAGGCAGTGGGCAAGGTTATTCCTGAACTTAAAGGTAAGCTCACAGGTATGTCGATGCGCGTTCCTACATTGGACGTTTCGGTTGTCGACTTGACCTGTAACCTTGCAAAGCCAGCCACATACGATGAGATTTGCGCTGAGATGAAGAGAGCCTCAGAAGAAGAGCTCAAAGGCATCCTCGGTTACACTGAAGACGCAGTGGTTTCGAGCGACTTCCTCGGCGACATCCGCACATCAATCTTCGATGCAAAAGCCGGTATCGCATTGACCGACACCTTCGTGAAACTCGTCGCATGGTACGATAACGAAATTGGTTACTCCAACAAGCTCCTCGACCTCATCCACACAATGGCAGTGATCAACGGAGACTTTTAAGAGACTTTAGTCTTTAGACGTTAGACCTTAGTAAGGGCGAATCTTGATTCGCCCTTATTTTTTGTTGAAAAAATTAAAAAATCCCTTGTAAATATTGAAAATCCTTTATAACTTTGCAAGTTCAACGAGCATTTAAAAACTTAGGATTATGATGACGCTACCGGATACGTATTCGCAAGAGGAAAAACTTGAACTCGACAGGCAGTTTAATGAGCTTTTAAACTGTTGGAAATCAAGGAAAAACGAGCAAGACGTGGCTCTGGTTACAGAGGCGTATCTGCTCGCAGCCAACGCTCATAAGGACGCCCGTCGCCGCTCGGGAGAACCGTATATGTATCATCCGCTAGCCGTCGCCACCATCATAGCAGGCGAGATGGGCATGGGCCGCACCTCTATAATATGCGCCCTCCTGCACGATGTGGTGGAAGACACCGACTATACCCTCGAATATATCAGCGAACATTTTGGCGAGAAAGTTGCAAAGATAGTCGACGGCGTCACCAAACTCACCAACGAAGACTTCGAAGAAGGCGTCCGTAGCCTTCAGGCGGAGACGTTCCGCAAAGTTATCATGAGCATGTCGTACGACATCCGCGTCATACTTGTGAAACTTGCCGACCGCCTGCATAACATGCGCACACTAAGCGCCATGCCGCATCATAAACAGCTCAAGATAGCCTCTGAAACGACACAGATCTACGCTCCGATAGCCTACCGCCTCGGACTCTATAAAGTAAAGCTCGAGCTCGACGACCTCTGTCTGAAATATATCAACCCACAGGTTTTTGAATCGGTGCAGCGACAGCTCGACGAGCTTAGAGAAAAGAAAATCAATGAGTTGGAGGAGTTTCTCGCTCCTGTGAAAGCTGAGCTGGAGACCATGGGCATAAAGGTGCGCACCATGGCCATCGAACGTAACGTGAGCTCGGTGTGGGAACGCATGGTGAAGTTCGGAATGTCGATAGAAGAGGTCTACGACGTGTATGTCGCCCGTATCATCATCGACTGTCAAGAGCTTGAAAATGAGAAGCTTAGATGCTGGGAGACCTTTGCTGTCTTTACCAAATATTACTATCCGGATAATAAAAAAATGCGCGACTGGGTGTCGTTCCCGAAGACCAACGGCTACTCGTCGATTCACGCCGTCTTCATGAACAAGAACGGTAACTGGGTCGAGACACAGATCCGCACCGAGCGCATGGACGAAATAGCGGAGAACGGATTTGCCGCTTATTGGAAATACCGCGACCAGAACTCCACCGCCGAGTCGGGCCTCGACCTCTGGATGAAGGTGGTGCGCGACCTCGTGCAGCAAGCCGACGATAACCACGTCTCTGCTATTGAATTTATTGACAATTTTAAACTCGACCTCTTCAACGACGAGATATTCGTCTTTACCCCTAAGGGCGATAAGATAACGCTGCCGAAAGGCTCCACCGTGCTCGACTTCGCATACAACATCCACACCGATCTCGGAAACCATTGCGTGGGTGCCAACATCAACAAAAAACTGTCGCCGATTCACACCGAGCTGAAGATGGGCGACCAGGTGGAGATCATCACCTCTGAACACCAGGAACCGCAGGAGAAATGGTTCGACTACCTCGCCACCTCGAGCGCCAAGAGCCGCCTCAAAAACGGCATCAAAGATTTCCGTAAGGTGTTCAAAGAGAAGGGTAAGGCCATGCTGAGAGAGTATTTCGACCGCGCGCATGTCGATTTCAGTAGGCAGAACCGCAACGAACTCGCCCAAAAATTCAACCTCGCCACACGTAACGACCTATATTATTTCGTGGCGATGCGAAAAATAGGACAACAGGATGTTGAGAATTGTCTTAAGAAAAACGATGCCAGCTGGTCGGATTACCTCGTCAAATATCTGACATTGGGCTTCGTCAGACCTTCGTCGCAGAAGAAGAGCGAGGAAAAGCTAGGAGATACCGAACTGTCGGGCTATGTCATCTCAACCTGCTGCAACCCTATACCTGGCGACGATGTGGTGGCTATCAATCTGCCCGGTGAGCCTGTCCAGATTCATCATCCCGACTGCCCGGAAGCTCAAAAGCTGATGTCGCGCTACGGCGAAAACATAGTGAAGGCGAGATGGCAGTTTGGCGACGATTTTGCTTTTCTTGCAACTCTTAAGATATTGGCAGTCAATAAGATGGGCTTCGGTGCCATGTTGTTCGACACCATCACTAATCAGGAGAAACTCGACATGCAGGCCATGGAGATGAAAAACGAGGGCGGAATGGTGGTTGCTATCGTCTCGGTGTATGTCAACAACCTCAAAACCCTTGAAAATCTTATAGATAAGATAAAGAAGATAGAACTCGTGAAAAAAGTTGAGCGAGTGGGGAAGAGGAGCTGAAAAATTTTGTAAATTTGCACCTCAAATAAAAGATATAGTTATGGCAAAATTGGATTTGCTTCTTGGATTGCAATGGGGCGACGAAGGTAAAGGCAAAGTCGTCGACGCATTGACACCTAAATATGATATGGTTTGTCGTTTTCAAGGTGGCCCGAACGCCGGTCACACCATCGAGTTCGACGGAAAGAAGTTTGTGCTTCACACCATCCCGTCGGGAGCGTTTAACGATAAGTGTATCAATGTGATAGGCAACGGCGTTATCATCGACGCGAAGATCTTGAAAGACGAGATCGACGGCTTGGCGGCAGCCGGCATCGACCTTAAAAAACGTCTTTTGATTTCAAACAAGGCACATCTCATTCTGCCGACACACAGAGTTTTGGATGCCGCCAACGAGAAGGCTCTCGGTAAGATGAAGATCGGTTCCACCTTGAAAGGCATAGGCCCTACTTACACCGACAAGACCGCACGTCGCGGACTTCGTATAGGCGACATCATGATGAGCGACTTCAAGCAACGCTATGAGAATGCTAAAGCTAAACATTATCAACAGATTAAGGATTTGGATTTCGATATCAACGAGGTGCGTCTCGATGGCATGAACTTCGCCGATTACGAGAAGGTTTGGTTTGAAGCCGTTGAGTTCCTGAAGAATTTCCAGTTCGTGGAGAGCGAATACCTTATTAATAAGTACCTCGACGAAGGCAAGAGCGTCCTCGCGGAAGGCGCGCAGGGCTCAATGCTCGACGTTGACTTTGGAAGCTATCCTTTTGTGACATCGTCGTCGGTAGTGGCAGCAGGCGCCTGCTCTGGCTTGGGCGTCGCGCCATGCAAAATCGGCAAAGTATACGGTATCTTTAAGGCTTACTGCACAAGAGTCGGCACAGGCCCGTTCCCGACGGAGCTGTTCGACGAGACTGGTGAGATGCTGCGCGCCAACGGACACGAATTCGGTGCCACGACAGGACGTCCGCGTCGCACCGGATGGCTCGACATCCCTGCACTTCGCTACGCATGCATGCTGAGCGGCGTCACCGACCTGATGATGATGAAGTCGGATGTCATGGACGACCTGAAAGAGATCAAGGTCTGCGTTGGCTACGAATATAAAGGTCAAGTGATTGATTATCTGCCGTATGACGCCTGCACCGAGACGATGAAGCCAGTTTACACCACCATCAAGGGCTGGAATCAGAAAATCGACGGCAATATCCCGCAGGAGTTGGAAGATTACATCAAATTCATCGAAGAAAAAGTCGGCGTCCCGATTCGCTTTGTCTCCTACAGCCCTGACAGGAATGCTAATATATTGAGATAAACAAAGACCTTAGACTTTAGTTGCTAAGGTCTAAAGTCTAAAGTCTAAAGTCTAAAAAAATGATAATTTTAGAAAAACCATATGTTTCAGCTCCATTAGTGGAGTATCTGGAAAAAAGTCAACTCTCAGTTCTGAGAAACGAAATGTCAGAACTATTAGTTCAGCAAGGCCACAATCTTAATTTGCTGAACGACAGCGAGTTCGTTGCAAAATATCAGCAAACCGGCAAGCTTTACGCTGTGTCGGAAAACGCTCTCGTTTGGCTTTATCCACATCTCGCTGGCTCGGAGCTCATTGAGAAGGTGAAGATTGTCAAGGACAAAGCCGAGTTCCGTAAGATCTGCGCCAAGATTTTCCCTGATTTCTATTATAAAGAAGTGGAAATGAATGAGTTGCGCTCGCTCAATCCAGATAATCTGCCGTTGCCGTTGGTGATCAAACCGGCCGTCGGATTCCTCAGCGTGGGCGTGTATATCGTGCGCAGCAAAGAAGAGTGGATCGCCGCTTTGGACGACATCGACCGTAACTTTGCAAAGCAGTGCGCCGTGTTCCCGGAAACAGTAGTAAAAAGTGGCAAATTCGTGCTTGAAGACTTCATCCAAGGAGAGGAATACGCTGTCGACGCTTATTACGACAAAGACGGTAAGCCAAACATTATCAATATCTTTCATCATATCTTCAAGTCGGAGACCGACGTCAGCGACCGTCTCTACTGCATGAGTAAGGAGATTTTTGAGAAGAATTACGGTCCGTTTAACCAGTTCCTCATCGACCTTAACGGTGTTCTTAACCTCCGCAATTTCCCGATGCACGTTGAGTTCCGCGTCGACAAAAACTCAGGCAAAGCCATCCCGATTGAGGTCAACCCATTACGTTTCGCAGGCATGTGCCTCAACGACTTGACTCGTCACACTTGCGGTTTGCTGCCGGTGCAATGCTATTTCGAAGGCATTTATCCTGATTACGCCACGATGTGGAACGGCATTGAAGACGATGTGTTCAGTTTCATAGTTCTTGACAAGCCTTACGAGACAACGATAGCTCTTGATTTTGAGAAGATTAAGAAACATTTTCACGGCGTAGTAGAGACCCGCGACATCATGAACCCTGCCATGAGTATCTGGGGATTCTTGTTCATGAAAACCGACAAAGCACATCGCTCTGAATTGCAAGAAATATTGAATTCTGATTTGACGGAATTTATCAAATAGTCGTCATTAGTTGTCATTCTTTAGCTGGCGCTTCGCTTCACAAATCAAGGCTAAATCATTGACAACTAATGACTAAAAAGTCTTAAATCATTAATTTGAAAGTCTTAAGCTTCCGAAGGAAGGTGGCAGCCGAAAAATGATGACTAAAGACGATAACGAAAACAATATATATGAAAAAATTATTTATAATAATTGCCATTGCGTTGTTAGCGGCAGCGTGTTCCACGAGCAAAATAACACGAAAAGAGCAGGAAGCATTTGCGTTTCTTGATGCTTCGATGCTGTTATGCGATCGCACTGAATACAGTCAGGATTATTTTATGCAGAATATCCAAACATCTCTCAAGGCAAAGAAAGAGTTGCCTTGGGGAAGGCGTGTTCCTGAGCGCGAGTTCAAGCATTTCGTGCTTCCGATTCGAGTGAACAACGAGAATCTTGACGATTTTCGCATGGCATATTATGAGGAATTGCGCGACAGAGTTAAGGATTTGTCGATGTATGACGCTGTGTTGGAAGTCAACCATTGGTGCCATGAGAAGGTGAATTATAAGGGCTCGGATTCCCGTACAAGCTCGCCAATGGCTACTATTAAAACATCGTGGGGACGCTGTGGCGAGGAATCGACGCTGCTCGTTTCAGCTTTACGCGCAGTGTGTATCCCCGCACGTCAGGTTTACGTCCCGCGTTGGGCGCATTGCGACGACAATCACGCTTGGGTGGAGGCTTGGGTCGACGGCAAATGGCATTTCCTTGGTGCCTGCGAGCCTGAGCCAGTGCTCGACCTCGGCTGGTTTAACGCCCCAGCATCGCGCGCATTGCTAGTGCATACTCGTGTTTTAGGCGATTACGACGGTCCGGAGGAGGTTATAAGCAAAACACTATATTACACCGAGATCAATGTCATCGAGAACTACGCCGCGACAGCAAAATTAAACGTTAAAGTCGTTGATAGATATGGCAAAGCGGTTACTGATGCTCGTGTTGATTTCAAGATATACAACTATTCCGAATATCATACCGTCGCCACTAAACGCACTGATAATCAAGGAGAAACATGGTTGACAGCTGGCCTCGGCACCATGATGGTTTATGCCTCGAAAGACGGAAAATTCGGTTGGCAGGTTGTGAAAATCGGAGATGTCAATAATGTTGAAATAAAAATAACGGACAATCATCTCTGGTTCTCTGATAATTATGACCTACCACGATTCCACAGAACATTTTATGATATTGACATCATTCCTCCTACGGAAAACGCCCGTATTCCTGATGTTTCTGCGGAAATGCGCGCCGAAAACAACCGTCGTTTAGCCCAAGAAGATTCCATCCGTAACGCCTACATCGCACAATGCGTCGCCGCCCAGAACGAAGGCGATTACGACCGTGAAATCATGGCGAAGACATGGGGTAACTACCAGACAATCAAGGAGTTCATCGATTATGCGAGAGGTTTGAACAGGGAAGAGGAGGCATACACACTTCTTCGTAATCTGGCCGACAAGGATTTGCGAGACGTTTCGATGGATGTTTTGAATGATTGTTTGGATAACAATATGCTAAATCCTCGCGTTTCAAACGAAATGTTGCGCCCGTATGTAAAGACGATGAGCACATCGTCTCTCCCAGACAATGTCGATGATTTAATCCAGTGGGTTACTGACAGCATTACAATCGTCAATGGCTATACCGATAGCAGAACCCCGATTTCACCTGCGGGCGTGCTGCGTTCACGTCACGCCGACTCGCATTCACGTGATATCTTCTTCGTGGCGTTGGCACGCGCCAAAGGCGTTACATCACGTATTGACCCTGTTACAGGAAAGGTGCAATATTATGAAAAAGATGCGTGGCACGATGTCGTTTTTAAAAACGATATCGTAGAGACGTTTCCTGAAACGTCTCTACAAAAACCAGGCACGTTGGTCATTCATTATGCTGGCACCGACGACCCTCGTTATTACACCCATTTCTCAATAAAGAAATTCAACGGCAACACCTTCGACCTCCTTGCCTATGATGCCATGGACCCTGGAATGGACGTCGGAATGACTTTGTCGCAGATGGGCGGCATCACACTCGATCCTGGATATTACGCTCTGAGTTTCGGTCCGCGTATGGCCGACGGTAGCGTCCTCAACCGTTTGTTTTTCTTCTGGATAGAGAGCGGTGAGACAACGACGATTGAAATGATAATGCGCCAACCTGTAGAGACGTCTCCTGAAACGTCTCAAAACGTTACGTCCCAATTACGCGTCGTAGCCTACCTCGACGGCGGCAGCGAACCTACCACCCACGCCATGCAGGAAATTTCCATTTTGAAGGAAGAATTTGAAAAATGGGGCGGTGAAATCGCATTTTTCTTTAAAAATGAGGATGATTTCAATAATTTTAAGGTAAAGAAATTCAATGAGTTACCTCAAAATATCTGTTTTGAAATAAATTCTGGCACAGTTTTTGATACAATTAATAATTTACCTTGTTTCCAAATTTTGAATTCTGAAAACGAGGTGGTTTTTGAAAAATATGGTTACCAGATCGGACTGGGCGAACAGATTTTGAAAGTGTTAAAGTAAACTCTATTTAACAACCAATTTTGTTGTTTTCTTGTTAATCGTCACGCAATACACTCCTTTAGGAAGTGTAACTGTCTCTTTCTCAATGATTTCCTTTGAAAAAACGATTTGTCCGAGAGTGTTGGTGATAGAAACCATGCCTGTGCCTTCTATGGTCACATTGCCGCTCGATGGGTTAGGATAGATGCTTATGACGGTGAATATCTCATCTGCCGAATCGAATCCCGCCGTGGCCCATAAGGTGAACATTGCCGTGGCGCATCCGCAGTCGAGAGTGAACATGATGTCTATCCAAGCCGGAGAACCGATGGTGATGTCGGGAAGCATAGTCGCGACACCTCTTATCTCCACTATCTCATCAGGAGCGGCAGGGAATGTCGGACCTTCTACGCCATTTGCAAAAAGATGGATATCGGTAAAATGATCCGAGAATGGCGTGATGTAAACAGTAAGCGGCTCATAGCCCACATTTTTGAACTTAAACTTGAACTCAGTCTGTGTGCCCGGCGCTACTACCGACTCAATAGTTGCAGGTATGGCTTGCATCTCATATTTTCCAACCATGTCGACATTCACCTCGTCGATGGTGAGTATGCAGTCACCACAGTATGATTGCACCGCATGTATGCCGAAATACTGAAAATCAGATGATACCTCATCAATGTAAGCTGAGAAATTCTCGTAGCTGCCATTGCTGACAACCTCATTGAGCAGAAGCTGTGTCATCGCACTCGGATAGGCGTCGTTACCAGCCCAAATTTCCAGTTGGTAGCCACCATCAGATATAGCCCAAAGCGAGAAACGGTATTTCAACTCATCGCTCATAAACATTGGCATGAACATCCAAGATTCGGCACTGTTGGTGTATGCGTACCAATCGCCGCTGTGTGCCACACGGTTATGGTCTTTTTCAAGGTATCCCGCCAGCCACGAATTGTCGTCGCATACCCATCCGATTGGCGATTCTCCGTCGTGATTCGCATACTCAAAGCTGTCGAACAAGATGCTTCCGGCAAACGCAAATCTCGTTACGAATAACATTAATATGGTGACAAGATACTTCTTCATATTAATTAAAGTTTTCTACTGACTTCTTTTTCGGTGTATCCCTCGATGATATCACCAACTTTGATATCGTTGAAGTTCTCGATGTTCAAGCCGCATTCAAAGCCTGCTGAAACCTCCTTGACGTCGTCTTTGAAACGTTTCAGTGAGCCAAGGTTGCCTGTGAACACCACGATACCGTCGCGGATCACGCGCACCTTAGTCTGACGGTTGACTTTTCCGTCGAGCACCATACATCCGGCGATACGGCCGACCTTGCTGATGTTGAACACCTCGCGGATCTCGATGTTGCATGTGACAACCTCTTGAATCTCAGGAGCCAACATGCCTTCGATAGCAGCCTTGATCTCTTCGATGGCGGTGTAGATGATTGAGTAGAGTCGGATATCGATTTGTTCTTTCTCTGCGATCTTTCTTGCCTGCATAGTCGGACGCACGTTGAAGCCCACGATGATGGCGTTGGATGCCGATGCGAGCATGATATCCGCTTCGCTGATGGCGCCCACCGACTTGTGGATGATGTTCACCTGTACCTCTTCTGTCGAGAGCTTCAGCAATGAGTCTGACAATGCCTCCACTGAGCCGTCCACGTCGGCCTTGACGATGATGTTGAGCTCTTTGAAGTCGCCGATAGCGATACGACGTCCGATCTCGTCGAGGGTGATGTGCTTCTGGGTTCTGATACCCATCTCGCGCTGCAGCTGCTGACGGCGGTTGGCGATGGTCTTCACCTCGCGCTCGTCGGTCATGACGTTGAAGTTATCACCTGCCTGAGGAGCGCCGTTCAAGCCGAGGAGCAACAGTGGGGTAGAAGGACCTGCTTCTTTCAAAAGCTGGTTGCGCTCGTTGAACATAGCCTTTACTTTGCCGTATGTTGTGCCTGCGAGCACCATGTCGCCCACGTGTAACGTTCCTTCCTGAACCAGAATCTTCGCCACGTAACCGCGTCCTTTGTCGAGTGCCGACTCGATGACGGTACCTTTCGCCAATCTGTTCGGGTTGCCCTTGAGGTCGAGCATCTCAGCTTCGAGAAGCACCTTCTCGAGCAATTCCTCGACGCCTATACCTTGTTTTGCTGATATTTCCTGTGACTGCACCTTGCCGCCCCATTCCTCAACGAGTATGTTCATGTCGGCGAGCTGACGATAAATCTTTTGCGGGTCAGCCGTAGGCTTGTCTATCTTGTTGATAGCGAACACGATAGGCACGTTGGCAGCGTGAGCATGGTTGATAGCCTCGACGGTCTGCGGCATCACGTTGTCGTCAGCAGCGATGACGATGATGGCGACGTCGGTGATCTTGGCACCACGGGCACGCATGGCGGTGAACGCCTCGTGACCAGGAGTATCGAGGAAGGTGATCTTCTTGCCAGTGCTGGTCTTCACCTCGTAAGCACCGATGTGCTGGGTGATACCACCAGCCTCGCCAGCCACCACGTTGGTGCTTCTGATGAAGTCCAACAACTTGGTCTTACCGTGGTCGACGTGACCCATGACGGTTACGACAGGAGCTCTAGGTACGAGATCCTCTGGATTGTCAGGCTCGTCGGCCTCTGCGATGGCTTCCTGAACGTCCATGCTCTGGAACTCTACCTTGAAGCCGAACTCTTCAGCCACGACTTGCAAAATCTCGGCGTCGAGACGTTGGTTGATGGAGACGAACATGCCTAAGCTCATGCAGGTGGCGATGACCTTGGTCACCGGGATGTTCATCAAGGTCGCCAACTCGTTGGCGGTGACGAACTCCGTGACCTTGAGGATCTTCTGTTCCTCCATTTCGTGCATTCTTTCCTCCTCAAGCTCGTTCTGGATGTTATGACGTTTCTCGCGGCGGTGCTTCGAAGTCTTCGACTTACCCAGTGGTGACAGTCTTGCGAGTGTCTCCTTTATTTGTTTCTGGATTTCTTCGTCGGTCAACTCCGGCTTCTCTTCAAAGATAGGCTGTTTGCCTTTCTTGAAACGGTCGCGATCCTTACGTTTCTCGTCTTTACCGCCTTGTGGCTTGCCGCCCTGGCCCTGCTGTTTGCCGCCTTGCTGTGGCTTGCCGCCCTTATCTTTTGGCTTATCGGCACCTGCTATCTCGTTAGGATTGACAGGGTTGTTGCCGATGCGTTTACGTTTTTTCTTCTTGTCCTTCTTGTCATCACCAGATGTAGCCACAGGCTTGCCCTTGCCTTTATGTTCCACAGGAAGTTCGATTTTGTCGAGAATCTTCGGTCCTTCAAGTTTCTTGAACTTGGTAGGGATGAAGTTGATGTCGGTATCATCGTTTTCCGGCTGTTGCTCGAGCTTAGGCTCTGCGACAGGCTGTTCTGCTTTCGGCTGTGGAGCCGGCTTTTCGACTTGTTTTGGCTGCGCTGTTTTCTCTGCAGGTTTGGTGTCCTTGGCAGGTTTCTCTGCCTTTGGCTGAGCCTTCTCTGCTTTGTTGCCTTCGTTTCCAGGCTGTCCGTTACCTTTCTGTTCCTTGGCTTCCTTTCCGCCGTCCAAGTCAATCTTACCGACGACATTCAGCTTGATAGCGTCTTTTACGCTGTCATCTTTCGGCTTTTCGACCTTCGGTTTTTCTTCTTCCGGCTTATCCTCTTTTATCTTTTCTCTATTATCTTTTATCTCTTTTATCTCAACCTTTTTATCCTCTTTATCTTTCTTGTCATTGACAAGGATATTAGATTTTATTGAGATAATTTCCTCTTCCTCTTCCACGGCTTTAGGCTTCTCCGTCGTCTCAACGGTGATGGTTTTGCCTTTGAAAGCGATGTTTCCGAGCTGGTCGGCGTTTTTCTTTACTTCTTTCTCGCTTTGATATTCTTTAACAACCAAGGCATATTGCTCCGGTGTGAGTTTGGTGTTCGGCGAGGGGTCGATGTTCATTCCTTTCTTTGCAAGAAATTCCACAATTGTCGATGTGCCTACGTTAAACTCTCTGGCAGCCTTTGATAATCTGATGTTTTTAACTTCTTCGGACATAATTTTTTCTTAAAATTTAAAATTTTCTAATCTTTATTGTTTTCGTTTTGTCATTTCGAGTGAAGCGAAGCGGAATCGAGACCTGAACTTGCGAAAGCATTCACCTTGGTGAATAAATCTCCTGCAATTAAGCAGTATCGTTTTTTTTATGAGATTTCTCCGCTCCCTGCGGTCGGTCGAAATGACGAGGGGCGAATTATTCAGCGAATTCCGCTTGTAAAATCTTGAACACTTCGTTCACTGTCTCGATCTCGAGGTCAGCGCGTGATGCCACTTCCTCGGGAGTGTATGCGAGTACGTTCTTAGCTGTGTCGCAGCCCATTCTTCTGAGTGAATCGATGATCCAGTCTTCGATTTCATCGTTGAATTCCTTCAAATCGACGTCGTCTTCCATGTCGACTTCGTCACTGTTACGATACACGTCTATGTCGTAGCCTGTCAAGCGGCCTGCGAGCTTGATGTTGTAACCGCCCTTACCGATGGCGAGGCTCACCTGGTCGTTCTCCATGTAGACTTCAGCGAGTTTCTTGGCCTCGTTGATGTTGATGGAAGTGATCTTGGCAGGATTCAAAGCTCTGCTGATGAACAGCTCAGGCTTTGTTGTGAAGTTGATGACGTCGATGTTCTCGTTGCGTAACTCTCTCACGATGCCGTGGATACGTGAACCTTTCATACCGACGCATGCGCCGACCGGGTCGATTCTGTCGTCGTATGACTCGACTGCGATCTTAGCTCTCTGACCTGGCTCACGCACGATCTTTCTGATGGTGATAAGGCCGTCGTAAACCTCTGGAACCTCCTGCTCGAACAAGCGCTGCAGGAAGATTTCCGATGTCCTTGACAAGGTGATGACAGGTGTTCCGTTTTTGTTTTCAACGCTCTTCACGATAGCACGGATGCTTTCGCCTTTCTTATAGACGTCGGCAGGAATCTGCTCGGCTTTAGGTAAAACCAGCTCGATACCGTCTTCGTCGACAGCGATGATCTCCTTGCGCCATGCCTGTGAGACCTCGGCGTTCACTATTTCACCAACTTTATCCTTGTATTTCAGATAAATATTTTCCTTCTCGTATTCCATGATCTTGGTCTGGAGGTTCTGACGGATAGCCAAAATCTCTCTTCTTCCAAAGCTATGAATATCAACAACTTCCGAAACTTCGTCACCGACTTCAAAGTCAGGTTCGATTTTAATTGCGTCGGAATATGCTATCTCTGCGAGCTCGTCCTCGACAGCGCCGTCTTCAACCACAGTGCGGTTGTGATAAATCTCAAGGTCGCCCTTGTCGATGTTGACGATGATGTCGAAATACTCGTCGCTGCCGTATTTCTTGGCAAGCATAGCCTTGAACACGTCGCTCAGGATGTGCATCATGGCTTCACGGTCGATGTTCTTAAACTCCTTAAATTCGGAGAAGGTGTCGATTAAGTTAAGTGTGTCCATTTTTAAAATTTAATATATGGTCTGACTTCTTTTAATTTATTGATTTCCAATGTTGTAGCGTTGTGATAGATGATTTTTGTCAACTTGCCGTATTTTTTCGCCTCAGCTTCCTCAACCTCAAGCTGCTCGTCGTTGAACGACAATAACTTATACATCTTTTTCACGCCTTCCTTATCGGTGATGATTAGGTCTTTGCCGATGTATTTCTGATATTGTCTCATCTTCAGAAGTGGCTCGTCGATGCCTGCTGACGACACGCTAAGTTCGTAATCCTCAACGTCACGGTCGAGTTTCTCGTTGATGTAGTTGCTCACCTCGACGCAGTCGTCGATGGTCACTGAGCTGTCGGCGTCAAGGAAAAGCTCAATGACATTGTCCTTGTGAATCAACACGTTAACTACGTAACGGTCGGTGTCTTTCATGGCTTCTTCCGCCAAACTGATGATTTGTTCTTTCGTTATCATTTCTTTAACAATAAAAAAACCTGTTACATTCCGTAGCAGGCCTTCAACTCTTTCCTAATGTTGTCGAGCAAGGATTCGAACCTTGACAGGCAGAACCAAAATCTGCAGTGCTGCCATTACACCACTCGACATCATTCCAATTCTGAATGCGGGTGCAAAATTACAAAAAAAATCAATACGACATTAAAAATGTGAAAAAAATATTTTTATTGGCTTTTATCTATAATAATTGTGTATCTTTGCAGTTTAAATATTGGAAAATTTTACAAAATGAACTTTAAAAAGTTAAATAATTTAGTCGGTTGGGGTGTGTTTTTGATCGCTACAATCGTTTATTTCCTCACCATGGAGCCTACCGTAAGTTGGTGGGACTGTGGTGAGTACATCTCCACGGCATATAAACTTCAAGTCGGACACCCGCCAGGAGCACCTACTTTCCAGCTTATCGGCAGGTTTTTCACCTTGTTCGCTTTCGGTGACGTCACCAAAGTGGCAATGATGATCAATATCATGTCGTGTCTCTGCTCGAGTTTTACGATCTTGTTTCTTTTCTGGACAATCTCAATGCTTGCGCAGAAGATCTGGGGAGAGAATTGGGCTGTGTTGGCAGCATCTGCCATCGGCGCATTGGCATACACTTTCACCGACTCGTTCTGGTTCAACGCTGTGGAAGGCGAGGTGTACGCTATGTCATCACTAATGACGGCCATCACATTCTGGGCCATCCTAAAATGGGAAAAGGTTTCCGAAGAACCCAACCATTACCGTTGGTTGATCCTGATAGCCTATCTTGTCGGCTTGTCAATAGGCGTGCATCTGCTGAATTTGTTGGTGATTCCAGCTATTGTTTACGTCGTCTATTTCAAGAAATACAAGTTTTCTTGGAAAGGTTTCATCTGGGCTGGCATAATCTCTATACTCATCACAGGCCTGATCTATGTGATACTGATTCCTGCTATTGTTTCACTTGCCGGCAAGTTTGAATTGTTCTTTGTGAACTCACTCGGTATGCCGTTCAACTTCGGAACGATATTCTACTTTGCCTTTATTATCGCGTTGATAGTGTGGGGATTATGGTACACGAAAAAGAGAAACAAACCAATCTGGAATACGATAATCCTTTCGTTGATGTTTATCCTTATCGGCTATTCTTCATTCTTTATGCTGGTGATTCGTGCCAATGCGAATACTCCTATCAACGAGAATGAGCCTAAGGAAGCCATTTCGATGCTTTCTTATTTACAACGTGAGCAATACGGCAGTCGACCACTGCTTTATGGATCGTACTACACTGCCAAGCCTTACGATATGGGTGAAGGAACACCTATTTATATTAAAGACCATCAGAGAGGAAAATATGTCGAGATTGGCCAAAACCTGGGCGAATATATCTACGACGACAATGTTATGACGCTTTTCCCACGTATGTGGAACGGCTCAAAGAAAACATATACAAACACTTACGAGCGTTATATCGACAAGTCGAAGATGAAGGTGACCACTCAAAAACGTCCTGACGGCTCAAGTGAGCGTGTCATGATCCCGACATTTGGTCAAAATCTTCGTTTCTTCATTGATTATCAATGCGGTTGGATGTATTGGCGTTATTTCATGTGGAACTTCGTGGGTCGTCAGAACGACACCGAAGGCCAGGGCGAGCTCGAGCATGGCAACTGGGTTAGCGGCATCGGATTCATTGATAATCCGCGACTTGGCAATCAGAAAGACCTGCCTAGAACTATGCAGAGCCCTGCTCATACTGAGTTTTACTTCCTGCCTCTGATTCTCGGTCTCGTCGGTCTTTTCTACCAACTTAAACATGATCCGAGAAACTGCTGGGTGGTGTTCCTGCTGTTCTTCATGACGGGTATCGCCATCATCATGTACCTCAACCAAACTCCTTATCAACCGCGTGAACGTGACTATTCATACGCCGGCGCTTTCTACGCTTTTGCAATCTGGATGGGCTTCGGCGTGCTCGGAATCGTCAATGGATTGCAGAAAGTTGTTAAAAATCAGAAGGTTGCAACGGCTGTTGCTACAGTGGCATGTCTGTTCGTCCCGATTCTGATGGCGGCGCAAGGCTGGGAAGGACATAACCGCTCAGGAAAGACTTCGGCTCTCGACTGGGGTAAGAATTATCTTATGGCTTTGCCTGAAAATGCTGTTATTTTCACTCGTGGTGACAACGATACATTCCCGCTTTGGTATGTCCAGGAGGTGGAAGGTTACCGCACCGATGTCAGAGTGTGCAACTTCATGCTTTCTTCAGGATATTGGTATGTGCATCAGATGGGAAGAAAAATCTATGAGTCGGAGAAACTTCCGCTGTCGTTGACACCAGCGCAGTATAACAATGGCGTTAATGAGCAGATTTATATTCAGGATGTGCTCGCAGGCCCGGTGGAGCTTAAAGATGCTATCGATTTCGTGAGGAGCGACAATCCTCGCACCAAGGCAACCGATATGTCGGGCAAAAAAGTTAATTATATGCCGACACGTAAGCTCAAAATCACTGTCGATAAGGAGAAGGTCCTCGCAAATGGCATAGTCCCTGAGAGTATGAAAGACCAGATCGTCGACGAAATCGTCTGGACCATCCCGGATAAGGTGTCGTATCTTACTAAAAACGAGTTGATGCTCCTCGATTTCTTCGCCACTAACAATTGGGAAAGATGCGTTTATTTCACCAGCCTGAGCGATATTTCAAACGTTCTCGGAATCGACAAATATCTGCATCAGCAAGGTCTTTCGCATCGTTTCATGCCAGTCCTCGCTCCAGATTATTATAAAGGTGCCGGCGGTGTGTTTATCGATGGCTCATACGACCTTCTCGTGAACGATTCGCGTTGGGGTCGTCTCAATGAGCCTGGTGTCACTATCGACCCGGAGAGTACTCGTAACATTTCGTATGTCAAGATGGTGTATATGCGTCTGGCTCAAGCACTTGTGAATCGCAAGAGAGGTGATGAGGCTATCGCTGTGCTCGATAAATGCCAGGAGTTTTTCCCTGATGAAAAGATGCCTTACGGTTTCTATTATGAGGGTTATTTTCCTGAGATTTATTACCGTGCAGGCGCTGTCGAGAAAGGTGATGAAGTGTTGAAGAAAATAGTGGCAAACTCAGTGGATGAGTTGCGTTATTATAAAGGTTTGAGTCCGAAATTCGCAGAATATTATAAGGATTCAATCCACGAGGCGTTGTCGCTTGTTAACACTATGGCAGATACCGCCAAACGTAATAAACGCTATGAATTGCAGCAGGAACTCGATCAAGTTGTAAACGAATATCTTGATTATTTCCTGCCGTACCTCTAAACTAGTTAACAGTTGTTCAGTTGTTCAGTTTAAACTGAACAACTGACTAACTTTCAGTTTGTTTCTTGTAACTTCTTATCATAAAATATATTCCGGCGACAAGGAACGGAATGCTTAGCCATTGTCCCATGTCGAGAACCATTGAGTTTTCAAACTCAACTTGTGGCTGTTTGATGAATTCAATGATTATTCTTGAACCGAAAATCATAGTGCAGAAGAATCCGAAGAAAAATCCTGGGTGTTTGTTGACGGTGTCTTTTTTGAAGTATAGATACATGAGAATTATAAACACTATCACGCAGACAAGAGCCTCGTAAATCTGTGTCGGGTGGCATGCCGGGATGACGTCGATAGGCGTTCCTGGTACCCAGTCGCGCACAAATTTAAAGCCCCATGGTAGAGTGGTCTCGACGCCGTAAATCTCAGAATTCATTAGGTTTCCGATACGGATGAAAGCTCCTCCAATGGCCACTGCCACAACAACTCTGTCTAAGAGCCAAAGCATAGGCTTTTTGTATTTTCTTGAGTAAATAAGAAGTCCGAGCAAGATGCCTATCGCGCCGCCGTGGCTGGCCAGACCGCCTTCCCAGATGTAAAGGAATTTTATCGGATTTGACAAATAATACTCAGGCTCATAGAATAGGCAATGCCCCAAACGAGCTCCTACGACGGTGAAAATCAACATGAAAATGACAAGCTTGTCGACAAGTTCCTCGCCAAGACCTTCTTTTTTGTATATTTTCTTCATGATGTAATATCCTACGATAAACACCATAGCCCAAAGTAAGCCGTACCAGGCTATCGGGCGACCACCGAGAATAGGGAACTTCTCGGGAAAAGTGAAAATGAACGGACTAACGTCCCAAACGATGTAGTTTAATGTCATATCTTTAACTTAAATTTTCAGTCCAAATTTGAATGAAATCGTCGATTCTGTCTTCGATGTCGCTATATTTTTCTCTTATTGATATATAAGGTGTGGTGACTCTATCTAATTGAAAATCAGATTGTTTGCACCAGTTAAAATAGCCGAGTTCGCCTAGATGTCGCGCTAGATATTCCTGCTCTGTCTGACCTGGCGTCGGGACGAGATAGGCGGTTCTGTTAAGTCTTATCAGATCCATCAGCGATGAATATCCTCCCCGGCAGATGATGTTTTTAGCGCTGTTTACGAGTTTTACGAACATCTCGTTGTCGACGTGGTTGAACATGCTGACATTGTCGGAGACATCTTTTGGCAAGTCGTAAGAATCGGGTTTTGCTCTGAGAATCAACACTTTATCTTTTATGTTGCGAGCTTGTTTTAAAACAATGTCTTCAAACATGGTTCGCTGAGGCTCGGGGCCTGAAAGAATCACCAGATATTTGTTTTCTTTTTCTGTAACTTCTTGATTATCAGTTTTAAAACGACTTAAAATGCCGATGTAAGAGGTGTTGAACCTCGATTTTGCAGGATGCGACAAATCTCCAGCCAATGACGGCTCGCCTTCGTCGTCAGGAATCCAGATTTCATCGTATTTCTTGATGAAACTGTTGTTGAATAGGTTGATGACGGGAGTTGCCCAGCGCCAGAACTTCGGCACCTGTATATGCAGCTGATGAGTGATAAAGACGGTGTAAGCGTGCTTGCTCCAGCAGCCGAAACGGTTGTCGGAAATCACCACATCGATATTGTAATTCTTGATTATGGATTCTATCGTTTTATGATCTTTTCTGAAATCTCTCAAAGCCCTTGGAAACGATGCCATCATCTTGAAAACCTGTGAGTCGGATTTGCTGTATGTCGGTGTAAACCCTGGGAATTCGATAAAATCAATATTCGGGAAAGCTTTCTGAAGAAACGCCAGTGGAGCTTTGTCGGCGGCAATAATGACTTTATGACCATAATTGCACAAAGCTTTGATGATTGGTACACAACGAGTTGCGTGACCCAGTCCCCAGTTTAACGGACATATAAGAATATTCTTTCCCAAAGAAATTATTTTTTGCAAAGATAATATTTTTGTTGATAAGGTGCATTTATTTTATGTTAAAATTTTTTAACAAAAGTTGCGGAATTTTGCAGGAAATCTAAATAAAAATTAACATAACTTGCAGAAAATCAGAGTTGAAGCTATGCAAATAATATGTAATTTTGCAGCATGACAACACAGAAACTATATGAAATTGCTCTTACGCTTGTTCCTGGTATTGGAGATGTGAACGGTAAGAAGTTGGTCGCCTACTGCGGAGGTGCCGAGGCGGTGTTTTGTGAGAAGAAAAAGGCTCTGTCGAAAATCTACGGAATAGGTGATAATACAATAAAAAGTATTGTTAATCAAGATGTTATGGCTCAAGCTGAAGCGGAATTGGAGTTCGTTGAGAAAAACAGTATCAAACCGCTCTTTTATCTCGATTCGGAGTATCCGAAACGTCTCCAGCATTGTCACGACAGTCCGATGATGCTTTATTATAAAGGTAATGCCGATTTGAATGCGATGAAAGTTGTCGGTGTGGTTGGGACGCGTAACATCACCGATTACGGCAGGTGGGCAACGGAGAAAATAATTGAGGAACTGTCGTCTGATAACATATTGGTAATCAGTGGGCTTGCGTATGGCGTGGATGCCGCCGCGCATAGTGCCGCTTTAAAATATAATCTTGCTACCGTGGGCGTGCTGGGACACGGCTTGCAAACTATTTATCCGGCGGAAAACAGAAAATTATCATCAAAAATGCTAGAGAAAGGAGGTGTTTTAACAGAGTTTGTCAGCGGAACAACGCCAGAAAAGGAGAATTTTCCTAGGCGTAACAGGATAGTGGCAGGAATGGTGGATTGTCTGATTGTGGTTGAGAGCGCATTGAAAGGAGGCGCCATGATAACAGCGGATATAGCCAACTCCTACGACCGTGAGGTGTTCGCGATACCAGGCAGAATAGGCGATAAATACAGCGAGGGATGTAATTGTCTCATCAGAACGAATAAAGCTAATCTTCTGACTGATGCGTTGGATATCAGATATGTTATGCGTTGGGATGTGGATACCAAAGTGGTGGCGAAACAGATGCGTTTGTTCCGTGATTTCAGTGAGGAAGAACAGAAAGTCATGGATGTTTTTGCGAATGACAGCGTGGTGCATCTTGACGACATCATTGTCGGAACGGATTTGTCGCCTTCGAAAATAGCGTCAGTGCTGCTTTCTTTGGAGTTTGACGGTGTTTTGAAAGCACTGCCGGGAAAACGTTATCAAAAGTTGTAGCATAATTCAATAAAAATCTGTACCTTTGCACCGATTTTTTGTGCAAAAGATGCCGATAGGAAGAGTTATCAAGTCAACAGGAAGCTGGTACGAGGTCAGAGATGACGCCGGACAGGTGTCGCAATGCCGTTTGAGAGGCAAAATACGTCTCGACGGTCTGCGCACGACAAACCCAGTGGCAGTTGGTGATCTCGTGAATTTTGAGAAGGAACGTGACAAGGATACTTGTGTTATTGACAAGATCTTACCGCGTACTAATGTCATTGTGCGCAAGTCGGTGAATTTGTCGAAGGAGTCGCATATCATCGCGGCGAACGTCGACCAGGCAATCCTTGTGGCTACAATAGCACAACCAAGAACGTCGACGGGTTTTATTGACCGATTCACGGTGACGGCTGAGGCTTATCATATTCCTGTTATAATAGTGTTCAACAAATGCGATATTTATAACGATGAACAGAACGCTATGGCGGAAGAACTGATGAGAGTGTACAACGGCATTGGCTATCAGTCGTTTATGATTTCCGCAAAGACTGGATTTAACTGCGACCGACTTGAAACGATAATGAAAGGCAAAATCAGCATGTTCTCAGGTCATTCAGGCGTAGGGAAATCGGCGCTGGTGAACAGGCTTGATCCTAATCTTGACATTCGTGTCGGAGAGATTTCAGATGTGCACGAAAAAGGCAAACATACCACTACTTTTGCGCAGATGTATCAGCTCGGCTTCGGAGGCTATATCATTGATACTCCTGGAATTAAAGAGTTTGCACTTTTTGATATGGAAAAAGAGACACTGGCACAACGTTTCCCTGAAATGCGCGCTTTGATGCACGACTGCCGTTTCAACAATTGCACTCATCTGCATGAACCTCATTGTGCGATAAAAAACGCGGTGGAACAACATCTTATTGCTGACTGGCGTTATGAAAACTATTGTAACATGATGGACGACTGATTATGAGGAGACTGCTGGCCATTATTTTCGTTTTGTGCTCTGTTGTAGCTTTCGCACAGCAGAACGAGGATAATAGTGCAGATACAACTTTCATTGTTATCTCGAAAATAGACCTGCAGGGCAATAAAAGGACAAGACCGTCGGTGATTTACAGAGAATTGCTGTTTCGTGTCGGCGATACTATATTTCTTGAAGATAATGTTGCCGATTTGATGGAAAATGTGCGGATCAAACAGAGTCGTGAAAACTTGCTTAATACATCATTATTTAATTTTGTCGATTTTGTTTGGGCGGATTTTCCTGATGTGGAACATGGTAAATTGTTGACAATCATTATGTTGGAGCGATGGTATATGTGGCATGTGCCGTATCTGGCTTATGCCGACAGAAACCTGAGATCGTGGTTTGAAGCTAATGATTGGACACGTCTCAGTTATGGTGTGGATATTATTTACAACAATCTCTGGGGCTTGAAACATCAACTTGACTTGACGATAATCGGAGGCTACAACCAAAAATATGCTGTGTCGTATGATATCCCATATCTTACAGACAAGCAACGACTTGGAATAAAAGCTTCGACTGGATTCACTCGTGATAGGGAGTTCCCGTACATCACGAAAGATGATAAAATCGATTATTTCGATGATGTGGACGGCGACTTCGCTCATTTGTCTTACTTCGCATCAGTGACGCCTTACTACAGGTTTGGTTATAGAAACAGGCTGTTCCTGACGCTGAAATATGATAACAGATTGTTTAATGACAGTCTTGCCAGCTTGAATTCTGATTTTGCTAATGACGATGGAAATCGTTTTCAGTATTTCACGCTGTCGGCGGTTTTTAAGAACGACTATCGCGACGACCACAACTATCCGCTTTCAGGCCATTATCTTGAGCTGGAATTGACGAAGATAGGACTGGGAATGTTCGATTATGCGCCTGACATCTTCTACGGTAAACTTACCGCGGATGTCTATACTCCTTTAATCGGTAGATTTTACTGGGCTTCCAATGTCACGACAAAGATTGCTGACACTAAAACGGCTCCTTATTTTTTGTCGCAGGGCTTCGGATATAACAACGATTATGTCAGGTCGTATGACCTTTATGTCGTCGATGCTCTAAATTATGCTATCTTTAAGAATAACTTGAAGTTCGAGATATTAAAACCTGTTACGAAACATCTTCCGATCATCAAAAATGAGAGGTTCTCTAAGATACATCTGGCGTTTTATGCGAACTTGTTTTTCGACTTCGCGTATACGTGGGATGTGGTGATTCCGGAAGGTTTCTCTACGAGAATTGCGAACGAATGGATATACGGAACCGGAATTGGCATAGATTTTGTTACGTATTATGACAAGGTTTTGCGATTGGAATATGGCATCAACGGGTTGGGCGAGAGTGGTTTCTTCGTGCATCTCGTGGCTCCAATTTAATGAAAAATATAGTCGTTATGAGAATAGCATTGTATGGTAGAGGCTTCGGCCCTGATTATGATGGACTTATGAAAGAAGTCCTGCGCGTTTTGAAAAATAATGGCGCTGAAATAATTGTCTTTTCGGCTCTCTTGGGTGACATTAAGAGATGCGTGAGTGAAAGCGCTGATATTCAGGTGTTTAACACCTACGAACAACTTAAAGACAAAGCCGATATGTTGTTCTCCTTCGGTGGCGACGGCACCATGCTCGATTCCGTTGAATACGTGCGCGACACCGCCATCCCCGTGTTCGGAATAAACACAGGCCGACTCGGCTTTCTGTCAAGTGTGTCGTCCGACGAGACCCTCGACGCCGTCAATAAGATAATGCAAGGCGACTACGAGGTCGAGAGACGCTCGCTTCTGGAACTCGTTGGCGAGGAAGAACGTTTCAAGGGAATAAACTATGCTCTTAACGAATTGAGTGTCATGCGAAAAGACGGCAGCAGTCTTATCGTGATACAGGTGTTTGTCGACGACAGACTGCTTAACACGTATTGGGCTGACGGACTTATCTTGGCGACGCCAACGGGCTCGACAGCCTATTCGTTGAGCGCCGGTGGCCCTATAGTCGCGCCGAATAATGATAGTTTTTTGATAACTCCTATCTCTGCACACAATTTAAGCGTGCGTCCTGTCGTTATATCAGACAAAAGTGTCGTGAAAATCAAGGTTGACGGCCGCTGTGACGCGTACGACCTGAGCCTCGACTCACGTACTAAATTGGTAGACAAAGGTTTACAACTTAAAATAAAGAAAGCTGATTTCTGCTTCAATATGGTGAAGTTGCCTGGCAAAGATTTCTTTGAGGCGATAAGAAACAAACTCCTTTGGGGAAATGATGTCAGAAATTAAGTTTTTTTAAAATTATTAAAATAAATTTTGTAAATTTGTCGGTTTATTGGTAATTGATTTAAACGATTGACAATCAACAGGAAATTAATAATAATCGAATGAAAAACTGCAAAAATTTTTGGTTTGTTGCGTTGATTATCCTTTTATTAGGACAATTTCTTGCTCCATTTAAGTCCGATGCCCAGGTTATTGAGGTGGGCGCGTCGGTGGGATTGTCATATTATATGGGCGATGTTAACCCTAATAAACCTTTCAACCAGAGTAAGCTTGGTTTCGGAGGCTCGGTGAGATATTATGACAACACGCGCTGGGCTTTCCGTCTCGCTTATTCCAACCTGCAACTCGATGGCGGCGACGAGGCTTCCAAATACCGCCCGGAACGTGGCCTTTCATTCCATACCAACGTGCAAGACATAGCTCTTGTCGCTGAGTTTAATTTCTTCGACTACTTTACTGGCAGCAAGCGAAACTACATCACGCCGTATATCTTCGGAGGACTCTCGTACCTCACTTTTAATCCGAAGGCTGACGATGGAACTGCTTTGTGCAGCGTACTCACAGATGTCGATAATGAAGTGGCTATTTCCGATGGTGATAATAAATACAACCTCACCTCGTTCTCGATACCTTTCGGAATCGGTATGAAATATAGCATCAGTGAACATATCGGAATGACTGTTGAATGGAGAATGGATTATGCGTTCACCGACTGGCTCGACGATTGCCACGCTTATTATCCTACTTACGAACCGGACGAGGAAGGTAATGTGCCTGGTTTTGTGCAATATAGCGATCCTACAGGAATCACCGATCCTAATAATACCGGCTCAAACGAACAAAAATATTTTCAGAGAGGAAATAAAGACACTAAAGATTGGTACGGATACCTGAGCGTGTCACTCTCGTATAAGTTTTTGCTGCCTAAAAACAAGGATTGTAACGTGGGCGCTGATAAAAAATATTATAAATATTATTGATGAAAAATGGAAAGTTTGAAAGATAAGATTATCATGGAGCGTTTGCCGGAACATATTGCCGTCATTATGGATGGCAACGGTCGCTGGGCAAAGGAAAAAGGCAAAATGCGTGTCTTCGGTCACCAGCATGGCGTCGACGCTGTGCGTAATACCACCGAAGCGTGCGCTGAACTTGGAGTGAAATATCTTACCTTGTACGCTTTCTCGACAGAAAACTGGAACCGTTCCTCCTTCGAGGTCGATGCTTTGATGTCGTTGCTCGCCAATGCTTTGAAAAATGAGCTTAAAACATTGAACGACAATAACATACGTCTTAACGCGATAGGCGATTTGTCACGTCTCCCGAAATCGCAGTACGACGCTCTCATGTATGCTATCGACAACACGAAAAACAACACCCGCATGATGTTGACACTGTGTTTGAGCTATTCAGGACGATGGGAACTGGTGCAGGCGATGAAAAAAATCGCTATGGAGGCTCAAAACGGCTCGATAAAACCGGAACAGATAGACGAAGCATTGGTCAGCAGCCATTTGGCGACAGCCGCCATGCCTGACCCTGACCTGCTGATTCGCACAAGCGGGGAGGAGAGAATCAGTAATTATCTGCTCTGGCAAATAGCTTATTCTGAACTGTATTTTACAAAGAAATACTGGCCCGACTTCTCGAAAGAGGATTTGTATGAGGCGATAATCAATTATCAGAATCGTGAACGTAGGTTCGGTAAGACAAGTGAACAAATTAAAAAGTAGGCAAATGACTTTTTTGAAAAGGTATAAGATATTCGCAATAGCCTTGATGTGCTTAGGTTTCCTGATGCTGAGCAACGGGGCTGGCGCTCAGATTCAAATCGGTAACGATTTGTCGGATATTGACTATTCACTACCTCGTGAGTATGAAATAGGTGGCATCACGGTGACAGGTGTCCAGTATGTCGATCCTGCCGTCGTAGTGATGCTGTCGGGTTTGCGCGTGGGAATGACGGTGAAGGTTCCTGGCGATAAGATAACCGACGCCATTAGAAAACTTTGGGAGCAAGGGCTTTTCGAAGATATCCAGATCACTAGCACACAAAAGGTTGGAGGAAAGATTTTCCTCAACATTGATATGAGAGAACGCCCGAGGATAAGCAAATTCTCTTTTAAAGGCGTAAAAAAATCGGAGGCCGACGAGATAAGAAAGAAGATTAACCTGACGCGCGGCGACGTGGCGACAGAACACACATATAACAAGACAAAAGGCATCATCAGAGATTATTTTGCCGATAAAGGCTATCTTAATTCGGAGGTTAAAATCACCGCTGTGCCCGACACCACTTTGAATAACTATGTGTCGCTTATCATCGATGTGGATAAGAACCATAAGGTTAAAATCGGAGAGATTGTAGTGAATGACAACGAGGTGTTTACTGACAATCAGGTGCGAATGACGATGAAGGAGACTAAGCGCAGAGGAAGGTTCGACCCTATCACAACCCTTGGCGCGACAGTGGTTAACACGGTTTGGGATCTAATCACATTTAGACCGATGGCTGCTGAAGATGAGCTTTATGAATATGCCACCGAGAATATCCGTCCGAGAATCTTCAAGGCTTCACGTTTTAATGAGAATAATTACGAGGATGACAAGAAGCTTATCATAAAGAAATACAACGAAAAAGGTTACAGAGACGCGAAGATCGTGAGAGACTCGGTTTATGTGATGGACGACCGAAACATAGGGATCACCCTCGATATCAGCGAAGGCGATAAATATTATTTCGGAAACATCACCTGGGTGGGCAACACCAAATATGACACCGCTACACTTAACAAGGTTCTCGGTATCAGAAAAGGCGACGTCTACAATCAGGAACTTCTCGATAAAAACCTGACTTACACTGAAGGCGGCTACGACATCTCGTCGTTGTATATGGACGACGGATATCTGTTCTTCCGTATTGAGCCTGTAGAAATCAGAGTTGAAAACGACACCATCGACATCGAGATGAGAATGTCGGAAGGTGATCAGGCTACTATCAAGCACGTGACGGTTAAAGGTAACACCAAGACCAACGACAACATCATCATCCGCGAGATGTACACGCGTCCTGGTCAGCTCTACAGCCGTAGCGACATCATCCGAACAATACGCGAACTCTCAGCTTTGCAGTATTTCGATGCCGAGAAACTCGTCCCTGACATCCAACCTGACCCGCAAGACGGCACTGTCGACATCAACTATGTGGTGGAGGAGACGCCTAACGACCAAGTGGAGCTCTCCGCAGGATGGGGCTACAACCGTCTGATGCTCTCTTTGGGATTGAATCTGAATAATGTCTCGTTGAGAAACTTCTTTAAGAAAGACGCATGGCGCCCGATTCCGGCCGGCGACGGACAGAAGCTGTCGTTCAGAGTTCAGACATATGGAACCACCTATATTAATTATGGTGTGACATTCACTGAGCCTTGGCTCGGAGGCAAGAAACCTAACTCGTTGACGGTTTCGGTTTACCGCTCGGCATATAAGAACACCTATACCGAGCAAATCGGTATCTTCCGACAGACTGGTTTTTCGGTGGGTATAGGCACACGTCTGAAATGGCCTGACGACTATTTCACATTGTACAATGGCATCAATGTGATCCGTTACACCCTCCAGAATTACAAGAGCATCTTCGATTTCGGCAGCGGCGATGGCAATTTCAATATCATCGGATATAACATCACTTTCGGACGTAACTCCACGAGTAATCCTATTTATCCTCGTTATGGTTCGGAGTTTGTATTGTCGTTGGAGGTTACGCCGCCGTATTCAATGTTTAACAAGATTGATTATTATGAGAAATTCCCTGGCGATGACAATAAGGATGAGCGAGAAGATGCGATGTATCACTGGGTGGAGTTTCATAAATGGAAATTTAAAGCCGCTTTGTATACTGAGATCGCCGAGAAGCTTGTCATCATGACACGTGCGCGTTTCGGTTTGCTCGGCTATTACAACCCTGCGATAGGCGTCACTCCGTTCCAGCGTTTCTGTCTCGGTGGCGACGGTCTTACAGGAGCTTATAATTTCGATGGACGAGAGCTCATCGGTATGAGAGGTTACGCCAATACCGCACTGACGCCGGGCGCGTCGTCGAGCAACATGGAAGGCGGAAATATCTTTGCCAAATATACCATGGAGCTGCGTTATCCTCTGACGTTGAATCCTCAGGCGACGATCTTCGCCCTGACATTCGTGGAGGCAGGTAACTGCTGGCTCGGCTTCGACAATTTCAATCCGTTTGACCTCTATCGTTCGGCAGGTGTCGGCGTGAGAATCTATCTGCCGATGTTTGGTATGCTCGGTCTCGACTGGGGCTACGGCTTCGACAAGGTTCCTGGTCTTACAGATGCGGCAGGTAGCCAGTTCCACTTCTCGATAGGGGGCTCAATCGATTAAAAATGAATTAAATAAATATGAAAAATATGAGAACAACATCAGTTTTATTACTTTCGTTATTTATGATGCTTGGCATTGCAACGGCTAAAGCTCAGGGTAATCAGAAAATGGCTTATGTCGACACGGATTATATCCTTCAAAATATTCCGGAATATGGCGACGCTCAGGAAGAAATCAACCAGATGTCGGTGAAATGGGAGAAAGAGCTCAGGGCTATGCGCAACAAACTCGAGCAGATGCAACGCGATTATCAGACCGAGTCGGTGTTGCTTTCCGACGATATGAAGAAGAAAAAAGAAGAGGCAATCGCGGCCAAGGAACAGGAGCTGGCGGCACTTCAGATGCAGTATTACGGACCGGAAGGCGAGCTTTTCTCAAAGAAAATCGAGCTGATACAGCCAATTCAGGAGAAGATTTACAACGCCATCAACCAGGTGGCGCAGCAGAAAAACTATTCTTTTGTGTTCGACAAAGCTGCGGGAACGACGATATTGTATTGCAATGAAAAACTTGATATCAGCGACGATGTCCTCGATGAAATAGGCAACGTGATGCAGACCGTCCGTCGTCAGGACAGAAAACGCTCGGAAAACACTTCTAGCGGCGGTTCTAAACCTGCAAACAGCGGCAAACCGGCTGAAAAGAAGTAAAAAAATATTTGAGCATATAACAAAAATTAGTATTTTTGCAAAAAATTAGGAAATTATCAAATAAAATAGAACATGAAAAAGTTAACTAAAGTATTGGTTTTATTAGTGTTAGCTCTCGGAATCGGTTATGGTGCTAACGCACAGACTCAGAAAATCGGTTATGTCGACACACAAGTCATCATTGATATGATGCCGGAAAGCGCTAAAATCCAGCAGGATATGCAGGCTTACTACAGCGAGCTTCAGGCTGAATTGCAGGCGATGGCCAATGAATATCAGACAAAGATGAGAGACTATGAAGCAAATCAGGCTACAATGTCAAACATCCTTCGTCAGTCAAAAGAAAAGGAAATCATCGACCTTCAGGGCAGAATTCAGGATTTCCAGGCTAACGCCGAGAGCGACTTCGCAGCAAAACAGGAAGAGCTTTCAAAGCCTATGCTCGACAAGATCAAGACAGCTATCGACGATGTGGTGAAAGCTAAAGGTCTCGCATACGTTTTCGAGAAGACAGTCATCCTTTCAATCGGTGACAGCGCAATCGACATCACAGCTGATGTTAAAGCGAAACTCGGACTTTAAATAAGGTTAAAAAAAAGCGCCGCCCATCGGGCGGCGCTTTTTTTTAAAATTCAACTTTCATAAACCGTAGCGCTCTGGTGATGAACTTCGGCAACGGTTTGTAGTCGTTTCTCTTTCTAAGATTTATTGAGATTCCAAGTTTTCTTATCACAGGAATCTTAAACGTCTCGACGAACTCGATGAGTGCGCCGTCGGGGTCTTCCACGTAGGTGAAATGTCCGTTGGCGTCGCCCATGTCGAAGTTGTCGCCGCTGTCGCACACGAAGTCGCGACCGAGAGCCTTGACCGCCTCATGAACCTTGTCCATGTTACGCACGTCGAAGCAGAGATGTATGAATCCAGGGTCGCCCCACCATCTGCCTTCGAGAGTCTTACATGGCTCAATCTCAAGGTTTTGCACCAGCTCGATGTGCGAATTGCCCATCAGGTCGCTGAGCGGACCGCATACAGGCTTTGAGCGTTTCAGCTCGACACGGCGCATCTTGCATTTTCCGCCAAGGACATCGCCGAAATCGGTGAAGACATCGGTTTTGTCGAATGCAACGACATCATAATCAAGGAGTTTGCCGTAGAATTCGATAGATCTTTCCATGTTTGAGACACCTATTACAACGCCGTTCGAACCGCCGGTATGCTTGTCGGCATTGATGAAACAATAATCGTCTTTCTCAATCTCAAAAACATTGCCCCATGGGTCTTGAATGTAGAAATGTTCGATTCCGAAAGGGGAGACGCTTATGTCGCTGAGGATAGTTATCTCATTGTCGGTGAAGTAGTTGTATGCTTCGTGTATGTTCCTTGATTTGACTTTGCAGATGTTTACGCCCAAGTCGCCGACACGCAACGGCTCTTTCGGATATACCACTTTACGACCTTTTGGCTGCCAGATCTCGAAGCCGCCGCCGCCGCGTTGTGAGATGGCGAGGATGGCGTGACGAGGCTGAGGCTTGCCACCGGTATAAGGAAGCATACGCTCCGCGACACCTTCGTCGTCGACGATAGGAATCTCAATGTTAAGATGTCGGTTGTACCATTTCCATGCCGTCATGAGGTCTTCAACACCGATGCCGACCTGCTGTATTCCACAGATAACTTTCTCTTTTTCTTTCTTCATGGTGATATGAATTAATCTCTATGTTGGAGAAATCTTGTTTGCAATTTTATAATAAAGCCAAGGTATATACCTATTAATATATGCCATCAGCAACTCACTTTTCCCGATGAGTTTACGATGCTTCTGTTTCTTGATAGCCTTCACCGCGCGTGCGGCGGCCTTGTCGACGTCGAGACCCTTGGCCTGACCGGCGTCCATCTTCGCATATTGCTCTCCATTGCCTTTCAAGGCGCTCTTGCTGATAGGCGTGTTGATGCGTCCTGGAATCAAAAACGTGACGTGGACGTTAGGATATTCGAGGTCCAGCGACTCGAAGAAACCGAACAGTGCGTGTTTCGAGGCGCAGTAGGATGTCCTTAGCGGGAACCCAAAAAGTCCGGCCAACGAGGTGGTCACCGAGAAGTTGACCTGTTGTTTCGCCATGATCTCGTCTTTAAACTGTTTCACGAGATACACGCTGCTCCAGTAATTGACCTGCATGATCTTTTGGTCGATGGCGAAATCGGTCTCAAAACCGCGGTCGCGCTGCGAGATGCCTGCGTTCAAGACGTACAAATCGATGTCGAAGCCTATGTTTTTTATCTCTTTCACGAGTTCGTCGATAGAGGCAAACTCACCGAAATTGCACTCTTTATAAAAGACTTTCACGCCCTCTTTTTCGCAAGCTTTCTTGGTTTCCTGAAGCTGCGTTTCACCCAGTCCCGTAAGGAAAAGATTACATTTCTCTTTGGCGAGACGGCGTGCTATGGCGGCTCCGATGCCTGAGCTTGCACCTGTTACGAGAGCGTTTTTATTTTTTAAGTCTAACATTTCATTAAAATAAACTACAAAAATACAAAAAAATATAAAAATGAAGAAAAATGTTGCGATTTTTTCAAAAAAATAAAAAAATAGAATTATGTGTATACTGTAAATATTTTTACTATCTTTGCGAAATAAAATCAATTTTAAAAAAATGGAAATATTTGAAAGAATAGCTCACGATTCTGGTGGTCCAATCGGACAATACATGGACCGCATTCACGGATATTTTGCTTTCCCTCGTTTGGAAGGTGAACTCGGACCGCACATGCGCTTCAACGGCGTTGATGTTTTGTGCTGGAGTTTGAACAATTACCTCGGTTTGGCCAACCATCCTGAGGTGAGAAAAGTTGACGCTGAGGCCGCTGCCCGCTGGGGTTTGGCTTACCCTATGGGCGCTCGTATGATGAGTGGTAACACCCGTCTGCATGAGCGTCTGGAGCGTGAACTCGCCGACTTCGAGCATAAAGAGGACGCTTATGAGTTCAACTTCGGATATCAGGGCATCGTCTCAACCATCGACGCGCTCTGCACACGTAACGACGTCATAGTGTTCGACGCTGAAGCCCATGCTTGCCTCATCGACGGTAAACGTCTGCACATGGGACAGTCATTCCACTTCAAACACAACGATATCGTAAGTTGCGAGAAGATGTTGCAGCGCGCTACAGAGGTGGTGAAGAAGACCGGCGGCGGCATCCTTCTCATCACTGAAGGCGTGTTCGGAATGACAGGCGCTCTCGGTATCCTCGACCAGATCGTGGCTCTCAAAAAGAAATATCAGTTCCGCATCCTCATCGACGACGCTCACGGCTTCGGCTGCATGGGTCCTACAGGTCGCGGTACTTCAGAACATTTCGGCGTGATGGACGACATCGACCTTTACATTGGCGCTTACGCCAAGTCAATGGCTATCATCGGCGGCTTCGTGGCCGGTCCTAAGGTCATCATCGACTATTTGCGTTACAACATGCGTTCGCAGATGTATGCCAAGTCGTTGCCGATGCCTATCGTCGAAGGCTGCTTGAAACGTCTCGAAATCATCCGCAGCGCTGAAGGTGACGAGCTTCGTAAGAAACTCTGGACAGTGACACGTACTCTTCAGAAAGGCTTCCGTGACCTCGGATTCGAGATTGGACCGGCTGAGGCATGCGTCACACCTATCTTCCTGCCTGGCAACGAGGTTCAGGCTGCTTGGATAGCGCGCGACTTGCGTACAAACTACAAGATTTTCTGCTCAATCGTGACATATCCTGTCATCCCGAGAGGCATGATTATCTTCAGAATCATCCC
>CAMZJA010000013.1 GCA_947307415.1 uncultured Bacteroidales bacterium | reverse complement strand
CCTATGGCTTTGATAATCATAGGAATAATCATCTGGCTACAAAAACCTGAGGAGGAGAAATGATGGATACACTTGGCATTTTCTTCCGCTCGATCTTCATCGATAACATGGTTTTCGCCTATTTCCTCGGGATGTGCTCATTCCTCGCCGTCTCAAAGAATGTGAAGACCTCGTTCGGACTTGGCATAGCCGTCACCTTCGTGCTAATCGTCACAGTACCAGTGAATTACCTCCTTGACAGATATGTTTTGTCAGAAGGAGCGTTGGCATGGATAAGCCCTGCATTTGCTGATGTCTCGCTCGACTTCCTCAGTTTCATCCTCTTCATCGCCATCATCGCCGCCATAGTGCAGATTTTGGAAATGGTGATTGAGAAATACACTCCTTCGCTGTACAACTCTTTGGGAATTTTCCTCCCTCTTATTGCCGTCAACTGCGCTATTTTAGGTGCTAGCCTTTTCATGCAGGAACGCGACTTTACCTCTGTGGGTCAATCGCTTGCGTATGGAATCGGTTCAGGCATCGGCTGGCTCATCGCAATAGTCGGGATGGCAGCCATCAGGGAGAAGATCAGATATTCAAAGATACCGAAACGCCTGCAAGGCACAGGTATCGCATTCATTATCACAGGTTTAATGGGAATAGCTTTCATGGCGTTCCTCGGAATTAGTTTTTAAATGAGCACCACATACATCATAATAACAAGCGTCATCGTCTTCCTCATCGCAGTGATAATTCCTGTGACGATTCTCGTTTTTGTGAAGAAAAAACTCACGCCTAAAGGCAAAGTGCACATCAACATCAACGAGGAACGCGATTTGGAGGTCAATCCCGGCAATTCTCTGCTAAAGACTCTCGCCGACGAGCAGATTTTCCTGCCTTCGGCATGCGGTGGCAAAGGCAGCTGCGGAATGTGCAAATGTCAGGTTCTTGAAGGCGGAGGCACGATTTTACCAACGGAAAAAGACTTTTTCAGTCGCAAGGAACAGCTCGACCATTGGCGTTTGGGATGTCAGGTAAAAGTGCGTGAAGACCTTAAAATACACATCAATCCGCAGATATTCGGCATCAAGAAGTACGAATGCACCGTGGTGAGCAACTGCAACGTGGCCACATTTATCAAAGAATTCGTGGTGAAGCTGCCTGAAGGCGAGCATCTCGACTTCCTCTCCGGCGGCTACATCCAAATCGACGTGCCGAAATGTGATGTGAGATACGCTGACATCGACGTTGACGAGGAATATCGCAAAGACTGGGAGAAGTTCCATATGTTCGACCTCGTGATGCACAACCCGGAGCCGCAGTTCCGCGCCTATTCCATGGCGAGTTATCCTGCGGAAGACAATATCATCATGCTCAATGTGCGCATCGCCACGCCGCCGCTCGACAGAAAAAACGGTGGTTTCATGAAGGTGAACCCCGGCGTGTGCTCATCCTATATATATTCGCTGAAACCAGGCGACAAAGTCAGCATCAGCGGACCATACGGCGAGTTCCATATCAAAGACACTCAACGTGAGATTGTTTTCATCGGCGGCGGCGCAGGAATGGCTCCTATGCGCTCGCATATCCTCGACCTCTTCCTCACAAAACACACACAACGCAAGGTCTCGTATTGGTATGGCGGACGCTCATTGCGAGAGCTCTTCTATATTGATGATTTCAAGAAGATCGAAGCCGAGAATCCTAACTTTAAATTCAATATAGCGCTGTCGTCACCGCTGCCTGAAGACAACTGGACAGGCTACGTAGGCAACATTCACGAGGTGTTGTTGGAGAATTATCTCAAGAATCATAAAGAACCTGAAGAAATAGAGTACTATCTATGCGGCCCACCGATGATGACACAAGCTGTACTCAACATGCTCGACAATTTAGGTGTGCCTAAAGAAAACATCCTTTTCGACGACTTTGGTGCTTAATTTTCACCCCATGGGGTAAAATTTTCACCCCGTATTTTTAATTTTTAACCCTAAAATCATCATAAAAAATTTTCATTCACCCCTAAAATCGGCACCTTTATCCCTAAATAAGCGTTTTTATCCCTATTTTCGCCCCACTCATCCCACAAAAATTTCCGGGTTAAAATACTTAGTATTTTTGCAGCGTTTAAAAACGCAATAAAGATGGAAGAAAAACGCATTTTTGACATTCTCACAACCTACTTACAGAAACATCCTAACCAAGAAGTGGCCCTCGCCAAGAAAGAAAACGGCGAATGGAAGAAGTACAGCATACAGGAATATGTCGAAACCACCAACATTATCAGCTATGCCCTTATCAAATTAGGTATCCAGAAAGACGATAAAGTGGCTATCATCAGCAGCAACCGTCCGGAATGGAACATCATGGACATGGCCATACAGCAGGTTGGAGCCGTCACAGTGCCTATCTACCCTACTATCAGCAAAGAAGACTACCGCGTGGTTATCAACAACAGCGAGGCTAAATTTGTTATGGTTGAAGGACTTTGCGTTTTGAATAAGATTGAGGACATCATCAACGACATACCGTCATTGAAGATGATCTACACCTTCGTGAAACGAGGCGACTACCCTATCTGGGCTGATTTGCTTCAATTAGGCCGCGAAAATCAAAATCCTGAAGAACTCGAGAGACGCAAAGCTGATGTTAAATCAACCGATTGTGCCACAATACTTTACACCTCAGGAACAACAGGTACTCCGAAGGGTGTGATGCTCTCGCACGCCAACATCCTCGGTCAGATTGAGAATCTGCGTCAGACGCCATCACCTACTTCAACACGCGCATTGAGTTTCCTGCCTATCTGCCACGCATACGAGAGAACGTTGACATATCTGTATCAATATCTTGGAATGTCGGTTTATTACGCCGAAAGCGTCGCTACAATCGCCAACGACATGAAGGAGATCCATCCTACGATGATGACCTGCGTGCCACGTCTGCTCGAAAAGATTTATCTCAAGGTCAGACAGTCAGGACAAAGCCAGAAAGGCCTCGCGAAAGGCATATTCTACTGGGCAATGAACCTCGCGGAGAAATACACCGTTGACGGCCGCAGCTGGTTCTACAACCTCAAGCTGAAACTTGCCGACAAGCTCGTTTACAGCAAGATCCGCAACAAACTCGGTGCCGACTGCTTCGACATCATCGTTTCGGGCGCCGCCAGCATACAGCCCAACATCTCGGCATTCTTCTCAGCCATCAAGATGCCTGTTTACGAAGGCTACGGCATGACAGAATGTTCACCGGTGATCTGCACCAGCTGCAACGAGCCACACGGCCGTGAAGCGGGATTTGTAGGCCCTGCATTGCCAGGCGTAGAGGTTAAAATCGCTGAAAACGGCGAGATTATCTGCCGCGGTCACAACGTGATGATGGGCTATTACAAACAACCTGAGCTCACAGCTGAAGTCATCGACAAAGACGGATGGTTCCACACAGGCGACCTCGGAATGTTCAACGAATACGGCAACCTCAAGATCACAGGCCGCATGAAGAACCTCTTCAAGACATCGTTAGGCAAATATATCAACCCTGATATCATTGAGAACAAATTCACCGAGTCAGGATTCTTTGAAAACGTAGTGGTGCTTGGCGAAAACGAGAAATTCGCCGCCGCTTTGATAGTCCCCGACTTCTCATTCTTGAAAGACTGGTGCGCAAAGCACGAGATCAAATTCACGAAGAACGAGGAAATGATTAATCTTAAAGAGGTGAAAGACCGTTTGATGAAAGAAGTTCAGAAGATCAACGGCTTCTTCGGTGACACCGAAAAGATTAAGAGATTCAAATTCCTCGCTGATGAGTGGTCAACGGCGAACGGCATCCTTACTCCTACTCTGAAGGTGAAACGCGCTGTTATTCTGCAGAAATACAAAGACATGATCAGCAGAATGTACCAGGGAGGAGACTGATTTAGTTTGGAGTTTGAAGTTATAAGTTTTAAGTGTAGAGTTTTTATAAAATAACTTTACACTTTTTTATTTTTTTACTATTTTTGCCGAAATTTTGATATCTAAATGAATTTTAGGCTTCATATTTTGGCTTTTTTGCTGCTGCCGCTGACGATTTTCGCACAGAATTTCACCGACAGCAATCTTCCTATTGTCATCATCAACACCGACAACAACGCTCCTATTCCTGATGAGCCTAAAGTGTTGGGAAACATGAAGATAATATGGCATCAGGATGGCTCTCGCAACTATGTCTCCGACCAAAACAACCCGGAATTTCTCAATTACAACGGCAGAATAGGCATTGAGCTTCGCGGAAGCTCGTCACAGATGCTCCAGAAAAAACCTTACGGACTGGAGACTCTGTTAGCCGACAACGTCACCAACAACAACGTCAGCTTACTCGGCATGCCGAAAGAGAACGACTGGGTGCTCAACTCTCTGGCTTTCGACCAGACAGGCATGCGCGATGTGATTTCTTATGAACTGTCGGAAAAACTCGGTCAATATGCGCCACGCCGCGTTTATTGCGAGGTTATCATAAACAACGACTACAAAGGGCTTTACGCATTCATGGAGAAGATTAAAGTCGACGACAACCGCGTAAACGTCCAGAAACTCGAATCCACAAACAACAGCTATCCTGAAGTTACAGGCGGATATATAACAAAGGCTGACAAAACCACTGGAAACGACCCTGTGGCATGGACCATGCAAGAATACGGATGGTCGTGGGGCGTTGACTACATACACCATTATCCGAAACCCGACGACATAACGACGGCACAACACAACTACATAAAAAGCGTGTTTTTCGACCTGGAAGCCAAGGCAGGAAGCCACAACGCATCCATCACTGACGGCATCCCGTCGATTATCGACATCAGGTCGTTCATCGATTTCATGCTTGTCGCCGAATACTCTTCAAATGTGGATGTGTACAAATTAAGCACTTTCTTCCACAAAGACAGAAAAGGCAAGCTCCGCGCGGGTCCTGTGTGGGATTACAACCTCGCCTACGGCCACGACGAGTTCGGAAACCGTAGCCGTTACGACGTGTGGCAGTTCGACAACAACGACAACAACGGCTCAAAGTTCTGGAAAGACATGTTCGACACCGACATGTTCCGTTGCTGCATGGCAAAACGCTGGTTTGAGGTCACAGCGCCGGGGATGCCTATGAATTACGCCGTGATTTGCGACCGCATCGATGAGATTGACGAATGGATAGCGGAAGGCGTAGCACGCGACAACCAACGTTGGCATCAGATGAATCAACACGCCTCTGAGGTTCAGGCGATGAAGACCTGGATACAACAGAGAATCAACTGGTTAAACCAAAACATAGGCTCGACAAACAGCTGTAACGCCGACATTCCGCCGCTGGTGATTTCAAGGATACATTACCATCCGGCCGACACCCTCGGCATCGACGGCAAACAACTTGAGTTCATCCAAATCAACAACAATGGCGACGACGTAGTCGACCTTACAGGAGTTTATCTCAGCGAGCTCGGCATCACATACAGCTTCCCCAACGGCTCGCATCTTGCAGCCCGCGACTCTCTCGTATTATGTTCTGACTCAATGGTTTACACATCATTCTACCAGTCAGCGCCATTCGGACAGTATCTTAGAAATTTGTCGAACAAATCAGAAAAAATCGTTTTGGCCGACGCTTGGGGCAACGTCATCGATGAGGTTTGTTATTCAGACAGTGAGCCTTGGCCTACAGAAGCCGACAGCAGAGGAGCTTATCTGCAACTCATTGATTTAGACTTGGATAACAGTCTTCCTGAAAGTTGGACTGCTAGATATTTCAATCAAACCACAAGCGTCAATGAGATTTCAGCGTCAGAGCATATTCTCGTTTATCCGAATCCAGCCAACTGTATAGTGAATATAGTTTCAGAAAAAGAGATTAACTCTGTGGAAATCATCGACATAACAGGCAGAATAATTATGAGACGCCATGATAAACACATCGACGTCTCACAATTACCGAATGGTTTTTACAACCTGAAAATCTATTCAAAAGATGTGATCGCAGTGAAAAAACTCACTGTGTCGCATTAAAATACTCTTATCTCCACACGACGGTTCAAAGCCTTATTCTTCTCGCTGTCGTTAGGCACGAGCGGACGGTTGGCGCCATAACCCACGGCATTGATTCTCTTCACAGAAACGCCTCTTTCAAGAAGCGCTGTCATCACTGCTGCGGCGCGTTCATGAGAAAGCGTCATATTGTGCTCATCGCTGCCGCTATTATCAGTGTAACCTGATATTTCGATGTTAATCGAAGGATTCTCATTCATGAAACTTACGAGTGAGTCAATCTCGGTGTACGATGTCTCGCTGAGTATCGCGCTGTCGAACGCAAAGTTGATGTTACGCAAGATGAAACGAGTCATGTCGACTGAGTCAGGTGCGTCAATCTCATCTAAATCAAAGACATAGATATCGAAGCCACCCAAGCCGCCGTCACGGTCTGACGAGATATAGCCTTTTTTGCCGTCGGAGCTCACCACGAAGCTGATCTCATTTTTCTCAGAGTTTATCGGGTAGCCGAGGTTTACCGGAGAGCTCCACTCGCCTCTTCCTATCTTCTTGCACATAAAAATATCGTATCCGCCCATTCCCGGGATGCCGTCAGAGGCAAAATACAAAGTGTTTCCGTCGGGATGGATGAACGGACTCATCTCATTGCCTTTTGAGTTGGCTGGTGTGATAGCCTTAGGATTGCTCCATTTTCCTTGATAAAACTGGCTGTAATAGATGTCGGTGCTCTCATAAGTTCTTGAATATCTTGCAAAATACAACTCCATACCGTCGGCGCTGATGCAAGGCTGCGACTCCATTGTAGAAGTGTTCACGATATTACCGAGGTTGACAGGCTTAGTCCATTGATTATCAACGTAATCGGAGGTATAGATATCGCCACGTCCATAGCTGTCGATGAAGTCGATACCGACAAAATACATCTTGTTTTGGTTTGCAGTGATATTCACAGCGCCCATTCTCTTATTGTTATGCCAATCGATATCCATTGGGATAGCTGGCATATATTCATCATTGATTATTGCTGAAGAGAAAATAAACTCTTCTCTAGATCCTTGTTTATCAATAACTTCGCCACGACGTGTGAAATAAAGTCGGCTTCCGTCAGGCAGAATCTGGTTGACATATTCATCGCCTTCCGTGTTCACATTTTCGCCAAGATTTACCGGGTCGAATGTCACAGGATTGTTGAAGGCCATATCTCTAAACTCCGCTATAGCCAGCAAATCCTTGGCTTGTGTCATCAAAGCCGTCTTTTGGTTAGGCACCTTCACATACCATCTGAGAATATTTACAGCCTCGCCGAAACGGAATTTCTTCATATACAACTTCGACAATGTGATGGCACTCTTAGGAAATGCCATTGAGTCGGCGGCGAACATCCTCTCGTAGCTCTCAATTGCTTGATTATCATCATTTAACTTAGTCGAAAGCTCAGCTTTAAGCAGCAGCGCCTCTGAGAAATTGGCGTCAACATCCAATGCCTTTCCAAGATATTTGTAAGTCTTTGGATATTTCTTTTTATCATACTGTTTCTTGGCGTTTTTATAATATTTAACAGCTTTTTTTGATTTGGTATGATAATTCTGCGCATAAGCCGCCGGTGCTGCCAAAACCAATGCCAACACCAATAGAATTAAGGCTTTGAGAGAGTTTTTCATGACTTATTTTCTTTTTTTAGCTTGTAATGTGTTATAAAGCAATGACACTATAGTCATCGGACCAACGCCGCCCGGCACAGGAGTGATTTTTGAAGCCACTTTCGCGACCTCGTCGAAATCGACGTCACCCTCAATGCGATAGCCTTTTTCAGTTGTGTTATCATCAATGCGATGAATACCCACGTCGATGACCACGGCGCCCGGTTTCACCATGTCGGCCTTGAGGAACAACGGCTTGCCAATTGCCACCACAAGGATGTCGGCCTGACGTGTGATCTCTGGAAGGTTCTGTGTCTTGCTGTGGCATATGGTGACAGTAGCGTCGGCACCTTTACGTGAAAGCATGACGCTGATTGGCGTTCCCACGATATTGGAACGTCCCAGAACCACTACATGTTTGCCGGCTGTCTCAACGCCACTACGTTTCAGCAGTTCAACAATACCTGCTGGTGTGGCTGGGAGGAAGCAAGGCTCGCCGAGCTGCATCAGACCAATATTAAAAGGTGTGAAGCCGTCGACGTCTTTCTTCGGGTTTATGCTGTGTATGACCTTTGTCTCGTTGATATGTTTCGGCAATGGCAGCTGGATGATGTAGCCGTCGATTTCCTCGTCGTTGTTAAGGAAGTCGATGAGTTTTAGGAGCTCTTCCTCTGTCGTCTCAGCTGGCAGGCGGTACACCGAGCTCGTCATGCCCACGCTCTGGCAGGCTTTCTCCTTCGATGCCACGTATGTCTTGCTGGCGCCGTCCTCGCCCACTATCACTGCTGCGAGATGCGGGGCGTCCATGCCTTTGTCCAACATTCCGGCGACCTCAGCCGCTATTTCTTTTTTCATTGCATCGGCAATAGCTTTGCCGTCGATGATTTTGTTTTCTATATTCATCTTTTAACTTTTTAACTATCAACTTTAAACTACTCTAAACTCTACACTCTCAACTCTAAACTAACGTCTGCGTTTTGCTTGTTGCATCATCTGCATCATTTTCTTTGCGCCGCCGGTGGTCACCATGTGCATCATCTTCGAGGTCTCTTCGAACTGTTTGATGAGGCGGTTCACCTCATCAATGTTGTTGCCAGAGCCGAGTGCTATTCTGCGTTTGCGGCTTCCGTTGATGAGCTTCGGATTCTCGCGTTCCTCAGGTGTCATTGAGCCGATAATGGCCTCAATGCTCTTGAATGCGTCATCGTCGATGTCCTCGTCTTTGATTTTATTCATGCCAGGAATCATGCCGGCGAGGTCTTTGATGCTTCCCATCTTCTTGATTTGCTGAATCTGCTTCAGGAAATCGTTATAGTTGAACTCGTTTTTCGCGAGTTTTTTCTTCAGTTTGGCTGCTTCGTCGGCATCGAACTGCTCTTGGGCTTTCTCCACGAGAGAAACGATATCGCCCATGCCGAGGATACGGTCGGCCATACGTTTCGGGTAGAAGATGTCGAGAGCGTCCATCTTTTCGCCGAGACCCACGAATTTGATAGGCTTTTCGACCACGGTGCGTATTGTGAGAGCCGCACCGCCACGTGTGTCGCCGTCGAGTTTGGTGAGCACCACGCCGTCGAAGTCGAGGCGGTCGTTGAACGCTTTTGCGGTGTTCACCGCGTCCTGACCTGTCATGGCATCGACCACGAACAAAGTCTCCTGAGGTTTAACCGTCTCTTTTATCTTCGCGATCTCGTTCATCATCTCCTCGTCGACAGCCAGACGGCCTGCAGTATCGATGATGACGACGTTCTTACCGTCTTTTCTTGCCTTCGCGATGGCGTTTTCAGCAATCTGAACAGGGTTTTTGTTGCCTTCTTCAGAATAGACCTCTACTCCGACCTGTTCGCCCAAAACATTCAACTGGTCGATAGCGGCAGGACGATACACGTCGCCGGCCACCAACATTACGGTCTTGCCTTTCTTGGTCTTGAGATAATTGGCGAGTTTCGCCGAGAATGTGGTCTTACCGGAACCCTGAAGACCGGCGATGAGCACTATGGCCGGGTTGCCTTTGATGTTGATTTCGGTGTGTTCGCCGCCCATCAGCTCCGCCAACTCGTCGTGCACAATCTTCACCATCAACTGACTTGGCGAAACGGATGTCAAAATCTTCTGACCGATAGCCTTTTCCTTGATGTCGTTGGTGACATCTTTAGCTATTTTATAGCTCACATCGGCGTCAAGCAAAGCCTTGCGCACCTCTTTCACGGTCTCCGCCACATTGATCTCGGTGATATATCCCTGTCCCTTCAGTATCTTGAACGAACGTTCCAGTTTCTCGGTTAAGCCTTCAAACATATCTGTTATTATTTATTTTAAATTGCAAAAATACAAATAATTTTAATATCTGTTAAATAAATCAAAATGATATTGCATATAAGCTTTCCCCTGCCATACAAGGCTGTCGGCTTTATCTTCAGGGAAGGTGTTCTTCACAATATTATTCTCACTCGAGGTGACATACTCACCCTCTTCCGTCTTCCATCCCAAGCCGCTGTAGAGCTCGAAGAAGGCGAATGGACGATAGCAAGTGTTGAACACGTCCTTGCTCCAGAAAAACTCGTCGTGTTTCAAGCCAAGCTGTGCCAAGATTGTGGCAGGAATATCGGTGTTACCACAAATCTTGTCGTAGGTGGTGCCACGCAGCGAATCCTTCAGCGGCTCGCCATAGATAAGCAACGGAATCTTATGATATTCAAATGATTCCAGCGGATGGTTCTTGTACGACGGATGGCTATGGTCGGCCATAAACAGGAACAAGGTGTTGTTATACCAAGGCTGCTGTTTTGCCCTGTCCATGAAGAGCTTCAGCGCTATGTCGGTGTATTTCGCCGAGTTCACAAACACCTTCTCAATCTGAGGCCATTCAAGCTCTTCAAAAATCTTCGGATAATCGTAAGGCGAGTGTGTGCTCAGCGTGAAAATAGTGGTGAAGAACGGCTCCGGCTGACTGTTGATGTCTTTCGAGGCCCAAGGAAGCATGTCGGTGTCCTGAATTCCCAGCTTACCTTTATGGAAATGCTCTTTAACGTCCTTGCCTTCCACAATTCTGTCAAACTCATTATACCTGAGATAAGAAAGAATATTGCCGTAGTTAAGCTCGCCGCCGAAGTAGAAACTTGAGAAATATCCAATGGAATCAAGGGATTTCACTATCGATGGAATGGCATAATATTTCTCCTGATGGTTGGTGATTGTGGTCACCGGCAGACCCGGCAAGCCGCCGATGATAGACGCTATTGCCTGCTGCGAGCGGTTGGCTGAGGCGTAGAAATTGGTGAACAGCAAGCCGTCTTTCTCCATGTTATGGAAATTAGGCGTGATGCTCGGGTCGCCGCCCAACGACTCAATCAAGTCGGCCGACCAGCTTTCGAGTAAGATTATCAACACGTTAGGACGCTCGGTCTTAAGAATATTAATCGTTGAGTCGCATTCTATTTCATGTGTTTCTCTGGTGACTTTCTCAGCCGTCTCAAAATCCATGTAATTGAAATGCGCGTTATCGTTCACCTTCTTCGCGTTGGTAAGGTTTTCCACGAGGTTATATGCCGGATTAACCGTCATGATATTGACAATCTTATAGTTACTGAAATATCCCGAGCTTGTGGAGATAGGTATCTCATTTAAACCTCCGCGCATACCGAGGAACATCAGTCCGAACGAGAGCACAAACACCGTCACAAACGAGACGACATGGTCTTTTTCTCTCACATAGTTCTCGCTCGAAGGCTCTATCCATCGCACATAAAGCCAGGAGAACAGCAGTGTGAAGCACGCCCACAGCGACAGCAGCAGCACCGTTTGCTGTGTCGAGGCAGTATTAAACACCTCCGAAGGATTCTCTAAATAAGCTAAAGCTTTGGCGCTCAGCTTAGTACCCCATTCACCGTAGATTCCTATCTCACCCATCACGCAGAGTACATAAAGCGCAATGATGACGTAGAAATACCATCGCATCCAGCGGTAGCTGATGTTTTTGTTGAAGCATGTGCAGATAAACATCACGAGAGCCGGCAGTGGCATAATGAAACACGCCGTCGCGATGTCGAGAGGCAACGCCTTGAAGAGTCCTCGCAATATCTCAGTGAAAGGAACAGCGTCAACACTTACGAGATGCCAATAGTTCACAATGAAGACAATCCTCATAAACTCGAACATTACCAGCAAGAAAATCAACATTTTAACAAGGTAAATGACGTATTTTTTCATCGTTCTCAAATTTTTGCAAAGATACAAAAAAGTCTTTAGACTTTCGACTAAAGACTTTACATTTTTTAAACGATAATTTTTCCGCTTCTGTTACTTGGCATCTTGAACCAGACGGACCGAACGTCCCAGCAGTCTCATATCTGTCTGGAATGTAGAATGTCCGCCGTCAAAGAATAAAATACGTCCGCTGTATGACGACGCGGTGCTTGTCCAGTAGTGGCCGCCAATGTTCACATCTGTTGAATATGTCACTATATCCCAAGTCTTCCAGTTGATATAACGCTGACCTGCGGCTGGCAGAAACACCGCTCCGGCATCTTCCATCCTACTCCATTCCTCTACAGTCAGGATATTGGCTTTAGTGAATTGAGAATCATTATCGCCGAAATAATTGATATAATTCAGATCAGCCAAACCTTCGGGATGAGTGTAATCATCAGGGAGGAGCACCATGCCGTTGATGCCATCGGATGTTTTCGAATAATCAAGTATTCTTGCCCTCGTAAAACGGGCGTTATTCACTCCGCACACTGTAGATGCGACGCGGCAGTTCACCCCCGGATTCTCTGTCCAGAGATGCGCATTGCCATTCGCCATACCCAAAAGCCACGAGAATTCGTTGGCTGAGAGGGTACGCCACGGAGAATCCGCTCCTCCTATGCACCAGCCCCAGTCGGTGCCTTCGGCGACAGACAGGTTTCCTGTTTCAGGGCCATATTCATATTCAGCATCGGTGTCGTACGGGTTTTTATAAGAATAGGTAAGATCGCTATTGCCAGTCGTGCCAAAGCCCATGAAGCTGACGGCTGTTTCCTGGCTGTAATCATCACCGACATCATGATACCACGACGCATACGACGGGTCATATTGGTCGGCGACCTCCGCTATGTCATACTGGTTTTCCATAAAATGCCACGAGCCTTCTGCATCCCAGTTGGCGCTGGTGTTGCTTCTTGTGTATTGTAGGTTTCCCTTTGAAAATCTAACCTTTACAGATGGAGAGACCGAAAATAGTCCCGGCAATGTCTCATCCGGCAGATTTTCAACAGCCACAGGCAACGGACTTAAGTCGTTGGAATAGAATTTCTTTTTTCTGATGCCATTGGGAAATGTTATCTCGCCACTTTTGCTGTTGCTATCGAACTTAAGAACCGTTTCATTATCGGTGGAAGCTATCAAAGCAACATATTTATCGCCATTTGTTCCCACATTGATGAAACCTTTCGCGTTGCCTGTTATCGTGCCTTCCTTGTAATTGATGACAGCCGAAGAATAAAGGTCATCGCCGTGCAGATATATTGTTTCTGATTGATTTTTCGAGCTTTCGAAGCCATCCAATTCGAAAAAAGCTATAGCGGTCTTAACCTTCAAATTGGCATATGCATGATAAGTTGTTTCGTCAATTTTAGTTATTGTCCCTTTTTCTATGGCAATCAGCAAGTTAGTGACAGTAGAGGTCGTCCCATCCGGCTGGTTTGAGAAGTCGATTGTCGTCGTCACGTCGCCCGCTTTCGCCGCATGAGAGCCGTTGCCGAGGTAGAAGAAATAAACATCCTCGCCTTCTTCAGGAGCAATAATGTTGCCGCCGAACACCACTCTTTCAGTCTGCACGTTGCCGCCCGACGTCTCTGCTCTCAGCTCACCAAGATAACCTTGGATGCTGCCGCCCACACTGATGCACTCATAGCCTTCGCCATTCCAAGTGAAGCCATCGCCTTCCATACCTGGCACAAAAACAGTCCTTCCGGCGTGCCTTGACGTCTCAAATGTCATGAAAGCTGTTTTCGTTTCGATTGTGGAAACCGTTTTTTTCTTACACTGTGTCATGCTTAGCAACATAACCGCCATGATTATCAACATGTTGCGTTTAGTAACGCTTTTGCGTCGTGCCACGGCATAGGCTAATCCAGCCACAAGCATAATCAGCACCCCGTCCCCAAGGGGTGCTGTCGGATTTTCATTGTTCATGCCTTCAATTGTGATACCGTCATCTACTGTGCGATACATCGAATTATTATCGCTTTTAAAGAAACCGTCGCAAAACTGAGCGCGCGCCGGCATCACAAAACATGCTATCATCAACAATGCAAGCTTAAAATTTCTTTTTAGCTTTTTCATGTCCTGTAAATATATTTTATAAATGGTTAAATTTGTGAAGCAAAAATATTATAACTAATTTTAATAAGGTGTTAAAAATCATACAATGGTGTTAAAAAACAAAAAATAAGGTGTTAAAATTGTTAAAAATTTAACACCAAAATGCGTTTGTTTTTACGAAAAAATATTGACTGATTATTAAAAAATTTTTGATAATTTTGCATGATTAAATTTTTGTTGATATGGTCAAGGAAAATTTGAAAAAAATAAGAGAAACCATCCCTTCGGGAGTTTTGCTGGTGGCGGTTTCAAAGACGAAACCCGTTGAAGATCTGCAAGAAGCCTACGACGCCGGACAGCGCGTTTTCGGCGAGAATCATGCGCTCGAGATGCGCGACAAGCACGAGGTGCTGCCAAAGGACATCGACTGGCATTTCATCGGGCATTTGCAGACAAACAAAATCAAATATATCGTTTCATACGTGAAACTGATTCATTCCATCGACACTTTCAACCTGTTGCAAGCCGTTAATAAAGAAGCGATTAAGCACAACCGTGTTGTCGACTGTCTGTTGCAGTTCCACATCGCGGAAGAGGAGACGAAATTTGGCCTCGACATGGCAGAAGCTGAGGAAATCCTGAATTCCGACATTTTCAAGGCAATGAAAAACATCCAAATTTGCGGTGTGATGGGAATGGCGACGAACACCGACGACATGACACAGGTCCGCAAGGAATTTCATCATCTGAAAGAGATTTTCACAACCTTAAAATCGAAGTATTTCGCTGATTGTGAATGGTTTAAGGAGATTTCAATGGGAATGTCGCACGATTATCCGATTGCCATCGAAGAAGGTTCGACCATGGTGAGAGTCGGAAGTAAGATTTTTGGAGAAAGGAATTATAATATATGAAAGAATTCAATGCAAAAGAAGTAAAAGACCGTGTGGTTCAATGGATTAGGGACTGGTTTGAGCAAAACGGTCCGGGTTGCAACGCCGTGGTCGCCATCTCAGGAGGCAAAGACAGCAGCATAGTGGCCGGATTATGCGTCGAGGCGCTGGGCAAAGACCGCGTTTATGGCGTAACGATGCCCAACGGAGTGCAGAGCGACATCGCCGACAGCATGAAACTCATCAACCACCTTGGAATAAAATATGTGTGCGTAAACATTGGCGAGACATACAACGCTTTGATGGCGGAGGTAAAAAAACAACTCGCCACTTTAGGCACAGACGTTGCAAATCAGACAGTTATCAACATGCCACCACGTTTGAGGATGACAGCAGCCTACGCCGTCTCACAATCAGTGAACGGTCGCGTGGCGAACACCTGCAACCTCTCCGAAGACTGGGTTGGCTACAGCACACGCTACGGCGACTCAGCAGGCGACTTCTCACCTCTCGGTGGACTCACAGTACAGGAGGTGAAGGCTGTCGGAAAAGAATTAGGATTGCCTATCGAGTTGGTTGAAAAGACACCGTCCGACGGCTTGTGCGGCAAGAGCGACGAAGATAACTTAGGCTTCACCTACGCCACTTTGGACAAGTACATCCGCACTGGCGTTTGCGAAGATCCAGTTATTAAGGCGAAGATTGACGACAAGCATGCGAAGAATCTGTTCAAATTAGAGCCGATTCCGCATTTCAGTCTGTAGTTTTTGATATCAGAAATAATCAAGCAAACAGCAGTCTGGAAACTATCGTTTCAAAGGCCTGCTTTTTTGCTTGATTATTTCTTTCTGATTAGTATTACTATAAGTGCAAAAATTCCTATGTAAATGCCCCACAGCGCCGCGGTCCAAGGGTAAGAGATGTGATCGAGGCGTTGTTTGGTTATCTGAGCGTCTTCGTGGCGTGTGACTGGGTTGAGCCACATGCTGGTGCCGTCGAAGAATGTAAGGACAGTACGGACATATTGGTCGGAAGGTTGAATCTCGTAAGATGTATGGAAAACAGAGTCGGCTTTTTTGAACTCTTCTGCCTGCAAAACCGTGCCGCTTTGTCCGACAAACTCAGCTTTTTTTATCGGTTTCGTGACATTTACGATGAATTCGCTGCCATTTAGTTTCGCACTATTTAAATAAGGTATATCGCGTTTGAAACGCTCCACCTTATGATCCATCTCTTCTGACCTGTCCAAATCGAAGTCAATGCCGACAGCCTTGCCTGAAAGCAGCGCGTCGTAAAGCTGGTTAGCGTCGTTGTCTTTGGCGCTCAGATATGTGATTTTAAGCGCTATATCGTTGACTTTCAGCACGTCGTGAGTGTCGTCGTCGGCAATAAGATACACAAGATGGCCGTTTGAAAGTGCCATATCCCAATGTTCAGGCGAGTTGACAAAACCGTTCAGAACCTCAAGAACCTTGTAATTGCTGAGATATTTCATGTCGCGCACGTTATAGCTTCCTTCGACGAAACTCGGATGCGCCACCGCCACCACTCTGTTTTGCTCGCCTAACCTATTGAGCATGTGCTGTTTATGACTTAAAGTCTGGTAAAAGAAATAATCAATACGGCGCACTTTTTTAGTGCCGAGGCACACCTGATGCGTTTTCCAAACGTTGTAGCCGTGCTCGTAGCCGGGGATGAAGCCTGGATCGCGACCGTCCTCATAAGCATTTACCTTATTATAATCGGATATTCCGACATGATCGTAACCGAACATGCGATACATGCTGTCGTAGACCTCGTTGCCGTTGTTACGGCCGTTGGTGACGCCACCGTACTGGCGGGTATGTCCGTGAAAATTGCAGCATTTCCAATAGGTTGAGTCGATATCCTGATAAGGATTGTGGAGATAATCGCCATGAAACGGTACAGGAGTGTCGAAGACGTAGACGGGCACGAAGATATTCATCGCGATGAGAAAGGCGATGAATGCACCGACGATGCATAGCAAATATTTAAATATTTTTTTCATTTGCACATATAATAAACAACAAAAATACAAAAATATTTTGAAGAGACAATCAATTTTTTTGACTATTTTTGCACCATGAAAAACAGAAATTACATAGTTCATATTGCAGGCGTTATCGCCATGATAATCTGGGGGTTATCGTTTATCTGGTCGACGCAGGTGTACCGCAACCTGAACCCCACGGCGACTATATTCCTGCGCCTCGTGGTGGCTACTATTTTCTTCACGGCGATACTTTTCTTGTTCAAGCTGAATGAGAGAGTCGAGCGCAAGCACCTCGGCCTTTTCGCCTTGGCAGCGATGTTCGAGCCGTTTCTATATTTCATCTTTGAGGGCTATGGTTTGAAGAGCACCTCACCTATCATCGGGTCGGCAATAATCGCGATGATTCCGTTGGTGACACCCGTCGCGGCGTCAATTTTCCTGAAAGAGAAGCTTACTCCTATGAACATCGTGGGATTTATCATCTCGTTTGTTGGCGTTATGGTGATGCTTCTTAACAAAGATCTTGAGTTCGTGGCATCGACAAAAGGCGTGATTTTTCTGTTCTGCGCGGTGCTGGTGGCAGTAGGTTACTCCATCTCGTTGGCGAAGCTCACAAAACTATATAAACCATTGACAATCACTTGGATGCAAAACATCGTCGGCATGATTTATTTCATCCCGCTGACCATCATTATGGAGCAGTTCGAGCCGTCGAGTTTCTGTAATGTGAGTGAATATATCGTTCCGTTGGTATGTCTCGGAGTGCTTTGCAGCGCTGTCGCCTACTCGTTGTGGGCTTTCGCGTTCAGCAGGCTCGGCGCGTCGAGAGCCAACGTCTACAGCAATCTGATTCCGGTGTTTACCGGTATTTTCAGCTTCATTTTAGGACTCGAGGCACTATCAAGCAACAAAATATTAGGTATAGTTTTAGTTGTTGTAGGTTTGATTTTCGCACAGTTAAAAAAGAAGGAGACGAAAGCATGATTACGAGCAAAACAAATCCTAAGATCAAGAATATCATTAAGTTAGAGAAGGCCTCGGAGCGCCGTGAGCAGAACCGCATCCTCATCGAAGGACGCCGCGAGATTGAGCGCGCCGTGGCGTGCGGATTTGAAATAGACACGTTGTTTGTTTGTCCCGAGATAGCGCGAGAGGGAGCAGAAATGACGGCGCGCTCGATTGAGGAGGTCTCATTGGACGTGTTCGAGAAAATCGCCTACCGTGAAGGCAGCGACGGACTTCTTGCAGTAGCCATTCCTAAATACGCCGACTTACAACAGTTTAAGCCAAAGAAAAACCCACTCATCATAGTGCTCGAAACGGTTGAAAAACCTGGCAACCTCGGTGCCGTGATGCGTACCGCCGACGCTGCAGGCGTCGACGCCGTCATCATCGCCGACCCGAGAACGGATTTATACAACCCTAACGCCATACGAGCCAGCGTGGGATGCATATTCTCGGTGCCGCTGTTTGCCTGCTCGTCGGAAGAATGCATCAAATGGTTGAAAAACAACAACATAACGATTTATTGCACATATCTGAAAGCGTCCATCGACTACCTCGACGCCGACTTCAAGAAGGCATCGGCCATAGTGATGGGAACCGAAGCGACAGGCATCTCACAGCAATGGGTCAACGCCGCCGACCAGAACATCATCATCCCGATGAATGGAATTGCAGACTCATTGAATGTGAGCGTAACTACTGCAATTGTCACATTTGAGGCAATCCGACAAAGAAGAATTAAATGAGGTTCCTCACCCCTTCGGGGTTCGGAATGACAAGACAGAAAAATGGACATAAAAGCGCGGCTTGAAGAAACATTATAATTTGCAGGAACATACATGCCGCGCCACAATAAAACAAAACAAGCTATCATTCCGAGCACGAAGTGCGAGGAAACTCAATAAAATTTTGAATATGGAGAACAATCATTATACAAAGAATTTCAAGGTGATGTCGAGTTACTGCGACAGCATCAATCGTCTTAGCCCTTTCATGATGCAGACATTATTTGAGGAGCTTGCTGACGCCAACGCCACCCTTCTCGGCATCGACCAGCCCACTCTGGGTGAGCGCGACAACGCCTTTTGGGTCGTCCGACGCATCAAATTCGAGATGAAAAGCGTTGTGAAAGACCACGACGACGTGATTTTGAAGACCTGGCCGTCGGGACCTGAGATTTTGAAATGTTTCCGATCATATCAGATTCTGAAAACTGACATGGAGCCCGCAGTCAACGCTCTGGCTGAATGGGTGATCCTCGACAAGGAGACTCGTCGCCTAAGAAAGACCGACAGCATACATTATCCTGATATTCAATTCATTACAGAAAAAGCCTGCGAACCTACCTTCAAGAAATTCAAAGACATTTTCACCGACGACGACTTCGTTTACGAGAAGACAATCCGAGCCTGCGACATCGACATCTCGCATCACACCAACAACACGAAATATTGCATGATGATTCTTGACTCTTTTTCAATCAAGGAGCTTGAAGCCATGAATATCAAAGAGTTAGAGATTCATTACGAGGCTGAGAGCCTTGAAGGCGACGTGCTGCGCATCTACCGCAAAAAGGTCGACAGCGAATGGCTCTTCGCGATAAAAAAAGACGGGAAAGTCGTCACCTACGCTTATATTAAAAATTAATTTGGTGCTTTTAGTAAAATTCCCTATTTTTGCAAAAATTTGGGAACGAGATGAAGCATATTTTCATTGTTAATACTGTTGCTGGCGAGCATTCTTGCCTCAAAGAGGTTGAGAAAGCAATCGCCAACGAGAGCGAAGTCATTGACTATGAATTATTTACACCTGATTCAGCAAAAGATAACGTCGCCCAAATAAAAGCTTACCTTGAGGCTCATCCCGACGAGGAAGTGCGTTTTTACGCTTGTGGCGGCGACGGCACACTTAATAAAGTAGCAAGCGGCATCTACGGTTATCCGAATGCCAGCTTGGCTGTCCTAGCTTACGGCTCAGGCAACGACTATATCAAATATTACGCTGATTTACAAACATTTAGAAACGTCGAAAACACCATGCACGGCACCGAAAAACGTGTCGACATAATGAAAGTCAACGATCGTTTCGCACTCAACGCCACACATTTCGGTCTCGACTCTGTTGTGGCGAAAATGATGAATAAAATCAGGCGTTACCCGATTATCGGAGGCAAGATGTGCTATCCTATCGCTGTGTTTCGGGCTTTCCTGACAGGAATGCGCACAAAATGCACTGTCTACGCCGATGGCGAGAAGCTCAACGACGGCAAAATCTGTCTCTGCACCATAGCGAACGGAAAATATGTAGGCGGAAGCTACCTATGCGCACCTCGCTCATTGAATGACGACGGCTGGTTGGAGGTTTGCCTCATCAAGCCGGTGTCGAGAATTAAGTTCGCATTGCTAAAAAAATATTACACAAACGGAACGCATCTCGACAATCCGAAGTTTGCAAAATATGTGGTTTATCGCAAAGCGAAACAGGTGGTAATTGAAGGTGGAAAGGGATTCTGCGTTTCGCTGGATGGTGAGATTTTGGAAGGAGAAAGAATTGTGGTGGAGAATAAACAGCAGGCTATAAGATTTGTGGTACCAGAGATAACAGATAATAGATAATAGAGTTTAAAATATAGAATTATGATTGCAAAAGAGTTATTAAATCCGAAAAGCATCGTTGTGTGCGGTGCGTCGAGTGACATTCACAAACCTGGTGGAAAAGCTTTGAAAAACCTTTTGGAGAGCCCGTTCAGAGGTCCTGTTTACGCAGTAAACCCGAAAGAAAGCATGGTACAAGGCGTTCAATGCTATGCAAGTGTCAATGAGCTTCCGCAGGTGGAATGCGCCATCCTGTGCATCGCTGCCAAGTTCTGCGCGCAGACAGTGGACGTTTTGGCAAAAGAGAAAGGTTGCAAAGGCTTCATTATCATCAGCGCCGGATTCTCAGAGGAGAGCCACGAAGGCGCCGAGATCGAGAAACATATCGTCGACACCATCAACAGCGTGGGCGGCAGCTTAATCGGTCCTAACTGCACTGGATTCCTCAACGTGAACTATGCTGGATGCTTCGACACCCCTATCCCGAGCCTCGACCCTCACGGTGTCGACTTCATCACAGGTTCTGGCGCAACAGCAGTGTTTATTAAGGAATACGGCATCAGTAACGGCCTGAAGTTCAACAGCGTATGGGCTGTCGGTAACAGCGCTCAGCTCGGCATTGAGGACGTTTTGGAACACTTGGACGAGACCTTCGACCCAGTGAAATCGAGCCGTGTCATCATGCTTTACATGGAAAAGATCGGCAACCCACAGAGATTGCTCAAACACTCACGCAGCCTCATCAACAAGGGATGCCATATCGCAGCTATCAAATCTGGCGGTTCAGCAGCCGGTTCACGCGCAGCATCGTCACACACTGGCGCTCTCGCTACCAACGACGCCGTGGTCGACGCCCTGTTCCGCAAAGCAGGCATAGTGCGCTGCCACAACCGTCAGGAACTGACAACAGTGTGCGGCGTGTTCATGCACCCAGAAATCAAAGGCAAACGCTGCGCCGTCATCACACACGCAGGCGGTCCGGCCGTGATGCTCACCGACGTGCTGTCGAACGGCGGCATGGAAGTTCCTTCATTGAAAGAACATCCGGCAAGCCCTGCCCTGCTCGCAAAACTCTTCGGAGGCTCATCCGTGGGTAACCCTATCGACTTCTTGGCAACAGGAACAGCCGAGCAGCTCGGATATATCATCGACACAGTTGAAAACGAATATACCGACATCGACTTCTCAGTGGTCATCTTCGGTTCACCTGGATTGTTCAGCAACAAAGAGGTTTACGACCTGTTGGATGAAAAGATGAAGACCTGCAAGAAGCCTATCTTCCCTGTTTTGCCTTCAATCATCAACGTGAAGGACGAAATCAACGACTTCATCGCCAAAGGCCGCATCAACTTCCCTGAAGAATGTGTTTTAGGCAATGCCATCTGCAAGGTTTACAACACTCCGAAGCCACAGCCTGAGAACGTGGAGATGCCTAAGATCGACACGGCTCGCATCCGCAAATGCATCGACAGCTGCGAAAACGGCTACATCGGTCCGGATAAGATTTACGAACTACTCGACGCAGCAGGCATCGCACAGAAGCAGATCCGTGTGGTCGACAAGAAACAGCAGGCTCTCGACTTCGCTAACCAGGTGGGTTATCCGCTTGTGATGAAGGTCGTGGGACCTGTTCACAAATCAGACGTTGGCGGCGTGACCTTAAACGTGCGCGACATTGAGACCGTCGGCAAGGAATTCGACCGTTTGATGGCTATCAAAGACACATACGCAGTGGAGATGTACCCGATGCTTGACGGTACTGAGGTTTACATCGGCGCCATCCGTGACCCGAAGTTCGGTCATCAGGTGTTCTTCGGCCTCGGCGGCATCTTCATCGAGGTGTTGAAAGACGTTCAGAGCGCCCTCGTGCCAATCAGCGCACCTGAGGCAAAAGAGGCACTCACAAAGCTTCGCGGATACAAGATTTTACAAGGCATTCGCGGTCAGCAGCCAGTCAACGTCGACATCTACGCAGAGCAGATTGCAAGAGTCGCCGCCTTGGTGATGGCAGCACCTGAAATAGCTGAAATGGATCTCAACCCGTTGCTCGGTAACCCGAAGAACGTGGTGGCAGTCGATGCACGTATTAGAATTGAGAAATAATGAAAAAGGCTGATAAAATTACAATAGCAGTGATAGCCGTGGTAATCCTCGGCTTCGCTTTCATCCCAGGAGCATGGGATTGGTTCATCAAGGCAACGACAAAACACGGCTTGATAATGAGCTTCTTCAAGTTCTCCATACTCGGAACGTTTGGAGAGATGCTTTCTTTGAGAATCAAAGAAGGTGTGTATTACAAAGAAGACTTCGGCTTGGCACCCAAAATACTCATCTGGGGTATTCTCGGCGTTGTCATTGCCTCGGCTATGACTATCTTCAAGACAGGAACCGTCGTTTTGCTCGACAATGGATTCAATCTTGGCGGTAAAGCTGCAAAATGGTTCTACGGCAACCAGCTGTTTGGCGGCGCACCGCTCACATGGGGTAAATTCTTTGTGGCGCTCTGCATCAGCGTGCTGATGAACACCCTGTTTGCCCCTGTCTTCATGACGTTCCACAAGATCACCGACATCCACATCACTGAAACAGGCGGCACACTAAAAGGATTCTTAAGCAAACCGCTCGAGATTCAGAAGACGATGGCAGAGAAAATAGACTGGAACATCCAGTACGGCTTCGTTTTCAAAAAGACGATCCCGCTGTTCTGGTATCCCGCACACACCATCACCTTCCTTTTGCCAGGAACACTTCAAGTGTTGTTCGCAGCAGCATTAGGAGTGGCGCTAGGTGTTATTCTCAGTATTAAAAAGTAATTGTTCGTCATTTCGAGCGTAACGGAGTGAAGTCGAGAAATCCTTAATACACGAAAACGTTAAATAAGGATTTCTCCATTTCGCTCCATTTTATTACGCTTCAGTCGAAATGACAAAAATTTTTTCACTTTTTTCTTGACATGTAAAAAATTTGTTGTATTTTTGCAGTGTATTAGATGACTAATACAGATAATAAATGACAACAAAATTTTTATAACATGATCAAAATCAATAACTTAGATTTCGCCTACAGAAATACGCAGGTCTTCAAAAACATCAGCCTCGAGTTCGAGAAAGGCAACATCTATGGACTTTTGGGCGAAAATGGCGTCGGCAAGACCACCTTATTAAAATTAATATGCGGTCTGCAAAAGCCACAGCACGGCAGCGTGACGGTCGACGGGCTCATCCCCTCAATGCGCCAGCCTGATTTCCTTCAAAACGTGTATTTCCTCCCTGAGGAAGTGATTACCGAGGACACCACACCTGAGAAATTCATCCAGAAAATCGGCGACTTCTACCCTCACTACGATTTCGCACTCTTCAACGAACTCATGAAAGAGCTTGAAGTCGACCTCTCAAAGAAATTCAACGAGCTCTCGCACGGTCAGAAAAAGAAAGCGCTCCTCGCTTGCGCTCTCTCACTGAAGACCGATTATCTGTTCCTCGACGAGCCTACCAACGGCCTCGACATCCCTTCGAAAGCCTTGTTCCGCAAGGTCATTTCAAAATATTGCACCGACGAGTCGACCATCATCATCTCGACCCATCAGGTGAAAGATGTTGAGAACCTCATCGACCCAATCGTGATTTTGGACCGCGACGACGTGCTGATGAACGCCAGCTTCGCGGAAATCATCGACAAGATTTATTTTGAATACGGTCCGGAAAGATTGCAGGACGCCTACTACACCGAAATGCTGCCAGGCGGCTACATCAACGTGATGCCAAACACTGAACATGAAGAGAGCAACGTCAACATCGAGGCGCTGTTCAATGCGGTAATGAAAAACAAAGAAACCATCAAAAACTTAATGAAATGAACAACACATTCAATATCAACCGTTTCGGAAAAGTCCTCAAACATGACGGATTGAACTTCTTCCCGAACATTATTCTTGCTTTAGCCATTATCTGGGCAATTCCGGTAGTGATTTACTTGTTCACATGCCTCATGCCGAGTGATGAAACGACTCAACTATATGATCCATTCTCAAGAATTGACATCATCTCAACTCTCTCAACAATCATGCTAATTATAGCACCGGCAAGGCTTTACAGATACTGCAACGACCCTCGTAAAGGCATCGGCTATGCCATGTTGCCGGCATCGACATTAGAGAAATTCCTAAGCATGGTATTCTACTGTATTATTGTTACACCTATTATATATATTGCCGGAGCACTCGCTATCGACAGCATTCTCGCCATCTTCCACGGACCATACGAAGGCTTCGCTGTGTCATATTACTTCGACAGATTCGCACAAATCAATGCTATATTCGATAAGAGCAACGTAATGATGGATGAATCTTGGATACTATACTACAAGAGCTTATCACCTACCTTCGCGATTATTTTAAGTGCAATTGGCTCTTTGACGATTTCTTCCATCTTCATGTTTGGAAATATGATTTTCAAAAAGCACAAAACCGGCAAGATGATTGGCATTTTGATACTTATGTTCATCCTTTTCATGATTATTATCATCAATTATGCTGTAAACACAGAAGTTCTTACCCATCAAATCGATGATAAGGCTGAATTTGTCAAACACACTGTTTTCTTCATGATGAACGTCATGTTTTACGCTGAAATTATCGTTTCCGCATTGATGTTGTTCGGCGTTTATCGTAAAATTAAAACTCAAAAATATTAATTAACCATGGATTTCAACGGGCATAAACCAATATATCTGCAGATCTACGACCACGTGTGCGAGCGTATACTGAGCGGTGAGTTCCACAGCGGCGACCGTGTGATGTCGGTGCGCGAGCTAGGCATCGAGCTGGGAGTGAACCCCAACACGGTGATGCGCGCCTTCGAGCGACTGCAGATGAAAGAGATCATCGCCACCAAGCGCGGAATAGGATTCTACGTGTGCGATGACGCGAAAGAAAAGATTCTTTCAGAACAGAAGAAAGATTTTTTAGAAAACGAAGTACCAGAATTCCTGAAAAAAATGGAATTGTATGGAATTAAAATGGAAGAAATTGTATCTTTGCAAAAATAATTTCAATTTAATTTAAAATGAAAAAATTATTTCTATCATTAGTTATCTTATTGAGCGTCAACGTGATGAACGCTCAGTTAAAGGTCAAGACCACTTATCTTGACAACGGTTTGAAGGTGGTGATGTGCGAAGACCACAGCTCACCGAAGGCTTACGGCGCCGTTTACGTACACGCCGGAAGTAAAAACGACCCGCTCGAAGCCACTGGTATGGCTCACTATTTCGAGCATATCATGTTCAAGGGCACCGACAAGATCGGAACCATCAACTGGGAAGCTGAGAAGGTGTATCTCGACAGCATCGACATTATGTACGACAAGCTGCATGAGACCACCGACGCCGGCGAGCGCGCTGCCATCCAGCAGAAAATCAATGAGTTGTCATTGGCATCGACAGACTACGCCATCCCGAATGAGGTCGACGTGATTCTGACCAAGATGGGCGGCACAGGCCTGAACGCTGGTACAGCTTACGACCAGACGATGTACTTCAACTCCTTCCCTGCCAACCAGATCGGCAAGTGGATGGACGTCTACGTAGAGCGTTTCCGTTACCCTGTGTTCCGTCTCTTCCAGAGCGAGCTTGAGACCGTTTACGAAGAGAAGAACATGTACGGCGACGAGCCAATCGAGGCATTCAAAGACTATTTCTTTAAAGAAATTTTCGGCGAGCATCCTTATGGCCGTCCGGTCATCGGCTTGACCGAACACCTGAAAAACCCGCAAACCTCGAGAATGCGCGAGTTCTTCAACACCTATTACGTGGCCAACAACATGACCCTCATCCTCGTCGGCGACTTCAACATCGACGAAATCGAGCCTATGGTGGCTGAGAAATTCGGCACATGGCGCAGCGGCGAAATCCCTGCACAGCCTGAGTTCACCTTGCCTGAGTTCAAAGGCCAGACTTTGAGAGAAGTGAGGATGACTCCTGTTAAGATGGGTATTTTGGCATGGCGTGGCGTTAAGGTTTCCGACCCTGACTATCTGCCTCTCAGCATCGCCTGCGACATCTTCAGCAACGGCGAGACAGGCCTCATGGACAAAGATATGCTTGATGGCAACATCATGGCGGCAATGCTGATGCCTCTCTCACTCGAAGACCACGGCGCAAACATCATTCTCTATGTGCCGAAACTCGTCGGACAGTCGCACGAGAAAGCTGAGGAATATGTCTTCGCAAGTCTCAACAAACTCAAAAAAGGCGAGTTCAGCGACGACCTCTTTGAAGCTATCCGCACCAACATGCTGAAGGAACGCGAACAGGACATCGAAGATCTCAACTCTCTGTCTTACCTCTTCCTCGAACTCGAGCAGCGCGGCATGTCATACGACGACTATCTCGCTGAGACTGAACGCATTAAAAACATCACCAAGGAGGAAATCATAGCTATCGCCAACAAATATTTCGGCGAAGATTACCTCGATATCCGCTCAAAGATGGGCTTCCCTGAAAAAGACAAGGTCGACAAGCCTAACTGGAAACCTATCGAGGCAAAGAACACTGACGCCAAGTCAGATTTCGCAAAGATGATTGAGGCTGAGGAAGTTCCACAAGTGAAACCACAGGTCATCGAATTTGGAAAAGACGTTGAAATCACAAAGATAAACGATTGTTTCACAATGTTTTCAACAAAGAATCCTTATAACGACATCTTCAATTTGACCGTCACACACAATTTCGGTAATATCGACGACCCGGATCTCGACCGCGCTGTCACTTATTGGGCAATGCAAGGCACCGAAAATATGAGCTTCGAAGAGTTCAGCCTTGAGCTTCAGAAACTTGGCGCTCAGATTATCATTAGCGCCAACCAGAGCAACTGCAATGTCATCATCGAAGGTTTCGAGAAGGATTTAGACCGCATCTTGGATCTTTGCGAGGAAAAGATCTTCAATCCAGCCAACGATGAGAAGAAGATTGCCGTTATCTACGAAAGCGAGAAAATGGAAGAAGAAACTATTAAAGACGACGCGTCTGAATGGGCACAGGCAGTACGCCAGTATGCTCTTTACGGCGACAAATCAAGCTATCTCGTTGAAACTCCGATCAAAAAGTGGAAGAAACACACCGGCGAAGAGCTTCTCAAAGAGGTGAACGACGCCCTCAACTACAGCGGTAATGTATTTTTCATCGGAAACATTGACAATCAGAAGGTTATCGAAGCTTTGAAGAAACACAATCTCGTTAAGGACGATGTTATCAAAGCTGACAAGAAGTTCAACGTTGAGAAGAAATATACTGAAAATCAGATATTCTTTGCTCACAACAAGGCATTCCGCCAGAGCAACATCTTCATTTATGTGCCAAGCGAGACTTTGGATCAAAAAGACAAAGCCGTCAGCCAGGTGTTTAACAAATACTTTGGCACCGATATGTATTCAATTGTATTCCAAGAGGTTAGAGAGTTTCGCTCATTGGGTTACACAGCATATTCATACTTCATGTACGACAATCTCAACCGCAAGCCAGGCAACCTGTTCGCCTTCCTCGGCACACAGTCGGACAAGACCAACGAGGGTATCGATGTGTTGCGCGGCCTCATCACCGACATGCCTGAGCGCATGGAGAAATTCAACGCTTCGAAAGACGCTCTGATCATGTCACGCGCCTCGGAATATGTCGGATTTAGAAACATTCCTACTACCGTGAGCTCATGGGTTGAGCAAGGTTACGACCACGACCCGCGTCTTGAGACAACTGAAATTATCAAGAATACCGAGTACGCTGACGTTTACGACTTCTACAAACGCAACGTCGCCGACCGTCCGATCGTCATCATGATGTCAGGAAACAAGAAACAAATCGATTTCAAGGCTCTTGAGAAATACGGAGCAATTAAGGAATTGAAATATAAGGAGATATTTAAATAAGACCTTAGACCTTAGACTTTAGACCTTAGACTTTAGTCATATTTGCTAAGGTCTAAGGTCTAACGACTAAAGTCTAAAATCACCTCGGCGGCTTTGATGGCTTCCGGGGTTATTTTATCGTTGGAAAGCATTTTCGCAATCTCCGTAACGCGCTCATCGCTAGACAGTTGTCTAATGCATGAGCGTGTTTTTTCATTGCTCTCGTCTTTGTAAACGAAGAAATGGTTCTTGGCTTTCGATGCGATCTGTGGCAGATGCGTGATGGAGATGATCTGCAGGTTCTCCCCCATCTTCTGCATGATATCGCCCAGTTTCGACGCCACTTCGCCCGAAACGCCAGTGTCGATTTCATCAAAAATCAAGGTTGGAATATAAGCGCTTTCAGCTGCTACTGCCTTGATAGCCAGCATTAAACGCGACAACTCACCACCTGAGGCAACACGGCTCATATCATCAGGAGCGATGCCTTTGTTGGCGGAGAAAAGGAAACGAATTTTATCTTTTCCAGTCTCGGAGAACTTTGAGCTATCAGAGGACTCTGATAATTCTATTTCGAAAACGCCATGCGGCATCTTCAACTGCCTAATTATTTCAGTAACTGATTTCTCAAACGAAATCTTCACCTTTTTGCGCTTTGCTGAAAGCTCATCAGCGAGTTTCGTAAGTTCTTTCTCGCACTTTTTGAGTTCCTGCTCTTTCTTTGCAATTTCCTCATCTATGTTGGCAAAAGCACCCACTTTCTTCTGCAAATCTTCTCTGATATCAAGCAGTTCAGCGTAATCGTTCACGTGATGTTTCATCATCAGGCGCTGAATCAGGTCAAAACGCTCCTGGATTTCGTTCAATGAAGAAGCGTCAAACTGTGTACTGTCTTGCAGTGAATCAAGGTCTTGAGCGATATCTTTGAGCTCAATTTTTGTAGATTCCAGTCTCTCGAGATACTGCTCGGCTTGCGGAATGTATCTTTTTAAACGCTCCACACTCGATTTCAACTCGCTTAATTGGTCTAAAATTGAGAACTCGGAGTCTTTCAAAGAATTCAGAGATTGTGTAAGAAGCGTTTTCACTTCCTCAGCGTTTTCTAATAATTCCAGCTTTTGGCCGACCTCTTCATATTCGCCTTCTTGCAAGTAGGCTTTCACTAACTCATCGAGTTGAAATGCCAGAAAATCGTTTTCAGCGACGTTCTTCTGAGCCATCTCGCGCAGCTGTTTCAATTCATGTCTCAATGTGACAAACGAATTATAAACTTTCTGATAATCAATGAGTAACGAATTATTATCAGCTGCGTCATCCACAATTTTCAGTTGAAAATCAGCATTTGTCAGAAGTAGCGAGTCATGCTGCGAATGAATATCAACCAATTGATTCCCAAGCTCTTTCAGCTGTTGAGCATTTACCGGAGTATCGTTTATAAAGGCACGCGACTTCTTTGTTGGCGTAAGTTCGCGTCTTAATATAAGTTCCTCTTCGCAATCGAGGTCATTTTCTTCAAAAAACGACTTAAAACGTTCATTATCAACAATAAACGTCGCTTCAACGGTACATTTCTTCGTCTCGTCAAGCATTATGCTTGTGTCGGAACGTTCACCTAAAACAAAGCCGAGTGCTCCGAGAAGTATCGACTTTCCAGCTCCTGTCTCGCCTGTAATAACGCTGAATCCATTATCAAAACTCATTGACAATGAATCGATTAAAGCATAATTACTTATAGCGAGATGCTTAAGCATTACATTTTCGGTTTGGCGTTAAGAAGATTCTCGTATTCCTCCGAGTGGGAAGCGTCGATTTCACGCAAGATATTAACAGCTTTGGTGCGTTCCTGCTGCGGTCCTACTGAGTAGACATTCTTCCACTCGTCGCGTTTTGTGTCGTTGAGAATCTGAATGAAATAAAGGTTTGGTTTGGTGTTGTACGCCGATTTAACATAATCGAGGGTCTTTGTCATGGTGGCGCGACCGTCATCGACCTTGCCGCTACCCATCACGTCGAGTCCAAGTCGATGATACTCATACATAAACTGACGCAACTGACGATATGCCGTGTTGGTATAACTGTCGAGCAGCCAATAACGGTTTCTGTAGCTGTCGAAGGCTTTCCAACCTGGTTCCACTGCGCTTTGTGCTTGTGTCATAATCATATCGCACATATGGAACATATCGTCGCCTCCGGAAAGACCGAACGTGTCGAAATACACTCCAAGACAAAAATATCCGTAAAATGCCAAAAGAGAGGTAAGATTCGACGTAAACGAGTTCTCATTGAAATCGAGTGGCTGTGATTCGATATAATTGATCGAAAAGTCAGTATCGACATAGTTCAGCAACGGAGTGTTGTAATTCGATTTGTAGACCGGACGGCGCAGACCGATATTCAGCTCGCCCGTTATGTTGTTGCCATCCTTACTTTTCACCACTATGACCATCGTTCCTTCGATACGTTCCTGCTCCTCGAATTTGATGTTCGTCCAGATGCGGTTGTTCATGAAGTTGGTAACGGCTTCCTGCAGCGACTCATAGAGACGCTGGTCGGTACCTGCCACCTGTTTCGTGTTGACAGTCACCGTGAAATTGAACTCCTGCGCACGCACATTGGATGCTAAAAAACAGAGCAAAAACAATATCGGAAGAATGATTTTTTTCATAATGACTATTTTGTAAGTGATTGATATATAGCGTTTAAGATATCTTGAGCCACTTCACTCTTCGGTTTAAGCTCGAAGGCAGTCACCTCATCGTTTTTAGTGATGATGTTGATTTTGTTTGTCTTCGTCTTAAAGCCAACGCCAGCCTCGTTCATCGTGTTTAAAACGATCATGTCGAGGTTTTTAGTATGAAGTTTTTTCTTCGCGTTATCGATTCCGTTCTCGGTCTCGAGTGCGAAGCCCACAAGCATCTGATTGTCTTTCTTGTTCTCGCCGAGAGACTTCAGGATATCCTCTGTCTTGACGAGTTTCAGTGTCATCTCGTTCTTGTTCGGATCTTTCTTAATCTTCTGATCTGCAACAACTTCCGGACGGAAATCGGCTACTGCGGCGCTCAGCACCGCTATATCTGAACGTTTGAATGCCGCTGTCGTGGCATCGTACATCTCCTTCGCCGATGTCACCGGTATAACCTGGATATTGCCTCTCTCCGGACGTATCGACGACGGTCCGAGCACCAAGGTCACGTCGGCGCCCTGGTCGGCGAAGGCGCGTGCTATCTCTATGCCCATCAAGCCTGAGCTGTGATTTCCGATGAATCGCACAGGGTCAATAGCCTCGTATGTCGGCCCCGCTGTGACGAGCACTTTCTTGCCTGCGAAGCGCTTTTTGTTATCGAAAAAATCTTTGATGCGGTTGAATATCTCCTGTGGCTCCTCCATCCTGCCCTCGCCGCACAGTCCCGATGCCAGCTCGCCCGACGAAGGCGCTATGAAACGGTATCCGCGACCGATGAGAGTGCGGATGTTTTCCTGTGTGGCAGGGTGTTTATACATGTCGAGGTCCATTGCCGGCGCGAACATTATCGGGCATTTCGCTGATAGGCAAACAGTTAGCAGATAGTTATCGGCTATGCCTGCCGCCATCTTCGCTATGGTGTTGGCCGATGCCGGAGCTATCACGAAGAGGTCGGCCCACAAGCCGAGCTCCACGTGGCTGTTCCACTTGCCGGTCTCTGCGTCGAAGCCCTTCGATAAAACGGGTAAACCACTCAACGTAGCTAACGTGAGTGGTGTTACAAAGTCTTTTGCCGCCTCGGTCATCACGACCTGAACCTCAGCGCCCTGCTTCTTCAGAAGCCGTACTAAAAGCGGAATTTTATAGGCGGCGATGCTACCTGTGATTCCTATCAGAATTTTTTTAGAAGTCACCTTCGTTTTTCTTGTTTGGATTACGATAGTAAAGTTTGTCGTTCAAGAACTCATCGATAGCGATAAGCGTCGGCTTTGGCAATCTCTCGTAGAACTTTGCCACTTCTATCTGTTCCTTGTTTTCGAAAACTTCTTCAAGAGTATCGTTGCTTGAAGCGAACTCCTCAATTTTCTTGTTGAGCTCCTGCTTCTCCTCTGTAGCGATTTGATTTGCTCTCTTCGCGAGGATAGCGACTGTTTCGTAGATATTACCTGTTCCTACGTAGAATTGGTCTTTCTGACGGGTGATTGCGGTTGTTTCCGTCTTAACTTTTCTGAAATCTATCATTTTATTAATTCGATTTGTATTTTTCTAATTTTTCTCTGATTTTCTTGACAGTAGGCTCGATATCCGCTATGTACTCGCTATCAGGATAGACATAGCACAGGGTGTTATATTTCTCCAGAGCCAGTTCATAACGTTCGCGTTGCTTCGATTTCACACTATTCTCAGCATAGCGATAATAGGTGATAACCATGTTTTTAAGGATCTCTTCACGATATTTAGTCGCAGGATAATCTCTCAAAAAAGCCTCATAACTCGTTATCGCAGCCTGATATTCATCCATCTTGAAATAAAGAGCGCAAGTCAAATATTCCTTTTCCTCAAGCTTCATGCGGAGGGTGTCAATTTTGCCGTTAGCCTCCTCCACTTTCGGACTGTTAGGATAGATGTCGATAAAATTCTGAAACTCACTGATTGACGTATACGTATCCGACTGGTCAAGCGTGACTTTCGGTGACATTATATAATAACAAGTAGCACTCTTAAACAAAGCGTCCTCGGTATTTTCCGACAATGGATAATTCATAGCGAAACGCTTGTAATAACTGCTTGCCAAATAATATTCCTTCTTATTGTAATAACATTCCGCGGTGAGAAATGCTATAGTCTCACCTTCAGGTTTGTTACGATAATACGCGTTCATCACTTCAAAAAGCTGTAAAGTACGGTCGTAATTGCCTTTTTCATAATATTCCAATGCGGCTTTATACTTAGCCTCATTGTCTGTTCCTTTCAGCAATCGCCTGTATTTACTGCAAGAAGTGCATCCCAGCAGACAAATTATCGCCAATAAAAAAATCCTATTCTTTAGCATGCTGCAAAATTACGTTTTTTTTAGCTATAAATTGTTATTCCACAACAATTTTCTTGATAATTTGATTACCGTCGCAAATTATATTGAGGAAATAAATTCCTGATTCAATATCTTTTACATTGATTTCCAATGAGTTAACAGCATTCATCACAACCTGTCCTTGAATGTTTACTATTGAAACCTCGAGATTTCTGTAGCCTTCGATTCCTTTGATGTAAACCATTGAAGATGCAGGATTTGGATAAATCATGACATTGCTTTCAGCGATCTCGTCAACATCCGAATTGTCGATGACAGTGAATGTCACTGATGCTGTAGCTGTCTCGTTACCGTCGCTAACTGTCACGGTGTATGTGAAGTTGCCTGCTTCTGTTGCAGTGAACACTGGAGCTGCGGCTGTCGCGTCGTTGAGGTTGGTGGCTGGCGACCATGAATATGCATATGTTCCGCTACCGCCTTCAGCGTATGCCGACAATGTGTTTGTTTCGCCAATGAAAATAGATTCATGAAGAACGCTGGCTGTAACTTCAAGTGGCAGACCGATGCATCTTACGTGAGCTGCCCAGCCTTCAGTGTTAACACTGCTGTCGGATGTGAATCTGAAAGTGATAGCACCTTCGGCATTGGTTGCTGTAACTGTGCCAGGGCTGTCGCTACCTGAGTGCTGTGAGCCGATTTGCGGTGCAGATGTTGAAGTTCCGTCATAAACATAGAGCCAATCGTAGTTGTTTTCAGTTGTAAACGACTGGAATACTACTTGAATCTTTGCCCCAGGAGTGCCAGGCATGAATGTCATGGTCAGATCTTTGTTGTTGCCGTAGTTTGCGCTCGGGCCACCGTCATCGTAAAACATTGCGTCACAAGTAGTTATAGTAACGTTCTGCATATTGTACGATTCTGATGCCGAAATGTAGTTAGGCATATATTTCGTGTCGCTCTCGCCGTCGGCGTTGGTCACGGTGAGACGTACGCCGAATGTGCCGGCCTGGTTGTATGTCACGGTAGGATTCTGGGCTGTTGATGTTGCTGGTGTGCCGCCTTCGAACTCCCACTCCCAGTTGGTGAGCTGTGCACCCCATGAGTTGTCGGTGAAATGTACTGAGCCGCCCACTGCCACTGCTGTGACGTCGGCGGTAAAGTCGGCGACGATGCCTTCCAATGCGACCATTTCGGCATTGATTGTAACTGCCTCACCGTCGGCCACTGTCACCTGTGTCTCGTAAGCCTGGTAGCCGTTCTTGGTGATTCTCACGTTGTAGGTCCCACCTTTGACAGGACGATGGAAGTCGCCTGCAGGAAGCTGTGTCGACACTGTTGAATACTGGTCATCGTGACCTGTCAAAGTGATTGTTGCGCCGTCTATAGGAGCCTTTGAAGATGCGTCGACCACTGTGCCGTGGATGCCGTTCAACACCTGGTTCACAAAAGCGAAGATAGAGTTTTTGTTATAGTTCCAGAATGTTGGCAGTTGACTGGCGTTAGGATTTTTTGTGTTTGAGCATTCGATAGTGAGCTCACGGCATTCAGCATAGCCGTTCATGTAATCCTGACGGCCGCCGCCAATCATATACCATGCAGCGCCATTGGTGATACCGTTGTTGTAATCGGTCATATAGCCTGAGCTGACCTGGTGTGTAAGGTCGGCATATTCATGGCTGATGAGCTGATACCACTGGTCATCAGCGTGAAGCGTGTGAGTGTTGTCCCAAGGATAGTTCATAACCTCTGCTCCGCCGTGGTAATTGGCGCCCATCACGAAGTTGTTTTCCTGTGCGAGCTGCATAAACCATTCAGTTTCTTGAGCATACGGATTTCCGTCAGGGTGTGCGCCACCATGAGGGTCGGCGTAGTTACGGTTCATATCGACACCGTTGGCGTTGTAACGTGTAGCACCGTTCACAGTGTTGTTGCCTCCGTGATATGTTCCGTCAGGGTTGGTGTTAGGACCGACATACAAATCGACATTGTTGAGGATGTTTGCACATTCAGGAAGTGTAGGATTCTCAAGGAGATAGTCAATAAAGCGGAGCATCAGTATCCAGCCTGTAGTCTCGTCACCGTGGATGGTTGAGGTGTATAAGAACTTAGGTTTGCCTGCGCCGCTGCCGTTGTTGATATGAGCGATCAAAATCTTACGGTTGCTCGGAAGAGTGCCGAGTTCGATGATCTCACATTTGTCAGGATGGTTTGTCTGGAAAGCATACATCATGTTCTCGTATGCGCTGTATGTCGGATACTGATCCCAGTCGTATTCGGCGCGGTTGCTGCCGTCCCACATCACGTGCTCCTCAAGCATTGATGGAGGTGTCTGCAGTGTTATTTCATAGCCAAGTTTCTGAAATTCAGCGAATTCCTTGTTATTAGCGTAAGCTATCACGACATTGCCGTCGACACGGTCAACAGAAATCATGTGCGCGATTTGCGGAAGATTATCATTTCCGTTGAGTTCAAAAGTAAAATAATACTCATTGCGGTCTTGCATGAGTCGGTCGAGATTTTTTTCTTGTGCTGTTAGTCCAAATGTGACAAACAGGAAAAGGATTAAAAAAAGTTTTGTTTTCATTGTGTTATAAAGATTTATATTCATTTTCAATATCTTGGCGCACTGTATCAGTGACAGGCACCAAAGGGAGACGGAGTACATTCTTGCACAGCCCGGCGTGAGCCATGAGGGCTTTGATGCCAGCGGGGTTGCCGTCGGCAAAGATCAAACCGTTCATTTTCAACATCTTATAATGCAAAGGAAGAGCCAAATCATATTTTCCTTCGAGCATTTTATGAACCATCTCGCAGAACGTTTTCGGATAGCCGTTGGCAGCCACGGAGATAACGCCTTCAGCACCTAGAGCCATCATTGGCTGTGTGATGCCGTCGTCGCCCGAGAGCACTCTGAAATCTTCCGGTTTGTCGCGCAGAATCTCCATAATCTGCTGCAGATTACCCGAAGCTTCCTTCACCGCGATGATGTTCGGATGCTTGGCAAGTTCCACTGTCGTTGCCGCTTGGAGGTTCACCCCCACTCTGCCAGGCACATTGTAAAGTATTACCGGCACTGGCGAAGCGTCAGCCACAACTGTAAAATGCGCTTTCATTCCGCGTTGGTTCGGTTTGTTGTAATAAGGTACGACGCTCAAAATACCGTCAATCTTTGTAAAGTCTTGATTTTTAATATTTTCCACCAAAGCAGCCGTGTTATTTCCACCCATTCCAAGCAGAATCGGGCAGCGACCGTTAGCAGTCTCAATTATTGTTTTAACGACTTTAGCTTTCTCTTCGGCATTCATCGTAGGAGCTTCGGAAGTGGTTCCGAGAGCAACCAAAAAATCAGCGCCATTTTGCAGAGTATAGTCCACAATGTTCCTTAACGACTGATAATCAACAGAATAATCATCGTTAAACGGAGTTATCAGCGCGACTCCAGTACCTATAAACGGATTGTTTTTCATCTTTTTCCTAACAACATCGACAGATATTTTTGCAAAATCTCTATCTGGTTCAACATATCATCGTCTTTTTTCGAGTCAATGACCATATCATACATTTTTTGACTTGAATTTCCGAAAGTCATTCTGAATGAATTGTTTATCAAAGTCAAAATGTATTTATTCGTCATCAAATCATCCTGTATTCTTGTAAAATCGATCACCATGTCAAACGACAGACTTATCAGCGACTCGTATTTGTCTCTTTTCATCCTTCCCCAGAAATCGAAATCCGTTTTCCTAATGAAGAAATAGCGGTCTGTCTGCATCACATGCTTTGGCAGTTCATCGACAAAAGTTATGAAAGTATATCTCTTCAGCACGAAAAGCCTTGTCAAAGCGTTTTCAATTTCCTTATAGCGCGCAAACTGGTCTTGATCGAGAAAAATCGCCACTGCCGGATACTTTGAAATATCAGGAAGTATACAGGATTTCCTTCTTCTCAAGAATCCTTTTATCGCGCGTTTCCTATAGAACTTTACAATAGCTTTCATCTTGTTCGATGATATACTCAATAAACTTGCAAAGATACGAATTTTATATTAAATGACGATATTTTTTTCACCATTGATTACTATTTTTTATCTTTGCAGCGATTTTTACTACTATGATGAAGATTACCATATTAGGCAGTGGCACCTCGCAGGGTGTTCCAGTAATCGGTTGCAATTGCGACGTTTGCAAGTCTAACGACCCGAAAGACAAGCGTTTACGCACATCTGTTCTGATTCAGACTGAGCAAACCACAATCTGTGTTGACGCTGGTCCGGATTTCCGTCAGCAGATGCTACGCGAGAACGTGCAGCACCTCGACGCAATTCTTATCACCCATCATCACAAGGATCACATCGGCGGCTTGGACGACGTCCGTTCGTTCAATTTCTTGCAAAACATCTCCATGCCGATATACGCGTCACCGGAGTCGCAGGAAGAAATCAAACGCGAATATTCCTACGCTTTCGTCGACAAAAGCGAGCTTTATCCTGGTGCCCCGACATATAATCTCATCGATATAGTCGACAATAGACCTATCGTTATCAACGAGTTAACTATCGAGCCCATTCCATTGATGCATCTTCACATGTTGTGTTATGCCTTCCGCATAGGCAACTTCGCTTACGTCACCGACTTCAACTACATGTCGGACGAGAGTTTCGACAAGCTGAAAGGTGTGGAATATCTGATCATTGAAGCGCTCCGCAAAGAGAAGCATTATTCGCACATCAGTCTGCCTGAAGCTATCGAGATAGCTCAGAAACTTAACGTCAAGAAAGCATGGTTCACTCACGTCAGCCATTCCATGGGAAAAGCCGTGGACATCAACAAAACGTTGCCGTCTAACATGATGTTAGCCTTCGACGGACTTAGCATCACTATAGAAAACGACTAAGCTGACTCTTTCGTCATCGTCAAAGCTAAACGCCTGGTCATAAACAAGGTAGTACTCCCTTCCCTTCTTTGTTTTATAAACACCTGTAAAACAATTGAAATCGAAGCCGAGTTCATCAAGATATCTCTTTGGAACCGATATCCTCCCATAAGGATTTACAGTCCTGAGGATTCCACGGTTTTTCAGCAGAATCTTGTTGATTTTCCGAATATATGTCTTCTGCTCGTTGTTAACTTTATAATAAAAGTTGTTACGGCAGCGGTCGTCGCAGAACATTTTATCTGTCCTGCCTGATATTATCCTATTGCAATAAGGACATTTTTTTGGTCTTCTTCTATCTGTTTCATTCATTTTGATAATTTTAGTTAAACATCCGGTTTAATGCGAGAATACGTATTGTATTATGTTCGCTCCCATTTTCAGCGCCTTCTGTCTTATCTCGTCGGAGTCTTTGTGCACGCGCTGATCTTCCCAGCCGTCACCCAGGTCGCATTCATAGGTGAAAAGGCACACTATTCGGCCGTCGTAAATCATCGCAAACGCCTGCGGAGTCTTCATATCATGCTCATGAACCTTTGGCAAGCCGTTAGGGAATGCGTATGGTTCTTTAAAGATTTCATGCAAATAAGGCAGCTCCACCCATTCCAGTTCCGGGAACACCTTTTGCATCTGCGGCATGATGAAATCTTTGAGTCCGTAGTTATCGTCGATATGGAGGAAGCCGCCGCCAAGCAAGTAGTTTCGCAGGTTTTCGCATTCCGCCTTGTCGAAAGTGACGTTTCCATGACCTGTCATGTGCACGAACGGATAGTTGAATATATCCGGGCTCCCCACCTCCACCGTCGCGATGTCGGGATTGAGGTCGGTGTGCAGCTCCTGGTTGCAGAACTTCACCAGATTCGGCAACGATGTAGGATTTGCATACCAGTCGCCGCCGCCTCTGTATTTCAGAAGCGCTATCTGCGTCTGCTGAGCAAACGAAAACGATAACCAAAACGAAAACAATATGATGAACAGAGATTTCTTCATGTTCATTTCATCTGGTTTATCAAATTCACTGTGTGGCAAGCCACCACTGCTGCCGTCTCCGTTCTCAATCTAGCATCTCCGAGGCTCACTGGGACGAAGCCGTTGTCTTTCGCCAGCTGCACCTCCTCCGGGCTAAAGTCACCTTCCGGTCCGATGAGCACGAGAGCGTTCTGTCCTTTTTCGTATTTATCGCACAGCAGTTCGGTCACATCGTCGTCAATCCAAGCGATGAATTTCTGTCCGTCGAAAGGCTGTTTTACGAGTTTGTTAAAATCGACAACATCCTCAATTTCAGGCAGTTTCGACTTGATAGATTGCTTCATCGCAGCTATCATAACTTTACGGAAACGCTCCACGTTGGCAACGCGGCGTTCTGAGTGATACGAGGCGAACAGCTGCACCTTGTCTATGCCTATTTCTGTCGCTTTTTCCAAGAACCACTCCGTGCGCTCGTTGAGTTTGGTCGGCGCTATTGCTATCTCGAGTTTAAACGTTTTGTTATCGTAACCCAGCCGTTTGTTTGTCAGGCAGACGGTCGCGCGTTTCGGGTGCGCTTCCACAAGCTCGCCATCGTACAACGAGCCTTTGCCGTCGGTGACGCAGAAACGGTCTCCTGCCTGCATCCTCAGAACCTTGACACAGTGCTTCGATTCCTCCTCAGGGAAGGAGACCATTCCTTCTATTGCGTCCGGTAGATAAAAAACGTTCATTTTTACTATTCTTTACATTCTCTCTGGCATCTGCATACCCAGCAATTCGCCTGCGTTACGCAGCAAACGTGCTGTCATAGCGGCCAACTGCAAACGGAACGCTCTGCGTTTCTCATCAGGTTCTTTCATGATACTGCATTCCTGGTAGAACTGGTTGAATCCTTTGCAGAGGTCGTAAATGAAGTTGGCAATCATGGCCGGACTGCGGTTTATTGCAGCTTGTTCAAGAACTCCAGGCCATGCATGGATATTGGTAAGCAACGATTTCTCTTCAGGCAGTATGTTCTCGACGTCGACTTTGTCGCCAGTTGTGATTCCGGCTTCTGCAGCCTTACGCAACACCGAGCAAATCCTGGCATGAGTGTACTGGATGAACGATCCCGTATTGCCATTGAAATCGATTGATTCTTTCGGGTCGAACAGCATCGTCTTTTTCGGGTCGACTTTCAGGATGAAGTACTTCAGAGCGCCGAGTCCTATCATATGATAAAGTTTCTGAGACTCTTCGTCGCTCAATCCGTGAGCTTTTCCGAGTTCTTCCGACACGTTCTTCGCCGTTGCTTCCATCTCGTCCATGAGGTCGTCGGCGTCGACAACGGTTCCTTCGCGCGACTTCATCTTACCGCTTGGCAGCTCAACCATACCATAGGAAAGGTGCTCGATGTCGTTACCCCACTCGAAGCCTAATCTCACCAAAACGCGCTTGAGCACGTCGAAGTGGTAATTCTGTTCATTACCAACCACGTAAATCAGTTTCTTCGGATGGAACTCGTCATAACGCAATTGAGCGGTTCCCAGGTCTTGAGTCATATAAACGGAGGTGCCGTCACGACGCAGCAACAGTTTCTCGTCCAATCCCTCATCGCGTAGGTCGCACCACACTGAGTTGTCATCTCTTTGATACAGAACGCCTTTCTTCAAGCCATCCATCACCGTGCTCTTACCAAGTAAGTAAGTCTGCGATTCGTAATAGATCTTGTCGAACGACACTCCCAAACGTTTGTACGTCACATCAAAGCCTTCATAAACCCAGTTGTTCATCATCTCCCAAAGTTCACGCACCTCTTTGTCACCGGCCTCCCATTTGCGCAGCATCTCGCGAGTCTCCTGCATAAGAGGAGAAGCGTTTTCAGCCTCTGCTTTCGCCTTCTCTTTGTCCTCATCGCTGAGTTCGTCGTAGTTAGCTGGCAGCAGGTTTTTCACTTCTTCCTTGAAATGCTTGTCGAACATCACGTAGAAGTCGCCAATCAGGTGGTCGCCCTTCTTGCCGGTCGACTCAGGAGTGCAGCCGTTACCCCATTTCTGCCAGGCTATCATGCTCTTGCAGATGTGGATACCACGGTCGTTCACAAGGTTCACGCGCACCACGTTTTCGCCGTTGGCTTTCAGGATTTCACTCACGCTCCAACCCAGCAGGTTGTTGCGGATATGACCGAGGTGCAACGGTTTGTTGGTATTCGGTGACGAATACTCCACTACTACTGGTTTGCCTGAAACTTCTTTTCGTCCGAAACGTTCGTCGAGATGGTTTTTCTGCATGAAGTCAATCCAATAGCTATCGGAAATGAGCAGATTCAAGAAGCCCTTCACCACATTGTATTTGGCGATAAAAGCGCTTTCCTTCATCATCTCTGTCCCGAGTTCATTGGCCAGGGCTTCTGGGGCTTTCCCGGCCATTTTCACAAACGGGAAAACCACAATGGTAAAATCACCTTCGAATTCCGGTCTTGTTTTCTGAAAACTGACGTTCTGCGCAGGTGGTTCCTGGCCGTAAAGTTTCTTAAAGGCATCAACAAAAAGCTGTTTCAAAATCAATTCCAACATAGTACAAATCGTTATTAGATATTTGGGTGCAAAGATAGTAAAAAAACTACAATTTACATATCATACCTTAAAAAATAAAGAGCGCAACTGGCTATAGCAACCATTCATGTCACTTCCGAACTTGCTCATTAAACCTTGAAAATCAAAATTCAGCAGCGTGTCGAAAATATTGCCGAGTGTTTCCGAACTTCCCTCAAATGCAAAGCCATTGGACATCATGCCTATAACACATTTGACATAAGGCACGATATCTCCAATATTGCTTTTTGTAATCTCAAATCCGTCAAACAAGTCTTTGCCGGCGAACAAATTTCCTGTAATCTTGCCTGTTGCATCGGCCAACAATTTCTGATTATACTTATCCGCGCACAACATGCTACCTAAGCTCACACCTTCTTCAGTATCTGTCGGTTGAACAATATATGAATTAAGTATTGACGTCGCCAAACCTGAGCCCAAAGCATACATCACATCTTTTTTAAAGGCGTTCTTATCGATGTTATCCCAATCATAGCTGCCATCATTTTGCTTAACAAAGCTGTTGGTGCCGACTTTTATAGTGGTTCCTGCGACATTTCCAACGACTTGCAGCACCCACGAACAAGTAGAAAGGCCTTCGGTAAGACATCCCTGTACGAAGCCAGCGCCAAAAGCCATCGCACCTTCCCAGAAATCGTCAATATTCGGAGCATTCGCGATAGTATTCATAACACCGTTGAACACACTGTAAAGCAACCACTCGACCCACTCTCCTGACGGATCAGAATACGTCAACGGATTGTTAAAGCAATAGCTATATCTGTTATAATTCTGTGAAAAGTCGGGGTTTTGAATAAAATTGTCGGGACTCAGCATCATCGACAAAACAGGGTCATAAGCTCGGCCGTTCATGTTAATCAGGCCAAACGACGACAGATGCTCATGGCCAGCAAAGCCTCGGTCGCACAGCAATTCTCCCCGCGGATTACCCCAAACGTCATAACTTGTTCGTTGCACAATATCGCCTTGTTCATCAGTCACCAGGCACCAAGATTCCAGATGATCTTTGTGCACATACAGAATGGACGCTCCGTCTTTATCACCACTACAGTAAACAGCAAAGACACCCATCGGGCCTTTTAAATATGTATAAACCACATTTTTCCCGTTGTCATTGACATATTCACAATCACCGGCATACACTTTCTCTTTACTTCTTCCATTAACTGTCTCCAGAGAACGGATACGATTATGATTAAAACCGTATTCAATTGATAATGAGCTATTTCCGCATTCTATCTGAGATATTTTATCAAAAAGAGTATAATTAATATTCTGATTCAATTCAAACAGACTTTCATTGTCGATTTTAGCTTTCGTAATAGCATAGGGACTACTGCCATCGTATTGTGCGTCATAGAAAATATCCTGATTATCAATGCTTTTTGAGATAATATTTCCATAATTATCATAACTCATGGTGCCAGTGACTTTATCATTTGATTTTATTTCCACAAGACGGTTAAAATTGTCATAAACAAAACTCTCGTTCTTTACGCCACCGCTATAATCCGCTCTATTTATCAGATTTCCGACACCGTCATATGAATACAATAATTTTTGATAAACTTTATTCTCTGATTTTGTATTTATCTCGTTCAAAAGTCCCGTATTAACATCATATTTTCTATACGTTTCCAATCCGTTACCGAGCTGATAATCAGTGATATTTCCCGAAGCATCAACCGCATCTGTCAGCCAAAGCGTCGTCTTATCATCCGGCTTGATCATCGATTTATAATACCCTGAATTTGAATAGTTTTTCTGAACCGTCAGGCCACTTGGATATTCAATAAACTTCTCCCGATTCGCTTCGTCATAGGAATAATTGGTCGCATAATTTTCACCATTGATTATCTCATTAACTCCAACTATCCTCAGCATATCGTCGTAATCATACATAACAGCGTGGGAATCACCATAAACAATGCTTGACAGCATTCCGACTTTACCTTTCTTATTATCATAAATCCATTGTGTCGTGACAGCATTCTGACCTTTTGCATCTGATTCAACACGACAGATAACATTTCCCATATTATCGTAATTATAAGACGTGGTGCAGTCTTTGGGTGTCGTCATTTCAACCAGTTCATCGAAAGCATTGTAAACATACGACATCTCGCCGTATGACGGGTCTTTCATCTTTACCACGTTGCGCCTGTTATCGTACTCATATTCAACTTTTGTTGAAGTGTCGTCACCTATCATGGCGCTTTTCAGTTTTCCATCGCTGTAATAATCATATTTTATGACATTGCCACCTATATCAACTGTTTGCACACGCCATCCCACAGGATTATCAGTTTCAACGACGTTATTGGAAGTTCCATCAGGAGAAGTTGTGCTTATTGTTTTTTGAAACCTATTATAACTATAGTTTTTTACCATTCCGTTCGGATACAGTTCTTCTATCAACCTGTTATTATTATCATAAACATAACAGAAGCTAACTTTATCATTTCCAGCAATATACGGCATAGTTTGTGATATCACATTACCTTTATCGTCGTAAGTCATGTCAACATAAATTGCCTCACCGTTCAAACCAAACATCACATCACGAAGTCTTTTGCCGTCTTTGCTAAAAAACGACATCTTTTCAGCTGTTCCTGTTGTTTTATTCCAATAATAATACATAGCTTCCTTTGGGGCATGCTCGTTCCCTCTCGCCCAACGTTTCGCTTTTACATTTTTCATCCCATCAGGCAAGACCTTTTCAGAAGTTACCATAAAAGGATCAGCATTGCTTTCCGTTTCAAAATTATTGTAATCCAGCGCTGTAACCGAGTTTCCATAGTCGTTATCGTACGAAAAACCGACTTCCCAGCCATTTTCGTTTACTTTTGAAGTTGGGAAACGATAATTATACTCCTCGCCGAAATCAAGCACTATAGTTTTTTGTTTCTTTGTCGATGGAGAGCTAATCGTTTGAGTAACTACATGACCCACAACATCATACGAATAATCAGATATGACTTTCAACGGATCCGCATAATTCATGTTTGTATTAGGCAAATGTATCTTTCTAGTCATTTGCCACGGATTATTCCCATAATATTCAAAAATCTCAAAATATCCGACAGCATCATTATCTCCACAACTCGTTGAATATCTTACATTTTTAGGTCGTGCAATCATCCAATCAGAAACATCGTCATCAAAAAGGTATTCCGTCTCTGCCCTATAATAACACGATGATGCAAGATCCCCAGAATAATCATCATCGATTCCGACAATTGACCTGCTTACATTAACAATATTTTCATAGTTATTTCCCGATGCATCGCTTTGATATTCAACGTTTTCTATTTTTGTTTTAAGAATAGAATTCGGTGCGTCAAAATCAAAAAACAAACATTTTTTTGTAGTCATCAAAGGCATGAAAACATTATCATTTTGTAAACACAAATATTTGTCATAAGAATATTGTTCACGTGAAATCATTTGATTATTATTGAATTTTGTCAGCATTTGGGGCAAAATCACATGATGATCTCCCATTGCCTCAGCATCTTTCTCCAAGATCGTTCTTTCGGTTATCGAATTGTTAATCAATTGTTTAACCTCGGAGCGCTGGAATCCGAGCATTCCATGTCCTTTAGGATGATATAATGCATTTTTGTATGAATATTTTGTTACACATGGATTATTATTCACCGAATAAACTTTGCTGGAACACAGCGCCCTTACTGGTGCGGCGATAGTTCTTATATCATTATTAACCCATTGATAATCAAACTCATAAAACGCACCGCTTGGGCGTGGCATAAGATACTCGTATTTTAATTCGACTGAATTTCCCAGACCATCGATGATTTGTTCCACGCTGTATTTTGACGAATGTGGATTTAAAGAAACAATTTTGGGAATCTCCGAGCTATACGGATTGGCTTTCACACTTCCGAGAACGCCCACATTCTCATGCCCGAAGAAATTCCCCAAATGAACATATTGGTTTGAATAATTGATGTTAAAATAGAAACGCTTAACCTCGCCGAAATCGCAACAGTTAGCTGACGATTTAAACAACTTAAAGCCTATTTCAACAAAATGATTGCCGCCAGAATTTTTAAACACTCCAACATCCGTCTTCCCATCGCCATCAAAATCAGCGGTTCTGATTGTCACTGAAGGTGCCGACAAATTCTCCAAAGAGCAGAAATACCTGTCTTGAGGCGCCAGCGTCACCAATCTTAAAAGATTGTTGTTCATGCAAGGAACAGGCGTTTTGAATTTCTTTCCGTCGGAATACACTATCTTCCAATAAGTTCTATTGTCATATTTCAAAAAATCAGTATATCCATCACCATTGAAATCACCGGGAAACAAATAATCATCACTATTTATATTATTGTCGTATGCCAGCGTCACGAAGCTATAATTGTTATTACTATAAGAAAGTTTATTGATTATTGAAGATCCCTTTAACAAATAAATAATTTCAGATTTACCATCACCATTAATATCCTCAACCACAATACGTTCAGGAATGTTTGTATAAGCTTGTTCGCCCAACGGCTGCAACATCAGACCATTATTTTTACAATAAACAATCCACGGATAATACAATCCATTATCAGTATTTTTATAATTCAGGAAAAAACTGACAGATTTATTGCCGCGGAAATCACCGGGATAAATGACAAACCATCTGTCGCTGAAATACTCGCCACAGTTAGTAAAACCATCACCCGTATTCAAATGAACGCGTATTGCGGTCTTCCAATTGCCATTCTCTTCATTATTTAAATAATAAGCCACCACATCATCCAAGCCATCGCCGTTAAAATCAACGACATAAAGCCATTCCAAGGTTTTGTCAAATGTAAACGAGCAATAAGCGTCATCGTCAAATGAGCCGTCACCATTATTCAAAAAAACAGATGCATGTACATTTGAATAGTAGACATTGCCTGTCTTATAAGGCACCGTGATCACATCAGAATAACCGTCGCCATTGAAATCGCCGACAAACGGCACTTTATTGAACATGGTTTGATCCAAAGAATATGACAAAAACTTGTCAGGATAATGGCTGCTACTATTCCAATTAATTTTGGTGTCATTCAACTTCATACCATCGGCTGTGAGACCAATATTTCTCAGTCTGTAATACATGAATTTGTAATCATTAGAATATGACCCAGGCTCATGATAATCAAATGAATATCTGAACAAGACCGAACCGGTCATCATATTGCTGACAACAATATTTTTCAGTAATTTTTTAATTTGGACAATGTTTTCATAAATGTATCCCGATTCAATATCATCTCGGTCGTCATAATAGAGATTCACGCTAAACATTGATTGAATTCCCGCGCCTTCGTTTAAAGTGTAGTCGATTCTATCGATGTAAGACTCTCCAGTGCTTTGATTCTCAATATAATTAAACACAATTGAGTTACCGTCAGGGTCTGTGATTTTATTTACAAGCCACGTCAAAACAACATTGTTTTTATTTTGAGGTTCCACTCTTGAGTCATCTGTGCCTCCATATTCCCACACCGTACCGTCTTTTTTATGAACGACAAATCTGGCAGGACCAGTGTAACCATCTGTAAATGAGACTATTTTGCTCATTTCATCGATTTCGGTTTTATATATTGAGCCATTTCCTCCATAGTCGCCAGAGCATAGCATAAGCCTTTTGCCATCCATCATGAATCTGTCGTTGGAAAAATTCACCGCACCCTGACTTCCATCATGATAAAAGGTGCGTCCGACCCTCACTATCGACGACAATCCGGAAATATTCCAGCCCCAGCCCATGAGTCCGTTACCTGCTTGATTATTATAAGTCACAGCAAGTTGTGGCGTCATATTTCCGATGCCTTGAGGCAAAACTATCGGGATCGAATAGACAGCAGCTCCAACATCATTCACGTTAAGCTCGCCTGGCAATGCTCCGACAACCCCATCTTGATCTGATGACGACGGTCCGCCAACAATGCCTTCATCTGGAGGAAACACTCCAAACCTATTGATTTTAAATAAAACCGAATTGCTTTTCTTTGGTCTGCAACGCAATCCATCCAACATTTTTATTGATGTCGACGCCTCGCAAATCAAACTCTTATCCTTCGGAATCTCAGAATTCAATTCCAGATTGGTCTGTTGGTACGATTGTGGGAAAGCTCCCGCAACTACCAACGACAACATTATTAATAACACATATCTTTTCATAAGCCATAGTTTTATCGTTTCAAAACAATTCTGGAAATAACGTCGTTGCCGTTTGTAATCTTCAGCAAATACACGCCAATCGGACTATTCTCCATATTAACTTCAGTCTCAATGTCATGCAGCTTGCCATCCAAAACCAACGCCCCGTTCAAATCATAAACCTCAAAACACGACGTCTCGTTTTTTATGCATCCCGGCACAACAATTTTAAAACTCCCACTGGTAGGGTTAGGATACACACAAATTTCATTGTCCTCTGCAAAATCTTGTACTTCCAAGACATCTCTCATATTTCCGCAATCATTAGTGATCATTCTCTCGACACGATTCCCATCCGCATCGTAATCAAACGCAATACACCTCTGTGCCATAACATTATGATTGAAAAAAGGAGACAATATTAGCACAAGAAATATTAAAAAATATTTCATTTTCATAATAGTATGTGTTAAATTATTATTTTACAGTTTCAGTCAATTTATCAATAACTTCTTGCTGTTCAAGCAATTGCCGTTGCAAATCAATGGTATACAATGTAAGTTCCTCTATCTTTTTCAACAAGATTCCTTCCATCTCAACCATATTGTATCCTTTTTCAAGCACTTCAGTTTCTGAAGGCAGATCGGGCAGATGTCGATTTGCTTTAATAAACAAATCTAAATCAGTGAGTTTCATTAACTTATAATTTTCCGAAAAGACATAATCATGCCATTCGTCGACTTCTTTGACAAACACTTCACTTGTGAGGATGCCTCCTTTCACCGCCAAAGCATATTCATAATCGCCGGTAAAATTATTGTCAATATTTATTCCGACCTTACCACTCATGCTGATATTTCTGGCATCAAAAGCCAATGCGTCATTCGTCGACGAGACGCGCATTCCTTCTTTTGAGACCGTTATTTTATGATTATTATCATAAAGCTGCAAGAATGCGCTCTTCGAGTTTTTGTTCGATGTCTCCAAAATAAAACCCGCATCCTCGTTGGAGTCCGACAGCATATGTATTTTTGCCGACGGGCTGGTTACATTGCCAATGCCAATCTTGCCGGTTGTGCTGCCGCCATTGGAACTGCTCACGAAAAGCGTTGGCTTGTTGCTGTTAAAGCCTATCATCAAGGTACCTGAATAATTGTTAATCAACGCTTTGGTCTCGCTATTATCCGTTCCGCTTCCAATCACCATAGCGTTCGTGGCATTCGCCCACGCAAATTTTCCTAAAGCAATCGAAGCCGCGCCGACAGTCTTGTTAGCCTGCCCAACCGCCAACGAGTTGGCACCCATTGTCGTATTATTCATTCCTATTGTGGCAGAATAGTTGCCTTTCGGCTGATTTTGCGATGTTCCCGACGGTCCGCACAAATCGCAGCCACTTCTTTCCTGTGCTCTAACAATATTGTTTGCAATAACTGAAATTGCTATAAATAATAAAATACGTAGTTTCATAATTTCAAAATTTAAATGTTAATACTTATTTTTTAAAAAATTTTCCTTTATGCACGCTATGTTTCCCAACATGCACCTCATAAAAATACATTCCGTGTTCAAGCGACGAGACGTCAAGAGAAAGCAAGCCAACGCTGTGCCCAAACTTTCGCTCAAAACACTTTCCACCGAAAACATCTGATATTGCAACCTTACACATCTGATTATCAACATCTTGTAAAACGATATTCAAATAATCTTCTGTAGGATTGGGGTATGCCGTCTGGTGTTGCAAGACCGCCAGATTATCATCCAAATTCCATGGAATAACAAAATCTCCAGGCAATAGTTTCCAGACTTGGACCATTTCACTACCATAATTCTTCTTGCATTGTCCGTAAACGAGACAACCTCCGTCCGAAGTCCTTTGACAATGCATAATCCTAATTTTTGTGTCATTTATCATCAGCCTCTTTGTTCCTAACAGATTCAAGTCATTGTCAATCAAACAAATAACTGCATCAGTAGGCATTTCATCAAATCCTCTTTCCCAATACGTCGCAATATAAATCGCCCCATCACCGGCATAAGCCATACTTCCGAATTGAGCAGTATAATCAGAGGTATCAGCGCGGTCATACACCAACGTATCCACATAATGTCCCTCTCCGTCAACTTCAAAAACAGCCGCATAATAAGAATTATCAGCAACGCCGTAATGATGCGTCATCGACGACATCAGAAAATGTCCGTTATCTTTCCAACAATCAGTGTAATTCCTGTTATCCTCAAGCCAAGGCAAAGGATAAGCCTCAATTTTATTCAAATCGTTGTCAATATAACAAATGCTATGACAATTGCTCACGAAGAAACCTCGCCCCAAAATCATCATGTTATCACTATTCGGAACCTTGACGATACCGGTCGGTCTCGCTCCATTCACCCCGTGTCCTTCTGCGAAATACTTATTTTTCAATATATTCCCATGAGTATCGCATTTAAACACAGCATACACACCATTAGTCACGTTCGGATAGCATCGTTCGCTAACATCAGTCAAGACAATGATTTCACCGTAATTGTTTAATTCCAGATAAACATCCGTCGTCCACGTTATATATGGCGCTTCAATCGGATAATTTCGTTCTTCAACAATCTCCAATTCAGTATTCATCACAGCAATCCACAACGTATCATAAACCCGGTTCGTCAACGTCCCGCCTTTCACTCCGACAACAAATGCGTTGCCGTTATCCATACAAACAGCATTACACAAATACGATTTGTATCCTTCAAAACAGAACTTCCTTTCCACAAACTCACCTTCGTCATTCACATACATCGCAAACGCATCCAAATAACCTGAACCGGCGTCACCATTATACGCTCCGAAGATAAAATTACCTTCCCCGTTACAATCACCGCCCACGAGAATCACTCCTTCGTCCATTTCATGTGATATCTCCCATTGCTGCGAATGCATACTGAAAGCGCAAAGACATAATGTTATCAGCAGTATCCTCTTCATGACAAAAAAACAAATTTTAATTTAACAAATCCCTCAAAGGAGGTAATTCCTGACTTGGAATATGACATCTGTTTCCATAAACCACATAATTTTTATGATGGAAACAACTGCCATTCCCGACATAATCATACAACCCGACTATGTCAACCTCAACGAACGCTGGCGCCGACGGCATCTCGCCCTGATATATCGGATCCGACGGCAACAAATGCAAAAGCACCTCCAGTTCCCTATTATAATAATAGTTTAGCAACTCGTAATCCAAATATAAAGGAGGGTTTTCATTCAAATAATAAAAATACAGATAAGGTTCACCATTGTCATCCAGATACTCGTCACCATTCAAAACCACCCTGAACATGCTGAAATTCAAGCTCCTGAATCCCGATTGAGGCACACTAGCTTTGCTGTAATAATAATTAATAGTATCCTCAATGATTTCCGCAGCATCACAAAAAACCGAGGGGTCATCACAAGTGCCGCCATATTCACCATAATACCAGCAGTCACGAGGTCCGAACGGTCCCTGAGATGGTTCCTTTGATGAACTATTATTGTCAACCTTTCCTGAAATCACACAAACTGCTATTTTCGCCATGCCTCCAACAATCTCACCTTTATCAACAACCACTGCCATAAGCGACTTGTCAGTGCCTATGCCATCATTGGAATATGCCTGTCTTACAGCCTCTATGATATCGTCGTACAAATCAGCGACAACACCAAAATAAACCTCATTATCCGCATTCACATCAACGAAAAACTCCACATCCTGCTTCACAGTCTCCAAATACTTCCTTTCAGGAAAAGTATATTCAGCATTGAACAATGCCTCAACATTCCAAACGACACTATCCAGCGGCATATAAAGCTCATTTCGCATAACCTCTTCTTTATCAATAAGTTGAGATTTGAACTTTCGTATTTTAAAAGCCACATTTCTAGCTTCGTCAGTATAACCCGAATATACATCTGTTTTTTCTGACGCATTAATATTAATAGGTGTAACTTTCTGTTTCTTACACGCTACAAGATAAACAGCAATTCCAATTGCCAAAAGCACTACAAGTGCCATTCCACGATATTTCACTCGTTTCATAAAAATGATTTAAACAGTTAAACAATAATTTTTGTGAATTTCGCACAACTTTTTAAAGTTTGTCATCGCCTGAGGTTACCTGTGCACACACCACAGGCTCGATAAAATCGTTTTTAAAACTAAATGTTTCATAACTTCTGCTTTTCAATTATCGAGGCAAAATTACAACGTTTTTTCCATTTGTCAATAGTTTTTATGTTAAAAGATTTTTAGATTTCCACCTTTTTTCTGCAAGAAATCTTAAAAAAATTTTACAAATCATCGCTCCCCCAATGTTAATATCATGTTAAAAAAAATTAAAAAATTAATTTCCAGATAACGAAATTTATCGTAACTTTGCAATCCGATGATACTACAAAAAACATTATCGGGTTCGCGTCACAACGACGTCAAAAAAGGAAGCGATTCCTCAACTTTTCATCATTTTCTATCAGCTGACGGTCAATTGAAACCGTCATTTTTTTTGCTTGAAAATCAAATAAATAACAAATCTATAAATATCAACTACAATGTCAATCTCATTAAAAAATCGTAGTCTCATTTCCATCAGCGACTACACGCCTGAAGAAATTTGCCACGTTCTGGACATAGCCGAGGACTTTGAGAAAAATCCGCATCAGAACCTTCTGAACGGCCGCATCATCGCCTCGTTGTTCTTCGAGCCGTCAACACGTACTCGTCTCAGCTTCGAGACCGCTATCCAGCTGCTCGGCGGCAACGTCATCGGCTTCAGCAGCACAGCAGGTACCAGCGTACAAAAAGGCGAATCGCTCGCCGACACCATCACAATGGTGGCCAGCTATGCCGACCTTATCGTCATGCGTAACCCTATCGAAGGCTCAGCACGCTTCGCATCGGAAGTGTCGAAAGTGCCAGTCATCAACGCAGGTGACGGCGCCAACCAGCACCCAACACAGTGCATGCTCGACCTCTACAGCATCCGCAAAACCCAGGGAACACTCGAAAATTTGGAAATCACCCTCGTCGGTGACCTCAAATACGGCCGAACAGTGCACAGCCTCGTCGAAGCCATGTGCAACTTCAACGCCAAATTCAACCTCGTCTCCCCTGTCGAACTGAAGCTCCCGAGCGTAGTGAAACAGCATATCAAAGACAAACATCTTGAATATCATCAATATACAGAGCTCGAAGAGGCTATCCCGCACAGCGATATCATCTACATGACCCGTATCCAACGCGAACGCTTCCCAGATCCTGAAGAATACGAAAAGGTTAAGAATTCCTACGTGTTGCGCAACGCAATGCTCGACGCTTCGAAGCCAAACTGCCGCGTGCTGCACCCGCTTCCGCGTGTCAACGAAATCCATGTGGATGTCGACAGCAACCCGAAGGCTTACTACTTCCAACAGGCTCAAAACGGTGTTTACGCCCGTGAGGCTTTAATTGCAACAATCCTCGGATTAAAATAATTCAAAATTTAAAATTTAAAATTCAAATTGAGGATATTAAAAATGAATCTTTAAATTTTAAATCTTAAATCTTTAAATTCAAAGTTATGGAAAAGAAAAAAGAATTGACAGTGTCAGCCATCGAAAATGGCACCGTTATCGATCATATCCCGGCCGACAAAGTGTTCCAAGTCGTTAAGATTTTGGGGCTCGAAAAGGTCAGCACCCCTGTGTATTTCGGCACCAACGTCGACAGTAAGAAATACGGAAAGAAAGGATTCATAAAGGTTGCCGACAAGTATTTCGCACCTGAAGACTACAATAAAATCGGTTTGGTAGCCCCTACAGCTTCAATCATAGAGATCAAAGACTACGAAGTGATTAAGAAACAGACGGTTACGCTTCCTGACAGCATCGAACACATAGTAAAATGCTTCAACCCTAACTGCGTCACCAACAAAGAGCACGACGTCCCGACCAAGTTCACGGTCATCAAAGACGCCGAAGGCAATATCAAACTTCATTGCCACTACTGCGAAAAGAACACGACACAGGATAAGCTGGAGTTTATATAAATAAAAAAGCCCGCCGAACGGCGGGCTTTTTTATTTATGCCTCCCCAGCTGACCCCATCGTAAATGGAGCCGCCATATTATCATTAACATCCTTGATCGGACCGAAATTCTGCTCGTATTTCTGCAGATTTTCAGCCAACGCCCTGTATAAACGTTTCGCGTTCTGAGGTGTCATTATCACTCTCGAGCGCACCTTGGCCTTCTGCATCGCCGGCGCAATCTGCGCAAAATCAATTACAAATTCTGTAGGTGAATGGCTGATAATAGCCAAATTTGAATAAACGCCGTCAGCAACAGCCTCAGGAAGGTCGATATTCAATTGTTTCTTGTTGTTTTCCATAATGATTTATTATTTAATGATTTTAAAATGTAGAGACGTCACAATGTGGCGTCTCTACTAATGTCTAAGGTCTAACGTCTAAGGTCTAAAGACTAATTACGCCTCTACAGGTTCAACTTTCACTGTTTCAGGTTCCAAATCTTCCTTCGAACCGACGAGCAAATCGTCGTATTCGCGCAAACCTGTACCTGCAGGAATCTTGTGTCCCACGATGACGTTCTCCTTCATACCCTCGAGATAGTCGGTCTTGGCGCTGATAGCAGCCTGTGTCAAGACTTTCGTTGTCTCCTGGAATGAAGCAGCCGAGATAAAACTGTCGGTCTGCAAAGCGGCGCGTGTGATACCCTGAAGCACCTGGTGTGCTGTGGCAGGCTGCGCGTCACGAGCCTCAACAAGCTTCAGGTCGCGACGTTTCAATGATGAATTTTCGTCACGCAGTCTTCTTGCTGAGATAATCTGACCAACAAACAATGTATCTGAATCGCCAGCGTCGGTGACAACGACCTTTCCGAAGATGTCGTCGTTGGTCTCCTGGAACGCGATCTTGTTGACAAGCTCTCCTTCGAGGTATCTTGTGTCACCCGGATCGTCGATTTCAACCTTACGCATCATCTGACGAACGATGACCTCAAAGTGCTTACCGTTGATGGTAACACCCTGTGAACGATACACTTCCTGGATGTTGTTAACAATATATTCCTGAACCTTCATAGGTCCTTCAATAGCAAGGATATTGGCAGGTGTGATGGCACCTTCCGACAATGGCTGACCGGCTTTCACGTAGTCGTTCTCTGAAGCCAAAACTTCCTTCGTTGTCGGGATGAGATACTTCTTCACCTCACCTGTCTTCGATGTGACAACCAACACACGGTTACCACGCACGAGCTTCTTCTCAAACGAGACCTCACCGTCGATTTCTGAAATGATAGCAGGTTCTGATGAGTTACGTGCCTCAAACAACTCTGTAACACGTGGAAGACCACCTGTGATATCGCCCAAACCTCCAGTAGCACGTGGCTTCTTGGTCAGGACGTCACCAGCCTTGATCTTGTCTCCGTCTTCAACCATGATGTGTGCGCCAACAGGCAAGTCGTACGACTTGATGACCTCGCCGGCCTTGTCAACGATTGAAATTGACGGGTTCTTCGAGAACTTACGACCCTCGATGATAACGCGCTCGTTGTAACCAGTCTGCTCATCCGATTCATTACGGAATGTGACACCCTCGACGATGTTGTCGAAACGTGCCTTACCGTCATGCTCAGAGATGATGAGTGAGTTATATTTATCCCATTCGCAGATGAT
>CAMZJA010000012.1 GCA_947307415.1 uncultured Bacteroidales bacterium | reverse complement strand
AGGATAGGGTTCTCCTTGATAAGTCCTTTGGTGAAAGTTTTCCAGTTACTCATTGTTTCCTCCTTTCAAAAATTGGTCTTTGTTAGCCTCGAAACCGTCGACGGCCTTCTGAATAGCCTCCGACACGGCTCTCGAACTGATAGTTGCTGCTGTGATGGCGTCGACGTCGCCGCCGTCTTTCTTCACCTTGAGGATGAACTCCTTAGGGTTCTTGTTGCTGAACTGGCCTTTGAACTTTTCGTTGACCATGTTGGCGCCCAAGCCCGGAGTCTCAGCCTGCGATAAAACAGACACCTTATTAATATAACCGTTATTCAAAATACCGACCATCAACTCGACCTTGCCGCCGAAACCGTTGTTGGAATAGGTTTTTACAGCAGCTCCGATAAAGTTGTCGTCAGCGTCGAATGCCAAGTTGTAAGTCAAATCTTCAATGACCTGTGCCTCGGTTCTCGCTATAGCGACATCGGTCTTCAAAACCTCGTTGATAGCCGCAATGTTCTTGTTGGCTTCAACCTGGTCGATGGCAGGTTTTGTCAAGCCGTAGATGAAACCGAGCACTCCGCCCGATACAATGGTAATCACCATCAGGGCGACAATCATATTTTTTAATGTTGATTCTTTCTTTGCCATAATTTCAAAATTTTAAGATTCAACAATTACACTCCAAAACGTTTAGGTTTAAATCCTTTGTTGATGAGCGGCACAACGGCGTTCATGATAAGGATTGCAAACGAAACACCTTCCGGATACTGTCCCCACAGACGGATGATGACTGTGATGGCGCCGATGCCGATGCCATAGATGATTCTGCCTCCGGTTGTCATCGGTGAGGTCACCATATCTGTCGCCATAAAGAAGGCGCCGAGGATGAGACCGCCATAAACGAGATGATACCATGGGGCGATGTACTGCGTTGGGTCGACGAGGTAGCAGATGCCAGTCATGATGAACACTGTGAGCAGGATGCTTAATGGTGTCCAGATGTCGATGATCTTCTTGATGATAAGATAGATGGCTCCGATGAGCAACGCTATCGCGCAGATCTCACCGAAAGCACCGCCACGGTTGCCGAGAACCATGTCGAGAAACTGCATGTCGCCCGACTTCGCTAATGTCCCGACACCTGATTCTTTCAACAGACTCAGTGGGGTAGGACCTGTCACTGCATCGGCGAAGAATCCGGCTTCGAAGATAGGCTGTGCCTTCGGCCATGTCGTCATAGCTACAGGGAATGACACGAGCATGAACACACGACCTACCAAAGCTGGGTTGAATGGGTTCTTGCCGAGACCGCCGAACGACATCTTCGCGATGCCGATGGCGACAACACTACCCACTATAACCATCCAAATAGGAAGGTTGGCTGGCACGTTGAAAGCCAGCAAAAGACCTGTCAAGGCAGCTGAGCCGTCGTTGATGGTCAATGGGCCTTTGATAAGATATTTCTGGATGAGCCATTCGGTCAGCATGCAAGTCGCCACCGCTACGATGGTCAGACGCAGGGCATACCAGCCAAAATAATAAACGGCAACAAGAAGAGCTGGTACCAGTGCGAGAATCACCGAGTACATTATTTTCTTGACGCTTAAATCTCCGTGAACGTGCGGAGAACCTGATATTGTTAACTGATTCATAGCTATTTCTGATTACGTGAACGAATAATTTGTCCTGTTCTCGTCTTGCCGTAACGGATATAGTCGGCCAGCGGGATGTTGGCAGGGCAGGTGAACTCGCATGAACCGCATTCGATGCAGTCCATGATGTTGTGTTTCTCTGTCTCCTCGAAGTTATTCTGACGCGCGAGACGGTTCAGGAGATATGGCTCCAGTCCCATCGGGCAGGCCTGCATGCACTTGCCGCAACGGATGCAGTTGCTCACCTTACGTGGCTGAGCGTCTTTCTCGTTGAGCATCAAAATGCCTGAAGTACCCTTTATGGTTGGGAACGTAGTCACACTCACCGACTTGCCCATCATAGGGCCTCCGTTGATGAGGTTGGCTGTGTCTTCAGGGAGTCCGCCAGCTGCCTCGATGAGCAGGTTGGCAGGTGTTCCTATTCTTGTCAGGAAGTTCGATGGCTTCTTCACCGATTTTCCTGTCACAGTCACGACGCGGTAAACCAAAGGTTTGTTCTTCTGCACCGCCTCGTAGATGGCGAATGTCGAAGCCACATTGACGACCACGCAGCCTGTTTCGATAGGCAGCTTGCCCGACGGCACCTCGCGTCCGGTGATGGATTTGATGATTTGTTTCTCGCCGCCTTGCGGATATTTCGTCTTCAACGGCTGTATCTCAATGCCTTCGAAATATTTGTCACTCTTGACGATCTCGTCGAGTTTTTTCGCAGCCTCAATCTTGTTGACCTCGATGCCAACCACGCCTTTCGGAGCGTCGACGGCTTTCATTATCACCTTCACGCCCACGAGGAACTCGTACGGCTTCTCAATCAACAGTCTGTTGTCGCAGGTGAGGTAAGGCTCGCATTCCGCCGCGTTGATGATGACGTACTCGGCTTTCTTGCCTTGTGGAATCATCAGCTTCACGTATGTCGGGAACGTGGCGCCGCCAAGACCCACTATGCCGTGCTGCTTGATGCGCTCAACAATCTCTTCTTTGGTGAGTGTTATGTCTTTAACTAAGGTGTCGCTGGTGTCGATGCCCTCAAGCCATTCGTCGCCTTCCACGTCGATGAAGATAGCTGGCTTGCGGTAGCCTGTGTGGTCCATCACCTCGTCAATCTTGTTGACGGTGCCGCTCACCGACGAGTGCACGTTGGCGCTGATGAAGCCCTTCGCCGTTGCGATGAGCTGTCCCACCTTCACCTTGTCACCTTTAGCTACTATAGGTTCCGCTGGAGCGCCGAGGCACTGGCCGAGCGGGATGATGACCTGTTTCGGTATCTCAAATGTGATTATAGGCTGATCCGACGAAAGTTTGTTCTCTTCCGGATGAACGCCACCTTTTGGAAATGTCTTAATTGGATTCATACCTTATGCTTTACTTTCGTTTGGTTGTTCTTTAATTTCTGTTGTTTCAACTTTCGGCTTCCTTGGCGGGAAGTTAACCTCATGGATGCTTCCGCGAGGACATGCCTCGACGCACTTGCGGCACTGCTTGCACTTCGTGAAGTCGATGTAGGCGAGGTTGCCGCGCATCTCGATAGCCTCGAACGGGCAGGTCTTGAAGCACTTCTGGCAGCCGATGCAGCTGACCTTGCAGTTCTTCATGGCAATGGCGCCTTTCTCCACGTTGTTGCAAGCCACATAAACACGACGGTTGTTCTTGCCCTTGGCGCGAATCTCGATGACGCCGCGCGGACAAGCCTTGGCACAAGCGCCACAGCCCACGCATTTGTCTTCGTCGACTTCAGGTAATCCTGTCTGCTCGTTGATGTGAAGAGCGTCAAACTGGCATTTCTTCACACAGTCGCCTAAACCTAAGCAGCCGTTAGGACATCCGTTTTCGCCTGCGTACAAAGTGTTGGCGAATCCGCAGATGTCGGCTCCTTCATAATGCACCTTCGACGGCGCATTCTCACAAGTACCGTTGCAACGTACTACTGCAATCATCGGCTCGGCAACGGTAGCGGTAAGTCCAAGTATTCCTGCCACTTTAGACATGTCGGAGCTCGGACAGTTCAATCCCGAGAGGCTCTTCTTCTCGGCAGCGGCCTTCACACACGCCTCGGCAAAGTTACGGCAACCGGCAAAACCGCAGCCGCCGCAGTTGGCACCAGCCAACACCGACTCCACCTCGTCGATGAGTGGGTTCTCCTCAACCTTGAACTTCTTAGCGACGAAGAACAAAATCACCGCCGCCACTCCGCCTAAAATTCCCAGAATAATCAGGGACCATAGTAAAATGTTATTCATGCGAATAGAATTAATGAGTTAAAATTCAAACCATATTTTTAGCGGTTGCAAAATTAGTATTTTTTTATTTATAAAACAAAGAAAAAAATTTCTTATCTTTGCACCGATAAATATTTGGCTTAACATTTGTTTTGTATGAAAAGACTTTTTTTACTCCTTTCTATAGTGTTTGCTGGTATTGTGGCGATGGCACAGAATACCTCTCCGTTGGTGGTTAAGGATTTTATCATGAAACCAGGCGATATTATCGACCTGGATCAGATCCCTAAAGATGCGCGTACCGACTGGGACAGTAACCCGATTTGCCGTATAAAGGTGAAAGCGGTCGGCTTCGACGAAAATCTAATGCAGAAATTCGTGTTTGTCCCTAACGGATTGTTTATCATGCATAAAACAATAAAGGACGGACAGGTGTATCTTTATGTTTCGTCAAATAAAACCGGTGAGATAAAAATAGTCTACATGGGCGACTGCGTCTTCAAACTGCCGCATAAATTGGAGGCTTCGAAGACTTACGAGCTGACTCTAGGATTGGAGACAGCCACCCTGATTATCCGCTCGGTGCCTACCGATGCCGAGATTTATATCGATAACGAAAAAGCCGGAGTGGGAGAGGCTATCAAAGCGGTGTCAATCGGAACGGAACATCGCTACAGAGTGGTCAGCGACGATTATTATACCAAAGAAGGTCAGGTGTTTTTCAGCAAAAGAGAGGAAAAAGCCATAAGAGTGGAGCTCGAGCCTAATTACGGCTATATTACGATAAAAACCGAACCGACAGGCGCCGATGTGTATGTCGATGACGTGAAAGTGGGCAAGACTCCTTACATGATGAAGAAGATAAAACTCGGCAGCCACGTGGTCGAACTGCGTAAAACAGGCTTCGAAACATATGCCGACATGGTGTCGATAACGATAGGTGATATCAATTCACAGCTTGATAACGTCACTCTTGAAGCAAAAGAGATGGTGTACGGCAGCATGGAACTGTTCTCTATTCCCGACGGCGCCGTCATCACGATAAACGGCCGACAATACGGCATAACACCTCGTCTTATCAGTGATTTGGAAGCTGGCTCTTACACCGTTAACTTCTCAAAAGAAGGCTACGAAACCCTGACTCAATCAGTGGAGGTCTTGGGCGACAGAAAAGAGACGCTAAACGTTGTCCTGACAAAAAAGAAAGAACAGCCTGTAGTCTTAGCAAAACCTGAGCAAAACGTTGTTGTAAACGATGTCAAAGCCGACAACACACCTACTAAGATGCTTAACGGCAAATTCTCAGTAAGCCGTGATAAAAAAGTCTATTTCTCACAAGGCAATCTGCAATATAAACCTGCTGGCGACATCTATCATTTCGCTGCAAATCAATGGGATTATATCGGAAGCGCTAACAGAAAAGCCACGTCTAAATACGACGGATGGATCGATTTGTTCATCTGGGGCTACGAGATAAGCACCATCACTAACGGTGCCGACGAGAACTGGTATGTCATGGACAGAAAAGAGTGGCAGTATCTGTTCGACAAACGACAGACCCCTTCAGGTATAAGATACGCCAAAGCCCAGGTGAATGGCGTGAATGGTGTCATAGTGCTGCCTGATAACTGGGATGCAAACCTGTACACATTGAACAATGTCAACAAACCGAAGGTGAACTTCAATGTCAACATAGTGTCAAAATCCGATTGGCTCGAAATCCTTGAGGTTAACGGCGCTGTGTTTCTGCCTGCAGCCGGATGGCGCTATGGCTCGGATGTCTCCGGAGTAGGCACAGAAGGCTATTACTGGTCGACAACCAAAAACGGAAGCCATGAGATGTATCTGATGTACTTCCGCGACAAAGCTCTCGACTCCGACATGAGCATCGACAGCCGTGGCAGCTGCCGCAGCTCTCGTTTGGTGCGTGTGGCAAACGACTGATTTTTAACGTTTTATCAGAAAAATATGTGTTATGAAGAGACTCATACTCCTTTTATTGGTAATAATGTTTTCTGTGGGCTGTTTTTCGCAGAACATCGTTGAAACAGGATCTGCAGAGCTTTGGAAATCAAGGGAAGTGAAGATAAACGAATATATCAGCGAGGGTCTGGATGCCGAAGACATGTACCGCTGCGGCGACGCTTTGCGCTATTATTACTGGGCTCTCATACTTTGCAAATCGCACCCCGACTGCTCGACTTTGGTTTATAAAGCTCCGAATAACATGGAAGTGCCTCTCTATAGATGGCTGATGCGTCGCGTGGATGAGGTGCTGAGTGATATCACTTTTATCCCGGTGCGACAGGAAAAAGCGGGCGATAACGAGTTCCTGTTTAAGGTTACCTACGGAGGCAACAGCGTCGACGGACTCAACTTCTCTTATAACAACGGCAACGGCTCGTCACAAGGCTCGGTCGACAACGGCGTGAGTCATATCACATTGGTGCACAACGACATGCATAGCGTCGCTATTGTCATCGACTTGGAGAATCTCGAAGTGGTGAAATACTACGATCCTGAGGTCTACTCGCTAATAAACGATCTCGACGCACAAATCGATTTTCCAAGTGCAAGGAAAAATGTCGTTATCGATAAAGCAAAGAAAATCACTAAGTTGGATGAAATTAAGTCGTATCCCGACAAGGCAATGGCGGAGAAGATGCAGAAATCGGAGGAGTTTATCGAGTCGGTTTCCACACCCGAACAGGATTATCTCAAAATCATGGAGAAGATAGAGAAGGGCATAGTGAAACATGACATGAACGGCCTTGAAAAACACTTCACCCCTGAAGGCTTTGAGATGCTGAGTAAACTTTTTAGCTATGGACAAGGCAAAATCATAGGGAAACCGACGTATAAGTTCATGGAATTCGGCGATGAGGTCATTTGCCGCTCAATTCCTATGCAGTTCGATTTCAGCAAAAACGTGAGCTTTATCCGCGACATTGTTTTCCGCTTCGACAAGAACAGCAAAAAGGTGAAATCCATAGCCTTCCGCTTGACGGATGTCACTGAAAGTCAGATCTTTGCGAAAGACAAATGGTCCGACGACGCCCGCCTGACACTGATAAACTTTATCGAGGATTATCAGACGGCCTACGCCTTGAAACGCAAGGAATATCTTAACCGGATTTATTCGGAAAGCGCTTTGATTATTGTGGGTTCGGTGTTGAAAGAGACAAAGAAGACCGATAACATCCACCTGAACGAAAGAGTGAAGGTGAAATACGACACTTTGTCGAAAGGGCAGTACATGCAGCGTCTCGACAGGGCTTTCTCAAGCAACGAGTATATCAATATCCGCTTCACCAGCACCACGTTCAACACCGTCAACAACACCAACAATGTTATCGGAGTGCAGCTGAAACAGGAGTATTTCTCAAGCAATTACGGCGATGTGGGCTATCTTTTCCTCATGGTCGACCTGCGTCATGAGAAGCCTATAATCCATGTGAGGACATGGCAGCCCAACGAGACCTCAATCGACGACCTTATCGATGATAAATCGTTTGTTTTCGATTGATAATCAATTTATTTCATATCTGAATTCTTCCTTCAGCCTCTCCATGAAGAAATATAAGACGAGGTAATACACCGCCACTGTACCTATTCCGGCGAGTGCGGCTATCCATTCTTTTATGTTTAAGTTGCTGAGAATCACAATCAAAGCTATCATTATGACTGCAGGGATGAAATAGGCGAACAGCGCCGCTTTGTTGCCTTGCCGCACACTCATTTTTATGCTAACAGGCTGACCCACAATGAATTCCCTGTCGTCAGGCTTAGGCACTGTGACGCGCTTTTCTTTCATCTCCGACATCCCGCATGCCGATTTTATGCCGCACGAGCCGCACGAACTCGAGCTAAGTATCTCAATATCAAGGTATTTATCGCTTACCCCAACAACCACACCAGGATGTGAAACATGTTCTTCCATATCTGAATTTTTTTGCAAAAATAATAAAAACTTTTGTATTTTTGCAAATCATCTCATGGTTATGAAAATTAATGTCGAGAAATATAAAAAACGTTTTATGTCGTTGAAAATTAAGGCGATACGATGGATGAAGTCGCTCACGTTGCCTGGTTTCCGCGGCAAACCTCTTTACGATGTCTTCGTTTATTTCGTTCAAGGCTTCTCAAAAGGCTATCTCACCGATCGTGCCGCTGCCGTTGCTTTCAACGTGTTTCTGGCCATTTTCCCGACGGTGATGGTGCTTTTTACCATCATACCTTATCTGCCGCTTGAAGGTGTGCAGGAGCTCATAGAGGACACAATCAGGCAGATGATTCCACAAAGTATAGCCGATAGGGTAGTGAACACCATCGACGAGATAATGTCGCGCCAGCATAACACCCTGATGTCGATAGGTATCGTCATGGCGTTTTTCTTCAGCTCAGGCGCCATCCGCGCTTTCTTCCGCGGCTTCGACATGGGCGTGAATCATATCGGTAAAATGTCGTTCGTGAAGATGTACCTCGGAGCCCTTCTCACTATGCTGATACTCGGCGTATTGTTACTGCTATCGGTGGTCCTAATCATAGTTGGCAACGACGTCCTGCCGTGGTTCTTCAACAAGATTCATTTTTATAACACATTCATTATCACGCTGATAGACATTGGACGATGGCTGCTGACGATCTTCGTTCTGCTTGTCGCGATAGCAGTGCTTTATTATTTCGGAAACCCTGATAAAAACAGCAAATTTCATTTGTTCACGCCAGGTTCTATAATGTTTACCCTGCTTTTTATCGTGGGAACAGTGGGATTCAACTACTATATCATCAATTTCTCAAATTATAACGCACTTTACGGCTCTATCGGCGGTCTCATAATCTTCATGATGTGGATGTATGTCAACTGCATCATAGTCCTTGTGGGATATGAGCTTGACGCCAGCATTTTCCTGGCCGAGAAACGCGGCTATTTGGATAAACTTGAGAAAAACTAATCTTTTAAACTATTAAACTACTAACTATTCAACTATTTTTGTATTTTTGCAAAAATTTTATTAAAATGCGAAAAATAGTTTTTATTGGCAGCGGTGCAATCGCAACTGCGATAGGCGATGTGCTGGCTACGAAGAATAAAGATGAGATATATCTCCTTTCCATTGAAAATGAGGTGATTGAGATGATTAACACCCGTCATGTCAACACTTCTTATTTCCCTAAATGCAGGCTGAGCGACAATCTGAAGGCAACCGGCGACAAAAACGTGCTCCTTGAGGCTAATGTCATCTTCTTGGCTATGCCTTCTTCAGCAGTGGTCGACTACATCAAGGAAAACAAAGATTTTTTCAATCCGACAGCTCTTGTGGTGAACCTTGCGAAAGGCTTCGGCAATGGGGGAGAAATTATTCCTGACAGTATTAAAACATTGATTTACAATCCGTTGATGACACTAAAAGGCCCTTCTTTCGCCCGCGAGATAATCAACCGTCAGGATACTGGCCTCACAGCGGCTACGGCCGACGAAAGTCTTTACAACATCATCACCGATGTGTTCGACGACACCATCATCCGCACCGATTTCACCACCGACGTTACCGGCGTTGAATATGCGTCAATTTTGAAAAACATCTACGCCATCGTCATCGGAATGGTCGACGCCAACTTCGACTCGGCTAACCTCCGCTCGATATTTATCACCATGGCACTCAATGAGATGCGTCGCCTTATGATAGCTTTCGGCGGCAATGAGATAACGATGTACAACTACTGCGGATTCGGCGATTTCTCGCTCACCTCACTCAACGATATGAGCCGCAACCGTACTCTCGGACTGCTTATCGGAAAGGGATTCTTTAACAACTGCATGTCCGACAGCGTCGTGCTCGAAGGACGTATCGCTGTTGATGTGTTTTACAATAAAATCATTGATAATCAGATGGATATAACGGCATTCCCTCTGATGAACGAGCTTTATCATGTGTTAAACGACAAAAATTATCCTACCCGTAATTTTGTTAAAAATATCTTGAAAAACTAATGGGAATAGTAATTCGGCAGAGTATCAAAGGCACGATAATGAACTACCTCGGCGTGGTCGTGGGGTTCATCACCACCTTCTTCGTGATGACCAAATACCTCACGCAGGAGGAGATTGGTCTTACACGTGTCATGGCCGACGCCGCCATTCTGCTCTCCGGACTCGCCTCGCTGGGCACAAATACCTCGGCGCTGCGTTATTACCCGTATTTCCGCGACAGAGACAGCCGTGACCATGGTTTCTTCGGCTGGACGCTGATCATCCCGATGATAGGATTTATAATTATCACAATACTTTTCTTCTTCTTTAAAGATGTGATAATTGACATGTTCTCGGGCAAATCCGCGCTGTTTGTGGATTATATCTATCTCGTCATCCCGATGGCGTTCTTCATGATGTATATGACAGTGTTCGAGACCAACGCCAACATCCTGATGCGCATAGTGGTGCCCAAGATGGTTAGGGAAGTGGGAGTGCGAATCTTCACCCTCGTCGACTACATCCTTTACATCACCGGCGTCATCAGTCTCGACTGGATGGTGATAGGTTTGTGTTTGGCGTACTTTATCGCTACGCTGTTGAATATCATTTATTTACTGATTTTATCTAGAATTTCCTTTAAGATTGAACCAGGGCATATTTCAAAGTGGCTGCGCAAGGATTTTATGTTTTACACCCTCTTTTTGACAGTCGCCGCGGTGATAGGAAACATCATCCCGAGCCTTAACACTTTCTTCATCTCCGCCCAACTCGGACTCGCCATCACAGGTATTTATTCCATCGCCTCTTACATGGCTAATTTAGTCGATATACCTTATCGTTCGGTGTCGGCTATATCACGCCCTATCATCTCGCAGGCTATGAAAGATAAAGACAATCAACGGGCTGCGGATATTTGCAAGAGCGTGTCGCTTCATCAGCTGGTGGCAGGATCCTTCGTGTTTTTCATCATCTGGATCAATATAGACTTGTTTTTCGATCTTCTCCCGAATGGCGAGAAATATGTCGATGGCAAATGGGTGTTCTTCCTACTCGGAATGGCTAAACTGGTCAATTCCTCGCTGAATATTGGAGTTACGGTGCTAAGCTATTCAAAATGGTATTACCTTCAGCTTATCTTCACCGCCATACTCACCATAAGCGCGATAGTGCTGAATAACAACCTGATACCTGTTTTGGGCATGACAGGAGCGGCATGGTCATCGATCATTTCGTTCTCAATTTATTATCTGCTTTTGCTCGCTCTTATCATCTGGAAAACTAAGATTTCTCCATTTTCATGGAATGAGATTTTAGTTGTTTTAGTAATGATTTTGCTTTTTGTAATAAATTGGATATCAGTGAAATATATATCAAATCCTATAATTTACTTTAAGTATGACGGAGTGGCTGTGAAAATCGTTGAGGCTGTCGTTAGAACCGGACTTTTGGTTGTTATCGGATTGACTATGATATATTGTTTGAAAGTCTCGAAACAGATAAATGACATTATTAACAAATTGATTCGGAGAAACTTAACAACTGACTAACTAATGAAAAGGCTTCTAACATCGATAATATTGTGTTTCCTGGCGATTACCTCATTCTCGCAGGTGAGGGGCGTTGTAAAGGACAGCGACGGCAATGCTTTGATAGGTGCCAATGTTGTTTGGAAAGGCACTAATTTAGGCGCTACGACCGATGAGAACGGTGCCTTTGTTTTGGAACGACAACCCGATATCACTGCTTTGGTGACTTCATACGTCGGCTTTGAAAACGATACAACTTTTTGTGAAGGCCTAGATTTTGTTGAGATTACGATGCATGGTGAGATAACTCTTGACGATGTTGTCGTGAAATCACAGCGACCGGGCAGGATGAAGGCGAAAGGCGCTGAAAACATTGAGATTACAACGACTACGGAACTTTGCCGCGCCGCCTGCTGCAACCTCGGCGAGAGCTTCTCCACGAATCCATCGGTCGATGTCAACTATTCCGATGCCGCTACAGGCGCTCAACAAATCAAACTTCTCGGATTATCAGGTACTTACGTACAGATGCTGACCGAAAACGTTCCTGCGTTCCGCGGCGCCGCGGCTCCATTTTCACTAGGCTATATACCCGGCACTTGGATGCACTCCATTCAGGTGTCGAAAGGCGCGGCAACAGTGAAAAACGGCTATGAGTCGATAACAGGCCAGATAAACGTGGAATATCTGAAACCTCAGCTCGATGAGGAACTCGACGTGAATCTGTTTGTCGACAGCGATCTGAAGTTTGAGGCTAATATTGAAGGGAATCTGCATCTTAACGACGCGCTAAGTGCCGGATTATTAGCGCATTACGAGAATATGTGGATGGAACATGACGGCAATGGCGACGGCTTCATGGATAGTCCGAAAGTGCAGCAATACGACTTCATGAACCGCTGGATGTACAAAAAAAATCATTACGTCATGCAAGCCTACGTTAAGGCTCTGAAAGAAGAGAGAAACGGAGGACAAATTGCCGCGGATACTCTACCATTTAAAATTAATATCGGTTCAGAGCGTTATGAGGGCGTCTTAAAAAACGCCTATATCTTTGATGAAGTGAAAAACACCAACGTGGCCTTGATTTTGTCGGGCTCGATCCATAAAATGAATTCGTTGTATGGCTTGAGGACGTATGACGTGAATAATAATAACGCATATGCTCAGCTGATGTTTGAGACTGAATTTACGCCAATGCACAGCATCTCGACAGGCGTTTCGTTTAATCACGACTGCTTTAACGAACGTTGGAAACCTGAGCTTATGCCGAATCTTGTAAAAGCTCCTGATGAAAATATAGGAGGCGCTTATGCCCAATATACTTTCAATTATGACGAGAAACTTGTGCTTATGGCAGGTTTTAGAGGCGATTACAGCGATTTGCACGGACTCTTCTTCACACCTCGCGCTCACGTCAAATGGGCCGTCGGCGACATTTTGAAACTCCGTTTCTCGGCCGGAAAAGGCTACCGCACGCCACGCCCGATGATGGATTATCATACTTATTTGGCGAGTAGCCGCGACATTATCATCGATGACGACTTGAAACAGGAGGAGGCGTGGAACTACGGAACTACAGCCTCGTTTGATATCGATATCTTTGATAAGTGCTTGATTATCAATTTGGAATATTATTATACAAATTTCGACAATCAGGTGGTCACCGACTTCGACAGCGATGCTCACAAGGTACATTTTTCCAACCTCGACGGAATATCATATTCGCATACGTTCCAAATCGACGCGACATACCCGTTCTTCGAGGGTTTCTCGCTCTTGGGCGCCTTCAGGTATAATGACGTGAAAACCACCATCAACGGGGTGTTGCGCGAGAAACCGTTGAGCAGTCGCTACAAAGGCTTGGTGACAGCTACTTACAAGACTCCTCTCGAGATATGGCAGTTTGACGTCACATTACAGATAAACGGCGGCGGCCGTATGCCTGACGGATTTGGCTATTTTGATGCCTATCCAGTGCTTAATGCACAGATACTCAAATGGTTCCGTTGGGGAAATGTTTATATTGGAGCTGAAAATATCACTGGCTTCAAACAAAAAGACCCGATCATTGGCTATGATGACCCGTGGGGAGAGAATTTCGATGCCACAATGATCTACGGTCCAATCGACGGAATAATGTTTTACGGCGGAATAAAATGGAAATTATCAAAATATTAATATCATGAAAAAGCTTATTTTACTGGCATTCGCAATGTTTTTTGCAGTCATGGCGCAAGCTCAGACCAAGAAAGAAGTGGTATTTAAAACTGAACCTGAGATTGAGTGCGAGAACTGTGTGAAACGTATCAAAGGGAACCTCCGCTTCGAGAAAGGCGTGAAGGCTATAAATCCTGATTTGAATACGAAACTCGTTACTATTCAATATGATAGCGAAAAAACGAATCCTGAAAATCTGATCAAGGCATTCGCCAAAATCGATTATAAGGCAACTATCGTTGAACCTGAAAACAAGGAAAAAGAGGATACTAAAGATAATCAGAATAAAGAAAAATAGATTATGATAATCAGAAGCAAGGCTCCGTTACGACTTGGTTTGGCCGGCGGTGGCAGCGATGTAGCGCCATATTGCGACATTTATGGCGGCTACGTACTCAACGCCACTATTAATTTGTATGCTTATTGCACCATCGAAGAGACTGATAATCAGAAAATTGAGATAGAAGCCTCAGATTTGGGCCATAATCAGGTTTTCGACTGCGTGGAGGAACTTCCTATCAACGGCCAACTTGATTTGCACAAAGGCGTTTATAACCATATAATCAAGAATTTCGGCATAAAACCGCGTTCGTTCAAGATGACGACCTATTCCGACGCTCCAGCGGGCAGCGGCCTCGGCTCATCGTCGACAATGGTGGTGTGCATTATCAAGGCGTTTGCCGAATGGCTCAATCTTCCGATAGGCGACTATGAGATGGCCTGGATGGCCTATGTCATTGAGCGTAAGGAGCTTGGACTGAGCGGAGGCAAACAAGACCAGTTTGCGGCCACTTTCGGCGGATTCAACTTCATGGAGTTTCTCAAAAACGATCAGGTGATAGTTAACCCGCTTCGTGTGAAACGTTGGATCATCGATGAGCTGGAATCGTCGATGGTGCTTTATTATACTGGCGTTTCGCGTTCGTCGGCTGCCATCATCGAGGAACAGAAAAAGAACACTTCCTCGGGCAATGTCGTGGCAATAGAGGCGATGCACAAGATAAAACAGAGTGCCATCGACATGAAGACGTCGCTGCTGAAAGGCGATATCGCCACATTCGCGAAGATTATGGGCGAGGCTTGGGAAAACAAGAAAAAAATGGCTACAGCCATCACAAATCCTGAGATTCAGAAGGTTTTCGACACCGCTATGGCTGCTGGCGCCATCTCCGGTAAGGTCAGTGGAGCAGGCGGCGGAGGCTTTATCTTCTTCGCCGTACACCCCGAAAAGAAACATCACGTCATGGAGGCTCTGAGTCATCTCGATGGTGACGTGTGCCGTTTCCAGTTTAGCGAAGGCGGTACCCATGGTTGGAAAATATATTGATAATGAATAAGATAGATGTCATAATTCTTGCAGGAGGACTAGGTACCAGACTGCGTTCGGTGGTGAGCGAGCTGCCGAAATGCATGGCGCCGGTGTGCGGGAAACCGTTTATTTCGTATCTTCTTGATTATCTGAAGCAATACGAAATCAACAAAGTGATTCTTTCTGTAGGATATCTTCGTGATAGCATCATTCAATTCATTGATAATCAGAAGGAAAGCTATGATTTTTCTTTCGATTTCGCAGTGGAGGAGACACCTCTCGGAACTGGCGGAGGCATAAAGCTGGCACTCACCAAAGCCTCGACTGACAATGTCGTGATATTAAATGGCGACACTTTTTTTGATATTGATGTCAATGCGTTGATAATGAATCACTTGAATTCAAAAAAGGACATCACGATAGCGCTGAAGCCGATGAGCGATTTCGAGCGTTACGGTAACGTGCGCCTTGATGAGAACGGGCAAATCGTTGAGTTTCAAGAGAAACAGTTTTGCAAAAAAGGGCAGATCAATGGCGGCGTCTATGTGTTGAAGCGTGAAAATAGGATGATGGACGGTCTGCAGGAACGTTTCTCGTTCGAGACGGAAGTATTGCAAAAGCAATCTAAAGCATTGAATGTCAATGGTTTTGTATGTGACGGATATTTCATCGACATTGGCATCCCTGAAGATTATGAAAGAGCCAATAAAGAATTTGATAAACTTAGATTTGAAGATAGATGAAGGTTGTTTTGATAGGCACGGCGCATCCTTACAGAGGCGGTCTGGCGGTATTTAACGAGCGTCTGATCAGGCAGTTTCAAAACGAAGGCCATGAGGCGGAGATAATGACGTTCACGTTGCAATATCCGTCGCTCCTTTTCCCAGGAAAGACTCAGTATTCCACGGAGCCGAAGCCTTCTGATTTGAAGATTGTGCGTTGCGTCAATTCCATAAATCCTTTCAATTGGTTGAGAGTGGGGCGGAAGTTGCGCAAAATGCAGCCCGATATTGTCATTTTCAAGTTCTGGCTGCCGTTTATGGCACCTTGTTTCGGCACCATAGCGCGTATAGCACGCAGAAATCGTACGACAAAGGTGGTGTCGGTGCTGGATAATGTGATTCCTCACGAGAAACGCATTGGCGACCGTGCTTTTGCTCGCTATTTCGTCAATTCTGTCGATGGTTTCGTCGCGATGTCGCATTCGGTGCAGGACGACCTTGGGCAGTTCGACACAGTGAAGCCGCGCACGCTTTGTCCGCATCCTCTTTTCGATGCTTTCGGCGAGAAGGCCGACAGAGACGCAGCCCTTGATTTTCTTGGCCTTGACAAAAATACCAGATATATGCTCTTTTTCGGCTTGATCCGCGATTATAAAGGTCTTGATTTGCTGCTTGAGGCTATGGCCGACGAACGTCTGAAGTCGAAAAATGTGAAGCTTATTGTTGCAGGTGAGTTTTACAATAACGAGGAGCAATACCACGAGATGGAACGTAGCCTCGGTCTTGAAGGCAAGATAGTGTGGCATAGCCAGTTTGTTCCCGACAGCGAGGTGAAATATTTCTTCGCCGCTGCCGACATCATAGTGCAGCCGTATAAGTCGGCGACACAGAGTGGAGTGACGCAGATAGCGTATCATTTTGAGAAGCCTATGCTTGTTACAAACGTCGGCGGATTAAGTGAAAGTATTACTGGAGGTAAAGTAGGATATATCATTGAGCCACAGCCAAATACAATATCAGAATCTTTGGTCGATTTTTACGAAAACGACCGTTATGAAACCTTCGTTGAGGGGGTTAAAGAAGAGAAGAAAAAATATCAATGGTCGAACATGACCGCAGCAATTTTGAAGTTGTTATGAAGAAGTTGATAGCTTTATTTACGAAGATTTTTCCGCGTCAGACGCTGATTCGTTTCAGTGCGTTGTTCAGCTTTCTGATACGTCCGTTTTATATTGGAAAAAAGGTGGAATGTCCGGTTTGCGGCAAGCATTTCCGTAAGTTTTTGCCTTACGGCTACGGCAAGGCGATGGATAACAGGCTGTGTCCGAAGTGCCTGTCACTCGAGCGTCATCGTCTGCTTTGGCTGTATTTAAAGGAGAAGACGGGATTTTTCACTGATAATCTGAAGGTGTTGCATTTTGCTCCCGAGCAGCCATTCCTGAAGCGTTTTCGTGCCTTGAAAAACCTCGACTACACCACTGCCGACATTGATTCACCTATCGCCGACTTGAAAATTGATGTCACGAATATTGATCTTCCTGATAATCAATATGATGTGGTGATTTGCAACCATGTTTTGGAGCATGTCGACGATGTGAATAAAGCCTTTTCGGAGATAAAACGAATCCTCAAACCAGGTGGTTGGGCTATTCTGCTTGTGCCAATAAATCCTAATGTCGACACATGGGAAGACCCGTCAATCACCGATCCTGAAGAAAGAAAACGTTGTTTCGGTCAGTACGACCACGTGCGCCAGTTTGGTCGCGACTACGTGCAAGTGCTTGAAAAAGCAGGCTTTACCGTTGACGCAGACCGCCTATATTACGAACTCACCGATGAACAGCGCAAACGAATGCGCTTGGCAAGACCAGGAGAGGAATTGATTTACCGCGTCATAAAAAGTCTTTAGTCGCTAGTCTTTAGTCTTTAGAAATCTAAAAACTAACAACTAACGACTAAAGTCTAAGGTCTAAAGTCTAAGGTCTAAAGTCTTACTTCGCTAAGAAAGGATAACCGTATTCCGTAGCTGGAACAAACGTTTCCTTGATGGCGCGTGGGTTTGTCCAGCGGATGAGGTTCCACAAACCACCAGCCTTGTCGTTGGTGCCTGATGCGCGTGAGCCGCCGAATGGCTGGCATCCCACGACGGCGCCCGTTGGCTTGTCGTTAATGTAGAAGTTACCTGCTGAATATTTGAGTTTCTGATCGGCGAGCTGACGTGCCTTGAGGTCGTTGACGAAGATAGCTCCTGTCAATGCGTAAGGTGATGTAGTGTCGCAGAGTTCCAGTGTTTCCTCATATTTCTTGTCGTCGTAGACGTAGATAGTGATGATTGGTCCGAAGATCTCCTGAGCCATTGACTCGTAGTTAGGAACCTTAGCGAGGATGACTGTTGGCTCGACGAAGTAACCGACGCTCTTGTCGCACTTGCCACCGAACACGATTTCCGCGTCTTTGCTGGCTTTTGCGCGGTCGATGTAGCCCTTGCAGTTGTCGAACGAAGCCTCATCGATGACAGCGTTGACGTAGTTGGTGAAGTCGGTGACGTCGCCCATCTTGATGGTGCTGAGCATGTCGCCTACAATCTGTTTCACCTCGTTCCACATCGATGCAGGGATATATGCGCGTGATGCTGCCGAGCATTTCTGACCTTGATATTCGAAGGCGCCGCGGACGATAGCGCATGCTACCTCGCGTGGATTTGCCGAGCTGTGAGCGAAGATGAAGTCCTTGCCACCTGTCTCACCGACGAGACGTGGATATGACTTGTAATTGGCTATATTTACGCCTACGCCCTTCCAAAGGCCTTGGAATGTTGCTGTTGAACCTGTGAAGTGGATACCGGCGAGGTTCGGGTTGTTCAAGGCGACGCCGCCAATCAACGAGCCCTTGCCTGGCAGGAAGTTCACTACGCCAGCCGGAAGACCTGCTTCCATTGCGATCTGCATTATGTGATAGTTCGAAAGCAATGCTGTCGTTGATGGTTTCCAGATTGTGGTGTTACCCATCAAAGCCGGTGTCATGTTCAAATTTGAAGCGATAGAAGTGAAGTTGAACGGTGTCACAGCCATGATGAAGCCCTCGAGTGGACGGTATTCCACGCGGTTGAGCTGATCTGGACTTGATGAAGGCTGCTCTGAATAGAGGTTGCCTGCATAATAATTGTTGAAGCGATAGAAGTCGATGGTCTCGCAAGCTGAGTCGATTTCAGCCTGAAAGCAGTTTTTACTCTGGCCGAGCATACATGCTGCGTTGATGCGTGCACGGTATTTTGTTGCCAGCATCTGACCGATACGTGCCATGATGGAAGCTCTCTCCACCCATGGTGTGTTTTCCCAGTCTTTCTTGGCCTTCAGAGCGGCTTCGATAGCCATGTTGACTTCCTTCTCGCCAACTTTATGATATTTTGCAATCACATGCTTGTGGTTGTGTGGCATCACCACTTCGCCCATGTCGCCGGTGCGGATTTCCTTACCACCAATGATGATCGGGATCTCCACAACTTCTTTCGATTGTTTTTCGAGTTCTTTCTCCAAAGCGACGCGCTCAGGGCTGCCCGGTCTGTATTCTTTCACAGGCTCGTTAGCAGGATGTGCAAATTGAAATAATGCGTTATTCATGAGTTAATTATTTAAAGGTTAGTTATTTTTCTAAAATCAATCTGCAAAGTTAAAAAACTTTTTTAGATTTTTCAAAAAAATTAATATTTTTGCAAAAAATATGAATAGTATCGAGCAAAAAAATATTATTTCTCCTGCTACTAGCCGTAATTGGAAAAGACTGCATTCCAACGGCAGCGGACGACTGATGTCGCGTGCCAACAAACAGCTCTCCACGAAGACGATTTTACCCCTCGAATACTTCTCAAACAAAGAAAATATCGCTGATATTCAATGGTTTGTGGCTTTCTGCAAAGAAAAGAATTATAAGGTTGAGGATGTGATTTATTCAGTAGGAGTGGAGCTTTTAAAAGAAGCAGGAATCTTTGAAAAAGAGCATGTGGCGGCAATGCTGAGTTCTTGGCGCTCTCAGAGTACACTGAGCTCTCTGAGTGCTCCGAGTTCTTCTTCGCTATTAGAACTGCCGCCACTTCCTTCAGATGAATCCGATCTCCTCGGCCTACTTTATCAATGCTTTCTGTTGGAAGGCGAGAAAAATCGTAAAGGTTCTTATTACACTCCATTTGAGGTGGCAAAAAATATGACAAAAGGCCTCGATTTCTCGAAAAATCAGACCTTTTTCGACCCATGCTGTGGCTCGGGAGCGTTCATTTTGGCACTCGAAGGCGCAAAACCATCTCAAATCTTCGCTTGCGACAACGATCCCATCGCCGTGATGATAGCAAAAATCAACCTCTTGCTGAAGTTCCCTGATGAAGAGTTTGAACCTCAAATAGTTTGCTGCGACTACCTTAACGCCACTAATGCCCTTAACGCCTTTAATTATATTATCTCCAACCCTCCATGGGGTGCCGTTATTTTTGATAAAAATGGAACCCCGATTTCCACCAAGGAAAGCTTCTCTTTTTTCTTTGAAAAAGCCTTTAATCAACTTGAAAATGAAGGAGTTATAAGATTTTTATTGCCTGAGTCGATTTTAAATGTGAAAACTCACCGCAACTTCCGAAAATTCTTGCTTGAAAATACTGATATTCAGTCGATTACCTGTTATCCGGGGACATTTTCAGGAGTGCAGACAAAATATATCGATATCGCTGTTGCTCGTCATTTCGACCGGCTGGTTTCCACCCGTCATTTCGACCGACCGCAGGGAGTGGAGAAATCTCCTTCAATAGCAACGTATTCTTTTGATGGGGATTTCTCCGTTCCGCTTCGCTCCAGTCGAAATGACGTGTCTTTACAGTGTTTTTACCTTACTAAAAACTTGAATTTCAACCTGTTACCAGATTCTGACCTTGAAAAAGTGCAGAAAATTTTGTCGAAAGGCAAGTACACATTGAAAGACAACGTTTGGGCGTTGGGCGTCATCACCGGCGATAATAAAAACAAGGTGAAAAGCAAGCAGAGTAGGGGATTGGAGCCTATTTACACCGGCAAAGACATTGAGGCGTACAATCTGAGAAAGCCAAGTAAGTTTATAAAATACGAACGTTCTGATTTTCAACAGGTTGCAAAAGATGAAATCTATCGTGCCGACGAGAAACTGGTTTACAAATTCATCTCTAAAAACCTTGTTTTCGCTTACGACAACTCGAAAAGCTTGTTTCTCAACAGTGCGAACATCCTTATTCCGCACATTCCGGGAATGTCAATAAAAACAGTGCTAGCGTTCCTAAACAGCGAATTGTTCAAATTCCTTTACAAATCGCTCTTTGGCGAGATAAAAATCCTGAAAGGAAACCTTATGGAGCTGCCGTTCCCAGAAATTTCAGCTGAAACTGATAAAAAATTGACGCAATTGGTTGATGAGGTACTGAAAGGAAATAAGGAAGCTTTGCAACTTATTGATAATGAAATATTTAAAGTGTTTGAGGTGTTATAATGAGATTCCTCATTTCGTTCGGAATGACAGCGGTACTGTTTATTGATCCGTTGTCATTCCGAGCCCCGTAAGGGGCGAGGAACCTCATACTGATTAGTTGATCCTTTTAATGGCGCTCAAAAAGTGTGTATGTTTTCCCAGATCCTTATTAAATATGCCAGTTTGATCTAATGAATCAATTCTGACCTTTCCTGAGGCGTGGATTATTTTTTCGTTATCCAAAATGATGCCGACATGCACAATGTGATGCTCCTCGTTTTCAAAAAACGCTATGTCACCAGGCTGCGCTTCTGTTAGGAAATACACGTCTTCGCCGCATTCAACCTGCTGTGAGGCGTCGCGAGGCAGCTTGATTCCGATTGTCTTGGCGCAGAGCTGCACAAAAGCGGAGCAGTCGATGCCGAAAACGGTTCTGCCGCCCCAGCGATAAGGCATATCTAAAAGCTTTAAAGCATTGTTAATGAAGCTGTTAGCCTCGATGCAGCATTTGTCTTTGGAATAAATCGTAGTTCCGAAAGTCAAAATCTTGGAATCGTACAACTCTACTGGATTGTTGACGACATAATATTCGTTTGAAGCCAAAGCCTTATACGCATCTTCTTGAATATCAAAGTGTTGCAGACTTCTAATCCATCCTTCGTAGCCGTCGTATTCCATCTTTATATAAAGCCAATCGCCTTGATTTTCCAAAACTTTGTAAAGATCGTTAAACAGCAGCTCTGTCACCAATTCGCTCTCGTGATGTGGCTCTTTTCTTACAGGTATCGCCGATAAAGTGCAGATTCCAAACATATTTGTAACTTTTTTTGCAAAGTTACGAGAAAATTTTTGTATTTTTACAAGTTAAATTATTTTGTTTTTAGAAAAATCTTGTTCAAGTTGTAAGTTATTGATTATGAGTAAGATAAAAAATATAGCAGAAAAAATTCGCCATTCGTATTATGGCATAATGAAGGTTCTGGGTTTCATTTTGGCGCTTGCCATCGTGGTTTTGCTGATGCCGAGAAACGTGAAATTCAAATTCGAATACCAGAAAATGCGTCCATGGCAGCATGAAACGCTATATGCGCCGTTCAATTTCCCGATTTACAAGACCGACGACGAGGTTCGCAAGGAGAAGGAAGAGGCTTTGAAAAACATCGAACCGATTTTCGTTTTCGATGCTCTCGGTACTGAAAACGGCCGCGAGAAACTGCTGAAAGACTTTGAAGATCAATGGAAAGACACCATAGGCGATAGGGCTTACTACGAGAATCTCATCTTGAGCATTTACGACCATATCGAAAACAACGGCGTGGTGGCGAAAAACGATCGCACCAATAATTTCAAGGAAGACGAGCAGGTTGTGGTGGTGCGCAACAAGATTCAAACCCAATGTCTTTACGGCACCCTCAACACTATGGCATCGGCCTCGGCATACATTCATGGCCGACTCACGAATATCTCCGATTACAACACTATGCAATTGATTAACAATCTGTTACATAGCTCGTTGCGCCAAAATGTGATTTATTCGGAGAGCATGACAAAGCAGGCCGAGAAGATGGCTATCGACAACATCATGCTCACGTTCGGAATGGTTCAGAAAGATGAGCTCATCATCATGAACGGTGAGATAGTAACTGAATATAAGTATCAGGTACTCAGCTCGTTACAACGCGAATACGCCGACATCACCGCGAACAATTTCTTCAGCAAAAACTTTGTTTTTTACGGTCAATTGCTGCTTGTGGCGATAGTTTTTCTGGCTTTGTATTTGATACTCAAGATGTTACGTCCTGATATCTTCGAGCAGCTGCGTTACATCAACCTCATTTTGCTGCTGATGCTGCTTACGATAGTGCCGTCGTTCCTGCTGTTGAAGTATGCCCCGACCTTCATCTATTTTATGCCTGTCGCAATCATGGCTATGCTTCTGATGACGTTCTTCGATGCGCGCGTGTCTATAGTTGTGCAGGTTATCACGTTGATTATCATAAGCTTGGCGGTGCCGAACCCGTTCCAGTATTTCTTCGTGCAGCTGCTGGTGTCGTTCATAGCGGTGTTCAGCATGATAAAACGCACCAGAAGAGCGAGTTATTTCGGCACCTCACTGATGGTGTTCATGACCTACGTCATAGTTTACCTTGGCATGATGCTCATCTACGACGGCGGTTTCGATGCCTTCAGCTGGCGTGTGGTCTTCATCTATGCCGCCAACGCGTTCTTCACCATGCTGTCGTTGCCTCTAGCGTTCCTCTTTGAGCGTATCTTTGGCTTCGTCACTGACCTCTCGCTGCTTGAGCTGAGCAACACCAATAGTCCGCTGCTGCGCAAGCTGGCGTCGGAGGCACCTGGCACTTTCCAGCATGCCATGCAGGTTGCCGACCTCTGCGAGGAGGTGATATATAATATAGGTGGCAACCCGCTTCTCGTTCGCACCGGCGCCATGTATCACGATATCGGAAAGACAAGAAATCCGTTCTATTTCATTGAAAATCAGAATGGTAAGTATAATCCTCACGACGATGTGTCGTATGCCGAGAGCGCGCAGATCATCATCAGCCACGTTATCGACGGCATAGAGATCTGTCGCGAATATCATATTCCTGAGCAGATTATCGACTTTGTGAGAACTCACCACGGCACTCGCCGCACCGAGTATTTCTATCAGATGGAGCTGCGCGAAAACCCTGAGGGCGTTGATGAACGCGACTTCTGCTATCACGGGCCGGTGCCGTTCTCGAAGGAGACTGCCGTGCTGATGATGTGCGACGCAGTGGAGGCTGCCTCACGAAGCATGCAGGAAAAGACCGAAGAGTCGCTCAACAAGCTCGTCGACAACATTATCGACAGTCAGATGAAAGCAAAGCAGTTCGACAACACAAACATCACCTTCCACGACATCAACATCACGAAGAAAGTGCTGAAGAAGAAGCTGATGAGTATCTATCACGTCAGAATAGCGTATCCAGGTAATTAACCGCTTCCGGTCCTTCGTTGAAGATCAAATCTATTACTGACAGATTTGAGATGAATGGCTGGCGATCGTCGAAAACTTGATAGTATTTCGGGAAATCAGTCTTTTCGGGCGACCATTTCGATAAGGAAATCCTATAATCGTTTGCGTCTCGGATTGGCTCAAAATCGTTGGTGTAAACGATTTCTTTATTGATTTTCAATGTTTTAAGAATAAATTTCATGCAAAACTCATTTAGGTCGATGAGTCTGTCGAAGCGCGTCGTGAAGGCTTTTTCCAAGTAGGGGAAATAGTATTCGAAATAAGGCGTTTTGCGGTAGGCGGCCTCCAGACAGCGCTGATGAATCTGCTGCCAAGGCTCACGGTAGCTTATCGCGATGTCTTTTGTCAGGGTGTGGTTGCCGTTGGTCTTCACGATAGGCACTGTCAAAGTCTGTAATCCGTTGGCTGTCATAACGTTACAGCGGGTGCGGCACGACTGTTTCTGATACGTCTCGAATAATTCTATCTTGGGCGTGTCATTTTTGCAAAATAATGCAATATATTGAATATCAGGTAGATACGATGTCGGGAAAATGTTATTCACAGAGCATTTTGTTGATCGTTGAACGATAATATTCTTCGCTGTAGGCGCCCACGGAATATATAGGCTGCTCGTCGCCTTTTATGAAAAAAATCGAAGGTATATTCCTGATTTTCAATATCATAGAAAGCTTTTGCTCGTCGTCGGTGTTAATTTTGTAAAAATCGACTTTTCCCTCATATTCCTTGGCCAGTTTCTCCATAATAGGGGTGACTTTTTGGCATGGCCTGCACCAGTCGGCGTAAAAATCGATCACGCAAGGCTTGTTGCCTGCATACATGAAAGTGTCGGTGTATTTCTCGAAATCCCAAACTTTTTTAAGAAATTTGTTATATGTCAAAACTTTTACAAAAGAATCGTTATCCATTGACTCTAAGTTAGTTACCTCTGTTTGTGAAGCTGATTTACTGTTGCTGTCGGAGCTTCCGCAAGATGATAATAACGCTATAGAAATAAGTGCCGCAAGCAATAATTTTTTCATGATGAATAAAATTTTCGCAAAGATAAGAAAAGACTTTAGACGTTAGACCTTAGACTTTAGTTTTTTTATTTTTTTTTACATTATCTAATTAATTTTGTATTTTTGCAGGTTAGAATGAAACATAACAATAAAAACTAAATAAAATGGCAAGAAAACTTGAAAAAAAAGACTTATTGAAGAATGTCGTCAAGCACATCGACATCAAGAAGTATGACTCAACAGAAATTATCGACGCAATGCGTGAAATGTCGTTCACATCACGCGACACAGCTCGCGCCGCCGACATTTTGATGATGATGGTGAAGGAAAAATCGTGCACCAACATCCTTACATTGGCAGGTTCAACCTCAGCAGCAGGCTGTATGCAGGTTTACGTCGACATGGTTCGCAACAAAATGATTGATGTGGTTGTCTCGACAGGCGCTTCAGTCATCGATATGGACCTCTTCGAGGCTCTCGGTTTCAAACATTATATCGGTGAAAAAGAGAACGTGGTGCCTGACACAAAGCTTCGTGAGCTTTACATCGACCGTATCTATGACACATATATCGACGAGGAACAGCTTCAGGTGTGCGACCACGCAACATACGAGCTCGCCAACATCCTCGAGCCACGTCCATATTCATCGCGCGAGTTCCTGTGGAACCTCGGAAAATGGCTGCATGAAGGCCACGGCGTGAAGAAAGACAGCCTCATCCAGACATGCTACGAGTGCGGCGTCCCGATGTTCTGTCCGGCATTCTCCGATTCTTCAGCAGGTTTCGGTATCGGTCTGCACCAGTGGGAGCGCAAACACGCTGGCAAACCTTACGTGAGCATCGACTCGGTGGCCGACTTCCTCGAATTGACAGAAATCAAGATGGCTGCACCACAAACAGGTTTGTTTATGGTAGGTGGCGGTACACCTAAGAACTTCGCTCAGGACACAGTCGTCTGCGCTGAGATCCTCGGTCACGAGGTGCCAATGCACAAATACGCTATCCAGATCACCGTTGCTGACGTGCGCGATGGCGCTTGCTCATCATCAACATTGCTTGAGGCAGGATCATGGGGCAAGGTGAGCGAGAAGCTTCAGCAGATGGTCTACGCCGAAGGTACAACCGTCATCCCGATGATTGCTTCCTACGTCTATCATAATGGACCTTGGAAGAAGAGAGAGTATAAGAATTGGCAAAATATTTACAAGAATAAATAATGCTAATAACAAATATTAGAGAACTTTGCGGCATCGTGGAGGACGGCAGTCTGTGGAAGGCCGGCTCCGCGATGTCGGAGGTTAAGCGCATCAAGAACGCATACCTATTAATAAAAGGTAGCAAGATTGCCGACTATGGCGAGATGGATTCTCAGAGATACAAGACGTATCTGGAAAAGGAAAAAAGAGTCGTCGATGCCAAGGGCGGACTTGTCTTGCCTGCGTTCTGCGACTCGCACACCCATTTGGTGTATGCCAACTCGCGCGAGATGGAGTTTTGCGACAAGATCCGTGGCCTGAGCTATGAGGAGATCGCAAAAAGGGGAGGAGGAATCCTCAATTCGGCGAAAGCTACAGCAGCTGCTAGCGAAGACGAGCTTTATGAGTCGGCAATGCAGCGCTTGGACGAGATCATGCACATGGGAACCGGCGCCGTCGAGATCAAGAGCGGCTACGGTTTGACCACCGAGAGTGAGCTGAAGCTTCTGCGCGTGATCCGTCGCTTGAAAGAGAACTCTCCGATGACGATAAAGTCGAACTTCCTTGGCGCTCACGGCATCCCGATGGAATACCGCGGACATCAGGAAGACTATGTCGACCTTGTCATCAATGAGATGATTCCTTTAGTTGCAGCTGAGGATCTGGCCGATTTCATTGATGTTTTCTGCGACAAAGGCTTCTTTACCGTTGAAGACACTGAAAGAATCTTGATGGCGGGCATCAAATACGGCATGCGTCCGAAGATCCACGCCAACGAGATGGCTGTGTCGGGCGGCGTGCAGGTGGGCGTGAAATACGGTGCTATCTCTGTCGACCATCTCGAGCAGATGGGAAAAGAGGAGATCGAGGCTTTGAAAGGCTCCGACACCATGCCGACAGTGTTGCCTGGTTGCGCGTTCTTCCTGAATCTGCCGCTTTCGCCAGTGAGAGATATGATTAACGCAGGATTGCCGGTGGCTATGGCATCCGATTTCAACCCTGGAACGTCGCCATCGGGCAATATGCAGTTTGTGCTTTCGTGCGCCTGCATCCGTTATCGCATGACGCCGGAAGAAGCTTTAAATGCTACCACTTTGAATACCGCATACGCCATGGATGTCGCTCACGAGCTCGGCTCAATCACCAAAGGTAAGATAGCTAATGTGATTATCACCAAGCCGATGACGCAACTGGAGTTTATGCCGTATTATTATGGGGCGAATAAGGTTCAGACAATGATTTTAAAAGGAAAAGTAATTAAATAATCATACAAATGAAACAATTAATCGAATGTGTTCCGAATATCAGCGAAGGTCGCGATATGAACATCATCAATCAGGTGACAGCCGAGATCGAGAAGGTTGAAGGCGTGAAATTGTTGGACGTTGACCCGGGTGCGACGACAAACCGTACCGTCATCACCTTTGTGGGCGAGCCGGAAAACGTGTGCGAAGCCGCATTCCGCGTGGTGAAGAAGGCTGCCGAGCTTATCGACATGCGTAACCATCACGGCGACCACCCACGTCAGGGTGCAACCGACGTTTGCCCTCTCATCCCGATTTCAAACATCACAATGGACGAGGTGGTGGTTTATGCCCGTAACCTCGCAAAACGCTTTGGCGAAGAGCTCAATATCCCGATTTACTGCTACGAAGAGGCCGCTTTCCAGCCAAAACGTAAGAACTTGGCTTACTGCCGCACTGGTGAATACGAGTCATTGTCAAGCCGTCTCGGAACAGAAGAATGGAAACCTGATTTCGGTCCGAACGAGTGGAACGAGCATGTGGCACAGACCGGCGCAACACAGGTCGGAGCCCGCGACTTCCTCATCGCTATCAACTATAACCTCAACACCACTTCGACACGCCGCGCCAACGCCATCGCTTTCGACGTTCGCGAGAAAGGTCGTCCGAAGAGAGTGGGACCGAAGGTTACCGACAAGCCGATGAAAGATGAAAACGGCAACACCATCATGATTCCAGGCACTCTGAAGAGTACCAAGGCAATCGGCTGGTTCATCGAGGAATACGGCATTGCCCAGGTTTCAATGAACATCACAAACATCAACGTTTCACCGGTTCACGTCTGCTTCGACGAGGTTTGCGCTAAGGCCGCCGCCCGTGGAGTGCGCGTGACAGGCTGCGAAATCGTCGGTTTGATTCCTAAGAAGGTGCTCATCGACGCCGGTAAGTATTATCTTGCAAAACAGCAGCGTTCACTGGGTGTCAGCGAGGATGAAATCATGAAGATTGCCATCAAGTCGATGGGTCTCGACGATCTGAAACCATTCAACCCGAAGGAAAAAGTCATCGAATTCCTTATCGAAGACATGACACAGAAGAAGCTCGTTGACATGACATGCACAGGCTTTGCCAACGAGACAGCCAGCGAGAGTCCGGCTCCAGGTGGCGGTTCAATCTCAGCTTACATGGGCGCTCTCGGCGCAGCATTGGCAACGATGGTAGCTAACCTGTCATCACATAAACCAGGTTGGGATGAGCGCTGGGAAGAGTTCTCGAAGGTTGCTGAAAGAGGTCAAGTCCTTAAAGATCAGTTACTTGACCTGGTCGACGAAGACACTAACGCTTTCAACAAGATTATGGCAGCATTACAGATGCCTAAGAAGACCGACGCCGACAAGGCTGCTCGTATGGAAGCTCTTGAACTCGCATCGCAATATGCTACAAAGGTGCCATTCAAGACCATGAACGTGGCATTTGAGGCATTTGAAATCGTTGAGGCAATGGCAAAGACAGGCAATCCTGCATCAGTTTCTGACGCCGGAGTAGGTGCATTATGCTGCAGAAGCGCTGTCATGGGTGCTTATCTCAATGTGAAAATCAACGCCGCCGGATTGAAGGATAGAGCATTCGCCGATAAAATTGTTGCCGACGGCGCAAAGATTGAGGCCGCTGCCATCAAGAAAGAGGCTGAAATTCTCGAGGTTGTCAATAAAATTATCAATAAGGAATAATTAAACTGTTGATAATCAAGTTGTTAAAGTTTTAAAATTTTTTGACTGAAAAAGTTGTCGGATATCAAAAAAATATGTATTTTTGCAGTCCGAAAATTTGAAAGGAAATAGATATGTCAAAGAAAGTTAAAGACGCACGCGTTCAAGTGATTTTGGAGTGCACAGAGCAAAAGGCAACAGGCATCCCGGGAACTTCTCGTTACGTTACTACAAAGAACAAGAAGAACACCCCAGAGAGATTGGAACTCATGAAGTACAACCCAATCCTCAAGAAAATGACTCTTCACAAAGAAATTAAATAAGATTTAGGATATGGCAAAGAAGGTAGTTGCATCATTGCACACAGCAGGTAAGGAATTCACAAAGGTCATCAAGATGAAGAAATCAGAGAAGACTGGTGCTTACTATTTTGAAGAGACCATCGTCCCGATCGATCAGGCACAGGAATTCATCGCAAAGAACTAATATATAGTTTTTTGAATTGATTTAGAATAGCTTTCCCGTCTCGGCGGGAGAGCTTTTTGAGGTTTAAAAATATAGAAAATGGGACTTTTTTCGTTTTTTAAAAAAGATAAGGAAGCTAAGGAAGACCTGAACAAGGGTCTTGAGAAGACAAGAACCAGCGTGTTCGACCGCATCTCGAAGGCTATCATCGGAAAATCGACGGTCGATGACGAGGTGCTCGATAACCTTGAGGAGATTTTGGTCACTTCGGACGTTGGAGTAGATACCACTTTGAAGATTATCGACCGCATTCAGAAACGTGTGGCACGTGATAAATACTTGGGAACCAGCGAGTTGAATGGTATTTTGAAGGAAGAGATAGCTTCGCTTTTGCAGGAGAACAACTCTGGCGACGGCAGCACTTTCGACCTTCCGGAGGATAAGAAACCTTACGTTATCATGGTTGTGGGCGTGAACGGAGTGGGTAAGACCACCACCATCGGCAAGCTCGCTTACAACTTCAAGATGGCAGGCAAAAAGGTGATGCTCGGCGCTTCCGATACCTTCCGTGCAGCTGCTGTCGACCAGCTCAAGATTTGGGCAGAGAAAGTTGGCGTGCCGATTGTCTCTCAAGGCATGGGCGCTGACCCGGCATCTGTCGCTTTTGACACAGTGAAATCGGCTGTGGCACAAGGCGCTGACGTGGTTTTGATCGACACAGCGGGCCGTTTGCACAATAAAGTCGGTCTGATGAACGAGCTCTCGAAGATTAAGAAAGTGTGCCAGAACGTAATCCCTGATGCACCGCATGAGGTTTTGCTGGTTTTGGATGCCTCAACAGGACAAAATGCCATCGAGCAAGCTCGTCAGTTTATCGCTGCAACAGAGGTTAACGCATTGGCGCTCACCAAGTTGGATGGCACAGCCAAAGGCGGTGTGGTCATTGGCATCTCCGACCAGTTCAAGATTCCGGTAAAATACATCGGAGTGGGAGAGAAGATGGAGAACCTCCAGATTTTCGATCGTAACGAGTTCGTCGATTCATTATTCAAATAATGGTTCTTGTCATTTCGACTGGAGCGAAGCGGAATGGAGAAATCTCATAATAAAATGAAGAAACCACTATTAAACATCGTCACCCTTGGTTGCTCGAAAAACAAAGTCGATTCTGAGCATCTGGCGGCGTTGCTGAACAACACATATAAGATCGTCCACGATTCTGAAGAGAAATCCGACGTGGTGATTATCAACACATGCGGCTTCATTGGCGATGCGAAGGAGGAGTCTATCGACACCATTTTGGAATACGCCGAGCTGCGTAAAGCCAATAAAATCAAGAAGTTATATGTGATGGGCTGTCTCTCTGAGCGTTACAAGAAAGAGTTACGCAAAGAGATTCATGAGGTTGACGCATTCTTTGGTGTGGAACCGGTGCAGCATGTAGCTGCCGACATCTTGAAATCAGATTATCATGCTGATTATTGCTGCGAAAGAGTGCTTTCAACTCCATCGCATTACGCATACTTGAAAATTTCCGAGGGCTGTAACCGCCATTGCGCATTCTGTGCCATCCCACTGATTCGCGGCGAGCATAAGTCGGTGCCGATGGAAAACCTTATCAAAGAGGCTGAAAACCTTGCGAAGAAAGGTGTTAAGGAGCTGATTCTCATCGCTCAAGACCTCACATATTACGGCTACGATATCGATGGCAAGTCGCATATCGTGGAGTTGGTTCAGAAACTCACTGAAATTGACGGCATCGAGTGGATTCGTCTGCATTATGGCTATCCGCTGGGATTCCCTGTAGAGTTGCTCGAGCTGATGCGCGACAATCCGAAGATTTGTCATTACATTGATTTGCCGTTGCAGCATATCAGCACGCCTATTTTGAAGGCCATGCGTCGTGGTGTGACACACGAGCAGACTGTCGAGTTTGTTAAGAAAGTGCGCTCGTACGTTCCGGATATAGCTTTTAGAAGCACGTTTATCGTAGGTTTCCCTGGCGAGACGGAGGAACAGTTCAATGAGTTGATAGACTTCATCAAGGAGATGAGATTCGAGCGTGCCGGCGTGTTTGCTTATTCGGCTGAAGAGGGGACACCTGCATACGAACTCGAAGACGATGTGCCTGAGGAGGTGAAGAAGGCGCGCGTTGATAAATTCATGGATGTTCAGCAGGATATCTCATTGGAAATCAACCAAAAACGTCTTGGTAGAACTGAAAAAGTGCTTATCGACCGCACCGAAGGCGGCTATTATGTCGGTCGCACTCAATACGACTCGCCTGAAGTTGACGATGAGGTGCTTATCTCAATGAAAGACAACGATTTACAGATTGGATCCTTTGTTAATGTAAAGATAATCCAGGCAGATTATTTCGATTGCTACGGAGAAATTAGACCTTAGTTTTTAGACCTTAGACATTAGTCAGTTCCAATAAAGGATTTTGCTAAAGTCTAAGGTCTAACGTCTAAGGTCTAAAGTCTATTATTGTGCAGTAAAGCTAAACGCCTGCTCCGACGCTGACGATGTTCCGCCAACGTAGAGTCCGTGGAATGATGTAGTCGGGTTTGTCGGAGCCTGCGTACCGTATTTCACATAATATGTTTGACCGCTTACCATGCCTGTCGCCGTGATTAGGGCGAGGTTGCTAGTGCAGTTGGCCTCGAAGCTGAATGTCACCATATTGGTGCCACCTGTGCCGCTGGCATTCGACAGGGTATAGTATTTACCTGCTTGGAAAGTATAACTGCTGGTGTAGAATTTATAGCCTTGTGCAGGGTTGGTGATAGTACCACCGCTACCGCCGCCTCCACCAGGCCAGCCACCGCCGCCTTGCGAGCCGCCTGCGCTGATGCCGATACCTGTTCCAGTAATCCTAATGTAGTTGTTGTTGTCGCAGTCGAAGCCTTCCTCAGGATTTCCTCTGGTGGTGTAGGCGAAAGCGACGCCGTTGCCGATGGTGATGGCACCAGCCTGTCCCGCATTAGAGTCGACGGCATCATTGCCGTTGCTGAAGCACACTGTAACACCGCCGTTGAAGAATATCTTACCCGACGAGTTGATGCAGTCATCGTAGCATTTGAAATAATGCTGACCGCCTTCAATGTTGATTTGGGTTTTCGACTCCAGACCTTCGGCGCCGCTTGTGGAAGTGTTGACAGTTGTGGTGCCTCCGTAAACGGTCGCCACGCCACCCGATTTGATGGCTTTAGCCGAAGCTCTTGACGATGAACTGCCGCCGCCAGGACCAGGCCAGCCGCCGCTTGAACCGACTTGAGCTCCAGATGTGGTGACTGTGAGGGTAGGACCGCTGCCATCTTGATTTCCTTGGGTATATGTGCCAGTGTAGGTGTTGCCATTCTTCGATCCGACCTTGATGCCTTTACCAGCTTTTCCTGTACTTGTGAGGGTGATGTTGCCGCTCAGAATCTGCATATTGCCTTCAGCACGGAGACATGAGCTGGAATAGGTGTCGGTGCCTGAAGTGGCTGTATAAGTGCTACCATCGCCATGAGTCTCGATGTTGATGGTGTTGTTGCCGCTGATAATCATATCGCCGTTGCAGGTGATGCCTTTGCCTCCGTTGTTTGATGACGGGAGGTTGATGTTGAAGGTTCCTCCGGAGATATAGATATTTGTTTCGCCTTTAATTGCGGTACAATATGACGGATCGTTGTTGGCAATCACAGTGGCGCCGCTTGAAGTGATGGTGAAGTTGCCGTCGGTGATGGTGATGTCGGCATCCGATTTTATACCTTTAGAGGTGTTTCCTGAATGGTTAAGAACGAACGTTCCGCCGTTGATAGTCAATTCCTTATCAGCTTTGATGCACTTTGAATCAGCACCGGTGATGGTGATATTGATATTTCCGCCATTAATGACGAGAGTGCTGTCGGCTGAGATGGCGTTGATGTCGGTGCTGCTGCTTGTAACGGTGATGCTTCCGCCATTGATGTAGCCGTCAAGTTCGCTGGTGACACCGTCGTCGCCACACGACTCAACGGTGATGTTGCCGCCATTAACGAGAAGTCCCTCGGTGTGAACGCCGTCGGAGACAGAGCTTGCGATTATGAGGTTGCCCGAAGTCATGTTGAACTGACCTTTCACTTTCATGGCATGCTGAACCAAGCCTGTAACAGTAAGGGTGCCTTCGCCTTGTATGAGCAGGTCGTTGTTACTCATAAGAGCGGCTTTCTTGTCGCTTTCAGTGCCGTCGGTCAGTGAGTTTTGAGTTCCACTGGCAAGTTCCATGATGATACCTGCCTCGCAAGTCAAATCCATAGCTTTTCCTGTAGGATTGGTGAGGTTGACGCCATTCATTAATATTGTAGGTGTCGTAGTGCTCTCAATCTCAAAACGTCCGGGATTGGCAGTGCCTGAAAGACAATAAGTTATGTTAGCTGAGCTTGTGGATGTCACAGAGACCTTGGCACCGTTGGCCGAGATATCGACTTGGGTTGAAGGGTATGGGTTGACGATGTCAACGCTGGTGCCGTTATAAGTGATGTAAACGATATCGCCAGTGCCTGTTGGAATCCAAGGGAAGGTCAGGCTGTCGATTTCGGTGAAGCTGAATGAGTGTGAGTCGTTGATTTTTCGCACTCTGAGCTCGCCGTTTTCGTTGATATACATGCTGTCGATGGAGGCTGCAGGAGCGTCGAAAATCACGCCTTTCTGTTGATTGCCATGAATGCGCACATGATATTCGCCATCTTGAGCGTTGACGGATAATCCAATGATTATCAATGATATAACAAAAAATAATCTTTTCATGGCATTACATCTTTATAAATTTGGAAAACATGTTGCCTGCGCTGATGACATACATACCAGAGTGTAAGTCACTGATATTGATGTCGGTATCTCCTGAAACAGTGAGGCGTTTCATTACCGCACCATTTATTGAATAGATTGTAACCTCTTGATTATCAGCTATATTGTTGACTCGTAAGACATCTCTTGCAGGATTTGGATAAATTGCAAATTGTTGATTATCAATCTCTTCAACATCTTGGGGAGATGTAAAATAAGCTTTTCGTATTTCTGAAAAGTTAAATGAAACAGTCTCATTCCCGTTGAAAAACATGAGTTGCGTGTCGGAGTAATAGATTCTCGCGTCGCGGTTCATGGTAAAACTCGTTGTGCTGCCGTCGGTTTTCAAGATGGAGAAGGTGACTTCATCCTGTGCGAAGGCCGAAGACAAAAATCCTAAAAGCACCAACGCTGTGATCAGTAATTTTTTCATGGTTAAATCATTAGTTAATTTAAAAAACGTGCAAATATATGAAAAATTATACAAAAACCGTGCCAAAAATAAAAAAGTGACGATTTCTCGTCACTTTTATGTTGTTGCCGTCATTTCGAGCGAAATGTAACGAAGTGAAATGAAGTCGAGAAATCTCAGATTTCTCCATTTCGCTTCGCTCCAGTCGAAATGACGTGGTGTGTGTCTATTTCTTTGGTGCTTCGAGCAGAATGTCGCACAGCAAATCCCAGAACATCTGGACTGTCTTGATTTCGATTCTCTCGTCAGGTGAGTGCACGCCGCGGAGTGTCGGGCCAAATGAAATCATGTCCATGCCAGCGATCTTGTCGCCGATGAGGCCGCATTCGAGACCTGCGTGGATAGCCTTCACTTTCGGGTCTTTGCCGAAGCGTTTCTTGTAGACTTTCTCAGCGATGGCGCAGATTGCCGAGTTCGGGTTAGGTGTCCAGCCCGGGTAGCCGTCGGTGTGTTTCACCTCTGCGTTGGCGAGGTTGAAGCAAGCCTCGACCATTGCTGCCGCGTATTCCTTAGCCGACTCGATGGAGCTGCGTTGTGAGGTCTGGATGAAGAAATAACCTTCTTTTTTCTTCACTGAAGCGAGGTTTGTCGATGTCTCCACGAAGTTCGGGACGGTCTGTGACCACTCGATGACGCCGTGAGGGCAGGTGAGGAGGCCGTTCAGGAGGTCGAACTGTGTCATCTCGTCGATGACGACGTCGGCTGTAGTCTCCGATTTCTTTGCCTTCACAGTGATGCCAGGTTCGGTCACTTGATATTCGTTCTTGAAACTCTTCTCGAACTTCTTCACCATTGCCTCGAATTTCTTTGCGCAGTCTTTCGGGATGAAGACGACAGCTGTTGCTTCGCGAGCGATGGCGTTTCTCAGATTACCGCCTTGGATGTCGTAGATACGGAGGTCGTAGTCGTTTGTAGCCTGCCATAAGATTCTGGTTAACAACTTGTTGGCGTTGGCGAGGTTTTTGTTGATATCGTCGCCTGAGTGGCCGCCTTTCAGTCCGCTGACCTTGATGTCGTAAGGAATATATCCTTCAGGAGCGTTCTCGAGTTTGTAGAAAATCTTGACGATGGTGTCCATGCCGCCTGCGCAACCGATGAAGATCTCGCCTTCGTCTTCTGAGTCGAGGTTGAGGAGGATACGGCCTGTGAAGTCTTTCGGGTCGAGTTTCTCGGCGCCGGTGAGACCTGTTTCTTCATCGACTGTGAAGATGCACTCGAGAGGACCATGTTTCACGTTTTTGTCAGTAATCACTGCCAATGCCGCAGCCACTCCGATGCCGTCGTCAGCGCCGAGGGTGGTGCCGTTAGCGTGCAGCCATTCGCCTTTCAACACAGCCTCGATAGGATCTTTGTCGAAGTCGTGTTTCTTGTCGCCGTTTTTCTCGCACACCATGTCCATGTGAGCCTGCAGGATGACGGTCTGGCGGTTTTCCATGCCTTTTGTTGCCGGCACTGTCATGATGATGTTGCCGCAAGGTTCTTTTTTGTATTCAACTTTATGGTCTTTTGCCCATTTTTCGAGGTAAGCGACCATTTTTTCTTCTCTCTTCGACGGACGTGGCACGCCCATGATGCCTTGGAATTCCTTCCAGACATTTTCCGGTTTAAGTTTTAATACTACTTCGTTCATGATATTAATGTTTTTAATTGTTGTTTCTTTTTTGAGTTTCCTCGCACTTCGTGCTCGGAATATCATTGTTTCATCATCGCAATCATCTTCATTGGCTCTTCCGATTTGAATACTGCATTCCCTGCCACCAAAACATCGGCTCCAGCATTGAAAAGCTTCGGTGCGTTTTCGACATTAACTCCGCCATCGACTTCAATCATGGTCTTTAACCCTTGATTATCAATCATTTGACGCAGCTTCTCGATCTTTGCATAAGTGCGCTCGATGAATTTCTGACCTCCGAATCCCGGATTGACAGACATTAATAATACAAGGTCTAAATCGCCGAGAATATCTTCGAGGAGCGTCACCGAAGTATGTGGATTGAGCACCACACCGGCTTTCACGCCAAGCGATTTCAGCATCTGCACGCTGCGATGGATGTGAGTGCTTGCCTCGTAGTGGAAGGTGATGATGTCGGCTCCTGCGTCGCGGAACTTCTCGAAATAGCGGTCAGGTTCGACGATCATGAGATGCACGTCAAGAGGTTTAAGTGCTTCTTTTTTAATGGCTTGCACCAGCGGGATGCCGTAGGATATATTCGGCACGAACACCCCGTCCATGATGTCGCAATGGAACCAATCCGCCTGACTTTTATTCACCATATCGATATCCCTCGAAAGATGAAGGAAATCAGCTGAAAGCAACGATGGAGCGATAAGTTTTTGCATTGTGAGAATGATTTTTATGATTTGCAAAGATAGGAAATAATTTTTGAAATTGAGATTTTTTTTTTGTCATTTCGACCGCAGCGGGGCGGAGTGGAGACCTGAGCTTGCGAAAGCATTCACTTTTAGTGAATAAATCTTATAAAACGTTTTAAGCCATTTTTTAATTATTTTATTCCTAAAATTGTGAAAATAGGAATAATATTTGTATATTTGCAGCGTAAAATTATAAAAATCGGAACGATATGACTTATATTAAGGTCTCTGAAGCAGCTGAAAAATGGGGTATTTCTGCGAGAAGGGTACGGCTTTTGTGCGAACAGGGGCGAATAGCTGGAGTTGAGCGTAAGGGCAATCTTTACATGATTCCGGATGATGCCGTTCAGCCTGTAGATGCTCGCACTTATGCAAAAAGTACGGTGAGGAAAAGCTATGGCCCGCTTCTTGAACAGATTGATGCCTTAAAAAAACAGTTGGATGCGTGTCGTCCGCTAACTCCGGCTGAAGTTGAAGCCATCAGGGAGGTTTTTCTTGTTGAGCACACTTACAATAGTAATGCAATTGAAGGAAACACTCTCACTTTGCAGGAGACTGCGCTTGTATTGCAGGGTATCACCATCGACAGAAAACCTCTGAAGGACCATCTTGAAGCGGTGGGGTATAAGGAGGCTTTTCAATATGTTGAAGAGCTTGCAAAGCAAGACAAGCAGCTTACAGATTTTGAGATTAAAAGCATACATGGTTTGGTTTGGGCCGACCGTCCGGAGGACAAAGGGACATTCCGTCGTGTAAATGTCCGCATTGCCGGGGCTTTGACTGAGCCAGTACAGCCGTATCTGATTGAGCCAAAGATTGAGGAATTGCTCGAAGATTATAAAAATTGGGCAGAGACGATGCATATTGTTGAGAGGGTCGCTCTTTTTCACTTGCGTTTTGAAGGCATTCACCCATTCATTGACGGAAACGGTCGCACCGGCCGACTTCTCATGAACCTGCAGCTTATCAGAGAAGGTTTGCCGGCAGTAAACATAAAATATTCCGACCGTCGCAGTTATTACGATGCTTTTGATGAATACGCACGCACTGGTTTGGCTGATGCGATGACAAAACTAATAGGCGAGGCATTGGTGGCGAGGTTGAGGGAGATGGGGGATATTTTGAAGTGAGGTGAATATAAAAAATAATTCAAAATAATTAGTTGCGATATCTAAAATTTGTGTATCTTTGCACTTGAGTTCTTTGAAATAATTTATTGTCACGTGATGCTTAGTTCTTGAAGTGAATTTAGTTTCACAACCGAAAGGTCTTCTGGCCGAAAAGGTCAATCGCTCCACCGCCACTGGAACTCCCAGATGAGGTTATGCGATAATAGAATTGATAACACAAGAACGTATTATCGTTATTGCTATTAATCAATTTATAGTGTTTTTTTTGACACGGAATAAAGGGGATGGAACAGGAACAGCGCATATAGACATTGCGTGACGTCGTAATAGGACACGGGCGACGTTGCCCTGATTAAAAATCTATTACAAATGTATAAATTATTTATTAGAGAGACTCGAGTACAAGGTACATGGATCTCTGGCTCAAGGAACCGTTGTTCCATCTCTAACAGGAAAGTTGTTCTTTTAAATGATGGTAAGAAGAGAAGTCGCAGAAGACTTGGCGCAATCTTCAAGAGTATTGGCAAAGTGGTACTTAAAATAGTAGAGGTAATTCTTGCTATTACAACACTGGCTGAATTCGCATTGCTTATCAAGAACTTATTTGACTGTTAACATCCCTTTTATTTTTCCATGCTTATACAAAAAATTGACATATTATGTTCATTGGTTCTTCATAAAGAAGAGGAACGGGTGAATTATATTGTTGAACATATTGAGGATTTTTATACTGAGTTTTTGCGTGTTAAAAAAGATAAGTTTGGGAATAAAAAACTAAACAAACCCAAATACTCCCAATTCGGGAAGTATTGGACTAGAACTATCAATCCTCCTAAAAAAGAATTGAAAGATATCCAGAGACGCATTAATTGCTATCTTGTAGAACATATACAAATGCCAGAGTATGCATATGGAGGTATAAAACATAAAGATAATATTCTAAATGCTCGATATCATAAGGGACAAAAATATGTCTTTCAAACAGATTTGAAGGATTTCTTCCCATATATTAACAATAAAATGGTATATATTACATTTGTGAATGTTGGATTCTCGCCTGACGTTGCATCTGTATTGACAAAATTAACTACATACCACGGACATTTGCCACAAGGGGCACCTACTTCAACAACTTTAGCTAATCTTGTATTTGTTCCAACTGGTATAGAATTACAAGTCATTGCTAAACGAGAAGGATTGCGCTTTACTACCTTTGTGGATGATGTGACGATGTCTTCGCAAACAGATTTTAAACATGTTGTTCCTGAAATAGTTCAGACAATTATATCCAATGGTTTTAAAATTAGTCAAGGAAAAACAACATATAGATCGGGCATTACAGATGTTACCGGAGTTAAAATGCTTAATAATTCCATGACCGTAACGGATAAGTTTAAAAAAGCACTGTCCAAGGAGGTTGATGAGAATTCTCCAAGAGTTAAAGGAATGTTAAACTATAAAAATCGGATAGATAAAATAGCTAATTTAAAGAAAAGTTGTTGACTAAGAACAATCATAAATAAGTGTTTGATACGATAAAAATAGAAATGTAATTACTATTCATATCATGGTTTATTAATACATTATAAAAGCAAAATTACTTTTATAACTACATCATCTCCAAAAAGACATTATTTTATATCATGTTGATTGATTCGCTATATGCTTTCTATATTACCAATAAGTATATAGGACATCTTTGCAATTATATAACAGGTGTAATAGACAAAAACACAAATTAACTGCTAGTTGATAAATGTCGTTGTTATAAAGACAATTTAACACGATTTATCTTCATCGTTATGAGATGACTTTTGATCCGGCAAAACTCCTCCATTTTTTATGTATAAAAAATCCGATATAAAACGTTGATAACTATTTATTATGCGGTCTTTTGTTACATTTTTGTTATAATTATTCTTTTGGGTATATTCAATTAAAGCCTCTGGTATTAAAGATTCCGAATGTTTATTAACATAGTTTCTAATATCATCTATTGTGCTTCCTATAACATCTGATGTATATTTGGAAAAATCAAACAATTTTGTGAATGGCGATACAATTCTCAATCTATTAATTTTATCATTACCTTCTTCTGTCATAACTACTGCTAAATCATCATAGTTTTTGATGGCTAAATAAGAACTTCTCATCTCATCAAAGTATCTTGCTTTTGAGTACATCATATGATATCTCATTAAATCAGCACATTCAACTACAGTTGCGGTATTGTTTTCTTTTTTGGTATAATAGTATAGGCGCTGGCCATCTTCTAAATAAACAATTTTTTCAAGTATTTTATCTTTTTCTAATATTTCTCTCAAATTATATTTGCTAATTATTATGTAATCTTTTGTGTGTTGAATAACTTTTCTTGTAATCTTTTCATTATCTTCTGGATTATATAAAGTTACAATCGTTTTTGCATCTAATAATCTACGAAGAGATATTTGTTTTAGTCCTTCTTGCGCATATGATTTAGGCAATTTAATATTAAGTAAACACTCTGTTTTTTTAAATTGTATATTTAATTCCATGCATGTCAGTACATAATTTAAATATTGTAATTCTAGTAGGTTTTTAGTAGTACCATTAAATTGACTAATTTTTTCTTCAAATTCATGTTGTATGGAAGGGAAAACCAAGGGAAGAATCTTATCAAACAACAATCCTTTAATTGTAGAGAAGCCTTGAAGTGTTATGTTATCTCTTGATATATCAACAATTTTGTCACTATCTTCACTGTACAAATCCCAAGACATTGATGCTAAACTTAATTCTGGCATCGGATGTTCTGCATTTTTTACGGCTATACCTCTTAATAATAACTGGATGGTATATGGATAATATCCGTATATTAACGAATTTTCACCAAATGAAAGTGTAATTCGTGAACCGACTTTATTCTCTATAAAATGAAATTTTAATATATCTTTTTCTATATCACTATTCATTTTAAACGTATCTTGACAAAACTCATATTGGGGAAATCTAAAAGAAGACGTTTCTATTGCTGCGCCAGGGTTTACAGAATGATATGATAATCTGTTTGTTCCGTTCGTATTAAATGTTGACGAAACATAGGCATCTATCATCGATATATATTTATCGTCATTATCATATAAAATACTATCTATCTGACTCCTGATTTCCCATCTGCATTGATCATCATATAATGTTTTAAAAAGACTACGATTGATTTCTACAGTTACGCGTGTGCCTCGATTAATATCTGTTCCATACTCCAAAATAGTGCTATATTGACCATGCTCTGCTGATCTAAATAAGATTCGTTTCGATTCCTCTCCGATACATTTTGTTTCCACAAAAAAAGAATCAGCTACAAAGAAAACAGATTGCAGACCTACACCAAATGTTCCTGTTGGTTTTAACCAATATGGTATATCTTTATCTATTTTATTTCGGTTACTTTCTCCAACTTTTTGGGTCATGTGTAATAATGCTTCTTCTGAAATTCCAGTTCCTTTGTCCTCACATATAACAACTATTGTGTTTTTTTGTTCATCTTTCCACTTGACAGTTAAATCGATAGGGTACTGATTATATACTTCTGTAGGTATGTCATCTGGAAATTTTAAATCTGATAGTTTTTTACCATTCAATGCATAAGCGTGAGTTCCCATGCGAATATCATTGCATAATTGAATATTACTTGCATCAAAGGCATTTTGAACCATTTCTCTAATAAATACAAAGCCGGGGTCCCTATATAAGCCGCCACCCCTAAGAATATTAAAGATTTTCTGTTGCGACATTGTGAATTTTAAATTCATCAGATCTGGTTTTACCTTCAATCCATTAAATAAAATTTTGATGTTGCCTTTGCTAATCATAGGAGGCAATCCACTTAAATCTTCTGGCGCAATGTTTGACCATTCTCTGCTTTGAAATGATACTTCATTTTCTAACCAATCAAACCATTTTCTTGCTACTCTATAAACAGCGTCAGTTTTACAATTTAGTTCTGCTTCTATAGATGTTGGAGAAACTAACATGTGTCGTACTGAAGAATGTTTTTCTTTATGAACAACGGAAGTGTCTGGAATGTTTTTTAGCAATGCTAGTGAGTATTCGTCAAATCTGTCACTGTCAAAGTCTAATAAGTCACCTAGACGTATCATACATGCAATAAAACGCGGGTGAATATAATCCCCTTTCCATCCATCAGCTCTTTGGTATAATTTATCCATTACTTCAGAAGATGATGCACCATGTAAATATGCCACAGATGCTAACATATCCATATATCTCCGTGGTAATTTCTCTGCATGGAAGTCCGATGCTAATTTTGAAAACTCATCTTGTCCTGACAGATGGTAACTTCCTAATAATGCGTGATTTCCTCTGCAAATTTCTGATGTTATTAAAGTCACTGCGTTTTTTATATCCAATGCCCACACAAAATTGTTTTCTTTGTCTTTTACGACAGACTCTCCTTTTCTTAAAATTATTTTTGCAGCATCAGAAAGGACTTTATCCTCTGTTTGTGATAAATTCTCAATAATTTCTTTCATATTCTCACTGCTCCACACTTTTTCAATCATTCTATATGTCAAGATCATACCAACATCATGTGTTAATCCAGCCATCAACAATAAAAAAGTATCTGTTGCTCCTAGTTCTTTTATTCGTTGCTCTCCAAGAAAGCATTGAATCTTGTCAATTATTTTATTTGAATGAGCTATGCCATGATCACTATATTGAGGATAATTACTTTTAATAGTGGCCAAACCTTCTTTTAGATTTGAACGATTCAATTCCCAGATTGAAGCTAAGATGTCATAATCATGATCTTCTGCAGCTAATGTTTTCAAATGTTTTTCAAGAGTATAGTTCTTATCCATAATAAAGCGATTAATTTAAGATTGTTTTTTTTTACAAAAAAATGTGAATTAGTTACTTGCAAAAATACAACTTTTTTAATCAAATGGGGGAATTAATTCTATCATGATATTAATTTTAGTATATTTGCAGCAATTTATCTAATGTTAAACAAATAATTGACTGATGGATATAGAAAGATAATTAAACAGCATATTATATAATATAAAGCGTTTTCGCTCTAACTGTCCACTTGAAGTTCCACAAACAAGCCTGACCAGTGAAGCGGTAAACGCCTACGAGTAATCGTGGGCTTTACTTATTTGTCAGGCAGGTCGTGGAACACCTAAGTGGACGTAAGCAAAGTTCCACGATTTTTTATGCCTGACAACGAAAACCCTAAATCCCAAATCAAAAGCCGCCAAAGGGTGGCTGACCATGGCGAGGTGTTCACCAATCCACGCGAGGTGAACGCTATGCTCGACCTTGTGCGCGACGAGTCCTATCGGCTCGACAGCCGTTTCCTTGAACCCGCCTGCGGCGACGGCAATTTCCTTATCGAAATTCTATGCCGCAAACTCTCCCTTTTGAAAGACATTAAATCCCAAACGGAAAGGGAGTTTAAGAGCTTGATTGCTGTAGGCTGCTGCTATGGCATCGACATTCTGCCCGACAACGCCGAGGCTTGTCGTGAACGGCTTTTTGCCAAGGTGATGGACCAAATGGGCAAAAAGAACTATTCGGACGGCTATGAAGAAAGCCTCCGATACATGTTGAAAATGAATATCGTTTGCGGCGACGCATTGACCTATCGCACCGTCGAGAGCAAACCTATCACTTTCTGCGAGTGGACACCCATCGCTGGCAGCATGCAGTTCTCGAGACGCGACTTCCAATTTGATTTCCTTGTCACCCAAAGCCACCAATACAGCCTCTTCGATGAGCAAGGCGAAGCGCAGAACTTTGACGAGCCAGTGCGCACCTATCCTCCTTTGCATTACACTCAACTTTATCGATATGAAGAACAACTATAGCCCCGATATCCTTAACTGTTTGGCTAATTTGAGCAGTGACGAAGTTTTCACCTCGCCCGAGCTGGCCAACCGTATGCTCGACCTGCTACCGCCCGAGTTGTTCCGTTCCACCAAAACGCGGTTCCTCGACCCTTGCACCAAGAGCGGGGTTTTCCTGCGTGAGATTGCCAAACGGCTACTGACAGGTCTTGAAGAGCAGATACCCGACTTGCAGCAACGCATAGACCACATCATGACGAAACAGGTTTTTGGCATTGCCTGTACCGACCTTACCGCTGAGATGAGTCGCCGCACACTCTACTGCACCAAACAGGCTAATGGCGAATACAGCGTTAGTACGGCTTTTCGCGATACACAGGGCAATCTGCGCTACGACCGTTGCTACCATACATGGAATGCACAAGGCCGCTGTGAACACTGTGGCGCTAGCCAAGGTGAGTATCTTCGTGCTGATGCTCGTGAAACTTACGCATACCCATTTATTCATAATAGTATCAAAGAAATATTCCAAAAAGAAATGCAATTCGATGTAATTATAGGTAATCCACCGTACCAGATGAATGTTGGAGTCGAGAAAGAAAATTATGCAATCGCCATATATCATAAATTTGTGCAACAAGCCAAAATACTCAATCCAAGATATCTCTGTATGATTATTCCAGCAAGATGGTATGCTGGAGGTCGTGGACTTGATGAATTTAGAGATGAGATGCTGCATGATAAAAGCATTCGTGTGATACATGATTTTCCAGAATCAATAGATTGTTTTCCTGGTGTCGAGATACAAGGCGGTGTATGTTACTTCTTATGGGACCGAGATAATAAAGGTGATTGTACAATAATTACTCACAACAAAAATATTTCGGGCGAACCTATGAATCGTCCATTGCTTGAAAAAGATTGCCAAACACTAATACGATACAATCAATCTGTAATTATTCTGCGTAAAATACAAAAACAAAATGAACCATCATTCTCCCAACTAGTAAGTCCGCAGACTCCATTCGGCCTAATTACAAGTTATAAAGGAACTCCAAAACGAGTAAATGTTTCAGATTTGAAAATGTATATTAGTGGTAACGAAAAAGAATACAAAGGTGGAAGTGCATTCTGTCCAATAGACAAAATAACAAAAGGCAAAGAAATGGTTGGATGGCATAAAGTCTATATATCAAAAGCATATGGTGGAGGTATGGCTTTCCCACATATGGTAATTGGTACACCTTTCTATGGAGAGCCCAAAACAGTGTGTAATCAAAGTTATTTAGTTATTGGGCCATTAAAGGACAAAATAGAAGCCGAAAATATGATATCCTATATAAAAACGAAAATGTTCAGGTTTTTGGTATTGCAAAAGAAGAACGCACAAGATGCTATGCGAGGAGTTTACCAATTCGTTCCAGTGCAAGACTTCTCCCACCCCTGGACAGATGAAATGCTATACAAGAAGTACAACTTGGACAAGGACGAGATTGCCTTTATCGAGAGCATGATTCGCCCGATGGAATAACAACAAACAATAAACATAAGAACGTTCTTTGAAATATTAGGAGGAAAAACCGGCACGGTATTAAAATGATGTGTATCTTTACAAAATATAAATCAACTATCATGGAACACAAATATCCACAAGAAGAGCTTGAAACATCAAAGGTTAGCGAACCAACTGTTTTTCGGGTATGTTCTATCAAAGAAGCACAGCACAAAAGTATGACGATTGACCAGTTCTTTGATAAGTTACATACTATGGTGGATGATTTTTACAGCGCAAAGGCATAAGGATTCTTTTCTCCTAACTATTTCTGCATAAGGACGTTCGCTTATTAAAACGTAAACGAACAAACTTACATATTATGCAGACCACAGAGCAAATCCTTCCTGAGATGCGGCGAGCGGTGCCGCAGATTTACATGTACGACGACATCGCTTTCCCGGGTTGGATAAAAATAGGGCAGACAGCCCGACACGACGTGAACGAACGCATTGACGAGCAGCACCCCATCACCGAACCCTACAAGACCTACCACTTGCTGTGGCACAATCACGCTTTTTATGCCGATGGCAGTGGCGAGTGTTTCAGCGACCACGACCTGCACGAATGCCTGCGCCACATGGGTAAGGAACTGATTGGTGAATGGTGCCGCTGCTCGCTGCGCGAGGCACAAGCGGCATACGTGGCAGTGCGCCACCGCGACACAAACATCGAAACAGCGCGCGACCTTGACTATGACATGCGCGATGAGCAGAAACAAGCCGTACAGCAGACGGCAGACTACTTTGCCAAAATGGACGTAGAGGAACCCAACCGCCCCAGCCACTACCTGTGGAATGCTAAAATGCGTTTCGGCAAAACATTCGCCACCTATCAGCTCGCCAAACGCATGGGAGCGAAGCGCGTTTTGGTGCTTACATTCAAACCTGCCGTAGAGGATTCGTGGCGCGACGACTTATTACGGCACCGCGACTTCGAGGGTTGGCGTTACTATAGTAGTCGCATGGATGAAAAATTCCCATCGCTGTCCTCGCCAAAGCCGTTGGTGGTATTTGGCTCATTTCAAGATTACCTTGGTAGAGATCGTTACGGAAACATCAAACCCAAGAATGAATGGGTTCACAGTATCAATTGGGATTTGATTGTGCTTGATGAGTATCATTTCGGTGCTTGGAACGACAACGCTAAAAGCCTTCTTGACCTTGGGGATGCCGAAGCCAAAAAGCGACAGACGGAAGAGGACGAGGTGATGAGCGAAAGTGGCATTGATGTGGAAAGCGGGCGTGCTTGGGACGACAGCGATGTGCCTATCACGGGTAAGCATTATCTCTACCTCAGCGGCACACCATTCCGAGCGCTTGCTACGGGTGAATTCATTGAAAACCAAATATTTAACTGGACTTATCAGGATGAACAGGCACGGAAAGAGTCCGTCGGTGGCCCTTATCTGGAGATGCCTACCATGGTAATGATGACTTACCAGATGCCTCAAGACCTTGGAGCTATGATAGAGCAGTGGGACATGGACGGCTTCGACCTTAACGAGTTTTTCAGGGCGGAAGGGAAGAAGTTTATCCACGAGAAGGCTGTTCAGAAATGGCTTGACATTATCCGTGGCAAAGCGCCAATCTTTGGTGACGGCAGTTCACCGCTCAATGTACGTCCGGCTTTGCCTTTTGAGGACACGCGCCTGCTAGACCTCTGCGCCCACACGATGTGGTTCCTGCCCAACGTGGCTTCGTGTGACGCCATGGAAGCGCTACTGCAACGTTCGGCTAACGGTTTTTATCAGAACTACACCATTATCAACTGCAGCGGCACCAAGGCTGGTATTGGCGTGGAAGCTCTCGGTCCTGTTCGCGAGGCTATGGGCGATAATCCATTGAAAACACGCACCATCACGCTGACATGTGGCAAGTTGACTACTGGAGTAACGTTGCGTCCGTTAGGAGGACTGCTGATGCTTCGTAACTGCTCCAGTCCTGAAACTTACTTCCAGACTGCTTTTCGTGTGCAAAGTCCATGGACGGCTGTCGATAAGGATGACCCTACAAAGAAAATCATCCTAAAACCGACTTGTTATGTATTTGATTTTGCCCCCAACCGTGCTTTACGGGAAGTGGTTACTTACGCTAACCAGTTGGATGTGGACAGTAACCGCCGTATCACTGATAAAGTGGACGAATTCATCAACTTCCTGCCCATTCTACAGTTTGATGGCAGTTCGATGAAGCGCGTGGATGCTCCTGAAATCCTTGACTTTGTTGATAACGGCACCAGTGGTACATTGTTGGCGCGTCGTTGGAACAGCGCGCAACTGGTCAATGTGGATAATGCTACCTTGCAACGAGTGCTTGACAACCCTGAAGCCCTGGCCACTATCATGAAAATTGAAGGTTTCCGCGCCTTGGGTAGCGATATTATCGAGAATATTGTCAATCGTGCTGAAAAGATAAAGAAACTGAAACGTGAAGTAGGGGATAAAAACGATCCTAAAAAGAAAAAAGAGCTTACGACCGAGGAAAAGGAATATCGCTCCAAGCGTCGCGAGGTGCAGGAAAAACTGATGAAATTTGCCACTAGAATACCCATCTTCATGTATCTCACAGATTATCGTGAAGAAAGCCTTGAAGATGTCATCCGCAAACTAGAACCGAACCTGTTTGAACGTGTTACAGGCTTAACCATTGATGACTTCGATTTATTGCTACGTGTCGGTGTCTTCAACCGCGCCCAAATGAACGATGCCATCCTAAAATTCCGTCGTTACGAGGATGCCTCTCTGACCTACACTGGCGTGAACCGACATGAGTCGGATACTAGAATTGGTTTGATGAATAGCACTGTGCCTATTGAGGCATTATTGGTTACTGATAAATAAAAAATAACAGGACCGCTCTCACAGCCCTGTTAAATCCTCAATAATCAAATAATAAGATCAACCAAGATAACTCTTGAGAATCTTGCTCCTGCTCGTGTGCTTCAAGCGGCGGATTGCCTTCTCCTTGATCTGACGCACGCGTTCGCGTGTGAGGTCAAACTTCTCACCAATCTCTTCCAAAGTCATAGGATGACCGCCGTTGAGTCCGAAATAGAGACGGACGACGTCGGCTTCGCGTTGAGTCAAAGTTGAGATTGCGCGGTCGATTTCCTTACGAAGTGATTCGTAAAGGAGTTCGGTCTCAGGTGTCACCACTTCGTCACTCTTTAAGACGTCGTACATATTGTTGTCTTCATCCTGCACGAGCGGTGCGTCCATTGACACATGACGGCCTGCGTTCTTCATCGATTCCTTTACTTCGGCTTCGGTGAGGTCGAGGACTTCAGCTATCTCTTCGGCATTAGGTTCGCGCTCAAATTCCTGCTCCAGCTTTGCGTATGTCTTGTTAATTTTGTTGATCGATCCGATTTTGTTCAATGGAAGTCGGACGATACGTGATTGTTCTGCAAGAGCCTGGAGGATGGACTGACGGATCCACCACACAGCGTAAGAGATGAACTTGAAACCTCTTGTCTCGTCAAAACGGCGTGCCGCTTTGATAAGGCCGAGGTTGCCCTCATTGATGAGGTCGGGGAGGCTTAATCCCTGATTTTGGTACTGTTTCGACACGGAGACTACGAATCTCAAATTTGCTTTTGTGAGCTTCTCCAAAGCGGCCATGTCGCCCTGACGGATACGCTGCGCAAGCTCGACTTCCTCGTCAGCCGTTATCAATTCAACTTTACCAATCTCCTGGAGATACTTATCCAAAGAAGCTGTTTCCCTGTTGGTAACTTGTTTGGTAATCTTTAACTGCCTCATATTTTTTTTATTAAGTTTTTCTTCAGTTTGGAGTTTGGAGTGTGAAGTTTGGAGTTGTTTTTAACTTCAAACTCCAAACTTCAAACTCCAAACTATTTTTTCTCGTGACGCGGTCCTTTGTGTTCGCCTTTGCCACCTTTGTGCTCACCGCCTTTGTGCTCGCTACGCGGTCTCTCTGGCTTCTCAACGTAACCTTCAGGTTTTGGTAATAAAGCCTTACGTGAGAGACGGAGCTTGCCGGTCTTCTGGTCGATGTCGATCAATTTCACCTGAATCTTGTCGCCTTCTTTCAAAACGCCGTCCATGCTCTCGAGACGTTTGTAGTCGATCTCTGAGATGTGGAGCAAACCGTCTTTACCTGGAAGGATCTCGACGAAAGCGCCGAACGGCATGATTGACTTCACTGTGCCGTCGTAAACCTCGCCAACCTCAGGAACTGCAACGATAGCGCGGACGCGTGCCTTAGCAGCCTCGAGGTCTTCCTTGTTTGTTGAAGCAATCTCGACTATGCCGCATTTCTCGTCTTCAGTGATGACGATGACGGTGTTAGTTGTCTTTTGAATCTCTTGGACGACTTTTCCGCCAGGGCCGATGACAGCGCCGATGAAGTCCTTAGGAATGATGATCTTCTCGATACGAGGCACTGACTCTTTGTAATCAGCACGTGGCTCAGTGATGGTCTTTGCCATCTCGCCGAGGATATGCATTCTGCCAGCCTTTGCCTGCTCGAGAGCCTCGCTCAATACTTCGTATGAAAGTCCGTCGACCTTGATATCCATCTGGCATGCTGTGATGCCGTCAACAGTACCTGTCACCTTGAAGTCCATGTCGCCGAGGTGGTCCTCATCGCCAAGGATATCTGACAAAACAGCGTATTTGTCGTTGTCGGTGATCAAGCCCATTGCGATACCTGCGACAGGTTTTCTCATCTTCACGCCAGCGTCCATCAATGCCAATGTACCACCGCACACCGAAGCCATTGATGATGAGCCGTTCGACTCGAGGATGTCTGACACCACGCGGATGGTGTAAGGATTCTCTTCGCCTGAAGGAATCATGTTTTTGAGAGCTCTCTCGGCGAGGTTGCCGTGACCGATTTCACGACGGCTGACACCGCGGCTGGCCTTGCATTCGCCTGTTGCGAAGCTAGGGAAGTTGTAGTGCAGCATGAAGTTGCTTGTGCCTTCAACGACAGCGCCGTCGATGGTCTGCTCGTCGAGCTTGGTACCCAAAGTCACTGTCACCAAAGCCTGTGTCTCACCACGTGTGAAGATGGCTGAGCCATGGCATGAAGGAAGCACGTCGACTTCTGTCCAGATAGGACGGATCTGGTCGAGTTTACGGCCGTCGAGACGTTTACGCTCGATTAAAATGGCGTCGCGCACTGCCTTACGCTCGATGTCGTGGAAGTAACGTTTTGCCATCGAGGTCTTCTCTTCGAGTTCCTCTTCGGTGTATTTTGTGAGATAATTGTCAAGAATTGCCTGGAATGCGTCCTCGCGCTCGTGTTTGTTGGCGTTGCCTGTGAGAGCGAAGTCGTAGCATGGCTTGTAGCAGCACTCCATCATGTCGGCGCGGAGATCCTCGTCGTTGACTTCGTGGCAGTACTCGCGTTTAGGATTTGCCTTCTCGACTCTTGAAGCGAGGTCGAGCTGAGCCTGCACCTGACCTTTGATAGCCTCGTGAGCAGCTTTCAAAGCACCGATCATCTGGGCTTCTGAGATTTCTTTTGATTCGCCTTCAACCATGCAGATGTCTTTCATTGTGGCACCCACCATGAGTTCGAGGTCGGCGTTCTCGAGTTCGTCGGCACGAGGGTTGATGACGTATTCGCCGTTGATCATTGCGACGCGGACTTCTGAGATAGGACCGTGGAACGGAATGTCTGACACTGCGATAGCTGCTGATGCTGCCAATGCTGCGTAAGCATCCGGAAGAACGTTCTGCTCACCTGAGAGCAGCGTGATCTGCACCTGAATCTCAGCATGGAAATCGTCAGGGAATAATGGACGGATGGCGCGGTCGACGAGACGTGAGATCAGAATCTCATAGTCTGACGGCTTGCCTTCGCGTTTGAAGAAACCGCCAGGGAATTTGCCTGTGGCGGCGTATTTTTCTTTATAATCGACTGAAAGAGGCAGGAAATCGACATCGTCTTTCGCTTCTTTTGCTGCAACCACTGTTGCCAGCAACACTGTCTTACCGCATGTCACTACCGCTGCACCGTCGGCCTGCTTGGCCAGACGTCCTGTCTCGATGGTAATAATGTCCTTACCAGTTTGTATGGTCTGTCTAATACCTTCTGGACCCATAATAAAATCTTTTAATAATTAATTAATAAACCGCTTTTTATTAGGCATACAACAATGCAAAAAAAGGCAACGCAAGATTGCCTTTTTTTGCAAGGGCATTGATAAACAATGCTATTATTTTCTGATACCTAATTCTTTGATGATAGCACGATATCTCTCGATATCTTTCTTCTTCAGATAGGCGAGGAGTTTTCTTCTCTTACCTACTAAACCAACCAATGAACGCATTGTTGCCAAGTCTTTCTTAGCACCCTTCATGTGTTCTGTTAAATTCTTGATTCTGAATGTGAACAATGCAATTTGTCCTTCTGCTGAGCCGGTATCCTGTGCGTTTTTACCGTACTTTGTGAAAATCTCTTGTTTCTTTTCTGCAGTTAAATACATATCTATTCTTTTTCGTCATTTTTTTCGGACTGCAAAATTACAACTTTTTTATTTACAAAAAACAAAAATTTTCAAAAAAAATTTTATTGGGAAAAATGATAAAAATATCGTCTGTATTAAAATAATAGCTAACTTTGTAGTCTGATATTAATTAAGGGAATAATTTTATAAAATATATATTATGAAGATGAGGTTTACTAAATTAATTTCATTTACACTTATTTCTCTTCTGTTGCTGGCTTCAGTGTCGTGCAAGAAAAAGAATGTGAAAAAGCTGCAGGTGAACAACCAATTCGCTATTTCGCTTTTGCAGGATGATATCACGATGAATGAGATTCTTGGTATGATGGACAGTACCGTGGATTCATGGCTGCGTGTGAGAAATGACTCGATTTTCGCTTTTTATTGCGACACGGTCTTCAATGTTGTCAATGGAAATGATATTTTCGGCAAGATTGATGATCAGACATTCAACACATCGACACAGTTCGATGTCGTTCCTGTTCCGCCAATTCCCGATCCTTCGCTGCCGCCAATTGAAACCACATTGGTGTATGGCGAGCTGGCGGTAGTGCCATTCACCTTCGACGGCTTCGGAATAAACACGGTGGCAATGCGCGATGGTAAGCTGGTGCTGGATCTCTCGTTCTCACCGGCATTCGACGTTGCCAAAAGGGTTGTTTTAACCACCGGACAGATAATTATGCAGAACGGGCTCGGTCTTGAAGTGGAACTCATTATTAATAATGGCTCGGCTCACAAGGAAATAAATCTCGAAGGCTGTACTGTCACCCCGGATAACGCCGGAAACATCAACTTCGCCGGAGCTATCGATATCCTTTATTATCCTAATGAAGGAATCACCGGCGGCACCTACGGTTGCGAGGTCACTTGCGGCCTTAAAGACATCGCCTTCATGACCCTTGAAGGAATTATAACTCATAATGTCGACACCATCTTCAATGATACTGTCGCCATCGACTTCGGCATCAAACATCTTACAGGCAACGGCGTCATCAAGATGCCGCAAGTTGTCGTCACAAGAAACAATACCTTTGACTTGGGCGCTGAGGGCATCGTCAATTTCCTGCAGTTTGAAAACTCCAAAACAGGCTATGCCACAAATCTTCTCAGCACCGACGAAGTCGATGTCGTGATAAACCCGACAAACGGCAACTTTGAGGATATGAACGTCGTGGGTCTTGCTAATGATATCGACATTATGGCAGGTTACGATAAACTTGAGTTTGCCGGAAAGGTGCAGATGAAGCTTGATGAAGGCACAGTGACTATCAACGACGACTCGCATATCGACCTTGGTATCGACATAGAGCTGCCTCTTGCTGTGAAAATCGATGATTTGGTTTATAAAGATACTATACCGCTGAAGCTTTCAAACGAAGATTTCAAAAATAACCTGTTTGATGGCATCGACTTTTTCGTCGATTTCACAAGCCAAATTCCTCTTGACATTGATGTTCAGGCTATCTTCTTGAAGGACAATGTCGTTGTCGACTCATTATTTGAAGCGAAACAATACATCAGATATCATCAGCATTCCACAATAAAAGCTGCTGTTGACGATGACAGACTTCGCACCGTGATGGAATGCAATAAGCTTTTGCTGAGAATAGGCATATCAACTGATGAAATCAACGATGAATATGTCATGTTCCGTACCACTGATGACTTGAAACTGGGAATCAGGATGCGGACAAGGATCACAGATATTGATATTGATGAATTTATAAAATAGGAGGGAGGCGTTATGAAGAAATTATATAAGTTTTTGATTGTGATAGTGTTGGCTTGCTCATCGATGGTTGCCAACGCTCAGATGGACGGAGTTACGTTTACACTTCTGCCGCAGATGCCATATTCCAACTATTATAATCCGGGCATCAGAGTGCCTTATAGAGGCATGATTGGTATAGGCGTCTCAAATATTAATGTGTCTGTGTTTAATTCCAGTGTTATCTATAAGAATCTTTACACCACAAACGCTGCAGGTGAGGAGGTTATCGACGGCGAAGGCTTGATAAACAGTCTCGAAGAGCAGGATAACTTCTTGAACTTCGATATGTCGATGGATCTGCTGAATGTAGGATTCAGAGTTAAAAAATTATTCTTCAATATCGACTGGAGAATGAGAATTAACACGGAGTTCCAGTATTCCAAAGATTTTGTGGGTTTTTTCGTGTTGGGTAACGGCCATTATATGGGCGATGACAACCCTTGCGATTTTAATATCGGTGTCGATGCCAATGTTTTCACGGAATTCGGTCTCGGCGTGCAATACGATATTAACGATAAACTTACCGTCGGTGTCCGCCCGAAATTGCTGAATGGCTTCGCTAATCTGACTGTCACAAACGAGCAGACAAGGATTTATACAGATCCTGACACATACGCCATTTCAGCGGATGTCAATCTCGACATCAAGGCGTCGTCGGTGTTTAAGACTAATATCAACCGTATAGGCGATATCGTCAATGTTTTGGATTCGATAGGTACAAACGGCACTGTTGAAGGAAAGAACAATTACGGCTTCGGCATTGATTTCGGCGCATCTTACAAGATTAACGACCACTGGGGCGTGGCGGCTGGAGTCTATGATCTCGGCTTTATCAAATGGAGAGATTCCAAGGTAAAACATAACAGCAAGGAGAATGTCGCTTTGAATAATTCTGTTTTCAACAGCATACAAGATGTCGCGACAATTAAACTCGACTATAACGACATGCTGAAGAACGTCGTCGATAATGTGTGGGGCAATGACTCGCTGGTAGATGGCGGCACTTATAAGACATCGCTTAAAACCAGAATCCTTCTCCAAGGATATTATGAATACAATCCGATGCTGCGCATTACTGCTGTCGGTCAGCTGTATTCGGTGAGAGGCCAGATGAAGCCGTCGGTGACATTGGCATACAGCGGCTTGTTCTTCAACCATTTTAATCTTTCGTTGGGCTACACCATGTCGCAGTACACCGGACAGGCTTTGGGCTTTGGCGTCGGCTTGCATTTCGGACCGTTTAACGGCTATTTTGTAGCGGATAACATTCTCGCTATGACTAAAGTTACGGCACCGACTATTGAATTCGCGACGGCGTATAAGACCGCTGGAGTCAGAATGGGAATTGTTTGGACGATTGGGAAATATAACCAATAAAAAAAGGCGGTCGATTGACCGCCTTTAATTTTGTTTTGAATTATCCTTTGTAGAAAGGAAGTTTCACAACGACTGCGCTGATGAGTTTGTCTCTCACCTTGATGAAGATCTCTGTACCGACCTTTGAGAAGTCTTTCTTCACATAGCCCATACCGATAGCTTTCTTCACTGACGGTGCCATTGTGCCTGAAGTCACTTCGCCGATGTGGTTGCCTTCAGCGTCGCAGATCTCATATTCGTGACGTGCGATGCCTTTGCCTGTCACCTCGAAAGCGACGAGCTTGCGTGTGACACCTTCAGCTTTCTGTTTCTCGTTGTAAGCGCGGTCGATGAAGTCGTTGCCGTCGACAAACTTGGTGATCCAGCCGAGACCAGCCTCGATAGGAGAGGTGGTGTCGCAGATATCGTTGCCGTAGAGGCAGAATCCCATCTCGAGACGGAGAGTGTCGCGAGCGCCGAGACCGATAGGTTTGATACCGAACTCTTTACCTGCTTCGAGAACCTTCTTGTAAACGTTCACTGCTTCTGCGTTAGGGATGTAGATCTCGCATCCGCCAGCGCCAGTGTAACCTGTTGTTGAGAAGATGATGTCTTTCACGCCAGCAAATTCAATGATTTTGAAGGTGTAGTATTCCATATCTTCGACAGATGCCTTGGTGAGCTTCTGCATAGCCTTGAGTGCGAGAGGACCCTGCACTGCGAGCTGTGACCACTGGTTGCTCTCGTTGATGAAGTCGACGCCGAGCTTCATGCCCATCTCTTCAGCGACTTTCGACATCCAAGCCCAGTCTTTATCGATATTGGCTGCATTAGGAACCATGAAATATTCGTCAGCTGACACGCGGTAAACGAGCATATCGTCGACGATGCCGCCTTTGCCGTTCGGGAGGCAGGTGTACTGAACCTTGCCGTCAACCAATGCTGCCACGTCGTTTGAGGTGCAGCGCTGTACCAATGCGAAAGCCTTAGGACCTTTTGCGCGGAACTCGCCCATGTGAGAGACGTCGAAAACACCAACGCCCTTGCGGACTGTCTCGTGTTCAACGTTCACGCCTTCAAACTGAACCGGCATGTCGAAACCTGCAAATGGAACCATCTTGGCGCCCATTTCATAGTGCATTGCGTTCAATGCAGTCTTTTTCAATGTTGTATTTTCCATATTTTTATGTATAAAAATTAAATTTTCAATATTTCAACCTGCAAAAATACAAAAATTCTTAATCACCAACAAAAAAAATAAAAACTAAAGTCTAAGGTCTAAAGTCTAAGGTCTTTTTACTATTTTTGCATTAAATTTTGATAAAGATGAAAAATATTAAAAGATATATTATCCTATTGATTATCATAATGTTGGCGATACCAAAAATCTTTGCCGCCTATATCCTGATTCCGATGGACGAGACACAGACCAACCACCTGAAGGCGTACGGAGTGGCATATTGGGTGCTGCAACGTGAGGTGGAGATAAGCTGGCTCCTGAATTATAAAGGAGGAAGCTACCTGATGCCGTATCACGACATGTTTGAGCGCGAATGCAAGCTCAGAAACGTCTCATATCAGGTCATCGCCGACGTGCAGGCGCAAAGCATACTCGCCGAAATCGCCGACACTGGTGCGAATATGGACGAGATGAAACTCCAGAAGGTGCCTCGTCTGGCGGTCTACGCCCCGAAAAACATACTTCCTTGGGACGATGCCGTGACTTTGGTGCTGACATACGCTGAGATTCCATACGATATCATCTACGACGACGAGGTCTTGGACGGAGTATTGCCAACTTATGACTGGCTTCACATGCATCATGAGGATTTTACCGGTCAATACGGCAAATTCTGGGCAAGATACCGTAACTATCCATGGTATCAGGAAGACGTGAAAAAACAGGAAGAGACGGCTCGTAGACACGGCTTTACAAAGGTCTCGCAGCTGAAACTCGCTGTGGCGAAAAAGATACGCGACTTCGTGGCGGGTGGGGGATACCTCTTCGCGATGTGTTCGGCTCCCGACAGCTTCGACATCGCTCTTGCAGCTGAAGGTCTCGACATCTGCGACGTGATGTTCGACGGCGACGCTATCAGAAATGGCGACCCGAATCGCTTGAACTACGATAACTGCTTCGCTTTCACCGACTTCACCGTATCGACAAACCCTCAGGAATACGAGGTCTCGAACATCGACGTCACTTTACGCAGGCCTAAATCGGTTCGAGATGGCAACGATTTCTTCTTATTGTTCGATTTCTCCGCAAAATGGGACCCGGTTCCGACCATGCTCACTCAATGTCACGAGAAACTGATAAGAGGCTTCATGGGACAGACCACGGCTTTCGACAAACGGTATGTGAAACCGACGGTTGTCGTTCTTGGCGACAACGCCGCATTGGAGGAAGACCGCTACATCCACGGCGACTACGGCAATGGTTTCTGGACCTTCCTCGGCGGACACGACCCGGAGGATTACCAGCACCTTGTCGGTGATCCGCCAACTGAGCTCGATATGTACCCGAACTCCCCTGGATACAGGCTTATTTTAAATAATGTGTTGTTTCCAGCAGCGAAAAAAAAGAAACAGAAGACATAATAGAAGACCTTAGACGTTAGACCTTAGACTTTAGTCGTTTCTACTAAGGTCTAAGGTCTAAAGCCTAAAGTCTAAAAATTTTCATATTTAATAATAACCAAACAATTTTTTTATTAATTTTGCGCCCGAAAAATAAAATTGTAATAAAATGGGAAGAGCATTTGAATACCGCAAGGCGGCTAAGATGAAAAGATGGGGTCACATGTCAAGAGTGTTCCCGAAACTTGGAAAAATTATCACAATCGCAGCAAAAGAAGGCGGTCCGGATCCAGATATGAACCCTAAACTCCGTCAGGCTATCTTGAACGCTAAGGCGGAAAACATGCCAAAAGACAACATCGATGCAGCTATCAAACGTGCTACCGATAAGAGCACGGCTGATATGGTTGAAATCGTCTACGAAGGCAAGGGTCCTCACGGCGTCCTCTGCGTCGTGGAATGCGCTACAGACAATACAACACGTACAGTTGCTAACGTCCGCTCATATTTCAATAAAGCTGGCGGTGAGCTTCTGAAGACCGGTCAGCTTGAATATATGTTCACACGCAAGGCTGTGTTCCAGATCGAAATTCCTGCCGGAATGAGCAAGGACGACCTCGAGCTCGAGCTCATCGACGCTGGTCTCGAAGAGATTGAGGAGACAGAAGACGGCACATTCGCATACAGCGACTGGACATCATACGGCACAATGCACGAGGCTTTGGAAAGCATGAAGGTTAACATCATCAAAGCTAACCTCCAGCGCTTCGCCAACAACCCTGTTGCTTTCAACGACGAACAAATCGAGAGCATCATGAACTTCCTCGACAAAGTCGAAGACGACGAGGACGTTCAGGCAGTTTACACCAACATGGAATAGGGTTAAAGGAGTAAAGTTAAAGGATAAAAGAGAGCGCGAAGCGATGTTATGATACGCTTCGCGCTCTTTTAACTTTACTCTTTTAACTTTTAACTAAATAACTCCGCATAAGTGGTACAGCACCCTCGCTCCAACATTTCCGTCCCATTCAGTGCCTTCACCAGGCGAGACCTCGCACAAATCAAAGCCGATAATCTCTTTTCCTGATTCCTTGATTCTGTTGAGCAAATACATCAACTCTTCGTATTCCATACCGCCTGGAACCGGAGTGCCAGTGTTCGGACAAAGTTTCGGGTCTAATCCGTCGATATCGACTGAAATATATACCTTTTCAGGTAATGCATCGACTATTTCGTCGCAGATATGTTTCCAAGATGCGCCTTCGTACATACGACGACGGTTATCGCGGTCGTAAAATACCTGAATTCTGCCATTTGAGTCTTGCACCAACTGCTTCTCCTGATGACAGTAGTCACGGATTGCAACCTGCACCAGCTTCTCAACATTCTCAAGCTTCATGACGTTGTAGAAAATAGAGGCGTGCGAGTATTTGAATCCCTCGAAGCATTCTCTGAGGTCGCTATGTGCGTCGACGTGCAGAACGCCGTATTTCACACCTTTATTAATAAGGTATTGATGATAGGGCAGAGGCGTGCTGTGGTCGCCGCCGAGCAAACCTACTTTCTTGCCTTGTTTTTTCCAGTATTCGATGCGGTTGCGCAGCCAGGCGAACATTTTCTCAAATCCGTCTTCAATGGCTTTGTATTTGGCATCGTATTTCCACGGAAACTCGTCGGCATCACCGCTTTCGATAGCCTCGATAATCTCTTCGCTGACCGGTGCCAGTTTGTCGTGCAGCTTCCTCAATTCCTTTGGAAACTCGTCCATCCAGATGCCGCGCTGCCACAAATCTGGGTAGTCGTGATGACACAAATCAACTTGCATCGAGCCGTCGAGCACCGCACTTGGCCCATCAACAGTGCCGCGATTGTAACTCGTTGTCAATTCCCATTCCACAGGGATTATTATGATTTCCGCTTCCTCAGCCGTGCACGGCAGTCCGTAAATTCCGGAGCCTAAAGCCGCCGCCGCATTCGGGTCAAAAGATTTTTCCGCCATAATTGAAAATTTTTGCAAAAATACAAAAAAGACTTTAGACATTAGACATTAGACTTTAGTTTTTAGAATAAAAATAGAGACGTCACTTATTTGTGGCGTCTCTACTAATGTCTAAGGTCTAAAGACTAAGGTCTTTATTCCAATGTGTGGATCACCAGACCTGATCTGAGTTTCGGCTCAAACCATGTGGTCTTAGGTGGCATGATGTTGCCAGTGTCAGCGATGTCGATGATCTGCTTCATTGAAACAGGATACATTGCGAATGCAACCTTCATCTCACCGTTGTCAACACGACGTTTCAACTCGCCGAGACCGCGAATACCGCCAACGAAGTCAATGCGCTTGTCGGTGCGGAGGTCCTTGATGCCGAGGATGTTGTCCAACACGTTGTTGCTCAAGATAGTAACATCGAGAACACCGATTGGGTCGCCGTCGTTGTAAGTGCCAGGTTTTGCTGACATCTTGTACCAGTGACCGTCGAGGTACATGCTGTGCTCGTGCAGTTTGGCTGGCTTGTAGATCTCTGTTCCCATGTCTTCGACAACGTATGTCTTGCCGAGAGCCTTGATGAACTCGTCTTTGCTCAAGCCGTTCAAATCCTTAACAACGCGGTTGTAGTCGATGACGTTCAGCTGGTTGTCAGGGAAGATAACTGTCATGAAGAAGTTGTATTCCTCTTTGCCGGTGTGGTGCGGATTGTGCTCTTTCTTTTCCTGTCCGACCAATGCTGCTGCAGCGCTGCGGTGGTGACCGTCGGCGATGTACATTGCAGGGACTTTCTTGTCGAAGAGTTCAACTAACTTGGCAATAGTTGCCTTGTCGTCGATGACCCAGAAACGATGACCGAAGCCGTCTTCCTTGGCGATGAAGTCGTAAATCGGCTTCTCGTGGCGGACGATGTTGTTGACGATGGCGTCAATCTCGTTCACTGCCGGATATGCGAAGAACACAGGCTCCACGTTGGCGTTGGTGATGCGGACGTGTTTCATACGGTCCTCTTCCTTGTCCTTACGTGTCAACTCGTGCTTCTTGATGACTTTGTTGATGTAGTCCTCGCTCCATGCGCATGCCACGATACCATACTGCCAGTGTGCGTTGGCATCTTTCGGGTTCATGCTCTGAGCGTAGATGTACAGCTTCTCTTCGTTGTCTTGGACGAGCCATCCGTAGTCTTTGAACATATTGAAGTTTTCAACAACTTTGATGTAAGTCTCAAGGTCGCTGTCTTTGTGGCCGGCTGGAAGGTCGATTTCAGCCTTGGTCACGTGGAGAAGGCTGTAAGGATTGCCTTTGCATTCCTCGCGAGCTTCCTCTGTGTTCAAAACGTCGTATGGTCTTGAAGCTAATTTCTCAACGATATCAACCGGTGGACGATATCCTTTGAAAGGTCTTATAACTGACATAATTTAATCTTTAAATTTTAAATTTTTAAATCTTTAAATTACTTGTTCACTTGGAACTTGGTGCAACCGTCTTTGAAGAAGCTCACGATCTGGCGAGCTGCTGCAAGACCTGCGTTCATGTTAGCCTCAGCTGTCTCA
>CAMZJA010000011.1 GCA_947307415.1 uncultured Bacteroidales bacterium | reverse complement strand
TCGTGATTTCGATAGCGAGAGTTGCTTCGTCGATATTAAATGACACCGGGATGTCTGGGAAATTCTTCATTACATCTATAAGCAGACGTGCCGGAATGGTCACCTGTCCCTTACCTTCAACCATATCAGGTTTAATGCTGACAGTCATCGTCGTTTCAAGGTCAGATGCCGTGATTTTGAGTTCGTCTTCAGCGATATCGAACAGGAAATCGTCCAAAATCGGCAGTGTGTTGCTTGAATTGATGACACCACTGAGTGCCTGAATTGCTTTTAAAAGCTTTAAACTCGAAAGAATAAACTTCATAACTCCTAATATTATTTCAAACTGCTAAATTACAACTTTTTCTTGAATTGCAGCACATTTTTTAAAAATTTTTTATTTTTTGATGAAAACAGCCGCTGTCCACTCGTTCTTTTTGATGTGATTCAGATAGTTTAAGCCAAGACGCTCAGCCTCGTTTCTAATTAATTGTAAGTCAGCCTCGTAGAAACCGCTGAAGAAGATTTTACCGCCTTTTTTCAGACATTTCACATATTCATGCATGTCGCGCAGAAGGATATTGCGATTGATGTTTGCGATGATAATGTCAAATTGTCTGTTGTTCAATGAGTTGGCATCGCCGAGTTCAACAACAATCTCGTTCTCATCGTTGAGTTTCACGTTGTCGAGAGCGTTGCGGTAAGCCCATTCGTCGTTGTCGATGGCGACAGTCTTCGCCGAACCGAGTTTCCTTGCTAAAATAGCCAAAACGCCCGTTCCCGAGCCCATATCCAGCACGTCTTTACCCTTGAAATCCTCGGTAAGCATGAGCTTTATGATCTGTGCCGTCGTCTCGTGATGCGCGGTGCCGAACGACATCTTAGGCTCAATGCATAGGTCGTATTTATAGCTGCTGTCGGCTTCGTGGAAAGGCGCGCGAATGCGACAAGTGTTGTCAATCACCACTGGCTCGTAGGATGATTCCCAAGTGGCGTTCCAGTCTTGATCAGGAATGAGTTCCTTCTTAACCACTTGAACATCAGCGAATTGCTCCATGGCTAGTATGGAATCGAGACCTTCCTTATCGAACGAAGGTTCGGTGCAGTAAGCTGTAAAGCCCTCGTCGGCATCCATAAAGCTGTCGAAGCCGATATTGCCAAGCAGCTCGGCAAACATATCTTTCAAAGCCTCGTTATGGGGATTCGAGAAAGTGTAAGCTATATAATTCATTGTCAGTTACTTAGAAGCTTGTTCGCAGATACTCACAAAATCTTCAGCCTTGAGCGATGCGCCGCCGATGAGACCACCGTCAACGTCAGGCTGGGCAAAGAGTTCGGAGGCGTTCTTGGCGTTGCAGCTGCCACCGTAGAGGATATGGATCTGACTTGCAATGTCGTCGCCATATTTCTCTTTCACGAGTTTGCGGATGAAAGCGTGTACTTCCTGAGCCTGAGTTGGAGTTGCGGTCTTGCCTGTTCCGATAGCCCACACAGGTTCGTAGGCGATGATAACATTCTCAATATCAGCGATGTCGAGATGGAACAGCCCCTCCTCCACTTGTTTGCGAATCACATCGAAATGCTTATTAGCTTCGCGCTCTTCGAGGACCTCGCCCACGCAGAAAATCGGCACTATTTCATATTGCAGAGCCAGGTTCACCTTTGCGGCAAGAGTTTTGTTATCCTCACCGAAATATTTTCTGCGCTCGCTGTGACCGATAATGCAGCAGCTCACTCCTATCGAGTCGAGCATCTTGGCTGACACCTCACCAGTGTAAGCTCCTGATTCCCAAGCGGCTACGTTCTGTGCACCCACTTCAAACAGCTCATGTTCCGAAGCCTCGTCGGTAGCGAGTTCGAGGTAAGGGAACGGAGGGCAGATTATCACTTCGCATGACGGTTGTTTCTCGTCGAGGAGGTTTTCGAGGTCTTCAATAAGGGTTTGGGCTTCCTCGAAATCGAGGTTCATTTTCCAGTTGCCGGCAACGATTTTATTTCTTTTCATGATATAATGATTTTAATTATTATCTTTAATCATGCAAAGATAATATTTTTTTCTTTTGATTTTCTTTTAATTGTTACTTTTTTCTTGACAAAAAAGTAACCAAAAAGTCAAGGGCCATCCGAAGCTCTGACCGCCGTCTGGCGCAGGCCCGTGCTGTAAACCCTGTGGGGGCGAAGCCAAGAAAACTTAACAACAAAAGTTATTTTTATTCTATCGCCACCTCGTATAACCTGCTGTTTCTGGTGTTATCGTTTTTATACAGGAAATATGCTTTTCCGTTGTAGATTCGGAGATTTTCGACGAAGGCGAAGCCGCTGATGGTGTAGACGGTTTCAGCAGTGCCGGTCTCGATGTTGATACGTTTTATGGTTGTAACGCCGCCGTCTTCGAAAATGGTGTAAAACTTGCCGGTCGCCCAGTCCATAATTACTTTTTGCTTCCATTTTTTAATGACTCGCATGTCGCCACGCCAATGACGGTATTTGTGACAAGTAAGGGGATATTCGTTTACAACTTCACCTAAATTATTGTAAATAAATGTTTTATCTTCATCGAAAGAAAAAAGATAAAGTTTGTTGTCGTAAGCAAAAATCGGGTCGTAAGTAGGTTTGATAAACAGCCCCAGTTTGCCGAGTCCCCAATGATATTTCATCGAAAAATATATAAGGTCTCTCATTTCCACGTTCACGCAATGGTGAAACTCGTGTGGCTGTTGATCGCCGCCGATATTGAAATAATAGTAGTAAATCTCCTGGTCGAAGAAAAAGTACTTACCACCAACGAGTACACTGTCGGTAACACAAGCGATATTTGAAAACACCGACAAAAACTCAGTCAGAGGATAATGATACAAAAGTTCCATGTCATAAACCTTGCCCCTCAACGTCTTATGCCCGATTTGCCACACATCTTTATCAGAAACTATATGCATCTCACCATAAACATCTTTGAAAATATTGTAATAATCAGGACTTATCTTAAATGCAGTTAGTGTATCGCAAGTAAAATTAAGATGCAGAATCGCATTATCACGACGGCGCTGAGCAAGCAGATAGATACCTTTATCATTGATTTCGAAATCTTTAACTGAAACAACCTTATTATCGTATGCCACATGCGGCACGTTTCCCATAATCTCGACCTCCGGCAACGACATTTGCGACGGCTTCATTTTAAACACGATTCTCTTCTTAACATCAAGACTGTCAATAACATAGATGATATTATCATATGACAGATGGCTGGCATAAATTGTGTCGCCAGGTTTGGAGTTTTTCAAAGAAAAAAGACCGTCTCGATTTGTAACAGCGAGGATTGTCGAGTCGATGGAATAGATACCAGCGTTGCGAATCGGCTTATTGCGGTTGTCGAGACAAATGCCGTTGATTCCTGAACTATTCTGTGCGGACATAGTAATCCCACACAATAAAACAAAGAAGAGAGTAAGCTTGATTTTCATTTTGCAAAAATAAATAATATTTTTAAAATATGCAAAATCAGTCTGCAAATTTTCTTCGAAAATTCAAAGGCCTGATTTTTGTATATTCTTAAAACAGTTGAATATTATATTTTAATAAAGTTTGGTCTTTTCGATGAAAGAGATTTCCAAATTTCCTGAATCTCTACGCTTTTTCAAAGAATAAAGACTACCTTTATATATTATCATTTTGTGGCTCAGATAGTTGTTGACGTTGATTTTGGGGATTGTTTTGCCGGTTTTTAGGTCAATTTCATTTAAAGTTGTACCGAAAATTGTGTAAAAATCACCCCAAGCCCGATCTTGATAGATGGTGTGACGCCAGAAAGATTCTTTGTCGGGATAAATAATTTCGCAACTATGAAGCAGGTTTAAATCCTCATCATAGGTAATGATTTTGCGGTTTTGATGATCAAAATAATATAAAGTATCATGCGAATGCCCAAGAAAAGCCTGTTCTGGACGCATCCAAACATTTCGGAGGTATGACTCCCAGTCATCATCGCTCGGACCATACCACAAGCCGCCAGAACGTGAAGAATGAGCCACATGCCATTGCACTTCTTGAGGAATTTCACTAAGCCTTTGCAAATCATTACTGCAGAAAAGCAGTTCACGTTCCATTTTCTGCGGACTTATCCGATAAAAATTAAGCAGATAGCCTTCCGCGCGAGTGTCGCAAAAATAAATGTATCGGTCTGTCATAAAAAGGCATCGACTCATCACCTCCTGATAATGGTTTTTCTCCACAGGAAGGGCGTAATAATGCTTGTTTTCAATCTTAACTATCTGATACAGAGTATCTTGAGTTACTATTTGAACATTTCGGGCTATATCAAATTCTAAATATGTCGGTTGGAGTTTTTTAGGAAGATTGATAGTGTCGAGAGGTTCAAAAACCATGTTTGTTACAAGAATGCGATAGTTTTTAAAAGAATTTTCCTTCCTTTGCAGTATGAAAAACTTATCGTCAACTACTTCAAAATCAACCATTACATAGTTGTAATCGCGATATGCTGATATTTTTTCAGCGGTGACATACACAGCGTCGAGCGTAATAGATTTTGCACAGGTGTCCTGCTGCGCAGACATGGTTAAGCCGCACAAAAGCAATAAGATGAGAGTAATATTGATTTTCACGAGGCAAAGATAGTTAAAATCTTATACTGTACTATTTCGCTGCTTGGAATATCTCCAAATAGCTGTAATACTTGCTCTTTTCGTCACGGTTTAACACGACACCGTCTTTATCTACAAGAAGCGGAATCGGATAGCCGTTGAACTTTTTGTAGTCTTTCAGAAGCTTTTTCATGGTTCTGTTAGCATTCATTTTACCAAATGCAGCAGGCAAATTACTACTTATTATCAGTCGATTATCTGCTTTCAAATCAGCAACCGCTTCTTCTTTTCCATAATAAATAATGATAATGCCGACATTGTTTTTCTCCAGCCCTACAAGATAAGGTTTGATGTTTTTTTCGAGCATATTTTTGCTCGCTCCACATCTTTCGCTCCAGATGTAAATCAGAGTTTTGTCATGATTTTCAATAACTTCCTGAATCTGAGCCTTTTCATATTTCGATATTCCACTCTGTACAGAACAAGAGAGGCACAGTGTAGCCAATACGACTAGCGATAATAACGTAAAGAATAATTTTGTTTTCATAGGATTAAATTTTATTAAAATAATAACAAAAATCGTGCCAAAATTTATATTATTGAAATTTTATTACAATTTTTCATAATATGCAATATTGCAGAGACAATGTGCACATCATCTCTGCTAAAATCATTGATTATCAAGAACATATTGCCACCAAGGATCATTTCCTTCAATGAAATCGGACCAGGTGCGCTGGATATGAATTGTCGGAATCAAACTATTAACACCGCAGGCATCTTTGTCAGGTCGCGTGAAATAAGCATGGCTGACACCACCTTTCACATGTGTATTGGGCAATTCATAGCTGAGAACATCGCCAAAATGACAAGGGCGATATGAGCCTGCTTCGCCGATAACTGTGCCGATGTTGTTATCTGTCGCCATCACTATCAACATTGCCGCACTGCTAAAAGTGCCATTATCCTGAATGAAATACACATTACCTTTAAAAACTTTGTCGGCATCAGTGTTCATTGTGAACAGATTGCCCACGGCATTAGGATAATTGGCCTCCATAAGTTTTGAAATGCGTTTCTGCGAGTCAAACGACTTAATTTCATCAACAGGTTTCAGCCACGAAAGAAGCTGGTTGCACAGCATGCTGTTGCCGCCACTGTTACTTCGAGCATCAACCACAAGCGTCTGAATATCAAGCTTTTGAATAGTATCAAAAACCTCCTGCAAAAACATGTCAAATTGTGGAATATCCTTGATTTTCTCTTCAAACTCCTCTTCGGTCATACCGTTGAAACCTCTCGCTTGGAATTGAAAACGCAAGGTGTTTTTATCCTTGCACGAGCTGAATTGCAGATAGCAGATGCCGTTTTCCGGATAAACCTCATACCTGAAAGGCATTTGAGTTTTTTGATACGGCGACTGCAAAGGTTTTGTTTCAACCCATTTCCACTTGATTTCTTTGGCACTTAAACAATTCAGATTCAACGAACTACCGTCATCGCATGTGACTGTCAACGCTTCTTGAGTGTTGTATTTGCTATCTTTCCAGCAAAATTTTGTTATGCAATTAAAGCGCTCAATCAGAAAAATGTCATTGTCGCACGACAACAGCGAACCGAAGCTCATCATCACATCGTACATATCAAAGCCGTTGACTGTCAATATCTTTTTGCCGATAAATTCATCATTACCTTCTTCAACGCCTTGGATAAAAAACTCGTTGTTCAAGTATTTGAACGCCATCGGGAAGATAGTGTCGCTCGGATAATTGCAATAAATATAGGTATGTCCGTCGTGCAGCTGTGAGACAATCGATTCCAGATACAACGCGAATTTTTCCGAATCGTTGATTTTTTTCAGCTCCTTATACCCTACTTTTCTGATTTTCTTGATGTCGAGCGGCGGATTTTCCATTGCAAACGCCGGATGGGTATTTTCGAGCATATTCAAGAAAAGCAGGAAATCTTTCTGATAATCATTGCCTTTCAGATATTGTTTCGAATTCATCACTACCGAATCGGTGTAAATGATGTTTGATTGCTGAGCAAAAACAGTGATTGGCAACAAAGCCAACAGTAGTAAAAACTTGTTTTTCATAGGATAATTATTCCTCCAAATCTTTTAAAATTATTTCCAACATGAGTTCAACATCTGGTGATATCATAACGTTGCTGATGTAGTAGGCGATCCATAATATAAAAGAAAAAAATGAACAAACCATTATACTAACGTATGCCAGTCTTGGTATTGTTTGCAAATTTCCAATAAACATAACTATTCCCAACAACATTGTTAACGATATGCTGAAAAACCACATAAACCTATTTATCCTTTTGAATGTTTTCAGAGCTTTACGTACGCTTTGCGTGTATTCAGTCACCGAAGCAGAAGCATAATTGCCTTTGTTAACCACTCGATATACATAGATGTTTAAAATGATGACTACCAAGCACCACAATGCGAAATAAAGCCCGACATAACGAGCCATAATAGGTGACAGCACACTGAGTACGATGATTCTGCGTATCAGTTTACGTTGCAACTCTGATATATGTTTCTTTGTGGCTTCGCTAATAAGCTTATCGCTTACGATGCTTTCCTTTTCCAGCTTCTCGTTTAAGGTGGCAAGCTGAGCCCTCATTTCGTCTAATTCGTTGTTTTCCATAGCTTTGCGTTTTTAGTCGTTCGACATTTTCTTCAGTTGTTCCTTGATTCTGACCAGTTTTACGGAGACGTTTTTGGTGGAGATGCCGATGATTTCACCGATTTCCTCGTAGCTCATGTTCTCCAGCCAAAGCAGGATGATTGCCCTATCGAGCATTCCAAGTTTGTTGATGCGCCGGTAAAGCATCTGCACTTGCCGAGTGTCGTCGTCGGTGTCGGTAAACAGGTTGATGTCCATTGTCAGCGGCAACGTATCCACGCGGCGTTTCTTTTTCCTTTCGAATGTGAGGCAGGTGTTCAGGCTGACGCGCCAAATCCAGGTCTTCACGTCGCATTTGCCCTGAAAGCCGTCGAATCCGCGCCACAGGTTTATAAGCGTTTCCTGAAACAGATCGTTCACCTCGTCCTGGTCCTTCGAAAAAAGGTAGCACACGGTGAAAATGGCGGCTTTGTTAGCCTTCACGATTCGGTTAAACTCTAATTCTTTCTCCTTCATGGTCTAAAACCTTTTGCACATTAGACGCAATAGTGACGGAAAAACTACAATAAATGATTAATTTTTTGCAAAGATAAGAAAAAAACAATTAGAACTTAATCTCAATTCCGATATTCCTGATTTCGCTGCTTGTCACACCTGATTTATATTCGGGCAGAATGTTTGCGAATACCCTGATGCCGTGGAATATGCCCAGCTGGTTGGTGTTGAAGCTGAAACCTACCTCAAGTTTCCATGGATTGAATGTGTTTTTGATGTTTTCACCATCCCAATTGGTTAATCCCAACAAATTAGTGGCATCTTTGCTGGTGCGAAGCTCTTCTCCGATAAGACGACCGCAGAAAATGTCAAAGGAGACACTCTCGGTTTGTCGTTTGCCAAGATAATAGTTGAAAACAACAGGAATACCTATATAATAGGATTTTAACCGATTGCGCTGGAAATCTTCTTGACCGTCAACAATAACCAAAGCGTCGTCTTCATATTTCACCTGATGGCATAATGATTTACGGTTTGCGTTTAATTTAATACCCGTGCTTAACTCCCAACGATTACTGAGCTGAAAATAAGTGCTCATCCCGATGTTAATAGACAGTGTGCCATCTTCCAACAACGGACTATTCGCATCTGGCGGATTGGTACCCCAGCGATAGCCGAAAGCCGCCCAAACATTGAGATTATGTTGCCAATACTTTCTGCGATTTATTGTGACAAGCTCCCCATCGACCTCCTTGTTTTTAATCGCTCTCGAATCTTTTTTCTGATAATGCCAGCCAGGAGTTTCATCGTATTCGTCCAATATGATTTCCCCATTTAAATTATTTGTAATAATTTGAAAATCATTTGTATTATAAGTTGTCACATTTGAATATCCTTCCCCTGAAATAGTATCTATTGTGCATTTGGCGTAGTCCCAAATTTCTATGTTTGACAAGCAGTCTTGGTTTGGAATTTGATAATTTATGATATGCAAATTGGCATAACGGGCCACAAATATGCTTTTTTGACGACAATTGGTCTGTTCCGGTTGAGGAGCTATGATTTTGTCAGCTTCAGCTGTTGCTCCGGTCATCAGAGATATCATGTCGAACGTCATGGGGCCTTCTATTTCAACCACTGTACCTTGAGGCATCGTGGTATTTTCAAGAATTGTCAATGTCTGGTCTTTGAGATTGCATAGCTGAACGTTGTTGGCCAAAGCCGCGAAATCAACAGTGGTGACTATTGCCACACGATATGTGCTGTCAGTTTCGGCATGAATCAGGCGGACATCCCATCCAGGGTTGATATCCAGCCTTTTGATACTCTGGTTGATGTATTGCTCGATGGCGACTTCTTCCTGAGCGAAACCAGTCAGCGAGGCCAAAACAATTGCTAATGTTAAGATGATGTGTTTCATTGTTTTACGATTTAATTGAGTTTAACTTGCCATGCCAATGCCCCGTCTTTCATGTTAGGGTCTTGTGGCTGACCGAAAAGTGTCTTCTCGGGTTTAACGTTGACAGCCTGGTATTGAAAATTATCGGGTTCCCTCTGGCATTCATAGCACACCAGGTTGAGACTCCGGATGACTCTCCGCTGGGGTTTCTGAACGTCTGAAGGCGTTTCGTTTTCTGGAATTATATTATTTGTTTCAATAATAATTGAATCTAAAGGTTCAGATGGAATAATCTCATTAACTACTGGCCGATCCTCCACTTTTTCAATAATCTCGACTTCTGTTTTTTTCTTATCAGTATTAGACTTTTTAGAAACAACTAGCGTGTTCTCTGCCAATAATTCTTCATTTTCAATCTTTACGGAATCATTGACTGAATCAACAGTTTCGGTCACTTCAGCGATGATTTCATTATTCAGATTAAGGTTCTCCATTCCATTCGGTTTAAGCAATAACAAAACCAGAAGTATTGCTGCTGCTGCACCCATTATCCACCCAATCGGAACGATTTTTCTGTGTTTGCGAGAAATTACAATAGGTTTCTCCTCTTCGGCGAGACGGTCAATAAGGTCGCCGAGTTGTTTTTGCCTACGGGTGTTTTTCCCGTGTTCTTCCAAACTGTCGAGCAGTTGGCGTAATTCTTCGTTCATTTCATTTTCAGGTGTCATGATATTTCCTCCTTATATTGTTTTATGGCTTCACGCAACGCTTTGTAGGCGCGCGAAAGTGTTGCATACACATGGGTGCTGCTCATGCCTGTCGCTTTTTCGATTTCCTCCATGCTTAAACCATTCTCGTATTTCATCAGTATAGTGTCGCGCTGGCGTTTGGGCAGTTTGTCAACGAGTTTTCTGGCGAGCTGATAACGTTCTTCCAAGTTGTCAGGCGGCAGCTCGGTCAGCATCAGGTTTTCCGCATCGACAGGCACGGTCGGATGCTGTTTCCTGAGCATGTCGATACTGCGACGCCTGACGACGGTAGGTGCCAGTTTTTCCAAATCATTGCTGTTCAATGACGAGCGTTGCTCCCACAATGTGATTACGGCTTCCTGTACGGCATCCGCTGCGCTGTCGGGGTCACCGACGATGCGCTCAGCTACACGCTGCAACCGAGGTTGCAGTCGCAGGATAATCCGTTTGAACTCTTCTGTCGTCATCACATTCGTTTGCATTAATATCGCAGGAAATGATGAAATCTTACAATTTATTACAAAAAAATGTTGAGGCGCGCCGTCCGGCGCGCCTCAACATAAAAAATACATATTATTTTACATTTTACCCCAGGCGTTGCCTGAGGCTAATAGGGATGGTGTGCTTTCAGCACACTCTGTTACAAACAAGGTACTTGTTCTTTAACAAATAATTGCCCACAAGCTTCCTTATGTATTTCTTTAATCCTTGCTTTTCAAAGCTTCTATTATGGCTTTTTCATACATTTCCTCGCGTTGGCTGCTGTATCCTCGTTGATTCATCAAAATGTTACCATCCCTGTCGAGCAGAAGCACGGTAGGATAGCCTTCAATTCTATAAAAATCAGAAAAATCACGCTCGGCGAAGAGAACGGTGTACGTTATGCCTCGTTTTTCAAGAAAATCTGCCATTTCGTCTTTCACAGGATCGTCGATTGGGTCAATGCCAATCATGATGAAACCGTTATCCTTGTATTTCTCATGAAGACTTTGTAAAAATGGCAAAGCCGCACAGCACGGAGCGCATCCTTTATAAAAAATATCAAGCATAACAACGTTTCCTTTCAAATCTGCAAGATGAACCAAATCTCCGTTTATTGTCGGCAGTGACCAATCTGGAGCCAGAGAGCCTTCCGGAAGTGGCTCAGAGGCCTGATACGGTTCATAATCGCTCAAGACAACATCTTCCGGAACAGATTCCAAAGTCAGATTGTTTTCATCAAAGTCTTCAGTGAATTTCAACAGTTTACATTCTTCATATTGGTACATGGTGTCGTTTTGCTGAACCATGTCGAAAGCCACGGAATATTGCAATGGCAAATAATTATCTTTGTCAATCCAAATGTTGATTTCATATCTTAATGTTTTTATGCCAAACACTTCTTCATCATCGTCTTCAAGATTATTGGCAAGAATCTTGACAAAATGACATGGTTTTTCATCGAGATTGGTTTCAGACAGTTCGTACGAATAATCTTTGTCGAGCAATTTAAAACCATTAACGAGCGGATAGCAGTCTTTTCTGACTATAGGGGTGTAAAAAGTGCGGTTATGCTTCCCTCCGTTGATTATATCAGACCAAAGTGCGCAAGAAATCACAGTTCCAGCCGTATCGTCATATTGAACGAAATCATCGCCAGTGTAAAGATAATTGATTTTACTGAAATATTTGCTCCAAGGATGTTCGTCACATGAAGAAAAATAGACGCCATAAATCGTGTCGTCAGGCATTTTCTTGAAATCGCAAGTATAGTGAGATATAAGCGTATCTTTATCAGACATGTATTTCATCTTTCTCGACATCTCATAATGTCCGCCAATGATGGACTGGCATTTTTTATATGATTTGCCAATCACTTGCCTGGCTGTGGGTTTGCTATTGCAGCTTGCGAAAACTATTGCGATGATTAGTGCCAAAAGTATAGTTAATGGTTTTTTCATTTTAATTGGATAATCTGATTGTTATTTGATGAATTTTTTTTGCAAAAATATGTAAAAATCTCTTTAAATAAAGATAAATGGCTGGAATATCACTGGAATTATATTGGAAATTTATTGGATTTATATTTTTGACTTAGATTATGTAGTATTTTTGCAAAAAAAAATTGATATGAACGACACTATCAAACCAGCTATTGTTTATCATTTACAAGAACCGATTGAGAGTATTACTGCTACAAGAGACACCATAACTGGAACCTTTTATTATCAATTGCAAATTGAAGAGCCGAAAAGTCCTACAACACAAAAATTACTGGTTAATGGAATAATTGCGCTTGTTATTATTTTGTGCCTGTGGCTTTTTACACGAAAGAGGTTTTCAAAGAAAGCCTTGCCTTATAATCAGTTTAAGCAAACCGACATTTACAAGCTGATGCGCGGCAAAGGTTATTATTCGGCAAACAAAAAGCCTGTTTTTGAAGCTATTAACGAGCAGGAAACCAATGAGTTAAGCGAGACGGTTTTACAAATTTTCGCTTCATTTTCCGATTTCTTGAAAAAGTCTGATTTGAATGAGAAAGATCTGCAGTTCTGCTGTCTGGTGAAATCTCGCTTAACGACACTGGAATTATCGGAGATTTATTGCGTTTCTCAAAGCGCCATCTTCAAAAGGAAGCAGAAAATAAAGGAATTGCTTGGTTTCAAGTCCGACAAAAGGACTTTGGATGCGATATTTGAGGGGTTTTAATGAATTATCTCAATTTCAAATTGATTCCAATCTTTTGTGTTATTCAATAATTCGTTGTAGTGGCAGATGTTTTTGGCGGTGATTTTTTCGCCGTTGACAGAGGTGATGATATCGCCGAATTGCAGCGTGTTTTTATCATCAACGACGCGGCTGACAATCATTAGACCGTCGTTTGTAGCGAGAACTCTGTATGGTTGATCTATATTAAACTTGTCTTCTTCAACATCACGAGGTTTATAATACATTACGTTATTTACATGATCATAGAACCAGTCGAATCGTTGGATAAACTGCATGCCCATGTTACCAACCACAATATCAGAAAGATACATAACCGTTGCTTTGAAATCTTCGTCACCGAGAGTAACTGTCTCATCTGGTCTTACAATCATCTCGCCAGCCTCTGCTATTCCTGATGTGGCAACGCCAAATGCTCCTTCCAGAATTATATCGCCATCACGCTTTTGTACTTTTTTGCCTTTGTTTTGTAATAGGATGTATTTATTGTTGCCTGTGTCGAAAAGGCATTTGTATTCCACCCCTCCAATAATCGGATAGACATATAAAACGTTTTGCTTCCATGTATAGTCACATTTCATTGGTTTGTAACCGTTCAAATTAAATGATGTATCATCATGGTAATTGTAATATGTTATTTTCTGATCCGTAAAGCTTAAACTCATTTTTGAGTTCAAGAATTGGAAGGCGAAAATGGCATCGTTGCCAAGTACGGGATAATCGGATATTGCATTTCCGCAAGGGTTGTCGTAATTTACGCAAATGTCGAGTTTTAATGTATTATGGAAATAATAGAATTGAACGTTGACGGTGTCCATTTTTGCATAGACTATGGATTTTTTATGCGCACTTTGTAATTTCAACTTAGAGTAGTCGTTGGTTTTTTCCGAAATATTATGGAAATATGTCAAACCTTGACTGTCGCCAGTGTCCAGCAAAACAGTATCTGGTTCGCCGTTGATTGTTGCTTGAGCCAACATCCTATTATTTTTTACCACGAAATTTATAGGTTCGTTATTGCTTATGGAGCTTGTATAAGTGCTTTTAACCTTTTTAAAGTTTCTCAATTGGAATGACAAAGCGCCACAACTTGACAATAATGTTGTTGATATTATGAATGTTACTGTTATGATTATCAAATGTTTTCTCATAATATTGAATTTAATTTGACCCATGATTTGATCGTCAAATATTTGCATAATTATTTTATCCTCACTCTCGGGTCCAAAATTCCATAAATAATGTCAACGACAATGTTGATAATAATCAGCATCACTCCTATTAATAATACCGCGCCCATGACGACAGGGAAGTCGAATTTGTCGAGCGCATCGACGATTACAACACCGATTCCTTTCCAGTCGAAGACGTATTCCACGAAGACGGCACCTGCGAGCAAGGATGCAAACCATCCGGAAACTGCAGTAACCACTGGCGTCATAGCGTTTCGGAGGGCATGAACACCGATGACACGCCATTTTTTCAAACCCTTGGCTTTCGCAGTGCGGATGTAATCCATTGACATCACTTCGAGTAAAGTGGTTCTTGTAAGTTCAGTGATAACAGCCAACGGACGCAAACCAAGCGTCAATGCCGGTAAAATGAGGTTTTTCAAGTCAAGATAGGCACCATTGCCGTAATCGTCAACGGAGAATAGGCTTCCGGTCATGCTGAGACCAGTATATGCCTCCAAAACGAAGCCGAAAAGCCATGCGATGAGGATTGCGGCGAAAAACGACGGCAGCGACATCCCTATCGTGGTGATAAACAAGGTCAAACGATTTAGGAAGTTGCTGTTTACAATGGCAGTGAGCACTCCTAAAAGCACTCCTATCACAAAAGCAAAGAGGATCGACACGAAAGCAAGTATCAAAGTGTTTGGAAAAGCTTCGGAAAGTATTGTGCCAACTGGTCTTTTGCTCTGATACGAATATCGCAGATATGGTGTTTTAAAAATGATTTTAGTACTGCCAACAGTCGCTATTTTCGCATAAGGCTCATATTTCGACAAGTCTTTATTTTCGTTGTAAAACGAGATAACAGAAAGGTCATTTAAATAGTCAATGTATTGTTTCCCAATGCTTTGGTCGAGACCGAGCTCATGACGGATAGCCTGCACATCCTGTTCATCGGCACGCTGGCCGAGCATCATGCGCACCGGGTCGCCGGGAACGATTGTGAAAAGGAAAAACACCAGCGTCGCCACGCCCCAAAGGACGAGGATGCCGTAGAGTATTTTTCTCACAATGTACGCAAACATATTATTTCACAAGCGGAAAATCGATTTTAGACCACTTATTTTTAATGACTCCGTTATCAATCAGCATCAAGCCTGGATTCGAGCGCACCATAGTCTTCAACTCAAGCTCGTCGCCATAATATACATCGTTGAAAATCAGATATTTCTCGTTCAGTTTCTCAACATATTCAGGCGATGCGGCCGTCAGCCAGATATATTCAAATCCTTGATTATAAGCAACTTCCGTCATCTTAATGCAATTCTCAAAGTCTTTTTCTGTCATCTCTTCAAGATACGGAGCCACGAAGACATACAGATTCTCTGTATCATACAAAATATGCGTCACATCCTCGCCTTCTGTATCCAAAATGGCGAATCCGAGGGCGTTGGAGCCACCTTCCGAACGTTGCGAAACGAAGGTCCACCGGCTCATCCACACGCTGTCGTTCCAAGGGTAGTTCGGTGACTCAAACTCTTGAGTCTCACCGGTTTCGCTGTTCTCGTACGTCACAAAAATCTTACCCGCATCGTAGCCTTTCGGACTCATGTCCTTCCCCACTTTCCAGTCCATGAAGTCGATTACCGGCAGATGGCGGATGTTATGAATCTCAAACCATGTGAAGCAAATCATAAAGATGATTGCAAGCACCCACTGCCCCAACAGCGTTAATCGTCTGTTTTTCTGTGACTTATTGTCAATAATCACCGGCAAAAGTACCGCATCAATGACAATATTTTTACCAAACGTCTGCCAGTTGGTTAGTTTTATCGCCGCTCCGAAGCAGCCGCAATCGGGAACGAGGTTGTATAGCGCATCGAAAAATGTAGTAGCGGTGAAAAAGATCATGAGGAGGGTCGCGCCGAGCGTAGCGAGGCGCGGTAAGATGTTGGTTAACAAGCAGATACCAACAATAAACTCCGCCAAAATCATCACCACAGCAAGCACCAGAGCGGCGTCGTTCATCCACTCGATACCGTAAGCGGCGAAGTAATCGAGCATCTTGTACTTCGTGCCAAGCGGATCAACGCCCTTCGTGAAACTGCTGAAAATAAACAGCAATCCAACGAGTATCCTGCATACCGCTACAACCGTTTTCTTTGCCGAACAAGCCATTAGTTTCCCTTGCCTTCGTTAATCAAAATCATGCAGAAAACAGCATAATTGATCATGTCGTAATAATTCGCGTCGAGTCCTTCCGAGATCAGTGTTTTGCCGTTGTTATCCTCTATCTCTTTGACTCTCAATATCTTCATCAGAATCAAATCGGTCATCGAGCTGATTCTCATGCTGCGCCAAGCTTCATCGTAATCGTGGTTTTTCTTCGACATCAGGTCGAAAGCCTCGTCGAGAACCTTTTTATACAGCTCTGAAGCTCTTTCGAAGTCCAAATCAGGCTGCTCAACCACTCCGAGTTGCAGCTGGATTATCGCCATCGCCGAATAGTTGATGATGCCGATGAATTCCGGCTCAATGCCTTCATTTACAAGGTGTTCCTTCTTTCTCTGCAAGCTTCTAATGCGGTTTGCTTTGATGAAAATCTGGTCGGTAAGCGACTCGGTGCGCATGATTCGCCACGCCGCACCGTAATCCTGCATCTTCTTGTCGAAAATATCGCGGCACTGCGCCACCACTTGCTGATATTCTGCTGTCGTATCTCTCTTCATTGAAAAAATTTTTATAATTTTGCGATTGTAAAATTACACATTTTTATGTTACGAATAGCGAGTAGAGGACAAATTTTTTCGTGGAACCGTCCCGTGGTGATGGGAATCATGAACGTGACGCCCGATTCATTCTTCGATGGCGGTAAGTATCAAGGACTTACGTCGGTTTTGGAACATTGTCAGAAGATGGTCAGTGAGGGTGCCGACATCCTCGATCTGGGTGCTTTTTCCACCCGACCTGGCAGCGAACGAATCTCCGACAAAGAGGAAATGGAACGCATAATTCCAGCTTTAAAAGCCATCAGAAAAGAGTTTCCCAATATCCCGATTTCAATCGACACATTCCGCCAAAGTGTTGCTGCTCAATGCATTGCAGAAGGTGCTGACATCATCAACGACATCTCAGGCGGCCTCTTCGACGAGGCGATGATTCCGTATATCGGCAAAAATCATATCCCTTATATTTTGATGCACATCACAGGCACTCTCGAAGGAATGCATCATGAAGAGATTATCAGCGAAGATGTTCACGAAAAAGTTCGTCAATTTCTTGAAAATCAAGTAAATAAGCTCTTGAAATACGGCGAGCAACAAATCATTTTAGACCCTGGAATCGGGTTTAACAAAACAATTGAATGTAACTTCGCTTTGCTTCGCGACCTCGACAAATATCGCGTCAATGGCTTGCCTATTTTGATTGGAATTTCCCGTAAATCTCTGATTTATAAAACATTAGGATTTACACCGCAAGAAGCTTTAAACGGAACAACGGTATTGAATACCATAGCTTTAATGAATGGAGCCGACATTCTACGAGTTCATGATGTAAAAGAGGCAGTTGAAGCAGTGAAACTTGTACACTCCGTCATTTCGAGCGAACATCGAACGCAGTGAGATGGTAGTCGAGAAATCCTCCATTCCGCTACACTCCAGTCGAAATGACGAAATAAAAAAATGTTGCCGTTTTAAAAAAAATAGTATTTTTGTGAGTTAATTCAAACGTTATGGTTGATTTGATGATAAGCGCTTTTATTCAGATTCGTGTCTTGGACATTCTGGATATATTTTTGGTGGGATTGCTGCTGTATTTCCTGTATACACTGGTAAAAGGAAGCACAGCGATCAATATCTTCATCGGCATCGTGGCGGTGATTATCGGCCTCAAAATCGTGACCTTGCTGCACATGGAGCTCCTCACCTACATCCTCGGAGCCTTCGTCAACGTCGGTTTCATCGCATTGATTATCATCTTCCAACCTGAGATTCGCAGATTCCTGTTAAGCATCGGAACATCCAAGTTTGCCATAGGTTTCCGCAGGTTTTTCGCCCGTCTCGGTGTGAAATATAAAGAAGCCGACGACACCAACCTCGACCCTATCTGCGAGGCTTGTATTTCGATGAGCAACGATAAAGTCGGCGCTTTGATTCTTCTTACGCAAGAGAATGATTTACAAGACATTATCGACACTGGCGTTGTTATAAACGCTGATATCAGCAAGCCATTACTTGAAAATATCTTCTTCAAAAACAGTCCGCTTCACGACGGCGCCATGGTCATCTCAAACAACAAAATCGTGGCAGCCCGGTGTATACTTCCGAATACTCAACAAACAAGATTACCAGGCAGTTACGGCCTCCGTCACCGTGCTGGAATTGGCGTCTCCGAAACCCACGACTGTATTGTTATAGTGGTCTCTGAAGAAACAGGCAGCATCCGCATCGTCTTCGACGGCAAAGTAACCGACGTGAAACCGAGTGAGATGAAAGCGAAAATCAAGGAAATTCAAGGGAGGAAGAGACTTTAGACGTTAGACCTTAGACTTTAGACCTTAGACTTTAGCCATTATTTCATTTCAATCAGATAATCCCTATCGGTTCTGTAGAAATACTTTTCGTATGGATTGTAACGGTAGCGATTGACAGGATCAATTGGCTCAACTTGATGATTATCAATGTATTTGTTCATCATGAAATCGTAGCAATAACCAGCATAAAGCTTACCTAAAAGTGTAGCGAAGCGATAGAATCCGTCAATGTTTATGGTGTCGCAATAAGTCTTTGCAACAATCTTATTCTGTTGATAATCAACATCAAAGCTCACATCTGTATCGTTGAAATAGTTCTGCCCCGTGAACGTCATGGTATAAGTGGTATCGTTGGCAAGATTGAACCAAGCGGCAACATTCACCAAGTCGACAGGCACATCAAGGCAATAACGATCTTCATAAATCCAGTCACAAAAACGCTGTTTTTCATTGGATTCAGTTATCTCAATTCTTGGTATCTCAATCACCCAATGTATGGAGTCAGGTTGCGAGGTTTCGCCCTCCCAATACTCCACAGAAAGACCATAATCATTAAGAGTTTCTTTCATTGTTAAGTAAATGATATCCATAAACTTATCATCGTTTATTTTATCTATTACTTTAACTTGCTTTTCAAGATATTCAATCTGTGTCTGAAGCGATTCTTCCACTAATTCAGTGGGTATGGAATCGTTACGGAGATTGTGTTTTTCGAGCCTCTCAGGAAGATATAAAGCCACTACAGTCTTGCGGTTGTTTTTCACAAAACGACGCGCGACGCCTTGCTGCTCAGAACATGAGAGCAACAATAAAACAGCAGCGGATAATATCAAAATGAGCTTTTTCATTGTTAGAATAACGTCAACTGACCGTCTTTATTGTCGTCGTTAGAGTTCTCGGAGATCTCAGAGTTTTCTTTTTCTTCGGCAGTTTCTGAATTCTCAGAGCTCACTATTGTTTCTTCCACGAGCTCTTCCACTGCTTCTTCCGCAGTTTCAGACTCCTCTTCCACTACCGGCGGCTCAAACGGCTCCAAAAATTCGTAATAGTTCACATCGTGCACCGAGAGGCGTTTTCCTCTGGCTTTATAGCTCTTCACTCCAATGTATTCATCAACGTTAAGTTCTTCATCCTCAAAGTGTTTGCCACTCACACCGTCGTTGAATTTCAGCAACAGTTTCGGCAACAAATCCATATTGACGGCTATCAGTTTTGCATCCTCACCTTCGCCGATGAACGAGATTCGCTTGTTGAGAGGAGTATCTTCTTCAACGGTAAACCTCTTGATATACATTAACTTAGTCTCGGCTTCAATGTACAAAACGGTGAAAATAGTCTCAGGCTCAAACTTGAAAATCATCGTCATGTCGTCGTCGAAATGCGTCGAGAGGTCGAAGTTAGTGAGACGGAACTCGCCGTTGGCGTGAATCTGCATAATTCTGTCGTTGCCCGAATAACGGCCAATAGAAACGCCGCGTCCATCGGCATTCAGACGCTTCACAGTGTCGTCGTACCATATCTCACGTGCCGAGAGGGTCGAAACGCCTTCCTCGCGCTTAAAAATGCGGTTTACGCTATGATTTGTGAGCTTGTTACCACGGCTTGCGCGTCCTTTGATGTCCAAAGTAGCAAAATCGTAGTCGAACGACAGCTTCTTCAACTTCGGTGCCGGGCGCAACATCACCTTGATGACTTCAGCCTCACCATTAGGATTTGCTGAGAAATACGCCACTTTCGAACCCGGCTCACCCATCGTGAGATCATAAATCCTGTCGTGAGTGATGCCATCGACATAGAAACGCTTGACATAATAAGGATTTCCTGGCTTTCCATTGCGATAAGCCATGTTGTAAATCGTGCGTTTGTCGCCTTTATGATAGATGTTCGCGTAGATAATCTTTTCAGGTCCGACAAACAGCTTAGGCTGCAGCTTGACCACCGAGAACGTGCCGTTTTCGCGGAACACGATGACGTCGTCGATGTCGGAGCAGTCGGTGATAAACATGTAAGCGTCTTTATTCTGTTCCTTCTTGATTCCCACCGAGTTACAGATAAATCCTTCCTCTTTGTTCACATACAGCTTCTCGTTGTTTGCCGCCACTGCCACTGCTGAGATGTTGTCGAAGTTACGGATTTCGGTCTTACGTTCGCGACCCTTGCCGTATTTGCGCTTCATCTCTTCGAAATAATGGATGGTGTAATCCACGATATGGTCGAGGTCGTATTTCACCTGCTCAATCTGTTTTTCGATGTCAAGCAATTGATCCTCAGCCTTTTTGATATCGAATTTAGAGATTTTACGAACCGGTTTTTCACAAAGTTTCAGCACATCATCGCGCGTGATATCCTTCTTCAGTTGCGGACGATATGGATCGAACGCCTTCTCGATTGCATCAATCTGAGCGTCGTAGCTCGGTGCGTCTTTCTCCAAAATCTTATAGATTCGCTTTTCAAAGAAAATCTTTTCAAGAGATATCCAATGCCATTGACCTTCAAGTTCTTCAAGCGTGTTTTGAAGCTCCCAACTCAACAAGTCGACAGTATGGTCGGTATTATGCTTCAAAATAGTCGAAATGGTAGTAAATTCAGGCTTATCGTTATGAATCACGCATGTGCAGAGGCTGTTCAGCTTAACCTGACACTTCGTGAAAGCGTAAAGTGCGTCGATTGTCTGGTCGGGTGAGACGCCTGGCGCGAGATGTATAACGATTTCAGCGTTTTTCGAGGTATTATCGTCAACGCGACGAATCTTGATCTTACCCTTCTCGCCTGCTTGAGTGATCGACTGAATCAATGTTTCGGTCGTCGTTCCGTAAGGTATCTCAGTGATTACCAACGTCTTTTTATCGATTTGCGATATCCTTGCCCTCACCTGCACTCTTGAGCCGCGACCACCATCATTGTAGCCTCTAACATCAATGAGACCGCCTGTTTGGAAGTCTGGATACAGCTCAAAAGGCTCATCTTTGAGGTAATGAATGGAAGCATCGATGAGTTCGTTGAAATTATGCGGCAAGATTTCCGACTTCAGACCCACCGCGATGCCCATGGCGCCTTGGAAAAGCAGCAATGGGAACTTCACCGGAAGGGTTATCGGCTCTTTGTTACGGCCGTCGTATGAGAACGTCCAATCCGTTGTTTTCGGGTTATAAACCACGTCGAGAGCGAATTTCGACAGACGAGCCTCGATATAACGTGGCGCCGCCGCACCGTCGCCGGTGAGGATATTGCCCCAGTTACCTTGGCAATCGATCAGGAGGTCTTTCTGACCCAGATTCACAAGCGCATCGCCGATGGAAGCGTCGCCGTGAGGATGATATTTCATGGTGTTTCCCACGATATTAGCCACCTTGTTGTAGCGTCCGTCGTCAATCTCCTTCATTGAATGCAGGATACGGCGTTGCACAGGCTTCAAACCATCGTCGATCTCAGGCACAGCGCGGTCGAGAATGACATACGAGGAATAGTCGAGAAACCAGTTCTCAAACATACCCTTCAGCGGCACGATACGGTAGCCATCGCCCGACTGCACAAGCATTCCCGACTCTTCTTCCGCCGTAGGATCGAAGCCATCGAGCACTTGCGTTACGTCGTCGCCAATCTCGTTTATCTCTTCAAGTTCTTGATTGTCAATATTTTCGTCGTCAAAATCTGCCATTTTCAAAAAATCAAAGTTAACTTACAAAATTACAAAAAATTTTATTTCCAGAAACGTAAAACCAAAATTTCTATCAACATAGTTATCAACGATAGAATGATGAACGACTTCCACATCATCGAACGGCGAATCATAGTCTCCATGATGTCGGAATGGATCTCGTCAGCTTTAAGCACTGAGTAGACGTTTAATCCATTGTCTTTCAACAATTTATCGACTTCTTCCCTATCCAAAAACATCATTTTAGACTCTTTACGGCTGTCGTTCCATGCAGTTGTTTCAATGATTTCATCACCTTTGTTGATGGTGTAGAATCCGGCACCCGGTAACTCGTCGTAAAGCCTTACCAGCGCTCGATTGTTACGCATTTCCACCATCGGAATCATCTCGAAATTGCCTTGTTCGTCTCGAATTCTAATATCGCCTTCCGAAAATGCAGTCAAATCGTTAATTACAATGTCTTTGTCGACACCCAAAGTATAAGACAAACGACCCATCTGACCGCCCAGCATCGCTATCTTGTACATGATTGGAACAAACAGCGAATTTCCGGCAAAATTGGTCCAATCTTTACCCAATTGAGATGCGAAACTGAAGATATTTCCGCTTCCGATTTTACTTAAAGTAAAGAATGAAGTACCATTCTGTAAAAAAATGAGTGTCAATGTATTAGAAAAATATTTTCTATCAATTTGAACGTGCTTATAAACCTTTGGGAGGTCGGCATTGTGAGGGATGGAAACGAAGATATCGTCAAAGAAATCATGTTGCGATGCGATGGTGCTAATTGATAAAGTGTCATCAGAGAACTCAAAGTTCTCTGAGCGCGCAGAGCTCTCCGATGGGAAAACAACCACACTGCCGCCGTCTCTTGCGAAATCGATTATATTTTGCCACATCGTTTCATTCAAATTAGCGTCGCCATCGACGATAACCATCTGACAATCAGCAAGATATTGCTGGTCGATACGATATGGACTCATCACATGATAATCGAATAACGAATCGTTTTCAAATAATGTTTTAATCGCTAAATCGCCGTTGTTTGTTGACAATTCCACGATTTTTATGATCGGCCGAACGTTCAAAACGAAATTATACGTGTCATCGAATGTGATCGGGTAATCGTTGATTGAGACGGCAGCAGTTTTTTCGCCTGATTCGTTCAGTATGAATTGCATCGCGATATCGTTTTTGCCGTTTGCCGGGATATCTATTGTATTGAACGCCAGCGACTTACCATCAATTTCAAAATTTACAGGCAAGCCGTTTATATCCTTTGCGCTTTCGTTAACAATGCGCACGTTAATCTCGTTTGCAAGGCCTTTTTGCAGAATCGGCGACGACAGCCACACCGTGTCGATGTAAATATTTTGTTGATAATCAGAGGCTAACGGCATTGCGACAATCTGAATTGCGGAATCAGCAGCGAGGCCGTCCATGTTCATCATGTTGTCTTGGAAGTCGGAATACATGAACAAAGACGCTGACTTGAAGCCATTACGATTCATTATCATCTGCAAATTCTCATATAAATTATTGAATGTCAATGGCGAAGCCTCGGTTTGCATAGCATCTATACTCATCAGCATCTCGTCCTGATTCATCGGGTATTCGTTGTCAAGCTGACGGCTGTTAGTGAGCAGCACAAATCTCTGCGAAGGACTGATATTACTGACCATTTTGCGTGCCGACGACCTTGCATCTTCTATCAGAGAAATCTCCGACGACTGGCTGTGCATCGACATTGAGTTGTCGATATAAACCGCCACCAAATTATCAGTATCGTCGGTCTTAAGTTTCTGCTCTGAATTGTAAGGATAAGCGAAAGCAAAAACAAGTCCGGCGATGAATAACATCCTCATTATCAAAACGATAACATATTTTAGCTTTTTCGTCTTGGCGTTCTCCTGCTCAATCGTCTTCAGCGTGGCAGTATTGCTGAAATACACGATTTTATGCCTTCTGAAATTAAAAAGGTGAATGATGATTGGGATTGCCAGCGCGAACAAACACCAGAGCATATTTGGATATAAAAAGTTCATTTTTAAGCTATTAGCAGTTAGCCATTAGCCATTAGCTGTAAAAACTAATAGTCAATGGTAAATTCTTTGCAAAGATACAAAATTTTATTACTATTTTTGCAAAAACTTTTTCAGAAAATGGCTAAAGATTTAAAACCTCATATTGGGATTTTCGGGCGGATGAATAACGGTAAAAGCTCGATAATCAACAAGTTAACGGGACAACCGATGGCTATTGTGTCGGAGCAGGCAGGAACGACCACCGACCCTGTGAAGAAATCAATCGAGATTTTCGGCATCGGCCCGGTAGTGCTTATCGATACCGCCGGCATCGACGATGTGAGTGCCCTTGGGAAACAGCGCGTTGAAAAGACTTATCAGGTGCTGAAAGAGATTGACTGCGCTATTTTGGTGATTGCCGGAGAGGAATTCGGCGTGGCGGAATGTAATATCATCGAGCAGTTTAAGAAGCACGAGGTGCCGTTTATTATTGTGCATAACAAATCTGATATTTATAGTTTACCGATAAAAAAGAGAACCATAATTGAAAAAGGATTTGACACGACAGTATTGGAATTCAGCGCATTGAAAGATGACGCGAAAATACTTCAAGTAGCGCTGAAGAAAGCCATTCCCGAAAGTGCCTTCAAGAAGGCATCGCTACTCGGAGGCTTAATAAAACCTGGCGATGTGGTGGTTTTGGTCACTCCTATCGACGATGAGGCTCCGGAAGGCCGAATGATACTGCCTCAGGTGATGGCGATCCGCGACGTGCTCGACCACGACTGCATCTGCGTGGTTTTGAAAGAAACGGCATTGCAACAGTATTTCGACTCAAACATGCCTCGCCCAGCTCTCGTAGTCACTGATTCTCAAGCATTTAAGATTGTCAACGAGATTGTGCCGAATGACGTGATGCTCACTAGTTTCAGCATCATCATGGCTCGCTTGAGAGGCGATTTCGAGAATTATCTGAAAGGCACTCCTCACCTGTCAAAACTCAAGAATGGCGACAAAATCCTGATGCTCGAGTCATGCACTCACGAAATCAGCTGCGGCGACATCGGACGAGTGAAACTGCCGAATCTCATCAGGAAATTCACCGGAAAGAACATCGATTTCACATATCTTTCAGGCCTCACGCCTATTTTAAATATAAAACAATACGCAATGGCGATACAATGCGGAGGCTGCATGGCGACACGCAAACAACTCATCAACCGCACGAATATGGCGGTCGAAAACGGCATTCCTATTAGCAATTACGGCATGGCAATTGCTTATATGAACGGCATTTTTGAAAGAGTGACGAAAATTTTTAGACCTTAGACGTTAGACTTTAGACCTTAGATTTTTTAAAAATATTTGGTTTAATTAAAAAAATAAGTATCTTTGCAAAACCAACCAACAATAGTTTGTAGATGACCTAAAGTCGAGATAAGTTATTGAGACTAAGGGCTTTACGAATGAAAGATCAGAGTCGAAAGATCATAAAATCTGACGGCGAGGGAATTGAAACTTCTCATTTCTCAGCTGAATTTTGTTGTTTTAAAAGGAAAAATAACAAATAAAAAGCTAAAAATATGCAATTTCATCCGGAAAAATGTCGCATCCCAGACGAGCCTAACCGCCCGTTTATCGACTCAAACGAGATTTGGGACTACATCAACAACACCAAGAGCACACCAGATCGCGTGCATGAAATCATTGAGAAATCACTGAACAAGAACCGCCTCACGATGGAAGAGACAGCGGTTTTGGTCAACACAACCGATCCGAAACTGGTTGAAGAGATCAAGGAAGGCGCTCGCGAACTGAAACGCCGCATCTACGGCAACCGTATCGTGCTCTTCGCACCTCTCTATGTGGGCAACTATTGCGTAAACAACTGCAGCTACTGCGGTTTCCGCTCATCGAACAAAGAACAGATCCGCACGACTCTGACCGATGAAGAACTCGTCCGCAACGTGGAAGCTTTGGAGGAAGACGGCCAGAAACGACTCATCTTGGTTTATGGCGAGTCGCCAAAATATTCGCCGGAATACATCGCCCACACTGTGAAAGTGACATACAACACCAAGAAAGGCAAAGGCTCGATCCGTCGTGTGAACATCAACGCAGCTCCGCTCGACGTTGAAGGCTTCCGCACAGTGAAAGAGGCCGGCATCGGAACATATCAGATCTTCCAGGAGACTTATTGCCCTGAGATTTACAACGAATATCACCCGATTAACACCAAGAAAGGCGATTACAACTACCGTCTGACCGCCATGGACCGCGCTCAGCAGGCAGGCATCGACGACAACGGTCTGGGTATCCTCTTCGGCTTGTACGACTGGCGTTACGAGGTGTTAGCAATGATTCGTCACACCAACCACCTCGAGGCTTGCTTCAACGTCGGACCGCATACCATCTCGTTCCCGCGCATCAAAGACGCATCAGGATTGAGCATCGACAAGAAATATTTCGTTGATGACGACACATTTGAGAAAATCATCGCAATCTTCCGTCTGGCAGTACCTTACACCGGTATGATTCTCACCGCCCGCGAGGACGCCGCATTCCGCGCAAAAGCCATTGAATACGGCATTTCACAGATCGACGGTGGCACCAACCTGCAGATTGGCGACTACAAATATCACCACGAGGAAGAGGAAAAGAACAGCGACAAGCAGGAAAACCAGAACCTGCACCGCGAGCAGTTCAAGATTGGCGACGACCGCACCTTGGGCGACATCATCGACGAACTTTTGGACCACGACTTCATCCCGAGCTTCTGCACCGCATGCTATCGTTTGGGCAGAACCGGCGAGCATTTCATGGAATTCAGCGTGCCTGGCTTCATCAAGCGCTACTGCACCCCGAATGCCATCCTCACCTTGACGGAATACCTGGTTGACTACGCAACACCTGAAGTCGCCGCAAAAGGCTGGAAAACCATCGAAAACAACTTCAAGAACGTCGACCCACAATTCCTTGACGAGCTCAAAAAACGTATTGAGAGAATTAAGCAAGGTGAAAGAGACTTGTACTTCTAGTTAGTCAGTTAATCAGTTAGTCAGTTGTTCAGTTATTTTTTCGACGACTCAAAACTGACTAACTGAACAACTGATCAACTGAACAACTTATAAAGAAGATTTTACTTCAATTTGGATTATATAATGAATGATGTTTGGGTGACTATCGTAAAGGTGGTCACCTTTTTTTAAATAATTGAAAACTAATCAAACTTCGAATAAATATCCATTTTCTGATGAAGTATTCTAATCACTTCAACTTCATTATCAACTAAATGATAAAAAATCAAATGTTTATTGCATTTATGACAATATAATCCAATTAGGATTTCGTCGTATTTTCTGTCAAGATATGTCGGATGATCTGCAACATCCTGAATTGCCTCTATCAGATCGTGATAATAAGTATCGGCTTGCAATTCCGACCACGTTTCAACCGTGTAAATCCATATCTCGTTGAGATCTTGGATAGCCCTGTTTGTGAGATGATACTTTTTCATAATGTTTGGCTTTTAGTTGGTTTAAATTGGTTTCAGGGTCAAAATTGCCGTTTCGGCCACTTTCAATTCCTTCACGGATGGCACTTCTCAATTGCACCACATTCTGCTCACGCTCTTCAAGCAAACGAAGCCCGGCTCGCACTACCTCACTGGCATTGTTATACCTGCCTGTTTGAATAACAGAAGCTATAAACTCATCAAAATAACTGCCTAAAGCAACAGATGTTGTTTTCATATTCTTTAAATTTTACGTTGCAAAGTTACTAACAATTATTAAATATTGGTAACTTTTTTTGTTTTTTTTCGAGATTTCTCCACTACGCTTCGCTTCGGTCGAAATGACGGGGGGCTAATGGCTTTTTGTAAATGCTTTTGAGTCTCCCCAGGCGTTATACAACACCTTATGCCCTATCGATTCCATGCGTAAATCCAAACATGTTTGGCATTGGTCGGGTTTGTCTTTGACGCAGGCCTTGTCGGGATAGATGAGATAATTCTCACGAAACTCGTTTGGTGTGAGGTTCGGCATGATGACGTTGGCTCCCACCATGATGGCTTTCTCACGTCCGAGCGGGTCAACGGTTTGGTTTGCAGTGGCCGCCACCATGTTGATTTCGGGCATCATGAGGCGAAGAACGGCAATCATCTTCAAAGTGAGATTCATGCGGTCTTTTGCCGAAGGAATCTGGTCTTTATATTGATAAAGAGGTGTGTCGGGATGAGGGATAAATGGGCCCATGCCAACCATGGCAACGTCTTTTTTCTTGAAGAAAAGCAAGTCATCCGCGAGGTTATCGAGAGTTTGGAACGGAAGACCCACCATAACGCCGGTACCTGTTTGATAACCAATACTTAACAGCGAATCGATACAAGCGAGACGTTTATGAAAATCGTGTTTTTTATCTTTTGGATGAATCTTATAATACAAATCCTCATCGGAGGCTTCAATTCTCAGCAGATAACGGTGCGCACCGGCTTCAAACCAACGGCGGTAGGTCTCTTCAGTTTGTTCGCCCAACGAAAGCGTGATTCCGAGGCTTCCGTTGTCGATTTTCTTGATTTCCTTGACGAGATATTCGATTTTATCGACGAATTCCTTATCATCACGCTCGCCGCTTTGGATTGCGACAGAACCGTAACCCAAATCATGTGCTAAATGTGCGCATTCGAGCACTTCCTCATCGCTCAGCGTATAACGCTCAACCTTGGTGTTTTTGCAACGGACACCGCAATAGAGGCAATATTTCGCACAGCGGTTGCTGTATTCAATCAAGCCACGGAGATGAACGTAATTATCAATATATTTGAGCTTGGTTTTAAGCGCCTTATCGAAAAGACGAGACATCTCCTCGCCTTCCGCGGCAAGAAGGGTTTTCAGCTCCTCGTGGGTGAACTCGCTTTTTGATAATATTTCGTCGAATGATAGCATTAAAAATATTTTTTGCAAAGATAATAAAAAAGACCTTAGACGTTAGACTTTAGACCTGAGTTTTTTGAATAAAAATAGAGACGCCACAATGTGACGTCTCTACTAAAGTCTAATGTCTAAAGACTAAGGTCTAATGACTAAAGTCTAAAGATTAGATGATACCCTGAGCTAACATAGCTTTTGCAACGCGCATGAAGCCGGCGATGTTAGCGCCCTTCACGTAGTTGATAGTACCGTCAGCCTGTTTACCATACTCAACGCACATGTCATAAATGTCGTTCATGATCTTGTGGAGTTTCTGGTCAACTTCTGGAGCTGTCCAGTTGATGTGAGCTGCGTTCTGGCAGATCTCGAGACCTGATGTAGCAACACCACCTGCGTTGACAGCCTTACCTGGAGCGAATGGGATACCAGCTTTCTGGATAGCCTCGATTGCGCCTGGCTGGCAACCCATGTTAGAAACTTCAGCGACATACTGTACGCCGTTCTTGATCAATTCTTTAGCATCTTCTTCAGCCATTTCATTCTGGAATGCGCATGGGCATGCGATATCGCATTTCACTGTCCAAGCTTTCTTACCAGCGGTGAATTTAGCTTTGCCTGGGAATTTGTCGGCCATATCCTGAACCTTGTTACGGTTAGAAGCACGCATGTCGAGCATGTAGTCGATCATCTCGCTTGTGATACCGTCAGCGATTTCGCAAACGCCGTCTGGGCCAGAGATAGCGACGACTTTAGCGCCGAGTTCTGTAGCTTTGATAGCTGCACCCCATGCCACGTTACCGAAGCCTGAGAGAGCGACTTTCTTGCCCTGCATTGTCTCACCTTTCTGGTGAACCATGCGGTCGACATAGTACATAGCACCGAAACCTGTTGCTTCTGGACGGATCAAAGAACCACCCCAGCCATAGCTCTTGCCTGTAAGAGCGCCTGTGCTGTGCTCGCGAGCGAGTTTCTTGTAAGCACCATAGAGGTAACCGATTTCACGGCCGCCAACACCGACGTCACCAGCTGGTGAATCCTGGTCAGCACCGATGTTTCTCCAAAGCTCATACATGAAAGCCTGGCAGAAACGCATGATTTCAGCGTCTGATTTTCCTGTTGGGTCGAAGTCAGCACCACCTTTACCGCCACCGAGTGGGAGGTTTGTCAATGAGTTCTTGAAGATCTGTTCGAAACCTAAGAACTTAAGCATTGAAACGTTCACTGCTGGGTGGAAACGGAGACCGCCTTTGTATGCGCCGAGAGCGGCGTTGTACTGTACACGGTAACCTAAGTTAACCTGCACCTGACCTTTGTCGTCAACCCATGTCACGCGGAATGTGAAGATGCGATCTGGTTCAACTAAACGTTCAACGATCTTTGCAGCCTCAAATTCTGGATGCTTGTTGTAAACTTCTTCGATTGATTCGAGCACTTCGCGAACTGCTTGCAAATACTCTTTTTCGCCTGGATGTTTCTTTTCCAGGTTTTCCATGATAGTTTGTACTTTCATTACTTTTGTATTTAAAGTTTGTTAATACGTTTATTAATTTTTCTGTTAATTTTCCTTTAAAATTTTCTGCAAAATTAGTACTTTATTTTATAATTAACAATTATTTTCAAAAAATATTTTTATTATCGTCAATTATTTTGCAACAGATTCATTTCCAATATATTCCCCATTATCCCAAAGCAGAATTTCGGTGACATTTCCGTTAATGTCGTAACGAATCTCCTTCCCGTGCTTGACATTATCCTTATAATGGATCAAAGCATTCTTGTAAAGTCCACCCTCAGCGAAGCCTTGCTGCACTCCTGTACCCCTGTCGTAAACAGCATTGCTGCCTATGCTTCCATCGGGATAATACATAATCCAGCCGCCATGCATCATACCATCGAGATATTCACCCTCAACGAAAGGCTTGCCATTTTCATAATATTGCAAAAACGGACCGTTCAAAACGCCGGCTTTGTAAGTGGATTTCTTCGTAAGAGTGCCGAAAACATTGTACTCCTCCACCACTCCATCGTATTGATTGTCTTTGTAATAACCTTTTTCTTCAAGCGCTCCATTCTCATACCACCTCATGGCTTCACCGTTAAGAGCATTCATCGAATAAGTGACCTCCATCGAAGGGTTCCCGTTGCTGTAATACCATTTGCAAATGCCATCGAGCTTGCCGTCGGTGTAACGCAGCTCAGATTTCAGTTTTCCGTCGCTCCAATAAGATTTTACAGCATCGTCCTTTTCCGTGCAAGAAGAAAGAAACGCACTGATTATCAATAATATTGATAAAAAAAACTTATTTGTCATAACCCGTTTTCAATACAACTTTATTGTATCCTTTAAACTGATAAACATTCCAGAACGTATTCTCAAAACCTGAGTTTTCATCATTTTTTTGGAAGTTGAAGCGCGTGTTAAGCAAAGGAATGTCGTAATATGGCAGATGATCCAACATGTCTTCTCCAAAGAAGTTGATGGCATTGAGGAAATACCAGCCGATGTCGAAGCCCTCGAAAGCGTTGTCGGTCGGCTCGGTGTTATATCGGTTTCTAAACTTACAGATGAAGCTTTCTACTCTAATATTCTGATAATCAATGTAGTTGTCATCAAAATAAATGGCATGCATCTTCATCAGATTTTCGTTGAAAAGTCGGTCAAACTTGCTCCATTCGGGCAGAAGAATCACTGTAAGCGGGTAATGCTCAGTGAGTTTTGTGACTTTATTTACAATCTCGTTGGCGAAGACCTTATCATTGCCGTAAACGATGAAGAGGTTGTTCCTCATCGAAGACGCGTAATCTTTCACAAAATTAAGGCTGTCGCGCTCGTAATTGATATTCACGACCCTGTTATGGAAAAGCGTACTGTCGTCGATATACCTGCGCAACGAATCGACATCGAGACTGATGTTATCTGTCAGATAATCAGAGGCTTCAAAGTCGACTTTAAGATATTTCCACCTCTTGTGATGTTTTTTAATAACACTCACAATGTATTGATTATCAATGTAAGAGCAAGAATCGATATTACGCAATGCTATTTCATTGATCTTGTTGATAACGGTAGTGTCGGCGTATTTGTCTTTCCTTATTATAAAGATATTATTCGAATGATAATAACTCTTAAGGAGGCTGTCGAGCGGTTGGAGTTGGCTCTCAAGCGACGGCTTCACCTTTATCACATTCGGCTGATTATCAACAATTTCAGAGCGTTGTGTAATAGGATTCACTATCGGGATGTTGTGTTCCGACGCAAACTGCTTCACCACGTTGAACGGCTTCAGGTGGAACGGTCCGACGATAAGGTCGGCGGTGGCAAGCCAAGGGTCGACGATTGCCGAGTCGGCCTTGCTGATGGTGTTGTCGACGTCGTAGACTTTAAGGTCGAGGTTCATGCCACGGCTGCTCACCACTGAGTCGGCGGCGATCATGAAACCCTCGTAGAAATGAAGGAACGAGAACGGTTTGGTGTTAAGCGTCTTGTTTGAAGGCTCGGCACCAAGAAACGTTTGGTCGACCTGCTCAAGGTAAAGAGGCACCATGAGCGCGACGCGACAAGTGTCCTGCTGTGCCTTGACTTCCGCAGAAGCCAAGACAAACAGGCAAATCGCAATATTTAAAAGTCTTTTAAACATTATTTCTCTTTATGCGGGAGCGGCACAAAGCCGTTACCCATAACCTCAGCGCTCTCAATCACGTTGACGAACGCGTTAGGGTCGATGTCGCGCAAGCTCATCTTAAGTTTGATCAAATCGGCGCGGTCGAGGTTGGTGTAGATCATCTTACGCTCCTGGCCTTTGAAGAGACCTGTACCGACGAAGCATGTGCCACCTCTATCCAGATCTTCGATGATATATTTTCTCACATCGTCAATCTTATCGGTGATGATGAACGCCGTCTTGTAGCTCTTGACACCGTCGACGATGAGGTCGATGATCTTGCTTTCGACCACAATCAGGAGGATTGAGTAGATCGGGAGACGGATCTCGCCGAGCAAGAGTGATGTCAAGGTGATGCACGAGTCGACTATCATTACTAACGTTCCAAGTGAAATCTTAGTATATTTGTGCAAAATCATTGAGATAATGTCGCTGCCGCCCGATGTGGCTCCCGACTTGAACACAAAGCCGATGGCAAGACCGTAGATGCCGCCTGAGACAAGGGTATTGAGGAAGTAGTCAGGTTTGAAATATGTGTCGGTGCCAAGGATTTCGAGCATCGACTTGTCGATGGCCTCGCCTTCGGCAAACACATGTTTAAACTCATAAATGACAGGATCATAACCCCATGTCGTTTCCAAGAGGAATGTGCATGCGAAGATCAGGATTGTCGAAAGAATGGTCTTGAATCCGAATTTCGGACCCAGAATCCACGTTCCGATGATGAGCAGCGGGATATCCATGCAGATAGCGTACAATGACACTTTCCAAGGATACAACGCGTTGAGCACGTTGGAGAGACCGTAAGTGCCGCCCGGCGCGAGGTGATAAGGGTTAACAAACATCACGTCGCCCACAGCGAACAAAGCGCTTCCGAAGATAAGGAAGGCGTAAGAGATTATTTCCTGTTTCCAGTTGATTTGTTTAGTCATACTTATATATATTTATCGGGTGCAAAGATACAAAATTTGTAAAAATCTAACGAAATTGATGCAAAAAATTCATTTTTTACTTATCTTTGCAGTTGGAAATAACTAAAAAAATTTAACAATCAGGTATATGGAGATTTTGTTTTCATTTTTGGGAGGAGCTGTCGTTGCAACAATTATTGCTGTATTTGTTACAAAAAACATCATAAAATCGCGTGTGGCTCAGGCCGAACAGGCGGCGAAAATGCAGATGGAGACCGCTTTCAAGGTTGAGCTGACAAAGCTGGAGGCAGAGCTGGAGCACTCTAAACAACGTATCGAGGAGCTTTTGAATGATATTGAAGAGGCAAAAGCTGAAGGCCAGCGTCAGATGCAAGTAGCAAAAGATGAATGGCAGAAACGCAACCTGGAAAACATGGAATCGCTTCAAAAACGTTTTGACGAGACCATCAACAAAGTCAGCGCGCAGGTGAAAGCAGAGACCGGAGAGATGCTCAAGGCCCGTCAGAAAGAGTTCTCCGAAGCAAGTAGCGAGAGCATCGGCCAGATTGTTAAGCCATTGAAAGACAACATAGTAGAGCTTAAAAAAGCAATGGAGGAAGGCAGCAAGGAGCAGGCCGAACGCAGCGGTGAGATGAGACAGCAGATACGCAACCTCATGGAGCACAGCGATGCCGCGCGCAAGAGCGCCGACGAGCTGGCAGCGGCATTCAAACACGGCAGCAAGATTCAAGGCGACTGGGGGGAGACGGTGCTCGAAGAGCTGTTGTCGTCGCAAGGCCTCACAAAAGGCGTGCATTTCGAGACGCAGTCGGTTATTCGCACCGAAGACGGCAGATTATTGCGTCCCGATGTGATTCTGCATCTCGACGACCGTCGCGAGGTCATCATCGACTCGAAAGTATCACTCACAGCGTATATTGACTATGTTAACGCGGAAAATGAGGCCGAAAGGAACGCTCATCTCAAGGCGCATATCGAGAGCATCAAGAAACACGTGAAAGAGCTTGCCGAGAAGGACTATTCTTCGTATGTTCAGCCTCCAAAGGTAACCGCAGGCTATGTCATAATGTTCGTCCCGATGGCAGGAGCGTTGTGGACAGCCTTGAACTCGGAACCAGACTTGTGGCGCAGTGCTGCCAACAAAAATGTGTACATCACCGACGAGCAGAGTCTGTTTGGCGCTCTGAAGATAGTGAAGCTGACGTGGACTCAGATTGTCCAGGCGCAAAACCAGGAGAAGGTGTTCGAACTGGCCAACGAGATGATTGACCGTGTTGGGTTGTTCATGAAACATTACGACGCGTTAGGCGCCGCTCTTGACAAAGCCAACAGTGCTTATTCCAATGGCAAAGACAAGCTGTCGCCGACAGGTCACAGCATTATCACCACTGCCAATAAGTTGATTAAACTCGGTGCAAAGAATGCGAAAAACCCAATAAAATCATTGAATGAGGTTTCAGACGACTCCTACTCCCACTCTATCGTCGCTGGCGGCTTGGATGAGATGTCGTAGCACACGCGGTTAACGCCTTTCACCTTGTTGATGATGTCGTTCGACACCTTTGCCATAAACTCGTAAGGCAGATGCACCCAGTCGGCGGTCATACCGTCGGTTGAGATGACAGCGCGCAAGGCGATGGTGTATTCGTAGCTGCGCTCATCACCCATCACGCCGACGCTCTTCACAGGAAGAAGCATTGTGCCGGCTTGCCAGATGCTATCGTAGAGGTTGTCGGCCATCTCGTTAGGATAAGAAGCACTCGGCAGCTCGCATTTCCATTCGCGCAAGCCACGGATAAAGATGTCGTCGGCATCGCGAAGGATGCGGAGTTTCTCTTCTGTCACTTCGCCCAAGATACGGATTCCGAGGCTCGGTCCCGGGAAAGGATGACGGCCAACGAGCTCGCGTTTGATGCCTAATGCGCGACCCACACGACGAACTTCGTCTTTGAACAATGTGCGAAGCGGCTCCACAATCTTGAGGTTCATCTTTTCCGGGAGTCCGCCCACGTTGTGATGCGACTTGATTTTGCAGCTCGGTCCGTTGACGCTCACACTCTCGATAACATCAGGATAGATGGTGCCTTGGGCGAGCCATTTAGCGCCTTCAATCTTCTTTGCTTCAGCCTCGAAAACGTCGATAAATGTTGAGCCGATAGCCTTACGTTTTGCCTCAGGGTCGGTCACGCCAGCGAGTTTGCTTAAGAAGAGATTGCCGGCATGAACGCCTATCACGTTGAGACCCAAGTCTTTATATGAATCGAGAACGTCTTCAAACTCGTTTTTGCGGAGAAGTCCGTTGTCGACGAAGATACATGTCAGATTTTTACCAATAGCCTTGTTGAGCAACACAGCGGCAACGGTGCTGTCGACGCCGCCCGAAAGACCCAGGATAACCTTGTCGTTTCCAAGTTTTGCGCGCATTGCTTCGACTGTTGTGTCGATAAACGAGTCAGGAGTCCAGTTACCATGACAGCCACAAATGTTCATTGCGAAGTTTTCAAGCATCTTCGGGCCTTCCTTGCTGTGGAACACCTCAGGATGGAACTGCACCGCCCAAGTGTCCTCGCCATCGATTTTGTAAGCGGCGTTTTCAACGTCGTCGGTTTTGGCGATGACGTGAGCGTTTTTAGGCAGACGGGCGATGGTGTCGCCGTGCGACATCCACACTTGTGAGGTCTTTGAAACACCACGGAAGAGAATGTTGTCTTCCTCCACAACCGTCAGCATAGCGCGGCCGTATTCCCTTGCCAACGAAGAGTTTACCTCGCCTCCGAAATGATGAGCCATAAACTGCGCTCCATAGCAAATTCCGAGCAACGGCAGACGGCCTTTTATGTTCGACAAATCGGCAAAAGGTGCCTTGTCGTCACGCACCGACGATGGACTTCCGCTCAAAATCACGCCTTTGATATCGCTAGTAATTTCAAGGATTTTGTTGTAAGGATGAATCTCGCAATAAACATTGAGCTCGCGCAAACGGCGACCGATGAGCTGTGTCACCTGCGAACCGAAATCTAAAATCAGAATTGTTTCCTGCATGGTCGTTAAATTTTCGGTGCAAAATTACAAAATTTATGGCGACATTTTACGTTAAATTATAAAAAATTGTTATTTTTGCATTGTCACAAAATTCATAATAATCATGGCAAAAAAAGTTAAAAAACCTATAAGCAAGCCTAAGAAAAAAGGCTCTTCAAAGAAGAAAAAGTCAGGAAATATCATCACAAAAATCTTAGTGATAATCTTCATTTTGATATTTGTGGCCTTCTTTATTTTTAAATTTACAAGACCTTCAGCAGACAAGGTAAAAGCAGAGACCACGACATCACAAGTCGTTGAAAATCAGAAGACAAAAACAGAAAAACCTGTTGAAAAAGACAAGAAACAGGCGAAGAAAGCCGCCGAGACAAAAGCTGTGGAGAAAAGCATCACAGGCACATGGATGAGCACCACAGGCGGCGCTGTTCTGACAATGAAAAACAAGGAATACCGTCTCGATTTCATGGGTGTCGACAGCGATGCGGCAATCATCGGAACTTACAGCGTTGACGGCGATTTGATCACTTTCATAAATAAAAAAGACCCTTGCAAAGATGTCAAAGGTCTTTATGAGGTTAGATTTAACAAGAACGAAATCGGTTTCAAGTGCAAATCCGACGACTGCACCAAGCGCAAGGCCACCCTACCCACCGAGTGGGAATGGCTCGACACCGAGGAATAATTACTCCTCGAACCACTGCTTCTTCTTGAAAAACGTGGTGTATACAAACATCACGACAGAAATGAACACGAGTCCGAGTCGTGAGGCTTTGTAGTCGCCTGCGAGGTCGTAAACAATGAAATCACGAACCACGAAGCACACTATTCCCAACATAATAAAGAGGAATACAACATTCAATTTGTTGATAACCAAGCGTCTGCGTTCCATGTCGTAAATCCTTTTTGCGACAGCAGGCATGCCGAAATAAAGCACCACATAAGCAGTGATCAATGTCAACTCAATAATTCTTTCGATATCCATAATTACATTCTTTTATTTTTCTTAAGTGCTTCAGTTATAATCCATTGCAGCTGACCGTTGACGGAACGGAACTCATCCGCCGCCCACTTCTCGACAGCCTCCATCGTCTTGGCATCGAGACGCAGGACGAAATTTTTTGTATTTTCTTTGTCTTTAGCCATAAAATGTATTATAACTCAATATTTTTTGACATAATTTTATCTTCAGAAATAAATCTGTCGTAAACGAAGAGAATCAGCGTCACCAATGCCATTGTTATGATTCCGGCGAGACCAGCGACACCGTTGATGAGGTCGCTCCCACCACTAATGAAAAGCATAGTGGCACCAGCCAAAGCGTTGATTGTTCCATGGAAAATGGCAGCCGGATAAACCGATTTCGCTTTCAAGACCAGATACAGTTCGATTGGTGTCATTACGAGGCACATCGCGACCATCATGAAGACTCCAGCAGTTCGGTGAACCATGTAATTATGTCCCATGAGGATAATCGGGAAATGCCAGAATCCCCAAACGACTCCGATGAAAAGGCACGCCACCCAGAAGTTCTTGCCTTTCAACGCACTGACGAGATAATTGCGCCAGCCGTACTCCTCTCCGAAAGCCGCAACAGCGTTAATAGTGATGCCTGCGAGAAGTCCGGAAACCAGCGTGGTTATAATTATAGTTTTCGGATTCTGCATCGCCATGAATTTTGCCTGGTCTTCAGGAGAAAGATTTTCCATTCCTGGGATTGCCGGCATGTGGAAACCAAGCGTGCATCCTTCAAACAGCGAGTTGATAATGATGGTAACAGCGACAATCACCACAGGCAGCAGCCATGCGACAAACCACGAGCCTTTGATCTTGAATTTCAGAAGGCCTGTGCTGCCGAGTTTCTCTTTGTTTATAATCTGAATCACAATTGCGCAAATCAGCGGGAAAAACATGTAAATAGACGCGCATAGCAAACTATACCCACCCATGCCGAACCACATGAAGGCGGCGAAAATCCAGCTTGCGAGGCAAACTATTATTGAAAATTTTATGGCTTTTTTCATAACTAAACTAGTATTGGAAGTAATATAATAGGAATCATCAGAACCAACAAAAACACCACGACCACCACTATGCTTCTCTTTTGCGAAAGCTTAGGTAAATCTATCACTCTCGACTCATCGACAAGCTTCAACGTTGAGTTCATCTCATCATAAAGTTGCTGTGTTTGCTCGGCATTTTTAAAATTGATGTAATACACATCGTTAGCCGTCTTTATCTCGATAAACGGGCCTTTATTGTGGTTTTCAACATACAAAACACCACGTCGTATGTCTTTAAGTCTATAAAAGCCTTTCCAAGTCTTTAAACCACCGTAGCCATTGATTCTCATGCCAACATCCGGCATTTTATAAACCAATCTTATCGATTTTATCGCATCGTTTGGGATAAATGCAGGATACATTAAATCATCGATGAGAATTCCGTCGCTGAAGACCTGTATTTTCGCCATTTTGCCTTCCAAAATCAGCAATACGGCAGTGGTAACGATTGTCCAAACCCAAATAAACCACATCATAATCATAATTGTTGATTATTGATACAAAGTTCCAGTGTTTACTACAGGTTGAGCGGCATCGTCGGCGCAGAGCACAACCATCAGGTTGCTGACCATAGCAGCTTTCTTGTCGTCGTCAAGTTCGACTACTTCCTCGTCTTTGAGCTTGTCGAGAGCCATCTTCACCATCGAAACGGCGCCTTCGACAATCTTTTCACGTGCTGCGATGATAGCTGCTGCCTGCTGACGACGAAGCATAACCGCTGCAATTTCAGGAGAATAAGCCAAGTAGTTGATTCTCGCTTCGATGACTTCAAGACCTGACATTGCCAGACGGTCGTTGAGCTTTTTCAAAAGAATATCGTTGATTTCAGAACCGCCGGCACGAAGTGTCAAATCGCCATTGTTAATGTCGCCATTCTCATCGTAAGCGAACATTCCTGCCACCTCGCGCAAAGCAGCGTCGCTCTGCACTCTGACGAAGCTCTCGAAAGCGCGCATGCGGCTCATCACGGCAACGCTATTACCCACTCCCGAAGGATTGGCGGCCATAGTCTGAGAATCGATTTCGAACATCGCTTTGTAAGTGTCTTTCAGCTTCCACACGAGAATCTGACCAATCATAATCGGGTTACCGGTCTTGTCGTTCACCTTAATCGGGTCAACGTTGAGATTACGGGCACGGAGAGAAACTTTTTTCGATGAATAGAACGGATTCACCCAGTTAAAACCGACTTTTGTCATAGTTCCCTGATATTTTCCGAAGAACACCATCACCATCGCTTCATTCGGCTCGAGCATTCGGAAACCGAGGCACATGATGAAATCGACGACCATCATCGCGATTCCGCCAAAGAGCAGCCACAACGGCTCACCTTCTGTCAATTGTGTAAATCCGTAGATTATCAAAGCAACGATTGCGATAACCACAAACAACATCAAGAATCCATTGATTCTCAATCCTTTAAATTCAAATTCTTTGTTTTCCATAGTTGTAATTTTAAGATGATTATTTAATTTTTAGTAATATCATTTTGATATCATTTTCACATCGCAAAAATACAACATATTTTTAATATGCAACAAAAAAATGAAAAAATTTTTAAAAGAAATTAAATAATGTGATTTTCAGCAAGTTTCGCGAATGCAATCTTAAACCAAGCGGTATAATTTTGAGGATTTTGCTCGATATCCTTTTTGATATTCTCGATAGTTTCGTATTTATACGATTCCACTTCTGCCCTATTAATAATAGGTGTCGCATCGGTGGTGCCGATGAAAACATGGTCGAACTCATGCTCGGTGAGGCCTTGCATCACGTCGGCCTTGTAGATGAAGCTGAACGCCTCCTTGAGGTCGCACTCCATCCCCATCTCCTCCATCAGGCGGCGTTTTGTGGCATCTTGCAGCGACTCGCCGTCATGCGGATGACTGCAGCAGGTGTTGGTCCACAAGCCCGGAGTGTGGTATTTTGTGAGCGCGCGCTGTTGGAGCAGCATCTCTCCTTTGCTGTTGAAGATGAAAATCGAGAAGGCACGGTGCAGCGTCGGGTTGACGTGAGCCTCTTGCTTCTCCATCAATCCGATTTTATTATCTTGATTATCAACTAATACTACAAATTCGGGCATTTTTTATTGTTTTTGACGTTTTGTAGAGACGTTTCAGGAAACGTCTCTACGGGAGATGCGATGAATCGCATCTCTACGGGGAATTAAACGTTGAATCGTATATTTATAATGTCACCGTCCTTGACAACATAATTCTTTCCTTCGACGGCAAATTTTCCAGCTTCCTTAACGGCCTGTTCTGAGCCGTAGTGCAGAAAATCTTCGCAGCTCATCACCTCGGCGCGGATGAAGCCACGCTGGAGGTCGCTGTGGATGACGCCGGCAGCCTCTGGAGCGGTGTCGCCGACATGGATAGTCCAAGCACGAGTCTCGTCAGGACCTGTGGTGAAGAAAGACTGCAGCTTCAAAGTGCTGTAAGCCAATCTCACAAGCTTGTTCACTCCAGGTTCAGTCAACCCTGCATCTTCCATAAACAGGGCACGGTCGGCCTCGTCGAGTTCGGCAATCTCCGACTCGAGTTTTCCTGCAAGGATTATCATATCTTCACCATGGAGAGCGGCTTTCACAGCCTCGGTGTATTTGTTTCCAGTGAGTGCCGAAGCGTCGTCAACGTTGCAGACGTACATTATCGGCTTGACCGTAAGTAATTGAATATCTTGGATATACTTCTTGTCTTCCTCAGGCACGTTGGCAGTGCGGGCGTTCTGCATGTTCTCGAGCACCTCCTTGTAAATCGTGAGTACCTCGAATGCGCGTTTGTTGTCTTTGTCGCCGTTTTTAAGCAGTTTCTCAACGCGTTGCAGCTTACGTGTCACGAGGTCGAGGTCGCGCACCTGAAGCTCGAGGTCAACCAGTTCCATATCGCGCACCGGGTCGATACTGCCTTCGCTATGCGGAACGTTCGGGTCGTCGAAGCAGCGCAACACATGGATGAGCGCATCAACGGTCTGCACCTCGGCGAGAAGTTTGTTACCGACACCTTGTCCGCCCTTGCTCAGTCCCGGGAGGTCAACAATTTCGACGGTAGCAGGCACGATACGCTTCGAATGTGAGATATTGTCGATGAGTTTGAGGCGTTCGTCGCGCACCTCACACATTCCGATATTCGATTTCGTAGCGAAGCCAATTTCCGCCTTAGTGTTTGATATACAATTAAATATGGTTGTTTTTCCCGTGTTGGAAAGTCCGATAATTCCGCAGTTGAGTGCCATAAATATAAATTTTTGGCAAAGATACAAAAAAGTTTGAAATTACGAAAAAAAATGTCTATGATTTACCTTTCAAACATCCTGTAATTTATATTTGCAGAGCAAACTAGGCGAACGCTGAAACCGTATTCCCGATAGTCACAACTGAGAGGAGATAAGACTGAGGTTTTGAACCACAGGTAACGCGCGCTGTCTCTATCGCGAAACGAAGCCGACCAGTAGTCGCCACAAGAGCCCACGTTGTCCACAGTAGTACCGAGGCGATAGCCGGCAGCTGGCAGGAATACGCCTCCCGCATCTTCAATTATGTTCCAATTTGATAAATTTATCACATTGGTAGTAAAGTTTGCTTCGGGGGTATTATAGCTGTTTATAGAATATGTACCCACACTCCAGTCATCTGGTAAAAGGATAACTCCATTAACATTATTGACTTGCGCTTTGGCATATCTAATACCTGATCTAGTAATTCTGCAATTCAAAACATACATCCATTCATCAACTGTGAGGGTACGCCATTTATTGGTGATGTTTCCGCCATTACATATTGCGTTATACCCCCAATCCGCCATACCAGTCTGGTCGTTTAAGTTAAACGTGTATAAACCATAAGCATAATAGTCACTGTCAGTCATACTTCTACTCCAAGGCTGATAGGATACCGCCCCTTGATCGTAGCCGCTCGTGCCCCAGCCGAACAAATCTATCCATCCGTTGTAACTCGATGATATATTGGAATTGTCATAGCCAACATAATCGTATTGATTCTCGGCGAAACGCCACGTGTTTGTTGAGGCTCGATATTGCAAATTGCCTTGTGAAAAATATATTTTTTGCGATGCACTTATAGAAAAAACACCTACTATTGCACCTTCTGGAATATTAGAAATCGAATTGTTGTCGTTATTTGTTTCACATCCTGTCACAACAACAAACATGATAAAAATCATTGTTACTGCCGCTATATGAAGAAGCTTTTTCATATTTATCATATTAAGTTCAACTATAAAAATAATTGGTCAAAAAGAACATCGCAAAGATAGCAAATAAAACATATGTTTTCAAATATTTATTTAATTTTTAAACTATCTTCAATTTCCATAAAGATACACATTATTGTATTTCTAACTTCAAGATTATCAAAAAATATTTTCTTAAAACTTTACAATATGTTAACTTTTTTTTGTATTTTTGCAGTCCATTTTCGAGCCTTATTCCGAAATTGGTTTTTGTAATTGAAAATCAATGACTTGAAATGGAAAAATAAAGTTTAACAATCCTCGATTGCCTAATTCGGAAGAGCCGTCGGGTACAATTTTTACAAAAAAATAATGAGCGAATTAGAAAACACCGAAAAAATCCAGAAAGTGAAACCGGTTCCATCAGAAGACTTCGACTGGAGCAGCGACGCTAAGAAACACGACAGCTACAAAGCTGAAGACCGCGCACGCATGGAAGCCATGTACGAGAAGACAATGAGCCAGATCGGCGATCACGAAGTTATCGAAGGAACAGTTGTCGCAAAGACTTCACGCGAAGTCGTCGTCAACATTGGATTCAAATCAGATGGTGTTATTCCGATTTCAGAATTCCGTCACAACCCAGACCTTAAGGTGGGTGACAAAATCGAAGTTTACGTGGAGAACCAGGAAGGCATCAACGGCCAGCTCGTCCTTTCACACAAGAAGGCTCGCCTTCTCAAGTCATGGGACCGCGTCAACGAGGCTTACGAGAGCCAGGAGATCGTCCGCGGCTTTGTCAAGAGCCGTACAAAAGGCGGCTTGATCGTCGACGTGTTCGGCATCGAGGCATTCTTGCCAGGTTCACAGATCGATGTCAAACCTATCCGCGATTACGACGTATTCGTCAACAGCACAATGGAATTCAAGGTTGTTAAGATCAACCAGGAGTACAAGAACGTGGTCGTTTCACACAAAGCCCTCATCGAAGACGAAATCGAGCAGCAGAAGAGCGAAATCATCAGCAAGCTTGAAAAAGGTCAGGTTCTCGAAGGCGTTGTCAAGAACATCACCAACTACGGCGTGTTCATCGACCTTGGCGGTGTTGACGGTCTTATCCACATCACCGACCTTTCATGGGGCCGCATCAACGATCCTAAGGAGATTGTCCAACTCGACCAGCAGATCAAGGTCGTTATCCTCGACTTCGACGACAGCAAGAAACGCATCGCCCTCGGTCTCAAGCAGCTCACCCCACATCCATGGGATGCTCTCGACCCGAACCTCAAAGTTGGTGACGTCGTTAAGGGTAAAGTCGTTGTCCTCGCCGACTACGGCGCGTTCATCGAGATCGCTCCAGGCGTTGAAGGTCTCATCCATGTTTCAGAAATGTCATGGTCACAGCACCTCCGCACAGCTCAGGACTTCCTGAAGATTGGCGACGAAGTGGAAGCCAAGGTCCTCACACTCGACCGCGAAGAGCGCAAGATGAGCCTCGGTATGAAGCAGCTCGTTCCAGATCCATGGGAGAACATCCAGGAGCGTTATCCAAAGGGTTCAAAACACACCGCCACAGTGCGCAACTTCACTAACTTCGGCATCTTCGTCGAACTTGAAGAAGGCGTTGACGGTATGATTCACATCTCAGACCTCAGCTGGTCGAAGAAGATCAAACATCCGGCAGAGTTCACCAAGATCGGTGACAAGATCGATGTCGTGGTCCTCGACGTTGACCAGGAGATCCGCCGCTTGAGCCTCGGCCACAAGCAGCTTGAAGAGAACCCATGGGATGTCTTCGAAAGCATCTTCACAGTCGGTTCAATCCAACAGGGAACAATCATCAGCACAAGCGACAAGGGCGTCATCGTCTCATTGCCATACGGTGTTGAAGGCTTCTGCCCGAACCGCCACCTGAAGAAAGAAGACGGCACAACCGCTAAGGTTGACGAGACTTTGGATTTCAAGGTCATCGAGTTCTCGAAGGAAAACAAGAAGATCATCCTCTCACACTCACGCATCTGGGAAGACAAGCAGAACGCTGCAGCAGAAGTTGAGACAGCTGAGAAGGAGAAAGCTGCAAAGAACACCAAGCGCGCTGTGAAGCAGATCAACGACAACGTTGAGCGCACAACTCTCGGCGACCTCGATGTCCTTGCAACATTGAAAGAGAACCTCGAGAAAGAGGAAAAAGGCGGAAAGGCTGAATAAGACTTTAGTCGTTAGACTTTAGACCTTAGAAGGGCTGTCGCAAGACGGCCTTTCTTTTTTTGTCAAAAACTAACGTCTAAGGTCTAGAGTCTAAGGTCTTTTATGTATCTTTGCAAAAAATTTTCATCATGGCAAACAACCTCAATTCTGCACACTATATCGCCAATCTCGGTCTCCTTCCCCATCCCGAAGGAGGCTATTATCGCCAGCTCTTCGGCAACGATGAATCCGGGAAAAAGGCTATTTCGACCATTTATTATATGCTGACCGCCAACGACATTTCGGCTTTTCACCGTTTGCACGATGTTGTCGAGATCTGGTATTATCATGCTGGCGAGCCGCTCAACATCTATGTCATCGACACCGATGGAAAACTCAGCGTTCACAGCCTATCGCCCGAAAGCGAGATGCAGGTCATAATCCAGCCAGAGCAATGGTTTGCCGCCGAAATCCCGTCAAAACAAGGGTTTTCGCTCGTAGGTTGCGCCGTCGCTCCTGCTTTCACTTTCGAGAACTTCGAATTGGCTGACAAAAAAGAGTTGTTGAAGCAGTTTCCACAGCATTCCGAGCTGATTGAAAGATTGTGCAAATAGAAAATGGAAATCACCACCCTACTCGACATCCATTCACGCGAAGAGCTTTACCAGTGGTATCTCGAAAACCACGATAAAGCATCGGATTTTTGGCTGCGTATCAACCGCGCCGAAGCCGACTGTCCTGGCGTGGTCCGCTATGTCGATGCCGTCGAGGTGGCGCTCTGCTTCGGATGGATAGACAGCACCATGAAGCGCATCGACGACGGGAAGCCGATCCAGCACTTCACGCCGCGCCGCAAAGGCAGTAACTGGTGCGAGCAGAACCTCGTGCGCTGCCGCCGCCTCGTCGAAACCGGCGAGATGACTCCAGCAGGACTCGCCGTAATCCCCGACATCGACCCGTCGCGTTTCGTCTATGAAGATTGGGTTATCGAGGCTATCAAAGCCGACGAGCCGGCTTGGAAAAACTATCTTTCGTTCCCCGAAAACTACCGCCGCATCAAGGTTGACCGCATACAGCATTATTACAATACAAAACGCCAAGAATACGCCTTCAAAATGTTGAAAAAGTTTGTTGAAGACTGTCACAACGGCAAGATGCAATCAGGCTGGAGCGATTTCGGGAGGCTGGGATAAGGATTTTTTATATCTTTGCAAATAAATTCACAACTATGATTAAAGAATACAAAACCGACGAGCTCACCATCATCTGGCAGCCGGAAAAATGCACACACGCCGGAGTCTGCGTGTATCAATTGCCTAAAGTTTATAACGTGAACGAACGTCCTTGGTGCAAGCCGCAAAACGCCACCACCGAAGAACTGATAGCACAAATCAAATTATGCCCTTCGGGAGCTTTAACTTACAAATTGAACAAATAATGGAAATCACTCATAAAAACAATTCAAAAGACGGCTTCTTCATCGCCGAGGAAAACGGCAAACGGATGGGATACATCTCATACGAATGGATGAACGAGTCTGTTTTTGCAATCGTGCACACAGTTGTTGAACCAACATTTCAAGGCAAAGGCATCGCCAAAGCGCTCCTCGACGCTGCCGTGGCATACGCCAGAGAGAACGGCCTTAAAATCCATGCGGTTTGCTCGTATGTAGTAAGGCAGTTTGAGAAGGAGGAGTATGATGATGTGAAAGCATAGGGATTGAAAATAATCGTATTTACATCACCGCTCTCATCAAGCTCTCTTTCACAAAAGCATTAAGCGAAATGCCTTCAGCTTGTGCCATAGCTGCCACTTTTGCGTGCAATTCAACCGGAATTCTTACATTGAAGCTTCCACTGTATGATTTATGAAGTTCAATTCCATTTGCTTTGCAATGCTCAATATAATCGTCAACAGCATTTATAAAATCGGTTTTTAGTTCTGACAAGGTTTGTCCCTCGTAGGTTATCAAAATACCTTTATCAAGCCCGAGGACTTTCCCATAAAGAGTATCATCCTCAAGCTCTGCTTCGATGCTCCCGATAAATCCTTTGTATCTTAGTGTTTCCATCTTATATTAGGTTATTATTTTGTAGGTATATTACGATGTCTTTCAACGCATTAGGTTTTATAATTGATGACGGATGCGGCTTGTGAGCCAAATATTGCAACTGCTTATCCCGATTATAAAACCTTATTCTCGAGCCCGATGTTTTCCCCTTGTTGTCAATTTCAAATCCCAACTGAAGTAGCAATGATTCCAACTCAGCAAATGTAAAATCCTTTGGCAACATCAACAATCTTTGCACCAACTTCTCTTTCTTACTCATTGTTTTTTTTGTAACTAAAATTCAGTTGCAAAGATACATATAATTTTTGAATTGTCAAGTATTTTTGAAAAAATATTTAACATCCCCCTCACCTGCCGTAAATCCCCATTCAATATGTTTTACGATGCTCTTTAGTTTTGATTCAAAATCGGGTACAAAACTACGGTAAAATTATTTTATTTGTCAAGGAATTATTGATAAATTAAACAATTCATTTAACTATTTCTAATTTTTTCATAAATTTGCATCCGCATTGGTATATATTTCCACACATAACTAATGTGCATCTGATAAATTTATACTTATGACGGCAATACATGGTTTTATAATAATCAAAGGACAGCCAAAAGCACAACAAATAGAGAAAATTGATTTGTGTGAACATGGTGTGTATGCCGTTAAATATAAAAACAGTCCAAATGTTTTTCATTACCGCAACACTGATGTTGTTTGGCTATATAATGCTATTTGGCATGACCATCTACACAATAAAGTATATATTAGCGGGCAAGAACAAAGGAACGTAACAGATATCCGCTCATTTCAACAACAGGACTTTACACATTGGCGCATCACATATTCCAACGGTTATATTCAAGATTACTTGCATGGTTCTATTCAGGTGATTGAATCATGTTTAGGTGATGATGTTGCAAAAAATACATTTGATTACCTTAAACGTGTATCGCAAATAAACGAGTTAGGAAAAGATGAAGAGCATGGTGGCATTTTGCCAGCATTATATGATAAAATAGGTTTTATTGATAAATCTTTAGCCATAACTCCTTACCTAGATGCAAAGTTATACAGGCCTAAAACCCAGAAATCTTCTGATTTGATATTTCCATTCGGATGTAATTCCAGTCAAGCAAGAGCTGTTAAGGCAGCTATGGAACGACAAATCAGTGTAATTCAAGGTCCTCCCGGAACAGGTAAAACACAAACCATATTAAACATTATTGCCAATATACTTATGCGCGACCAAACTGTAATGGTTGTTTCCAACAATAACTCCGCCACGCTTAACGTAATGGAAAAACTTCAAAAGTATGGACTTGGTTTTATCGTTGCATCATTGGGTAAAAGAGAAAACAAAGACAACTTTATCCAAAACCAACCATCAATACCAAACGAAGTTCATGATTGGGGAATTGATAAAAATGACAGAATCAAAACCAAAGAATCGACAGTTTCCACATTATTCAAATTACATGATGTTTTTTCGCTTCAAGAAGAATTAGCTAATTGCAAACAAGAACTTAATGCCATTGAATTAGAATGGCAACACTTTAAAACTGACAACAACATTGAAGATGACAGCTACATACCAAAAGCTGGTGTTAAATCTGATCGTTTTATGAATCTATGGTTACAGTATCAATTGTTTTATGATGATTCCGATACTACAACCAACCATTTGATCAAATTATTCAAACGTATTAAATTAGCTTGGTTCGGTTTCATCGGAAAGCATTTTCTTGGGATAAAAACATCATTGGATTCATTTATAAAGCACTCATTTATTTTGGAGTTGCAAGCCTTGTATCTAGTTACGAGACAAAAAGAATTGAAACTTCGTATTTCAGATCTAGAGACATCCCTTACATCGGCTGACGCGCAATCATTATCCAACCATCTGTCAGATTTATCAATGACCTTATTGAAAGACAAATTACATGATAAATATGAAAACACTCAACATTTGGAATTGAATGATGTCAAAGACATACATCGTAATCCCGAAGAGTTTTGCAAGAATTATCCTGTTATACTCAGTACGACTTTCTCTGCACGAACAACCATTCCAGACCAAATCTATGACTATATAATTATGGATGAAGCATCACAAGTTTCCATCGAAACAGGAGCATTAGCATTGACTTGTGCCAAAAACGCGGTTATTGTTGGTGACACCATGCAACTTCCTAATGTAGTAACAGATGAGGACAAAATAAAACTAGATGGCATTTTCAAAGAATATAATGTTGCAAAAGGATACAACTGTGCTGATTACAGTTTTTTGCAGTCTATATGTTCTATAATTCCTGACGTAACTCAAACACTTTTACGCGAACATTATCGTTGTCATCCAACAATTATCAATTATTGCAATCAACGCTTTTATGGTGGTAATCTACTAATAATGACAGAGGATCATAATGAAAAAGACGTTATGATGGCTATCAAAACCGTTTGCGGCCACCACGAATACAACCATTATAATCAACGTGAGATAGATGTAATCAAAAGTGAAGTGTTGCCTCTCTTAGATACAAACGGAGATATTGGTATTATTACGCCATACAACAATCAAGTTAATGAGTGTATTCATCAGTTACCTAATATTGAAACGGCAACAATTCATAAGTATCAAGGTAGAGAAAAAGACAATATAATAATGAGTGTTGTTGACGACCAAATCACATCATTTAGTGATGATACTAATCTTATTAATGTTGCTATCTCCCGAGCAAAAAAGCGCTTTATCTTAGTTGTATCAGGAAACGAACAAGAGCGCAAAGGCAATATAAGCGATTTAATCGAGTACATCCAATACAATAACATGACTGTTACAGATAGCAAAATCAACTCAATTTTTGACAATCTATACAGTCAATATACAAATGAGCGTATGCGGTTTTTAGCTAATCACAAGAAAATATCTGAATATGATTCTGAGAATCTCACATACTCATTGCTTGAATCCATATTATCAGAATATCCCGAATATAGGCATCTTGGCATCTTATGCCACACACCATTGCGCAGTGTTATTCGCAATTGGTCATTTTTGAACGAGGAAGAAACCAAGTATATATCTAATTACGGCACACATCTTGATTTTCTTATAATAAACCATGTTACCAAAAAACCAATAATGGCTATTGAAACTGACGGATATACATTTCACAAAAATGATACCGAACAACATCGTCGTGATGCATTAAAAAATCATATTCTTGAAGTCTATGATCTCCCGTTACTTAGATTGCGAACAAACGAGAGTGGAGAAAAAGAAAAGATAATAAACCTATTAAAAAGCATATTACAAATATAAAGTTTCAGTAATATATACTACATCAAAGAATTATCAATTAATATTTTGCAAAAATTTTCATCATGGCAAGCAATCCCAATTTTGTACAATATATCGCCGACCAGTGCGGAGGGGCTGGCGAAATAATGGTCAAAAAGATGTTTGGCGACTACGGCATCTATTGCGACGGCATCATCTTCGGCCTAATTTGCGACAACTGTTTCTATCTGAAACCGACAGAAGCCGGCAGGACAATGCTCCGTATTGTCGATATGCGCCCACCATACGATGGAGCGAAAGATTATTTCTTCATTGAAGATGTCGATGACCGCGACTACCTGTCGGAACTGGTTAAAACAACCTGCAAGGAATTGGCAATTCAGAAACCGAAAAGAAAAAAATAATTGATTTCATTATGAAAAAATCCCTAATATCAATCCTGATAATCACAATAATCCTATCGTTGTTTGTCGTTTCGTGCAATGATGAGAAAGAGACGTTTCGGGAAACGTCTCTACAAACCGAAACCGCATTGAAAGAATTCCGCAACGACCATTTCGGGATGTTTATTCATTTCGGTGTGTATTCGAAATTAGGCGGCGTTTGGAAGGGCGAGAAAATTCCTTATTACGCCGAGCAGATTATGAACCACGCTAGGATTCCAATTGCTGAATATGAGGCGGTTGCACGCGAGTTCAACCCCGTCGATTTCAATGCCGACAGCATTGTGCTGCTCGCAAGAAACACCGGGATGAAATACATCGTCTTCACTACGAAACATCACGACGGTTTCTGTATGTTCGACACGCAAACCACTGATTATGATATAGTTGGCTTCACGCCTTACGGCAAAGACATCGTCAAACAGCTCGCCGATGCCTGCCACCGCCACGGCATAAAACTCGGATTTTACTACTCCCTCCCCGACTGGCATTTTCCTTACGGAATCCCTCGTCTCGAACCTGATTCAACGACAAATTGCATCGAGTACGTGAACCAGGTTTATTCGCCACTCGAGATAATAACTCCAGAACTTGAGGATTATATCGTGGCTCAACTCACTGAGCTGCTCACAAACTACGGCGACATATACACTATGTGGTTCGACATGGGTCTCGTAACTCCCGAACAGAGCCGTCGCTTCCGCGAGACGGTGAAGAACATTCAGCCTCAATGTCTTATCAACGGCCGCATCATGAACAACATGGGCGATTACATGACGCTGCCCGACAACGGAAACATCTCGTCGTACGGCGACATCTATTGGGACAACCCTGCATCGCTTTATAACTCATGGGGTTACAAATCGTGGATTGAGCGCCCAGAACTCAGCCAACAGATTGAGACTCAAACACAACGCCTGCTGACAACCGTCGTCAACGGTGGCAATTTTCTGCTCAACATCGGTCCTGATGGCACTGGCAAAGTCATTGATTATGAGAAAGAAGTATTAAATGGCATTGGTCAATTTTTACTAGAAAATCCAGATACTCTAAATCATCTCCAGCCCTGCCCTATCGACTGCATCATCGGCGTCGGCAAAGACGGTCACATCCCAACTCTGACACCTCAAGATTGCAAGCCTCACGCCGCCATCGACGGCACCGGCTACATGAGCGTGCAGCCCAATTCTTGGCTCTCATGGCAACTCGATTCCCAAACCTCCGGCGAATACGATGTTTTCATCGTCTATAAACCCGAAAACGACGCCAAAGAATACACTCTCACCTGCAATGGAGTCTCAACCACACGTGTGCTTCCTGGCGTTGACTGCATGCTGCAAACCTCCTATTTCGGCACCTTATTAATAAAAGAAGGCTATAATTATATCACCCTCGACCAGACGGAACGCTGCAATCCGCTCGAGCCGTTGGGATTGGAATTGAATCGTATTATTTTACGTAAACGTTAATAAAAACAAAAAGATTATTGGTGTCATTCGCAGAATTACGACTTACCACAGGGTACTGAGAGTAATTCGAGAATGATACCAATAATCTTTTCAATCTATAGTCTAAGGTCTAAAGTCTAATGTCTTACTTCAGCGCTGATGCCTGATGATACTGTCTTGCTCCCAATTCCTTATCGAACATAAACAGTCCTAATGCGTTGTCGCCGATGGCCTTCAAAGCCTCGAGGTTCTTGCCTGCCTCTTCCTCTTCTTCAACCTGCTCATCGACAAACCACACCATGCGGTTCTGTGTTGCATAGTCTTTAGCTTCGATAGCGAGTTTGTTGATGTTGTGAATCATCTCGGTCACTTTCTTCTCGTGAGCGAGTGTGTCTTCAAATGCCTCAACCGGCGATTTCCAATCGGTCTGCACCTTCGCGATAGGCTTCAAAATCACGCGTGCGCCACGGCTCTGCATGTATTTGTAGAAAATCATGGCGTGGTCCTGCTCCTCCTTGAACTGAACCTCAAACCAGTTGGCGATGCCGTCCAAACCCTTCGCACGGAAGTTGGTTCCCATTGACAAATAAAGGTATGCCGACCATAACTCAGCATTAATCTGCGCATTGATAGCGTCTTCAATCTTCTTGTTCATAGTGGTAATTTTTAATGTTTTTATTCTAATCTAAACCAAAAATATTCAAATTATTTCATGCAAAATTACACCGATTTTTGAACTTTGTCAATATTTTTCAAAAAAATTTTCTTTTTTCTCCAAAAATGATTTAACTTTGTAAGGATAAAATTTTCGTATTATGACAACACTCTCTTCTGCCGACAAACAGCAACTCGAAGCTTTGGGAATTTCAGCACAACAAGTTGAAAATCAGATAGTTCAGTTTAAAAACGGATTTGCTTTCAGCGACCTGATCGCGCCTGCCACAATCGGGAAAGGCATCGTCCGTTTCAATGAAAACGAGATAAAAGACCTTGTCAGGCAGTTCGACGAAGATAAAAAATACTACGATATCATCAAATTTGTGCCTGCTTCTGGCGCGGCAAGCCGAATGTTTAAGGATCTTTACGCAATGAAGCCCGATGCGGTCGAGACTTTCATTAAAGGCATCCATGATTTCGCATTTTTCAATGACCTAAAATGCCAGCTTAAAGCAAAGGGAAAAGATATTGAAGAAATGTTGAGAAACAATGAGTATCAAGAGATTATCGATACTCTTCTCAACGCCGACGGCATGAACTACGGCAACCTTCCGAAAGCATTATTGAAGTTCCATAAATACGGCGATTCAGCCCGTCTCGCGATGGAGGAACATCTCGTGGAAGCTGCTGAATACAGCAACAACGGTGAGGTTGCGAAGCTGCATTTCACAGTGTCGCAGGAGCATCTCGACATCTTCAAGAAGATTGTAAATTATGTCGTGCCGAAATACGAGAAACAGTTTGGTATCAAATACGAAATCAGTTTCTCGGTGCAGAAGCCTTCGACCGATACCATCGCTGTCGATATGAACAACGAACCGTTCCGCGACAAGGACGGCAAACTGGTGTTCCGTCCGGGCGGTCACGGTGCTTTGATACAGAACCTCAACGACTTACACAAAGAAATTATCTTTATAAAGAACATCGACAATGTGGTTCCTGACCGTTTCAAGGCGACCACCTATGAATATAAAAAGGTACTCGGCGGCTACCTCTTCCGCCTGCAGCAGCAACAGTTCGAGTATCTCGAGATGCTCGACGACGGCAATGTCACCAATGAAGAACTCAACGAAATCACTGCTTTCGCGAAAGACAAGCTGATGATCGATATCCCCGATTTCTTCAGCACCTACAACGAAATCGAGAAAATCGACTTCCTCTACGGCAAGCTCAACCGCCCGATGCGTGTGTGCGGCATGGTGAAAAACGAGGGCGAACCAGGCGGAGGTCCATATTTCACTCGCAACAGCAGCGACGAGATCTCGCTTCAGATTGTCGAGTCGTCGCAAATCGACCACAAAAACGAGAAACAGGAAACGATGTTCCGCTCCTCCACCCACTTCAACCCAGTGGATTTGGTGTGCGCCACACAGGATTTCAAGGGCAATTCGTTCAACCTTCCTGATTACGTTGACCCGGAAACAGGCTTCATCTCAATGAAGTCGAAAGACGGCAAAGACCTGAAAGCCATGGAGCTCCCAGGCCTCTGGAACGGTGCCATGGCGGACTGGATCACCATCTTCGTCGAAGTCCCGATTCTGACGTTCAACCCAGTAAAAACGGTTAATGATTTGCTGAGGGAGACGCATCAAGGGTAAAAATGCACGGTCATGATGCATTTATTTGAAATTTTTGCATTGTCGTAATGCAATTTTGCTTATTTTTGCTGCGTAAAAATCGCAGATCGGCTTTTGCATGGATTAACTGCATTTTTACGACTAAAAACGTGTAGATCGGCTTATGCATGGATTAACTACACGCTTTTTTTATATACTCCAGGCTGTATTGGACGTTTCGACCATCGCTTTTCTTACCTATCACCACTTCAATCGTGAAATTCTTGTAATCTTCCGTTTTACTATTGAATGTATATCTCAGTTTTATCAGCTCAACATAGCGGTTTTTCTTCTGATTACCGTCTTTAATGTCAAAACTCCTGTAATTCTCATCAAATGGTTTGGCATATTTCAAAACATCGGGTAATTTAAGCACTGCATAAGTCGTTTGCCAATATCGTGTAGCGTTATTTGATGCTTTCTGAAAGCTTTCCTTCCAAATTATATAGATATTTTCATCAAGAAAATCATTTTTTATGAAGTTATTGCCGTTTAATTTTGACAACAAAGCCTTGTAAGCGTCTTTAATTATCTTACGTCTTTCACCACGAATCTCTTTAATAGGATTTGTTGGAATTCTAAACCATAAATTTGTCCCTTGCAAATTTGTTTCGATAAAATCAGGTATCTGTGTCATATTCGTAAAAGATTTATAATAATAAAGCGCCAAATATACGACCCTTCAAACGAATTAGTCGTACGAAAAACGACTAAGTTTTCAACATCGTTCTAAATAATTGTATTTCAGCCATTTACAAACTGTTTTTGGGAGATTTAATGCTTTTTTAAATGTTAATAAATTTTAACATTTGCACTTAACTCATTGAATATAAGTCACATATCGTATCAAGTTCGGACTAATTACTATAGTTTCATTCGAACTTGGTACGAACTTGGTATTAATTTTGTGCGAACTTGCAACCTTGCAAAACATGGAAAAATCATGCATAATCAGGCAAAGAAGCGCATTTAAAACCGAATTTGATTTTCTAAAAAATTTTTATATATTTTTGTTGCGGTTTTAAAATTTAAATCGTTAAACAAAAATAAAAAATTATGGGAAAAATCAGAAAAGGAGTCCTCGGGGGCTTTTCAGGCAAGGTTGGACCGGTTATCGGTTCCTCATGGAATGGCATCAGCTATATGCGCAGTCTTCCTCAGCATTTCAACGACGCTCGCACGCCGCGGCAGCTTCAGCAACGGGCGAAATTCAACAAGGCGATGGAGTTTTTGACACCGATTAAAGATTACATTCGTGTCGGTTATAAGACCTATGCTGTAAAGAAGTCGGCTTTCAACGCGGCGGTTTCGTATGTTGTTAAAAACGCTGTCGGCGGCAGTTATCCTGACATAGAGATAAACTATCAGCGAGTGCTTGTGTCGCGTGGCGATTTGACACCGCCGAAAGATGTCGCCGCCACCATCTCAGAACGTTGCGTAACAATAACTTGGAGCGACAACAGCGCCGAAGGCTCAGCCGATGCCCTCGATTTGTCGATGCCGTTGGCTTATAATGTTTTAAAAGGTCAAGCGGTGTTTGAAATCGCAGCCACCACAAGGTCGAGCCAATCAGTTGTCTTACCCCTCCCCTCCAACTGGCTTGGCGACACCATTCACCTCTATCTCGGCTTCATCTCTGAGGACGGAATGGAAGTCGCGAATTCGGTTTATCTTGGAAGTGAGATAATGATGTAAAGTTCTTGAGGAGGTAAATTTTTCTTCCACAAAGTTCTTGCACAAGCTAAAAAATTACTAATTTTACCTCGAAAAAACTCCAACCATGATAGTCGATAAAATCAAACGCTACGTCTGGCTGCTCGATACAATCTATCGTGCCGGTGAAACAGGCATTACATTCGATGAAATCAACGAGAAATGGCAACGCTACGACCTTCTTTCAGATGGCGAGCGTTACCCGAAGCGCACATTCGAGCAACACAAAGAAGAAATCCAAGACACCTTCAACGTCGAGATCTGCTGCGACCGCAAAACCAATCGTTATTACATAAATGACCGTGAAGAATTACGAAATCAGAACCTCGTTTTGCGTTGGCTCATCAACACCTTCAATCTCAACAATATCATCGGCCAAAGCAAAAGCCTGAAAAACCGCATTGGTCTCGAAGACATCCCTGCAGGGCAAGACACGCTAATCGACATCATCGATTTGATGAACAACAGCTGTACCTTCGACATGGAATATCAGAAATTTTATTCCGATGATAAGAAGCTGTACAAAAACATGGAGCCCTACGGAGTCCAAATCTTCCAGCGTCGCTGGTATGTGCTGGCTCGCAATCCTGAAAATGACACGCTCCACACCTTTGCTCTCGACCGCATCACCAGCCTGCAGAAAAACAGCATCACCTTCCGCATGCCATCCGATTTCTCCATCAACGATTTCTTCAGCGGCTGCTATGGCATCATCAAAGATGAAACCCCAATCCAGCGAGTTGTCCTGAAGGCAAACCATTTCCAAGCCCAGTACCTGAAAACTTTGCCGCTCCACCATTCACAGAAAATAGTCTCAGACGATTCCGACTACACCGTCTTTTCCTACTACATCTGCCCAACCCTCGATTTCAAACAGAAAGTTTTGTCTTATATGGGAAATGTAGAAATAATAGAGCCTCAATCATTCCGTAACGAAATCATTAAGGAGATTGAGGCTATGAGAAAACTCTATAAATAAATTTTATTTGTCCAAATTCTTAAGCAAAATCAGGATTTTCTCGTAATAAGCGATGTTCTCTTGAACATTGTCTTTGTTGATTCCTGCCAATTCACTCAAATGGAATCCGACTGCATAAGCAGCTTGGTTTCTCGTCAAGTTAAACTCTTCAGTTAATTTATTTATAGCCTGTCGGGCATCAACGGCATTTCTAACAATCTCAACCACTTTGTCAATATTGTCAATAACTGTTGGCAAGCCTTTCATACATTCAATTTGCTCTACCGTTGCATCAATGTCTGCTTTTACATTGCCAAACAAATACCAAGCTGTCGAGTGTTTCATTTTATAAACATTCACCGATATCTCACGAATGTATGAGTTTTCCAGCGCATCTTCCAATTCTTGCGAATCGTCGTCCGATACAATATCCCATGCATCGTCATACTGTTCATCTGCATAATCATAGCAATCCAGTTCTTTAGTTGTGAATATTGGGAATTTATCTACCAAAGCAGCTTCAAACTTTTCCATCAACTCTGTTGTCTCTTTGCTTCGTTCAACATCGTTGCCAAATATAGAACGATACTCGCTTATATAGTTCTGCATGAACTGTTTTCTCTCCGCAGTGTCAGCCTCCTCAATATCCTTTTCCACCTCGCCTATTTTGCTTAAGCCAAAAGTATTGATGAACGCCATTTTTCCCACATCAGGAATCTGCACAACTGCCTTGCCGTCAGCAGTAAAATCTAAAATCGCTTGCTGTTTCATATTAATCCAAGTTTATGTAAATGATTATGTATTGTTTCTGACATTGCCTCAATTAGTCGTTTACCATCACCTTGTCTAAAATTACTTAATTGTCTTGTGTGAATTATCAGTTTTTCTCCTGCTTTAATCAATTGTGTGTCTTCTTTATTGTAATGAGTATAAAATTTGTAGCCATTAGTTGTTTTTATTTCTTTGTTATAACAAGCATTAAATGTATTGTCAATCTGCCTATCAACACCTTCTCCAGTGTTTTTAATAAAAGGACCACAAGCTAAAATCACAACAGGGAACGATTGTATAAAATTTGACTCTTTAAAAAACAACAGTCGTTCATATATATTATCTTTTGTTTCTTTGTCTAATCTTGCTTTTGGTCTTGCTAATTTATTCAATTCTGTAGTGAATGCAAATCTTTCAAAATCAATTTTGTTTTCGTGAGTTTTCCTTTTATAGATTAAATCTATTAAATATTGATAATTTAACCATGTTGGTGACTGTTTTCCTTCTCTTGAAGCATCACGGAGGTTTAAATCTTTACATAAATTATAATTATCCTTGCGCTTTTTTCTGTTTTCGTCCTCATTGCATTCTGTTATACAATATGGCTCTTTGCCAATAATTAGAATATCAGAATTAGGATTACCTTGCCCACAAAATTCCTCTCGTGACAGACAACTTTCTAAATAATTATTAAATATATTCTCCCTATCCATTGACTATATTATGTTGATAATGTTACATCTGCAAAATTACAATTTAATTATGCAAAAACAAAGCACAAGCTAAAAAATAATTTTTATCTGCACCTTCCACATTCTTTTTGCGGAAGTATATTCTATTTTTGCATCGTAACAAAAAAGTAATGCTATGGCAAAGAAAAAACTTATAAAAATCGATGCAGGAAATATTTTTCAAAACAGCCAACAAAAAAACATATCAACTTCAACAAGCGTTGGATTCCAATTTTTGAATGGCAAAAATTTAAAATTATGTTCGGAATATGATAAAACAGCAGACGGTATTTTGACAGTCAACTTTTTCGATGACTTTGTGATTCCTGAATATATCTTTATCAATGGAGACAATTACAAAGTGACAGAAATCGGCTCATGCTCTTTCCCTAAAACAATGAAATCGATCTTTATTCCTGCATCAATCTGCAAAATTGAGAACTATGCATTCTGGTTTACATTAGATTCCATTTTAAAAGAAATCCATGTGGCAAAAGACAACAAATTTTATGACAACCGAGAGAATTGTAATGCCGTGATTGAAACTGCAACTAACACACTCGTTGTCGCCTGCGACAACACCATCATTCCTGATTCCGTAGAAAGGATTAGCGAGGGGGCATTCTGTGCCGTTGCTATCAAATCGTTGTATATTGGCCCAAATATCATGCACATAGATTATAATTTTGCAGAAATATTTGGTTTGGAATCCATCATAGTTTCTGAACAAAACAAATTTTATGACAGCAGAGAAAATTGTAATGCCATAATCGAGACCGCCTCCAATACTCTTCTAAAAGGTTGCAAAACAACTAAAATTCCAACTTCCGTAAAACGTTTGGGGATTTCATCTTTTGCAACTACAAAAGAAATGGAATCTTTTTGCATACCTGACAACATTGAGTTAATAGAGGAATATGCGTTTTGCAACTGTACTTCATTAAAAGAAATCAATATACCGCCATCGATAAAGAGCATTGGTCAGTTTGCTTTCTTTAATACCACTTTAATCTCGGTTTCCTTCAAGAATAGAAACATAAAAGTCCACAAAGACGCTTTTGAGTCAAAGGTGTTTATCAATGGAAAACCTCGCGATTATTGGCTTCGTCCAACAGGAAAATATTTGAATTTTCTAAAGAAATAATACTATGGAACTCTCAAAATATCTTATTGAAAACCCTAATTCAAGCTTCGACATCCTGAAGCACCTGGTCAACGCCTTGTCGTCCGACCAACTTATTGAAATCCGCGACAGCACCACCAATGAAGATTTGTGGCTTTACACCAATAAGTTAATCAATCCCAAGCCCTCAAAAGATAGTGTAAAGCACGTAAACGCTCCGCTTCAACAGCTTCTCAATGATTTTGCAAATGGCAGAGGCGAGCAACTGAAGCAAACTCGCCGTCAACTTCAAAAGCGATTCGACGTCCAATCATTCGATGACCAAGAGCATATCATCGAAACTTTCATGAAAAAAGGCACAAAAACAGATGTCGTGTGGTGCTCTAAATACTTCGTCGAGAATTTTGCCGACACCGTCATTTATCAGGATCAAGCATTTGATGTAGTCGGCCAGCTGTTTTGGAAAGACAAATACCTCGACATCGTCAAACGCTATTGGAAAGAAGACATTGAAAACTACAAGCTTCTGAAAGTCATCCTCCAGTTCGATTCCATTGAGTATATGAAAGAAAAAATCAATGAACTTGAAAGCTATAGCGATGGTGTCATCGACGACGTGGCTTATCCGCAATTACTAATCAAAGTCTGCGAAGATAAAAATTATCCTCTTCCCAAAAGTAGGCTAACGCCATTCCAAATCGCATATATCTCAGCCAAAACCGACCACACAATTACCGCAGAAGAAGCATCTGCAGCCATACGTTGGGTCATAAGTAACGAGTTGAACTGGCATTTTTACTTTATCCGCAATCTCCAAGGCCACATCGTTTTTCGTGATTACAAATACAGCACGATTGGGCTCACACTCTGGTCACTCTCAAAGCTCGGCCACACATCAGAAATTATTGCTTTTAATGAATGGATCAAACAAATTGTTAATAAACTTGAATCCATAAAACACATTGATAGAGAATCAATTAATAAAACTGTTGTTACACTTATCCCAACCTAAACACCAGAATTAAACATTCTCCATAGTATCATCAAAAAGATACATACTTTAAAAAATAATTGACAACCAAGGATTTTTTGTTTATCTTTGCCCCAGTTCTTGAACCATAACTAAAGAGCATCGTAAAACAAAAAACTAATGGAATTAGGAGTTCGCAGAATGGCGAAAGGAATTTTTATTGTGTAAAGAAAATTAAAAGAAATGATGCTACTATTATGAAAAATGTAATTAAGACTATTGAAATTGGGAAATTTAGACCTATTTATAGACAATTTGTAAGAAAACCAAAAGAAGCAATAAAACATCTCCGTAAAATGCAAAACGGAGAATGCACTAAAGCGCTTTATCGCGATGTTATTGGATTCATTGATATCGTTTGGGGAGAAGTCACCGATCTGATAAAACATAAAGGATATGGACTGGTGCATATAATTGACAAACATGAACCAGAAATAAATAGACCTGGATTCAAAATAGAGGATTTTATCCCCATCGTGGTTCAGTTCGGAGATTTCAACCTAAAAAAGTCTGACAATCAGAAAAAAGTATTTGAAAGCAAGGGATTCCGCTTTGTCATAGCATTACAAAAAGAGGCACAAGGACGCACAAAAAAGTGGCTACTTACAGCATTTGACATAATAAAAAGACCGAAGTAAAACCTCGGTCTTATACTTTCGTCACTGTCAAAAACATCGACGCTGACAGTCTTCGTTACCTGCGCTGTATGGTAAAACGACACTGCAAAGATACAACAATTTTTAAATTTTGTCAAGTGATTTTTAATAAATTTTTAAAATATGAATAACATATGGAAACAAAAAAGCCCGCCTCACGGCGGGCTTTCTTTACCACTCATTCTTTGAAAACATTATTTTATTTTTTCAACAATAGCTTTGAAAGCTTCTGGGTTGTTCAAAGCCAGGTCGGCTAAAACCTTGCGGTTAAGGTCGATGTTGGCAGCATGAATCTTACCCATGAATGTACTGTATGTCATACCGTACTCGTGTGCGGCAGCGTTGATACGTACAATCCAAAGGCTTCTGAAATCACGTTTCTTGGCCTTTCTGTCACGATAGGCGTAGGTCAAACCCTTTTCCCAAGAGTTCTTGGCCACTGTCCAGACGTTCTTACGTGCGCTGAACTGTCCCTTCGTCTGTTTTAATACTTTTTTGCGTCTTGCTCTTGAAGCGACTGCATTTACTGATCTTGGCATAATTTTCTAATTTTTATCCGTTAGAGCGCCCCGCATCTTCCCGGGAACTTTCTTCCGCTCTAACAAGAGTTAAACAATTTTGTTGATTACATGAGAAGCATCTCTCTTACAGCTGCCATGTTAGCTGGCTCCACAATTGTCTGATGACCGAGAGCGCGTTTACGTTTGTTGGTCTTCTTGGTCAAAATGTGGCTGTGATAAGCATGTTTTCTCTTCACTAAACCGGTGCCAGTAATTCTGAAACGTTTCTTGGCAGCGGATTTTGTTTTCATTTTAGGCATTTTAAAACTATTTTTAAAGTTATGAATGAGTGTCTTTCTTATTTCTTAGGAGCAATAATCATCAACATGCGCTTTCCTTCGAGCTTCGGCAACGACTCAACCTTGCCTACATCCTCCAAAGCCTGAGCGAACTTGAGCAAAACCAGCTCTCCCTGCTCCTTGTAGGCGATGGAACGTCCGTGGAAGAACACATCGACTTTCACCTTAGCACCGTCCTCGAGGAACTTCTTGGCGTGGTTCAACTTAAACTCAAAGTCGCTGTCGCCAATCTGGGCTCCGAGACGTAACTCCTTGATAACCACTTTGGTAGCCTTAGCTTTGATTTCTTTCTGTTTCTTCTTCTGGTCGAAGAGGAACTTCTTGTAATCCATGATCTTACAGACCGGTGGATTTGCGCTTGGTGAAATCTCCACTAAATCGAGACCTGCCTCGTCAGCCATTCTGATGGCCTCGCGAATCGGATGAATCTCGTTGTCACCGGCCTCGCCGACGACTCTCACCATTGGTGCCGTGATCCTGTTGTTTATTCTGTGCGGATCATCGTTCTGCTTGCTTTTCGGAGGTCTGTTCTGGTTTCCTCCGTTGTTTACTGGAAGTGCTATGGTATGTATCTCCTATATTAATTAAACAATATGTTAATATTCAACTTTCTGTTCGTCAGCCACCTGATTTTCAACCATCTTGGCGAAATCAGCAACCGGCATCGAACCGAGGTCGCCTGTACCGCGCTTACGCACTGATACCAAACCCTCGCCTTCTTCCTTCTCGCCCACGATGAGCATGTAAGGAATCTTCTTCAATTCGGCGTCACGGATCTTACGGCCAATCTTCTCGCTTCTGTCATCGAGCAACACTCTGACTTCAGAATTCTTCAGTGTCTCGTACACCTTCTCTGCGTATTCCTGATATTTCTCAGAGATAGGCAGGATGATAGCCTGATCTGGAGCGAGCCACAACGGGAAGTCGCCGGCGCAGTGCTCGAGCAACACAGCCACGAAACGCTCCATAGAGCCGAATGGTGCTCTGTGAATCATCACAGGACGGTGTTTCTCGTTGTCCTTGCCGATATATGTGAGGTCGAAACGCTCTGGCAAGTTGTAGTCAACCTGGATGGTACCAAGCTGCCAACGACGGCCGAGTGCGTCTTTCACCATGAAGTCCAACTTAGGGCCGTAGAATGCAGCCTCGCCAGTCTCTTCTCTTGCCGGAAGGTTCTTCTCAGCGCATGCTTCCTTGATGGCCTGTTCTGCTCTCTCCCAATTCTCGTCTGTACCGACGTATTTTGTGGTATTGTTAGGGTCACGGAGTGAAATCTGAGCCTCAAAGTTCTCGAATTTCAAAGCCTTGAAGATGATTTCGATGATGTTCATCACGCGGAGGAACTCGTCTTTCACCTGGTCAGGACGGCAGAAGATGTGGGCGTCGTCTTGTGTGAACGAACGTACACGTGTCAAGCCGTGCAACTCGCCACTCTGCTCGTAACGGTACACTGTACCGAACTCTGCCAAACGCAGTGGGAGGTCCTTGTATGAACGTGGCTGCCATCTGTAAATCATGCAGTGATGAGGGCAGTTCATCGGCTTCAGCAAATAAACCTCGCCTTCCTCAGGTGTGGTGATTGGCTGGAAGCTGTCCTTGCCGTAATGATCCCAGTGACCTGATGTCACGTAAAGATTCTTGTTTCCGATATGAGGGGTAATAACCTGCTCATAACCATAGTGTTTCTGAATCTTTGTGAGATATTCCTGAAGACGGTTACGCAAAGCTGTACCTCTTGGGAGCCACATCGGGAGACCTTTGCCAACCATGTCGGTGAACATGAAAAGCTCAAGCTCACGACCGAGTTTGCGGTGGTCGCGTTTCTTAGCTTCCTCAAGAAGAACGAGGTACTCCTCGAGTTCTTTCTGCTTCGGGAAGGTGATACCGTAGATACGTGTCAGCTGCTTGCGGTTCTCGTCGCCACGCCAGTAAGCGCCAGCGATAGATGTCAGCTTCACAGCCTTGATGCATGATGTATCCGGGATATGCGGTCCGCGGCACAAATCAGTGAAAGTTCCTGATTTATAATATGTTATAGTACCGTCTTCAAGCTCGTTGATAAGCTCCACCTTGTACTCATCACCTTTCTCTGTGAAATATTTCAAAGCGTCGGCCTTGCACACGTCAACACGCTCAAATGCCTGTTTTTCCTTGGCGAGCTCGAGCATCTTTTTCTCAATCTTCACGAGGTCTTCCTCGGTCAATGTCATGTCGCCGGTGTCGATGTCATAGTAGAAACCGCTCTCGATTGCCGGACCGATGCCGAATTTCACGCCTTTGTAAAGCTGCTCGATAGCCTCTGCCATGAGGTGGGCCGATGAGTGCCAAACTGTAGCTTTTCCCTCTGGGTCGTTCCATGTAAACAATTGAATATTAGCGTCTTCGTTGATTGGACGAAGAGCATCCCACATCTTGTCGTTCACCTTTGCTGACAACACGTTGCGAGCCAAGCCTTCGCTGATGCTTTTGGCAATGTCCATTGGCGTTACGCCCGCTTCAAACTGTCTGACTCCACCGTCAGGAAATGTAATATTTATCATATCAAATTATTTTTCGCAAAAAAGCGCTGCAAAATTACGAAATTTTTTAACACGAAATTCACTGATTATCAAAAATTTTTCAATCAATCTTAACTCTCCGCAAATCCAGCAAATTCACGGGGTTTCCGTCGAATCCGCTCACCTTTTTGTTGACAAAGCGCAGCACCTCGTCGTAAAACAGTATCACAACAGGCGCCTCAGTCATCATCAAAGAGTCCATTTCGTGATATATTTCGGCTCTGGTTTTCAAGTCGTTAGTGGCAATCGCTTTCGCGTAAAGCTCATCAAATTTCGGGTTTGAATAATGCGTGTAATTCGGACCTTTCGGAGCGAAATTTTCGGTCGTAAAAAGCGAAAGATAATTCTCTGCATCAGGATAATCGGCCACCCAAGAGCTACGGAAGAACGGCAGACTGCATTGGGCGCGCTTCTCACGCAATGCCGCCGGCATCATCTCTTCCACTTTGCACACCAACCCGACATCAGTCACCGACGACTGTACAAACTTCGCCAAATCGATGTATTCCTTTGTGGTATAAAGCTTTACCTCACTTCCTTGCAAGTGATATTTCTCGATAATTTCAAACGATTTCTGCTGATTAAAAGCATATCCTATTTGTCCCAAAGAATCATATCCAGGCAGTCCCGCAGGTATGATTCCGCCGTTTCCTGGAGTTCCGATGCCGTTTCTCAGATATCGCAGCATCTTCTCTCTGTCAATCGAATAATTCACCGCCTGACGCAATGCAACTTGACGTTCTTTATCATCTCTTTCTTCTTGATTATCAATATAAAACGAAAGATATTCAGTATTCAGATACGGCTCACGTATCAGATAAAAACGGTCTTCATATTTGCTTCTCAAAAAACCGTCGCGAGTCAGAAGTTCGTCTTTGTAACGTGCATCCACGCCCGACATGAAATCGGTTTTTCCTTTCACAAACTCCATAAACGCCACCTGCTTGTCGATAAGAAAACTCACCGAAACGGCATCGATATATGGCAATTTTGTGCCATTTTCATACTCGAAATACTCAGGATTTTTGCGTAAGACCAAGCGAACACCCTCTTTCCAATATTGGAATTTAAAAGGTCCGGTTCCGACAGCATGCCGACCAAAATTCTCACCGTAAAACTCGACCGCTTCGTGAGGCACCACCGAGGCGTAAGTCATTGATAATATGCCGAGAAACGCTGGGAATGGCTCTTTCAATTCCACATGAAAAACGCTGTCGTTTAACGCCTTGAAAGCATAGCCATTATCATCTTGTTTTACCTGAGCAAAAATCCAAATTCCTGGCGAACTTAACTTTCTGTCAATCAATCTGTTGAATGAATATTCAATATCTTGAGCCACCACCCTCCTATTCTGCCCGTTGAAGCAGCTATCGTTGTGGAAAAACACATCGTCGCGAAGCAAAAAAGTATAGGTTTTGCCGTCTTCGGAGATCTCCCAACTCTTCGCCACCGCCGGCACCACGTTCATCTCGTTGTCGAAGGCTACCAGACTGTTATACAACTGGTTACAAGCCCAGATATGCGGCTGGTCTTTTGCATAAATCGGGTCCAAAGTCAAGATTCCCGCTGCCTCGTTGTACTTGAAAATCTTCAAGTTAGAATCAGCATCGCGTCTTCCGCAGGAAGCGAGAAGTAATAATGTTATCGATACATATAATAATTTTTTCATAATTTAATGAGATTCCTCCGCTTCGGTCGGAATGACAACTCCCTGTCATTTCGACTGGAGCGAAGCGGAACGGAGAAATCTCCTGCAAAAATACAAAAAAGACTTTAGACTTTAGACCTTAGACCTTAGTTTTTTTCGGCAATTTGGCTAAAGTCTAAGGTCTAACGTCTAAGGTCTTCAAAAAATATGTATTTTTGCAAAAATTTTTCATTCAATGCGCATTAAAGCTATACATGTTGACCGCGGCGTTCTCGTCATCACCGATTTCGGTGACCGCACGATGATTATCCCGTTGAACAACCGCGACAAACTGCTGAGTTTCATGCGCTCCAACGCCACCAACGTGCCGCTTTTCCCGATGGAAGTGATTGACAGTCTTGCCGATGTGGCGTCGCACAAGGTTCAAATCAAGATGGAGGCAAAGAAAATCCTTCCCGAATGGCCTTATTTCGTCTTAGATGTAAACTTCAGGTACTCAAAGAGTTACGACATTTCATTCGAGGAGCCTTTTTTTAAGCTCTCCCACCCTCTCGACGACGGCACTGATTTCTTCCGCGTTGAATATGAAGAGATCGAGAGCGACTTCACGCCAAACGGCAAATATCGTGGTGCTCACGCCCGACGCTACCACCTCGACGAGATAATGGAAAGTCTGGAATATCTTGCAAAAGACACCCCAGACTTAAAACTTGAAGCAGTGATTCAAACAACTGCCGGAGAGGTTTATACTTCAGAAACCTTGAATCCAGTTATTTTCTTATGCGAATCTACCAAAAACTTATTGTAATCCAATGCGTTAACCTCTTGTTCCTCCTCTAATGCAAGGTCCAAAACCTCAAGCATGTTGTCGACGAAATGGAACTGCAGGCCTTCGATGTATTCAGGCTTGATGTCCATAAAGTCGCGTTCGTTGTCACGTGACAAAATGACATCTGTCACGGCGTTGCGCTTGGCTGCCAACATCTTCTCCTGAATGCCGCCAACCGGCAAGACTCTACCACGAAGCGTGATTTCACCTGTCATCGCGAGCTTGTCTTTGACACGACGCTGCGTGAATGCCGACGTCAACGCTGTCAGCATAGTAATACCTGCCGACGGGCCGTCCTTAGGCGTAGCACCCTCCGGAACGTGAATGTGAACGTTCCACTCCTCAAACACTATCGGATTGATTTTCAGCTCATTAGCATGCGCTTTGATAAACTCGTATGCAATTGTTGCCGACTCTTTCATCACGTCGCCTAGGTTACCTGTCATGTTCAGTGCTCCCCTGCCCCTGCTCAAGCTGACTTCAATCGAAAGAATCTCGCCGCCGACCGGTGTCCATGCCAATCCGATGGCGACGCCCGGCATGGTGTGTTTCACCTCTTCCTCATCGTGATGCATAGGCACGCCAAGGGCTTTCTTCAAATCGTCCTCGGTGACTTTCTTCTCGTAATCGCCACCGACAACGATAGCTTTCGCCTTCTTGCGAATCACGTCAGCGATTTTGCGCTCCAGCGAACGCACACCAGCTTCACGAGTGTAATCGTCGATAATTTTATAGATTATCTCTTCTGAAAACTGTACATCTTTTGCCTTCAAGCCGTGTTCCTTGAGCTGTTTTGGAATAAGATGGCGTTTTGCGATCTGATACTTTTCCTCACGCAGATAGCCATTCAAATCAATGATTTCCATTCTGTCGCGCAAAGCCGGATGGATGGTCTGAAGGTTATTCGCGGTGGCGATAAACATCACCTTCGAGAGGTCGTAATCCAACTCGATGAAGTTATCGTTAAATGTGTTATTCTGTTCAGGATCAAGGATTTCGAGCAAGGCAGCCTGTGGATCGCCGTTGATGTTGTTGCCGCTCACCTTGTCGATTTCGTCGAGCACAAAAACAGGGTTCGACGACTTCGCCTTCTTCAAATTCTGGATGATACGGCCCGGCATTGCGCCGATGTACGTCTTACGGTGTCCGCGCAGCTCTGACTCGTCACGAACGCCGCCCAACGACATGCGTATGTATTTGCGTCCCAACGCTTTAGCTATCGACTTACCAAGCGAAGTCTTACCCACGCCTGGAGGTCCGACCAAGCACAAAATCGGGGCTTTCATATCGTTTTTCAACTTCAATACTGCCAAATGCTCAACAATTCTGTCTTTGATTTTCTCAAGTCCGAAATGGTCTTTATCCAATACCTTTTGAGCGTGTTCGAGGTCGAAATTATCCTTTGTATATTCATTCCAAGGTAGTTCGACTAGATATTCGAGATAATTATGCTGAACGCCATAATCTGCCGCCTGCGGATTCATTCTCTGCAGCTTCTGAAGCTCTTTATCGAACACTTCCGCAACCTCCTTGCTCCATTTCTTCTTCGCAGCCTTTGCCTTCAAATCCTTCACATCCTGCTCGTTTGGCGTGCCGCCAAGCTCTTCCTGAATAGTCCTAAGTTGTTGATTAAGAAGGTATTCACGCTGCTGCTTGTCGAGATCGGTCTTCACCTTGCTTTGAATCTGCTGTTTCAAATCAACCATCTGCATCTCGTTGTTGAGAAGCTTCAAAAGCTCGTTGGCAAACTTAGTTATATCGTTAATTTCCAACAACTTCTGACGATCTTCCATCTTCGCCACGAGGTTACTTCCGATGAAGTTAACCATAAACCAAGGGCTCTCAATGTTGCGGATGGCGAAAGTAGCCTCAAAAGGCACCGCTCCCGACTTCTGCACAATCTGCATCGCCATATCCTTGATGCTCTGAATCAAAGCCTTGAATTGGCGGTCGCGTGGCACTGACGAGTTGTCGCCAAACGGCGTGATTCTGCCACGCAGATAAGGCTCTGTTGCAGTTATCTCTTCCAATTTGAAACGGCGTTTTCCCTGAATTATGACAGTGGTGTTTCCATCTGGCATCTCCAGTGTTTTCATCACCTGCGCAATGGTACCAATCTCGAAGAGGTCGGCCTGCTGAGGTTCTTCCACCTTAGCGTCGCGTTGCGTAATGACACCTATGTCCATACCTTTTTTATACGCGTCCTTTACGAGGCGTATGGTCTTGTTGCGGCCCACAGTGATAGGTATGACAACGCCCGGAAACAGCACGGCGTTACGCAGTGCCATTATTGGCAGTTCCTCAGGCAGCTGCGCGTCGATCATGCGTTTCTCGTCTTCAGGCGAAAACAGCGGAATATATTCTGTGTCAGCCTCGATGATGTCGCTGACAATTATTTCGTGGTTGATCTTATTATCCATAAAAATGTTTTTTCCAAAGGGACTCTATCAAAAATCGTGCCAAAACCATTTGTCATGAAAAAGCCCTTGTCATTTCTGGCAAGGGCAAAACTTCATTATGAAAAATTTAACAAACCTATTCTGGGATTATTTTTTCTTAGCTTCCTGGAATTTTTTGTACTTGTTGTTGAATTTATCAACGCGACCAGCTGTGTCAACAAGTTTCATCTTACCTGTATAGAATGGGTGTGATGTGTTTGAAATTTCAAGTTTCACCAATGGATATTCATTGCCGTCTTCCCAAACGATAGTATCCTTTGTGTTGATGGTGGAACGTGACATAAATGCTTGGTCGTTTGACATGTCTTTAAACACGACCAGTCTGTAATTCTTTGGATGTATGTCTTTTTTCATTGCTGTATAATTTTCTTTCAATCGGGCTGCAAAATTACAACTTTTTTTAATACAAAAAATATTTTTTTGAAAAATTTTTAAAAAAATTATTTTCATCAATATTTGCACACCATATTAATTTTATTAGTACCTTTGCAACGCAGAAAAAATTGGAAAAATTCAATTAAAAACAACTTAAAATATAACGTAATGAAACACAATTTCAATGCGGGACCATGCGTCCTTC
>CAMZJA010000010.1 GCA_947307415.1 uncultured Bacteroidales bacterium | reverse complement strand
GGTAGCCGTACCGGAAGGTGCGGCTGGAATACCTCCTTTCTGGAGGCGGATTCAGGAGAGTCTCTAGACTTTTCAGGCTACTGGCCACATTGCGTAAGGAGTGAACCCCAGGCGGGGTACCAGCCAGACGGATGACGATGTCCTGTAGCTCAGTTGGTTAGAGCACCACACTGATAATGTGGGGGTCGGCAGTTCGAGTCTGCCCGGGACAACTGAAAGTTGGTTCCGGGGAATTAGCTCAGCTGGTAGAGCACTAGCTTTGCAAGCTAGGGGTCAAGGGTTCGAGTCCCTTATTCTCCACTTGAGGGGCGCGTAAAGGCGTTCCCGAGGTTCTTTGACATGTTGGAAGGAGACACGAGAAAAAGAGAATTAGTTTTCAAGAGCAATCTTAAGAACAATTCACACGAGCATAGAGCAAGACACTAAGTTTAAGATAAGACACTGGATACAGTGATGTCGTCAGGATGCGTGAAGTATCCAAGGGCGCACGGTGGATGCCTAGGCTCCCGGAGGCGAGGAAGGACGTGACAAGCTGCGAAAAGCTTGGGGTAGCCGCAAATAGGCGTTGATCCCAAGATGTCCGAATGGGGCAACCCGGCTGGCTGAAGGCCAGTCATCCGCGAATGCGGAGGCGAACCCCCCGAACTGAAACATCTAAGTAGGGGGAGGAAGAGAAAACAACAGTGATACCGCGAGTAGTGGTGAGCGAAAGCGGCAGAGCCCAAACCGAGGATGTTACGGCATCCGCGGGGTTGTAGGACCGTCAAATGACGCAAAGTCGATAGCGGAAGATTTCTGGAAAGTTATACCGAAGAGGGTGACAGTCCCGTATGCGAAATCGGCGATGTGCGAGGCGGTATCCTGAGTAGGGCGGGACCGGAGGAATCCTGCCTGAAACCGGCGGCACCATCCGCCAAGGCTAAACACTCCCGGGAGACCGATAGTGTACCAGTACCGTGAGGGAAAGGTGAAAAGCACCGCGAGCAGCGGAGTGAAAGAGAACCTGAAACCGTGCGCCTGCAAGCTGTGGGAGCCGTAAGGTGACCGCGTGCCTTTTGCATAATGAGCCTACGAGTTGCTCCTCACTGGCGTGGTTAAGGGCTTTGAGGCCCCGAGCCGGAGCGAAAGCGAGTCTGAACAGGGCGTGAGAGTCAGTGGGGGCAGACGCGAAACTTTGTGATCTACGCATGGCCAGGCTGAAGGTCGGGTAACACTGGCTGGAGGGCCGAACCGGTTTCCGTTGAAAAGGATTCGGATGAGCTGTGCGTAGGGGTGAAAGGCCAATCAAACTGAGAGATAGCTCGTACTCCCCGAAATGCCTTTAGGGGCAGCCTCGGGCAACAGTCACGCGGAGGTAGAGATACTGATTGGGCGCGGGGGCTTCACCGCCTACCAACCCCAGCCAAACTCCGAATGCCGCGCGATGTTCCCCGGGAGTGAGGCCGCGGGTGCTAACGTCCACGGCCGAGAGGGAAAGAACCCGGACCATCGGCTAAGGTCCCGGAGCGTGTGCTAAGTTGTAGGAACGAGGTCCGACTGCACTGACAGCCAGGATGTTGGCTTGGAAGCAGCCATTCATTCAAAGAGTGCGTAACAGCTCACTGGTCGAGCGGTCGGGTATGGATAATGAGCGGGCATGAAGCACACCACCGAAGCCGTGGGATGAGAATCGGTAGGGGAGCATTCCGGTCGGCGTCGAAGGTGAACTGTGAGGTTTGCTGGAGCGTCCGGAAAAGCAAATGTAGGCATAAGTAACGACAATGGGGGTGCGAAACCCTCACACCGGAAGTCCAAGGGTTCCTGATCAACGCTAATCGGATCAGGGTCAGTCGGGACCTAAGGCGCACCCTTTGCAGAGGAGGGGCAGCCGATGGTCAACGGGTTAATATTCCCGTACCGGCCAACATTGCGAAGCGGGGACGGAGGAGCGAATCCGCCGCCGTCTGACGGAATAGACGGTTGAAGCAGTTAGGTAAATCACTTTCAGTCAAGCACGATGGTGATGCCGAGCTGCGACAGTACACCGAGGCTACGGCCGAGGTGACAGCGCGGGGGAGCAGACTCCCGAGAAAAGCCGCTAAGCTTCAGGTGTTGGCCGCCCGTACCGTAAACCGACACAGGTGGACGAGGAGAGTATCCAAAGGTGCTCGAGTGAGTCATGGCTAAGGAACTAGGCAAACTGACCCTGTAACTTCGGGAGAAAGGGTCCTCAGGCAACTGAGGCGCAGAGAAATGGCCCAGGCGACTGTTTAGCAAAAACACAAGGCTTTGCGAAATCGAAAGATGAGGTATAAGGCCTGACACCTGCCCGGTGCCGGAAGGTTAAGAGGAGATGTCACCGCAAGGGAAGCATTGAATTGAAGCCCCGGTAAACGGCGGCCGTAACTATAACGGTCCTAAGGTAGCGAAATTCCTTGTCGGGTAAGTTCCGACCTGCACGAATGGTGTAACGATCTGGGCGCTGTCTCAGCCATGAGCTCGGTGAAATTGTAGAAGCGGTGAAGATGCCGCTTACCCGCAATGGGACGAAAAGACCCCGTGAACCTTCACTACAGCTTAGCGTTGACGTTGGGCATGCGATGTGTAGGATAGGTGGGAGGCTGCGAGGCGGTGACGCCAGTCGTCGCGGAGCCGACGTTGAAATACCACCCTTCACATGTCCGGCGTCTAATCCGGATGACCGGAGACAACGCTTGGTGGGTAGTTTGACTGGGGTGGTCGCCTCCAAAAGAGTAACGGAGGCTCCCAAAGGTGCCCTCAGCACGGTTGGCAACCGTGCGGTGAGTGCATTGGCACAAGGGCGCTTGACTGCGAGACAGACAAGTCGAGCAGGTGCGAAAGCAGGGCAAAGTGATCCGGCGGTACCGTATGGAAGGGCCGTCGCTCAAAGGATAAAAGGTACTCCGGGGATAACAGGCTGATCACTCCCAAGAGCTCATATCGACGGGGTGGTTTGGCACCTCGATGTCGGCCCGTCACATCCTGGGGCTGGAGAAGGTCCCAAGGGTTCGGCTGTTCGCCGATTAAAGTGGCACGCGAGCTGGGTTCAGAACGTCGCGAGACAGTTCGGTCTCTATCTATTGTGGGCGTTGGAAACTTGAGAGGGGCTGTCCTTAGTACGAGAGGACCGGGACGGACGAACCTCCTGTGCACCGGTTGTGGCGCCAGCCGCACCGCCGGGTAGCAGCGTTCGGACGGGATAAGCGCTGAAAGCATCTAAGCGCGAAGCCCACCTCAAGATGAGGTTTCCTATAAGGGTCGTGTTAGACGAACACGTTGATAGGGTGCAGGTGTAAGCGTGGCGACACGTTGAGCCGAGCGCTACTAATAGCCCGAAAGCTTCACGCGCCAAGTCCTGGTGACAGCGCTGTAACAGTGTAAGACTGAGTGAAGAGAAAGAAAAGCGATACGCGAGTGATTTTCCCGCGATCTCCTTCAGACCATGTCGAGAGAATAAAGACACACATGGTGACTATAGCGCGGAGGTCCACCTCTTCCCATTCCGAACAGAGAAGTTAAGCCCCGTCGCGCCGATGATACTGCACTTGTCTGTGGGAAAGTAGGTCGTCGCCAAACCCTTAGTAGAGACGCAAAATCTTGCGTCTCTATTTTTTTATATGCAAATTCCAACAAATTTTCTTATTTTTGCATTGTAAAAATCTTGCAATGGAAGAAAATAACAGCATCAAAGAAGATACTAAAATTGTTGAAACAACGAAATGTCTCAATTGTGGTACCGAGTTTCAAGGAAATTTCTGCCCTGAATGCGGCCAGCGTGCCGATACCGGAAGGTTTACAATCAGTTTCATCTTTAGGAATTTCATTCAGGGAATCCTGAGCAATGACGGCGGTGTATGGTTTACAGTGAAAAACCTGTTTACTCGCCCTGGTCAGATGATGGTCGACATCATCAACGGCAAACGCAAGAGCTATTTCTCTCCATTCCCGATGCTTTTCCTCACATTAAGTTTGTACGTCATCATATTCACATTCACAGGAAGCAACAAGAAAAGTTATGACGAGCTGTATTCGAATGATGCTGAAGAAGAAATGATTCAGGAATACAAAGAGGAGGCCAATCATGATACAGATATTGAGATCGATGTAAGTGATAAGATCACTAAAGATCTTGAAAAGACGGCGAAATGGTGCCTAAAATTTTATGATAATAATTATACAATCATATTTATTCTGACAATTCCATTCTATATCTTCTCCGCAAGAGTCTGTTTCGGAAAGAAAAACCGAAAAAAATATAATCGTGGCGAGTATTGCATTCCTATTATCTATTCCTTGATTATAGTGGTGTTATATCAGTGTCTGACGAGTGTGGCGTTCTATTTTTCGAAATCGCTTTACGATACAATGGACGACCTTAACACTGTGGTGACTATTATAGCGTTTACTGTCTGTTTCAAGAAAATGATGGAATTCAGAATGATAAAAATGGTGTGGCGAAGCTTCTTGATGCATGTGTTCTATACAATGATTTTGATAGGTCTGGTGCTGACTGCCGTTTTCTCGTATGCTATAATAATTGCTTTCTGAAAATCTCTGAGATTATTATTCCTGCGGCCACTGACGCGTTCAGCGACTCGGTCTGACTGCCTTCCGCTCTCGGAATGTTGATCGGGCAGCTCACGAATGGCATCACATTCTCGCGAATACCATGCGATTCACTTCCAATAATCACGACCCCTTTATTATTGATGTGTGTGTGATACACATTCTTTCCGTGCATTAGAGCGCCAAAAACAGGTGTGTTTACTTCTTTTAAAAACTTAACGACATCAGTTTCAACGATTTGCATTCTAAAAATGGAGCCCATGGTCGATTGGATAACTTTCGGCTGCCAAGGATCGCAGGTGTCTTCTGAAATGACGATTTTTTTGATTCCAAACCAGTCGGCAGTGCGGATGATGGTACCGAGATTGCCAGGATCATTGATTCCGTCGAGAAGCAAAACCAATTGATTGTCAGTGTCTTTTGGCTCGATTTTGTGTTTTGGCATCATAGCTGTGGCAAAAATGCCAGGAGGCGTTACGAAATTGCTGATTTGCTCCATCTGTTTAGACGTAACAATCTCATAATCAACGATTTTCTTTGCAAAAACAGAATTTTTCTCAACCCAAGTTTCTGTTACAAAGATATTGTTGACTTTGAAATTGGATTTAAGAAGCTCTTCAACGAGTTTGTTGCCTTCTATAGCGAAGATACCGCGTTCCTTGCGGCCTTTCGACTGCTTTAACGCCTGGATTTCTTTGACATCGTTTTTTGTCATAATCGTTGTTTTTATAAAAAAGCCGAAGAACGTTAATTCCCCGGCTTTTTAACTATTGCAAATATTGCTTATTATTCAGCGAAAACTTCAAAGCTGATTTCGACTGTCACATCTTTGTGGAGGCGAACTTTTGCCTTGTAGTTGCCGACTTCCTTAATAGTGTCGTCGTCAACGAGGATTTGCTTGCGGTCAATCTCGATACCTTTAGCTTCTTTGATAGCGTTGGCAATCTGAACGTTGTTGACTGAGCCGTAAATTTTGCCTGTTGAAGCAGCCTTTGCAGGGATGCGGAGTGAAAGTCCTTCGAGAACTGTTGCGAGTTCCTGAGCTTCTTTCTTGATCTTCTCCTGTTTGTAAGCCTGCTGGCGCATGTTTTCTGCCAACACTTTGCGTGCTGATTCTGTTGCGAGGATGGCCATTCCCTGTGGGATCAGATAGTTACGTGCGTAACCTGGTTTAACGTTGACGATGTCGTTCTTGTATCCCAAATTTTTAACGTCTTGAATAAGAATAATTTCCATGTTCTGTCCTCCTCTTATTATTTCAAACAATCAGCTAAGTACGGCATCAAAGCGAGGTGGCGGGCTCTCTTAACAGCCTGAGCGACCTTTCTCTGATATTTTGTTGATGTGCCGGTGATGCGGCGTGGTAAAATCTTACCTTGCTCGTTCACAAATCTCAATAAGAAATCAGCATCTTTGTAATCGATGTATTTGATGCGGTTCTTTTTGAAGCGGCAATATTTTTTCTTCTTTGTATCGACTGCGATTGGAGTCAAATATTTGATGTCTGTGTTAGGTTGTGCCATATCATTCAAAATTTAATGTTAAACAATTAGTTGGCTTGCTCGGCTGCTTCTGCTGCTTTGCGACGTTTTTTCTCGTTGTAAGCGACAGCGTGCTTGTCAAGTTTCACTGTTAAGAAACGGATGACGCGCTCGTCACGTTTCAACTCGGTTTCCAATGTCTCGATAACATTGCCTTCAGCTTTGTATTCTATCAACTGATAGAAACCTGAAGATTTCTTTTGAATAGGATAGGCGAGCTTACGCATGCCCCAGAAATCCTTGAAAACGATCTCTGCTCCGTTCTTTGTGAGCAGGCTCTCGAATTTTGCTACCGCTTCCTTCATCTGTTCTTCAGATAAAACGGGAGTTAAAATGAAAACGGTTTCGTACTGATTCATAATTTAACTTGTTGATTATTAAACAATTATGTTAATTAATAGTTTGTTTATTTTTTAGAGTGCAAAGATATGAAATTATTTGATACGCCCGACATTAATTTGAAAATTTTCCAATATTTCTTTGCAGATGAACGTCGCGGCATTGCCGTCACCGAAAATATCCGGATAATTGTGAGGCGGATTATCCACGAAACGATTGTACGATTCTATGATTTTTTCTTCGTCAGCATCAGTAATTATAGCAGCTCCGCATTCTACAATCTCTTTCCATTCGGTCTCGCTTCTTAATATCAGGCATGGCTTCTGGAAGAAAAACGCTTCTTTCTGAACTCCGCCTGAGTCGGTGACAACCATCTGTGCGTGACGCTCCAAAACGATCATGTCGAAAAACGATGCCGGAGGCAAGATCTTGATGTTTTTATTGTTGGAAATCTTATCGAATAAATCTTCTTTAAGATTGGATTTCAATAACTTAGAAGTCCTTGGATGCAATGGCATGACGATAGTCTTCGTTTCAGAAATCTTCAGCAAAGCTTTGAAAATGGCGTTCAGGCGTTCGGGCTGGTCGGTGTTGTTGTCGCGATGAATGGTACAAAGAACGTAATCAATGCCTCTAAGTCCTTCTTTATCAAGAATTTGTGACTTCCGATCGGCGATATTCGCGAAATGCTTGCTGTTGTCGTACATCACGTCGCCGCAGTGATAAATGCCTGACGTAATACCTTCATTGATAAGGTTTTTGTAGCCTGTGGCCGTAGGGGAGAATAGCAGGGTGGAGCAGTGGTCACAGCAGATCCGGTTGATTTCCTCGGGCATCGACTTGTTGAACGAACGTAGTCCGGCTTCGATGTGCACTATAGGAACATGGATCTTTGAAGCGGCTATCGCGCCTGCAAGAGTTGAGTTTGTGTCGCCATAAACCACGAGGCAATCAGGTTTTTCCTTCAGAAGTATTGCTTCGATGCCTTCAATCATTCTGGCAGTCTGCACACCATGTGATTCCGAGCCGACGCCTAAATTATAATTTGGTTGCGGCAGTTCGAGTTCATCGAAAAACACATTCGACATGTTGTCGTCATAGTGCTGGCCGGTATGCACAATCACCTCCTGCACCTCTTTGCTGAAGTGCTCTTTTATAGCGCGACTCAGTGCCGCCGCCTTGATTATCTGGGGTCTTGCCCCTATTACCGTTACTATTTTCATATCATTCCTGAATCTGCAAAACTAAAATAATTATTGATACCAACGATAATATGATCCAAAATTTTTATTTCGAGTAGTTTTCCGCCGTTCACTAAGTTGCGGGTTAGGGCTTTGTCTCTGTCGCTAGGCTCCACGTTTCCTGAAGGGTGGTTGTGGCAAAGCATTATCGCAGTCGCTTGATTATCAATGGCTATCTTGAAGATACGCTTTGGGTCGGCCAGTGTTCCGTTTACTCCGCCTATGCTAATCCTTGTCACTTTTATAACTTTGTTGGCCGGGTTGAGAAGCATTATCCAAAACTGCTCATGTTCGATGTCCGACATCCTTATGTAGAAATGTTCGAACGCGTCTTTGCTGTTGCTTATTTTAGGCTGTTGTGCCGCTTCTGCGAAACGTCGTCTTCGCCCGAGTTCGAGTGCTGCCGCTATGCTTACCGCTTTTGCCTCGCCTATGCCGTTGTAATTTGTCAACTCGTTGATACTCATTTGTGAAAGGTTGATAAGGTTGTCGTCGACATCTTTCAAAATGCGTCTCGACAAATCGACGGCTGTCTCGCTGCTGTTGCCTGAGCCTATCAAGATGGCTATAAGTTCTGCGTCGGAAAGGGCTTCGCGGCCTTTCTCGAGCATTTTCTCACGCGGGCGGTCTTCTGTCGCCCAGTTTTTTATCGACTGGATATTATTTGGCTTCATGATTTCGGCTTTATACGACAAAAGTTCTCCCTGCGGACAGGAAGAACTTTGACGATATCTTTAAATAAAATTATGCTAATTTTGCTGTGAAGTGTGCAAGTTTTGACTTCAAGTTAGCGGCTTTGTTGCGGTGGATGATACCACGTTTTGCCACACGGTCAATAGTTTTGTACATTTCTGAAAGCTTTGATTCAGCTTCGCTCTTGCTTGTTAAAGCTCTGAAGCTTCTGACTGCTGAACGCATTGCTCTAGCGTAGAAGCGGTTGTGTAAACGTCTGTTTTCTGTTTGACGGATTCTCTTCAGTGAAGATTTGTGATTTGCCATTTTTTATTAATATTTTATTCTTTTTTTACTTCTTTAATTTTCGGACTGCAAAATTACAACTTTTTTGAATACAAAAAACAAAATTTTTAAAAAATTTTTCAACTTGATTTTGAGATTTCTCCACTACGCTTCGCTTCGGTCGAAATGACGAGGAGAAGCCATCATCTCTGAATTATCACCTTTATTAATAATGTCTTCCAAAACGACATCGACGAAGGTGTTTTTCTCAATATTCTTGCCTTTTAACCTTAACGGAATGTAGTTTTCGCCGTAACCGCGGGCGGTGCCGTCGGCCATCACGCGCTCGATGAGCATGCGTTGTGGCTTGCCAAGCATCTGGTTGAAGTATTTTAGCTTGTTTTCGGCGGAAATCTGTCGGATGATGGCACTGCGCTCGGTTTTTATCGATTCCGGAACTTGATTTGGCATTGTCGCAGCCTTAGTTCCTGTTCTGATTGAATACTTAAAGGTGTGAATGTGGCTGAATCCTATGGCTCTGCATAACTTGGAGCTCTCAGAGAAATCGGATTCGGATTCTCCAGGAAAACCTACGATAACATCGGTTGTAATATTAAAATCAGGAATCGCCGTTTTGATGCGGTCGCACATTTCCTTGAATTGCGCTGCTGTGTAATGCCTGTGCATCTCTTTCAATGTGTTTTCAGCACCACTCTGAATGCAGATGTGCATGTGCGGAGCAAGTTTCGGGTTATCAAATAAACTCAAAAAACGGTCGCTGAAGTTGTCGGGCTCGATTGAAGAAATCCTAACCCTGAAATCGCCTTCTATTTTTAAAATATTTTCGATAAGATGCTCAAAATCAATGTCTTGATACTTATAACGCCCCATGTTTACGCCTGTCAGGACGACCTCCTTGAAGCCATGCGCCACTACATTGCGGATGTTGTCGTAAATCTCGTCGGCTGGACGACTTGTCGCTCTTCCGCGGACATTCGGGATGATGCAGTACGAACAGAAATTGTTACATCCGTCGTGAATCTTAATCAAACTGCGGGTGTGGAAGGTACTGTAAGCCGGTCGATAGCTGAACAAGTCCTTGTCGAAGCCTTCAGGGTCGACAACTTCGCCTTTCATGCGACTGTCGATAATGCTGAAAAGCGCATATTTGCGTTCGTTGTCGATGGCATAGTCGATGATGCCGCTGTCGAGCATTTCTTGTTTTCTGTGGTTTACCATACATCCCATTGCGGCGATGATGGCGTTAGGGTGGGAGCGTCTGATCTGGTTGATTGCCTGACGACATTTCTGGTCGCTTTGGTTGGTCACGGTGCAGGTGTTCACGACGTAGATGTCAGCATCTGCGTCGTTTTCCACCACGTCGTAACCAGCCTCCTTGAACTGCGACGCGAGGGCGTCCGTCTCGTAGAGGTTTACGCGGCAACCGAGTGTTTTAAAGGCGATTTTCATTGTTTTTATGAGATTTCTCGACTTCACTTCGTTTCGCTCGAAATGACGGGAAGGAGAGTCCCTTCAATTGATAATGCTGTGGCGCTAGTTACCTTCACTGTCACGATTTGGCCGATCAGGTTTCTGTCGCGCGACTGGAATCGGATGACGATTTTACCTTCGGTGTGACCGGTCAGGTAGCCGTTTTTGCGGTCGTAACCTGTCACTAAAACCTTCTGTGTCTTGCCGATAAGTCCTTGATTATAAACGAGAGAGTGTTTCATCAGCTCATCGGTGAGGATGTGATAACGCTCACGTTTCTTAGCTTTCGGCACGTCGTCGGCCCAAGAGGATGCGACAGCACCAGGACGCACGCTATACTGGGCGATGTAAGCCATGTTGTATTTGAATTCTTCCATCGCCTTGCGCGAATTCTCAAACTCTTCTTCGGTCTCGCCGGTAAATCCGACGATGATGTCGGTGAAAATCGTCGCTTCAGGAATTAACCGTCTGATTGTGTGAATGATATGACGATAATCCTCGAGCGTGTGCTTGCGGTTCATGCGCTGGAGCATGTTGTCGTCGCCCGACTGTATCGGCAGGTGAATCTGCTTGCCGAGGCAACGGTATTGCGAGATGACTTCAATCACTTCGTCGCTCATGTCGCGCGGATGCGGTGAGGTGAAGTAAACCCAAAACTCTTTGCCGCTTGCGTCGCCGTAAGCACCGATTCTTCTTAGTAATTCCGCGAAATTGATTTCTTCGCCTTTTTTGTCGAGACCATACGAATTGACGTTCTGTCCGAGAAGTGTTATCGATTTATATCCTTTGTCAACGAGTTCTTTCAGCTCGTTGATGATATCCTCTGATTTTCTTGACACTTCGCGGCCTCTGGTATATGGCACGGCGCAGTATGTGCAGAATTTGTTGCAGCCGTTCTGAATCGGGATAAAAGCCTCAAAATCAGAAAGATGGTCGGGGTTAATGATCCAGAAACGGTCCATGTTGGCCGACGGGTTGACGTTTCTATTAATAGGTATGCCCACCAACGGGAACACAGGTTCTTGCTCAATTGAGTCTTTTGTCGGGATGAAAACGCCGTATTGACGAATCATATCTGGCAGATCAGGCAGTTCGTTCATGGTGAAGACAAGGTCGAACAGCTTGACAAAACGCTCGCGGTCGGCAGGGAGGATGCAGCCCGACACGAAGGTGATGCAGTTGTGATTTTGCTTCATCTCGTTCCATTTCAGGATGCGCGAATACACCTTGTCGATGCCTTTTTGGCGCACCGAGCATGCTATCACGCCCAAAATCGTTGCTTCCTCTTCTTTGTCGGTCTCGGTAAAGCCCATGCCGTGCAGCACGGTACGCACGCGTTCCGTGTCGCTTCGGTTCATCTGACAGCCCAATGGCAGCAAAAAATACTTCATTTTTCAAAAATTAGGCTGCAAAATTACTAAAAAATCCGTTTTGCGCTAATAAATAAGCGTAAGAATATCTTTCGCGACCACGTTTTCGCCGCAATCGGGGGCTTTTTTGATGCTCGCGCCTGTCAGGATGTGCTCTGTTTCTTCAATGAGTTCGGGCTCAAGGCCGTCGGAGGCGATGGAGATGCTTTCGATGATGCCTTTCTCTTCGTTGACGTGCATGTCGAGCTCGACAAGACCCCATGCGAACTGTGCGCTTTTCTTTGCATGGAAGTTGCGCCACTTGCCGAAAAGATATTCGTCGGATGCGAATAAGTTTCTGGTTTTCAATACTTTATCGGTTAAAAGACTATTGAAATCCACAACTTCTGCTTTGGCTTCGTAAACTTCTTCGAAAGCTTTTGTCAAATAAGGTATGATGCTGTCTGATGTGATGTCGGCGACTTCCGAGAGGTTGATGATGCGGCTCGCCACTGATTTTACGCCGTGTTTTTGTAGTTTGGCGGGGTTTACCTTCAGATATTTTGCCAGCTTTTCGCCGTCTGTCTTAATCAAAATCGTGCCGTGGTGCAGTCGTCTGTCTTTGTAGATTCCAAAGGCGTTTCCGGAGAATTTACGTCCTTCGAAGAGAATGTCGTTACGGCCCGACACTTCGGTTTCGAGCCCAAAATATTTCAATGCGGTCTTGATGACGTTCATCTGCTTGGCGACGTCGTAATGTTTTTTGTTTGCCACGAAAGAGAAGTTCAAATTGCCGAGATCATGATAGACCGCGCCGCCGCCGGTACGGCGGCGGGCGGCGTGACCGCCTTCTGATAACAACAGCTCCACATTACATTCTGTGAACGGGTTTTGGTTGTAACCGTAGACCACCGTCTGCTGGTTTTTCCATAAAAACATAGTCACGACTTCCGGATTGCCTTCATCCAAAAGTGAGCTCTCCACCGCGAGGTTTAGGTGTGGATTGTATTGATTACCAATAATAATCTGAATTTGTGGTTTCATCTTAGAAGATCATATATCCGACGCTTACCTGTACGCTGATGTTTTTGTTCGCTCCGACCTCTTTTATCACGTCGAGGAAACCGAAATAGGCGCGGAGACTTACGAAAACGTCATCGTATTGAAGCAAGTTGCTTGTAAAAACGCCTATAATCATTCCGCAATCGAAGGTGTTGTAGTTGTCTTTTGTGAAATTAGCCGAATGCCAGCCTTCGTTGCCGATTTTTGTCTTCAGTGAGCCGTTGACGCAATAGCGGAAATTGGCTCCCGCTTCAATGCCGAGGATGTCGGTGAAATAATACTGATAAATAATCGGTATATTAATATAATGTAAGTTGTATTTGCTGTAAACTTTGATTTGTTCCTCTTCGCCTTCGTTCCATTTCTCCGAGAGCTGACCTCCTGTGGAGTAGTATATCTCGGTCAGGATGTCGTGGTTGGCTGATAAGTTATATTGACCGCAAACGCCGCCAGTGAAGCCTATCTTCAGTCCGTTGTTTTCGAAGCCTGTCAGTGTCGACATGCCTACGCCGCCGCGGAAGCCGAAGTTGAATTTGTTGTATTGCGCATTTAGGTTGCCTGCGGTTGTCAAGCAGAAAAAGAAAACAGCCAACAAAGCCATTAAGCTCTTGGATGATGGTCTTTTTATGATTTTACAAGAGAGGATTCCCGTCATGCTTTATTGTTTAAAAACTGAAAAAGCCAGAATTCTGAGCTTTTTTGCGCCCATATTTTCTGACCTCGTTTTCTATTAGACTTTAGACTTTAGACCTTAGACTTTAGCTGAATTACTAAGGTCTAATGCCTAACGACTAAGGTCTTTTTAGTAGTCTCTCCGGGATTTGAACCCGAGTTACCAGGATGAAAACCTGACGTCCTAACCAGACTAGACGAAGAGACCAATTTAGACTTTAGATTTTAGACTTTAGACTTTAGCAGGAATTTACTAAGGTCTAATGTCTGACGACTAAGGTCTTATTTGTAGTCTCTCCGGGATTTGAACCCGAGTTACCAGGATGAAAACCTGACGTCCTAACCAGACTAGACGAAGAGACCGATTTAGACTTTAGATTTTAGACCTTAGACTTTAGCAGAAATTGACTAAGGTCTAATGTCTAGAGACTAAGGTCTTTTAAAAGTGCTGCAAAGATACGACTTTTTTCGTTACAAAGCCGAAAATTTTTTAATTTTTTAAAAATACAGCTAAATATTTGAATATCAATGATTTATTGTGATTATAGATTGCTATTCAAATGTAAGTGAAACTTGGAGAGTCTTGTTTTTAAGCGATTCTATACTCGAATCGTAGATTAAATTTTGAGAATCTAAGATGTTTAGCATGCCGAAACTCATTTTAATTTCCAGTCCGAGTTTGAAATAAGCGTTGTAAAAATCGAAGCCTGCGCCTATCTCTAGTGCCAGATCCGATTTCTTGACTTTGATATTGTCGACCACTGTAATCTGCTTGCCGGTTTGTGCATCGGTGACATCGACTTGCGCTTTCTTTTGTGAGGCGAGGTCGAATTTCAGGTTTCCGCCGGCGATGACATATCCCGCGATGTTATTGAGTCTTTTTGACTTGTATTTCACCTGCAGAGGAAATTCCACGAAGGTGGAGAAGATGGATTTGTTTTGGACAAAATCGATGCTTTGGGTGGATGAGCCTATAGGCATCTGTTTGTAAAGCTGATATGTTATCGTTCGTGTTCCGAAGCTGAGCGACGGTATCAGTCGGAGGTCGAAATACCTGCTAAGCCTGAGGTTTCCGACGATGCCGACGGTGAATCCCGGTTGTGGCTTCGACTCCACGCTGCGCGCGTAGTATTTCGCGTCGACATTGAAATTAGGATCGGCGGTGTTGGGATATTCCGACGCGTCATGTTGGATGGCGGAGTAGTTCTCGACGTATTTGAATGCATACGACATCTGGTTGTATCCCAAAATAAAGCCGAAATGATAAGGCTCGTTGTCGTAATTCTTCAGGTTTAATGGCTTATTCTGCTGCGCTGACAAGCTGTTGGGCAGCAAAATAAGCATTAATCCGACGATAAACAGGATCTTTTTATATGACGATAAAATAAATTTCATACAAGATAAAACGCAGAAAAAATCTCCTTATTATATTTTTTCTGTTTCTTTTAACAATCGCTCTTTGTTGATCGGCACAGCGCCTATCTCTTCGCAGACGAGACCGCCTGCCAGATTTGATATCGCGGCGATGTGTTGAGCGTCTTGACCGCATACCAGGCAGAGCATGGCAACGCCCAAAACGGTGTCACCGGCGCCGGAGACATCGGCGATTTTGCGCAGATGAGCCGGGATGTGATGATATTGTCTTGTGCCGTTGATGTTTTCTTGGATGATGACGCCGCGTTCCGACAAGGTGTTCATAACGAAACGGCAGTTGAGTTTATCTTGCAATGCGTTGACACCCAGTAAGATACCTTCTATGGTGTCGGTAGGGAACTCGATGTTGATGCCTTCTTTAAGCTCTTTGAGGTTTGGCTTGAACAGTGTGCAGTTCTCGTAGGCCAGGAAGTTGTTTTTCTTCGGGTCGACGCCGACGGGTATGTTTTTCTCGTTGGCTACGGCTATGGTGCGGCGTATGAGTTTCTCTGTCAGCACACCTTTGTTATAATCCTGCAGGATGATGCCGTCGATGCGTTCACGGTAAAGTATGCCGTCGATTTTGTCGCACAGCGCCTTGTATTCGTTGTCGGTGAGGTTGAAGGTGTCCTCGTCGTCGACGCGCAGCATCTGTGCGTTGTTGCCGATGATACGGTATTTTGTGGTGGTACGGCGTTCCTTGCTTTTCACTATGCCGTTGTTAGGCATGCCGTGTTCTTTGAGTAAATCAAAGAAATCGTGTGACTTGGAGTCGTCACCGATGATTGAGCATAAAACGGGTTCAGCGCCGAGTGCCTTGATGTTTTGCGCAACGTTGGCGGCTCCGCCGAGACGTGCGAAGCGGTTGCCGACTGCCACTATAGGCACCGGAGCTTCAGGCGAGATACGCTCGACCTTGCCGTTGAGGTAAAGGTCGAGCATAACATCACCAATGATAAGTATTCGCTTATCGTTGAAAGAATCAAAAAGTGTTTTGATATCTTCTCTTGGCATTTTTTCGTTTATTTAAGTTTTGCAAAGGCTTCCTTGAGACGGCGTGCGGCTTCGCGGAGCTTGTCGTCGGATGTGGCGTATGACAGACGGATGCAGTTGTCGTTGCCGAAAGCGCCACCGGCGACGCAGGCCACGTGAGCGTTGTAAAGCAGGTACATGCACAAATCATCGCTGTTCTTTATGACTGTTGCGCCGTCCGACTTGCCATAGTATGCTGACACATCTGGGAACATATAGAATGCGCCTGCAGGTAAGCTCAGCTTGATGCCCGGAATCTCCATGAGGAGCTTGTAGAACATGTCGCGGCGTGCTCTGAATGCCTTGCACATATTCTGAACTTCTTCTGAATTCTCTGGTGAGAGCTGCATTGCTGCCACTGATGCCGCCTGTGAGATGGTGCAGATACCTGATGTGTACTGTCCCTGAATCTTGTTGCAGGCGTTGACAATAGCCATAGGAGCTGCAATGTAACCGATTCTCCAACCTGTCATGGCGTAACCTTTTGCCACGCCGTTCACGATGACGAGACGGTCTTTCAACTCGGTGAACTGTCCCATTGACTCGTGTTTGTGCTCGTATTGGATGAATTCGTAAATCTCATCGGAGATGATGATGATTTCTGGATGTTTCTTGAACACCTCGACCAATGCTTTGAGCTCGTCTTTCGTATACACTGAACCGCTAGGGTTGCAAGGTGTGCTGAAGATGAAGGCCTTTGTCTTAGGAGTGATGGCGTCTTCGAGCTGTTTTGCGTTGATCTTGAAGTGCTGTTCCGGTGTTGTGTAGATGAAGACAGGAGTACCGTCGGCGAGTTTCACCATTTCAGGATATGACACCCAGAATGGGGCAGGGATGATGACTTCGTCGCCTTTGTCGAGGATGGCGAAGAAAGTCGTGGTGATGGCCTGTTTTGCGCCGTTCGACACGATGATGTCGGTATCTTTGTAGTCGAGACCGTTGTCACGACGGAGCTTTTCGGCTATGGCTTTACGCAAGGCCGGAGTTCCTGGAACCGGAGGATAATGCGTGTCGTTGTTGTTGATGGCGTCGATACCTGCCTGTTTCGCACTTATAGGTGTGTTGAAGTCAGGTTCGCCAATGCTCAATGAAATGATGTCGATGCCTTGAGCTTTGAGTTCGCGGCTTTTTTGTGTCATTTTCAAAGTGGCTGATTCCGCCATATTGATGACTCTCTGTGATAATGTACCCATTTTTACTTTTATATTTTTTTAATATTAATGACTATTTGGGACTGCAAAGGTACGATTTTTATGAATAGGAAAACTTTTGTTTGAAAAATTTAATTCGGAATTGAAAAATTCTTATATTTGCAAGTCAAAAATTATTGTAATGACAGGGATTCTGAGTACCAGTTCATGGGTTTTGATAATCGTCGGATTAGTCGTTTTCGGCGGCATGCTGATTTTTGGTAAAAAGAAAAAGCAGAAAAAGAATGTCGAAGTGTCGGAAACAGTTGCTCCGCTTATGATTCAGGCGTTTGAAAGACTCGTTCTTTATCTCGAGCGTATGCGTTTTTCGGTGCTTGTGAAAAGGGTGTTCATGCCTGGTATGTCGCGTAACGATCTGCAATTTTCTTTGATTCAGAGTATTCAGGACGAGCTTGAACATAATCTCGCGCAGCGTCTTTACATCAGTGAGGAGCTTTGGATGATGATAATTATGACAAAAGATGAGGCGCTGAAGAGCATTAATGAGGCTTTTGGAGCAAATCCTGAGGCTGACGCGGCGACGATGGCGCAGATTATCGCTTCAATGTCGAATAGTTATATCGACAGGACTGTCATCGCAATTAAGAAAGAATTTAATGAAATTTAGATATGAAAGTTGAGTTTTCTGCTGCTCAGATAGCGGCTTTATTAGGAGGAAAGGTTGAGGGTGACCCGGAGGCCAAGGTTTGGAATGTGGCGCGTATTGAAGATGGCGCATCCGGAATGTTGAGCTTTTTGTCGAATCCGAAGTATATACCATATTTATATAATACGAAATCGTCAATAGTGTTGGTGAATGAGGACTTTGAAGCCACCGAACCGGTTGCTACCACTATGATTCGCGTGAAAAACGCTTATGAGTCGTTTGCGCAGTTGCTCGCTATTTATCAAGAATACACCAACAATAAAGTTGGAATCTCGGAAAACGCTTTTATCTCGTCTGATGTTGAATATGGCGAAAATTGCTACATCGGTGATTTCACTTATATTGGCGAGAGGGTGAAAATAGGTAGGAACGTTAAAATTTACCCGCAGTGTTACATCGGCGATGACGCTGTTATTGGTGACAACACCGTTCTTTATTCGGGTGTGAAGCTTTACGCGATGACGCATATCGGAAAAGAATGTATCATTCATTCCGGTGCGGTGCTTGGCGCTGACGGCTTCGGTTTTGTGCCGCAGCCTGACGGGACATATAAGAAAATCCCGCAAATCGGTAATGTTTTGGTGGGTGACAATGTCGAGATTGGAGCTAATACAACCATCGACCGTTCTACTATCGAGTCGACGAAGATTCATGACGGCGTGAAGCTCGACAACCTTATCCAGATAGCTCATAATGTGGAAATTGGCGAAAACACCGCTATGGCAGCCCAGTCGGGCATCGCGGGCTCGGCTCACGTCGGTAAAAACTGCGTCGTGGCTGGTCAGGTTGGTATCTCGGGTCACCTTACGATAGCCGACAGAACCATCATCGGACCGCAATCGGGATTGACAAAGGGTGTGAGCGAACCGGGAAAATCGATAATGGGATCTCCTGCGTACGATTACACAAAATATATGAAAGACATTGTAAGACAACGCAATATAGAAAAATTGGAAAATAGAATCGCTGAGTTGGAGAAAAAACTTAACGATTTGTTGTCGAAGTAAAGATATTATTTCGTATTTTTGCACCATATTTTCTGAAATAGGATATGGTTGAAAAACAACATACAATAAAAAAGAGCGTCAGCATTAGTGGGACAGGCCTTCATACCGGGCAAAGCGGCACGCTGACATTCCATCCTGCAGATATCAATCACGGTATTAAATTCAGAAGAGTTGACCTGTTTGGTCAGCCGATAGTGGAGGCGAGTGTTTTCAATGTTGTTGACACTTCGCGCGGCACCACAATCGCTCAAAACGGAGTGAAGGTTTACACTGTGGAGCACATCATGGCAGCTTTAAGAGCTTCAAATATTGATAATGTACTTATTGATTTGAACTGTGAAGAGCCGCCGATCCTCGACGGAAGCTCAAGAATTGTTTTTGATGCATTGAAAGAAGCCGGTTATGAAGAGCAGGATGCTGAGCGTAAGTGCTTGAAAATCACCAAGAAGATAGTTTATACACACCCTAAAGTCGGTTGTGAGCTCGTTGTGGAGCCAGCTGATAAATTCAGCATCGACGTTAAAGTTGACTATAAGTCGGGCGTTTTGAACGTCCAGGAAGCTCATATGCACGACATCAGTGAGTTTGAGACAGAGTTCGCACCATGCAGAACGTTTGTGTTCTTCCAGGAACTTGAGATGCTTCTCGCTCATAACCTTATCAAAGGCGGTGACTTGTCGAACGCTATTGTTTTCATCGAGAAGCAGGTTTCAGAAGATGATTTGAAGCGTGTGGCGAAGCTGTTCCACAAAGAATCAGTGGCAGTTCACGAGGGAGGAATCCTCAACAATGTGACTTTGTATTTCGATAATGAGCCGGCACGTCATAAACTTCTTGACCTTGTTGGTGACCTCACATTGCTCGGAATGCCAATCATCGGAAAGGTGACGGCATACAAACCTGGTCACTTTGCAAACACAGAGTTTGTGAAGATGATTGTGAAGAAAATGGGACTTTAATCAGATTTTTCTGTAGATATCATCTAAAAGTTTTCCGACGGATTCGTTGGAAAACTTTTTTATTATGCTGTCTCTCAATGTGTTGGCATCATAATTGCGATGTTTTGAAATCATCTCCTGCATGGCGTCGGCAAGTCTTTCCACGTCGCGAGGAGGCACGAGTATGCCGTTGTTCTCGTTGATGATTTCGCCGATGCCTCCTACTTTGGTGCTCACGACAGGCAGACCGCAGGACAAGGCCTCCAGGATGACAACGGGCATGTTCTCGTAATTGCTTGAAAGAACTAGGAAATCGCCGGATGCCAGCATGTTGGCCAAGGCTTGTCCTTGCAGGAGACCTGTAAAGCTGACGCTGTCGTTCAACTGCATGTTGGCGGCTTTCTGTCGCATCAATTCATAGTCCATGCCGTCGCCTATGAGGACAGCCTGATATGGTGTTTGTTTATCTTTAAGAATCTTTAATGATTCAAGTAAACCGCTGATATTCTTTGACTTATCTTCAAAACAGCTGATGTGGATTATCTTTGTCACAGCGTTTTGATGTGGAATTATTTTGAAGACATTGACATCGACGACATTGGGCAAAACCATGTAGTTTGGATTCGCGAGTCCGTGATTTTGCATGGCTTTAGCGAGGTCTTCCGATACTGTCGTGACTGCTGATGCGCGTCGCACTACGAATTTTGTCAGTTTTTTCCTTAAAAAACCGTTGAAGTCGTTGCCAGGAAGGTAGCGTGACCAATGCTCCGTAATAATATAAGGTGTGCCATGAATGATTTTCTGCCAGAGGGCGATGATGCCGAGGCGGGTGAGGACGTGCACGTGGATGATATCGGGTTTCGGGAGTTGTTTCAGGGCAAGATGGTTTGCACGAAAAAACCTGAATAACGATATAATTTTTGATTTCGATTTTTTGTAATAGACACGTATTGTGCGGACATTGTTGATGGTTTCGTCGTCTGTAGATACGCGCCATGGCACGTCTGTACAAACAGGGTGGACATAAATCACGCTGACGTCGTTATACAACGCGGCGGCTTCGGCATGACGTTGCACGAAAAGTCCGAACATCGGGTCGTAGCGGTGCGGATACCATCGCGCCAGAAAGATGATATGTTTTCTCGCCTCGTCCACGATTAGCGCATGTCGATGATTTCAGCGTTAGGGTAGTCGGATTCCTTGAAGGTGAAGAAATCGGCAGGCAATTTCTGGTTGGTGACGAATTTCTTTATTTCGTAGACGAACTCGTTCTTGTCTCTGTCGAAGGCGTGTATGTCTTTGATTTCTAACGATTGGGTGTCTAATAAAACGATGAGTTTTGTGATGTTATCATCTTTTATTAATGTCTTCACTTCTATGAGTCGGATGTTGCCATCAGTCTCGTTCATGAATCTAGCCGTGATGTTGTCGTTGTATGACTCAATTATTGACAGAGGTGTGCCACCGCCTTCTGATTGGTCGACAGTGCTAATCATAACTTCTTCAGCGTCAGCGTTATACACCCATTTGGTGTCGCCGTCGCAGATTATTTCCTGACCCATTATTCTGAGTTTGTAGGCTTCACCTTTAATAAAGCCGTTGCCTTCCATAGTCTCGAAGATGCCGGCTTCGGTGTTAATCATGCTGTAGTCGAATTCTATTTCGATATTATTGTATTCTTGTAGTTTCGCCACTGCGTTTTTAAACACAGTTTCAGCTGACTGTGCCTTTACATTGAATGCTAATGCTAATAAGCTGAATATCAATAAGATGTGCTTTTTCATATCATTCCATTTTTAATATTTTCATCTAAATCGAGATCTTTGAGGAACTGGTCGAGGGCGAATTCCGTCGCCACTTTCACTTCACGTTGTTTGCTGCCTGCGAACGGTCCGACAATGCCGGCTTTCTCGAGCTGGTCGATGATACGTCCGGCGCGGTTGTATCCGAGTTTCAGCTTACGTTGCAGCATTGATGTCGAGCCTTGCTGAGTCTGCACCACGATGCGTGCGGCTTCTTCAAACAAAGGGTCACGTTCGTTCGGATCCATAGCCTCTTTCGAGCCGCCTTCTTCTTGTTCATCAGGGCAGTCGGGGAGGAGGTAGGCGTCTTCGTAGCCTCGTTGTGCCCCGATATATTCGCATATCGACTCGACTTCCGGGGTGTCGATGAAGGGACATTGCAGACGCACCAGGTCTTGGCCTGTCGACATAAGCATATCGCCTCGTCCGACGAGCTGTTCGGCGCCGTTGCTGTCTAAGATGGTGGCTGAGTCGACGCGTGAGATGACGCGGAAAGCGATACGTGCCGGGAAGTTAGCCTTGATGGTACCTGTGATGATCTTCACTGAAGGACGTTGTGTTGCGATGATGAGGTGGATTCCGATAGCACGGGCGAGCTGTGCCAGACGTGCGATTGGACCTTCCACTTCGCGGCCTGCTGTCATGATAAGGTCGGCGAACTCATCGACGACGAGCACAATGTATGGCATGAAACGGTGTCCGTCGTTAGGGTTGAGACGACGGCTCACGAATTTCTCGTTGTATTCCTTGATGTTACGCACACCAGCGTCTTTCATGAGCTCGTAGCGGTTGTCCATCTCGATGCAGAGTGAATTGAGCGTGCGCACAACTTTTCTCACATCGGTGATGATAGCATCTTCAGAATCTGGGAGTTTGGCGAGATAATGACGCTCGATTTTTCTGTAAAGACTCAGCTCGACCTTCTTCGGGTCGACGAGGATGAATTTCAGCTCGGCCGGGTGTTTGCTGTAAAGCAATGAAGCTATTATGGCATTGAGTCCCACCGACTTACCTTGTCCGGTAGCACCAGCCATGAGGATGTGTGGCATCTTGGCGAGGTCGGCGACGTAGCTTTCGTTGGAGATGGTCTTTCCGATACCGAAAGGCAGCGCAAAGCCACTCTTTTGGAATTTCTCCGAACCGATGATGGAACGCATCGACACTGTCTGAGGCTTCTTGTTCGGCACTTCGATACCTACGGTGCCCTTGCCCGGGATAGGTGCTATGATACGGATTCCCAAGGCTGCCAAGCTGAGCGCGATGTCATCTTGCAGGTTCTTGATTTTTGAGATACGGACGCCTGCTGCAGGGACTATCTCATACAAGGTGACAGTAGGTCCGATGGTCGCCTTGATCTTTTCAATCTCAATGGAATAGTTGGCAAGGGTGTCGACGATACGTTTCTTGTTGGCTTCCAATTCTTCGCGGTCGATGACGGAGTTGCCGTCGCCATAGTCGTTCAAAAGGTCGAGAGGCGGAAGTTTGAAGTCGGAAAGCTCGAGTTTCGGGTCGTAGATGGTGTCGAGACCGAAGTGTTCGCCGTTTTCCTTGACCTGTTTCTCTTCAATCTGCTCTTCGACTTCCATCTCTACTTCGTCAGCTTTTGTTGATATTTCGATAGGAGTATCTTCAATGGGCTCCTCGTGTTTTTTGATGACTGATATCTCAACATCTTCATCATCATCATCATTTTCATCTTCAGGTTTACTGTCGAAGCCATCGGTGAGGTCGATTTCTGTTGGGGTCTCTTCTTCTTGAGGTTTCAGGGTGTTGATTGGCTTTGGAGCTTCATAAGGTACAACTTCTTCAGTATCAGAGCTTTCGACTTCTTCCTCATCTTCATCTTCGGCGATGCTTTCTTTTTTCTTTAAGAAATCGAATTTTATATCAAAAGTGAAGATGATATAGAGTAATGCGGTGAAAATCAATAACAAAATTACACCTGGCAGACCTATGTAGTTGTGCAGGAACACGAAGCATTTACGGCCGACGAGACCGAAATAAATCTCGTAAGGTGAAATTATATTTGAAGGTAATGCGTTGAATATCAATGCTAAAAGAACAGGTAGCCATAACAGGAAAACGAGTGAGTATTTCCATAAGACCCATGGCTTGACATAGATTTTTTTCCAAATAAGATTTAGACCTAAAAGTCCGATGAGGAAGATGATGTAGGCGGTGCCGATGCCGAACATCTCTTCGCTCATGAGTCTGCTTAAATGATTGAGCCACAAACCTTTAGGTGCATAGCCTAGATATGGGTTTGCGAAAGCTATGAGCAGGAAAATGCTGATGAGGAAGAATAGTATGCCGAAGCATATTCTGCCTCTTCCGTCGGATTCCTTGCGACGTTTACCTACTTTGCTTTCAGGTTTTTTCGTTGCCTTTACTTTGACGGGTTTCTCTGTTATTACAGTTTTTTGTGGCTTTTCCTTAGGCTTTTTCATCGGCTCGGCCACTTTGTCCTTGAAAACCATCGTAGGTTTAGGTGTTCTTAATCTATTTTTATTTTCTGTCATTTTCAATTATTTTGGAAATTTGAAAAATCTGTTCCAACGAATCTTTCCGTAAGTGTTATCCTTTGAGAACCAAACAAATAGCGGTTTTCCGACGATGTGATCTTCAGGTACGTAACCCCAGAAACGCGCGTCTTGAGAGTTATGACGGTTGTCGCCCATCATCCAGTAATAATTCATTGCGAAAGTATATTCGTCGGTTTCTTTTCCATTGATGAAGATCTTATTATCCTTGACTTTCAAGTCGTTATGCTCGTATGCGGTGATGCAGCGTTCGTAGAGAGCGATGTTTTCGGGATTGATTTTCACAGTAGCGCCTTTTTGAGGTATGACGATAGGTCCGAAATTATCGACATTCCATTTGAAGTGCACGGTGTCGTTAGGGAAAATTTCTTGTGAAATATCTTCTCCTGCCGGTGTTATGATTCTTGTGACCTCCAGTACGAATGGCTGTTTGCCGAATTCTTCGGCTGTCGCGGCGCTCATATTAAGGATGAACTCATTTGCCACTGGCGTTCTGTAGCCCTCATAGATGCTGAATTTTTCTAATGTCTTGGGATTCAAGTTGTTACCGTTAATCTTAACGAGATAGTTGTGTTGCATGTGAGGCGGTTGGAATCCCATTTCGCCATTGATATAGACGATACCGTCGATGATTTGCAGTTCGTCGCCAGGCATTGCGATGAGGCGTTTCACGTAGTTCTCGCGTTTGTCGACAGGGCGGGTGATGATATTACCGAAATTAATCTTGTCGTTGTTGACGCGATCTCTTCCATATTTTCTAACTAATTGATAATAAGTGATATTGCTTTGATAAACCTCGCTCACGGTGTCGCCTGCGGGGAAGTTGAACACTATTGGGTCGTTGCGTTTGATGCTAGTGAAGCCCGGCAAGCGCCAATAGCCTACCTGAGGCCATTCGATATATGACTTTGCTGTTTTTGACCATGGCAGGGTGTGATGCACGAATGGGAAGGAGATAGGGGTGTTGGGGAAACGTGGTCCGTAGCCTATCTTGCTCACAAGGAGATAGTCGCCGGTCATGAGGGTACTTTCCATACTTGACGACGGGATGGTGTACATTTCGAACAGGAAGGTTCTGATAATCAAGGCGGCGAATACAGCCCACAGGATGGCGTCGAGCCAGTCGCGCACCCAGCCTTTAGGAGGGCGGACGGTGGTTTTGGGGTCGTGGTATTCGAGATTTTTGCCGCTCATGACGGGGAAGTAGATGTAAGGGAAGAATCCTGCCGCCAAAACTTCGCCGAAGTTGAAACGGTTGTAGCATTTCGCCAGCTCGATGAACATCAGAAACGCCATGAACATATTGAGGTACGGGAATATCAGGAAGCAATAGTTCCACCATTTATTCCAGCCGATTATTTTCGCCAGTATGTAAAGGTTGTAATATGGTATGAAAGCGTCGGTTTTTTTGTAGCCTGCGCCCTCGTAGAATTTGTAGCAGAATGCCGCACAGAAAGAGAATATCAGCGGCAGAAGAAATATTGTTATTAGCATGTTCATAGCAAATCTTTCATTGTATAAATTCCTTTTTTATTTTGTATGAATTCAGCGGCGATGACGGCGCCGGTGGCGAACCCTTTACGGCTGAACGCCTCGTGACGCAGTGTTATCTCGTCGTGGTCGGACAAAGCCTTGATTTCATGGATGCCGAATACTTCGCCTTCTCTTATCGAATTGATTCTCAACATTTTATCGTTGCAGCTCGGGCAGTCGATGTTGTCGTCAAGCATCCAATAATCGTAGTTGTTGTTGTTTTGTATGATGTCTTCGGCAAGTTTCACGGCTGTTCCGCTGGGCTTGTCGAGCTTATGAATGTGATGTGTCTCGGTGATATCTAACTGATAATCATATTTTTGTGCAAATTCAGCCATCTCTTTGTTGAGCTTGAACACAAAATTCATGCCGATGCTGAAGTTCGGGGCGTAAAATAGCGTCTGACATTCGTCGTCGCAGCGTTTGCGGATGTCGTCGAGGTTGTTGTACCAGCCTGTGGTGCCTACAACTATAGGTATTCTTTGTTCGAAACACTTCTCGATGTTAGCGATTGCGGTGGCTGGGGTGCTGAATTCTATCACGACGTCGCATTCAGCTATGCCGTCGATGTTCTCGTTCCACTCTTCTTCGGTATCAATGTGATACGCCACTTCATGTCCACGTTGCAGAGCTATCTGTTCCACTTCGTGTCCCATTTTGCCGTATCCTAGAATGACTATCTTCATGACGTTTAAAAATTCAGTTTTAATGTCAGCCCAATGTTGTTTCCGTATCCCAATGTATTATCGTAAGCTATTGTATTCCATTGAGGTTCAATCTGTAATGTCAGATCGTCGCTCACGTCGTAGTAGAAGAAATGCGCGTCGACGTTGGCGTCGATTATCTGGATGATGTACCATGCGGCGGTGAGTATCCAACACAGCTCCATGTTGCTGCGATAGTAGTCGCGCAAGGTTATGAGGTTGTCCTCGGTATATTTTGCCGCTTCTTCCTTTGCCGCCTCGCTTACATCGGTATGTACACCTGTTTTGTAATCGAAAGCGTCGCGATAAAGGTGATAGTCGTTGGCGTTTCTTATTGCGAAGAATCCGGTGGCTCCGAATCCGGCGTACACTATAGGCATCTTCCAGAATTTATGATTGTATGCCTGTCCGGCTCCAGGTATCAAGGCTAGCCAGGTGGCTTTCTTCGGACTGTGTTTGCGGTTTTTCACCGTGACGGTCTCGACGGGTTTGTCCTGTTTCAAAATGAGGGTGTCTTGCGCCCGCACTATAGGCGAGGCAAGGGTCAAAAACAGGATAAACAGCCACAACTTCTTCATTTTCAATTGCCTTTATTGATGAAATCAATCAGTTTTTCAAATTCCTCATCGTTTTTGAAGCTGATGGTAAGGGAGCCTTTCCCTTTGCTGTCGCGATTGACTTTCACGCCCATTTTCAAAGCTTTCGACAGCGTATCAGCTTGAATCTTAAAGCTTTCAGGGATGACGTTTTGCTGTTTTTTGACAGTGACTTTCTCGCGCACCATAAGCTCCACTTGACGCACGCTAAGGTCTTCGTCGATTATGCGTTTCAAAAGGATGAGTTGTTTTGCCTTGTCGGCGATGTTGACCAAGGCTCTAGCGTGTCCCATCGTGATATATCCGTCGCGGATGGCGATTTGTATCTCGGCTGGTAACTTTAACAGCCTCAGGAAATTAGCCACTGTTGAGCGGTCTTTGCCCACTTTCTCGCTTAGTTGGTCTTGGGTGAGCTTGCATTCTTCGATGAGACGTTGGTAAGATATAGCCACCTCGATGGCGTTGAGGTTCTCGCGATGAATGTTCTCGATGAGCGCCATCTCCAGCATCTGCTCGTCGTTTGCCACGCGGATGAATACCGGGATAGTCTTCAGTCCGGCCATTTTCGATGCGCGCAGACGGCGTTCGCCTGAGATGAGCTGATATTTGTCGTAGCCCATCTTACGCACTGTGACTGGCTGTATAACTCCTTGATTTTTAATCGATTCAGATAACTCGTTGAGCGCTGTCTCGTCGAAATCTGTTCTCGGTTGGAATGGGTTTGTCTCGATTTTGTCGATTTCGATCTGTGCTATGGCGCCCGCCACGTAGTTGCCTGATATGTCGGCGGAGGTGATGTCCGTCTCAGGGCTTTGCAGTATGGCGTCGAGTCCGCGACCGAGTCCTCTGTTTTTATTTTGTGCTGTCATTTTCAATGTTGTTGCGTTCTAAAAGCTCTCTTGCGAGGTTGAGGTAGTTGATTGCTCCGGTGCTTGCCGCGTCGTGCATGATGATGGTTTGGCCATAGCTTGGCGCCTCGCTTAGACGTGTGTTGACGTTGATAATGGTGTCGAAGACCATCGACTGGAAGTGTGTTTTAACCTCGTCGACGACCTGTTTCGAGATACGTGTGCGGCTGTCGAACATGGTGAGCAAAATGCCTTCGATGTCGAGGTCGGGGTTGAAGCGCGACTGCACAATCTTGATGGTGTTAAGCAGTTTGCCGAGGCCTTCGAGAGCGAAATACTGACATTGCACCGGGATGATGACTGAGTCGGCGGCGGTGAGAGAGTTCACGGTTATGAGACCCAGCGACGGCGAGCAGTCGATGATGATGAAGTCGTATTCGTCTCTGATAGGCGCGAGGCAGTTGCGCATCATCTGTTCGCGTTGCGGTATGTTGATGATTTCAATTTCCGCTCCCACGAGGTCGATGTGTGCCGGCAGAAGGTAGAGGTTAGGCGTCTCCGTCTCCTTGATGATGGTGCGTGGGTCGAGCTTGTCGATGATGCATTCGTAGATGCTTGCGTCGATTTCTTTCGGGTCAAAGCCCACACCCGAGGTGGAGTTTGCCTGCGGATCGGCATCGATGAGTAACGTCTTGTGTTCCAACACCGCCAGACTTGCCGCCAGGTTTATCGCGGTGGTCGTTTTGCCTACACCGCCCTTCTGATTTGCTATCGCGATAATCTTTCCCATTGTCAAAAAATTATATTTAATTTAAACGTACAAAGATACGGAAAAATTTTATGATTATAGCAGGATTTTTTTGTAAAATTTGTTTTTGGTTAAAAGTTAAAAGAGAAAAGTTAAAAGAGGAATCTCCGTATAATCGAAAATCCCTCTTTTAACCTTTAACTCTTAATCGTTTAACTAAGATAACTATCTTTTTTATTTGACGTCATTGAACCAGTCATCGACATCGTCTTTCATTTCGGCGTCATCGTGACCTTCGTAGACTTTAGGTTCGTCGAAGTAGCCTTCAGGATATTCGCCTGTTTCGATGAAATTCAGGGTTTCCTTAAGGGCGTTGGCGAATTTCTCAAAGTCTTCCTTGTAAAGGAAAATCTTGTGTTTCTCATAGAAGAAGCGGTTCTGCTCATTGCTGAAGCGGCGCTTGCTCTCGGTGATGGTGATGTATTTCTCGTCACCTCTTGTTGCTTTCACATCGAAAAAGTAGGTGCGTTTTCCTGCACGTACCGGTCTCGAAAACAATTCCTCACGATTGTTCATCTTTTCATTTTCTTCCATACTATTCCTATTTTGATGTTAAAGAATTCGATGCAAAGATAATCGTTTTTTCTTCAAAAAAATATTTTTTTCAAAAAAAATTACGCCCAGAGTTGTTTTCCATAGGTTCTCTTGTAGACAAGATATGAAATGCCACCGTAGACTATCGTCTGGATCCACAGCATGTTGATTTCGTGTTGCACGTCGACTAGGCTGGCGCCCATCTCGGTGATTCTCACGTAGCCATTCACTCCGAAAGTGGAAGGGAAGAGCCACGAGAATCCTTTCCAGAAGATAGGTATGTTGCTCGCCGGCCACGAGATTCCGCTGGCAAACAGCAACGGGATGGAGAGGAACACAAACATAATGATGAACGACTCCCTGTCGTGCGCTATTGATGAAATTGATATGCTGAAGAACACACATGCCGCTATGTAAGGCACCATAAATGCCAGCAATGTCTGCCATTTCCAGATGTGAATAAGGTCGAACAGCGACGGCACTATGCACACGAGATACACAGCCACCATCACATAGATGGTGAAGATGACGGTCGATTTTCCTACAAGCACCTCGCTCGGATTTTTACCGATAATATGCGGCTCAGCTATTTTCTTGCGCACCTTTTCGCGTTCCTCGCCAGCCATCATGCCGACGCCCAAGACCATTGTCTGCTGGATTATCATCATCAAGACAGCGGGGATGAGGAAGGTGGCGAATCCGCTTTGTGTGTTGAACATCGGGACATATTTGTACTCGATAGGATATTGGAATGCTGAGATTTGCTGCTCTGTAGCGCCAGGTATCCTTGAGGCTTTTATCTCTTTGTTCATGTCGAGCGAAACCTCGGTGCAGCTGCTCAAAACGGCTTTGTAGTAAAGCAGTCCGCTCATGTCGGAGTAAAGCTGTACTGTAGTCTGACGCATCTCGGCAATGTCTTTCTCGAATTCTTTCGGGATATAAATCAGGCAGTAGGCGTCGCGATGATGAATCATCTCCTTTGCTTCTTCGAGATCTTGGCAATGCGAGATTATCTGCACGTCGGCGGAGGCATCCACACGGCGCACGAACTCACGGCTCATCTGCGAATGGCTGTTATCGACGACCACTGTCGGCACCTCGCGAACACTCTCGTGATTATAAAGATATGCGTAAAGAAGCGGGTATAATAACGGCACAATGATGAAGAAGACGACCACGCCTTCGTCGAGCAACGCGCATCTCATTTCATAAGCCCAGACTTCAATAATATTTCTTAACCATTTCATAATCAATAGTTTAATGAGTATAATGGAACTCAAGTAAGAATCTCTTCAACCTGCCAAGCACCATTATCGGAAGAGCAATAAATGCTATTTGTATGGCTATATTGAGCCATGAATAGTACAATGGCAGTCCGTTGAGCGCCTGGTCGACATAGATGAGGAAGTAATGACGCAGCGGGAAGAGCCACGACAGTCCTCTCAACGTCGCCGGGAATGCCATCTGCGGGAACGAAAAGCCTGAGATTGGGAAAGAGAGCACGCCCCAGAGGGTGGCGAGACTCAGAGCCCAACGCAGTGACGGCAATGCGCCGCAGAAGAACACGCCGAACGCCAGTGAGGCGTTGATTAACAATAACATGTTGAGAATCATCGGCCATATTCCACTGTTCAATGGGAATTTCCACACTCCGTAAAGCAGGAACAGACAAAATATTCCCATCAGAAGCCAGGTGTAAATCTGAGGTATCAGCTTGCCCAGCAAGGCTTTCACGATGTCGTTGTCGGCCATGGCGAGCCATTCTTTTGCCGTTTCTTCCTTTAGCTCCACATAAATCGAGTAAATCGTAACCTGCATGATGAGCAGCATGATGATCCCAGGGAGGATGGTGTTGCTGAGATATACAGAGTAGTTAAGACTCGGGTTGTTGATGGCGTGCATCTCCATCTTGATGGGCTGTAGTATCGCCATCGCCTGGTCTTCGGTGTAACCTTTCGCGTAGAGCGTTGCCCGTCCGACGGCTCCTGAAGCGTATTCCGACATCATTTTCATGTCGCGGTACTCCAGCGAGCCTGGGATGAGGTACGACGCGGCGGTGTAGAACGACACTGTCGGCTGCTTGCCCGAGATGGCGAGCTGTGTCGTGCCTTTCGGTATGTAATAGAAAGAATAAATCTTTCCTTTCTGCATAGCTTCGCGAGCCGTCGCCACATCGGGATAATGCTCGATGATGTTGGTTTGCTGGAATGCGTCGAGGTTGCGTATCACCTCGCGTGTCGTAGCGGTGTTGTCCTCGTCGACGACGCCTGCTGGCAGCTCCGACGGCAGACCTTCGCCCATCAGCGTGGTGAAGAAAAGGAATGTCACGATAGGCGCGATGACCATACAGAACGTATAGATTCCTCGCGCGAGCATCCTTTTCTGCTCACGTTTCGCGATAGCTATTACTTGTTTGAATCCGTTCATTTTTTATTCTCACCAACTCTGTAAATGACAGTCATACCTGGTCTGAGACCTTCAACTTCAGCCATTGGCACGGCGCGCACCTCGAATGTCTTGAGGTCGTATTGTCCGGTTTGTTTTGTGGCTTTCCATGCGGCGTAGTCGCCTCTGTCTTTCATGTAGTTGACTTCCATGATGACGCTTGCGCCTATGGCCGGGATCTCAGCGGTGAAACGGCTTCCGATAGGAAGCTTGCGGAGATGGTCTTCGCGCACGTTGAAGGTCGCCCACATGTCGTCCATCATTGCGATGTTCATGATAGGAGCGCCTGTCCCGACGAGTTCGCCGATGTGCGGGAAGATGTCGGTGACCTCGCCGTCAGCGTAGGCGAGGAGTATAGTCTCGTGGATGTAGGAGTCGACTTCAGCGACGGCGCCTTTGGCTTGCGCGACCTTGGCCGCCGCCATCTCTTTGTCTTCTTTCTGAGCGCCTTTCACAGCCATGTCGTACTGCGATTTAGCGGCTTTCTCTGTCGCGACGGCAGCGTCGTACTGTGCCTTCGTCTCGTCGTATTTCTGTTCGCTCACTACACCTTCTTTATAAAGGTTCGACACGCGTTTGAATGATTTTTCCCAGATGTCGCGGTTGACGATTGACTTCTGCCAGAGTTCGTAGGCACCCTGAATCTGTTCTTCGCGCGCTCCGCCTTCTGCTTTGTCGTTGAGAGCCTGTGCGGCACTCTTTACGGCCTCGGCTTGGGCTTTCTTTGCCATGACTTCAGGAGCCTCGATGATGGCGAGGGTGTCGCCGGCTTTCACCTTCTGGCCTTCTTTGACTCTGAATTCCAAAATTCTGCCTGGGACTTTACTGGAGACACGGTATTCCGTGACTTCCATCTGACCCTGCATGATCTCGCTTGTCCTTCCGTAAGTGATTGAGCCGATGACACATACGGTTGCTATTACTATTCCTAACACTGCCAATGCGATGAAAGTGTTGATTCGTTGAGTTTTTTCTGTTGCCATAATTATTCAAGTTTTCCTATTGCTTTCTTTAAATATGTATTTGCCATGATGACGTCGATTTTGGCGTCGATATATTCCGAATGTGCCTGCATCCATGCGGTTTGCGCGGCCTCGAGTGTCGATGAAGGTATCATGCCCTCGTTGAATCCGACTGTCGCCATGCGCAGGTTCTCCTCGGCGTCCGACATCTTGTCGGTGGTCATCTGGAGTCGCGACTCGGCTTCTTTGATCTGTTTCTCATACTGACTTACCTGAAGCATCACGAGCTCTTTGGTATCTTCGAGTTTGAGTTGTGTTATCAAAGCTTCTGATTTGGCTTTGCGGACTTTGTTATAGCCTTCGCCGAAGTGGAAGAGAGGCACTTTCGCGACCACGCCGAAGTTGTAAAATCCGTGGAACTCGTTCTCGAATCCGTTGAATGCTGAAGGGTTTGTCACGATGTAGTTGCCGAAGAGCGCTACGGTAGGAAGGAACTCCGAACGCGCGATGTTCACTTTCTTGTCGTATATCTTCGTGGCTATCTCCAGACTCTGGAGCTCAGGTCTGTTTTGTACGATGTCGTCTTCGGTGTATTCCGGGTTATATGCAGGAATCACCACGTCTTCAAGCTCCTCGTCGGCCAGTGTGATGTCGGTGTCGAGAGGCAGTCCGCAGCTCTGGCAGAGAAGCATCTTCGAGAGGGCGAGGCCATTCTGCACTTTTATCAATGTGAGTTCGGCGTCGTTGAGTTTCACCTTGACGGAAAGCTTGTCGGCATTTGTCGCCATGCCTTCGGCAACGAGTTTGTCGACGTTGTCGGTCATGGTGCGCAGCAGCTCCACGTAGTTCTGGGTGAGTTTCTCTTTGTTTGCCAACGAGACAATCTGCCAGTAGGCTTTGTCGGTCGTGACGATAATCTCCTGTTGCTCGGTGGTGAGCTGCATCTGCGCGAGGTCTTGTGCGTAGCGCGCCATCTTGTTGTAGGCGCGGATCTTGCCGCCGACGTAGATAGGCTCCTGCACCGTGATCATGCCCGCGTAAACGTTACGGGTGTCGAGCACAAACTGATCAGCGATTTCCTGCCCGATGGCATCGAGAGCCTGCAAGGCGCCGATGTGGTGGATGTTTTGGATAAGATGTTGCAGCTCAGGGTTGCTCATGATGATTTGATACATCACCGGGTTCTGCATCAGGTTGATGATGATAGGGTCGATGTAGCTGTTGATGCCGCCTTGAATGGTGCTTCCGACGGTGCTCATGGTGTTAAGCTTGTCGTCGCTGAGCAGCTGGATATCCTTCTGATTGTGCATGTAGACACCTTGTGCAGAGACCTTAGGCAGATAGTTCGAAAACGCGATCTTCTTGTCGTAGTTGGCGATGTTGACCTTCTCCTGTGAGACCTTGAGATTGTTGTTGTTCTCAAGAGCCATGTCGCGGCAATCCTGAAGCGTCAGAATCCGCTGCGCATTTGCAGGGAGGGCCATAGTCAGAATTACGGCCAAAAGCGCTAAAGTCTTTTTAATTATTGATGTTTTCATTGGTTTAATATTATTTTTCCTTTTCTATAAATTCACGATGCAAAATAACAACACTTTTTTTAATCTGTAAAGGTCAAAATGTTACTAAAAAGTATCTAAAGGTCGAATTTTTGTAAAAAAAATAACAAAAATCAAATAATTTTATATACTTTTGTCGAAAAATTCATCTTTATGGATACCAAGGTATATAACAATTTTTCGCTCTCGAAGGTGAAGGAGCTGTTCCTGAAGGATGAGATTGTGAGTATCGGCGATGATTTTATCATGGCGAGGCAGACCAATGATGTTGATTTGGAATTACTTAAGTTCCCAAGTCGTATCGATGGCTTTGTGGCCGCCTATTGCCGTAAAGGTCGTTTCAAATGCAACATCAACCTGACGGAATATGAGATTCACGACGGCATGCTGGTGGTAAACATACCTAATAACATTATACAGTTGGAGCCTTTCGACCAAAACGACAGGCTTGTCGAGCTGACGATTTTCGCGGCGTCGCCGAAATACATGACGACACTCAGCTCCGATCTCGGCAAGATTTTCGTCGATGCTATCAATTTGCTGCAAAGCCCTATCATGGAGATGGAGCCAGAGGAGGTCGATATAGCGTCACAGTATTTTCAACTCATTGATAATGTTATAAATACTGATTCGGAGTATCGTAACGACAGCATCAGCTACCTGCTGACGTCGGTGTTTTACCTCATCGGAGGCATGCTGAAAAAACGTCTCGACGCTGTCGACGAAAACGACGAGAAGGCACCGTCGACAAGGCATAAACGTGTGTTTGAGAGTTTTATCGAACTCGTTGAGAAACATCACAGCAAGGAACGCTCGACGGGCTTTTATGCCGACAAGCTCTGTATCACGCCGAAGTATCTCTCGAGCATAGTGAAAAAGGTGAGCGGGTTCTCAGCGCCGGAAATCATCGACAAATATGTGATTCTCGAGGCACAACATCTTCTTCGTCATACCGATTTGAGTATCAAAGAGATAGCAGATCAGCTCAACTTTCCGAACAACTCGTTTTTCTATAAATATTTCAAGTTGCACACCGGATGCACGCCGAATTCTTATCGTCAGAAATAAAAAATGTTTAACTTTGCAAAAATTTGAGTCATGTCGATTAAAAAACATATCCCAAACACCATCACTTGCTGCAACCTGTTAAGCGGCTGCGTGTCAATATTTTTTATGTGCAGCGGCCACGTCTTGTGGGCTTCCGCTATGATTTTTATCGCTGCCGTTTTCGATTTTCTTGACGGTTTCGCTGCAAGGACTTTGAATGCGAAATCGCCGATAGGAGGGGAGCTCGACTCGTTGTCGGATGTCGTCTCGTTTGGCGTGGCGCCGTCGTTCATAATCGCATGGCTGCTTGGCCGATCAGGCATCAGCTGGATGGTAGCCGATGTCAACCTCTTCCCGATGCTGGCGTTCATTTTGGCGGCCTTCGCCGCTGTGCGTCTCGCGAAATTCAACATCGACACTCGTCAGACGAGCTCATTCATCGGACTTCCGGTGCCAGCGGTCGGACTTTTCATAGCGTCGCTGCCGTTTTCACACATGTCGTTGGTTACGAATCCGTATTTTCTGCTTGCTACCGTCGTCATCTTCAGCTGGCTGATGATTAGCGAAGTGCCGTTTTTTTCATTTAAAATTAAAAATCTGAGATTTAAAGAGAATATCCTCCGCTATTTTGTGGTGATCTTCGCCATCGTGGCGCTCATCATCCTGAAATTGGTGGCATTGCCGTTTATTTTCCTGTTCTACATTTTGCTTTCTGTCGTTTGCTATAGAGGCGAAAAAATGAAATAAAAATCTTTAAGATTTTGAAATTTCCGAACTTTTCAATATTTTTGCAAATTATTTGGAATTTTTATGTGGAATAAGATTGCCGGTTATATATTAAAATATCGAGTTTTAAACCTTGTTATAGTCTCGGTAGTTCTTGTCTTTCTAGGGATTAAGGCATTTGACTTGAAGATGGGGCACAGCATCGCCAACACTCTCCCCGAAACCGACTCCACCATGGTTGTCTACAGGGAGTTTCTTGAAAAATATGGTCAGGACGGATGCAGCATTTTTATCGGTATGACCGATGACAGCCTCTTCACCCTGAAGCATTATCAGGATTTTTACGATTTGAACGAGAAAGTCAGAAATGTTGAAGGCGTCGATGAATGTCTTTCAGTTTCAAGGATTTACAACTTAAAAAAGAACGACAGCCTGAAGAAATTCGAGCTCGTTCAGGTAGTGAAACAACGTCCTGAAACGCAGGCTGAACTCGATGCGATAAAAGACGAGATAATGAGTCTCGCCATGTACGACGGACTGCTTTTTAACAACGAGAAGCATTCCACCATGATGCTCCTCTCGATTAACAAGGCGTATGTCAGCAGTGAGCTGCGTCCGGCAATGATCGAAGAGATCAAAAGCCTTGTAAATCAATATGGTAAAGCATACGGCATAGAGATGAGAATCTCGGGAATGCCGTACATCCGTGAAGTCACGACACAGAAGATGGTGAAGGAGATTGTCGGATTCACCTTCCTCGCGATCTTTGTCGCAGGACTGATTTTATTCCTGTTCTTCCGTTCGTGGCGTCCGCTTGTCTCGGTGGTGTCAATCGTTTTAATATCAGTGATTTACATGTTCGGAATCATGGTGCTTCTTGATTTCGACGTCACCATTCTGACGGGAGTGCTTCCGCCTCTATTAATTATAATAGGTGTGGAAAATTCCATCTTCATGCTGAACAAATATCATCGTGAATATTTCGAGTGTCACGACAAGATGGAGGCGCTTCGTTCGGTGATAGTGCGCATCGGACCGGCTAACATGCTCACAAACACCACCACGGCGGTCAGTTTCGCCTCGTTCATCATCACCAGAAACGTGTTGCTCGTGCCTTTCGGGATACTCGCGAGTATCAGTATCATGCTGACTTATATCCTGACGATGGTGCTGCTTCCGACCTTCTTCAGCTATCAGAAAAAGCCTGAGGGTAAGAGCGTTAACTACATGAATAGCAAGAAGATAAACTATATCATGGAGAAGATTTCGACTTTCGTTTTAAGTCGGAAGAGATACGTTTACGCTGTGCTCGGCGTGCTGCTCCTTCTCTGTGTGCTCGGCGCCACCAAGATGTCGACTTCCGGACGCGTTGTCGATGACATCGCGCGAAGCGACAAGCTGTATAAAGACATCATGTATTTCGAGGAGACTGTGGGTGGCGTGATGCCTTTTGAGATTTCCATCGACACCCGCAAGCCGAAAGGTATTATGAATGCCGCTTTTGTGCGTAAGATGCAGCAGCTGCAAGACTCTCTGGCGCTATATCCTGAGTTCAGCCAGCCTCTTTCTGTCGCCGAGTTGGTGAAATTCGCCCGACAGGGGTTCTACAACGGCAAACGCGAGCAGTATAAGATTCCGAGTAACAACGAGTTCAATTTTCTGTTGAAATATATTCCGAAGACGAAAGACGGCAATATGCCTGACATCATCACGCAATATGTCGACAAAGATATGCGATGCACCAGAATTTCAGCTCAGATGGCGAATGTTACGACACCGAAAATCGACAGCATCAGCCGTTCGTTGCGCCCGATAATTGAGGAGATTTTCCCTAAGGAGAAATACGATGTGGTGATGACCGGCAGCGCCATGGTGACGCTTCAAGGCACTAACTACCTCATTCGCAACCTCGCGCATTCGCTGCTTCTGGCATTTATTGTCATAGCTCTGCTGATGACTATAACGTTCCGTAAGTTCAAGATGGTTGTCGTTTCGTTGATTCCGAACCTGATACCGCTACTGTTTACCGCCGGATTGATGGGATTTTTCGGCATCCCGCTGAAGATGTCGACGATATTGGTGTTCAGCATAGCGCTTGGCATCAGCGTCGACAACACCATCCATTACCTTGCGCGCTACAGACTGCAGATGCGATACAACAACAACGACATCAAGAAATCGGTGATGGCGGCGATTTTGGAGACCGGACCGAGCATGATCTATTCGGCAAGCATCCTGATATGCGGCTTCCTCATCTTTGCTTTCTCATCGTTCGGCGGAACGAAGATTGTGGGACTGCTGGTGCCGTTTACCTTGCTTATAGCCTTGATAACCAATATTTTAGTGTTACCAGCCTTGGTTTTGACATTTTATAGAAGAAAGATATGACATCTGTTGAGAAAATTCAGAATTTGATAACTCAATTTATTGAGTCTCAAGATTTTATGGGTGTTCCAAGCGAGCTTTACGCTCCGATTGATTATACCATGCGCCAAAAAGGCAAGAGGATGCGTCCGACCTTGTGTCTGCTTTCTTGCGAGATGTTTGGCGGCGACATCAACGAATGTCTCACTCCGGCTGTGGCGGCTGAGATTTTCCATAATTTCACTCTCATTCACGACGACATCATGGATGAGGCGCCGTTGCGCAGAGGTTTGGAGACGGTTTATCATAAATGGAACTCCAATATAGCGTTGCTTTCGGGCGACACCATGCTCATCAAGGCGTTTCAGTATGCTTTGAAGACCGATAAAGCTTATTCGCAGGCGATACTCGCCGAGCTTTGCAAGGTGGCGCTTGAGGTGTGCGAGGGACAGCAGCATGACTTGAATTTCGAGACACGCGACGATGTCACATTGGACGAATATATCGAGATGATTCGTCTGAAGACGGCGGTTTTGCTCGGTTCGGTGCTGAAGATTGGCGCTATCGTGGCAGGTGCTGACGATAAGAATATGAAAGCTGTTTACGACTTTGGCATCGACCTCGGTATAGCGTTCCAGTTGCAAGACGATTTGTTTGATTGTTATGGCGACGTTAAGGTTTTTGGCAAGATGCCGGGTGGCGACATCGCTGATAATAAGAAGACATATTTGTATTTGAAGGCGTTGGAACTCGCTTCCGCAGACGACAAAAAACGTCTGGAAGGCTATTTCTCAATGCCGAAGGGACGTGATGAAAAGAAACAGCAGGCTGTTTTGGACATCTTCGCAAAATACAACGTGCGCGAGATTGTCAACGGTGTGATGACCGATTATTACGAAAACTCTTTGAAACACCTTGAAAAAATTGATGTTCCGGAAGAGAAGAAGGTGGTGCTGAGAAATTATGCCGATTATCTTTATAATCGAATCAAATGATTACGGCACAAACAAACAACTATCGCCGTAGCTTAAAAATCTAAAATTATTTTCTAGCGCAAACTTGTACGCTTCCTTCCATTTGTTGCCGATTAACGCTGAAACTAATAGTAAAAGTGTGCTCTTCGGTTGGTGGAAGTTGGTGATGAGCGCCTTCGTAATCATGATAGGGCAGGAGGGTGCTATCATCAAGGCAGTGGTGGCATGCAGAGCGTCGAGATGATGCATCTCAAGATATTTTAAGATAGCTTCAAGACTTTCTTTCGCTGAAGGAAGTTTCTCTCTGTCTTGATATGGAAACCATTGATTTACATGCAGATTGCGTTCTTCGAAACCTTGTTCGAGCAACATCACTCCGATCCAGTAAACCGACTCGATGGTGCGCATGCTGGTGGTTCCGACAGGGATTATGGTTCTGTCGATGTTGTCATGAAGATGCTCGATGCATTGCTTCTTCACAATAATGGATTCAGAGTGCATCTCGTGTTCACCGATGGTGTCGGTTGCCACAGGGCGGAACGTGCCGGCGCCCACGTGCAGCGTCACTTCTTCTATTGTGTGGCCTTGCTCTTTCAGTTTGGCTATCAGCGGCTTAGTGAGGTGCAGCGATGCCGTGGGCGCCGCCACTGAGCCCTCGTATTTTGCGAAGACAGTCTGATAACGCTCCCTATCGCTCGGCTCCGCCTCGCGATGCAGATACGGTGGCAGCGGAATCTCTCCCGCCGCTTCGAGCACGTCGGCAAAACTGATGTTTTCAGGCTCCCACGAGAAACGAATCAGCGAGTACGCGTCGGTTTTCTCGATGCGCTCGGCCTTTAACGTCACGTCGTCTTCCTTGATTTTCAATGGCATGGATAACGCCCCGTCTTTCCAGCGGCGGGAGTTGCCGACCAAACAATGCCACTCCACAGGCGAGCTGGCCGAAAACGCCAGCTGATAGTCGCCGTTGCCGGTAATAGGTTCCAGACAGAACACCTCGATCGCGGCGCCCGAATCCTTCACGAACTGCAGACGCGCGCGCACGACCTTCGTCTCGTTGAAAATCAAAACGGATTTCGGAGGTAAATAATCGCCGATGTTTTTAAATTGGTTTTGAAAAATTTCATTATTTCTCAAAATCAACAATTTCGATGCATCCCGTTCTGCCAAAGGATATTTCGCTATCCTCTCATCCGGCAGCGGGTAGTCGTATTCGGCGATGTTTATGTTTTGAACGTTTGAAATCATGTTAAAAAGATATGTTTCTGTCGGGATATCTCAATTTTGTGACCACTCGCTTCGTATATTCAGGGAAGTCGCTTCTCATAATCCAGTCGTAGTATTGCGGCTCTTTGCGGAACACGTCTTCCACGCGCTCGTCTTTATGTTTGCCGAATTTGAAAACAGCCTTGCCTTGCTCGTCGTAAACGATTTGTCCCATGAGGTCGGCGTTCTGGTGATGCGACGAGAAATGTGCCAACTCGCTCATGTCGTTGACCACTGGTTTTGATGTAACTCCTTTATAATCAGTGTATTCAGTGTCTTTGTAACGGTCGAGCATAGCCATCAGCACCTCGTAGGTGGCGAAGGTGTCGGCGTTGGCCGAGTGCGCGTTGTCGAAGTCTTTGTTCATGAAGAAACGGTAGGCTCCACGTAAGGTTCGCGGCTCCATCTTCATGAAGATGTTCATCACGTCGATGAGCTGGCGGTCTTTGAGGTCGAAGTTGACGCCTGCGCGGATGAACTCCTCGACGAGCATCGGGAGGTCGAACTTCAAGATGTTATATCCTGCGAGGTCGCAGTTGCCAAAGAAACGCGAAATCTCCGGCGCGGCCTGCTTAAACGTCTTCTCATTCGCCACATCGGCATCGCTGATGCCATGGATAGCCGTCGTCTCCGGCGGAATAGGGATGCCTGGGTTGATGCGCCATGTGCGTTGCTCTTCTTCTCCATTCACATTGATTCTCAATACGCTAACTTCAACAATGCGGTCGTGAGTGATGTTTAATCCCGTCGTTTCCAAATCGAAAAACGCTATCGGACGCTTCAAATTCAATTTCATTTTTTTTAAAATTTTAAAGGCGTAAAATTACAACTTTTTTATTATTTTTGTGCCGTAAAAAATTATTTCCTATGAAAAAACTTTTCCTGACGGTTTTTGCGTCATTTCTGACAATTATTTCGTTTGCCCAGCAGCCACTATGGATGCGCTATAACCAGATTTCGCCTAAAGGCGACAAGATAGCTTTTGCTTACAAAGGCGATATCTATGTTGTTGACGCTCAAGGCGGTACGGCTCGGCAATTGACCACATCCACATCGTATGATTATTATCCGATTTGGTCGCACGATGGTGAGAAGATAGCCTTCGCCACCGACCGCAACGGTAACTTCGACGTTTATGTCGTTTCGGCTAATGGCGGCGTGGCAAAACGCATGACAACCAACTCTGCCAACGAGACGCCGCTGGCGTTTTCGCCCGACGACACTGAGGTTTACTACAGCGCGATGATTCAGAAAGACGCCAAAGACGCGCAGTTCGCCTCGGGTTGGCTCACTGAATTATATAAGGTGCCGGTCGAGGGTGGCCGTCCGCAGCAGGTCACTGCCGCCACGGTTTGCTCCGTGTCGTTCGACACTGACGGCGAGTCGTTCCTTTACTACGACCGCAAAGGCGGCGAGAACATTTGGCGCAAACATCAGGTGTCGTCAGTGGCACGCGACATCGTTTATTACAACGCAAAGGACAAAACGCATAAGATATTGACTACCAACGTCGGAGAAGACCGTGAGCCTGTGTTCATGCCCGACCGTAAGTCGTTCGTTTACCTCAGCGAGCCTGCAGGACGTAACAGCCAGAATGTGTACATGATGTCGTGGCCCGAGATGTCGGAACCTCAGAAAATTACTGATTTTAAGCCATATCCTGTGAGATTTTTAAGTGTTGCCAACGACGGAACCTTATGCTACGGCTATCAAGGTGAGATTTATACTCAGAAGATAGGGCAGGAGCCAAAAAAGATTGATATTCAGATAGTTAACGATCAGGAAAACGTGGCGGAGCGTGGTAAGTTCGGTAACGCGTCAGACCTTACGATTATTCCTGAAGGCAACCTTATCGCTTTTGTGGTGAGAGGCGAGGTGTTTGTCACATCCGACGAGTACCAGACAACCAAACAAATCACGCATACTCCTGAGGCTGAGGCTGATCCGTCGTTCTCGCCAGACGGCAAGATGCTAGTTTATACCTCTGAACGCGACGGCTACTACAACCTCTATCTCGCCAAAATGTCGCGCAAGGAAGACCTCAACTTCGCTTATGCTACCTTGATTGAAGAAGAGCGTCTGTTCGACGACGATGGCATTGAGCGCACATCGCCTTCGTTCTCGCCCGACGGCAAGGAAATAGCCTTCATTGAAGATCGTAAATTCTTGAAAGTAATAAACTTAGATTCGAAAAAGGTGCGCCAAATAACCGATGGAACGCAGCATTATGACTCTGATGCCTATCCGTTTGATTATCAATGGTCTCCAGATGGCAAATGGTTTGTTCTGACGCTTGTCACCAACATGCGTTCGCCTTATTCCGACGTTGGCATTGTGTCGGCTGACGGTGACATGAAAATTCACAACATCACCAACGACGGATATATCGCTGGCAGTCCGAGCTGGGCTTTGGATGGCAACGCTGTCATTTTCAGCTCAAACCGTTACGGCATGCGCTCGCACGCCTCATGGGGCAGCCAAAACGACGCCTTTATCTGCTTCATGAATCAGGATGCGTACGATAAATTCAAGCTTTCGAAAGAGGAATACGAGATTCAGAAGAAAGAAAACGAAGCGAATAATAAGGATAAAAAAGATAAAGAGATAAAAGATAAAGGAGAGAAGAAGGATAAAAGAGACAAGAAAGAAGAAGTAAAACCGATTGATATTGAATTAGATAGACTTGATGAGCGGGTGGTGCGACTGACTCCGATGTCGTCGAAGCTATCGGGTGCGGTGCTGTCAAAAGACGGCGATAAGTTGTATTTCTTGAGCTCTTTCGAGAAGGGTTATGACCTTTGGGAGCTTGATGTCCGTGAGAAATCGACAAAGATTTTGAAGAAACTCGACGGTGGTGGTGCACGTCTCGTGCTGAACAAAAAAGGTGACAATATTTATGTGCTGTCGGGAGGAAATCTCCAAAAAATAGATACCAAAGGCGGCAAGGCCACACCTATAAAATATGACGCGACTATGCTGCTTGACCGTGCTGCTGAACGTGAGTATATGTATAACCACGTGTTCCTGCAGGAAAACAAACGTCTGTTCCGCCGTGACCATAACGGCGCTGATTTTGAACAGGTTAAGAAAGATTTTTATCCTTTCCTGGCATATATCAACAACAATTACGACTTTGCGGAATTGCTAAGCGAGGTGCTTGGTGAGCTCAACGTCTCTCATTCCGGTTCAGGTTATCGTGGCGGTGGCTCAAACGGTGACGCTACGGCACAGCTTGGACTTCTCTTCGACTGGAATTACGAGAAAGACGGTCTGCGTATCGAAGAGGTGCTGGAATATGGTCCGTTCGACAAGAAAAACTCGAAGGTAAAAGCGGGCGACATCATCGAAAAGATTGACGGCGTTGCGATTACAAAAGATATGGATTATTTCCCGTTGCTGAACAAGAAATCAGGAAAGAGCGTGCTCGTGTCAATTTACAGTCCGAAGTCGAAGCAACGTTGGGAAGAGGTGGTGAAGCCGATTTCGAAGAGCGCGCAGAACGATTTGCTTTACAAACGTTGGATAAAACGCAATGCGCATATTGTTGACAGTCTGTCGAATGGTCGTCTTGGCTATGTCCACATCAAGAGCATGGGCGATGCCAGCTACCGCGATGTTTATGCCGACATTTTAGGAAAATACAACCTCTGCGACGGCATCGTCATCGACACCCGTTTCAATGGCGGCGGCCGTCTGCATGAGGATATCGAGATTCTGTTCTCGGGCGAGAAATACCTCGAACAGGTTGTCCGCGACAGCGTGTCGTGCATCATGCCGTCGCGCCGTTATGACAAGCCTTCGATTATGATTATCGGGGAGGCGAACTACAGCAACGCGCATGGAACCCCGTGGGTTTACAAACATAAAAACATAGGAAAACTCGTCGGAATGCCGGTTCCAGGCACCATGAGCAGTGTCACTTGGGAGACTTTACAGGACAACACTTTGTATTTCGGTTTGCCGGTCGTAGGTTATCGCACTGAAGAAGGTAACTATCTGGAAAACAGCCAGTTAGAACCTGATATCAAGGTTAAAAACACTCCTGAGAAGCTAGCTCAAGGCATTGATGAGCAGCTTGAGGCGGCGGTTGATGAATTGCTGAAAGAGCTGGAGACGTTCAAGTATTGGGGCAAATAGTTATTCAATAACGGGTTCGCTGGTGTATATCAGCGAACCTTTGTTTTCTATCACAACACGTAAGTATTTGGTTTTCAAGCCATTTAGCTTCATCTCTTCGGTGAAAAACTGATTGCCTGACTTGTTTGTTTTTTCGTCGATTTTAAACGTTTGCACGAAGGTATCGGGCAGCTCGGGCGCGTCGATAGGGAAGGCGTAGACCTTTATCGTGGCTGGCAGCGTGATTCCTACAGAAGGGTTGGCTAAGAATTTGATTTTTATTGAGTTAATGGTCTTTGCCTCGTCGAAATTATGTTCGATAACGGCATCGCAATCGTAGTAGCCTTGCCAGTTTTCGTTGTCGTTGACCACATATCTGTGCACTGACCAGTCGAGGAAGCTCAGAAATTGGTTGTTTTGCGCCGATCCTTGCGAAAACGCTGTCGTTGAGAGTAATCCAAACGCTATTGCCAAAAATATTTTCTTCATGATTTCGCGAATTTAAATGTTTAGCTTCAGTTGTATTGCCTGAACCTGTTTTTTCAGGTCGTTGATGGTGTCGATGAGTTCCTGCTCTCTTGGCAGATTTTGATTTTCGGGCATCTCAGAGCTGATGTAATGCACGAATTTCCACACCTCTTTTATCTCGGTGAGCGGGATCTCGAAAGGCTCGTAGACAGGGTTAAGCGAGTGAAGTCTCAGATAGCCGTCGGCGATATGATTCTCAACGATTTTGAAGACGATTCCGTCGTCGATGGTGAGGATGATATAAGCCTGTTTGTCGCGTATGTCGTGCCAGTCGAGGACGTATTCGCCGGTGACGTACGACTTGTCGGGAATCGGGAGCATTGAGTCGCCGCTTATTTGGAACGTGCGGTATTTTCTCTCTCGTGACAGGAATGGCAGGCTGAATGTCGGAAGGATTTTGATGTATTCCGGATCGGCGTAACCTGTTGTGTATCCGGCCTTTGCGCGTTCCGACACCAGCTCGATGTTCTCGACGTTGTTGCTGTTGACTGTCGTCGCCAACACCCTGATATTGCTGCCTTTGAGGTGCACGTCGTAGCCTCGCTCAAGCTGGCTGAGCTGGTATTCCCCGATTTTTGTGAGGTCGACCTTTATCAATGTGTCGATGGCGACGTTGAAATATTTCGAGAGTGCGATGAGTGCCTCGATGTTTGGCTCCGACACCTCGTTTTCGTATCCGCTGAGCGTCGAACGTTTCATGTTGAGCGCCGCCGCGACGTCGTCCTGAGTCTTTGAACGGCGTTTTCGCAAGAATCTTATGTTGGTACTGAAGAACATAGCAGTTATAATTTGACTAATTTTTCATCAAAAGAGATGATTAAAAACACGTCAAAATTACAAATATTTTTTTACCTGTCAATAAAAAACTTTGATTTTTTTTTAAAAAAACTTCTAACTCTAAACTAAATATCAAGTCCAGGGGCGTCGACGTTGAGCATGTTGTAAAGGTCGTCGATGCCCATGCTGTCGAGGGTGCGTTGGACAAATGGGGCGTGCTTGCCTTCTTCGGGGACGAAGCCGTCGCCGTGGATCTCATTTTTTAAGAAATTGTTGAGCTTCTCGAAGACCTGGTCGTTTAAGTCCCAGCAGAAATACTGGTCGCTGTCGGTGAAGAAGTCGAAGATGTCTTTGCCGTGCTCGCGACGCACGCCATGGAAGTTGTCGGCTACGATGTAACGTTTCAGTCCGAAAGGATACAGCTCGGTGATGAGCTCGCACTCGTCCTGCAGAGACAGCGAACACACGCCGTTATCGTTGATTTTAAACTCGCCGCCGATGCGCGGACGATGCTTGGTGTAATAAAAATCTTTCGCCTTCCTAGCGTCATCCTCACTGGGGAAACGCATGTAAAAATCGTAGTATTTATGCTCCATATTCTGGGAAATTCATTTTTGAAATGCAAAAATACGAAAAAAAGTTAGCGTCGTATGAAAATTTTTTGTATTTTTACAAGCTTAAAATTAATTAAGTTGAATAAAAGTGAAATAATGTTTTTAACCATTTTAACTAACTCATTAACAATAGTTTACGGTTTTTGACATTATTCTAAAAGAAAAAAAGAAAATAAAAAATAGGAAAAAATGAAGAAATTATTGGTAATTGTGGCTGCCCTCGTGGTTTTCGCGGGACAGATGTTTGCGGCTCCTGTTGATGTCAACACAGCAAAGGAACTTGGAGCTAAGTATTTGAAAAACAATGTTGAACATGTTTACACCTTGAGCAGTGAAGAAGGTGTGGCATATCTTTACGTCTTTAACTATGACAACGGCTTCGTTGTGATGGCCGCTGACGACCGCGCATATCCTGTTTTGGGCTATGGCGAAGATGGCGCTTTCGATATCAACAATATTCCAGAAGGCATGCGTTATCTCCTTGGCCATTATGGACGTCAGATTCAGTATGCTATTGACAATGAGTTGGTTGCGGAAACTGATGTTGTTGAGCAATGGGATCTGCTCCGCAAGGAAGGTGTCACAATGAAAACCAGAATGGAAAAGGCTGTGCAGCCTCTTTTGGCTACCACATGGAATCAGGATTGGCCATATAACTATTATGCTCCAGCTTGCCAAAGCTATTGGACTAACAACCACTGCTATGCAGGTTGTGTGGCGACAGCTATGAGCCAGGTGATGAAATACTGGAACTGGCCTGAGACTGGCGTGGGTGAGCATTCATACAGCTCGAGTTCATATGGTGGAACATTGTCGGCCAATTTCGGCGCAACGACTTACGAATGGTCGATTATGCCAAACTCAGTGTCTTCAGCTAATGCCGGTGGTTTGGCTGTAGCATTGCTGATGTATCATTGCGGTATCGCTGTTGATATGGACTATGCTCCAGACGGCAGTGGCGCCCACACCGAGGATGTCGGTCCGGCTTTGATCGAACATTTCAGATATGGTGCCTGCGCTCATGTAGAAAGCCGTGATTCTTATACAAAGACTGCTTGGGAAGACATGCTTATCGCACAGTTGGACCGTGGTATTCCTTTTGTTTATGCCGGTTCTGACACCGACGGAGGTCACGCATTCAACTGCGACGGCTACAACGACCAGCGCAGATTCCATTTCAACTGGGGATGGAGTGGCTCATACAACAACACTTATTACGCAATCGACGCTTTGAACACTGGCAACGGCAGCTTCAACAGCTATCAGAGAGCTGTGTTCGAAATCGTTCCTGATTATGTCTACGACGCGATGGTTCCGGCTGTTGAGACAATGACAGCTACAGTTGCTGACGCTGTTACAAAGACAGTGAATATCAGCTTGATAGTGCCTACAGAGTCAGAGTCGGGAGCAGCGCTCACATCGATCCAGAAGCTCGTTGTGAAACGTAACGGCACAATAATTCAGACTTTCAACAACCCACAGCCGGGTGATGTCATGACATTCACTGATGAGGTTGCAAATTACGGAGCTTACGAATACACAATCAACGGATTCAATAACGACATCCCTGGAGAGGCATTCTCACAGTTGGTGGTGGTCGGACCTAGCTGCACATGGAAATTCGTGTGCCAGACAACAAGCTTCCAGGGTTGGAACGACGGCAAGATTCAGGTTGTCGACAATAATGGCACTGTGTTTAAAGAGATCACGATGACATCGTCAACACCTTTGAGCGAGAAGGTGGTCTTCCCTGAAGGTAACTTCACATTGAAATGGGTTGCTCCGTCATCAGCTGTTTCTTCATTGACAATTAATTTGAAAGACTCAGCAGGCCAGAGCGCATACTCATTCAGTGGCTCGTCATCACAGCTTAATGGAAATATTTATACAGGCAACAACGACTGCCCGAACTGCACCGCACCTACCAACTTCGCGGGTGAGTTTACATATCAGGGTGGCGCCAGCGGAGCGCATCTCTCATGGAACTGCGCTTATACTCCTTCAAAATTCAAGGTTTACAGAAGCGATGACGGTGATGAATATACCGAAGTGGCGGCAATCGATGGCGATCAGAACGAATATTTCGACGCTGTCGCGAACGGCACCTATTATTATAAGGTGACAGCTTACAACTCAGCATGCGAGTCGAATCCGGCTTTGACACCTAATAATGTTGATTATGTGGTTGTCGCGGTGATGGCTGTGGCTGAAAACTCAATCAACGCTCGCCTGTATCCAAATCCTACATCAGGTAATTTGAAGATTGAGGCTAATGCAATAAAGACAGTGGAGGTGTTTAACCTTGTCGGACAGAAGGTGTTCGAGGAAGAGATCAATGCCAACGAGTGTGTCGTCAACATGAAAGACTTCGGAAACGGCATCTATATGGTTAGAATCCAGGCTGCCAGCGGCATAACAACACAGAAAGTTTCAGTAATTGAATAAAGAAATAAAGTAAAACAAATTAATTATTAACTAACTTTAATCAAAATGAAAAAATTATTATCGTTAATGGTAGCTGTCATTCTCGGAATTGGCGCTCTTTATGCCAATCCTGTGGATGTTAACACAGCTAAGTCGTTAGGACAGATGTTTGTCCAGGCTAACTTTGAGAAGACAATGAGAGCTGATCTCGAATTGTACTACACAGTGACATCAGACAATGGTGAGCCATGTGTTTATGTTTTCAATATTGGAAACGAAGGTTTTGTTATGGTAGCCGCATCTGACAATGTGCGTCCGGTTCTTGCTTATTCGGAGAACGGCCCATTCGATGCAAGCAACCCATACAATGGCGCTATGTATATGCTTGATACTTACAAAAACAGTATCAGCTATGCTATTGAGAAGAATATCAGTGCAACACCAGAGATCGCAGGTCAGTGGAAATCACTCCGTAACTGCGGTAAGTTGAGCGAAAAGAGAAGTGGCAGAGTTGGTCCGCTCGTTCAGACCAAGTGGAATCAGAACAGCCCATACAACCTCTATGCTCCGGCAGCATCAGGCGGTCCTGGCGGACGTTGCTATGCAGGTTGTGTCGCTACAGCTATGAGCCAGGTGATGAAATACTGGAATCATCCTGCACAAGGTGAAGGCAGCCACTCATACTACTGCCCTGGCTATGGCCAGCAGTCGGCAAACTTCGGCGCTACAACATATCATTGGGAGCTCATGCCAAGATCATTGAGCGGTGCATCACAGGCTCAGATTGAAGCTGTTGCAACTCTTATGTATCACTGCGGTGTCGCTGTTGATATGAGCTTCGCTCCAGACGGTAGCGGTTCTTATTCAGACCTTGTTCCTCCAGCGATGGCTTCATATTTCGATTATGACTATTGCCAGAAAAAGAACAGAGCTTCTTATTCTCTCGCTAACTGGGTCGCAATGCTGAAAGCTGAATTCGACCTCGGACGTCCGGTTTACTATTCAGGACAGAGCTCTGAAGGCGGTCACGCTTTTGTCGCTGACGGTTATAATGAAGATGACTTCATCAGCTTCAACTTCGGATGGAGCGGTTCAGACGATAACTGGTATGCAGTTGACGCTATTGACTATGCTTCAAATGCTGCAGCTATCTTCAATTATGTTCCAACAGCTGTTTATCAGAACACAGTTCAGGCTCCTACAAACGTAACAGCTACAAAGGCTGGTGACCTTGCACAGGAGGCTACAATCACTTGGACAAACCCAACCAAGACCATGAACAACCAGACTGTTTCATCTATTGATCAGATTGTGGTCAAGAGAGAGGGTAAGGTCATAGCTACTTTCGACAATCCTACTCCAGGTCAAAGCATGAGCTTTGTCGACAATGACGTTCCTTGCTACAGCACATTTGAATACAAAGTTTTCGCTGTGAAAAACGGTGTTAACGGCGCAGCTGGCGCGGCATCAGAATCATTTGGCCCTACTTGCGAATGGAAGGTTGTCGCTACAACAACCAACATGACAGGATGGAAGAGCGGTTACCTCGTGGCATACGACGGAGCAGGCCGTGAAATCGACGCTGTCACTATGACAAGCAGCAACCCGACAACATTCAATTTGAACATTACCCTCGGTAAGGTTTCATTTGCATGGAAACAGGGCTCTGACAATGTGGATCTTACATTCAAGATCAAGAATTCAGCAGGTAATATTGTTTATGAATACAGCGGTCCATCAAACGCAATTCCTGAGGGTGTTTTGTGGGAAGGTAACAACGGCTGTGGCAACGACGCACCTGCTGCAACAATGGGTGAGTTATTCGCTTCAAACAATGGCGACAATGTCCGTCTGACATGGACAGGCTCAGCAAAATCAAATTACGGTATCAACATCTACCGTGATGGTTTGCTCTGCGAACTCACACATAGTAATGAGTTTGTTGACGAGGCTCCGGCAATCGGCGGTCACTGCTATCAGATCTGTGTGCTCGGTGAGGGCGGCGAGTCAGAGCTGTCGAACGAGGCATGCGCAACAGCTGGCGAAGGCTGCAAACCGGCCAAGAACCTTTGGTATGACTTCCAGTCAAATGGCAAGCCTATCATTACATGGGATCATCCTTCTGTGTCTGACGGCATTAGCGGATATTTCGTCTATAGAAAAATCGAAGGCGGAGAGTATAGCCTCGCTAAGATTGTTGCCGCAAACAAGACCGAATATAAAGAGAACAAGGTTCTTGAAGCAGGCAACTGGTATTACTATAGAGTTGTATCTTACTATCAGGATATTGACTGCTACGCATCACCTGCAAAGGCACTGTATGGCAATGAATATTTTGTGAAGATTTATTTCGATCCAGATCATCTGTATGTGGATGAAAATATGACTCAGAATGTTGAGGTGTATCCAAACCCTGCTAAAGACATCCTTACAGTGAAAGCTGAAAACATCAGCAATGTGGTGGTTTACAACTCAATCGGTCAGAAAGTGTTCGAAAAGGCTCTAAACGCTGATGAGATGACAATCAACACAAGCAACTTCGATGCCGGTATCTACATGATCCGCATCATCGCTGACGGCAACGAGATCACAAGAAAAGTTTCGGTTGTTAAATAGTTTAACGTTTAGAGTTTAAAGTTTAAAGAGCGCGAAGCAACGATAAGAGATGCTAAGCGCTCTTTTGATTTAAAATATTAACCATGAAAAGAATCTTATTGATAATCATCGCTTTATTTGCATTCAATGCTTTGATAGCTAATCCGGTGGATGTTAATAAAGCCCAGTCGCTCGGACAGAAGTTTGTGAACGCTCAGTTCGAGATGCGGAACAGGGGTAACGACATCGCTTTAGCACACACTGCCTACACCGGCAGAAATGAAGCTTGTTTCTATGTGTTCAATGTGGGGAATGCCGGTTTTGTCATCATCTCTGCCGATGACTACTATCGTCCTGTCATAGGCTATTCGGAAAACGGCAAGTTTGATGTCGATAACGTGCCTCCGGCGCTTCAGGATTATCTTGAAAGCATCACGATTAGCAGGAGTATTAATAAGGTGACGAATGCCGCGGCTCCTAACGTCGCCGCGGACTGGAGCATGCTCGAAAAAACTGGTCGTCTCGTCTCAAGAAACGGCGGCAAAGCCAGAGAATACCTTGTTGAGACCACCTGGGATCAGAGCTATCCGTATAATTATTTCTGTCCGGCCGACCCTAACGGCTCGGGAGGCCACACCTATGTGGGCTGTCTCGCGACGTCGATGGCGCAGCTCGTGACGTTCTGGAAATATCCGGTGCACGGCAACGGCAGCCATTGCTACTATCATCCCGACTATGGACAGATCTGCGCTGACTTTGAGAACACCTATTACGACTGGGATCATATGGCTAACAAGCTCAACAGCTCATCGCCGATTGAGGAGATCGAGGCAGTGGCGACCATCAGCTTCCACTGCGGTGTCACTATCGACATGGGCTACGGTCCCGATGGCAGCGGTGGCGCTTCAGGTCCTATCCCTGGTGCCATACACACCTATTTCAGCTTCAGCGACGCTTGTGTGCAATATCGTCGCGATGACTTCGAGACAGAGACGTGGAAGAGCATGGTGCGCGAGCAGTTCGACATGGGATGGCCGATGTATTACGGTGGCTGTGACGACGGATGTCACGCTTTCATCTGCGACGGCTATGATGATGCCGACATGTTCCATTTCAACCTTGGCTGGGGCGGCAGCTCCGACGGATGGTATCTCATCGACGACGCGCCGTACACAAATCCTGCCGACGCTATGTTTAACTTCGTGCCGCAGGTGGTCTACGACGCCACGCCAAGCGCCCCGACAAACCTCACCGTGACACCGCTTTCCGACGTGTCGTTTGAGGCGACGGTGAGCTGGACCAACCCGACGACATATCTCGACGGCAGCGCACTGACCGACATCGAGAAAATCGTGATTATGCGTAACAGCAAGGTGTGCCATGAGATAACAGAAGGCATTGTCGCCGGACAGCAGATGACTTTCACCGACGTGGTGCCATATTATGACAGCTATGAATATAAGGTGTTCGCTGTCAGCAACGGACGCAACGGCAAACAGGATTTGCTGAGAAATGTCGCCTTCGGACCGGCGTGCGACTGGAAAGTCGCGATGACAACGACAAATTATAACGGTTGGAAAGGTAATCACATAGCGGTTTACAATATGGCAAACACCGAGGTTGAGCAGTTTACCTTGACATCGTCGGCTCCGCAGGCTGTTCATGCCGATCTGCCAGTGGGACGTCTGGCGTTCTGCTGGGTGCCGTCAAACGACACCATCGACAACCTGTCGTTCAACATCTACAATTCACAAAACGTGAGCGTTTTCTCGTTCTCTGGCTCGTCGGCCGAGCTCGCTGCAGGCGTGTTTTTCACGACAAACAACGGCTGTGGAAACACAGGAACATGCGACTCACCGTCAAATCTGACCGGCACCGAACAAGGAACCGATGTCGTACTCGAATGGAACGGCGTTCTCGATGGCGCATACGCTTTCTGCATCTATCGCGACGATGTTATCTATAAGATGTTTTCTGAAGATAATCAGTCGTTTGTCGACCAAGACACCGACGAACTCGGACATTGTTACAACGTGAGCCGTCTTTGCGAAAACGGTGAGTCGGAGCTGTCGGCTATGGTCTGCGTCAGCGTGGGCGACGCTTGCAACCCGGCAAGAAACATCTGGTATTACAGGCAAGACAACGGAAAACCTGTCATCACATGGGAAGCTCCTGAGAATGAAGAAAACCTCAGTGGATTTTTCGTCTACAGAAAAACTGAAGACGGAGATTATAGCCTTGCGAAGATTATTGCACATAACAAGTACGAATACAAAGACAATAAGCCTATGGAATCCGGCAAATGGTATTATTACAAGGTGATGGCTTATTATCAGGACATCGATTGCTATTCAATCCCGGCAAAGGCGTTGTATGGCAACGAGTATTTCGTGAAGGTCTTCTACGATCCTGAGCATTTAGTTGTTGATGAGAATCTGACTCAAAATGTCGAGATTTATCCTAATCCTGCTAAGGATTTGCTGACGATCAAGGCTGAAAACGCCACCAGGGTGGTGATTTACAGCTCTATCGGACAAAAAGTCTATGAAAAGCAGGTTGATTCGTCGGAGATTCCAATAAATACTGATGGTTTTGATTCGGGAATCTATCTCGTCAAGGTGGTCGCTGATGGCGATGCGGTGACGCGAAAGATTTCGATAATTAAATAAAAAAAGCGGGATTAAAATCCCGCTTTTTTTATTTCTTGCGTTCCCAAGTTTCGAATTTGTAACTGCAATCAATCTGCGGGTCGTCGTCGATGACTTTGAGGTCGACTAGATCCCAGTCGTTGAAGTTGATGATGGGAAAGAAGGTGTCGGCTTCAAAATCCTTGTCGATGACTGTAAGATAAAGATTGTCGGTCATCGGCAGGAACTGCTCGTAAATCATGCCGCCGCCGATTATGAAGACCTCCTCCTCGTTGTAAACCATTTTCATGGCATCCAAGATCGATTTTGCCAGTTCGAAGCCTTCCGGTACCTCGGTTAAACGACTGGAAATGATGATGTTACGGCGTTTTGGCAATGCTTTTCTGCCAGGCAGCGAGGCGTATGTGTTGTAACCCATTATCACTGTGTGCCCTGATGTCACTTCTTTGAAGTGTTTCAGGTCGTTCGACAGATGCCAAATCAAGTCGCCGTCTTTTCCGATGGCGCGGTTCTTTGCCATCGCGACTATTATCGAGATTCTTGTTTTCATTACACAGATACCGGTGCTTTTATCGCGTCGTAGGGGTTATAATTTTCTAAAGTGAAATCTTCGTATTTGAAGTCAAACAGACTCTTGACATCAGGATTCAACTTCATCGTAGGAAGCGGGCGCGGTTCGCGTGAGAGCTGCAGCTTCACTTGTTCGATGTGGTTGTTGTAGATGTGCACGTCGCCGAAGGTGTGCACGAAGTCGCCAGGCTCGAGGCCGCACACCTGTGCCATCATCATGGTGAGCAGTGAATACGACGCTATGTTGAACGGCACTCCGAGAAACACATCCGCTGAGCGTTGGTATAGCTGGCATGACAGCTTGCCGTCGGCCACGTAAAACTGGAAGAAGGCGTGACACGGAGGCAGCGCCGCCTTTCCGGCGGCGACGTTCTTTGCGAAGTCTTTCTCGTGTTCGTCGGGCAGCACACTAGGGTTCCACGCCGTCACGATGTGACGGCGGCTGTTCGGGTTGTTTTTGATGCTGTCGACAACCTGCTGAATCTGGTCGATACCCTCGTTGTTCCAGTTGCGCCACTGTGCACCATAGACAGGACCGAGGTCGCCGTCGGCGTTAGCCCACTCATCCCAAATCGTGACTTTATGGTCGTGCAGATACTTGATGTTGGTGTCGCCGGCGATGAGCCACAGTAGCTCGTAGATAATCGACTTCAGGTGAACCTTTTTCGTGGTCACGAGAGGAAAGCCCTCAGAGAGGTTAAACCTCATCTGATGCCCGAAAATGCTGATGGTTCCGGTGCCGGTGCGGTCGCCTTTCTGAACGCCTTCGTCAAGAATCCGTTGAAGTAAATCGAGATATTGCTTCATATTTACATTTTCGATGGGTCGTGTTTATACTTGAAAACGATAGCGAACACTACCGCTACGACGAGAGCGTATGCCGCAAACACAAACCATGCGCCTTGCCATCCTGTTGCCACCATCTCTGGTGTGGCGCCTGCTGCTTGTGGAGTGTAAACGAAGTGATTTACAATAGCTTGCGCGCTCAAGGTTCCTATGGTGGCGCCGATGCCGTTGGTCATCAGGAAGAACAGACCTTGTGCCGATGAGCGAATGCCTTGGTCGGTCTCCTTGTCGACAAACAGCGACCCGCTGATGTTGAAGAAGTCGAAAGCCACGCCGTAGACGATGCATGAGAGCACGAAGAGCCACACGCCGCCGCCTGGGTTGCCCAATCCGAAGAATCCGAAACGAAGCACCCACGCGAACATGGCGATGAGCATCACCTTCTTGATGCCGAAACGGCGTAAGAAGAACGGAATCAGCAGTATGCACAGTGTCTCAGAGATCTGCGAAAGCGAAATGAGCATGTTGGCATGGTTCACGCCAAAGGTGCCTGCATATCTCTCTATGGCTCCGAAACTAGTGATGTAAGGGTTGGCAAAGCCGTTGGTAATCTGCAGCGAAACGCCTAAAAGCATAGAGAAAATGAAGAAAAATGCCATTCTTTTGTCTTTGAACAAAGCGAAAGCGCGCAGACCGAGCTTGTCGACGAACGAGGCGTTGTCGGCTTTGTTGAGCGGACATGCCGGCAATGTGAATGAATATAAGCCTAACACTATTCCGATGCCGCCGCTTACCGCGAACTGTGCCGCTGTCGGCTGAAATCCGAGGAGGTCGACAATCCACATAGTGCAGATGAAACCGATTGTGCCGAAAACACGGATAGGAGGGAAGGCTTTCACGGTGTCAAGTCCCGCCTTGTCTAACGCGTTGTAAGCCACTGCATTGGAGATGGCGAGCGTAGGCATATAGAATGCCACCGCTATTGAATACATAGTAAACAGCGGTCCGAACTGCACGTTGTCGCCTGCGCTGAGGCCGTAATAAGCCGCTGCGATCATTGCCGCTCCGGAGATGAGATGGCATAAGCCGAGACATTTCTGAGCCGGAATCCATCTGTCGGCGATGATACCCACCAAAGCCGGCATAAAAATGGATACTATGCCCTGAATTGAGTAGAAAATACCGATGTTGGAAGCCAATCCATGGCTGGCGAGATAGGTTCCCATGCATGTCAGATAAGCTCCCCACACTGCAAACTGCAGGAAGTTCATCACGATTAAACGAAACTTGATACCTTTCATATTTTTTATTTAAGATTTAATGATTCAAAATTTATTAGACGGGAAAGCATTGATTGAATCCCTTAAAATCGCGGCTCGCTCGAAATCTTCGTTTTCCACGGCTTCGTTGAGCTGCTCCTGAAGCTGCTCGAGCGTCACTTCGCCTTCTTTCTTCTCATCATTAGCTTCCACGATATCGGTGTCGTCGATGAAGATGCCGGCGTCGGCTATCACCAGCGGGTTGGTGTAGATCGGGCACTTGAAACGTAGCGCCAGAGCCACCGCATCAGATGCCCGCGCGTCGATAACAGTCGTCTCGCCGTCTTTCTCACATATCAGCTGAGAGTAGAAAACGCCGTCTTTGAAACGGTCGATTATCACTTCTCTAATATTAATAAGGTATGTGTCGGCGAAGTTTTTGAACAGGTCGTGGGTGAGGGGGCGACGGCCTCGGTGGTTCTCGGCGGCGAGCGCAATTGATTGAGCCTCAGCGCTTCCGATGATGATAGGAAGCTTTATCTTTGAGCCTTTTTCGCTCAAAAGAAGGGCGTATGCACCGTTTTGCGACTGCGAAAACGTCAATCCGATTACCTCAAGCACAATTTTATTCATTCTACAAAAATACGAAAAAATATTTGACAGGCAACGCTAAAAATATTTTTTAATAAAATTAAATTTTTTTCTTTGATAAAAAAAATATTATTCGGAACTTTGCAAATTGAAAACTACTAAATTTTTTTGCGTATGAATTGGATTATTTATTTGGTTCTCGCAGCGTCAGTACTGGCTTTGTCGTTCGCTTTTTATTTCTATAAAAGCATGATGAAGGCTGACGAGGGAACAGATTTGATGAAGAAGATTGCCTCGCACGTCAGAAGAGGTGCTATGGCTTATCTCAAACAGCAGTACAAAGTCGTCATCATCGTTTTCGTTGTCTTGGCAGCGATTTTCGGTGTGATGTCTGTTTTCGGACTTCAGAATGAGTGGGTGTGGTTCGCGTTCCTCACCGGCGGTTTCTTCTCGGGCTTGGCCGGTTTCTTCGGAATGAAGACCGCTACTTATGCTTCAGCGCGTACAGCCAACGCTGCCCGTAACTCGTTGAACAGCGGCTTGCAGGTCGCTTTCCGTTCTGGTGCCGTCATGGGTCTCGTCGTGGTGGGCTTGGCATTGCTCGACGTCTCTCTGTGGTTCATCGTTCTTGATCATTTTATCCCTGAGGCAAACCACCTCGTCATCATCACAACCACGATGCTGACATTCGGTATGGGTGCTTCAACACAGGCTTTGTTTGCCCGTGTCGGTGGCGGTATCTACACCAAAGCCGCTGACGTCGGCGCTGACCTTGTGGGTAAGACAGAATACAATATTCCTGAAGACGACCCGCGTAACCCTGCAACTATCGCCGATAACGTTGGTGACAATGTCGGTGACGTCGCCGGTATGGGTGCTGACCTCTATGAGTCATACGCCGGTTCAATCCTCGCTACAGCAGCTCTCGGCGCCGCAGCATTTGGCGCTGGTTGCTATGAGATGCAGCTTAAGGCCGTGTTCGCCCCGATGCTCATCGCAGCGGCTGGCGTCCTCCTCTCATTGATCGGTATCTTCATGGTTCGCACAAAAGAAGGCGCAGGAATGAAAGAACTTCTCGGCGCTTTGAGCCGTGGCACCAACACAGCGGCAGTGCTTATCGCGGTGGCTACATTCGCTATCCTTTGGGCTCTCAAGATCGAAAACTGGGTCGGCATCTCATTCTCGGTGGTGGTTGGTCTTCTTGCCGGTGTTATCATTGGTAAATCAACAGAATACTATACTTCACAGAGCTACAAGCCGACACAGAAGGTCGCTGAAAGCTCAAAGACAGGTCCTGCTACAGTCATCATCTCTGGTCTCGGCCTCGGTATGCTTTCAACGGCAATCCCGGTCGTCACTGTAGGTGTGGCTATCGTTTTGGCATATCTCTGCGCCAACGGATTCCATATTGAATTCAACGCGGCTAACCTCTCAATGGGTCTTTACGGCATCGGTATCGCCGCTGTCGGAATGCTCTCGACACTCGGTATCACCCTTGCAACCGACGCTTACGGTCCTATCGCCGACAACGCCGGCGGTAACGCTGAGATGAGCGGCCTCGACCCAGAGGTTCGTAAACGTACCGACGCTCTCGACGCTCTCGGCAACACCACAGCTGCAACAGGTAAGGGCTTCGCTATCGGCTCGGCAGCTTTGACAGCTCTCGCACTCCTCGCATCATATGTTGAGGAAATCAAGATCGCTCTCATCCGTGTAGGTGAGAATCTTCCAAACGGTGTGGAAGCGGCAAAGGCTACCTTGGTCGACTTCATGAACGCATACAACGTCAACCTGATGAACCCGATCGTGTTGGTCGGTGTGTTCATCGGCGCAATGATGGCCTTCGTGTTCTGCGGAATGACAATGAACGCTGTGGGTCGCGCTGCACAGAAGATGGTTGAGGAAGTGCGTCGTCAGTTCAGCACAATAGCAGGTATCCTCGAAGGCAAGGCAGAACCTGACTACGAGCGTTGCGTCGGTATCTCAACAAAGGGTGCACAGCACGAGATGCTCGTTCCTTCAATCCTCGCTATCGTTGTTCCGATTGCAACAGGTTTGATTCTCGGCGTCCCTGGCGTACTTGGTTTGTTGATTGGCGGTCTCGCCACAGGCTTCGTTTTGGCAGTGTTTATGGCTAACTCAGGCGGTGCTTGGGATAACGCCAAGAAATATGTCGAGGAAGGTAACTTCGGCGGCAAAGGCTCTGACAATCATAAAGCTACAGTTGTCGGCGACACTGTCGGTGACCCATTCAAAGACACATCAGGCCCATCATTGAACATCCTCATCAAGTTGATGTCGATGGTTTCAATCGTGATGGCCGGTCTTACAGTGGCACATCATCTGCTGTAATTAGACTTTAGTCTTTAGACCTTATACCTTAGACTTTAGTGGAGACGTCACATCGTGGCGTCTCTACTTTTTTATGGGGAAAATACTAATGTCTAAAAACTAATGTCTAAAGTCTAATTTTTTTTGTCAGTTAAAAAAATATTTGTATATTTGCAAGTTTGAAAACGAGTATTTTTTGAAAAGCATCTAAAATGGAAAATATTAAAAGAGTTTTTGACCTCTTACCACATTATAAGGAGAAGTTTCCTGATCAGAAAGTGGTGTTTGCCGGAAAGGTTAATGGTAAATGGCGCGAATACAGCATTGACGAATATATCGAGCAGACCAACATCATCAGCGGAGCGTTGATAGAACTCGGTATCCAGAAACAGGATAAAATAGCAGTCATCAGCAACAACCGCCCAGAGTGGAACATCCTCGACATGGCCATCACCCAGATAGGAGCTGTCATGGTGCCTATCTATCCTACCATCAGCGAAGCCGATTATAAGATCATCCTTAACAACTGTGAGGCTAAGATTTGTATCCTCGAAGGTGTTGCCGTGATGAACAAAATCGAGGCTATATGGCCGGAAACTCCAACACTGAAAGAGATTTACACCTTCATCGATAGAGGTAAATACGGTTATTTCGACACCCTTCTGCAACTCGGAAGAGAGCATCCGCATACCGAGGAGATCGAGAAACGCAAGGCGGAGGTCGATGAAATGGAATGTGCCACAATCATTTACACTTCAGGAACGACAGGTGTGCCGAAGGGCGTCATGCTGTCGCATCATAACCTGATGTGCCAGTGGAAAGGTGTGCAGCATTCTGTTGCTCCGTGGTCGAATAAGGCGTTCAGCTTCCTGCCGATATGCCATGCTTACGAACGTGCGTTGAGCTATGTGTACCAGTATCGCGGAATGTCGGTTTACTATGCGGAAAGTGTAGCTACTATTGGCGAAAACCTGCTGGAACTGCATCCTACGATGATGTGTGCCGTGCCTCGCGTGCTTGAAAAAGTGTACGACAAGATTTACGACTCGGGAAGAAACATGAAAGGCATCGCAAAGATGATTTTCTATTGGGCTATCCGTCTTTCAGAGCGTTATAAGGTGTTCGACAGAAACTGGCTTTACAACCTCAAGTTGAAGATCGCCGACAAGCTCGTTTATTCCAAGATCCGTCAGAAAGTGGGTATCGACAATATCGACGTGATAGTGTCGGGAGCCGCCGCTATTCCTAAGAAAGTGTGCCGTTTCTTCAATGCTATTGGCATCACTATTTTTGAAGGATACGGTCTTACAGAGACATCGCCTGTCATCGCTGTGTCGACACGTAACAAATACGGTCGCGAGGTCGGATGCGTAGGCGAGCCGCTGCCAGGCGTGGAGGTGAAGCTCACCGACGACGGCGAGATCATCTGCCGTGGCCACAATGTGATGATGGGTTACTACAAACAGCCTGAGCTGACAGCTGAAGTAATCGACAAGGACGGCTGGTTCCACACCGGCGACCTTGGAAGCTTTAACGAGCACGGACTTCTTAAGATCACAGGAAGAAAGAAGAATATCTTCAAAACATCGTTCGGAAAATACATCAACCCTGATTTCATCGAGAGTAAGTTCGTCTTGTCAGGATTTATCGAGCAGATTGTGGTGCTTGGCGAGAACCAGAAATATGCCGCGGCTCTCATCCGTCCTGATTTCGCTTTCCTGAAAGAATGGTGCAAGCGTCATGAGATTCCTTACACCACCAACGAGGAGATGATTAAGAACGAAGAGGTGTTTAAACGTTACGGTAAGGAAGTCAAGAAACTTAATTCAGGTCTTGGCGAGGTTGAGAAAATCAAGAAATACGCGCTCGTCGCCGACGAATGGAGTGTCGCGACAGGCATTCTCACACCTACGTTGAAAGTGAAGAGAAACGTGGTTATGCAACGTTATGGCTCTTTGATAGAGACTCTTTTTAAATAAAAATGAATATGGAAGTCAGAAGAGTATTTGATTTATTAGCTCATTATAAAGAGAAATATCCCGACCAGAAGGTAGCTTTGGCAGGCAAGGTCAACGGAAAATGGCGCGAATACAGCATCGATGAATATATTGAGCAGACCAACATCATCAGCGGCGCGTTGATTGAACTCGGCGTGCAGCCTCAGGATAAGGTGGCGGTGATCTCAAACAACCGTCCGGAATGGAATATCCTCGACATGGCAATCACACAGATCGGAGCCGTCATGGTGCCTATCTATCCTACAATTAGCGAAGCTGATTATAAGATCATCCTCAACAACTGCGAGGCGGGCATCTGCATTGTGGAAGGCATCGCCGTGATGAACAAAATCGAGGCTATCTGGCCTGAGACGCCGACGCTGAAGAAGCTCTACACCTTCATCGACAGAGGAAAATATCCGTTCTTTGCCAACCTCCTCGAGCTCGGAAAGGAGCATCCGCATACCGAAGAGATCGAGAAACGTAAGGCTGAAGTCGATGAAATGAGCTGTGCCACAATCATTTACACTTCGGGAACTACAGGCGTGCCGAAGGGCGTAATGCTCTCGCATCATAACCTGATGAACCAGTTCAAGAACTTCTGCCAGACGCCGTCGCCATGGTCGAAACGCGCATTCAGCTTCCTGCCGGTGTGCCACGCCTACGAACGCGCACTTATCTACATGTATCATTATCTCGGAATGTCTATTTACTATGCCGAAAGCATTGCCACGATAGCCGACAATATGAAAGAGGTGCATCCTACGATGATGTGCGCCGTGCCGCGCGTTTTGGAGAAATTCTACGAGAAGATCTATAGCTCGGGCAAGAACATGAAAGGCTTGTCGAAGACCATCTTCTACTGGGCTATGCATCTCACTGAGAGATATAAAATTGAAGGCCGCTCATGGTGCTATAACCTCAAGCTTAAGATTGCCGACAAATTGGTTTACAGCAAGATACGCGAGAAACTCGGTGCCGAGAACTTCGACATCATCGTGTCGGGAGCCGCTTCTATCACCAAGAAAATCAGCGGATTCTTCTCGGCCATTAAGATGCCTGTGTTCGAAGGCTATGGCTTGACTGAAACTTCGCCGGTCATCACTGTGAGTAACAGAGATAAATACGGCCGTGAGGTGGGCGCTGTAGGTCAGCCGCTGCCAGGCGTGGAGGTGAAGATCGCCGATAATGGCGAGATCATCTGCCGTGGACATAACGTGATGATGGGTTATTACAAACAACCTGAACTCACAGCTGAAGTCATCGACAAAGACGGCTGGTTCCATACCGGCGACCTCGGAAAGTTCAACGAACATGGACTGCTTCAGATTACAGGAAGAATGAAGAACCTGTTCAAGACTTCGTTAGGAAAATATGTCAACCCTGATGTGGTTGAAGGTAAATTCAGCACTTCTGGCTTTATTGAGCAGATAGTGGTGCTTGGCGAGAACCAGAAGTTTGCCGCGGCATTGATACGTCCTGATTTCGCATTCTTGAAAGATTGGTGCAAGTCGCACGAGATTCCTTTCACCACCAACGAGGAGATGATTCTTAATGAGGAAGTTAAGAAACGTTACGACAGGGAAGTCAAGAAGTTGAACGAAGGTCTCGGTGAGGTTGAGAAGGTGAAGAAATACCAACTCATAGCCGACGAATGGACCATCGCCAACGGCATTTTGACGCCTACATTGAAGGTTAAGAGAAAAGTCGTGATGGAACGCTATTGCGACACGATCGACAAGATGTTCGCTTAATCAATAGATTAAATATCCAACAAGACCCGATGCTAAAATCAATAGTATCGGGTTTATTTTTGCCCAAAACACGCCGACGAAGGTGAGGGCGCAGATCGCTACGCTGATGTTGTTTTGATGAAGTCCGAAGTCGACGAAGTTCTGAGCGTTCATCATCTGCAGGGCGGCGACGAAGATAAGTCCGGCAATGACAGGTTTCATCGACTGCAGCGTGGTTTTTATGATGAAATTATCTTTGTTTTTGAATAAAAATCTAAGGATAACCATAAACAACAGCAGTGAGGGCAGCACCAGCGAGAATGTGGCGAGGAGCGAGCCCCAGAAGCCGCCGACGCTGTAGCCTGTGAACGTCGCGATGTTGATGGAGACGGGACCTGGCGTCATCTGCGAAAGCGCCACCATGTCGGTAAACTCCTCGAGCGACATCCATTGGTAATGCTCCACAATCTCGAACTGAATCATCGAGAGCATGGCATAGCCGCCTCCGAAGCCGAAGATTCCAATCTTCAAATAAGCCCAAAACAGTTGAAGGTATATCATGATTTAGACTTATTTAAGCGGTTTTGTGAATAAAAAGCGAAGCCCACGCTGCCGATTATGGTGATGAGGATGATGTAGACCGGCGACACCTTGAAGAAATATATCAGGCATACCGTTGCGATGGGGAAGATGGCGGTTTTCCAGTTAACTTTGGCGTTGATGAACATCTTTATGGCAGGCGAGAGGATGAGCGCCACCACGCAGGGACGTACGCCACGGAAGATGCGCTCGACGACTGGATTGTCTTTAAAATCGAGGAAAAAGATGGCGATGAGCAGGATTATCACGATTGATGGTATGATGGCGCCGAGGCAAGCCGCTATAGCACCCCAAAAGCCTTTGATTTTGTAGCCGGTGTAGAGTGCGGTGTTGACGGCGAACACGCCTGGGAGCATCTGAACGATGGCTATCATGTCCCAGAACTCGTTCTTCTCGATCCAGTGGCGACGGTCGATGACGGCACGCTCCACCATGTCGAGCATGGCATAGCCGCCACCGAGGGTGAACGCCCCGATGTTGAAGAAGGTGATGAAAAGCTGCCAGACAGTGCGCATTGCGAAAATTTTTGCAAAAATACAAAAATAGTTAAAGGAGTAAAGTTAAAAGTTAAAAGAAACGAACATCAAATCTCTTTTAACTTTAATCTTTTAACTTTTAACAAAATTGTTTAATTTTGCGGTATGAATTATTTGTCAGTCGATAACATTTCAAAGGCGTTCAGCGACAAGCTGCTGTTCGAGAACATCTCTTTCGGTATCGAGAAAGGGGAGAAGACCGCTTTGATTGCCGCCAACGGCACCGGCAAGAGCACCATGATGCGAATCCTTGTCGGGAAAGAGGAAGCCGATGGCGGCAAGGTGACTTTCAACGAGAATGTGCGAGTCGGTTATCTGGAACAATTGCCGCAATTTGATCCGAATCTCACTATTGAAGATGTCATAGCCACCGGTCACACTGACGTGATGCGAGTTATTAAGAGATACGAGGAAGCACTAGTAAATCAAGTTGATTTAGATAAAGCTACAGCGGCGATGGACGCGATGCAGGCCTGGTCGTATGAACTGCGACTGAAACAGCTGCTTTCGACTTTCGAAATCAACGACTTATCGCAGAAAATTGGAACGTTGTCTGGTGGACAGGTGAAACGACTGGCATTGGCTTTGGTTTTGCTTGATGACCCAGATATGCTTTTCCTTGACGAGCCGACCAACCACCTCGACATGCAGATGGTGGAGTGGCTTGAGAACTACCTCACACAGTCGAACGTGACGCTGTTTATGGTCACTCACGACCGCTATTTCCTCGACCGTGTGTGCAACAAGATTCTCGAGATGTATCACGGCACCATTTACACCCACAACGGCAACTTCGACTATTATGTGCGGAAGAGTCGTGAACGCGAGGAAAACAAGCGCATCGCGGCGGAGAAGGCGGGACAGCTGCTGAAGCATGAGTTGGAGTGGATACGCAGCACTCCACAGGCGCGTACAGGCAAGGCTAAGGCAAGAATCGATGCTTTCTACGACCTAAAAGAGAAAGCCCGAATGATTCGTGACAACACCGAGATCCAGTTTGGTCTCGATATGCAGCGTCTCGGCGGCAAGATTCTCGAGATGAAAGGCGTCACCAAGAAATGGGATAACCAAGTTTTACTCAAAGACTTCGATTATATTTTCAAAAAAGGCGAGCGCATCGGTATCATCGGTAAGAACGGCGTCGGAAAATCCACCTTTTTAAATATGATAACCGGTCACGAAGCACCCGACAGCGGCACTATCGTCACTGGCGAGACTGTTGTTTACGGCTATTACACCCAAGGCGGCATCAAATTCGATGAGAACAAGACCGTCATCGACACCATTCGCGACATCGCTGAGGTGGTTTATTACGGCAAGGACATGGTATACACCGCCGACAAACTGCTGGCACACTTCATGTTTCCGTATTCGATGCATCGCCAGCCGGTGGCTTTGCTGAGCGGCGGCGAGAAACGCAGACTTTATCTGCTCACGATTCTCATCAAAAACCCAAACTTCCTGATTCTCGACGAGCCTACCAATGACTTGGATATCTTGACGTTACAGAAACTTGAAGACTTTTTGCAAGGCTACAAAGGCTGCTTGATGGTTGTCTCGCACGACCGCTATTTTCTCGACCAGACCGTCGACCAGCTCTTCGTTTTCGAAGGCGACGGAGCTGTGAAAGGCTTTATGGGCAACTATTCGCAGTATCACGACTGGCTTGAAGAGAAAAACAAGGAGATTCATAAGGCTCAGGTAGCTGAAAGAGTTGATACCCGTGAAAACCGCCCGAAGGCATCGGAACGAAGTAAAAAACGCTCGTTTAAAGAGCAAAAAGAATACGAACAACTCGCTATCGACATTGAAAATCTCGAAAAAGAGAAGAAAGAACTGACAGCTCAACTTGAAAATCAGACTGATTATCAAGAGATTGACCGCATCGGAAAACGCTTGACTGAAATCAATGATTTGCTCGACGAGAAAGAAATGCGATGGTTGGAATTGGATGAAATCTAAAACACAATAATATGGAAGAACTTCAAAAATTTTTACAAACCGTAAACACTAACGGGATCTTATGGCTCCTCGAAGCCAAACCTGGTCTTTTTGCCATGCTTGAAGATGGCGGCGGAAACTCCTACATCCCTGTGTGGGCAAGCGAAGCCGAAGCCAAGGCAAACATCGGCGACGACTGGGAAACATACAACGTCACCACCATGGACATCGCCGAGTTCATCACTTGGACGCGCGAACTCGACGGCGACGACATCGGAATCGCAGTCTCGACAGGTGATGAAGGTAAAATATTGCCAATCCCTTCAAAAATCATGCGCCAGATGCTTGGCGGCCAAGACAAATCCGACCGCGAGCTGGTAGGCGAGGAGTTCTATGATGAGGACTGGGCCGAGCCGATGCCCGAGGATTTTGAGGATTGAATTTCACACAATCCGTCCTTGTTTCCGACAACGAAAGCAACGGGAGGATTGTTTTCTTGCACCAAGTCGTTGAGATAAAGCGGCTCTCCAAGAATAAAGAGACCGCAACTGAATGTATTGCCGACTTTAAGCTTTGAGTTTTCTGATTTTTCAACGATAAATCTATAATCACCGAGATATTTGAAAGTACAGCGACGGTTGGGCTTCCACGACACAGAAACATGGTCGCCAATCGATAAATCCTCGACTTTAATATGTTGCGATTTAACATAGTCAGAGCCGTTGTCTTGGTCAATGTTTGCAAGAAAATCATCCCAGTCGTTGAAACCAAGAAATTTTGAAAGAATGTTGAGTGTGCAATAACGTGTTGTATCCGCACCGTCGATGTAACCCCACAGACGTTTCAGTGTGGTCGGACTCATGGTCTCATGCGTGCGTTCCCAGATTGCACCGCTTAGGAAGATGAAATCTGCTGGGGTCTTCATCTTACGCTTCACATCGTCCTCGATGCGCTTGCGGAGTTCCAATATTTCAGGGCTTGTTTTTTGCATATCACTCGTTTTAAACTGCAAAAATGCGAAATATTATCGAAAATCAAAAGTCCTTTTTAATCCTTTTTTTGAAAAATTGAAAAATAGTTATAATTTTGCAGGAAAATCAGCATCATGAGCGACGACAGCACATCGGGAATCATCGACGGACAGTTTTTGTCGGAAGACGATTCAAAATCGGTTTATGAAAACGTTTCAAGCCGTGGTTTTAACCAGTTAATGAAGGTAAAACGGCAGGGTAGATGGTTTATGCTCAAAGGATTGGTTGTTGAATACCAAAATCAGGCTGTTTATCTTGAATTGCTGAAAAAGGAATACGATTTGATGGTGCAGCTCGACCATCATAACATTGCAAAAGCATTTGCAAAAGAGATGAATCCTGAACTTGGTCCCTGCATCGTGATGGAGTACATTGATGGCGTGACGTTGGAGCAATTTCTTGCCACGAAGCCGTCGGCATCGAAGCGCAAGAAGGTTGTGGGGCAGCTTCTCGACGCGCTTGAATACATCCATGGCAAGCAAATCATTCACCGCGACCTGAAGCCAAGTAATATTTTGATTACCAATAATGGTAACAATGTGAAAATCATTGACTTTGGTCTTTCTGATGCTGACGATTACGCTATATTGAAACAGCCTGCTGGCACCATGAAATATGCCGCTCCAGAGCAACTTCAGCAAAGTGTCAAACTCGACAGCAGAGTAGATATTTATGCTTTCGGCTTGATTTTAAGAGAGATTTTCCCTCGTCGTTATTGCCATATTGCAAAGAAGTGTTCTCAAAAAGACAGAGATAAGCGTTTTACCAGCATTGATGCGATAAAGAAAGCATTTTCTCGCAAATCTCGAATCTCTAGTATATCTATTATTGCAGTTGTTTTAGCAATAGCTTTAATGCCTTGGATGTTTTTAAAACCTCAAACCAATGGCCATTCCAAAGAGTTTAACCAGCTTATGGAACGTGCCGAGCATATTATCGACAGCATGTATAATCCAGTGATTGTAGATATTGAAAATGGTCGCAACACATATGATATTTCTGTCGATTTGGTTGAGAAATCAAAAACATGTCGTTCGTTGTTAAAGGAAATTGATTCCCCACAACTCGATGATACAACGTCTAGCGACGAATTTCGCAGTGCTTGGGAAAAGATTCACAACGATAAATACAACGAAGTGTTATTCCGTTTATATGATGCGATAAACCATGAAAATTGAAAAATTTTAAGAAAATTTGTTAATTACAAAACTATTTATTATCTTTGCCACGATAAAACTACCTGATTATATGTAGAAAAACAAATAACATAAAATAAATAAGACATTTAGCAGTATTCATCTTATCGGAAGTTTGGCGATTTTTAGATATAGAGATTGGATAATGCTAGAAGTTGCACGCTGGCGTGAGCTTTTAACATTCGTCTCTATAGGTATGCCAAACACCTCGATAAGCGGATACAAAAGTATCACGCTTTTTTTATGCTCCGACAAATCGGACTTAAAAGGACCAACAAGGACTTCGGAGTAATTGTAAAAAAGGTGTTAATTTGCAAAGAGATATGAGATATGAAAGATAATAACTTGGAATATTCCCGACAACTTGACCTCGAAGAGAAGTTTAATAGTTATTGGAATAAGGCGTTAAAGACAAATGGTGAAGATTATTTGAAACGCCTTACAACCAACGACCTTGTAGAAATGAAGAAAGCCATCAGCAACATCAATAACTTGATAACATTGAGAGTTACATTAGGTTTTATTGATGAAATATGCCGATTGGGCATTGTCAATAATGAGCAGGCAGGAAGAATGAGGAAAGAGGTCGACGAGCAACATCCAAATACTAACGGCTTTGATGTCCAAGACAAGGAATGTAGAATTATTGCAGAAATAAAGTGTAATATTCCTGTGGGAGAAAAAAGTTTCGGGGCTGCTCAAAAGAATGCACTGAAAAAAGACTTGCAAGGGCTTCGCAATGGAAAGACCAAAGGCGACATAGATAATGTAGATAATTATTACAAGTTTATGGTAATACAAGATGTTTCCAAAGCTCGCATTGCAATGAAAGAACTCTACGGCGATGATTGCGTGGAACTTGTTGATAAGAATATTGATACCGACCACATTTACATAGTTTATATCAGTTTATGAGTAGTGAAATTTATTTCCGTCCACCGTGGACTTGTGGCAAATATAATGCCGAAAAGCACGTGGCTATTATGTTTAATCTGCTTTCTCGGGAGAACTTTTTTTATGAAGAAGAGAGCGCGGAAGTGATAGGTTGTGTGCTGGCGGCAGGTCGTAATGGGAAAGTGGTGGTCGAAGAGGTGTCCAAGAAATGCAATATTGTACCTAAGTCAATAATCAAATTCTTTGATGAGTTATGCACGATGGGGATTCTCTCTGACACGGAAATCACAGAAGAGGTGATTGCCAACTATCGCAACGAATGTAAAGGTATGGATTCGCCACAAACTATTGGAGCTCATTCTGACGAGCTATCCAATGATGGAGTGCAATCTGCATATCAGGCCTATGCTGATTCCGTAAGGGACTGCGTCTCATTGGTCGATGTAATGTTTGAACTTACCTATCGCTGTCAGGCTCAATGTATTCATTGTTATAATCCCGGGGCCACGCGAAATGATGGCGAACGTAATGGACGTTCTGATATTGATGAGCTTTCACTTGATGACTATTACCGTATTATAGACGACCTTTGTGACAATGGTCTCGCATCAGCCACTATTACAGGTGGCGACCCATTCATGCATCCTTATACATGGCAAATTATTGATTACCTGTATAAAAAAGATATTGCTGTCAGTGTTTATACCAATGGGCTTGGACTAATTGGTAAGGAAGAACGCCTTGCTTCTTATTACCCGTATAAAGTTCAATGTTCTCTTTATAGTGGCAGTCCGGAAGTGCATGACAAGATCACGCGCACAAAAGGCTCGTGGCAACGCACTGTTAGTGTTATGGACAGACTTCATGAATTGGGTGTTCCCATTGATGTTGCATGTCCTCTCATGCAGACCAATCTTAAAACATATTTTGGAGTAAAACCTTATGTGCGGAAATATGGCTCGTCACTTGCATTTGATGTAATGTTAACAGATTCCATTGATGGTGATAAATGTGTGTCAAAACACCTGCGACTTACTCCAGAACAATTATCTGTAGTGTTGCTTGACGAAGATGTGATACAGCACATTAACATTGACAAAGTGCATGACAATAGTCCTGTCGATAGGAAATTTCTCAATGGTTCTCCCTGTGGGGCGGCAAGCAATTCTTTTTGTGTCAATCCTAATGGTGACGTTACACCATGTTGTGCATTCCACAAGATTCTTGGAAATGTCAAGCAGAATAATATCAGACAAATTATTGAGAAAAATGATTTCTTGTGGAAATGGAAGCACACCACAGAAAAAGATTATGGTGAATGCTATTCTCATGAATACTGCTATTACTGCAATTTTTGTCCAGGAAACAATTTTAATGACTTGGAAGAGTATTTGAATGGCGGTGAGAACAATTGCTATTTAGCCAAAGTGCGATACGACACCATTATGCGGTTACGTTCTGGTGAGGATATATTGGACGGTATGACGATTGAAGAATATATTAATAAACTTGAAATCAAAGAAGATATTCTGCAACATGAATATAAATAATAGGGCAAACGGAGACCCTGTAATCTCCAATAACTAAATTTTATTTCACAATGAAAAACATTGAATTAAAACCGAGCATGAGAAGCTGCTCAAAACAAGGTGCAAAATGCAAAAAGACAGGTTCAAACGGATGCAACAATTGCGCTTCTCCGACCAGAGGGTAAATCGGGAGTAAGGGTATTGCCGTGAGTGGCAGTACCCTTTTAAATGATAACAAATTGAAATAAAGACAATATGGCAATATTTCTTTGGATCTTCCAATTTATCAATCCAATAGCAATAATACTCGGTGGACTATACCTACTTGAAGACCCGTCTCCTGCATCGCTTGTTCTGGGGGCGTTGAGTGCAGTCTTCGGTCTTGTGGTCGGCATTGTAGGTTGGGGCGACACGGTGCCTCCCCGTTGGTTTTGGATAAAAAGCAGCATGAATCTGGCAGGTAGTCGTTTTATGACTGCCATTGGTTATGCCATCCAATTCTTTTTCCTTGCCCTGGCCATCTTTGGCACTGTGGAATATTGGGGATAACCACTATGATAAAAACACGTAGAGCCGCCACACTGTGACGGCTCTACTAATGTCTAAGGTCTAAGGTCTCTTAGGCTTTTTTCACATTATCCTTACCAACCTTAACTGCTTCCATGTTCAACGGAATCAGCTTGTGAGCACGCTCCGGCAAGCTGTGGCGAAGACCCTCTTCAACGTTCTTGTCGTCGATGATTGGACGAAGCTTCAGGAATGCGCCGAGGATAATCATGTTGAACACTTTGCTGTTACCCATGTCTGATGCCAACTGTGCACCTTCGATGGTGTAGATGTTGATGTCCTTACGGGTAGGCTTCTTTGTGATACCGTTCGGATCATAGAGAAGATATCCGCCAGGTTTTACTTTCGATTCGAACTTGTCGAGTGACTGCTGGTTCAAAATCACTGCTGTGTCGAATGCGTTGATGATAGGAGAGCACACGCGTTCATCGCTGACGATGACAGTCACGTTGGCGGTACCACCACGCATCTCAGGACCGTATGATGGCATCCAGCTCACTTCTTTGCCTTCCATGATGCCGCTATATGCAAGGATCTTACCCATTGATAAGACACCCTGTCCGCCGAATCCGGCAATAATAATTTCTTCTGTCATTGCTTTAATTTTTTAAATTATTTTTCAACGAGCTTTCCGTCGACTTTGATATCGCCAAGTGGATACTCAGGAAGCATGTTCTCAACCAACCATTTGTTAGCTGCGACAGGTTCCATCTTCCAGTTGGAGTTGCAGTTCGATACGATTTCGACGAAGTTGACGCCGCTCTTTCCGTTAATCTGATTTTCAAAAGCCTTCTTGATAGCTTTCTTGGCGTTACGTACGTGTGCAGGATCATAAACAGCCTGACGTGTCACGTATTTTGTGCCAGGAAGACGTGCAATCAATTCGGTGATGTGGAGTGGATAACCGTTGTTCGGGATACCGTCGAAGCCAGCGCCTGCAGGTAATGTAGCCTTACGACCGTAAGGTGTTGTTGCAGTCTTCATGCCTTCAAGTGTGGTAGGAGCCATCTGGCCGCCTGTCATACCATAGATACCGTTGTTCACGAAAATCATGGTGATGTTCTCGCCACGGTTGCATGTGTGGATTGTCTCGCAAGTACCGATAGCTGCCAAGTCACCGTCGCCCTGATAGGAGAACACGACTTTGTCAGGCCATACACGTTTGATACCTGTTGCGACCGCCGGTGCGCGGCCGTGTGCTGCCTCGGCGAAGTCAACGTCGAAGTAGTCGTATGCCATAACGGCGCAACCTACTGGAGAAACGCCGATGGTTTTGTCGCCAACGCCAAGTTCTTCCAAAACCTCAGCGATGATACGGTGGACAGTGCCGTGACCGCAGCCTGGGCAGTAGTGGAAAGGCTTGTTGGTCAATAACTTAGATTTCTGATATACTAAGTTTTCAGGTTTGATGATATCTTCTACTGTCATTTTCTTATTCTCCTATAATTTGTTTCTTCATAGCTTCGAGAACTTCCTCTGGTGTGTGGATGATGCCACCGACGCGGCCGAAGTGCTCAGCCTTAACACGACCGTTGCATGCTAATCTGACGTCTTCAATCATCTGACCACAGCTTAACTCTACTGATAAGAATCCCTTGACGCCTTTCTTGATGAGAGCGTCGATAGCCTTTGTTGGGTAAGGCCAGAGGGTGATAGGACGGAGCAAACCGACTTTCAATCCTGCCTCGCGGCCGAGCTGCACTGACTTCTGAGCGATACGTGCGCTTGAACCGTAAGCTACGAATACGTATTCTGCATCGTCGCAGTTGATCATCTCGTAACGGACTTCATTCTCTTCGATCTCTTTGTATTTCTTCTGGAGATGGATGTTGTGCTCTTCCATCTTTGCTGAGTCGAGGTCCAAAGAGGTGATGATGCGGTGTTGTGTGCCGTTCTTGCGGCCGTTGATAGCCCAAGGATATTTAGCCTTGATTTCCTCGTCGGTCATACGTGGCTTCTGATCTGGAAGGACGACCTTCTCCATCATCTGGCCGATAGCGCCGTCAGAGAGGATACATGCTGCCATACGATATTTGAATGCCAAGTCGAAGCCGAGTGCCACGAAATCGCACATCTCCTGCACTGATGCCGGAGCGAGTACGAGGTTACGGTAGTCACCATTGCCACCGCCTTTGGTGTTCTGGAAATAGTCGGCCTGTGATGGCTGGATTGTGCCAAGACCCGGGCCGCCACGGACGACGTCAGCGAAGACGCAAGGAATCTCAGCACCAGCGATGTATGCCAGACCTTCCTGTTTCAAGCACACTCCAGGGCTTGATGATGAGGTCATGACGCGCTTGCCTGATGCGCCAGCTCCGTAAACCATGTTGATGGCTGCCAATTCACTTTCAGCTTGAAGAACGACCATACCGGTGCGTTCATAAGGGTTCTGTTCCGACAGATACTCGATCACCTCTGACTGAGGGGTGATAGGATATCCGAAATAAGCATCAGCGCCGTAGCGGATGGCGGCTTCTGCCAATGCTTCGTTACCCTTCATCAGTTTTAATTCTCCCATTATGATAAATTTTTAAATGTTTGACAATGATTTGATTACAGTTTTGCTTTGTAAACGGAGATAACTCCATCAGGACATACGATGCCGCAGCTTGCGCAGCCAATGCACTTGTCAGGTTCCGCCATGTAAGCGTAGTTGTAACCTTTTCCATTAACTTCTTTTGCCAGACTGATGACACCCATTGGGCAGTTCACGACGCACACGCCGCAACCTTTACAACGTTCAGTATCAACAGAAATAGCTCCTTTGAAACTTGCCATAATTTTAATTTTTTAGTTGATATTATGTTAGATTTTTCTATTTTTTTCCTCGTTTCTAAAAAACGTACAAAATTACGAAGGATTTTTTTGAAAAACAAGGATTTTATAAAATTAATTTTTAATGCCATTTTCGAAATGCTCACAGTACCCTGTGGTAGGTCGCATTTCTGCAAATTGGCATTAAAAATTAAAAAAAGGATCCCGTTAATTACGAAATCCTTTTTTAGTCTTTAGTTGTTAGTCTTTAGTCTAATTTCTAACGACTAAAGTCTAAGGTCTAAAGTCTAAAGTCTAAGGTCTAAAGTCTAAGGTCTTACTTCACCGGATGATCCTTAGCAAACATCTGCAGTCTCTCTGCCAACACCGGAATCTCATCGCGTTTGATGAGCGAGGTGCAGGCGCGGATGCCTTGCTTGTCGCTGCCGCAGGTATCCAACGAGATGGCTGAGATGCCGTAGTACATCATCTCTTCCACGAGGTCAGCGCCCTTGAAGCCTGGATAGCAGTAGGTGAAATAGAAACCGTCGGCGATAGGCTCTCCGAGGTCTTCATCGTATGTGATGTAGAAGCCTGCTGCGAGGAATGCGTCCTTCATCAATTTTGCCTTCTTACCATACTCGATAACGTCGTCGCGGTAGTTGTAAATGCCGTCGTTAACAGCTTTCAAAACGCCTGTCAATGCGTACTGTGCAGAATGTGCGACGCCTGATGTGAGCGGGTGCAAAGCTCCGAAGAGGATGCCGCGGAGGAAGATCTCCTGTCCGCAGAATGCCTTCAAGTCAGGGTAGTGGCGCAGCGCGAGCTTGTCGCTGATAGCGAGAATTGCGCAACGCTCGCCGGCGAAGCTGAATGCCTTCGAACTTGAAATCATCAGCATGTAGTTGTCGGCGTATTTACCAACTGTCGGCTGATAAGGAGCAACGCCCGGATGGCTGTAATCTTTACGGAAGTCCATGCCGAAGTAGGCGAGGTCTTCGAGAACGATGACGTCGTATTTGTTAGCGAGTTCACCGATGATCTTGAGCTCTTCGTCGGTCAAGCACACCCATGTAGGGTTGTTAGGATTCGAATACAGCATGCTGTGGATCTTGCCTGTTTTAAGGATGCTCTCGAGTTTCTCGCGAAGCTTCTCGCCACGGTAGTTGTAGATGTCGA
>CAMZJA010000009.1 GCA_947307415.1 uncultured Bacteroidales bacterium | reverse complement strand
AGAAAAAAATCGCCAAGGCCAACGAGGAGCTGAAGGAGATTCATTACAAATTCAAAACGAATTGATGAGCAGCGTTGAGGTCAAGGAAGAAAGAGCCCGTCTTCTGCGTAGTTTCATAGTGCCGGTGGCGTTTATGGCCATTTGTTGGATTGTGAAAGGCATTGAAGAACTTTTCAATCTTGACTTCTCGTTTCTTGGCATCAAACCGTTGCAAGCCGACGGCATACCTGGCATTTTTCTGTTTCATTTCCTACACGGAAGTTGGAGTCATCTTTATGCTAACACTTTGCCAATCATAGTGTTAGGAGGTTGTCTTTATTATTTTTACAAGCCTATAGCCACCAAGATTGGTCTTCTTTTGATTTTTTCTACTGGTTTGTTGACATGGTGTGGCGCTCGAGGCGGCGTTCATATTGGAGCCAGCGCCTTGATTTACGGACTGGCGTTTTTCCTAATGCTCAGCGGCTTCTTGAGGCGTAACAGAAGCCTTGTTATCGTATCATTTCTGGTGATTTTTCTTTACGGAAGTCTTATCTGGGGAATCTATCCGAAATACGCCATCGAGAATAATATCTCTTGGGAAGGGCATCTCTCGGGATTCATCATGGGAATAGCCCTTGCCATAGTCTATCGCAAAGAAGGTCCTCAACGCGAGAAACCGTCTGAAGATGAAGAAGATGACGACGATTTGGACGATGAGAATCCCTATTGGGACGTCCCCGAGCCTCCGCAGGAAGATCTGACGCAACCACGGTATTTCAGACATTAGGTTTTAATCTTACTCACCAAATATGATGATTGTTTGTAGTTAAAATACCTAAAAATGATGACCTTAACGCTTTGTGATGTGAAGTAATTTCGCATCATGATTTAAAAGGTATTTTTTTAGGATATGAAGAGGTTTTTATTATCATTTTTGGCTTTCACAGCTTTAATTTCTTTTTCTTTGACAGAAGATGTGATAGCTTCTGAAAACGACACGATTTCGCGCCTGACCGTAGGTGGCTACGGCGAGGCAGTCTACACCCGCAATTTCTACAACAATCATTTTAATAGGTATACCCACCCGAACCGATATGTCGACGGAAACCGTCAGGGCAGGGTCGACTTGCCGCATGTGGTCGTCAATATAGGCTATGACTTCGGTAACGGCTGGACTATGGGCAGCGAGATAGAGTTTGAGCATGGCGGTAACGAGCTCGCCATCGAGCTTGAAGCTGAGGAGGCTGGCGAATACGAGCATGAGATAGAACGCGGAGGTGAAGTCGCTCTGGAACAGTTCTGGATTCAGAAATCGTTTGGTAAGGCATTGAATATCAGGATGGGACATATCATTGTGCCTGTCGGACAAACCAACAACGCGCACCTTCCGACGCAGTTTTTCACCTGCTATCGCCCGGAAGGTGAGTTGACGATACTTCCGAGTACGTGGCACGAGACTGGTGTCAGCGTCTGGGGAAAAATATGGAAGCTACGCTATGAGGCGGCAGTGGTTCCTGCCTTGAATTCCAATATGTTCACAAACGCCAACTGGGTGAAAAACGGCTCGGCTTCCGGATTTGAGTTTAAGGTGGCCAACAACCTTGCCTGTGCTGTGCGCATCGACGGCTATTTCATCAAAAACCTGCATGTCGGGGTGAGCGGCTATGTCGGGAACAGCTTCAATAACGACATCGAAATAAATGAATCGGAGAAATATAAAGATGTGAGAGGCACGGTGCTCATAGGCACTGCCGAGTTCGACTACAAGGCTCATGGCTTTGTCGTGAGAGGTAATTTCGACTACGGTCATCTTAACGATGCCGACATCATCTCGGCATACAACAAAAACCAAAACACCCAGACATTCTCACCTTATCCGCACTCATTGGTGGGAGAGGAGGCCGTGGCAATAGGCGGAGAGATAGGCTACGACATCTTCCATTGCATGAAGCGGACAGGTGAACGCAGACTCTTTGTCTTTGGGCGTTACGACTACTACGACAGCTACATTCCATTCGCTTCGGCGATTACAAAATACGATTGGACGGAGCGTCATGTAATGACTTTAGGTTTGAATTATTATCCTATAAAACAGGTTGTCATTAAGGCGGAATATGCGCAGCGTTTCCTCAAGGAACAATACAATACCGAGCCGATGATTTCATTGGGCGTGGCGTACAGCGGATTTTTCACGCGCTAGCCGTCATTTTGACCGACCGCAGGGAGCGGAGATGAGCTTGCGAAAGCATTCACCTCTGGTGAATAAATCTCCTGCAATTGAGGATGAGATTTCTCCATTCCGCTCCGCTTCAGTCGAAATGACAAAAAATTGAATGTTAAATTTTAAATCATCAAATATGAAAAAACTCTTTAAAACCTCAATGCTGATAGCATTATCAGTGTTACTTGCAGTGAGCTTCAATTCCTGCAAGAAAAGCAAATCAGATTCAACTGTCGAGCCTACTACGGAAAACTCTATCAAGAAATCTGCTGTCATCAATCAGTTTCTTAACCACACTGTTGCCCCGACCTACACCAAGCTCGCGGCTTACAGCGCCCAACTCGTCGACGATTTAGGCACATTGAAAGGCGAGATGACTCAGGCTAATGTCGACCAGGCTTGTGAGACCTTCCTCGAAGCCCGTAAATGGTGGGAGATGAGCGAGGCGTTCCTGTTCGGCCCGGCTTCCGATTTCGGCATTGACCCTCACATCGACTCGTGGCCACTCGACGAAGACGCTTTCAACAACCTCATGGCAAGTCCGAGCATGATTGCGGCTTTGGATACTGAAGACGGTGACGTGGTGGCCGGCGAGCAGCTTGGCAACGCTCTCTTGGGCTTTCACGGCATCGAATACGTGCTTTTCCGTGACGGCCAGCCACGTCCTGTAGCGGAACTCACCAACGATTATATGATTTATGCTTACGCAGTGGCAGGCGACCTCCGCAACCGTTGCTTCCAGCTTGAGGTGAGCTGGGTTGGCGACGACGCTCCTGCGTCACATATCGCAAAGATGGAAGAACTTGAGTTCAACACAACCGTCAACGGCGGCGACTTGAGCTATGGCGACAATATGCGTAACGCCGGTCAGGCGGGAAGCACCTATTTCACCTTGACCCACGCTCTTCAGGCCATCATCGACGGCAGCATCGACATCTCCGATGAGGTCGGTACATCAAAGATAGGCAAGCCATACACTGGCGAAGACCCTACATACATAGAGTCGCCCTACAGCCATAAGTCAATCATCGATTTTTACGACAACATCAAGAGTGTTGAGAATGCCTATATGGGCGGCAATGAAGACGAAAGAGATGAGAGCAAGTCAATGCATGCTTATGTGAAAGGCATAGATTCTTCTTTGGACAGACAAATCACAGAAGCTATTGCCAACGCATTGTCGAAAATCAGCCATATGGCAGCACCTTTTGTGCATAACTATGCTGATCCTAGCGCTCATGAGGCTATGGAGGCATGCCAGGAACTTTCGGATGTTCTTGGAAGAGCGAAAACAGCTATTCATGACAACTAATTTCTAAACTAATTATAATATGTTAAAACTCAAACATTTTTCTGCAATTGTCGCAGCGTGTTTGCTTGTGCTGGCCATGGCTTCCTGTAAAAAGGAGAACAAAACCACGGCATCGGCACCTGAGCCGGCTCCTGCTCCGACAATTATCGAGGGCACGTATGCCGGCGGTGAGTTGGGAACCACTTTCAACACCACCCAGACAGCTTACGAAGACCCTACACCGGCTACAGTGAATGCTGGTTTGACGGCACAATTCAAGTACGGCGAGTATTTCTTTGAGCGCACCTACACTCAAAACAACGAGCCGTTCAACGGGTTGGGTCCTCTCTACATCCGCAGCTCCTGTATCGCCTGCCATCCGGGCTACGGCCATGGAATGCGCATGAACCGCTATCGTGCCGACGACTGGGGCAATGGCTATCTGCTTGTCGTAACCGACCAGAACGACACGTATCTCAGCTCGCTCACTGGTATGCCTCAGACCAAGGCGGTGGCGCCGTTTAAGGCTCCTATCGACGAAAATGGGATCCACATCAACTGGCTCAGCTACACCGACGAGTGGGGAAACCGCTTCGACGACGGCGAGACCTACAGCCTGACCTATCCTGAGGTGACCATCGACGAAGACGCTTACTATGTGCCGCTTCAGGTGGGTGGCAACGACATCCCTTACAGCAACGTCGTGGTGCGTCTCGAGTCGACAATCGGAATCTACGGCACCGGCTTGATCGACGCTATCCCTGACGACTCTCTGAAGGCGCAGTATCAGAAGGAATTCAACGACGGCTACATGCAAAATGGCATCAACCCTGGCATGTGGGCTGGCACCGACTGGGCTCCGACAGGTCTTTATGGCAACACCGACCACCCGAAACGTTACACCTACGCCCTCACACGCGGCCCGTTGCAGGACGCTCCGGGCGCCAACGCCATCTGGAACATCACCAACGTGACGCACCGCACCAAGATGGGGCATTACATGACTGCCGCCTACGCGCAGAAGGCATCGCAAGACCCTGACGTGCAGGCTGAATTCTACGACTATTTCCCACAGTATAACCTTACAGGAAATGTTGAAAACGACATCTACAACTATCTCATGATGAACGACCAGATTCCAGCCGAGATGAAGGTTCCTGAGATGAAAGACGAAGACTACGTCAACTTCATGGTGTGGCACCGTGGATTGGCTGTCCCTGCCGCAAGAAATCTCGACGATCCTGAGGTTCAACGTGGTAGAGAACTCTTCTCAAGCTTAGGCTGTGCCTACTGTCACCGTCCATCGTGGGAGACTGGCGACGATATCTTCACCGATCCGGCTGGATTCTTCGAGACCGCAGATTCAAGGTTGCCACGTTATCCTCACCAGAAGATTTGGCCTTACAGCGACTACATCCAGCATAAGCTCCACATGGAGAACGACATTCGCACTGGATGGTGTCGCACCACACCTCTCTGGGGTCGTGGACTCTCGGCAATATGCACGGGCTCAAGCGATCGTTTGCACGACTGCCGCGCTCAAACGGTCATCGAGGCCATCATGTGGCACGGCAACGCACAGAGCGACGCACGCCGCACAGTGGAGAAATTCCGCGAATTATCTAAAAAAGACAGAGACGCTGTCGTAAAATTCATTGAAGCGATATGATTTGGTTAAACAATCGTAGAGACGCACGGCCGTGCGTCTCTACCTCCCTCTCAATATGGATTATCACCATAATCACACTGATAATCAGCACATTAGTTAAAACATATATCTACGATAAATGGTGGTTCGTGGCTATGCTTTTCGTGTTTGCTGCCACAACGCTTTACAGTATTTTCAAAACCAAACTATGGAAACGCCCTCTGGTTTTCGCGATGCACCTCTCACTAATCGTGATATTACTCGGCGGTTTCCTCTCTTACACCACAAGTCGGAACGGCAGCGTGCACGTGACGACTGACACGCCGGCTGTGACGTATTCACAAGACGAGAACCAAATGAATTTTCCATTTAATGTGAACCTGAAAAAATTCGATATTGTCTATTACCCTGGAACAATGTCTCATGCCGATTATGTGGCTAACATCATGCTTACCGATGCTAATGGCAATATTCTTAAAGAAGGCACGATTTCTATGAATAATATATTGAAATACAATAATTTCCGCTTTTTCAACGAGGATTTCGACGAAGACCTTAACGGATGCACTCTGATGGTGCAACACGACCCATATGGCATCGCCGTAACCTACTGCGGCTACCTTATTTTATCCATTTCAATGCTTCTGATGTTTATAAAAAGAATTACTGGAAAACCTGTCTCAAAACCGGCGAGAAGTCTCGTTATCTTATTGATAATGATGATGATAGGTTCGGTTGCTTCGGCAAAAGAACTCAGGACATTGCCTAAAGACGTCGCTTCAGATTTCGGCGATATCTATATTTATTACGGTGGCCGAATCTCGCCATTGCAGACTTTTGCCAAAGATTTTACCATGAAGCTTTACGGCAAGCCTAATTATAAAGGTTTTACGTCTGAACAGGTACTTTCGGGCTGGATGTTCTATTACGACGATTGGAAAGATGAAAGGGTTGAAAAACCTTCAGCTCACAGTAAAAATAAAAATGCTAAAACCGAAGAAATAAACAACCTGATTTTATCGTTGAGATCAGGAAAACTCACTAAAATATATCCTTGCCAAAAGGGCGACGGCACCGTGAAATGGTTCTGCTCAAGCGACGAGCTGCCCAAAAACCTAAACGACGACGAATGGGTATTCATCCGACAGTCATGGGGTTACCTCAATGAACTGGTAATGAAAAAAGACTTCAATACACTTTCGACTACATTATTGAAAATCAAGACTTATCAAAAGAAAAACGCCATCGCTGCCGATGGAACGACATCCTTGCCCTCTGATTTCCGTTTTAAAACCGAGAAAATCTACAACTCGTGGTCGAAATACAACTACGTGGCATATCTCTCGTTGTTTTTTGGATTAGTGTTTTTTGTTGTTTACTGTGTTTTTACGGCTGTTGCGAAACAGATGCCTAAGTTTGTTGCAAATATTTCAGTATCAATAAGTTGGTTGATTTTTGCATTTCTTACTTTCCTGATTATTCTGCGTTGGATCGTGGCAGGCCATATTCCGTTGGCAAACAGTGCCGAGACTCAGCATTTTATGGCTTGGGTGTCGCTGCTTATTGCAGGAATCGTCGCATTTAGGAACAATGATAAGGTCAATGCCATAGCTACAGGTTTGATTGTCTGCGGTTTGATGATGCTTGTCTCGGTGATGAGCTCCGCCAACCCGAAGATCACTCCTTTGGTGCCAGTGCTTTCGTCGCCGCTTCTTGGCTTGCACGTTGCGGTTATCATGGTGGCTTATGCTTTGCTCGCTTTCATGTTTATCAATGGGTTGGCAGCTGTAGTTATCAGAGTTTTCAATAAAAAAACGCAGCTTGAAATCGAGCGCATGGCCGATGTCAGCCGTTCGATGCTGTTCCCAGCCGTGATGTGTCTGGCCTTAGGCATCATGATCGGCGCCGTGTGGGCGAACATCTCTTGGGGCACTTACTGGGGTTGGGATCCTAAAGAGACATGGTCGCTCATCACCACCATGATTTACGCCATAGCCTTGCACAAAGACATGGCGCCGGCACTGCAAAAACCTATGAATTTCCACATTTTCAATATCTTGGCGTTCCTAAGCGTGCTGATGACGTATTTCGGTGTGAATTACATCCTCGGCGGAATGCATAGCTACGCTGGTTGATTACTCATAATCGACATAATATCTTAATCTCGGATTGATTGCCTCCCCAACAACCTTCGTCAGTTGCTCCCACGAGGTGATCAATCCTTTTTGTTCGCGGTGATTCACAATTTTCTTTACATCTTCGTATTCCAGATAGGGGTGTTTTACTAAAACTTTAAACGCATCGCTATTGATTCTCAATTTGTTAGGAATAAAAACTGAATCAATTTTCACCTGATTTTTAAGCCCATTGTAACGAGCGCTATCCATTCGGTAAACCTCCAGCAGTTGCTCAGTTTCGCAATAGCCGCCCAATTTGTCACGATATTCGACAATCCGTTTCGCGAATGACGACCCGATTCCAGGCAATTGCTTCAAAGATGTTGTATCAGCAGTGTTGAGATTAAGGATTGTTCTGGTGGTCGTCATGTCGAGCTTGTCGAGACATCCTCTGCCAACGCTGTCCTGATTGCTGTTGCGAGGCTTCGCGACGTGCTTGGTTGAGGATTTCTCGACTCCGCTTCGCTGCGCTCGAAATGACGTGCTGGCTTTAACTTTCTCAATCGAATCGGCAACCCTAATCGGATCCATCACCGCATTACGCCGTTCGATAATCGAATCTAAATCGTGAACAAAATATGTTCTTTTGGGTGGATTTAATACGATTAAATATTTGATAATCAATATGATAACAATCACCGAAACAATAGTGGTGATGGCAATGCGCTCGCCGCGCGAAAATGTCATAAAACGTTTAAAATTGTCGGTTTTCATAAAATTTTGTTTAGATTGTCGTCATTTCGACCGACTGAAGGGAGTGGAGAAACCTCCGACTCATTTTGCAGGAGATTTCTCGATTCCGCTTCGCTCCACTCGAAATGACGAGAGGAGTTGTTATTTAATGAATTGCGTTATCAAAATCACTGTAATTGCAATAGGTGCAAGGAATTTTATGATGAAATACATTATTTTTCTCAGTCCCATGCTGACGGTGCCGCCGTTGGTATATTCGTCCATGAAATCGGCCTTCTTCATCTTCCAGCCGAGGAACAGCACGGTGAGCAAGCCTCCAATGGTCATCAGGAATGTTGAAGTTAACTCGTCGAAGGCATCGAAGATTCTTAAGCCGAAAATCTTCAGCGGGGTGTCGTCATGCAGACTTTCACTTGCGATGACACAAAGCACGAATGCTCCGATTGCTGAGTAAATAGTGGCTTTTTTGCGGCTTATCTTCAATTCTTCGGTCAAGAACAGCACCGGCACTTCAAGAACTGAGATTGATGAGGTGAGGGCTGCGATTGTCAAAAGCAGGAAGAAAAAGAGGCAGAAGAAATAGCCTCCTGTCATCTGGTTGAACAAAATCGGCAAAGTCACAAATGCCAATTCATTACCAGCCTCAGGTCGGATGCCGAACGAGAATGCCGCCGGGAAGATGACGATACCAGCCAGCACTGCAATCAAAGTATCGCTGATGCACACAGCGAATGCGGTGGAGGTGAGGTTGTCTTTCTTCGCGATGTATGAGCCGTAGGTTATCAGACATCCCATGCCTAAACTCAGCGAGAAAAACGCCTGTCCGAGCGCGTTGATGAGCACCTTGCCGGTTATCTTAGAGAAGTCGGGCTTAAGGAAAAACTCCACACCATCAGCTGCGCCTGGCAAAGTCAGCGATTTGACACCGAGAATGATAAGAATTCCCAACAAAATCGGCATGAGGATTTTCGAGTATTTCTCAATGCCTTTTGTCACACCTTTAATGATGATGAATGCGGTGAGGAATATGAAAATGCCTTCGCTCAAGATAGGTTGCCACGACTCATTCATCAAGCTGTTGAAGTCTCTTTGGATGGTGGCATTATCCAGTCCGTGGTAATAGTTGATGATTGATTTGCCCACCGCGTCGATGGTCCAGCCTGCCACTGTGCAGTAAAATGCTAGGATGAGAAACGCGCAGACAACACCCATATAACCTATTCCTGACCAGCTTTTTCTGTCAGGAGCTAGCGTTTTGAACGCGCCCACAGGGTTTTTGCCCGAACGTCGTCCGATGATGAACTCCGACACCATCAGAGGAAGACCCATGAGCAGCACTATGGCGAGGTATACAATGAAAAACGCACCACCGCCGTTGGCACCTGCCTCGCAAGGGAAACGGTAGATGTTACCCAATCCAATGGCGGAACCTGCTGCTGCCGCTATGATTCCAAATTTTGAACCGAAACTTTCTTTATTACTCATAATTTAATTTGATTATAATTAAAAAAAATGCCGGAGATTTCTCCACTACGCTTCGCTCCGGTCGAAATGACGAGAGAGTGTGATTATTCTTTTTCTCCGTAGGCGAGGTCGCCGGCGTCACCTAATCCCGGTACTATATATGCCTTCGCGGTCAACTCGTCGTCGATGCTTCCGACCCACAGCGTAGCGTCGTATTTTCTGAGTTTTTTCTTAACATAGTCGACACCTTCGGCACTGGCGATGACAGCCACGAGATGCAGCTTTTTCGGTGTCATCTCTTCGTGAAGAAGTCCGTCGAGACACTGCACCAGCGATGAGCCTGTGGCGAGCATAGGGTCGACGAGCATCAGCACGCGACCGTCGATGTTGGCGGCTGAGTAGTATTCGATACGGATCTCGAAGTCCTCGTTTTTGTCATATTTTCTGTACGCCGCGATGAAAGCGTTGTCGGCCTTGTCGAAAACGTTCAAAAAGCCTTGATGCAGAGGCAATCCCGCGCGCATGATGGTAGCGAGGACAGGCTGCTCGACGAGTATGTTGGTCTCCTTCTCGCCAAGTGGCGTGGTGACATAAACCGTCTCATAATCAAGGGTTTTGCTTATTTCATAAGCTGTAAGCTCGCCTATACGCTCAAGGTTTCTGCGAAAACGCATTCTGTCGGTCTGCACGTTGACATCTCTCAACTCCGCGATGTAGTTGTTGATAATGCTATTCGAAGTGCTTAATTCAATGACTTTTACCATGGTCTGTTAAATTTTATTTCGTTTGAAAACTTGCAATGCAAAGTTATAAATTTTATTCAGTTTGTTGAGCCTAAATCCCCAATAATATTTTTCTTCTCCTCCAAAACCCTTGTAAAACCTGGCTAATCCGTCGTTGTCGGAGCCCTCGAAATCGAGAATATTGGTTGTGCCGCTGTATCTTTCGATGACATGGTCGAGCAAAAATGTGAGCCCGTGATTCTCTTTGTTCGACTCGTCGGCGCCAGAGAAAAGAAACACTATCTTATTGTGGCTAATCATGAAGAATGCTCCTGCAATCAATTGATTGTCAGAGTCTTGGGCTCCCAAAACAAGACAAGCGACGTGGCTCTTCGCTGCTTTGACTAAGCTCAGCAGCCGGTTGTATTCCTTGTCGCCCCAATGTTTGATGTTTTTGCCTCTGTTTTTTCTGAATAGTTCAACAATTGCCGATGGCTCGGCGTCTTCAACAACTGTTAATCCTTCTTTTTTCGCTTTCGCGAGATTCCGCTTGGTGTTGGAATTGTAGTTGGCGGCTAAAACTGAATAATCGGGGGCTAAATCCAATTCAATGTTTCTGTGAGCCTTAACATCTTTAGTGGCGGCTGCCTTAAAGCCATTAAGGATGCCGCCAATATTAATTTCAGCAAACTTGAATTTCCCCGGAATCTCTTTCAAAAACTCCTCAATTTTTTCTTCCGTCACCGGTTTTTTACCAAAAACTCCGAATTTCTGCGTAAAAAACGGCTGAAAAAGATAATTCACGCCGAATTTTTTATTGCCAGCGAGAGGCATCACACTCTCATAATCATCTTCAACCAATGCCTCCCAGCCAGGGTGAACCACGTCGAGATACCACGACCAGACATACACCAAGCTGTTGGGACTTTGTGCGATACATTCGTCCCAACGCTGCGTATCTATCTGATTATGAGTTAAATAGCGTATCATTAGTTGAGCGCGTAGTCGATGATTTTTCTGTAAAGTGTAGTCCAGCCGACCCAGCGTTTCTCATCGCTGAGCGTCTCGTTATGCCACAGCAAAATGAACGTTCCACCAACGTTTTTCACTTCTTGTATGAGTTTTGTGGTTTTTTCGTACGACTCGTCGACGTTGAGGTCGAGGTAATCGCGCATAGTGCCGTCCATTACGGCAAACGGATGGATATTCAGGTTCGTCACGTTGTCGTGCTCAAGGTCGAAGAAACGGTAAGTGTCGGCGATGCCTGCGCGGAATCCCGGCAATGTGGCGTAACCCATGGTGTAGTCGTCGGTGATGTCCAAATCGATGAGTATCTGGTAGCTCAAAGGCAGTCGTAGACGCAAAAAATGCTGGCGACTCGTCGTGATTTCGCGGTTGAGCACCTTCGACAGATTCGTCACCTCTGTCTTGACTTTTTCCTTGTTCAGATATGATGAGAAAGATGGATGAATACCAACCTTCGCATAGTCGCCGAGGCGTTTTATCAGATTCTGGAAGTTATTGTTTCTCAACGAGATATTCTTGTCGTTAAGGTCATATTCTCCGCAAAGGATGAAATAAAGAGGATGCAGGTTCAGCTCCTTCTGCAGCTGCAGCTGGTAGTCGAAGGTGTCGAACGGGTCTTTCTCCTTGCCTGTTATGACCCTCCATCTTCTCTTGACTTCTTTTAAATTCAGGTTTAGAATGTCGCGAGCCGACGATGCCACTGTCCTGAAAATACCTTTGCTTTTATAAGCCCAGGCTGCGTCGACGTCATATGTCGGGATGAAGGTGAACTGTCTCTTTTTTAGCTGTATTTCGGGGAAAATAGCTGTTAAGATATTACCTAATTCCTTTGCCCAAATATTGACCAATGGCTTTTCTAACATATTCATTTTGAATAAGATAGAGTCTTTGGCCTGGAATCGGTTGTATTTGTCGTTGATGTGTGGCAGATATTCCTCGTAACGCGACACCAGATAGAATGACGCCGCGAAGATGTCGAACGGAAGAATCGACTTGTCGTTATAGACCGGGAAAATAGCCTTAACATCTTTATAATCAACGATTTTCAATTCTTTTTCAGTGATGTCATGCTCGAAGAGCAGACTTGTAGCTTTCTGGAAAGGCTCATTCCAAAACTGGTTGTTTCCATAATGAAATTTCGGTCCGTTGTGCGAAGCGAACGTCTCGTTGTCGGTGGTGAATTTAAAGGAAATACCAAGCAGATCTTTGAGAATCAGGTCAAAGATATAATGCAGACGGTTAGTCGTTTTCGGTACTAAAATGAGCATATCCATAATGCAAAAATACAATTTTTTTAAAAAGACAAGTTAAATTATGATTTTTTCTTTCAAACGGATGTCGTCCGACGAGGCGCCCACCATGATTGTGAACTCTCCCGGCTCAAGATTTTCTGTCGGGATGCTGAATGTAACTCTTTGAGTATCAGATTTTTTTATAAAAACGCGTTTAAATCCTTTGAGAAGTTTCTCGGCAGGGGTGATGGTGGCATATTCGTCGCGGAGATATAGTTGAACAACCTCATCGCCATCATAATCGCCAATGTTTTTGATATCGGCGGAAACTTCTATTTTATCATCTAATTTATTGATATTCAGATTACTATATTCGAATTTTGTGTAGCTCAAACCATGACCGAAGCAGAATAGCGGCGAACTATCGCATTCGACGTAGTCGTGAGGTTTCGGTTGAGAATAATATATCGGAATCTGGCCTGTGTGGCTAGGTTGCGATATTGGCAAACGCCCGGCAGGGTTGTAGTTTCCGAAGATGACGTCGGCGATGGCGTTGCCGCCTTGTTCGCCAGGGTAGAAGGCGGTGAGGAGAGCGTTGGCGACCTCGTTAGCGGTGTTTTTAAGCAGCGGGCGACCCTCTATATAAACTATAATCAAAGGTTTGTGAATCTTGGCTATCTCTTTGATGAGGTCTTCTTGCAAACCAGAGAGCTCAAGTGAGGCGCGGTCGTAGCCCTCGCCGCAGTCCATATCGGAGATGTGCTCGTTGACGATGGCGGCTCCTGTCGATTCGTATGATGTCTTGAAGTCGCGTGCGCTTGAACCTCCGACCACCAAAATCGTGACATCGGCCGATTTTGCTGCCTTTATCGCTGATTCAAAGTCGGCATCGTTGGTGTCGCGAATGGAGCAGCCTTTGGCATATACGATTTTGGTGTCCGGTTTGGCACGGTTTTTGATGCCTTCCAATACTGTGACGATGTGATCCGGATTCTGAGGCGCGGTGTAGTCGCCCAGTTGGTTGTATATGTTATCGGCATTCGGCCCGATGACGGCGATGGATTTTACGTCATGCGAAATGGGCAAAACGCCGTCATTTTTCAACAAAACAATTGATTTCTGTGCCGTTTGCAACGCCAATTGTAGAGACGATGTGCACATCGTCTCTACCGTATCGTTGTTTTGAATGTCGATGTATGGATCATCAAACAATCCGATTTCGTATTTGAATCGTAAAACCCTGCGAACTGCGTCATCGACGTTTTCGATTGGCACTAAACCGTTTTCGACGGCGGTTTTCAGATATGCGCCATAATTCGATGCGCCCAAATCGATGTCGACACCGGCATTTATTGCCTGTGCCGTGGCATCTAATTGATTTTCAGCGGTACGATGTGTGCTGTGTAAAGCCCAGATGCTGCCGAGGTCGGAGAACACCACGCCTTTGAATCCCCACTGCTCACGTAAAACATCTTTCAGGAGCCAACTGTTTGAAGTACAAGGTATTCCGTCGATGGCGTTGTATGATGTCATGATGCTTTGGGCGCCGTTTTTCAGTGCGATTTCGAAGTTCGACAGATAATCCGACATCAGATAATTGGGTCCTGTCTGTGCGGCAGCGCCGTTATGCCCGCCTTCAGGGATGCCGTATGCCGCAAAATGTTTCACCGTCGCCGCTAGATGGTTCTGCATGCCTTTTATGACGGCGCTGCCGCACATTCCTGAGAGATATGGGTCTTCGCCAAAGCCTTCTTCCACTCGCGACCAGCGTGGATCTCTCGCGATGTCGAGCACCGGACCGTATCCGAACTGAGCGCCTCGGCCTGCGGCCTCGGCGCCGATAGCGTCGCCTACCTTATATAACAACTCCTCATCCCATGTCGCCGCCAACCCCAAACCGGTCGGATAAACAGTGGCACCAACAGCCATCAGGCCATGCGGACATTCTTCAGCGAAATAAATCGGGATGCCGAGGCGCGTGTTTTCAACAGCATAATGCTGCATCTTGTTGAAAATCAATATCGACTCACGAGCGTCGGGACCAGTCTCGACAGTCTTCCGCGACCACGGATCGGCACGCAGCACCGCCCAAAATCCGCCACATGGTAAAGTGTCCATCAAACGATGATAGGCATCGTCGTCAAGACTAAATCCTATCGGACAACACAGCTGCCCGATTTTTTCTGTTAAAGTCATCTGACTCAATAAGTTATCGACCTTTATGTCGATGTCGTCATTCTTCGGCGTCGAGCACGATGCCAAAAAAATCAACGCTATTATTGCAAAATTTCTAATTTTCATACTACAAAATTACAAAGAAATCAAATTTGGATGTTATTTTTTTGAAAAATTTACACCTAATTTGGAAAAAACTTGTACCTTTGCGGACTTTTAAGATTAATCATTAAAAATAAATAAAATGAAAAAATTAACATTTTTTGTGCTTCTGTCGATGATGAGCCTGATTACTTTCGCTCAGACAGTTGAGATGACTTATCACTTTGATAATCCGAAAGTTACAGAGCTTCGCGGCTATCAACAAATCAGCTTTGAAGGCTGCATGCAGACCGCTTTGGCTGGCAATCCTTCACTGCCGTATTATGCAGTCAGTCTGATGCTGCCACAAGGCACTGAAGCTGAGTCAATTGAAGTGGAACTTTCTGATTTTCAAGAAGTTGGAGAGAATATTAGCCTGTTTCCATATCAGCCGTCAAGAACGATGAATGATATCGAGGCAAGAGATTTGGTGAAAAATGAGGCAATATATGCTTCTAAAGGCATTTATCCTGCTGAAAATCATGGAGTTGTAACAACTCAGTACAAGAATGGATATGGCTTTGCCTTCTCGTCATTCACCCCGGTGCAGTACATCCCTGCAACAGGTAAAGTGATGTATGCGAAAACAGCTAATGTGCGTGTAAATGTTAAGGCTTCGAGAGCCGACCACAGCGCTATGCTTTGGGGCACTCAGGAGATTAAAAACAGCGTGAAACGTCTCGCTCAGAACCCTGAAATGGTTGAAAACTACCAGACAAGAGGCCGCGAGGTCACAAACTACGATGTCTTGATTATCACCGGCGCCAACTATGTCGACGCTTACGCTGAATATCGCGAGTATTACAACTCAATAGGTTTGCGTAATGAGATTATCACAACCGACGCCATTTACTCTTCAATGACAGGTGTTGACAACCAAGATAAGATTCGTAACTACATCATCCAGGAATACCAGAACAACGGTATCATAATGGTTGTTTTGGGTGGCGATGTCGACATAGTTCCTTATCGTCCATTCTACTGCTATGTGACATCAGGCGGCGGCAACCAGGAGAGCAACAACATCCCTGCCGACCTTTATTATTGCGGACTCGACGGCACTTGGAACGACAACGGAAACAACCGCTACGGCGAGCCTGGTGAGGACGACCTCCTTCCTGAAATAGGCATGAGCCGTATGTCGTTCAACAGCAACACCGATCTCGCTAACATGGTTCATAAATCGATGTCATATCAGCAGACCCCGGTGCTCGGCGAGTTCCATAAAGTGATTCTTGCTGGCGAGCATCTCTATGATAACCCGACGTCAAACGGCTCTGATTACCTCGAGCTCCTTATCGGAACACATGATGACAATGGCTACACCACCGTTGGATACCCAGTCGACTACGACTTCACCAAGCTTTACGAAGAGGAAGGCAACTGGAGCGGATCCTTGTTGAAACAGGCCATCAATGCAGGTACAAGCTATGTGCATCACGACGGTCACGCCAACTCAGGCTATGTGGCTGGTTGGTATGGCATCTCGAACAGCGACTTCTCAGGTGCTAACGGCACTGATCACAACTACACCTTCTTCCACTCACAAGGCTGCGACTGCGGTGCTTTCGACTCAGACTGTATCCTTGAGAAGATGGTGAAGATTCAGAATTTTGCTGTAGCCGTCATCGGAAACTCACGTTACGGCTGGTTTAACGAAGGTCAGACAGAAGGCCCTGGCGCTCACCTCGAGAGAGAGATGACCGACGCTCAGTGGAACGACCGCATCGGTTTGCTCGGCTGCGCCATCTCAGAAGGCAAGTGCATGACGGCACCATGGGTCACGGCTCCGGGACAGTGGGAGGAAGGCGCTCTGCGTTGGAACTTCTACGACATGAACGTCCTCGGCGATGGCGCTGTCAACGTGTGGCTCGACGAGCCTTTCACAGCAGTTGTAGAGGCTCCTGCACAAGTGGTGATCGGAACTCAGTCTGTTGATGTGACTGTGACCGATGAAAACGGTAACGGACTGAAGAACTACCGCTGCCTCATCTACATGGATGGCGAAGTCATAGCAATGGGCGCTACCGACGAAAACGGTGTCGCCGAAATCAACTTCGAAGGCGGACTGCAGATGGTGGGCGAGATGATTATGAAGGTCGCAGGTGTGAACTCATATCCTCAGGATGTTGAGATGATGGCAGTGCCAAGCAACACACCTTATATAGTATATGACAGCTACACCTTGACTGGTGGAGCCGCACAAATCGATTTCGGCGGCGATTACGGTCTCAATATGGTGATGAAGAACGTGGGCAGCGTCGACGCAAGCAACGTGACTGCAACGATTTCATGCGAAAGCGAATATATCACCATCAGCCAGGCAACGGCTAACTTGGGTAATGTTGCCGGCAATCAGAGCGTTACAATTGACAATGCTTTCACTTTCAGTGTGAGCGACAATGTGCCGAACAATACCAACGTTCGTTTCAACATTGTTTGCACCGATGGCACCGACACATGGGAAAGTCATTTCAATGCAAGAATCTATGCTCCTGATTTCGAATTGGTTAGCGCCGTGATAGAGACACCTACAGGTGCTGCTTTGGCTCCGGGCGACAATGCCACTACACATTTTGTCGTGAAAAACAACGGTGGCGCATCTGTTCCCTCAGCTGTGTTCAGAATCTTCAACTCACATTCCGACATCACAATAGAGACGACAGAGTGGGAGTTCGGAACTATCGCGGCAGGCGAGGAGTTCAGCGTCGATATGAACTTCACCTTGAGTGAAAACGTCGAGATCGGTACCATGTATCAGCTGTTCTATGCGGCATATTATGGAAATTATCTCCTTGAAGACGCTTATTATATCTCTGTTGGACAGTCGATGGACGGCTTTGAGACTGGCGATTTCAGCGCTTTCGATTGGCATAGCTCAAGCGTTATCTATGCATGGGAGGTCGTGACACAAAATCCTTACGAAGGCAATTATTGCGCAAGATCTTCAGCCATTCAGGACGGCGAGACATCAACCTTATATATTAATGTTGTGGTTGGCACAGAGAGCCAGATAAGCTTTTATTATAAGGTGTCTTCAGAAAGCAATTATGATAAATTGCATTTCTACATCGATGGCACTGAGAAAAACAACTGGTCGGGTGAGGTGGCATGGACACAGGCAAGCTATGCTTTAACTCCTGGCACTCATGAACTTAAATGGGAATACACTAAAGACGTGTCTGTTTCGAGCGGTTCAGACTGCGCATGGATCGACAATGTATCATTCCCCGCATCGACAATTATCACCGATGTTAAGACTGTTGTTGAGAATAAGGTGACGGTTTATCCTAACCCTGCCAACGATGTCTTGAACATCCAACTTGGTGATGATCAGTCAGATATCGTGATTTACAATAGCCTCGGACAGGTTGTCAGAAGAGTTGACGCGCTGAGCGGCGACGTTCAAATCAACATTTCCGATTTGCAAAAAGGCCTTTATTTTGTGAAGATTAACAACGAAGTATTGAAAGTTGTGAAAAAATAATATTTAAATTTTTAAAAAAATATTTGGATATTTAAAAATAGTGTTATATATTTGCAGGGTAAAACGGCAAACCCCTGTTAAATTATAATATATTATTAATTTAAAATTTTAGAGAGATGAAAAGATTTGGTTTAATTATCGCTATCGTGGCATTCGCTGGCTTATTCATGACAAGCTGCGATGTTTACAAACATTCAATGAAACAGCCTAATGTTTATTTTGAACTTTATGCAAATGATATTGAATTATCAGAGCAAGTAACAGGTGAAGCTACAGTTAATCGTATTCTCTACGTTGACTGGGAGCGCTTGTTCGGAACAAAAGAATATGGTGAAGTCGGTGCACAGGGTGTTCCGGAGATTCCAGTTATCGGTAATGTTATTGGAGCCCTCAGTGATGCAGGTGTAAATTATGCTCTTTATGACATGATGAAGAAATACCCAGGATACGATGTCGTCGTTTATCCACAGGTTGAGTCACACAAGAACGCTCCTGTTTTGGGCACTGACATCTATTCAACAACCACCTATAAGGTCACAGCTCGCCTTGGTAAACTGAAAAACAAATAAAAATTCAGTCGACAAGACTATAGGTTATTGATGGGGTTGTAAAAAAGGACGATTTTTAATCGTCCTTTTTTAATTTGTCCAAAATTCTTCGGTCTTTCTTCGTCGGTCGTCCCGCGCCTCTGTCGCGGTATTCGGCTTTGTAGGCGTGCATGAACTCTATGCGTTCGTATTCCTCGGCTGGCGTGACGTCTTTGTAGATGTTCGTGACGTCTTTTGGCGACACACGGCTCTTGGGGATGCTCACGACTTCCACCATTTTGTGCAGTTGCCCGAGCTGAACGGCAATGGTCTCACCGACTTTCACATCATGCGAGGGCTTCATCGAGACGTCGTTCACTTTCACTTTGCCGCCCTTGCACGCATCAGCGGCTAACGAGCGAGTCTTAAACAACCTCGCGCACCAAAGCCATTTATCGATTCTTAATTCATCCATTATTTTTCTCTGAAAAATAATTGTATCGGCACTCCGTGGAAATCCCAAATACTCCTGATTTTGTTTTCTAAGAAACGAACGTAGTTGTCTTTCACATCCTTTGGCAGGTTGCAGAAGAAGATAAACTGCGGCGTAGGGCTCTTGAGTTGGGTGATGTATTTAATCTTCAGATAACGACCTCTTGACGCGATTTGCGGAGGCTGGCTGTTGATGATCTCGAGCATGGTGTCGTTGAGCTCGCGCACCGAAATCTTACGTTCACGGTTCTCGTATACTTTCTGCGCCATTTCGAGCACCTTGAATGTTCTTTGACGGTTGATGGCCGAGGTGAAGATGATAGGATAATCGGTGAATGGAGCGGTCTTCTCACGGATCATGTTCTCAAACTGGAGGTGAGTGTTGCTGTCTTTCTCCACCAAATCCCATTTGTTAACCACCAAAACGAGGCCTTTCTTGTTTCTCTCGATGAGCCTCAAGATGTTCATATCCTGAGCGTCGAAACCTTGTGTGGCGTCGATAATCAGGATGGCGACGTCGCATTCCTCGATGGCACGGATGGAACGCATCACCGAGTAAAACTCGATGTTTTCGTAGACCTTGCTCTTTTTACGCAGACCTGCGGTGTCGACGAGCATAAAGTCCATCCCAAAAGCATTGAAATGAGTGTTGTTGCTGTCTCTCGTGGTGCCGGCGATATCTGTCACGATGTTTCTCTCCTGACCAAGGAACGCGTTGATCATCGACGATTTTCCGACGTTCGGACGGCCTACGACTGCGAATCTCGGCAGGTCGGAATAGTCTTCGGTGGTATCGTTTGGCAGATATTTCACTACCTCGTCGAGGAGCTCGCCGGTTCCGGTGCCTGTCATGGCTGAGAAAGGATAAATCTCGCCCAGTCCGAGGGCATAAAACTCAGCCGCCTCGCCAAATTTGCTCGGGATGTCGGTCTTGTTCACACCGAGAAGCACTTTTTTCTTGCATTTGCGCAGAATCAGCGCCACGTCTTCGTCCAAGACGTGCACTCCGGCCTGTCCGTCGACCACAAAGATGATGACGTCGGCTTCATCGATAGCCAAATCGACCTGTTTGCGGATTTCTTCCTCAAAGATATCATCTGATCCGACCACATAACCGCCTGTATCGATGACGGTGAACGACTTGCCGTTCCAGTCGCTGTGTCCGTAATGACGGTCGCGTGTCACGCCGCTGCTTTCCTCAACAATCGCCTGACGCGACTGCACCAAACGGTTAAATAATGTGGATTTGCCCACGTTCGGTCTTCCTACTATAGCTACTATATTACTCATAATAAATTCATTTTCAATCAATAAAACTAAAGTCTAACGTCTAAGGTCTAAAGTCTAACGTCTAAGGTCTAATTATGCTTCATACCCGAAATGCTTCAACTCCTCCTCGTTATCACGCCAATCCTTATCGACTTTCACTCTCAGATCCAGGAAAATCTTCTTTCCCGTGAATTCTTCGATGTCGGCGCGCGACTGTATTCCTACTTTTTTAATCGCAGATCCGCCTTTACCTATTAATATAGCCTTCTGTGACTCGCGTGAGGCGTAAATCGTCGCTTTGATGTTGATCATCTTCGCGCTTTCCTCGTATGCGTCGACGGCAACCTCAACGGAATAAGGTATTTCCTGCTGATAATTCAGCAAAATCTTCTCACGGATGATTTCCGTCACGAAGAAACGCATCGAGCGGTCGGTGAGCTCGTCTTTCGGGAAGTAAGGCGGACAAACCGGCAGTTTCTCGATGATGCTCTCGAACACGAATTTGATGTTTGCCTGATGCATTGCCGAGATCGGGAACACTGTAGCTGCAGGGAGCGTGTTTTTCCAAAACTCAACGGCTTTCTCCACGTCTTCCTGGTTTGAAAGGTCTATCTTATTCAGCAAGACGAATACCGGTACTTCCATTTTCTTGACGCGTTCGATTGTCTCTTCGTCGATTTTCTTGTCGGTGATGTCGACCACATACAGTATCAAGTCGGCGTCGATAAACGCCACGTTGATGTACTGATTCATGATTTCGTGCATCTTGTAGGCCGGATTTTTGATGATTCCAGGGGTGTCGGAGAACACAATCTGGAAGTCATCGCCGTTCACTATGCCCAAAATACGATGTCTTGTCGTCTGCGCCTTCGACGTTATGATGCTTATTTTTTCACCCACCAAGTCGTTCATTAGCGTTGATTTTCCGACATTTGGCTTGCCGATGATGTTGACGTAACCTGCTTTATGATCCATATTTTATAAATATTTCAAAATTTTTTCAAAAAATACTTGACATGAGAGCAAAAATGTTGTATTTTTGCAGCCCAATTCACGATGCGGGGTGGAGCAGTCCGGTAGCTCGTTGGGCTCATAACCCAAAGGTCGGTGGTTCAAATCCGCCCCCCGCTACTAAAGGAGGTCAAAAGGCCTCCTTTTTTATTTTATCTTCGCCTGACCTGCCTGAAGTATCGACTTGTCAGTGTTGTCATAAACATATGAAACTACATAGCACTGATTATCGTTGTATGTCGAATCGATAGTTATGCTGTAGCTCTTGCTGAACTCTTGCTGTGGCTCGCTGATGCCGCTGAAAAACGCTTCTCCCCAAGTGCCGTTGACTGGCGTGCGGAAGACGTGGCAGTGCCAATAATCAGGATTGGTTACGTTGCCAGGGAACAGCTGTTTGCCTTGGATGCTGTCTTCGATGATACCTGCAAAAAGATAGAAATCGCCGCTTGCTTCTTGTGTAAACACACCGTTAATGTCGATGTCAAGCTTCCTGTTGCTTTCGTTGTATGTTGGCTTGATGTTGAAAGTTACTGATGGTGATAATGCCACTTCTTCGGCTATCTTTGTTCCCCATGCGTCGCTGTCATATTCGTAGCCGTTGCCGTTCTTCGTGCGGTTGACTGTTCCTTTCGGGTTGGCGGTGATGCCGAAGGTGCTGTACCATGTGTTACCGGCCTCTGTTCTGAAATCTATACCCGGGGCTGCAGCCTGATCACCTGCGTATACGCCTATTACAACAAGGTTATCGGGATAGGTGAGAATCAACTCGTGTGCTGTTTCGGCCGCTGCCGGACAGTTGACGCATCGCACGCCGGTATAATCCTCGAGAAGCACGACTCTGTTGCCGCTTACCGTTGTCTCCTTTATGAAAGGCTCTTTAACCTTACTGCACGACACCATCGCGAAAACCACCATCATGCCTGCAAATAATAATTGTATTCTTTTCATTTTCATATCTGTTTAAGGGTTGTTAGAACGATGTTGTTACTGTTAATGAAACTCCGCTTGATGCAGGCACTTTTCGGCAAACGCCACCGACGCATATCATACCTTCGCTCTGACGGCCGCCGCTCAAAGTGATGCGCGTTGAATCCTTGATGAACCCCACCGATGCGGTGTAATAATGGTCGCGATATTCGGCTACCGGATTACCATAGTTGTATTTGTCGGCTATTGAGACAAACCACTTCGGAGCTATGGAGTATTCAAGCAAAGCCGAGAACCAGTTGCCTCTTTTAATGAAGCTTTCCTCATCGCCTTTTTCCACTTCATAGCCGCTTCCTATGCAGTCCCACAGATGCTGCAACTCCATACGGATGCTGTTTCTTGAATTGATTTTATAGGTCAAATCAAGGAACGCGATGTCGGCTTTAACAGTGGTTCCATGACCCTCTATTGTCGGCATGTCATAAATCAAGTTGATGTATTGGGCTATAAAGCTCCATTTTTTGCTGATTTTCTTGTCGATTTCGAGATTTATATCTCTGTAGAAAACCTTGTCGCTGATGCCGAAGAAAGGCGAGGTGTAACCCATCGTGCCTTTTCTGTTTAAAACCTTTTGGCCGTTGTAAGTTATTGAATCTCTTACGATATCATTGACCTGACTATAGTTGAACGTCACTTTTGTGCCATATTTTCCACCGAGTAAGGTCTTTTTCGGGATGAGATAATTCACCTGAAACTGTATACCCATCTCGCCGTTAGGCTGTGTTGAGTAGGAATACATCGCCGGAAGGCTGTGGGTGTGTGTGTAGTTGATCGGAGGGATGAAGTTGATGTCGAGGTCGTTTTCCTTAGCCGTGTAATCCGACTTGAAACTCATGTTATCGACACGTTTCACCTGCAACACCATGCCAAGACCTTTCTGTGAGTATGCCAACGATGCCAACAATGCCTCGCCGTTCTTGTAAATCAAGTTGTTGATGGCTGAAGGATTGTTGATTTTGTAGGCGTATTCTGTTGAGAATGAGAATCTTCCGTATCCCATGTTAACGCGGCCGGCTGCTGCTGAGACGTTTTCCGGAATGACGTATATCGGGTTGTCGCTTGCTGATGGCTGGTAGTTGCTCACGAAGCTTCCGCCAAGAGACATCTTGAATTTCGATGTTTTTTTCAAGCTCTGGTTCAGATCCCATTCGCCATCAAAGCCGCGGATAACGCCTCGGCTCTCGTCTTTGCCGTAAGAAGCCCAGTAATATCTCTGCTTTCCGTAGACGCCTTTTAATGTCACGCCGTCGCAAGGACGATAAATGGCACGCATACCGCGCAGGGAATTGTCGAATCCCAACGACCACTCTTCGTATGTTCTGAATACCAAGCCACTGCCGAACTGGTCGTAGATGTCACCCACGGTGACGCCTATCGTACCATTGTCGTAGGTAGCGAAATAATTGGCTATTCCCGAACCCTCAAGTTCTTCTCTGAATCCTGAGAGAGGCGGCTGGAACGACTCAAAGCGGATTCCTGCCGAGAAATTGCCTAAAGTGTACTGTATTTTTCCGAATCCGTTGATTCTCATATACTTGTCGCCGACCATCGAATCGGTGATGCCTATGCCTTCGTCGGCCATGTAATACTGCGAGTTGATCTCAAAACTTCCCGACACCTTTGATTTGGTAAGGAAATCTTGGCCGTTCACCGCCATAACCCCAAGCACGAAAGCTATTAATAACGTTAGTTTTTTCATATTTTTTGTTCTTTTATTCGATGAGATTTCTCCACTCCGCTCCGCTTCGGTCGAAATGACGAGAGGAGAAAACTCTACACTCTAAACTTTACACTATTTAGAAATCTTAAGGATTTCCTGATAGAGATCCTCTTCGCCGCCGTCGAGGTAGCCGGTGTGCTGCCAAACGATTTTGCCGTCGCCGTCAAAAAGGAAGGTGTGAGGCGGGTTGCTGACGTTCATGGCGCGTTTAAGCTCGCTGTTCACGTCGAGCAAGATCTCGAAAGGCCAGCCCTTGCCGTCGACGAAAGGTTTTATCTTTGCCGTTGCACGTGCGTCGTCGATAGATACTGAGAAAATCTTGATGCCGGTCTCTTCAATCCAGTCATCGTAAACGTCGCTCAAAGCGTTGTGTTCTTTCACGCACGGACCGCACCATGTGGCCCAGAACGTCATCACGAACGGCTTGCCGTCGTTGTTCAATTCGGCGATGTTAACTGATTCACCGTCAAGGTTTTTCAATGTGATATTCGGAAGGTCTGAGTTTTGGGCCGACAAGCCTAAAAACATGAATCCGAAAAGCAGGAATGCGAATAATTTTTTCATAGTATAATTTTTAATGATTAAACAATATAAGTTTCTAATATCTTGCAATGTCCTAACGCGCTGATTTCCACTTTCTTAATGATGTTTGGAATCAAAATACACTCACCATTATTAACGATTTCTTCGCCGTCTTCGTATTTCAAGGTGAAGCCGCCCTCAACGCATGTCAAAATGACGAAAGAATCAAGTTCTGAATAGTCTTTCGCCAATGTTGCGTCCAGGTTGATGTAGTTTGTCGTGAAATACGGACACTCTACCATTTTAACGGTTGCGTCTTTCTTATCTCTTTGATATTCAGTGCGATAATTGTCTTCGTGTTCGTAATTCAAGGTGTAGAGTGACTGCGGGATATGCAGCTCGCGGTACATTCCGTGCTGGTCGATGCGATCCCAGTCGTAAACTCGATATGTCGTGTCGCTGGTCTGCTGAATCTCAGCCACCATGCAGCCAGGACCTAAGGCGTGAATTCTCCTCGCAGGGATGAAGAAAACGTCGCCGTCGTGAACCTGTTCGTAGTTAAGAACTTCCGAAATCTTCTTCTCGTATATGAGCTTCTCGACCTCGGCCTTCGTCACCTCGCGGTTGAAGCCTGAGACGAGCTCCGCGTCCTGGTCGGCGTGCATCACATACCACATTTCGGTCTTGCCGTTCTCGAGCCCGATTTTCTGTGCAATCTCATCGTCGGGATGCACCTGCACCGAAAGCCATGTCAGAGGGTCGATAATCTTTATCAAAAGAGGGAAAGTCTCGCCATATTTGTCAAAAACGTCGTCGCCCACAAGGTCGCCCATGAAGGTTTCAACGAGTTCATTGAGCTCGTCGCCCTCGAAATTGCCGTTCGCCACCACGCTGTTCTGGCCTTCCACACCCGACAGCAGCCACATCTCACCGCAGTTCATCAGCTTACCGAAGTCATTGTGCAGCAATGTTTTAACATTCTGTCCGCCCCAGATTTTCTCGAGGTAGATAGGCTGAAATTTCAGTGGATATAGTACGTTCATTTCTTGTCAGTTCAGATTATTCCAAACTGCAAAAATACAAAAAAGTTTGAAGTTACGAGTTTGGAGTGTGAAGTTTTTTTATTTTTGCACTGTCATTCCGATTCTCTGTCATTCCGACTTGAGCGAAGCGGAATGGAGGAATCTCATACAATTAAGCAGAAATATGAATAATATAATCGAACTACGGCATCAATTGCATGAAAATGCCGAGCTTTCTGGCAAAGAGGTGAAAACAAACGCCATTTTGAACGAGTTTTTGGAAAAACTCAATCCGGATGTGCATGTCAGAAACATCGGAGGTAACGGAATTGCTGTGGTTTTCAAAGGAAAAAACAAAGGGAAAAGATTGCTGATTCGAGGCGATATCGACGCGCTGAATATCCCCGAAGGCGACCGTCACTGCTCACACCGCTGCGGTCACGATGGACACGCTTCTATTTTGGCTGGACTTGCACAGAAATTAAGTGCAAAACGCCCTGAAAACGGCGAGATAGTGCTGCTTTTCCAGCCTGCTGAAGAGACCGGACAAGGTGCGAAAGCTGTAATTGCCGACCCGCAGTTTGAGCAGATAAAACCTGATATGGCGTTTGCGTTGCACAACATCCCAGGATATGCGAAGAACAAGATTTTGTTGCGAAAAGGCTGTTTTGCAGCAGGTTCGCTGGGCTTGAAACTGATTTTCGACGGCGTCACAGCGCATGCTTCACAACCAGAAACAGGACATAGTCCGCAGCATGTTTTGTCAGCACTGATTGACATTTTCGGCAAAAAAGCTGAGATGCTTCGCGATGAAAAACCTCTCACCATGATGACAATGACTCATGCTGTTTTGGGCGAGGAAACCTTCGGTGTAGCACCGGCGCATGCCGAGATCTGGCTCACTCTGCGCTCGTATGACAACGAGAAGCTGCAGCATCTTACCGCCGACGTGGTGCAGCTCTGCGCTATGGTTGCCGAGAAGCAGGATTTTGACTTCGGAAGCAGCATACACGAGGCGTTTTCTGCCACCATTAACAACGACGAAGCTATTGCAATAGTTGAAAATGCAGCCAAATCTTTAAATCTTGATTATCAATATATTGACGAGCCGTTCCGCTGGTCGGAGGACTTCGGTCGCTTCGCTGATGTGTGCCCGATTTGCCTGTTCGGATTAGGTTGCGGGGAGGAACATTTGCCACTACATAACCCGGAATATGAGTTTGAAGATGAGATAATTGAAACAGGAATTAATATATTCGAGTCTTTAGTCGCTAGTCTTTAGTCGTTAGTTTTTAGTTTTTTTTGACTAAAGTCTAAAGTCTAAGGTCTAAAGTCTAAAAAAATTCGTATTTTTGCAAAAATTTGACAATGAAAAACATTTGTGTCTTCTGCGGAAGCAGCATGGGCTTCGACAAGCGCTATGAGGAAGCTGCGGCTCGTCTTGGTGAGGTTCTCGCCGACAACGGCTGCACCTTATATTATGGTGGCGGCAGTGTCGGTTTGATGAACGTCATCGCCAACAAGATGCTTGAACGTGGCTGCGAAGTCGTCGGTGTGATGCCAGATTTTCTGCTCGCTCATGAGATTGGTCACCCTTCAATCACCAAGATGATCCCAACCAAGACCATGGCTGAACGTAAAGACATCTTGATGCGTGAGTCGGACGCTTTCATAGCGATGCCTGGTGGCTTCGGCACCCTCGACGAGTTTTCGGAAGTTGTTGTTGCCGACCAGCTTCGACTGATGGAGAAGCCGATTGCCTTGTACAACACACTGGGCTATTACGACGACCTCGTGCGTTGGATCGACAGGGGAGTGAAGGACGGCTTTGTCCGTGGAGATCACAATAAAAACATTATTGTTACTGACGACCCGAAGGAATTGTTTTCAAAAATGAACGAATACAATCCGGTCAAGATTGAAAAATGGATACACGATATTAAAAACGAAAGTAATAATTAATTAACCCGTCATTTGAAATCATTCAATTGTTTACGTTAAAAAAGGATTTCTCGACAAGCTCGAAATGACAATTAAGGATTAAACTATGAATATAATAGGAATTACTGGAACTCTCGGTGCTGGAAAGGGCACAATAGTTGAATATCTCGTGGAAAAAAAAGGCTACGTTCATTACTCGGTGCGCGCGTTTTTGTCGGAAGAGGTGAAACGTCGTGGACTTGAGGTGAATCGAGACACTTTGACCTCGGTGGCTAACGATTTGAGAGCCAATAACAGCCCGAGTTACATCGCTGAGCAGCTTTACGACCGCGCTTACAACAACGGCAAGGACGCTGTGATAGAGAGTATCCGCACTCCTGGCGAGATCGCCGCTTTGCGTTCGAAAGGCAACTTCCATTTGTTTGCTGTCGATGCCGACCGCAAGGTGCGTTACACCCGCATCACTGAACGCAAATCAGAGACAGACTCGGTGAGTTACGAGACTTTCGTGGCCAATGAGGAACGTGAGATGAGCAACGCCGACCCTAACAAACAGAACCTCGGTGAGTGCATCCATCAGGCGGATTATGTGTTCCAAAACAACGGAAGTATAGAGGAGCTTCACAAGAGGGTGGAAGAGGTGCTGCAAGAGATTGAGGCTCAGAAATATAAACGTCCGTCATGGGATGAATATTTCATGAATTTAGCCGACACCGTGGCTGAGCGCGCCACCTGCGACCGTGGCCGTAGCGGCTGCGTCATAGTGAAAGACCGCCAGATTTTGGTGACAGGCTACGTCGGCTCGCCACGCGGACTCCCGCATTGCGACGAAGTGGGGCATCTTTTCCGTAAGATGATTCACGCTGACGGCCGCATCACCGAGCATTGCGTGAGGACAGTACATGCCGAGCAGAATGCCATCGCCCAGGCAGCACGTCGAGGCATCGCCCTCGAAGGTAGCACGTTATATTGCAGGATGACGCCATGCCGCACATGCGCCATGCTGATAATAAATTGCGGAATAGTGCGCGTGGTGTGCCAGCGCAAATATCACGACGGCGCCGAGTCAGAAGAGATGTTCCGCCAAGCAGGAATCAAGTTGGAATACGTGTACGACGAGGTTCAGACGTACGAGAGACAGTAGAATTTAGTTAAAAGAGTAAAGATAAAAGTTAAAGGAGCGTAAAGCGATTATTATTCGTCAGCCTCTTTTAACTTTTCTCTTTTAACTTTTAACCAGAAAATCTATTGTGGAGTATATCAATCGCCAGAAATATCGCGTGCCTCATTGCTTCGGGGTCCGCGATATTTTTATTTGCGATATCATAGCCGGTGCCGTGTGTCGTTGATGTGCGCACTACCGGCAAGCCTCCGGTGAAGCTCACACCACCGTCGATGGCGAGGACGCGGAACGGAGTCAATCCTTGGTCATGGTACATGCTTAGAATGCCGTCGTATTTACGCCATGCGTCGGAGCCGAAGAATCCGTCGGCCGGGAACGGCCCGAATGCCAAAATCCCTTGACTCTTGGCCACTTCCATTGCCGGCTGTATGATTTCCTTCTCCTCGCTTCCCATGATGCTGTTGTCACCGGCATGAGGGTTCAGTCCGAGAACGGCAATCTTTGGTGCCACTATGTTAAAGTCTTTTACAAGAGTATTATTTATTAACTTTAACTTCTTGATAATCAAGTCTTTATTAATGGAATGCGGCACGTCTTTCAACGGGATGTGGTTGGTGACGAAGCCTATTCTTAAATTTTCCCAAACGAGCAGTGTAATGTATTCATTTTCAGGGAAAAACGATTTGATATAATCGGTTTGCCCGTTGAATTTATATTGTTCCGACTGAATATTGCTTTTGTTGATTGGAGCTGTCACCATGGCGTCGATGAGACCGTTGCGGAGGTCGTTGGTGGCGAGTTTCAAAGCGGCGAACGACGCTTTTCCTCCTATCGGAGTCGAAAATCCGGGTTCAACCTTAAGCTCTTCGTCGGTGTGGTTGATGATGTTGATGCGTTTCGGCTGTGCCTGCGACGCGTCGCGGATGACGGTGTAAGACATCTCTTCCATGCCGAAATTTTTCTTATAATAAGAAAATACTTTCGATTGTCCGTAGATGATCGGGATGAAAGAATCAAGAACGCGTGAATCGGATAAAACCTTGAGAATCACCTCATAACCGATGCCATTGATGTCACCTTGGGTGATACCTATTTTAGGAAGATTCGATGTCTTAAATTGTGGTGTCATAAAGAATGCTCGTTTTAAAGCGTCAAAGGTAGAAATATTTTTTTGAAAATCCAAATATTTTTTAATAAATTTTTAAAAATCAATTATTTATGTGAAAATTTAGTAACTTTGCGATATGCAAAACGAAGGTTATACTATAAAACAAATTGCCTCTATTGTTGGAGGTCAAATAATTGGTAATCAATCAGATACAATTATTATAAAGGATATTTTGTTTGACAGCAGATTGCTGATTGATGCTGAAAACACGTTGTTTTTCGCGCTTTATAGCGGAAGGAATGACGGTCATAAATATATCGCCGAATTGTATGAAAAAGGCGTAAAATCCTTTGTGATTTCGCAGAAAAACATTGAAAAATACGATGCTAAAGCGCAATTTGATGCGTTAAAACAATATTCTGACGCCGTTTTTGTTGTTGTTAACGATACTTTGATTGCCCTTCAAACCCTTGCTGCATATCATCGCTCGCAGTTCAATATTCCTGTCGTAGGAATCACCGGCAGCAACGGCAAAACGGTGGTGAAGGAATGGCTTTATCAGATTTTGTCGCCCTCGATGTCGGTGTGCCGCAGTCCGAAGAGCTACAACTCGCAAATAGGCGTGCCATTGTCGGTGTGGCAGATGGATTCGTCGCACGAGATAGCGCTTTTTGAGGCAGGCATTTCGCGTCCGGGTGAGATGGAAAAGCTGTGTGAGATCATCAAGCCGACGATAGGCATTTTTACAAATATTGGATCTGCGCATGGCAAAAATTTCGATAATATTCATCAGAAAATAGAGGAAAAACTGCAGCTGTTTAAAGGCCTTAAGGAGGGCGCTGTTGTGTATTGCTCTGATAATCAAGATATTGCCTCGGCAATTTCAGCTGCCGGCATACCCGCCTTCTCATGGAGTAAAACCGATAGAAACGCCGATTTGTTTATTTCTTCAATTGATTGTAGAGACGCACGGCCGTACGTCTCTACGGAAATAATCGCGGTTTTCAAAGGCAAAAAAATTGCCATCACCATCCCTTTCATCGACAACGCCTCCATTGAAAACGCAATCAACTGCTGGTGCGTGGCATTGTTGCTGGGTCTCCAGAATGATGTCATCGCGGAGCGCATGGCACATCTCGAGGCTGTGGAGATGCGAATGGAATTGAAAGCAGGTGTGCGTAACTGTCTGATAATCAACGATTCGTACAATAACGACAGAAATGCTCTTGCCATCGCCCTCGACTTCATGAACGCGCAGCATCACGACAACAAGGTGCTGATTCTCTCTGATATTCTGCAGAGCGAACTGAAAGAAGAAGACCTTTATAAAAATGTCGCACAACTCATTGAAAATAAAGGCGTTGACACATTCATCGGAATCGGTCCCGCCTTATGCTCGTCATTTCGAGCGGAACGAAGTGGAGTCGAGAAATCCTCCACCAACGGATTGTCATTAAATAAAAAAATAACCTCATATTTTTACACTTCGACAGCTGATTTTCTCACCAACCATCCGATGAAAATGTTTGAAAATCAGATAGTTCTGTTGAAAGGTGCCCGTAGTTTCGAGTTTGAGCGCATCATGAAAGTGCTGCAGCAGAAGTCGCATGAGACGGTGCTTGAGATCAACCTCGACAACCTTATTAAAAACCTCAACTATTATCGCGGAAAGCTGAAAAAAGACACCAAGATGATGGTTATGGTGAAGGCTTTTGCTTACGGCAGCGGCAACTACGAGGTGTCGAACGCTCTCGCTTTCCATCATGTTGATTATCTTACTGTTGCGTATGCCGACGAAGGTGTGGAGCTGCGCAACAAAGGTATAAAACTGCCAATCATGGTGATGACGCCGGAGACGAACACCTTCGACGAAATTATCGAGAATAATCTTGAGCCTGACATCTACAGTTTCCGTTGCCTGTCGCAGCTGGAAGATGCTATAAATCAATTGGATACTGAGTTGACAAAGCCTGTCGGAATACATATCAAAGTTGACACCGGCATGCATCGTTTGGGTTTCCTTCCAGATGAAATCGACACTTTGATTGAACGTGTTAAAGCCAATCTGAAGCTCAAGATCATGAGTGTTTTCTCACATTTCGCGACGAGCGACATGCCTGAGGAGCGTGATTTCGTGATGCATCAGGTGGAGATGTTCGAGAAGATGAGCTCGAAGATCGTGGCAGCGTTCCCGTACAAGATCATGCGTCATCTTCTGAACACTGCCGGCATCTCGCGATTCACGGAGTATCAATATGATATGGTGAGATTAGGTATCGGTGTCTATGGCGTGGCAATCTGCGACGAAGACCGAGGAAAGCTGCATAATGTGATGTCGCTGAAGACTACAATCAAGCAAATCAAGGAATACGAACCTGGCGAGACTATAGGTTACGGTCGCCACGGAAAGATCACGAAACCTTCGAGAATAGCAGTTATTCCTATAGGTTACGCCGACGGTTTGCGCCGCCAACTGGGTAACGGCAACGCCTGTTTCTGGGTCAACGGCAAGGCGGCGCCGATAATCGGAAACATCTGCATGGACCTCACCATGATCGACGTCACCGGCATCGATTGTCAGGAAGATGACACGGCTGTGTTGTTCGACGACAACCATCCTATTGAGGCCATAGCCGAAGCCTGCGACACGATTCCGTACGAAATCATGACGCGAATTTCCCAACGTGTAAAACGAATTTATGTGAAAGAATAGTTTTTAATGCCATTTTCGAAATGCTCACAGTACCCTGTGGTAGGTCGCATTTCTGCATATGGCATTAAAAACTAATGGCTAATAGCTAATGGCTAACGTCTAAGGTCTAAGGTCTAAGGTCTAAAGTCTAAAGTCTTTTAAGGAGTATAAGGTAAACCGGGAAGTGGTCGCTGTATCCTCCTTGCCACACGCCGCCAGCGAATGAACGCCACGGATATCCGTTGTAGCGGCCGTCGTGTTGTTTCAAGAATTCTTTCGAGTGAACCATCGGCTTGAACAGCTGATATGTCGCGAACGGGTCGTTTTCGTCTTTCAGCAATGCAGGCGTGATGATGCATTGGTCGAGCACACCTTTCACGTCGCGGTAGTAGTTGGTGCCTTCGCCGTTTTGATGCATCTTCCACATCGGGTTGAAGAAATCGCCTTCCTTCATATCCTCTACGCGGCCTTTAGCACGCAGTCCGTCGATGATACTCTTGTTAGTCGGGTAGTCGTTGTAGTCGCCCATCATCACGATTTTCGCGTTAGGGTTTTTCTCCATGATGGAGTCGGCGATATGACGGCAGAGGTGAGCCGCGGCCATACGTCCAGGCAAAGAACGTTTCTCGCCGCCGTAACGTGAAGGCCAGTGCATCACGATGAAGCTGAACTCCTCGTCGTCCAAGATACCTGTCACCACAAGCTGGTCGCGTGAGATGAAGTTAGGCTGGTTAGGGACATTCAGACGATATGACTTGTGGTTTGTCACCTTGAAAAACTTCGGGTTGTAGAGCAATGCCACGTCGACGCCACGGCGGTCGGGCGAGTCGTAGTGAACGATTTGGTAGTTGCGGCTGGCAAGCTCAGGCTGTGCCACCAGATCTTCGAGCACATGGCGGTTCTCGATTTCCGAGACGCCGAGCACCATGAGGCCGTCAGGAGAGCAGAACTTTTCGCTCTTGTCGGTGCCTATGGTTGAGATGGCATAAGCCATGTTATGCAGTTTGGTGATGTATTTCTCGGTGTTCCAGGCGTTTTTGCCTTGAGGCAGAAATTCTTCATCGTTCTTGTCGGGGTCGTTGATGGTATCATAAAGATTCTCAAGGTTGTAGAAACCTACGAGAGCCATCTTAAACTGCTGCTGTGCAGTGGCTGAGGTGATGACAAACAGCATCACAATTGCCAAAATGTGTAATTTTCTTAACATGATTTTTACAAAAATGAATTTGGGTACAAATATAGTGAGAAATTTTTAATAGTCAAGAAAAAATCGACATAAATTAATTTTCACCTTTTTTATTTTAGTAAGAAAAAATTCGTAAATTTGTACGCTTAAATTTTGTTAAATGAAAAAATATCTACTGTTATTCTTAGCTGCTGCTTTCAGTTTGAATCTGATGGCACAAAAGCAGACAACTGACACCATCGTCAGTGAGAACACATCGCTTCCGACAATCATCATGATTGACACGGATTATGACGATGCGCAGAGCTCGACGGATATCTCGAGTTTTTTGCAGTCGTCGCGCGACGCATTCAACAACATCGCGGCTTACAACCTCAGTTCGAGACGATTCCGTATCCGCGCATACGACTCGAAATACACCGATGTCATGATAAACGGTGTTTTGATGAACGACCCTGACGGCGGTCGTCCTTACTACTCCAACTGGGGCGGTTTGAACGACGTGATGCGTAACTCGGTCATCATGGTCAACTCGGGCATCACCTACGAGAGCTTCGGCGGTCCGGCCGGTGTGACGGCTATCACAACCAGAGCCAGCAACTACCGCAAGCAGGTGTCGTTGAGCTATTCGTTGTCGAACCGTTCGTATGCCCATCGTCTCATGGCTTCTGTCGGGACAGGCATGATGAAAAACGGCTGGGCGTTCGCGGCTTCTATTTCCGGACGTTACACTCCGATGAACAGCGTGTTCTCTTGGAACGAAGGCACTTGGTACAACGGATCGAGCTATTTCTTCTCAGCTGAAAAGAAGATTAACAAGCAGCATTCGTTAGGATTCCTGGTGTTCGGCTCGCCATCGCAGCGCGCCGCGTCATCGCCGTCTGTGCAAGAAGCATACGACCTCCTCGATAATAACTATTACAATCCTAACTGGGGCTGGCAGACCGACGAAAACGGCAATAAATTCCGCCGTAACGCACGTGTGAGCTCATATCATCAGCCTATGTTCCAATTCCAGCATTACTGGACACCGAGCGATAAGCTGAGCGTCAACACCACCCTGTATTACTGGTTTGGCAAGAGCGCTTCCACAGCTCTCGACTGGGGTGAGGCTGCCGACCCGCGTCCTGACTACTACCGCAATCTCCCGAGCTATTACAAATATATGCTTGATTTAGGAAAAACGGGATATACTCAGGAAGGTTACGAAGCTTACATACAGCAGTGGATCAATGATGAAAGCATGCACCAAATTGATTGGGATAAACTGTATGCGGCCAACTCGAGAAACCTGATGACAGTTAATAATGCCAACAATACCAATGGCAACACCATTACAGGAATTTTCTCGAAGTATATCCTTGAGGAACGTCGTCAGGATAAGAAACAGTATGGTTTGACAAGCACTTTCAAATATGAATTCAACCCTAATCTGCATCTCTACGGAGGTTTGAGAGCGGGAGTTTCGAAGACTCATTACTATAAGAAAGTGGCCGACCTTCTTGGCGGTGATTATTATCTCGACATTGATAAATATGCCGACGGCGAGGCTTTCGATATCTCTGACGAGCAGCAGGTTAACATCCAAAACAAAAACCATGTGGCTCAAGTCGGCGATATCATCGGCTACGATTATATCGCGAATGTCAACAAAGTTACTTTGTGGGGTGAGTTGACATATGTGAAGAACCGCTGGTCGACATACCTTGGCTTGGAGGCCGATTACACTCAGCTGTACCGTACAGGTAACTTCGAAAACGGTCGTTTCCAAGGCGATGAGTCGTATGGCGATTCAAAGAAACTCAACCAGGTGAACGGTAGCACGAAGTTCGGTGGCAGCTACGCTCTCAACGGACGTAACTACATCGTCGCCAACGTCATGCTGAAGAGCCAGGCTCCTGAGTTCAGAAGCGTGTTTGTGGCACCGCGTGTGCGTAACACCATTGTGAGCGACGTCGACAACGAGAAGATCTTTGCTTTCGACCTCGGCTACGAATACCGCTCACCATTAATGAAGGTGCGTGCCGCCGCTTATCGCACACAGTTCTACGACCTTACATGGAACCGCTCGTTCTACTATGAGTCGACAGGTAAGTTTGTCAACTACATCATGAACGACATCAACCAGTACGCCCAAGGTATCGAGCTCGGCGCCGACATCAACATCACACCAACCATCAGCGCACAGCTGGCTGGAACAGTGGGTGAGCACCGCTACTCAAACCGCCCGAAAGTGTACGTATACGAAGACAACAACGCCAAAGCTATCTACGACGGCGAAGAAGTTTATCTTGAAAACTACTACGTGGGCGAGATGCCACAGACCGCAGGTTCAATCGGATTGAAATACAACTCACCGAAATACTGGTGGATTAGTGTTAACGCCAACTATTTCGCCGATTATTACCTCGCTGTCAACCCGACAAACCACGTGAATGACGCGTTTGAGAACATGTATAACGGTGATGTTAGAATAGATAAACTTCTCGAACAGAAGAAACTCGACGACGCTTTCACCCTCGACCTCTATGCAGGCAAATCGTGGAGCGTGAAGGGCTATTCAATCCTTCTCAACGTGAGTGTCAACAATGTATTGAACAACAAGAACATCATTCTCTACGGTTACGAACAGCTTCGTTCAGATTACGACGACCCGGATCGTTTCCCGGAGAAATATTCTTATCTCTACGGACTTAATTATTTCATCAGTTTAACAGTAAGACACTAATTTGAAAGGAGAAATAATCATGAAAAAACTTGCTATATTATTAATAGGTATATTGTTGGTGTCGGTTTCTTGCAAAAAGAAAGTTTTAGACACACCGGAAATAAAAGATTTTCCAGAAGGTAAGGTTTGGACTGTAGGCCAGTTGCTCGACTCACTCGCCGTTGCTCCTTTCCGTTTTGATAAAAGTTATCATAAAGACGCGACAGTGAAGGGCTACGTCATAGCAGATGAGACCCATGGCAATATCTACCGTTCATTCTATCTTAGAGGAGAAGATGGCAGATGCATCGCTGTCAATCGTATAAGTGGTAGTGATGATTTTGTAGTAAGAATCGGCGACTATGTCGGATTCAGTCTTTACGGCACAATCGACACAACTTACTTTGGACTTCCACAAATTCAGGCTTTGGATCAAAATCCGAACAAACATATTGTGATTTATCAAAGAGGTATGACTGATAAAGTACAGCCAAGAGAAGCAACCATCGATGAGATTAAAGCCGGTGCCTTTTTGTGTGATCTTGTAAAATTAAAAAATGTTCAGTACGATGTGTATGAAGGACTGACATATGCTAACGGCCAAACTGCCGCAAGTAGAAATCTGTCAAGTTGTGATGGCGGTGCGATAATTACTCGTACAAGTAATAAAGCCAGTTTCGCTTTGGATCCGCTTCCATCAGGAAAAGGAACTATGACGAGTATTGTATCTTTATACAATAAGTATAGTGAAGAGTGGCAGCTGCTTATCCGTAATCTATCGGATGTCAATCTGACAGGTCCAAGATGTGGTGAAGGTGGCGAGATTATGGAGCTTCCATATCAGCAAAACTTCTCGGCATCATTCGGAACATATATGCCATACAATGTGTTGGGCGATCAAACTTGGATAATTGATTTTGAGACAGCAAAGATGACCGGTAAAGTCGGAAATGACTACTTAGCCAATGAAGACTGGCTTATCTCTTCGCCTATCGACCTTACTGGAGACAATGTGAAAGTAACGATCAATTATCTCGCACGTTATTTCTCGAACTTCAGCAACGAGCTTGTCTTGAAAATTTCTGAGGATTATGAATATGGCAACGACCCGACAGAATACAGCTGGACTGACATTCCTTTTGAATGGGAAAATGTCGGCGATTGGAACACCTTCTTGACCAATGAGGTGGCAATTGATGAATTTATTGGAAAGATTGTCACTTTGGCAGTCAGATATGTTTCACCAGCAGGCTCATGCGGAACTATTGAAATAAAGTCGATTAAGGTTGAAAATGGTGTGCCGACACCACCTCCTGCGACAATTTTCAATGAATCGTTCGCGACAAGCCAGGGTGACTTTACAATCCAGAATGTGTATCTTCCAGAAGGTCTCAATTACGTTTGGGCATTTTCGTCGGAATATTCTTGTATGAAAGCCAGTGCATATCTAGGTCATGCTTTTGAAAGCGAGAGCTGGCTTATTTCGCCGTCAATTGATTTGAACGGATATGCTTCTGCATTGCTGTCATTTGAGCATGCATACAAATACGGAGCAAATCATACTGAGGAAATGACACTTTGGGTGTCTACCGATTATGAATCAGGATTGCCTTCGACGGCTACATGGACGCAGATTGACATCCCTACATATCCTGGAGGAACGAACTTTACATTTGTGTCCTCTGGAGATATAGATGTCTCATCTTACCTCGGGACAGGCAATTTCCACTTTGCATTCAGATATACCAGCACTGATGCCGCAGCTGCGACATGGGAAGTCAAAAATGTGTTAATTAAAGAATAAATTATTGATAATCAAAATATTAAAGAAATGTTAGCATCAATAAAAAAATACGGCATTTTGGTCCTTTTGGCTATGGTCGCCTTGACTTCATGCATGAATAAGAATGCTAGAAAGAACAATTATCCTAAACCAAGTACCGATTTCACGCTTCCTGTAGGTAAGGTTTATACGATAGATACTCTCCTGCAGATGATAAATCCAGACAAACCGCTTAAATTCACAGAAGACGCTTCTGTTTATGGTGTTGTGTCAGCTGATGAAACATCTGGTAATCTTTACAAGGCTGCGTTTCTACAGGATGGCGACAAGGCCCTTGAACTTTACATGAAAAGCACCAGCGGCCTCCGCATCGGCGACTCAGTGCGTGTTTATCTGAAAGGCGCGGCGCTGTTTGAATATAGCGGCACAGCTCAGATTCAAGATTTAGATCCGAATAATATCACAAAAATCGCAAACAACATCAACATCGTGCCTGATACTATCAGTGTATCAGATTTGAATGTTAATAATCCGATTTATAAATGTAGATTAGTTGCATTTAAGAATGTTGAATTTAAAGCGGCAGATCGTAATAACACATTTGCCCCTTCAACAGGATATGGCGAATTTAAATTGGCCGAATATGATGAGAATTGCAACAAAATCATTGATGATGAAGATTATTGGGTTACAGTTAGAACAAGCAGTTATGCAAGTTTTGCTCAAAAGCAGCTTCCTCAAGGTAAGGGAACAATAACAGGTATTCTGACTCTGTACAGTAAAACATGGCAACTTACAATACGTTCTTATTCAGAAGTTATAATGAATAATGAACCATGCGAAGCTCCAATTATTATCAATGATCCTGTAGGTTCAGGAACACAAAGCGATCCGTATAATATCGCTGCGGCTATTCTTCATCAATATGAAGAAGGCCAGTGGATTAAGGGATATATCGTGGGTTCAGCGAATATTGCCAGCGGCATGATTGAAAATGACTCGCAGATTTCATGGGGTCCGGATTTCACTTATAATGAAAATGTGACCAACTTGATTTTAGCCGACAAAGCAAACGAAAACAATATTAACAATTGTGTTGTCGTTTATCTGCCGAGCAACGCTGAATCGCATATCCGCGACATCAACCTGAAAGATCATCCGGAGAACCTTGGAAAGACTTTGAAGGTGAAAGGCAACCTGAAGACCTATCTTGGCAAACCAGGTATGAAGGAAACAAATGAGTACACATTAAAATAATTGATTTTTAAGGCATTATGGCTGAAAATTTAGTTATCATCCCGACATATAACGAGAAGGAGAATATCGAAAAGATAATCCGTTATGTTTTCAACCTACCTATGGAATTCCATATTTTGGTCATTGAAGACAACAGTCCTGATGGCACCGCCGACATAGTGAAATGTTTGATGCAGGAGTTTCCTGACAAGCTTTTCATTGAGGAGCGCAAGGGTAAATTAGGTCTTGGAACGGCTTATATCCACGGTTTCAAATGGGCTTTACAGCGTGATTATCAGTATATTACGGAGATGGATGCTGACTTTTCGCATAACCCCGATGACCTCATCCGTTTGCACGACGCCTGCGCTAACGGTGCCGACCTAGCTATCGGCTCGCGTTATAAATGCGGCGTGAACGTGGTGAACTGGCCGATGGGTCGTGTTTTGATGTCGTACTACGCCTCAGCATACGTCCGTTTCATGACGGGAATGAAGGTTAGAGACACCACGGCGGGCTTTGTGTGTTACACTCGTAAAGTGTTGGAGACCATCGACTTCGACAGAATAAAATTCATCGGATACGCCTTCCAGATCGAGATGAAATACACCGCATGGAAGCTCGGATTCAATATCGAAGAGGTGTCGATCATCTTCACCGATCGTCGCGAAGGCACATCGAAGATGTCGGGCGGCATCTTCAGAGAGGCTGTCTTCGGAGTTATTAACCTGAGATGGAGAGGAATGTGGGGTAAGATAAAACCAAGAAAAAAATAATGAATTATATCATTAAAAACGCGACACTTGTCAACGAAGGGAAATCTATGTTGGCAAGTGTTGTCATTTCAGATGGCAGGATCGCACAAATCGTGCCAGGTAAAGACACGATTAATCGTGTCTCTACGGAAACAGTTATCGATGCCGAAGGATTGTATTTGATCCCGGGCATCATCGACGAGCACGTGCATTTTCGTGAGCCGGGATTGACACAAAAGGCTGATATTTCCAGTGAGAGCCGTGCCGCTGTGGCCGGCGGCGTGACGTCGTTTATGGACATGCCAAACACCAACCCGCAGACCACGACGCAGGGGTTGCTGAAACAGAAATTCGACCTCGCGGCAGAGAAGTCGGTGGCGAACTATTCGTTTTACCTTGGTGCTACTAACGACAATATCGATGAGATATTGAAAACCGATCCGAAGAAGGTATGCGGTATAAAGCTGTTTATGGGGTCGAGCACCGGCAACATGCTCGTGAACGACAATGACATGCTTGTACGCATCTTCAACGAGTCGCCTTGTCTGATTGCAGCACATTGCGAGGACGAAAAGATAATTCACGAAAACACTGTGTGCTGCAAGGATCTGGCATCGAAAGGCGAGGTCGTGGCCGATGCCGGAATACATCCTTTCGTGCGCACAACGGAGGCCTGCTACAAGTCGACGGCAAAGGCTGTCGACATGGCGACTAAATTCGGCGCACGACTTCACGTGATGCACATCTCGACGAAGTCGGAGCTGACGCTGTTTAGAAACGATATCGTGTTGAAAGACAAGAAGATAACTGCCGAAACATGTCCGCATTACCTCACGTTCTGCGACAAAGATTACGATGAGAAAGGCTTCGCCATCAAGTGCAATCCGGCGATAAAGATGGCTTCCGACCGCGACATTTTGCGCAAAGCCATCATCGACGGACATATCGACACCATAGGCACCGACCACGCGCCGCATCTGTGGCACGAGAAGATGACCGACGATTATTTCACGGCAAAATCGGGCTTCCCGTCAGTGCAAAACAGTCTCGACATCATGTTGAACCTCTATCATCAGGGCTTGATTTCGTTTGAGCAGATAGTGAAGCTGATGTGTCATAATCCGGCGGAGTTGTATCAGATAAAGGACAGAGGCTTCATCCGCGAAGGTTATTACGCCGACCTCGTTTTGGTGGATTTGAATCATGAAAAAGTGATTAAAAATGACGATATGCTTTACAAATGCGGCTGGACGCCTTACGACGGAATGAAGGCGAAGTCGCAGGTGACACATACTTTTGTGAACGGAAATCTCGTTTATCACGACGGAAAAGTTGAAGACAATATTTTTGGAAAACCATTGGAATTTGAACGTTAGAATATGAAAAAATTATTGATAATCATCGCGTTAGCGCTTGTGTTTGTCGCTTGTCAGGATAAAAAAGTGCGTCATGTGCAAAAGGTGGCTTATTATTATGCCGAGACCGACCTTCCTTGGGTGATTTATTATTACGACGTTGTAGGCACCGACTCGACATGGGTGGAGGAGAAGTGGTATCATGAAAACGGCGTGCTCAGCCTTGAAGGCAAAATCGTTGATAATGAACGTGAAGGCGAGTTTAAAGGCTATTATCCTTCAGGCGAGTTGATGAGTGTGGGCAAGTTTGTAAAAGGCAAACGCGAGGGCAAAGGCAAGATTTACCACGAGAACGGCATGGTCAACACCGAGAATGAATATCGTGACGGCAAGCCATACGGCATCTGGAAGTTTTACGACGAAGAAGGTAACTTGGTTAGCGTGAGGGAATTTGAATAATGTTGTCGATATTTTCAGACGAAAACTACATGCGGCAGGCGCTGAACGAGGCTAAGGCCGCCGCCGATGCCGACGAGGTGCCGGTGGGCGCTGTCGTGGTGGTGAACGATAAGATAATAGCGCGAGCCCACAACCAAGTGGAGCTGCTTACCGATGTGACGGCACATGCCGAGATTTTGGCTATCACGGCGGCGTGTAACGCGTTGGGAACCAAATATTTGGACGACTGTACGCTTTATGTCACCCTGGAGCCTTGTGTGATGTGCGCCGGCGCTTTGGAACATTGTCATATCAAGAAGGTGGTGTGGGCGTGCGACGACCCGAAAAACGGCTTCCAGCGTTTCGGCAACCTGCTTCACCCCAAAACAGAAATAGTTACAGGCATCCTAAAAGAAGAATGCCTGCAATTATTAACTGATTTCTTTAAAAATAAACGTTAATTGAAAAATCCTTCCAAAACGCGCATTGTCTTTTCAGTAGCGCCGATTTTTCTTGCCACGTAATCATGGCAAATCTTCGATGATTTCTCGTAAAACGCCTCGTCGTTGATGAATCTGTAGAACACGTCTTCGAGTTCGCGTTGGTTGTTGATGGCGAAGGCACCTTTCAGCTTCACGAGGTCGACAGCCTCCTCAAATTCATGGTATTTCGGGCCGAAGACCACGGGCACGTCGAACACTATAGCTTCCTGGATGTTGTGTATTCCGTCGTAGAAACCTGCTCCTATATATGCGAACTGCGCGTATCTGTAAATCTTCGAAAGGATTCCTATCTTGTTGATTACCAATGTTTTGGTTTTTTTATTCGGATCTAAATTCGTATATAATTGATAATCATTGAGATGCGATTCTATTTGTTTGATGTGCGACTCTGAGATGTCGTGCGGAACCATGATGAAGCAGTAGTCGAGAGGCATGTTTTCGATGAAGTTATATAAAATCCTTTCATCTGACGGCCAGCTGCTGCCTGCGATGATGCATTTTCTGTTGCCGATAAACTCTTCGATATCAGGGAAACGCTGCGCCTGCTGTGCGATCTCGTAAACTCGGTCGAAACGAGTGTCGCCGGCCACTGTGAGGTCGTCGATGCCCATCTTATAAAGCAGGTTAGCGGTCTCGTTGTTTTGAGTGAAGAAATATTTCACTTTGTAGAAATGGTTTCTGAACCATAGTCCCCACGGACGGAAGAAATATTGTTTAGGGCGCAGCACCGTTGAGATGTAAAACAGCGGTATATGTCTGTCTTTCAATACTTTAATATGGTTAAACCAGAATTCATATTTCACAAAAAACACGGCCTTGAACTTGAAGTTCTTGACCAGATGTCGTGCGTTGTTCAGTGTGTCGAGGGGCATGTAGGCCACCATATCAGCAAGCGGGAAGTCTTTTTTCACTTCATATCCCGAAGGAGAGAAGAAGGTGAGGAGCAGCTTGTATTGTGGATAATTTTTCTTCAGAGCTTCGATTATAGGCAGACCTTGTTCAAACTCGCCGAGCGACGACACGTGTATCCAAAACCATTTGTCGTCGGGGTTAGGCGATTTGAGTTTATTCCATTGATTGCGGCGTCCGTCGCGCCATAAAACAGCTTTCTTATTGCCAAAAAATGCTGCCAGATGAATTAAAAAAGCGTAGCAGCGAATAAAAAAAGTATAAAATAATCGCATAATTAATAATAGTAATATTCTGCCGGTTTGCGTTTGTAAGTAGGGATGTAGATAGCGGCTCTTATGCCTACGTATTGGTCGACATAGCTTTTGGTGTCTTTACCCATCAGGTTGAAATCCCATTGGCGGAGAGTCTTCGTGTAAGCCTGAGTAAACTCTAAGGAAACAGAGAAGTTAAGCACACGGCTGTTGCTTAAAAAGAGGTATCCTATTTCACCCGACCAGGCGAAGCCGCCGCGCATGCGGTCGTAGCCGTAGAGGTAGTCGCCAGCCAGCGCTGGTGGTGGTGAGGCGTAGGAGCCGAACTCGCATTTGATGCGGTTGAAAAGGTACCCGATGCCGCCCTGAACGAAGAATCCACAGTTAGGATTTGGCGATAAGACAGGGAAAATCTTACCCACTCGGGCTTGGAAATGAGCGCCTCTCTCAAAGAGAGCATAGCTTCCGTAGATGCCGTCGCCGGTGATGATTTCGCCTGAGTTGTCAAGGATGTCGCCAAAAAGATCTTCTCTGGAGATGTTGACTTTGTTGCCGGAGATGAAATTGCCGTTGATGCTGAAAAGCCAGTTGTGCTGTGTCTTGAAAAACACGCTGCCGCCTATTGAATGATTGTTGTCGTATAATACTTTGGTGTCCTTTCCAGGAATCTGGTAGGCATATGTGGCTTGGAACATCCAAGTGGAAATTTTCTCGGTTTTGATGTCGTTTTGCGCCCTCGTTATGAAAGGAGTTATAGCTAATAATATGAGTATCAGTCTTTTACACCTCATAATAAAAAATATTTATTCTCTGCAAAGATAATAAACGTTTTGGAAATTAGTTTATTATTTTGAAAAATGTTTTAATTAATTAAAAAATAGTAGTATTTTTGCAGTTGAATTTTAAAATATTGATGTCATGAACAAAGATTTTAAAATTATCGCAATGGTTTTCAGCGTATTAGTGCTGGTTATCGCTTTAGGTTTTTCATCATGTAAAAAAGACAAGGAAGAAGAACCTGAGCCGACACCTCAGTCAACTTGGTACTCTCCGGCACCTAGCGAGAATGGCACTTTGCCTACACAAGTGTTGCCATCAAGATTATATGATGCTGTAACTGAATATTTTACAGTCAACACTGGAGAGAATCCTCCGGAGGTATATGGTGAGTTTGTGTCAAGTCCTCACATGTTGCTTTATACCACTGTGCAGAATGACACTGTCTCGGTTTATAATGACCGTTACATAGCATTTTTCAGAAATAACGAGTATGTCGATTTCTTTGGACAACAATGGGATGACGACTATAACGAATATTATGAGGAAGCTTACAGAAAGCTTTATGTCATTGGTGAAGGTGAGAATTTCACATGTTATTATCTTACTGAAGGTTATCCTGATGGTATGTATGCCAAGTTTTCTACCATTTTCAGTGGAAACTGGAATGAAGAGCTCGGCGGATTAGGTAACTTTCAGGTGGCTGTTATCTTGTTGGAAAACAGCGGCAACCCGAACCTCGCTCCTGTGAACTCGTTCCGTGTGCTTGGCGACGGCGACGGACTGGCACAGGATACTGCATGGATAGATGATAAGAGAGGCGCTTTCGGTGGCCTCAAAGAAGTGTCGGCAGAAGACGCTTTTAGAATGTTTAGAGTAAAATAAAAATGTCAGACGAAAAGATAATTTCGCAAGCAATTTTATCGAATGGAATAAAGGTAATTCACCGGCACCGCGCTGGTGAATTATCGCATTTAGCCCTGATGGTCAACGCAGGAATGCGCGACGAGAAAGAGGACGAGAACGGGCTGGCGCATTTCATCGAACACCTTGTTTTTAAAGGCACAAAACGCCGTAAGGCTTATCATATATTGAGCTGCCTAGAGAATGTGGGCGGCGAGCTCAACGCGTTCACCACTAAGGAGGAGACCTGCATACACGCCTCGTTTCTGAAGGAACATATCAGCAAGGCGATGGATCTCTTTGCCGACGTTATCTTCAACAGCACCTTCCCTGAAAACGAGATGGAGAAGGAGAAAGAGGTGATTCTCGATGAGATAAACTCCTATCGCGACACTCCTGCCGACGAGATCTTTGATGAGTTTGAAAATCTTATTTACCGTGGGCATCAGCTTGGGCGTAACATATTGGGAACCATCGATTTAGTTGAGAAATACACCCGCAATGACATAGTGAAGTTCCGCAACCAGCATTACGCTCCCGACAGGATGGTGCTGGCGTGCATCGGCAACATTTCTTTCGCTGATTTCTTGAAGCTTGCAAATAAGTATTTCGCTGATTATCAAGGTGATGCGTTGCCGTTTGAACGTGTGCCGTTTGTTGCGAACACACCTACGGCGCGTATTGAAGAACGTAAGAACCATCTCACTCACGTCATCATGGGAGGGTTGGCGTATAAATATACCGATGAGCGCAAGCTGAAGCTCATACTTTTGAACAACATCTTGGGCGGTCCGGGCATGAACACGAGGCTGAACCTCAACATCCGTGAGAAATACGGCTTCGCGTATACCATTGAGTCACAATACAATGCGTATTCCGACACTGGCAACTACACTATCTATATGGGTGTCGACCCGCACTCGCAGGAACGTTCTATCGAGTTGGTTTACAAGGAGTTAAATAAGCTGATGACGCAGAAACTCGGCACCTTGCAGCTTTCGAACGCCAAGAAACAGCTTATAGGGCAGGTGGCCTTGAGCAACGAGTCGGGAATGAACGATTTGCTGAGCATGGTGAGGGCAGGATTCTTTGAGGAACACATCGAGACCTTGCCTGAGACGATAGCGAAGCTCGAGAAAATAACGTCGGGCGACTTGCTTGAAATCGCTAACGACATTTACGATAAAAATAAAGTTAATCTCTTGATTTTCAAAGGTCAGGATGATTAAAACTCCTTCTTTCTCAATTCAAAGTTAGAACCCAGATAATGGCTGCGCACGACAGGGTCGTTGGCGAGTTCTTCTGGTGTGCCTGCTTTCAGCAATTGACCTTCAAACACCAGGTAAGCGCGGTCGGTGATTGACAGCGTCTCGTTGGCGTTGTGGTCGGTGATCAAAACACCAATATTTTTCGTTTTTAACTTCGCTACAACACGTTGAATATCTTCAACCGCGATAGGGTCGACGCCGGCGAAAGGCTCGTCGAGGAGGATGAATTTCGGGTCTATTGCCAATGCGCGCGCTATCTCGCAACGACGGCGTTCGCCGCCTGAGAGTTGGATGCCTTTGCTTTTGCGGATATGTTGCAGACCGAACTCGTCGAGCAGCGACTCGAGCTTGTCTTTACGTTGCTCGTTGGTCATGTTTTTCTTAAACTGCATCACCGAGTAGATATTGTCTTCCACCGACATCTGGCGGAACACAGAGGCTTCCTGGGCGAGGTATCCGATGCCGATCTGAGCGCGTTTGTACATTGGGAACTTTGTAATTTCTTCATTATCAAGGTAAACGTGACCCGAGAACGGTTTGATGAGTCCCACAATCATGTAGAAAGTGGTGGTTTTGCCGGCGCCGTTAGGACCGAGAAGTCCGACGATCTCGCCTTGGTTTACCTCGATGCTCACGCCCTTCACGACGGTGCGTTGCTTGTATTTCTTGACTAAAGTATCGGTTCTGAGTAACATTATATAATTCCTTCCTTGATAATATCGTGAATATGAATCATGCCAACATATTTGCCGTGTTCCATCACCGGAAGCACTGATATTTCCTTGCTTTGCATGATATTAAGCGCGTCGGCGACGTGTGCGGTCTTGTCGATGGTTGTCGGGTTTTTCGTCATGATCTCATTGACTTGCACCGCCTCTATGTTAGGGTGTTTCATCAGCATGCGTCGCAGGTCGCCGTCGGTGACTATGCCCACGAGGTTGCCGTTTTCTATTACCGCCGCCGCGCCGAGCATCTTCTCGGATATCTCGATGATGGCCTGTGTCATGATGTCGTTAGGTTTCACTTGTGGCAGTCCGTTTCTCACGCAGAGGTCGCCCACGGTGAGATAGAGACGTTTGCCGAGAGCGCCACCCGGGTGGAACTTAGCGAAGTCTTCAGCAGTGAAGCCGCGCAGTTTCAGCAAAGCTACCGCCAATGCGTCGCCCATCACGAGCTGAGCTGTTGTGCTGCTGGTAGGGGCGAGGTTGTTAGGGCAAGCTTCACGCGGCACCGTGGTGTCGAGGACGAAGTCGGCCTGACTTGCCAGATATGACTTGCAGTTGCCAACTATGGCAACGAGTTTGTTTTTCCTGATCTTGATCAAAGGTATCAATACTTTGATTTCCGGTGTCTCGCCGCTCTTCGACACTATGATCACCACGTCGTCGTCGCGTATGATGCCAAGGTCGCCGTGGATGGCGTCGGCGGCGTGCATGAAGACGGCTGTGGTGCCCGTGGAATTGAGCGTTGCTACTATTTTTTGCGCTATGTTTGCACTTTTTCCTATGCCCGAAACGATGACGTTACCCTTCGAATTATAGATTAATTCGACCACTTTTTCGAAATCATCGGTGAGAAGTGACTTTAATCCTAATATCGAATTGGCTTCATTATCAATGACTTGCAGTGCAATTTCGCGTAAATTTTCCATCGTCAAAAAATTTTTTAAATTTTTCTTGCTTTATTAAAATGAAAAGTTATAACTTTGTAAAAATAACGATGCAAAGATAACGATTATTTTTAAATGCGTTAACTATGGCAAAAATTGATGAAAAAAGTTTACATGATTTACTGAAGAATGTCTTTGGTTTTGACCAATTTAAAGGCAATCAGAAAGCCATCATAAAGAGTATTCTCTCAGGTAACAACACTTTTGTGCTGATGCCTACGGGTGGCGGTAAATCATTGTGCTACCAGCTGCCAGCCTTGATGAGCGAAGGCACGACGATTGTGGTTTCACCACTTATTGCCTTGATGAAGAATCAGGTGGATATGATTCGCAACTTTGGTGCCGACACCGGAATAGCCCACGTGATGAACTCATCGCTGTCGAAAGCGGAGCTGATGCAGGTGAGGGAAGACCTTGTGAACAAAAAGACCAAGCTGCTTTATGTGGCTCCTGAATCGCTGACGAAAGAGGAGACACTGGAGTTTTTGCGCGGCTTGGACATCGCTTTCTTTGCCATCGACGAGGCGCACTGTATTTCTGAATGGGGTCACGACTTCCGTCCGGAATATCGCCGTTTGCGCCCTATTATCAACGCCATAAACCCGAAACTGCCTATCATTGCATTGACTGCCACCGCTACGGTTAAAGTGCAGCAGGATATCATGAAAAACCTTGAGATTCAAGACGCTAAGATCTTTAAATCGTCGTTCGACCGTCCGAATCTGTATTACGAGGTAAGACCTAAGACAAAAGATGTCGTCAAAGACATCATAAAATATATCAAATCGAACCCTGGAAAATCGGGTATCGTGTATACTTTAAGCCGTAAGAAAGTGGAGGAACTCGCTGAGACTCTGCAAGTTAACGGCATCAAAGCGTTGCCATACCATGCAGGTTTGGACAGCCAGACGCGTAAGGAGAACCAGGATAAGTTCCTGATGGAGGAGGTCGACGTCATTGTGGCTACCATCGCTTTCGGAATGGGCATCGACAAGCCGGATATCCGTTTCGTGATTCACCACGATATGCCAAAGAGCCTTGAAGGTTACTATCAGGAGACTGGCCGTGCCGGTCGTGACGGAGGCGAAGGCAACTGCATAGCGTTCTACGACTACGAAGACATTCATAAGCTTGAGAAATTCAATAAAGGCAAGAACGTCGCAGAGCAGGAGATCGCTCGCGAGCTCTTGAACGAGACCGTGACATACGCCGAATCGCCGGTGTGCCGCCACAAGCTGCTGTTGCATTATTTTGGCGAGGAATACGACAAGGAAAACTGCGGCGCTTGCGACAACTGCCTCAACCCGAAGGTGAGATTTGACGGTCAGGAAGATATCAAACTCGTTATCGAGGCGGTTTTGGCTACGAAACAGCTGTTCAAAACCAAGCATATCTCGGAACTTCTTGCAGGTAAAGAGACTGGCGACATCAAGACGGCGAAGCACGACACCAACGAATATTTCGGTGCCGGCGACGATCACGACGAGAAATATTGGACTTCGATAATTCGTCAAGCCCTTGTAAATAAATTACTTACGAAAGATATCGACAACTACGGAATCTTGAAGGTGCCGAAGGAAGGCAAAGATTTCATCAAGAAACCGTATCCTGTGATGGTGGCAATGGATCACGATTACGACAAGGGTGATGAAGACGATTTCGATGAGGAAAGAGTGGCACTTTCGAAGGATTCAGGCACCGACAAGACCTTGTTCTCGATGCTGAAAGACCTCCGCAAGACCATAGCAAAGAAGAAAAACCTGCCGCCATTCGTTATTTTCCAAGACCCGTCGCTCGAGGATATGGCAATCCAGTATCCTATAACGATGGAAGAGTTGACACAGATTGCGGGTGTTGGCGCTGGCAAGGCTCAGAAATTCGGTCAGCCGTTTATCGACCTTATCAAAGAATATGTCGAGGAGAACGAGATTACACGTCCGAACGATATGGTGGTGAAGTCGGTGGTTAACAAATCGGCATTGAAAATCAGCATCATACAAAATATCGATAAGGAAATTCCGCTCGAAGATATCGCTTATTCGAAGAACCTCGAATTTGACGAGCTTTTGACCGAAATTGAAAGCATTGTGGCAAGCGGAACCCATCTCGACATCAGATATTACACTCGCGACAACATCGACCAGTATCATCAGGAGGATATCATCCAGTATTTCAGAGAGGCTGAAAGTGATGATCTTGAGACGGCGATGAAGACCCTCGGCGAGAACGAATACGAAGAGGAAGAAGTGCGATTGATGAGAATTCAGTTCCTGTCGGAAGTTGGAAACTAGATTCCTCGCTCCGCTCGGAATGACAGGAACAAATATGATACAATTAGGCGCGGCTTGAAGGGACTTACTAATAGTAAGAACCGTCATGCCGCGCGATATTAAAACAAATTGATTGTCATTCCGAGCACGAAGTGCGAGGAAACTCAAAATTAAAAATATGAATGGATTAAAAATAGTCTTTTTTACTTTTAGTTTACTCTTTTTCTTCAGCTGTGACAGCGAGAATAAAAGGCCAGTTCCCACTGTGTTGTTGACTGAGCCTCAGATGGTTAACGTGATGACCGACGTCCAGATAATGGAGGCGACGATAAGCTACAAGAAGAATGTGAACCAGAAGACGGCTTATCTGAAAACACAGGGTTTCGATACTATTTTTGCGCATTACGGCATCACCGATTCGATATTCAAAGAGAATGTCAAATATTACAATGATGTTGAGCCTCAAACACTTATAAGAATTATGGATTCTGTTGAGGTTCGTTTGGCGAGGATGAAAAATTAGTGGAAGTGGTCGAAGACTATTTTTGCTTTGGCTGGTCCGATAATCTCGCTAAGTCGTTGTAAATCAGTAGTTTTAATGTTTTTAACAGATTTCAGTTCGAGAAGCAGTTTCTCGGCTGTAGTCTTTCCTATGCCTTTGATGTCGTTAAGTTCGGAATGCACAAAGCCTTTCTCGAATTTTTTACGGTGGAAACTGATTGCGAAGCGGTGCACCTCTTCTTGAATCTGTGCGAGTAGGTGGAAAGCGCTGGAGTTGGGTTTCAGTTGCACTACATGAGGCGGAAAACCGAACAAAAGCTCGTTGGTACGGTGACTGTCGTTTTTCGCGAGACCAGCAATCGGGATGTTGATATGCAGTTCGTCCTCAATGACTTGACGAACCACCTCCATCTGACCTTTACCGCCATCGGTGATGATTAGATCCGGCAGCTCTTTGCCTTCTTCTACGAGGCGTGAATAGCGACGGCGGACTACCTCGCGCATCGAAGCGTAGTCGTCGGGACCTTCCACCGTTTTGATGTTGAAATGACGATAACCGGCCTTGTTTGGCTTGCCGTTCACAAATTGCACCATGCCAGCCACGGCGTAGTCACCTTGGAAGTTGGAGTTATCGAAACATTCAATAACCGCTGGCGGTTCCGAAAGATGTAAATCCTTTTGCAACTCTGCTAAAATCCTTTTTGAATGACGCTCAGGATCGACCAATGAACGCAGTTTTTCGGTTTCTAAACGGTATTGCTTTGCGTTACGGGTTGAGAGTGCCAAAATCTCGAATTTCTCGCCTTTTTGTGGGATGGTGAACTTCACGTTGTCGAGTTCCATGTCGAGCTTCAGCGGCACAATAATCTCTTTTACGTTGCTCTCGAAACGTTGGCGTAACTCAATGATAGCCAATGATAAAAGTTCTTCCGGAGTCTCTTCCAGCTTGCGTTTCATCTCGATAGAAAACGATTGGATTATCGCACCTTGGATGATGCGCATGTAGTTGACGTAGAACGAGCTGTCGGCATCGTCGAAGGAGAAAACCTCCATATCGTGAAGCGTATTACTGCTCACGATGCTGCGTGCATGATAATTCTCCAGAAGATCATATTTCCGTTTGATGAGCTGCGCCTGCTCGAACTCGAGACGCGAGGCGTGGTCCATCATCTGCGCTTTTAAATCCTTTAAAACTCCGGAAATATTACCTTTTATGACTTCTTTTACATTGGAAATCATCGAGTTATAATCCTCTTCGGAGATGAGGTTGGCGCATGGAGCCTTGCAGTTGCCGATATGATATTCAAGGCACGGACGGTTCATCAGATGCTTGCAAGTCCTTAAAGGATAAACCTGTTTCAGTATGTCGAGAAGCGTTCTCGCTGTCATCACGGAAGGGTAGGGGCCATAGTAAAGCGAGCCGTCGTTGACCTTTTTTCTGGTGAGGAAAACACGCGGGAAACGCTCGTTTTTAATGCAAATCCAAGGATACGTCTTGTCGTCCTTGAGCATGATGTTGTAGCGCGGCTTATACTGCTTGATGAAGTTGTTTTCGAGCAGAAAAGCCTCCGCTTCGCTGCCAACCACGGTAAAACGGATATCAGCGATTTTGCTGACCAAAAGTCGTGTCTTTCCAGTCTGTTCTTTATTGAAATAGCTTGATACTCTGCGCTTTAGGTTCTTTGCCTTGCCGACATAAATAATCTCGCCAGACTCGTCGAAGTACTGGTAAACTCCCGGCGATGTCGGGATGGTTTTTAGAATCGAGGTTATCTTGTCGGATATCATGGTTAAAAGTTAAGAGTTAAAAGTTAAAGGATTATGATTGAAAGTTAAAAGACTTGGTTTTGTCTCTTTTAACTTTACTCTTTTAACCTTTAACTAAAAATGTTTGAATCCCTGCGCTTCAATCGGAATCTGATGATTATCAGGTGTTATGAGGTTGGCTTGGCCTTCGTCGGCGGTCATGTAGCCGATGATGCGGACGTCGTCCAAATCCTTCACTTTCTCGTAGTCGTTTTGCGCGACGGTGAACAGAAGCTCGTAATCTTCGCCGCCGTTGAGCGCCGCGATGCTAGGCACAATGTTGAAATCTTTGGCAGTTTGTATCGTCTTCTGGTTCATCGGGATACGGTCTTCGTAAACCATGCATCCCACCTTCGACTCTTTGCAGAGATGCAGAACCTCAGAAGCCAGTCCGTCGGAAATATCAATCATTGAAGTCGGCTTCACCTTTATTTCTTTGAGTTTTTCGACGATATCGCGACGAGCTTCAGGTTTCAGCTGACGTTCCAAAATATAATCGTATCCGGCAAATTCAGGTTGCATGTTCGGGTCGGCCATGAAAGCGGCTTTTTCACGTTCGAGAATTAGCAATCCGGTGTAGGCTGCACCGAGGTTTCCGCTCACGCAAAGCAAATCGTTAGGTTTTGCGCCGTCGCGATAGACGATGTCTTCTTTTTTAGCCTTTCCGATGACGGTTATCGAGATGAAAAGTCCTGATTTTGAAGCTGTTGTGTCGCCTCCGACGAGGTCAACATGATAGCGGTCGCAGGCGAGGCGGATGCCACGGTAAATCTCTTCAATGGCCTCTACGGAATATTTGCTGCTGATGCCGAGTCCGACCACGATCTGTGTCGGGGTGCCGTTCATCGCGTAAATATCTGAGAAGTTGACGACAGCTGCCTTGTAGCCGAGGTGTTTCAGCGGACAGTATGTCATGTCGAAGTGCACTCCTTCGCAGAGAATGTCAACGGAGACAAGCGTTTGCTCGTCTTTATGGTCGATAACGGCCGCGTCGTCGCCGACGGCTTTCAGCGTTGAGTCGTTGTAAATCTTGACGTTTTTGACGAGTTTATCGATGAGCGCAAATTCGCCGAGTTCCGAGAGGTTAGTGATAGTTTCCTGATCTGCCATTTTTGTAATAAATTTTTATGCAAAAATAGTGATTTTTCGGAAACTGATAAAATAATGTTTATTGAATCTTCTGAAACACCAACAGATCCTTTCTTATCTTCACCGTACTGCCTGAATTACAAAGAAATTTAACCTCTTTATTTGGCTTATCCTTAGTGCGAGACAACAAAACGTTTTGTCTGGTTTTCATTGATTTTTATGAAATAAACGCCATCGTTATAATTTGCCGTTGAGATGCTGATCGAATTTTCAACAGTTTTAACCTCATCGACTTTTTGTCCCAAAGCATTGTAAATCACGATGTTTTCAATGTTGTTGCCTGTTATTGTCAGGATATCTTTAACCGGATTAGGGAACAATTTGAAGCTTTCTGTCTCATTCTCATCGACGCCCTCAAAGGTGATGCATTCCTCGTTGGTGGGGTCGCTTTCCATATAGCCATCGCAGTTGGCTGTGATTTTGTAGCAATATTCCTGCATATCTTCCAAATCACTGTCGACGAATGAGGTCTCGTTTACTGTTGCAATCTTTGAGCCATTACGATAGACATTGTAAGAAATGGCTGTCGCTGACGCGTTCCAGTTCAATGTAACCACATCATTTGCCATCAACAAAGAAAGGTCTGACGGTGCGTCGCAGTCAATTGTTTCGCAGCTGTATTGCTGGATGCCGCCATATTGTGCGAGAGCGTTAATAACATCGTTGGCCGAGAACGGATATAGCTGCTGGAATCCTTGGATAGGGATGCTTCTGTCAGGCATGATGAGAATCAGGGTAGGGCATCCGGCGATACCATAAATATCGAAAATCTCGTTTCCACCACCTTCCACTCCAATTGTCGGATACTGAACGCCATATTGATCAATCCATTGCTGGCAATTGCTGTTGCTGTCGATATATGATATTTCCATGAAAAAGACATCATGTTGGTTACAGCCTGTGGCGGTGTACGCACCATTAATATAAGGTGCTATAACCTGGCATTGTCCGCAAGTCAAAAAGAAGAAATCGATGAAGACTGCCTGACCGCGGTCTAAAATGTCAAAAAGATGAATCTCGTTGCCGTGGCAGTCGGTTGCTGTAAAATCTACGGCTTCGGTGAGATTGGTGTACTGTGCGCGAATTCCTGCTGTTGTTGCAAATAAAATTGCGATAGTGATAAAAAGTCTTTTCATAGTTTATTTTTTTTGTTCAAATTAATTAGGTGCAAATATAGCAAAAAACTAACAAATCTCAAAATTTTTCTTTCAAGTTATTTTTTCAAAGTTTTTGCACCTAAATAGATGTCAATTTTAAAATTAAAGTCTATGAAGAAAAATTTATTTTTGATCGTGTGCTTCTTCGCAATTATGAGCGTGGCTAATGCACAAAATGAGATTACGATGACTGTCAACACCGAGTCGTCTGTGGAGTTTTCACTTGATGAAAGACCAATCATCTTATCGTATGCTTCAACGGTCCAGCGTGAAGCCGTTCATGTCAATGGTTATCGTCCTGTTGTCCCCAAGCCCCTTGTGCGACCGCACACAGCAGGGCGATAACCAATAATCTCATAAAATGTCTATTTTTTCGTCAAAACGACTTTCTTGTTCACCATCTTACCGCTCTCTGTCTCTCCCTGGATGATGTAAACGCCGGTGTTGAGCTGGTTCAAGTCATTGCACTGCATGACCTGACCGTTGACGTTGAAGACTTTTACTATAGTGACGATTTCTTCATCTTCGAAGATTTCTTCCACATCCAATCCCTGGCCCATTGAGCCGTCGACGCCGAAGTTCTGGGCGTAGATTATGTTCTTGTCTAATTTGCCCCATGCTATTATGTTTTGTCCGTTATGGAAGCCAGAGATTGTTTCGGGAAGAGTCTTGGCATAATTGTTGGAACAGAGTTGTTTGTTCCACAACACATTGCAGTTTATGTCATAGCCAGCCGCCTCAATAGTGTATTTTTTGGTATCCCAGTTATCGTCGAGTCTGAAATAGGTCACAGCAAACCCGCTGCCGTCTTCGAAAGCGGAAATGCTTGGAGTGGAGAGTGCATAGAGTGGATCTCCTGCTTCGTAAACCAATAAACCTTCGTCCCAAACGCGCTCGCCTGTGGCAGTGATGCGGTTGGCATATACTTTGTTCTCGTTATTATCTGTATTTGTCTGTAAATAGGCGATGAGCAGGTCATGAGTGACGGGATCAACAGAGACATAAGGTCCTATATAGTAGTGATGAGGGTCATCGGAGTGTACATTGGCTCCGTATGGGTCGCTGATGGTGCTGCTGCCATTGGCATCGTGGTGGAACACAAGGGTTTTGAACGTAGGATTTATGGAATCGCATACAACTGATATGTAGGCGTATGCACCGCCCAAGCCGTCTGGTTCCACAGAGTGGTTGTATGTGGTTATGCAATCCACCATTGGCAACAACACGACATCGGAAATGGTTTGTGTGCCATCAACGGCGTAGCCGGTGAGATGAATCTCCTTGGTTCCCCAATTTGAATAGGAACCCGGTTGGACCCATATATGTTCGTAGGTCAGGAAAACGCTGTTGTCATCGCGGAGAGTGAGTTTCCCGAACATGTATTGGATGGTGTCGTTATCCGGTTCGAGGGTGATGAGCGGGTTCAATGTGCCGTCGGCGTTGACATATTGCAGATAAAGATTTTCGTTGTCAGATCCTAAAGTCCATGCGCCGCCGTCGCTGCCGGCGATGATTTCAGCACGGTAGCCGCCGTTGCCGCCGAAAAGGGTGACGCCTTGTTCGCCCCAGGCGTAGGTGCCGTCGGGATGGAAACGCAAAGCCACGGTTACGTGGTCGGCAGTGGAGAAACAGCTCAAAACATCATGGTTGGGGGTGATGGCCAAAGAGACACCTGCCGAATGAGTAGAGAAATTGAATTGACTGAAGCGGATGCCGCTTTCGCCCCATTGCGGCGTGCCGTCAGCGGTGAGACGTTGCAATGTAGGGGCAAAGCCGTTGCCGCCCCCCATAGAGAGCCATTGGACGTAAGTGTCGTTGGTCACCGCGTCGGTCATGGTGCGGATGTCGGTGACTGTGATGCTTTGTGTAGTGTCATTGATAGCGATGATGCTGTTTTGGGCCGGGTTGTCGGTCCACTGGGCTTGTAGCGCAAATGCGGCCACCATAGCCAGAAGAAGTAAAGATAATTTTTTCATATTTATGAACTTTAATTGTAAATTTTAAAATACAAAAATACAAATGCGTTCCATACGTAATCATGCATAGAATCATGCATAGACAAATTGTATGGTAAAAAAGACAAATTGTACGGTGCTTTATTCCTTCGTTTCGCGGAATTCTGAGGGAGATATTCCGTATTTTTCCTTGAAGCTGCGACGGAAGGAGGTTGTATTTGAAAAACCGCTTGCCAAACACACTTGCTCTAAGCTCATTTCAGGATGTTCGTTCATGAGGCGGACAGCGTGGTTTAGACGAAGCTCGCGAACAATGGTGGTGAGTCTGGCGTATTCGCCGCCATGCGAAAAGGCGGCACCGATGCGCTCTTTTGAGAGACCGGTGCGGTCGATGAGTGTCTGACGGTCAAACAAAGGATTGAGATACAGCTTTTCATTTTCAATTAAAGCGCAAAGGTAAGATGAAAGCTCGGCCTCGGAGAGTGTAGAGTTTAGAGTGTAGAGTTTAGAGTTGTTTTGAAGTTGAGAGTTTTGAGTAGAAAGTTCTCTATATTTCTCCTTGTATTCCACTGCATCTCTTATCTGTTGGGCAAGGATTTTATTCTGCTTATTCGTTTTGCGCCACTGCCATAAGACATAAATGGCGAACAGAAGTATCAGAAGACTCACAAAACCTGTCACTTTGCGTGACTCTTTAGCCCGTCGTGCGGCATCACGCTGGTGCTCGGCCTCGAGCTGCTGCTGCAAGGCGTTGTAGCGTGCTATGTGTTCTCGAGCCGTGGCCTCGCGCACAACGTCTTCTATCTGACGGAAAGCCGTGAGCATATTGCCATGATCGCCTAATGACGCGTAAGCAGCAGCGATTAAATTCTGGGCCTGATTGCGGTAGAAACGGATATAGTCGGCACGTTTCTGGTCGTTTTTGGGCTCGCGGTAGCTGTTGTCGTGGTATCTTTCGGGGTTTGACTCGTAGTCGTCGAGCCGTTCTATGATACGGCGGGCCAAAGGCAGCGTCTCGGCATAGCGGTCGCGCGAGCCGAGCATCGTAATCTTGCGTCGTGAGGCGACGATGAAGGCGTCAAGCTCGTTAAATTTATCTTTGTCATTGAGCAGAGCCAACACGCTGTCCACCTTCGCCATGCCTTCTTCTTCATGACCCATGGCATAAAGCGCGACGCCGATTTCAGCCTCCGTGCGCAGGGCATCAGTCTCCGCCTCTGGACCTATCTGACGGCACACATCGACCAGCTGTCGTGACCGATAGAGCCATCCCATGGTGTCGTTCTGCATACGCTCGGTGTAAGCCAGAATCTCATACACGTCGCGAAGTCTTGTCAGGCTGGCCTTGATGGATTCGTTGGTGAGCAGTCGCAAGGCTATGGCCTGCGCCGAGTCTAATCGGATGTCTGTCGGTCCGCCAAGCAGCGAGTCCATCTGTTCGCGCATCAGCGTCATGCCATAGATGCGTGCCCGGCACTGTTCGGCTTGCACCTCGTCGATGTTGCCCACGATGAGCGCCGAGTCGATGATCTGCAGCGCTTGCACGGGTTGGTAGCCATAGATGCTCATCGCCGCCCGCAGGGTGTGGATGGTGTCGTTTACATTTGCAGCGCGGGCTGTCACTACAACCGCGAAAACAAATAATAATATGTATGTTATTCTTTTCATAGAATCATGTCGCAAAAATAATAAACGCCAGCAATTTGTATAAATTGTCGGCGTTTTTTTGTGCTCCCACTAGGACTTGAACCTAGGACCAACTGATTATGAGTCAGCTACTCTAACCGACTGAGCTATAGGAGCTGGAAAAATTTCCGGGTGCAAAAGTACAAAAAAAATTAATATGTTATCAAAAACTAATAATAATTTTCGATTTCATTGAGAATAGCCGTCACTTCCGCCACTGTCGGCACTTCCATCAGCTTCATTTTGAATTGCTTGAAGTTCGGGAATCCTTTGAAGTACAAGCCCCAATGTTTTCGCATCTCGATGACGGCATAATGCTCATCTTTGTAGTTTAACGAGTCGTTGAGGTGCATCTTAGCCACTCTAACGCGTTCCTCGACGGAAGGTTTCTCATCTTCGACACCTTTTTCAAGATAATCGTGAATCTCCTTGAAAATCCAGGGGTTTCCGTAGGTGGCGCGACCAATCATGAGGCCGTCGACGCCGAAGGTGTCCTTGAAATATTTCGCTGACTTGCCGTCGACCACGTCGCCGTTGCCGATGATAGGAATCGTCATGCGAGGGTTGTTTTTCACTGCCCCGATGAGTGTCCAGTCGGCTGGCTCGCCCCATTTTGTGGTGCGCAAACGTCCGTGGATGGTAAGCGCCTGAATACCAACATCTTGAAGTCGTTCGGCGATTTCTACTATGTCTTTATGCTCGCTGTCGTAACCCAATCTCGTCTTCACCGTAACTGGCGTTTTCACCGCTTTCACCACCGCTTCGGTTATCGCTACCATCTTCGGGATGTCGTTCATTATACCTGAACCTGCGCCTTTCGATGCCACTTTCTTCACTGGACATCCGAAGTTGATGTCGATGATGTCTGGGTTATAACGTTCAGCATATTGCGCTGCCTCAACCATCGGCTGGACTGCATTTCCGAAGATTTGCACTCCAAACGGTTGCTCGCTTTCTGTATATCGTAACTTATTGATACTCTTTACTGCATCGCGAATCAGTCCGTCCGACGAGATGAACTCGGAATAGACGATGTCGGCGCCGTACATCTTGCACACATGCCTAAACGGCGGGTCGGTGACGCCTTCCATTGGCGCCAACAGCAGGGGATAATGCTCGAAATTAAGAAAACTCATATTGCAAAATTGCTATATTTAACGCTTCTTCAAGTTTACATATTGTTTCAAGCGACAGGTTTTCCTCGCCTTTAAGCAGACGCGACACGTATTGCGGCGAGCAACCCATTCTTTCGGCCAACTCCTGCCTTGAGATATTTTGATATTTCATTGCCATGGCGACCTTGATAGCGATTTTCCTGGAATATTTCAACCATCCCTGCGATTTTGCAGTCTGATAAACCGCTTCTTTCTCACGCCATTCCGATGGTGTTTCCGACTGGTAACGGCTCAATCTGGCTATTGTTTCATCAAGTGTCATAATGCAATCTCCTTTCTGTAATCTTCAAAACTTTCTTCATCAAAAACACAAACGTCCGTTTTCTAATATCTTATCGAAAGTCATAACATCAAAATTTAACGTCGCAAAGATAATAATAATTTTCGAAATCGCAACCTAAAAGTTTCATATTTTATTTAATCACCATTTTTAATGCCATTTTCGAAATGCTCAACAGTACCCTGTGGTAGGTCGTATATTTTAGTTTTTGCCATAAGGTTGTTGTTCTTCAGCTGCTTTTAAGCAATCTTCATTAGCAAAATCATATTGCTTTCTTGCAACCATGATAATGTCTTCACTAAGAGCTGAGCTTATGTGTGAAATGGTGCTTATTGTGAAATTGTGCCTTCCGGTAAGCCATTTGCTTATCTCCGATTCACGTTTGCCGAGTTTGTTGGCCAAATCACGACGAGTCATGCCTTTTTGTTTCAGCACTTCAACTATTCGTTCGGCAATGGCAAACGACAGCTCGAATTCTGCCATTTGATCTTCGGGTATTTCAGCCAAACATTCTCTGAATAATTTATTCTGTATCATATCTCAAAAACTGTTTTGTCAATTCCAGTAATAATATTGTTCTCAACTTTCACATTTCCTGATTTCCTTGCTTCTTTCAACAATTTGTCAAACTTCTGAAGGTCTAAAACGTAACCGCTCAACTTTTCATCTTCTTGGTAAGTCCTTGTCGTTTTTTCTCCGCCATTGCCTAATATCAAAATCTGATCTGAAATTCTGAGGCAGTACAACCTTAAACTTCTCGCATCAATTGACAACGCACAAAGATTGTCATTCATTTTGCCTTCAGTTCTGAAAAACCTTTCCAAAGCACCTTGTTCTATAATCTTTTTCAAAGCGAAAATAATTGTCTGAAAATCCTTGTTCAACCTCGCATTGTCTTTGAATTCTGCAAGAAATCTTTCAAATTCGCTTTTGTCATTACCCTCAAAACGAATAGAATACAGGCAAACTATTTCGTTTTGTTCAATTGTTTTTAAAGTCATTTTTTTAGTCATAGCTTCACAAATTTTAGCTTGCAAATATACTAATAATTTTTCAAACTTCACTTAAAAGTGAAATATTTTTATAAAATAACCCTAAACTGAAACGTTTTTCGTTTCGGTTCTTGCTGCAAAGTTACAAAATATTTCGTATTTTTGCACCCGTGAAAGAAAACCCTATTTCATATTATAAAGACGACGCCAGAATCTTGCAACTCGTTGATTATCTTAATGATAAGAAAAACGTGTTTTGCAAGGGGATAGTAGGCTCTGCGAAGGCTTTCGCTGTTGCAAGCGCTTTTGAGAAGATTGGCGGACAGCATTTTGTGGTGTGTGCCGACAAAGAGAGTGCTGCGTATTTCTACAACGACCTCGAGAATATTTTCGGCGAGCGCGAGCAGGACTACGCCAAGAAGATGATTCTGTTTTACCCGACCTCGTACAAACGTCCGTATGAGCCCGAGAAGCCCGATAACACCTATATCTTATCGCGAACCGAGGTTCTGCAAAGGGTTTCAACATCCGAGCGCAAGACGATAATCGTTTCTTACCCCGAAGCTTTGAGTGAGAAAATTGTCACTCGTAAAATATTGAGTAAGAATACTTTAAAGCTTGCGGTGGGCGAGAAGGTCGATATGGATTTCGTCACTGACACCTTGCTGGAATACAACTTCGAGCATGTCGATTTTGTTGTCGAACCGGGTCAGTTTGCAATTCGTGGCGGCATCGTCGATGTGTTTTCTTTTGCCAATGACTACCCATATCGTATCGTTTTCGATTTCGACGAGGTGGAGTCAATCCGCTCGTTCAATCCTGTCGATCAGCTCTCGATTGAGAAGCTGCAACGCATAGTCTTGTTGCCGAATTTGCAGGATCATAACCTTTCGGAAGAACGAGAGACGATATTCCAATATCTTCAGAATCAGACGGTTATGTGGCTCGACGAGACCGATTTCCTGAAAGAGAGAATCGATGCCGAGTACAAGAAAGCTGTCGATGCATTCGAGGCGTTTGAAGAAAATGAAAAACTGAAATCACCTGAGACTTTATTTGCGCAAAGCGATGAACTTCTTACTCAACTCGATGATTTTAAGTCAGTTACCTTCGAGACATATTCCGATTCGGTGGGGAAGGAGATTGTGGAATTCAACATCACCAGTCAGCCTGTGTTCAACAAGAACTTCGAGATGTTGCAAAACACCATTAACTCGTTGAAAGACAGAGACTACCGCATACTTTTCTTCTCCGAAAGCAAGCGTCAGCTCGAGCGAATTCAGAGCATTTTGAACGATTTGCAGCAGAAGGACGAGTCGAACCACGATTTCACACCTATATTATATTCCATTCAGGCAGGTTTTGTCGATAACGACCAGAAACTCTGTTGTTTCACCGACCATCAGATCTTTGAACGTTACCACCGCTTCCATCTCCGCGAAGGTTTTGCAAGTAGTCAGGCGCTGACAATCAAAGAGTTATATGATTTAAAACCAGGCGATTACGTCACTCATATCGACCATGGCATCGGACGTTTCGACGGTCTGGAGATCATTGACCACAACGGAAAGCAGCAGGAAGCGCTGCGTTTGATATATCAAAATGGCGACCTGCTTTATGTTAGCATCCACTCGCTGCATAGAATATCTAAATATTCAAGTAAAGACGGTGCTGAGCCTTCGTTGAGTAAACTCGGTTCCAACGCATGGAATAAGCTGAAAGCAAAGACTAAGAGCAAGGTCAAAGATATCGCTCGTGAGCTCATAAAACTTTACGCTGAGCGCAAGAACTCGAAGGGTTTCCAGTTTATGCCGGATACTTATCTACAGACCGAGCTCGAGGCTTCGTTTATGTATGAGGACACACCGGATCAGCTTAAGGCGACCATCGATGTGAAACGCGATATGGAGAAGGAATCGCCGATGGACCGTCTCGTGTGCGGTGACGTTGGTTTCGGTAAGACCGAAGTGGCAATTCGTGCGGCGTTCAAAGCTGTCAGCGACTCGAAACAGGTGGCTGTTTTGGTGCCTACCACGGTGCTTGCTTTGCAGCATTTCCATACGTTCTCTAGTCGTTTGAAAGGTTTTCCTGTCACCATCGACTATATGAACCGTTTCAAGACCGCTAAAGAGCAGAAAAAGACTCTTGACGACGTGAAAAACGGTCGCATAGACATATTAATAGGTACTCATCGAATCATCAGTAAAGATGTGGAGTTCAAGGACTTAGGTCTCTTGATAATCGACGAGGAGCAGAAGTTCGGCGTCTCTGCCAAGGAGAAGCTGAAACAGATGAAAACCAATGTCGATACCCTCACTCTGACGGCAACGCCTATCCCAAGAACACTGCAGTTTTCGATGATGGGAGCTCGCGACATGAGCATCATCACCACTCCGCCGCCCAACAGATATCCTGTCGAGACCGAACTTCGTTCGTTCTCTCCGGACGTGATAAGAGACGCCATCCAGTACGAGTTGGCGCGCGACGGACAGGTGTTTTTTGTTCACAACCGCATCCAAAACATCATGGAGGTTTACGACATGATTATCAGCTGCGTGCCGGGCGCGAAGGTGGCTGTGGGTCACGGACAGATGGAGGGCGACAAGCTCGAACAGATAATGCTCGACTTCATCGACGGCAAGTACGACGTGCTTCTGTGCACCACGATTATCGAGGCTGGACTGGATATTCCGAACGCCAACACCATCATTATCAACGATGCGCACAAATACGGACTGAGCGACCTGCACCAGTTGCGTGGTAGGGTGGGACGTTCCAACAAAAAGGCGTTCTGCTACCTCCTCACACCTCCGTTGGCGATGCTCAGCGATGAGGCACAGAAACGTCTGCGAGCCCTCGAGGAATTCTCCGATTTGGGCAGCGGTTTCAACATCGCAATGCGCGACCTCGACATCCGTGGAGCCGGCAACCTGCTGGGCGCCGAACAGAGCGGATTTATCAACGATATCGGCTTCGAGACTTATCATAAAATCCTCGACGAGGCCATCATGGAACTCAAGGAAAACGAGTTCAAAGACCTGTTCGAGAAGCCAGAAGAAGAGAAAAAATACGTCCGCGAATGCGCCATTGAGTCGGATCTGGAGATACTTCTTCCGAACGAGTACGTCGATTCATCCGCTGAGCGTATCAGTCTCTACAACGAGCTCGATCATATTGAAAATGAAGAAGGTTTGATGCGGTTTACCGACAATCTCATCGACCGTTTCGGTGAACTTCCGCCGCAGGCTAACGACCTCTTGAATACCGTAAGATTACGTTGGATTGCCCGTGACCTCGGCTTTGAAAAAATCGTTCTCAAAAAAGGCGACATGACTTGTTATTTCCTGCAGGATCAGGAGTCGGAATACTTTAACACAACGATTTTCCAAAAAATCATCCGTTACGCTTCGGACCATCTGAAACGTTGTCAGTTTAAGGAGCAAAACGGTAAAAACATATTGATTTTCAAGGTTGTAGACAGGGTGAAAGACGCTTTGGATTTATTGCGCGAAATAAATTCTTGATTTCGAAAAAATGTTTATATTTGCAAAAAATAAATTAGAAATATGACAACATTATTTTTAGGCGGTATCGGAACCGGTGAAATAATTCTTATCGTGTTGGCTATTTTGCTGCTTTTCGGCGGCAAGAAACTCCCTGAGCTAATGCGTGGAATGGGCAAGGGCGTCAAGGAATTCAAAGATGCCATGAACGAGCCGAGTGATGAGAAAAAAGAAGATTGACGACTCCGAAGATGTTCAGATGACCTTCGGCGAGCATCTCGATGAGCTTCGTAAAGTGTTGATGCACATCGGGATTGCTTTTGTTTTGCTCTTCATTGTGCTCTTCACTTTTTTCAAAGGCGATATCATCAATATCGTTTTTTATCCTTCCGAAAGCGATTTTATTACCAACCGACTTTTTGCGAAACTGGCCGATCTGACTGGCACTGAGGCATTGAGAATCAATGCGAATCCGCTGCAGATTTATAACACCAAAATTGCTGGTCAGTTTATGCTTCACATCAAAGCATCAGCGGTAGGTGCCTTGGTAATTGCTTTTCCCTACATCATCGGGCAGCTGTGGGGCTTTGTGAAGCCGGCTCTTTCGACAACGATGAAACGCCGTACCCGCTTGATAGTCTGGAAGATAGTGTTTTGGTTTTTCCTCGGGGTGGCGTTCAGCTACTTCATCATCGCACCTCTCGGCATCAACTTCCTCGCCAACTATGAGGCCAACGGAAGCATTCAAAACATCATCGACGTGAGCTCGTATGTGAGCACCGTTTTGGGCGTTTGTCTCGCCGCCGGACTGGTGTTTCAGCTGCCATTATTGATAAGGTTGTTAGCCTCAATCGGCATCGTTTCTTCAGCTTGGCTAAGGAAAAACCGCAAAATCGCCATCGTTGTCATCTTGGCGCTTTCGGCACTCATTACGCCGCCCGACATCATCAGTCAGCTGCTGATTTTTGTGCCGTTTTACATTTTATACGAATATGGGATTAGCATAGCAAAAAATATTGAAAAGCAAAATGCAGACAGATAGAACAAGGGAATTGGAGACGAAAGGCATTGGTACTCTGTTACTTATGTACGCCTTGCCGTCGGTAGTGAGTCAGGTTATCTCATCGGTTTACAACATTTGTGACCGTATCTTCATCGGACACGGAGTGGGTGCGCTCGCAATCGCTGGTTTAGCCATCACTTTGCCGATCATCAATATCATCCACGCTTTCGGCGCTTTGATAGGTGTTGGAGCTGGGGCAAGGATGTCGATAGTTTTGGGCAAGAAAGACATCAACTGGGCGGAGAACATCCTCGGCAACAGCGTCATTTTCACCGTCATTCTGAGCGGACTGGTTATGCTGTTTTCGTATATTTTCCTCGACAAGATATTGTTCGCCTTTGGTGCAACAGCCGAAACCGTTGCTTACGCCCGCGAATACATGGTCATCGTGCTTCCTGGAATGTTCCTTACCACCTTGGCGTTCAACCTCGTCTCGTTGATGCGTTCGTCGGGCTATCCCAACCAGTCGATGATAGTGCTCGTGTCGGGTGCGGTGCTTAACATCGGTCTCGACGCCCTGTTCATCTTCGTCTTCAATATGGGAATAGCAGGTGCTGCTTGGGCTACCACCATCTCGATGGCTTTTGCAAGCTTCCTTGCGATGCTACATTTCGTAAAACGCGACTCGTTCATCCGTTTCCATCGTCACGGATTTCAGCCGAAAGGCTATATCTTCAAAAACATTCTGTTGATAGGATTGAGCCCGTTTTTGATGAACGTGGCGGCTGCCGGAGTGGTTGCGATTTTGAACAAACAACTCATAAAATACGGCGGCGATATGGCAGTGGGCGCTTACGGCATCGCCAACAGCTACATACTCATCATGATAATGATAATCCTCGGAGTGTGCATGGGAATGCAGCCAATAGCTGGCTACAACTACGGTGCCGGTCACCCCGAGAGGCTCAAACGCGTCTATACCCTGACGATGAAAGTCTGCGTTTTGTTAGGAATTGTTACGGCAATCATCGGTTGCACTATGCCTCGCATCATCTCGATGGCGTTTACTAGCGACCAGGTTTTGCTCGACATCTCGCAGATGGCGTTGCCTTACATCACAGTGATGACTCCACTCATCGCCTTCACCATCGTCAACTCCAACTTCTTCCAGAGTATCGACAAACCGTGGATTGCCATTGTCACCAGCCTCTCGCGTCAGGTCATCTTCCTCATCCCGATGATGTTCATCATGCCAACAATCTTTGAAGATTTGGGATTCGACAGTCTTCAAGGCGTTTTCGCTTCCTGTACTGTGTCCGATGTTTTCGGTGCTGTGTTGGCGCTGGTTTTGTTGCTGACGCAGAGGAAGGTGTTTAGATACAATTCGGTAGCTTAAGGAATTGAATTTTTTTTGCTTATATTGACAAAAATCACTATATTTGCAGTCTAATTCAATGCTGTATGTCAGATCACGATGTCAAACAAACCTATATCAACTTTGACGAGTACATCCGTCAAGGGGAGCCGTCGCAACGCGAAGCTGCGTATGCTTGGAGCACTGCTATTGGGCTTCAGGCGGTTGACGGATTGAAGACCTCGGAGTATCTGAACGATTTGGCGCGTCGTAATATTGAGGGAGAAATCACCATTGATGAGGTCGGGAAGTTGCTTGATAGCTATTACGAAAGCAAAACCGTTCGTGAAAATGGTGACATTGATAAGGAAGAGGCTGATAAGGCATCTAAAAACATTAAAAAAATTCTGTCGGTAAAGACAATTGATTTCTCAACAAAAGGCTATATCTCGGTTCATCGCAGAATTTTCGATGGCGTGATGAAACATGCAGGCCAGTTGCGTGAATACGACATTTCAAAAAGGGAATGGGTACTCGAGGGCGATACCGTGGATTATCTGAATTGGGAAGATTTGCGTCGCGCTTTGGATTACGACATCGAGCAGGAACGCAACTTTAGTTATAAAGGTATCACTAACGACCAGTTGGTTGCGCACATCACAAAGTTTGTTTCTGGTTTATGGCAAATTCATCCTTTCGGAGAAGGCAATACACGAACGACGGCGGTGTTTACAATTCAATATCTGCGTTTGTTGGGTTTTGACGTTGAAAACGATCTTTTTGCCAAGCATTCCTGGTATTTCCGCAATGCGTTAGTAAGAGCTAATTATAAGAGTGCCAAAAAAGGCGTCGATTTTACTCCTATTTATTTGGAGCGATTTTTCCGTAATTTGTTATTTGGTGAGCAATGGGTTTTGCGTAATCGCTATCTGCACATTAATCCTCTAAAGGAATGGAGCGTTCAGCCGAATTTAGTAGTACAGGACAAGTTCTGGACAAGCTCGGGACAAGTACCCAGCAAGCACCCGACAAGTACCCCCACAAGTACCCCATCAAGTACCCGAACAACCTTCCGAACAAGTACCGAACAAGTACCCGAACAAGCTTGTGATTTGTTGCACACAAATAATCCATTAATATTGGATTTGGTAAAAAAGATTGGCTATGAAGAATGGTCTATTGCACAGATAATGAAAGCTTTAGATCTAAAACATAGACCGAACTTTCTTGAATATCATCTCAATCCTGCAATCTCAGAAGGTTTCGTCCGCATGCTTTATCCCGACAAGCCCCATCATCCTCGCCAGAAATACCTTTTAACGACAAAAGGGGTTTTGCTTTATAATAATTTGCTGACAAAAATCACCAAATAAAAAATGCTAACTATTTGATAATCAAATAATTAGCATGATCTGTGGAGGATACCGGACTCGAACCGGCCACCTTTAGATTGCGAACCTAACGCTCTACCAGATGAGCTAAACCCCCATTGCTTTCGCGCTGCAAAATTACATTTTTTTTTAATGTAAATCACATCCAATCGAAATTTATTTTAGTCTTTGGTCGTCAATTATTGAATCTTCAGCTTTCGTAGAAAGATGGCAATTCAATAATGATGACTAAAGATGGAAAAATCTTTAAAAAAACAGCTGCACATTATTAAATTTAGTATATCTTTGCAAACAATTTTGAAAACGATTTAATAAACAATTTTTAACCATGGAAATTGAACTTTATATCATCAGAAGAGTAAACGCCTTGATGCAGGCAACCGACGCTAAAATCGTGAAACGCCTCGAAGGCGGAATGAGTAATTACACCTATGTGGTTGAGTGTCAAGGAGAATTATATACCTACCGTGTGCCGGGCAAGTTCGCCGAACGCTTTGTCGACCGCGTGGAAGAAGATGCCAACATCAAGGAAGTCGAGAAACTCGATTTGAATAACGAGACCGTTTACGTAGAGATTCGCTCAGGCGAAAAACTCGCAAAATACGTAGAAGGTACCATCATGTCGACAACCGATGTCGTCTCTTACAATGAGATGTCTGTGAAGGCCTTGAAGAAACTGCATAACAGCGACCTGAAATTCACTGATTACAACGCTTTTGGCCGTCTTGACACATACGAAAACTACTGCAAAGAGATGGGTTTCGAGCATCCGCAGGAATACAAGGAGCTCCGTCATACTCTCGACGAGATGCGTAAACTTTACAAAGAGGTGAAAAAGGTTCCGTGCCACTGCGACTATCAGCCTACAAACCTTGTCATCGCGAAGGATAAATTCTATGTTTTAGACTGGGAATTTGCCGGAATGAACGACCCGTTCTACGATATCGCATGCTACGGAAACGCCGGTTTCGACAAGGCTTTGTCGCTGCTCGAGGCTTACGTTGGCCACAAACCGACACAGGAAGAGCTGAACCGCCTGTATTTCCACCGCGCATTCCAGTGCCTGCAGTGGTTCAACGTCGCCATCTTTAAAGATAAAGTCGGCTTGAGCAAAGATCTGAATATGGATTTCAACGCCGTTGCCTTCATGTTCCTCGGCATGGCGCGCGATTTAATCGGAAACTGCAAGAATTAATACATCATATCGCTGAAGCCGAAGCCTTCGTCGAGACCCAGCTCGGCGCGTACCTCTTCGGAGAGGCTCGCTGGACTCCAGGCAGGCTCGAAGGTGAGCTCCACATCGCATGATTTCACACCCATAATGGCGCTGACTTTCTCCTTGACGAAATTAGGGAGATAGTCGGCGACAGGGCAGTTCGGTGCCGTCACGGTCATCAGAATTTTCACTGCGCCTTCATCGTCGATGTCGATGTCATAAATCAAGCCCAGTTTGTAAATATCGACTGGTATCTCAGGGTCGTAAATACCGCTCAACACAGCAATCACGCGCTCTTTTAAATCGTTTTTGTCTTGTTCAGTCATATTACTTATTCATTATTTCGGCATACAACATCATCTGTTTCACCATGCTCAGCAATCCATTCGATCTTGTTGGTGACAAATGCTCTTTCAAGCCTATCTCATCCAAGAAGCTCATATCCGCTGCCAAGATGTCGGCTGGAGTCTGTCCCGAAAACACCTTTATCAACAAGTTGATGATGCCCTTGGTGATGACGGCATCGCTGTCGGCAGTGAAATAAATCTTACCGTCTTTTAACTCGGCATGAAGCCAAACCCTTGACTGACAGCCGTTTATGAGGTAGTTATCGTTTCTGTACTGTGGGTCTATGATCGGACATTCCTTGCCCATTTCGATGAGCATCGCATAGCGGTCCATCCAGTCGTCGAACATCGAGAACTCCTCGACTATTGAATCCTGAATCTCTTTTATTGTCATATTTTTAGACTTTAGACTTTAGACCTTAGACCTTAGATTTTTTGTCTCAACGACTAAAGTCTAAGGTCTAACGTCTAAGGTCTCATTTTAGCATATTCGCTGCCCTTTCAACAGCTTTTACAAATATATTTATTTCTTCCTTTGTGTTGTACATTGCAAACGACGCTCTCACCGTTCCAGGTATGCCGAAGAACGTCATCACCGGCTCGGCGCAATGGTGTCCGGTACGCACTGCTACGCCCATTTTGTCGATGATGGTGCCGAGGTCGTAAGGATGTATGCCGTCTATCACAAACGAAATCAATCCGTTACGCTTCGGAGCCTGCCCGATGAAACGTGTGCCTTCAATATTTGCAAGTTGCTCAGTGGCGTATTCCAAAAGTTCATCTTCGTAAGCTTCAACTTCTTGGCGGTCAAAGCTTTGAATGAATTTAACGGCTGTTTCAAGACCTAAAGCTGCACCAACATTCGGCGTTCCCGCCTCAAATTTGAATGGTACCTTGTTGAAAGTAGTTTTCTCAAAGCTCACTGTGTCGACCATCTCGCCGCCAAATTGATACGGAGGCATCTTCTCGAGCCATTCCATCTTGCCGTACAAACCGCCGATGCCCATCGGAGCGTACATCTTATGACCTGAAAACACGTAAAAATCGCAGTCAAGGTCTTGAACGTCAATCACTTGATGTGCCATCGACTGAGCGCCGTCAATTATGACTGGTATGTCGTATTTATGCGCCATCGCTATCATTTCCTTGATAGGATTTACAGTACCTAAAGTGTTGGAAATGTGAGCGATAGAAACGATTTTCGGACGCTGTTTGAGCAGTTCTTCGTAATGGTTCAGGTCGAGAACGCCTTTTTTGTCCATTCTAATTACGAGGAGTTCGCCTTTGGAACGCATCAGCATCTGCTGCCAAGGCACCATGTTGGAATGATGCTCCATGGCGCTCACCACTACCTTATCTCCTTGATTAACAAGAAGTTGTCCTAATGACGTCGCCAATAAATTCAGCGATTCAGTCGTACCTCTGGTGAACACAATCTCTTGAGGCTGCTTTGCATTTACAAACTGCGCTACGGTCTTCCTTGCGTTTTCGTACGCCTCTGTCGCCATCTGGCTGAGGTAATGCACTCCGCGGTGGATGTTGCAGTTTTCATGCAGATAGTAATCGCGCTCGCGCTCAATCACGCAAAGCGGTTTCTGCGTTGTCGCTGCATTGTCGAAATACACCAGCGGCTTGCCGTAAACATGTTGGTCGAGCACCGGGAACTGCTTCCTTATTTCATTGATATTGAATCGATTTAAAGCCATTGTAATCTCAAAGATTATATCTTACTCAAATCAATCTTAAAAACTTTCTCTTTGTTACTGCACTGGAAGATGCAGGTGTCGCAGCTGGAGAGTTCGCCTTTCAGACGGCGTTTTATCATATCGTCGATGCTGTCGTGTATGCTCTCAATCTTGATATGATTGCTGATTTCAGCTGCGAAAGCATACAAAAGAAGCATTCTCGCATCAGCTTTCTTGATGCCGCGCTGGCGCATGTAGAACATAGCGTCTTGGTCGAGCTGACCGGTAGAGGTGCCGTGCGAACATTTCACGTCGTCGGCATAGATCTCAAGGAAAGGCATGGTGTTGATCTTCGCCTTGTCGGTGAGGATGATGTTGCTGTTGTTCTGATATGCGTTGGTTTTCTGTGCGTGAGGAGCCACCATCACGTGACCGTTGAACACTGCCGATGCCTCGTCGTCCAAAATGCCCTTGAACTTCTCGTTGCTGCTGCAGTTTGGCACGTTATGATTGATTTTCATGAGGTTTTCGACGTGCTGTTTCTTGTCGAGGAGGTACAAACCGTAAATTTGCAAATCTGCGCCCTCGCCATTCAAGTCGACGTTGATGTTGTTTTGCACAAAACCAGTGTTGAACGTCACCAACACAAAGTGGACGCTGCTGTTGGCGGCCTGCTTGATGTTGATGTGTGTGGTCAGATGTGAATCGTCGTTGAGGTTCTGAATCCTGTACAACTCGAGGGTGGAGTTTTCCTCCATCACTATGTCGCACTGCTCCTCGTTCGACTGCAGATGACTGCTGTCGTCCAAAAGCACGAGTTTACGACTCTGATTCTTACCGACCGTTATGTTGTTTTCGAGATAAGCCATCGTCGTAAATGTTAGAGTTTCAGATCCTTAACCCATTCGTAACCCTTCTCTTCGAGCTCGAGTGCGAGTTTTTTGTCGCCCGATTTCACTATGCGGCCATCGTACATCACATGGACGAAGTCCGGCACGATATAATCCAGAAGTCGTTGATAGTGAGTTATTACCACAAAGGCGTTATGTTCGTTGTGAAGCTGGTTGACGCCGTTCGCCACGATACGTAAAGCATCAATATCCAAGCCAGAGTCGGTCTCGTCGAGGATGGAGAGCTCAGGCTCGAGCATTGCCATCTGGAAGATCTCGTTTTTCTTCTTCTCGCCGCCCGAAAAGCCAACGTTCACATAGCGATTCTGCAGTTTCTCGGTGATTTCAACCATCGCCTGTTTCTGCTTCATCATCTTGGTGAAGTCGATCATCGACATAGGCGGAAGTCCTTGATATTCACGCTTTGCGTTGACTGCGGTGCGCATGAAGTTTTGCATCGAGACACCCGGAATCTCCACTGGATACTGGAAACTCAGGAAGATGCCTAGGTTCGCGCGTTCCTCTGGTGGCATCCCGACGATGTTCTGGCCTTTGTACCAGATTTCACCTTCGGTAATCTCATAGCCCTCGCGACCTGTAACGGCGGCAGCCCAAGTGCTCTTGCCGGTTCCGTTAGGTCCCATGATGGCGTGAATCTCGCCCTCGTTCACTCCGAGGTTGAAGCCTTTTAATATTTCCTTGCCTCCGATTGAGACGTGTAAATTCTTAATATTCAGTAACATATATTGATTATTTTTATTATCCAACTGATCCTTCTAATGTGATAGAAAGTAATTTCTGTGCCTCCACTGCAAACTCCATCGGCAGCTTGTTCAAGACATCCTTAGCGTATCCGTTGACAATCAAGCCGATAGCCTTTTCTGTCGGGATGCCGCGCTGGTTGCAATAAAACAGCTGGTCTTCAGAAATCTTCGAGGTTGTTGCCTCGTGTTCGAGAATGCTGCTGTCGTTACCGCATTCCACGTAAGGCCAGGTGTGCGCGCCACATTGGTCACCCAAGAGCAACGAGTCGCATTGCGAGAAATTACGGCAGTTTGTTGCTTCCGGCACTACTTTCACCAATCCACGGTAGCCGTTCTGACTGTGACCTGCCGAGATGCCTTTCGAGATTATGGTCGAACGACTGTTTTTGCCGATATGAATCATCTTTGTGCCGGTATCGGCCTGCTGGTAGTTGTTCGTGACAGCAACCGAGTAGAACTCCGCTACGGTGTTGTCGCCTTTCAATATGCAGCTCGGGTATTTCCAAGTGATTGCAGAGCCAGTCTCGACCTGCGTCCACGAGATTTTCGCGTTGTCACCACGGCAGATGCCTCGTTTCGTCACGAAGTTGTAAATTCCTCCCTTACCGTCTTTATCGCCCGGATACCAGTTCTGAACGGTCGAGTATTTCACTTCAGCGTCTTTCTCTGAAATGATCTCGACTATAGCCGCATGTAATTGATTCTCATCGCGTTGTGGAGCGGTACAACCTTCCATGTAGCTCACGTAAGCGCCTTCGTCGGCAACGATCAAAGTGCGCTCGAACTGACCTGTGTTTGCTGCGTTTATTCTGAAATATGTCGATAATTCTATCGGGCATCGCACGCCTTTTGGCACGTAGCAGAACGAGCCGTCGCTGAACACTGCCGAGTTCAATGCCGCAAAGAAGTTGTCGGTGTAAGGCACGACCTTTCCGAGATATTTTTTCACCAAATCAGGATGTTGTTTTACGGCCTCGCTGAACGACATGAATATGATGCCGTGCTTTGACAGCGTCTCCTGGAATGTGGTCTTCACCGAAGTCGAGTCCATCACAGCGTCGACGGCCACTCCCGAGAGTTTTTTCTGCTCATCGAGTGAAATTCCGAGCTTGTCGAATGTCGCCAAAAGTTCCGGATCAACCTCATCCAAGCTCTTCGCTTTGCGCTGTTTTGGCGCCGCGTAATATATAATATCTTGAAAATCAATAGGTGGAATGGTGAGATGCGCCCAAGTCGGCATCTTTAAAGTCTGCCAGTGACGGAACGCTTTCAAACGGAAATCCAACAGCCAATCCGGCTCCTCTTTCTTCTTCGAAATCAGGCGTATGATGTCCTCATTCAGACCTTTCGGGATGAAATCGGTCTCGATATCGGTCACAAAACCGAACTCATAGTCCTTATTCGTTACCTCTTCGATTATATTTTCCTTTGGATTTGACTCCATAACTAAAAATCTAAAATATTAATTTGCAAAAATACAAATTTTTATCGAATTGACGTTTATTTATCAAAAATCTTTAACTTTGCAACATATTTTTTGAGTATGTCGGAAAGAAAATTTTGGAATAAGATCAAAAACAATAGGTTTTATTTGGCCTTGACGGGAATCATCGGGGCTATCTTATTGTTTTTCTTGGTGTTATATCTTTCTGTGCCGTCTTATTCCTTTGCGGATATAGAGCCTTTTAATGGCGATTTTATTTATAATCCTTATTCTGAAATAAATCGTATAAATTACATTGATTTTCGCTCTGAAAATATTGATAATCAGGGTATTAAAGTCTATGAATATGGCTATGCGCTGACGGGAACGCGTTATCTTTGTCTAGGCTATAAAGAAAAGCGAAAAATTGACTATCCTTTCCTGCAAAGTGTTCATTATAAGCAGTTTAACATCGATAAACTGAATAAAAAAACACGTCTGGTGGCTTTGGCGCATCCAACCAAGGGTTTCAAAAAAGGTGAGTTGACGCATCTCGACCATTATCGTGTGATGGAGGTTTTGAGTCCAAATGATAACTCGTTGTATTACTGGGATATAGCTCTTTCAAACGGACATCGTGCGAACATAATTGCTAATACCGGTGATGACTTTGGCACAGTTTTTGATACAATTAAATATTTGACCGCTACAATTGGTGATAACGATGCCGAATCGGTTTATAAATCGCTTGAAACGGGAAATTCTTATGCGGTGGCATATCGTGGAAGTTTACTGGAAGTGCCTGAACTTCAATCTGTTACATTGCACAACGATACTTTGTCTGTCTCTGTTTCTGAAAAGGCAAAAGAGATCCGCTTTATTGGTCAGAATGCCATTGTAAAACAACGACTTAACAATATTTCGGAAGGTTTTTATCAGTTTAAGGATGATGATTCATATATTAGGACTGAAATAGAATTTAATAATGGTAATACACTGTATCTCAACCCGTTAGTACGTCATCAGTATCAATATTTCTTTGATTTGAACAAGGCAAAGGTTATGAAAGGCCGTACATATCTGATGTGGGGTGTATACATCATCGTTGTTTTGGCGTTTGCCAGAAAGTTTTTTAGGACTCGCGTCATTTCGACTGAACCTCGACCGAAGGGAGAGGGAAATGGAGAAATCTCATAAAAATTGTAACATGAAAATTCAGGAAAATAAAATCGACAAATACATCACTTGGCTGCTGATTATCAGCGCTTTAGTGCGTGGATTCCTTGCTGCTTTCGTCGAATTCGGCAACGATGAGGTTTATTATTGGACTTATGTCATGTATCCTGATTGGAGTCATTTCGATCATCCGGGCATGGTGGGTTGGGTGATGCAGCTTTTCAGTCTTAACCTGTTGTTTCACAGCGAGTTCGCTCTCCGATTGTCGTCGATAATTTTCATGACCATCGATACCTATATTATATATAGGCTCGGTTGCGTGGTAAAAAACAAACTTGCCGGTTTTTATGCGGCTCTGTTATACACCGCATCGCTGTATTGCTTTGTGATAACTGGTGTTTTTATTCTTCCTGACACTCCGCTGATGATGTTTACGTTGCTGGCGATTTATTGCTTCCTCCTGTCGTTCCGAAGCAATGTCGAGGAATCCCGTTGTTTTAAAATCAGTAATAAATATCTTCTGCTCGGTGGTCTCTTCGCCGGATTGGCTGCCTTGTCGAAATATTCTGCTGTCTTCATCTGGTCGGGAGTCGGGCTCTATCTTTTGTGTTATGATCGTAAGCGATTGAAAAACATATATTTATATCTTTCTGCCATGATAACTGCCGTTTGCCTGCTTCCTGTTTTGATTTGGAATATGCAGAACGATTTCATCAGTTTCACATTCCATGGCGACCGTGTCAGTCTCTTTGGAGAGCTTCAGCCGCTTGATTTCCTGACTGAGATTGTGGGTGAGCTCGCATACAATAATCCTATCAATTATGTGTTGATAATCATGGCGTTAGTGATTTTGTGGAAGGGTAATAAATATATCGACGCGACATCGCGGCGCCTCCTGCTTCTTTTCGCGATTCCGTTTGTCGGGGTGTTCTGGTTTTTCTCTTTGATGCGTCCGATCCTGCCACATTGGTCGGCGCCTGCATTTTCGGTTTTATTATTGTTCCCGGCATCGTATCTTGCTGATAAACAATTTGTTACTAGCGGCGATATAAGGTTGCCGAAGTCGATAGCTGCCGCGCTTATTCTGCTTGCTTCCGTTGTTGTTTTGGGTGTCGTGGAGATAAAAACCGGCGTTGTCTCTTTGAGATTCGGCGAGCGTGCGAATTCAGTGCGTTATTATGGCGAAACAGATTTCACCACAACGATTTACGGTTGGCGTTCAATAAAAGATGATTTTCAGGAAATTCGTGAGAAAAAAATTGCAGAAGGCAAGATAAAAGAGACTGATGGCATGATCGGGCTGAAGTGGTTCCCTATGGCTAATTATGATTATTATGTTGCTAATCCATTGGGAATCAATGTTTACGGACTTGAGGATATTGATAAGATTCACAAATATGCATGGATAAACGAATGCAGAGGCGGCGTTCAGAAAGGCAACGATTACTGGTTTCTCAACGAAAGCTCTGATTATTATGCGCCGGAGCGTTATCTCGAATATCGTTTCGATGAAATAGTGCCATGCGATACAATTGTAGTCGACCGTTGCGGCAAGCCTGCGAAATATGTGTTCGTTTATATCTGTAAAGGCCTGAAATAAGCCATTTCTGTTAAAATTTTTTAAGATTTCTTTCAAAAAAATGCAACTTATGTTAAAAGTGTGTTGAAACCTGCAAAAAGTCGCTGGTTTTTCTTGACACCTTTTAATATATGTCTACTTTTGCGTCGAAAGAACGCATTTTTATGAAAGAGGAATTCTTATATTATCTCTGGGAGAACAGGTTGCTCTCGAAAGATATCATGACGGTTGAAGGAGAACCCGTTTATGTGGTGTCTGTCGGGAATCGTAATTACGACTCAGGTCCTGATTTTCTTGACGCTCGCATACGCATCGGGCGCACGTTGTGGGTTGGACATGTCGAGATTCATGTTAACGCTTCTGATTGGTTTCGTCATGGGCATCAGACTGATGACGCGTATAATAACGTGATTTTGCATGTGGTTTATTGTAATGATACTGAACGACTTGCGATTCCGACTATTGAGGTCAAGGGAAAATTCGACGAGGACGTTTATGATAAGTACAATGCCTTTTTGAGATCGCGAAGATGGATTCCGTGTGAGAAATTGATTGCTGGGATTCAGCAGTTTACTTGGCTTTCGTGGCTTGAGCGTATCGTGGTTGAACGTCTCGAGGCGGAAGTTAAAGATGTTTTTTCCAAACTCGCGGAAAACAAATACGATTGGGAAGAGACTTTGTATCAACGACTTATGCGCTATTCGGGTTTGAAGGTCAACAACGACGCGTTTGAAATGTTGGCAAAGTTGTTGCCGTTGTGGATTTTGCGCAAACATATCAACAATGCACTGCAAATTGAGGCAATGTTTTTCGGTTGCGCCGGCTTCCTTGAGCGTGAGTTCACGGAGCCGTATCCTGTTCTCCTCCAGAGAGAATTCAAGATATTAAAAGCAAAATTCGACCTCAAAGTCATGCCGATGTCGTGTTGGCGGTTCCTTAGATTGAGGCCTCCAAATTTTCCGACCATACGCCTGGCGCAGATGGCGTCTATGGTGCATGATTTTGATAATTTGTTCTCCAAGTTGCATACTGTCGGCGACTTGGAATCGATGCGAAATCTTTTTAATGTTGAAGTCAATGAATATTGGGACACACATTTCCTGTTTGAGAAGCCGTCGAAAGCCATGAAAAAGAACCTTGGTCTCACAGCAATTGACGTTTTGATTATCAATGCGGTGGTTCCGGTGACATTCAGTTACGGCATTTATCGTGACGATCAGGACATGAAAAACAGAAGTCTGGATTTTTTAAATGTCGTGGACGCTGAGGATAATTTGGTGATACGTAAGTTTGGAAAACTGGGGGTGCATGCGTGTAATGCCCAGCAAACACAGGCGTTGCTGTATCTTTACAATAATTATTGCAGAAAACGGAAATGCTTGAAATGTCGTGTTTTTAGTGCCTCGAAATAATTTTTCTGAAAAAAAGTTTGCGTTGTACGATAATTCTGCTTATCTTTGTGGCAAAATTCTAAAGCAAACTGTAAAAGGAAATGGCTGATTTAAGTGTAAGACTTTCGGAAATCGAGTTAAAGTTGAGAAAGCTCGTAGCGCTTAAGAATCAACTAGTTGAGAAGAACGGTGAGCTCGTTCGAGAGAATGGGGAGCTTCAATTAAAGGTTGAGATTCTTCAGACCGAGAACGAAGAATTGAAAGATAAATTAAATAAAACAACTATTGTTAACGCACTCGGAAACGAGAAAGAAATAGAAGAAAGTAGGCAGTTGATCAAGACATTGGTGAAAGAAATAGATCAATGTGTTGCGATATTGAACGCCGAACAGTGATAAATAATTGACGGTTATGAGCGAAAGTGAAGAAATAAAGATTAGTATTACCGTTGCTGAACGCAATTACCGTCTTACTATTGACAAGGCTGATGAGGAGAAGGTGCGGAGAGCCGCTGAGATGATTAACGAACGGGTTAACGAATTTAAGAGAGTGTATACGGAAAAAGATTATCTGTCGTTAGTCTCAATGGCATGTATCCAGTTTGCTACAACGGTGGCGAAGTATGAGAACGATTCCGCATTCAAGGATCAATATCTCGACAAACAACTCGATGTCATCGATGATTTGTTGACTGAAAACTTATAAGATTTGTCTGTCTGTCCACCGCATGATGTAACCTTAACAACTATAACAATTTAACCGGTTGACTCATGGGTACAAAAACAGGCCTCATCCTCGCAAGAGGAGCTTTAACGCCAGTGGACGTTTGCGTATCGTGGCAGCCATAAGCGTGATATACAAGGGTTTACGATCCCTTTGGGCAGACAGATTTT
>CAMZJA010000008.1 GCA_947307415.1 uncultured Bacteroidales bacterium | reverse complement strand
ACATCACCATGCGCTCAGCCGACGGCAAGCTCATCTCAAACTCCCACTATTGTGGTGAATTCTTACTCGAATAACCATTATTTTTGTTAAACGATTAAATTTGTAAATCAGAAAACCGCTCTCGAGCGGTTTTTTTATTAAAAGTAGTTAGAAATAAAAAATTAATATTATCTTTGCGCCTAAATTCCATGATAAGGAATTTTAAAGTCAACTTGCCGCCTTCAGACACTCTGTTTGGAGGTGGCTTTTTTAATAACACGCCAAAACCAAACATCTCCACGCCAAAAATTTCACTAATCACGCCAAAAACACGCCAAAAATGCACTAATTTTCCAACAAAAAACGCCTTAAAACATTGAAATACAATATTTTAAGGCGTTTTTAACCGTGACCCGCCTGGGGCTCGAACCCAGGACCCCCACATTAAAAGTGTGATGCTCTACCTGCTGAGCTAGCGAGTCAGAGAACTGTTACGTTCAATTGCGACTGCAAAAATACTACATTTTTCAATACCTACAACAAAAAATTTTAAAAAATTTTAGTCGAGAATACCTTTGCCTTGTCGCGTTATAAGTATCTCATTTTCAGTGCAATCCACTATCGTACTCTCCTGATTGTCACCCACGCCGCCGTCGATAATGATGTCGACACGATCCTTGTAATGCTCGTTTATCTCCTCCGGATCAGTCAAAAAGCCTGAAATTTCGTCCTCATCAAGGATAGATGTGGTCATAATAGGGCAACCGAGTTCCTTCACAATATTGGTGATGATAGGCTGGTCGGGAATACGGATACCGAATGTTTTTCTCTTGCTCTGGAAAATCTTCGGGATATTGTTGTTAGCCTCCAAAATAAAAGTGAAAGCCCCCGGAAGGTTTCTCTTCATCAGCTTAAAAACCTCATTGCTTATTGGTTTCGTAAACTCCGAAAGCTGACTTAAATCATTGAAAATGAACGAGAAATGAGCTTTTTCTTTTTTGATGCCTTTTATCTGCGCTATGCGCTCGAACGCCTTGTTGCTCTTTACACTGCATCCAATGCCGTAGATGGTGTCGGTAGGGAATATTATAACACCATCATCCTCGAGACATTCAAGAATCATCTTGATGTGTCGAGGATTAGGATTTTCCGGATGTACTTGTAGAAACATATTGTGATCCGGTTGGGATTCGAACCCAAGACCCACAGCTTAGAAGGCTGTTGCTCTATCCAGCTGAGCTACCAGACCATTGCTTTTTGCAGGTGCAAAATTACAAATTTTTATAAAACAACAATCAAAAATGCAAAAATTTATTTGCAATTTTAAATCAATTGATAATCAATGACTTAAGATTATTTCTTTCCTGTAGGCGGTTGGGGTCTCGACTTTTTCACGTTGATGACGCTGCCCATAAACTCCATTTCGTTTGTCTCCACGACGGCGACGTATGCTTCGTTATCGTTCGGCATCTCAACAAAACCATAGCATTTTGAGCGTTTCGTGTCATGATCCATGATCACTTTGCAGACCGAGACAGTGCCGAATCGCTCGAAAAGCTTCCTAACATCATCAGCCGTTGTCCTTGGAGATAGTTTGGCGATAAAAATTTTCATATAGTGTATTTTTGCTTTTAATTAATTATAACCCAATAGGTTAATTTTTTGCAAAGATATAAATATATTTTGATAATATAATTTTTTTTTGATTTTTTTTTGAAATAATAAAAATAATTCCTAATTTTGCAGTGATAAAATGAATATTGATAACAAAAAAATATGTTTAACCACTAAAAAATTAACACAATGAAAAAAGTATTTTTAACCATCGCATTGGCAGCTACATTGTTCCTGTCATCATGCATCGGATCATTCAATTTGACCAAAAAGTGCTACCTCTGGAACCAGTCAATCGGTGACAAATGGATTAACGAATTGGTGTTCATTGGATTAAACATCCTTCCTGTTTATGATATCTGCGTTTTCGCAGACGTTGTTGTTCTTAACCTTATTGAATTCTGGACAGGTAACAACCCAGTCTCTCTTCAGTCAGGCGTTGTTAACACAGAAAAAGGCGAGTATTTAGTTGAAGCTAACGAAAACGGCTACACAATCACTAAAGGTGATGAAACTGTACAGTTCATCAACGAGAACGGCGTTTGGTACATGAGCAACGGCACACAGAAAGTTGAAATGTTCCAGTATGTCGACGACACACACGTTTGCCTTAACTTAGGCGAAACAACAACAGTTGTTGAGCTTTCACAGGCTGGCGTTGATAACTTCCGTGCTCAGTTGGCAAGATAAAAATCAACTTGTTTAATAAAAAAAGTCGGCAAATCTGCCGACTTTTTTTTATTTTGTGATTTCCATTATTTTTTTCATGATTTCGGTGTTATCCATTATCCCGGAAAAGTTCTCGGCGCCGGGGCCGTAGGAGAATATCGGGACAAACACAGCCGAGTGACTTCCTGTGGTCCATTTGAAATCGGTGCGTGTGTATTTGCCTTCAGGGTCGACTATTGTGAGGCCTCCCGTCTCGTGGTCGGCGGTTACTACAACCAGAGTGTTTCCGTCCTTTTCAGCGAAGTCGAGCACAACATTGAGAGTGTTGTTGAAGTCGCGCATCTCTTCGACGAGTGTGGCTGAGTCGTTGTCGTGGCAGGCGAAGTCTATCTGCGAGCCTTCGACCATGAGGAAGAACCCGTTCTCATTGTCAAGCATCTCAAGAGCTTTGGCTGTCGCTTTTGGCAGGAAATCGCCGCGTTCAGGTGCTTTCACCATGTGCTTGCGGCAAGCCACGACCATTGTTCTGGCGTTGTTGTCTTCTATTTGCTCAAGCGAGTCGTACACGTTCCACCCGTTTTCCCACATCTTTCCGATGAGGTCGACGCTGTCTTTGCGTTCGGTAAAATATTTCTTGCCGCCGCCGAAGAGCACGTCGAGTTTCTCTTTGTTAGCTATCTCTAGAGCTATCTCTTCATTGTTGTTTCTATTAATATTATGTGCGATGAAGTCGGCAGGTGTGGCGTGTGTAACCGAGCAAGTGACCACGACGCCGGTCTTTTTGCCTTGATCAGCAAAGATTTCAAGCATGCTTGGCACCGCTATGCTGTCGGGTGTCATGCCGACCATTTTATTTGTTGTCTTTTTGCCTACGGCTATTGCTGTTCCGCCAGCTGCTGAGTCGGTTATCTCATTGGAGGCTGACTTTGTTATTGAGAAGCCCGAGAATGGGAAGCGCTCGAAAGCTGTCTTTTCATTGCTTGTGAGCAATAGTGAATAAACCTGTGTCGGGCCCATGCCGTCACCAATCATCACGATGACGTTTTTAGGTGATTTTGGCGCCTGTTTTTCGTTATTTGACGTACAAGAGCTTGAAAATAAAGCTGTTGCAACGAGTAAAAATGCTAATAATTTACGTGTTTTCATGGTGAAAATAATTTTTTGCAAAGGTAATAAAATTTTTTTTAAAAAATGTTTTGTATAATCAAAAATGTTGTATCTTTGCACCCGCAAAACCACAGAACACGGAGAGGTGGGTGAGTGGCTGAAACCAACAGTTTGCTAAACTGTCGTAGCCCCTAAGGCTACCGGGGGTTCGAATCCCCCCTTCTCCGCTTCATCGGGGCATAGCGCAGTCCGGCTAGCGCACCTGCTTTGGGAGCAGGGGGTCGCAGGTTCGAATCCTGCTACCCCGACAAAAAAGATGGTTTTCGGGGCATAGCGCAGTCCGGCTAGCGCACCTGCTTTGGGAGCAGGGGGGCGCAGGTTCGAATCCTGCTACCCCGACAAAAGAAAAAAAAAACGACGCCAATCGGCGTCGTTTTTTTGTGTCAGTTTGTTATCTTATCACGATTTTCTGCGATTTCTCATTCAATCTGAAGATGTAAACGCCTGTTGGTATGGACGCGGCGTGCAACGTCCCTGCGCCATCAATATGTTGTCTTGCGACCAAACGTCCCATCACGTCGAAGATCTGCAATTCGCCTTCGCCGCGTACAATTATGTCGCTGCCGTTTTGGTATGCGAAGATGTCATCACCGTTGTCGCCAACGTTTCTGAACACAATCTTGAATCTTGCGGTTCTGTCGGCAGGTGAGCCGATGAAGGTGTAACTATGGGTTCGAAGCAGGTCGACATCGGCACCAGTTATGTTGTCAATAAGGTGCAGATAATTCATCTCCACGTTCTCTGGATTGATTGAAAGCGTGTATTGCCCGATTTTGTTTGCCTTGAAATTCACGTCCATTGTCGAGATGGTGTTCATACCGTCTCGACCCACACTCACGATAGCGTATTTATCTGCGCCCTGTGGGATGTAGATGTTGGCGTTTTGTGTGCCGAAGTAGAACTTGCCAAGCTGTCTGTTCTCATCGAAACTCACGATGACGTTGTCTAACAGGGCGTTGTCGCGCGTGTCGGCTTGACTCAACGCGATTTGCAAACTGCCGTTGTTGCCTTGGCTTTGCGTAGGGGCTTCCTTGCTGAAAATCACGTTTCCATTCAATTCGGCTTCGACTAAGATGCCTGTGCAAGGGGCGATAGGGGTCGTACTGAATGCCAAAACGGCCTCAATACCGGTTTTGTCGTTATTTATCTTATAAAATGAGCGGTTGGCGTAAACGTTGTAGGCAAACGGGTTGCCTATGAGATTCCAGCCTGTGCTGACGCTCACGGATTCGCTTGCCGCATATGGTTTGAGGGTTCCAGTGAACTGAAGCGTTACGTCTTCGCTGTTGGCGTAGAGATAACCATGGCCTGACTCAAGGTCGAAATGATAGTGATCGCCTGATTGTTTATAGTTCTCCCAAGTAGTGTTGTTGAGGCGATACAAGTCGTAGGTGTTTTCAACCATGCTGCCTGTAGGCGTATAGTCGTCAGTGACAGGCGAGGCGATGAAGTACCATCCGTTAGACTTATCCTCTCCACTAGTTTGTGTAATGGTATAGGCTGTGATGTCCTTCTCCACTGTGGCATTCACAGCGCTGTTGCTGACGAGCTGACCGCCGTCGGCGATGGTGAGGGTGCTGCCGCCATAAAGCGTGACGTTGCCTGCATTGGCGGTGTAGCCGCTTGGGACGGTGGCGTTGGCTAATATGTCAACATCACAGCCAGCTGTAGGCACCGCACCAGCACTCCAGTTGGAAGCCTCATCCCAATTGCCTTCGGTTGTGAAGACATTGTAATTAGTGATAGTAAATGAATCATCTGAGTTGTCACCAGCTACTCTGATCACATCACCCGGATTGAAATTTCTTGCTGTGAATGTCGCAATATTATTTACAACTGAAACAGTTTGAATCTCTACGTTGTTAACATAAAGTTTCAATGTACTGCCATCGTTTGTATAACACTTTATTACTCTATCGGTTACCTTTTTATAATCCTTTCCGCAAATGTGCACAAATTTGTCTGTCTGATTCCACCAGGCCTTGTATAGATAGAATGGATCTTTCTTTGTCTTGTGGTCTCTTTCAACGAGACCCTTGTTGTTCAAATACTTGAGTTCATCATTGTCATATACTGATGTTGTCTCTCCATCCTTACAGACCTTATAACCTTCCTGTCTGTTATATACTGCGATGTCAAAGAGTTGCCATTGTGATGTGAACAACAATTGTGGTTTGTTTTTGATGGCTGCTATATGTCCTTCATGCAACCACATCTGATATTCAATATCATGTCGTGGGTTGTTTCCCGTTGTTGTCGTTGCCTTAAAGTCATCAGAGTGGCAGCTTGGTGTACCACCGCAACCATATTCAGAGAATGCCAATGGTTTGCTTAGGCGGGTAAGGGTGTTGTTCAAACGATCATTCAAACGACTTGTGGGGTTGTTTGAAGTCTTGTCGATATACCATCCAACATAGATATTGCAACCGAACCAGTCAATTCCTTCGGGGTCATTATAATAACCACTTGGATTATCAACGCTGTGAGACATTACATAACCAACCAAACGTTTACTGTCAAGGCTCTTGATTAATGATGCATACTTTTCAATCTTATCCTTTGCAAAATCCTTGTCATCTGTTGTCGTCTCATTACTCAATCCCCAGAATATGATGGATGGGTGATTGTAATGCTGGTTAACCATATCTCTATATTGTCTTCTAAGGTGAGTATAGTAATCACTTGGAAGAGTGGAGTTACCATTGTTTACCCAAGGCACCTCTGTCTGTACTATGATGCCCATCTTGTCACAGTGGTCATAAACCTCTTTTGGATGTGGGTAGTGTGCGAGACGAACAAAATTACATCCAAGTTCCTTCAAAATTTCAAAGTCATTGTCAATATCTGCTGCTGTAAGGGCATTTGCCTTTCCTTCCAAATCATGGTGCATACACACGCCTCTCAAAAGATAAGGTGAACCATTGAGATAGAAACGTGAGTTCGCAGGGGTACCAACATCAACGCGATATTCAAAAAACCTGAGGCCATATCCTCTCTTGAATTCATGATATACCACACCATCCTTTGCAATGGTGAGTGTAACATCATAGAGATATGGATCCAATGTGCCATTCCATAGATGTGGATCGGTGATGGTTTTTGTGAATGTGATTTCTTCACCTGTACTTGTCTGGGTGTTGGAATAATCACAGTTTTCACCTTTTATCGAACATGTGAGTGACGCACCTGTCGGAACCTTTGTCTTTACTGTTATGGTTGCAGATGCCGCTGTCACTGTTGATGTGATATGGAATCCGTCATAACCGTAAACGGTATCCGGAACGACAGGTGATGAAATGAGTTTCACTTCACCAAGTGTGGCATTGAAGTTGAAGTCACCTGCACAAGGTGCTAGGTTGTTTCCCTCATTATTCTTCACTGCTACCTTGATATTGTTGATTCCGTTGTGCACATAATCAGATATATCCACAAAGAACGCATTGTAGCCACCCCAGTGTTTTTCAACCAATGTATTATCTACATATACCTCAGCTGATTGGTCGGCATGTTGGAACCAAAGATATGTAGGTTGTAATTCCTTTACCTTGACATTGGTTGTAAAGTTGAATGTGCCCTTTGCATAACTTGATGAATGACCATCAATTGCATTGACAGAATAGGGGAGTTCCACCTCATTTCCATTATATGTCCAAGTTTTGAGAAGTCGTGTCGCTTCATCAACAGCGCCTTTTACAAGATATACCGGTAAATAACATGATTCCTTGTTCTTGTTGTTACCTGATGATACATATCCTGTTGATGAATCATTTTCTGTAGAGCTCCAGTAGTAATTTCCATCGTTCCAACTGCCATTATAGTAACCGCTGCCAGGCAGGAATACACAACCTTGACCCAAATATTCGTTTAAGTCTGATTCAGTAATATCATTTGGTGTTGTATTATCCATATTGGCAAGTGCGACACCGGTTATTGTCTCTCCATCAGGGAAGATGAGCAATCCGGAAACACCTGAAAGTTGTATCTTTGCATAATGTTTACTGGAAGAACCATTTACAGTTGAACCGCTACGTGTTGTGCCTAAAATGGAAGTCCATTCGGCATTTGTAGGAACTCTCCAACTGTCAAGTGGATCAAGAATTTTGTCGATATCACCGTCAGATGTTGAGAACACTGATGATTCGAACAGCTGTCCGAGTTCAATGAAATTGAAATAGGTACTGCCGACAGTCTTTCCGTAAACTGAATTATATGAATTATAGTTCCAACCATCCTTTATTTCATATCCATTGCTACCATAGTAAAGCGGACCATGAGTTATTTTCATTCCTGCGAATCTATATGATTTGATCGCTATACAGTTTTCAATTACTATATTACTCTGTACTTCATTCTTTACCGCGTATGCCTCAATAACTGTGGTTTCATTGATTGCAATAGGTGTTGAATATGAAGAAAACTCTCCTGCTTGAGCTAATCTGTAATAAATGCTTGCATCATTGGTTTCACAGGTAATTGTTATAAAATCACCATCGCAGATGATGACTGGATCTGCAAGTGCAATATTAATTTTCCAATGGGCGTAGTTATTGTCTTGCCCTCTGTCATTGTAGATACCGATTTTCATATCGTTGCTAAGAGAATTGCTATAGCTATTTGAAGGGCTCAAGCTGGCATTTTGGTTATAATAATAGCTTATCTCCAACTTAGGCATGATGGAATAGGCACTATAATTGGTTCCTATCGCATTCAACACCATGAATTGGAATCTATTTTCAGTCTCTCCAGTTTCAGTTCCATCATGCTCATAAAGCCGCAATGAGCTGGCTTGCGAACTTCCGTTGGCTGTTCCGGTAAACTTCAAGTACTTGCCTGTGATGGCGTTCACAATGTAATAGTACTTGAGGTTAGGAATGGTATTATCCGAAGCGGCTTCCATAAAATACCACATCCTTTTGCCGTTGTCAACACTTGAAACGGTAGCGTATGGGTCTGAATCATCGTCGGTTGACAAGTAATACGCAGATCCATTTGAAGGGGCATTATTAAAATAATAGTAATGTTTTTCGCTGTTGGTAGAGTTGGAAAAAGGGTGAGCCCAGGTCACAGAGTTCTCCGCCACGAAATTCCATTTGGAGTTTTCATCCGGTGAACCGCTCCAGTTGCTGGATTTCAGGTATCTGTCATAGGGGACATTACTGCTTTTTTTGTTTACCCAATAATTACCATTTCCGCTCTTGGGGTATAGAATCCATTCGCCTTCGCTGCCACCAATAAAAAACTTAAAGGCATCTCCTCCAGAACCAAAACTTGCGATCTTAATTGTATTATCATTTCCAAGTGTTCCATCAAGCTTAAGATAATACCCAGTATTATGGTTGACAATATAATAGTATTGTTTGTTATTTTCACTTCCTGCATCCATAAAATACCATAATGCTTTCAAATTAGGCATGTTGGTGGTGGATACGTTCGAATTGTTTGTGTGAGGAATAGCATAAAATCCCGTGGCTCCATAAGATTCTATCCAATAGAGCTTCTCAGTATGATTGGTAACATCATCCGATGTAGTCAATGTAAATGGATGCTGCGCCTTCGACGGCATAATCCAGGCCATCATCAAAAACATCAAAGCGGCGCAGCGAAAAATTTTGTACAAATAATTCATTGTCAATTATTTAAAAACATTTGTGCACTTACAAAAAATACAAGATAAGTGGATCGCAAGTCCAGAACTCCACACTTCACACTTCAAACTTTATTCCAGGTAAGTGTATCCGTAAAGTCCAGATCTGTAATTCGACAGGAATTCTTTTCCTTCCTCGACGGTGATTTTTCCTGCTTTCACACAACTCGTAACCCATGATTCGACGGTGCGGACGAGTTTCTTAGGACTGTATTGAACGTATTCAAGAACTTCCGCAACTGTCTCACCATCAATGAGTTGGTCGATGTAATATCCTTTTTCGTCGACGGAGACGTGAACTGCGTTGGTGTCGCCGAAGAGGTTGTGCATGTCGCCCAAAATCTCCTGATAAGCGCCAACGAGGAACACACCAATATAATATGGCTCATTCTTTGTCAATGTATGAACCGGAAGGTTGTGCGACAAGCTGTGACCGGTGACGTAAGTGGTCATCTTGCCGTCGGAATCGCAAGTGATGTCTTGCAAAGTGGCTTCGCGGTCAGGATATTCGTTCAAGCGATGGATAGGCATGGTCGGAAACACCTGGTCGATAGCCCAAGCGTCAGGCAACGACTGGAACATTGAGAAGTTGCAGAAGTATTTGTCGGCCAACAACTTAGGCAGTGCGAGCAACTCATCCGGCACACGTTTCTGGTGTGATGCCAACTGGTTGATTTCCAAAGCTACAGACCAGAAGATACGCTCAATCTTAGCACGAGTCTTGAGGTCGAGAAGACCCATGTTGAACAAGTCGAGGGCTTCCTCACGGATTTCCTGCGCGTCGTGCCAAGTTTCAAGCATCGACGACTGTTTGCTTGTGAGGTTTTCCCAAGTCTCGTAGAGGTCGTGGATAAGCTCATGGTCGGTATCTTCAACTTTTTCGTTGTCGTCGTCCCATGTCGGAAGTGACGCTGTTTCAAGGACTTCCATAATCAAAACGGAGTGGTGTGCTGTCAGAGCGCGACCCGACTCGTTGATGATGTTAGGATGTTGCAGATCGTTTTTGTCGCAGGCGTCGACGATAGAGAAGATAGCGTCGTTCACATATTCCTGAATCGTATAGTTGACCGAGCTGGCGCTGTTGGCTGAGTGTGTGCCGTCGTAATCTACGCCAAGACCGCCGCCAACGTCAACAAATTCAACGTTGAAGCCCATCTTATGAAGCTGAACGTAGAACTGTGCGGCTTCTTTCAAGGCGATTTTAATGCTTCTGATTTTGGTGACCTGGCTGCCGATGTGATAATGCACCAGCTTCAGGCAGTCCATCATATTGTTTTTCTCAAGATATTCAAGGGCTTCGAGCAATTCTGACGATGAGAGGCCGAATTTCGACGCGTCGCCGCCAGAATCTTCCCATTTGCCTGCGCCAGAGCTTGCCAATTTGATGCGAATACCAATCTTTGGTGTCACTTTCAGCTGTTTCGACAGCTTGGCGATGAGGCGCAACTCGTTCATTTTCTCAACCACTATGATGATGGTGCGGCCCATCTTCTGTGCGAGAAGAGCTAATTCAATGAAACTCTCGTCTTTGTATCCGTTGCATATGATAAGCGATTCACTGTCGGTGTTCGACGCTATGATAGCGTGAAGCTCAGGTTTTGAGCCTGCTTCCAGACCGATGTTGAATTTCTTTCCGTGGCTTACGATTTCCTCGACCACAGGGCGCATCTGGTTCACCTTGATAGGGAAGACGATGAAGTTTTTGCCTTTATAATCGTACTCTTTCGCAGCTTCTTTGAAGCATGAATCGATTTTCTCGATGCGGGTGTCGATGATATCAGGGAAACGGATCAGCATAGGAGCCGACACGTCGCGGAGCTGAAGCTCGTCGACAAGTTCACGAAGGTCAACGGAGGCGCAACCTTCACGCGGAGTTACCACGACGTTGCCTTTCTCGTTGATAGAGAAATAGTTAATACCCCAGTTGTTGATGTTGTAGAGCTCAGCCGAGTCCTCAACACGCCATTTTCTCATACTTCTTCCCATTTTTAGCAATATTTTGAGGTGCAAATATAAACATTATATTAATAGGTGTGAGATTTTTCTTATATTTGCAGAAAATTTTAAGCATGACACTGATTATCGATTGCGGTTCGACGAAAGCGGAATGGGTGCTTTTAAACGGCAAAAATGTCGTTTCGAGGTTTGTTTCCAACGGATTCAACCCAAATTTCTGTGATGAGAAATTGATCGCAGAGATTATAGAAAATTCTTTGCAAAATATTGATAATCAAAATGTTAAAAGAGTTATTTTTTATGGTTCAGGATGCGGAAGCGAAGCAAATCAAAATAAGATAAAAGTTATTTTTCAAAAGGCGTTGAATAAAGCTGAGATTGTGGTTTTCCCCGACACTTTAGGCGCTTGTCATGCTTTGTTTGGCAAAAAACCAGGTATTGCCTGCATTCTTGGAACCGGCTCGAATGCCTGCGTTTTTGATGGTGAAAAAATAACGCGAAGTGTTGCGTCGCTTGGGTTTATGATAGGTGATGAGGGGAGTGGCTGCCACATCGGGAAGCGGATTGTTCATGATTATTTTTTAGGTCTGATGCCGGAAGATTTGCGCCTGAAATTTGATGAAAAATATCATCTTGATAGAGATGCTTTTTTGAAACGTGTTTATCAGGGTGAGCAGCCGTCGCGATTTTTGGCTGAGTTTGCTAAGTTTGCAAGTGAAAATATTGATAATCAATATATTAAACAAACTGTGGGGTTGTGTTTCGAAGAGTTTATTAAATTTTCATTGATGGTTTCTGCAAAAGATAATGAGATTCCTCGCTTCGCTCGGAATGACAGCGTCGGTTTTGTGGGTTCAATCGCTTACATTTTCAAAGAGATTCTCTTGCAACAGCTTGAAAATTATAATATTAAATGTTCAATAATCCTCAAAAACCCTATGGATGGGTTGATTGAATTTTATAAGGAATCAGAACGCTAGTGAGATTTTAATTTTGTAGGCGAAGTTGTCGGCGACATTGTCGAACGAGTTGGCTCCGTAGCGGTAATAGGCGCCGAAGCCCAGTTTTGCGATGGTGATTTTCAATATGTTATCTATAACGAGACCGCTTTCATAGAATCCGTCTTTCATACCTGGATCTCCCCATCCGACGTTGGTAACGAAGATGAATTCCGGACTGAAATATTTGGTTTTGAAGAATTTACCAAAATTATGATTGAAGAAAAGCAAGGCAAATCGGTCGCAGATGAACTCGTTGATAAGCATTGTGGCGAAACTTTCCTCGCAATAAAGCGCGATGTCGCCATAGTTGTTTCCGTAAATGTTGAAATTTTCGAAGAGCGGAACATCGCCAAACACGTATCCGGCTTGCATAGTCACTGTTGATTTCCCGATGTAACGTGTTAACCATGAATAAGTTAGCTGGAACTGAATCTTGTCGAAGTTAAACGGACAATCCAATACATCTTTCAGCCCTTTTTGGTAGGAGAGCCAGATTATCGGTTTTCCTGGCGTGACAGTGGCTAAGCCTTTGTTGGTGAGCATGTAGCGCTCGCCTGGAGCAATCCTGAGCTTAAAATCAAGGGTGGTGATGCGGAAAGTTTCATCATTCATCTCTTTGTCATTGAGGCTGAATTTTACGAAACCTTTGCAGACCTTAGCGAAACGAGTGTATAATTCAGCTGATGCTGTTGTATTTAATGTTGTCCATTTGATATAATGATATTTGAAACAGCTTTCGTCGAGGGCATTGTAGGCGCCGTTTAAAAAGCCATAGTCGCCGACAGCCTTATAGATATGGTCGAAATTGAATTGCACCCCAAAATCTTGTTTGCGATTGAACTTGATGTCGATATTTCCGCCATAGTTGGAGTGTTGTGGGCCAAACCAATAGCCGTAATAGCCGCCAAATCTTAATCTTTTTGACAACTTTTCGTTGGTTGTCAGGCCAAGTCCGAGATAAAACTTGTTTCCAACGTTATAATTCAATATTTCTGATAATCCAATATTAAATATTCCCCACGGGATTGAGCCGTTTTGGAGTATGCTTGTGGTGGCGTCCATGAGGTTGTCGAGGTCGATGCCGGCATCTTCCATTACGGTGTCGACAAGTTTGTAAGTGTTTAATATTCTTTCATTTAGACTGTCGTTACGATAATATTTCCAATAGATTTCGTCTTTCATTCCGGAGTCTTCGGCTATCTCGATGTCGGTGTTGCCAAACTTCTTATTATCAATGGGTTCGGTGATGTTGATGTTAGAGATATAGCTCTTGCCGATGCCGTTGAGGGAGGTGTTGGTAAGTTCAGGCTGACCGGCACCAATTGCCAAAGAGCCGTTATAGGCGTACATTCTCAGGAAAATGATGTCGGTGTTGAGTTGCACCGGAAACCACACAGAATCATTGACTTTGGCGTAAAGTTGCTGTATTTTAACGTCGAGTGTGTTAGATTTGTCGGCGGCTTCAGCTTTCACGTTGACGATGGCCCAGCCGTCGGATGTTATTGTCATCACGCCTTTGAGGGCATCGAAAGTGGCACCGCGGCGGGGCTTGAACGATATTATATATAAGGAGTCGCCTTCAGCTGTTGGCATTACTGACTCGAGTCCGAAAAAGTAACGCGATTTGCTGCCAGGAGTGATTGGGTTGACGTAGTTTTTCTCATAAACGGTGATGAATTCATCATAAAAATGAGTGCTTTGCATGCCGTCGATAACATAAAAATACATCGGGTTTTTCAATCCCGACACTATATTTGCCTTGATTTCGCGCTTATTTTTATTCGGTTTTTTATGATAAATTTCGGAAACGGTTTCCATGACCATGAGGTCGTTTTCGCGCCAGAGCTTGCCGAAATCAACAAACATCGAGTCGGTTACTTCGGTTGTGTCGATGGTCATAACCATGCGGTCATAAATCGTATACGAGTAATAATCAAGCATTTCGGGATTGTTGCGGCGACGGTTTTTCACTACGCTGTCGATGATGCGGTGCGCTGGATTCTCGCCCGCATGAAACACAACCTCGTCTAGTTTATAACTTACAGGAGAGAGGAAAAACTTGTTGTTTTTGCTGTTTAACGCTTCGGCGGTAACGACTTTTTTCTTGTATCCTACATATGAAAACGTCAGTTTTTCTATTGCTTTTTTACTTTTTATGCTGAAATTGCCGTCGATATCGGTGGTTGTGCCTAAAGTTCCATCGTCGTTGATGATGATATTCACAAACGCCAGTTTTTGCTTCGTGACGCTGTCCAAAACGGTGCCGTTCACGCTGAAAATCTGAGCGTTAGCAGTAACAGCGGCTATTATTAGAATTATAAATAATATGTACTTTTTAAAAGTCATCAAGATCAATTTGAATGCAAAAATACAAAAAAGACTTTAGACTTTAGACCTTAGACCTTAGTTTTTTGACATTAAAAATGCTGAACAATTAGCTGTTTTTTTGTATTTTTGTCACGTTATTTCGACTGGAGCGGAGCGGAATGGAGAAATCTCCTTCAAATTATGAGATTTCTCGACTTCACTTCGTTACGCTCGAAATGACGAAAGGATAGCACTTTAAACTTTAAAACTTTAAAAACTTTTAAACTTTAAACTACTATGGCAGACGGATATTTAGAGAAGCGTATGGAAGAGTTTTCTTCAAGTTCAAGAAAATCAACGACTAAGCATGTATCGCTTGATATGCTGTTTGAGAAAAACCGTAGCTGTCGCGGCTACAAGAAAGATTTTGTGGTGACCAACGACATGTTGAAGCGAATAGTGAATGTGAACACAAAAATCGCGTCGGGTAAGAACCAGCAGGTGCTGCGTTTCAAGCTCGTGACAAAAGGCGAGGACGCTGATTTCGTGTTGAAGAACATTAAATTAGGCGGAATGTTGCCGGAGCTGCATCTTCCTTACGAAGGCACTGAGCCTGAGGCGTTTATCATAGTCTGCACTTCAGCGCCTGAGACTAAAATCATCGACATCGACCTCGGAATATCACTTCAGAGCATGTCGTTGAAAGCCACCGAAATGGGCCTCAATTGTGTGATGATTTGCGCGTTCAACAAAGCGAATATCGTAGAGCATTTCGAGTTGAAATGTGAGCCATTGGCCATTTTGGCGGTCGGGAAAGGTGCTGAAAACATAAAACTGAAACAAATCTCAGTTGACGAAAGCCGTGCATATTACCGTGTCGACGGCGTGCATTACGTGCCGAAAATAAAGTTAGACGACATCGTCATCTAACTCTATTTTTATTCAACTGTAACAGATTTTGCCAAGTTACGAGGCTGGTCGACGTTGCATCCGCGGTACACAGCGATGTAGTAGGCGAGGAGCTGCAACGGGATAGTAGCCAACAACGGCGCATAAGTGCATTCAGTATCAGGAATCTCGATGACGTAGTCCGACATCTCCTTCACCAAAACATCACCTTCAGTCACCACGCTGATGATCTTACCTTGACGAGCCTTAACCTCCTGAACGTTAGAAACGACCTTCTCGTATGTTGACTTGTTTGTCGCGATGAAGATGACAGGCATGTCTTTGTCTATCAATGCGATAGGACCGTGTTTCATTTCTGCTGCAGGATAACCCTCGGCGTGGATATAAGAAATCTCCTTCAGCTTGAGAGCGCCTTCGAGGGCGACAGGGAAGTTTTGCAAACGGCCGAGATACAAGGCGTTGTGGACGTCTTTCATCTGCATGGCGATCTCTTTTGTGATGTCTTTGCTTCTCTCCAAAGTGGTCTTGATTTTTTCAGGAATCAAATCGAGCTCGTGGATGAGTTCCATGATCTTCGACTTCGGGATGTAGCCTGTGAGTTCAGCAAGGCGGATGGCGAACATTGTGAGAACTGCCACCTGTGCTGTGAACGCCTTCGTTGAAGCCACACCGATTTCCGGACCTGCATGTGTGTAGACGCCGGCGTCGGTGACACGCGAAATCGACGAGCCGATAACGTTACAGATGCCAAGAACTGTAGCGCCTTTCTCTTTCGCAATCTCAATGGCAGCAAGGGTATCAGCTGTCTCGCCAGACTGTGAGATGGCGATGACGACATCGTCAGGGAAGATGACAGGGTTACGATAACGGAACTCTGAAGCATACTCTACCTTCACGCGGATGCCAGAATATAATTCAATAAGGTAACTTCCAACCAAACCTGCATGCCATGACGTTCCGCAAGCCACGATGATGATGTTGCGGGCGTTGAGGATCTTCTTTTCATAGTCGAAGATGCCGCCAAGTGTGACGGTGCCGAGGTCAGCATGCAGACGGCCGCGCATGGTGTCGCGAACTGTTGTAGGCTGCTCGTAAATCTCCTTCAGCATGAAGTGGTCGAAGCCGCCTTTCTCAATCGATTCGAGGTTCAGCTGAAGCTTTTGAATATAAGGTGTGATCTCAACATCGTCGATGGTCTTGAGCTTCAAGTCTTCGCCGAGTTTTACCTTCATAACCTCTTCATTCTCAATGTAAACCACCTTCGATGTCAAACCGACGATAGGGGTGGCGTCTGAAGCGATAAAGAACTCGTTTTTGCCGATGCCGACGACCATAGGACTGCCTTTACGCGCTGCAATCAATGTGTCAGGATGACCTTTTTCAATCAAAGCTATTGCATAAGCGCCGTTCACGTGGTTCAATGCGATACGGGTCGCCTCGAACAGGTCAACTTTCTGCGTCAGCTGCACATCTTCAATGAGATTGACCAAAACCTCAGTGTCGGTGCTTGACTTAAATTCATAACCGCGATTCTCAAGTTCCTTCCTGATTGTAAGATAATTCTCGATGATTCCATTGTGAATCAAGGCGATGTTTCCCGAACGTGAGAGGTGCGGGTGTGCGTTGATGTCGTTAGGCTCGCCGTGAGTGGCCCAACGTGTGTGAGCGATACCTATGTGGCCGCTGATATCCTTGGCTTTGGTAAATGCTTCTAAGTCAGAGACTTTGCCTTTTGTTTTGTAAACGTTGAGTTCGTTTTTATCGTTTAACAATGCTACTCCGGCACTGTCATAGCCACGATATTCGAGACGTTTTAATCCGTTAATTAAGATCGGATAAGCGTCTTTTTTGCCAATGTATGCTACAATTCCGCACATTTTATTAATGATTTAAATCAAAAAAATATTTTTCAACTTGCAAAAATAATTTTTTCTGAAATATGATTGAAAAATAATTTCAAAAAATTAGTAAAAAATTTTACTATTCTTGTTTGGGCTTTTCAAAATTTTGTTATTTTTGCACTTTGTTAGTAAAATGATTTACTATATACTAATTTACTTTTATGGAATATAGATTTAAGGGACATCTTGTTGAGGAACTATACAAGGATTACAGAATAAAAGAGGGCATGAAAGCCTGCATGAACTGTGGCGTGTGCACGGCTGTTTGTCCGGCAGCGGAATTTTACAAATACAATCCGAAGAACATTGTGAACATTGTGGCGCGTAAAAATGAGCAGGATCTTGAGGATTTGTTGAAAAGCGACACTATCTGGTACTGCGGCGAGTGCATGTCGTGTGTGACACGTTGCCCTAGAGCTAATGCTCCTGGATTGGTTATCATGGCTTTGCGCAAACTTTCGATGAGAAGCGGACTTTATATGCAATCGGAGAAGGGAAGACAACAGTACGTGGTTGTTAAAGACCTGTGTTCAAATATTTTAAACTACGGCTATTGCGTCTATCCGCGCACTTTCGACTATGAGACACACAAGGAATTCGGTCCTGTTGGCAAGTGGATTAACGACAATTTGGACGATCTTCATGCGCGCATGGGCTCGAACCTCGACGGTGACGGTCCAGGCGGATTGCGTAAGATTCCAAAGGAAAGCCTCGACCAGCTTAAGAATATCTTCGATGTTACAGGCGCCACCGAACTGATGGAACAGGTTCTTGGTGATGCTCACGAAGAAGCAGTGAAAGAAAATCTTTCCGATGAGGAATATTTCATGAAAGTTTACACTGAAAACGACTGGGAAAAACATCTCAATCATTAGTTTTAGATAAAATTTTGAATTTTAAATTTTAAATCTTTGAATATCAATGATTATTGAAGGAAAACAGAAGATTTGGGCGGATTATCAGAAAGACATTCCAGATGACCATTATTTTTATGTGAGAAGTTGTATCCGTCAGGCATTTTGGCCAGGCTCGGAAGTGACTTTTTTGGACATCACGAGGAACAAGCTTGGCAAGGATTTTTATGAAAACCCATATCATACAACCTGTGGCGGTATTGCTTATCACAGCGACACCATTCCTCAGGAGACGGCAATGACTATCATAGCCCGTCAGTTTGCATTGATGAAGGAGAGCGGCTATGAAAACTACGTCTGCTCATGTATCACTTCGTTTGGATGCTATACCGAGACACTTGAGACCTGGCACGAATATCCTGAATTGGAGGCTAAGATTCGCCAGTATCTCTGGGATTCTTGCAAGAAAGAGTTCGCAAAGCCGAAATATCTCGCTCATGCCAGCGACCTTATTTATAAATTCAGGTTTGAGATTGCGAAACAGATGAAGTTTCCGCTTGTGAATGTTAAGACTGGCAAGCCTTTGAAGGTGGTTGAACACATAGGATGCCACTATTCGAAGATGTTTCCGTCGAAAGGCTTCGGTGGTGCGGAATATCCGCATGTCTTGGTCGGAATGATTGAAGCTTGGGGTGGCGAGGTCGTCGACTATCCTGAACGCCGTCAATGCTGCGGATTTGGATTCCGCCAGTATTTTGTGCAGGCCAACCGTGGATATTCGGAGTCGAACACTCACAAGAAATTCGAGTCGATGGAGCCATACGAGCCTGATCTGATCATCACCAACTGTCCTGGATGCCCTTATTTCCTTGACAGATGGCAATATGTCATTGCTGAGCAGACAGGCAAGACCTACGGCAAGAACGGCTATGGCATTCCAGCTTTGACATACGAGGAAGTGGCTGGCTTGGTGATGGGTTACGACCCGTGGGACCTCGGTTTGCAGATGCATCAGGTGGCAATTGAGCCGCTTCTCGAAAAGATGGGAATCCCATACGATCCGAAGAAAAAATATCAGGGCTTGAACGGCAAAGACCTCGGTCAGCCGATGTGCCCGTCGTGTATTAAATCAGTTTGATTATCAATAAGTTATGAAAGAGAATATATTGATTATTGGCGGTGGAGCCGCCGGAATGGAAGCAGCCACACAGTTGCAGAAAATGGGGCTGACACCAATTATTGTTGAAAAAAGCGAGGCTCTTGGCGGTCATATCGCACAGTGGGACAGGCTGTTCCCGGCGTTTCATCCTGCCAAAGACGTGGTGGATCAGATGCTTGAGCAGGTGAAAGGCGTTAAGACATATCTTAATACTGAAGTTGCTGATATTCAAAGAGATAACGATGGTTTTCATGCTATTTTAAGCAATAATGAAAAGATTGACGCCAAGGCGGTTGTTCTTGCGACGGGATTTGATGTCTTCAAGGCTGAGAGAAAGCAGGAATACGGCTATGGCATCTATAACAACGTGATGACCAGCGTCGAACTCGAGAAGTTCTTCAGAACTGGCAAGGACGCACGCATTAATAATCCGAAGAAGATCGGTTTCGTTCATTGCGTTGGCGCCCGCGACGTGAAAGTTTGCAACACCTATTGCTCGAAGGTGTGCTGCACCACAGCATTGAAACAGGCCTGTGAGATCAAGGAAGTGTTCCCTGATGCTGAGGTTTACACTTTCTACATGGATTTGCGTATGTTCGGTCCAGGTTATGAAGACCTTTATCTGAAGACCCAGAAAGACTTCGACGTGAAATGCGTCCGCGGACGTGTTTGCGAGGTGTCGGAAGATATGGACGGCCGTCTCGTCATAAAGGCGGAGGACACTTTGTTCGGCAAACCGCTGAAGATGACCCTCGACGTTCTCGTTTTGATGTGCAGCATGGAGAAAAACAAGAGCATCGACGCTATTCAGCAAAAACTTGGTGTTGCTAACAATAGCGACGGTTTCATGCAGATTAAGAACATGTATCTTGGCATGAACGACACCGCTCAAGACGGCGTGTTCGTGGCTGGCGCATGCACCGCTCCTAAATCGTTGCCCGACACCATCGGCGAGGCACGTTCGGTGGCAACTCAAGTGTTTAATTATATTAATAGGTAAGCCATGGATTTCGGTTTTTGTTTGTCACCAAGCTCGCATGTCAAGATGGACACCGTCGACCTGACGACGTTCAACCGTCTGAAGGAGACGAATCCCGACATCAACACTTGCATCGCATGTGGCTCATGCACAGCGACTTGCACTGCTGGAAACTTCACCGAGATGAGCTTCCGACGCATCCTTCTAATGCTGCAGAGAGGCAAGGAAGACGAGGCAAAGAAAATGATTCAACGTTGCATGCTCTGCGGCAAATGCACCCTCGTGTGTCCGCGCGGCATCAATATTCGTAAGATTTTATTAGACATTACAAGATGAATCCTCAAATAATATTTCATCCTTTTGTGCTCCCGTTTGTGCTCGGCATGGCTTTCGTGCTGACGTACTGCGTAGTGGGACTTTTGCGAGTAATAGCTCAGCTTCCGAAAGACGACAGGAAACAGTTCTGGCGCTCGCTTGTGACTCCAAAGACCGCTTGGGCTAACATCCGCGACCTGTTTGGTGACTGCCTATTCCACGTGAAAATCTGGAAACGCAACCCTGTGCTAGGTTATATGCACTCGGCTATCGCTTTCGGCTGGTTCATGATCATAGTGATAGGACATATCATGCTGTTTACCTTGAAACCATTGCAAAATGTTGAGGTTCAGGGTTTTGAAGGCATGTTCACCAATTTCTATTATCCTATTTTCTACAAATTCTTCGCAACGGAGACACCTGTTTTCGCTTTCTTGATGGATTTCTTCCTACTGATGATAATCAGCGGTATCCTCATCGCTGTGGTGAAGAAGATTTACTCGAAGATAGTGGGAGTGAAGCGTGTCACGAAGTTCGGTCTCGCCGACAATATGATCCGTTTCGCTTTGTGGACTATTTTCCCCTTGCGACTTTTAGCCGAAAAGACCAACATAATGGGCTTCTGGTGGGCTTATTCCATTGATTTGTGCATCTTTATGTGCATGCTGCCATTCACTCGCTATATGCACATCCCGACAGAGGCGCTGTTTATCTTGCTGCGTCATGCAGGTTTGAATGCACGCGAGCCAAGAAAAGGATATGCCTTGGCCCAGATTTATTCATGTCCGAGCTGCGGTTTGTGCATCGATGCTTGCCCTATGAGTGTCAACGACAAAAACAGTGGCAACACCTCGGCTTATTTCATGAAAAAGTTAAGAAATGCTGATGACGCAGAGGCTAAACGCATTGCTGAGACCTGCCTGATGTGCGGCAAGTGCGTCATGGTATGTCCTGTGAGCATCGAGTCGTGCGACATCAAATTCAGCCAGAGAGCGGCTGTACCTTATAATATTAATAGCGACCATTCATATCTCGATGTCATTTCGACCGAAACGCAGCGTAGTGGAGAAATCTTATCCAACAATAACAAAGTCCTTTATTTCGCCGGCTGCATGACCCAGCTCACACCTAAAATCATGCGCTCGATGAAGCAAATCATGGAGTCTGCTGGCGAAAACTATGACTTCATGGACAAAGACGGTGGCATCTGCTGCGGCCGACCGATGCTGTTAAGTGGAAAAACCGCTGAAGCACAAGCTATGATTGCTAAAAACACAGAGTTGATAAAGAAATCAGGTGCCAAGAAGCTAGTGCTTTCTTGCCCTATCTGCTATAAGGTCTTTAAAGATGAATATCATCTTGAAGGCATTGAGATTCAGCATCATACGCAGTATATCGACGAGTTGATCAAGAAGGGTAAGCTGAAAGTCAACAAGGGTGAGGTGAACTATGTGTATCACGACCCATGTGAGCTCGGCCGTGCATTCGGAGTCTACGACGAGCCTCGCGAAGTGATTGAAAATGTTGGTAATCTGAAGAAAGCGAAGTCGGAGAAAGAGCTGAGCATCTGCTGCGGCGGAAGTTTGGGCAGCTTCAACCTTACACAGCAAGAGCGCGACGAGATAACTGAAAATTCGGTTAACGACTTGATGTTCAATAACCCTGAACAGATTGTGACGGCTTGTCCGCTTTGCCTTAAGACATTCGTAAGAAAATCGCCGGTCGCGGTGAAAGATATCGCTGAGGTTGTGGTAGAGAATATTTAGTTATGAAGAAGATAATTCCACCTGTTGATGTCGCTTTGTTGAAGTCGGAGCTGACGAAAGATAAGTTTCTAAGAAAGACTAATCGTGGTGACAATGAGATTTACGTCGTGACCAACCAGAATGCGCCCAATGTGGTGCGTGAGATAGGCCGTCTGCGTGAGGAGGCTTTTCGTGCAGGAGGCGGCGGCACTGGTCAGCCATTGGATTTGGATAAGTTCGACATCGACGAGGCTTACGGCTACAAGCAGTTGGTACTCTGGGATCCTGAGGCGGAGCGCATCGTAGGCGGATACAGATACGCGCTTTGCGACAGCATCGTCTACGACAAATTCGGTCAGCCGATATTGACATCATCGCATATGTTCAAGTTCTCAAGAAGGTTTTTGTCGAATTACATCGACAAGACAATTGAGCTTGGCAGGTCATTCGTAACCGTTGATTATCAAAGCACTAGGGCAGGGAAGAAGAGCATCTTCGCTTTGGATAACCTCTTCGACGGCTTGGGCGCTCTGATGCTTCTTCATAAAGGCCGAATGGAGTATTTCTTCGGAAAAATGACCATCTACACCCAATATCCGACCAAAGCGCGCGAGATGATTCAAGTGTTCCTGAACAAGTGGTTCGGAGCGAAAAACCTTCACCTTATCGAACTGAAGAAAAAGGTCGTTGTGAGACGCTCTTTTAGATATGCAAAATATTTGAAAACCAATGACTTCAAGGAAGATTACAAAGCATTCAAAGCATTCATCATGGAATGCGGCGTGAACATCCCTCCATTGGTTAACTCTTATATGAACCTCTCGCCTGATATGCAATATTTCGGCACTGGCATTAACGATGAGTTCGGCGACATCTTCGATTCCGGCATTTTGATTCCTTTCAGCGGAATCACTGGCGACAAACTCGAACGTCATGTCGAATCACTGAAAAAGACCGGATTCGAAAGGTTGAGATTCAGATTAAGAAAGAAGTTTTAAAACAATCTTATTTCGGTCAATAAGACTTCTATTATTTATTCTCGTTCCTCTCTTTAACAATCTCCTCCTGCTTATCCTTAGGCATTGGAGTATAGTTGTGGAACTCCATCGAATAGTTCGCTCTTCCCGACGAGATGTTTCTCAACGCTGTGGCATATCCGAACATCTCCATCAACGGCACGAAAGCGTCGAGTTTCTGCGATCCCTTGCGGAAACGGCGCATTGCCTCTATACGTCCGCGACGTTTGTTGAGGTCGCCAGTGACATTTCCGATGTAATCGTCAGGGGTGTTGACTTCGACCTTCATCAACGGCTCGAGCAATACTGGATTTGCCTTCATGAATGCCTGCTTGAAACACATCTGAGCACAGAGCTGGAACGCCATGTCGGATGAGTCGACAGGGTGAGAGCTACCGTCGACGAGAACGCATTTCACGTCCACGACAGGATAGCCCGCGAATGGTCCTTTGTTCATTGCGGCCTGCAGACCTTTTTCAACAGATGGGATGAATTCCTTCGGAATGACACCGCCCTTGGTGATGTCGACAAACTCGAAGCCCTTGCCTGGATTAGGCTCGAAACGTATGACGGTGTGCGCGAACTGTCCCTTGCCACCTGTCTGTTTCACAAAGCGGTAGTTGCATTCAAACTGCGATGTGATGGTCTCGCGGAACGATACCGATGGTGCACCAACAGTTACCGGCACCTTGAACTCGTCTTTCAGACGGTCGACTATGATCTCAAGATGCAACTCGCCCATGCCCGCGATGATGGTCTCTTCAGTCTCCTCGTCGAAATGAGCGCGGAACGAAGGGTCTTCGTTGCACAGCTTCGCCAATGCCTCGCCGAGTTTGTTACGGTTTTTCTTGTCGTCGAGGTTCACCTTCATCTCGATGACCGCTGGCGGGATGTGAATGTTCTCAAGCAGCAACGGCGCGTTCTCGTCGCACAAGGTGTCGCCGGTTCTTGTGATCTTCATGCCCACGAGAGCCACTATTTCGCCTGCTCCAGCTTCCTGAATCTCCTCACGTTCTTTCGCCTTGATGCGGAAGATACGCCCGATGCGTTCGCTCTTGCCTTTGTTGGTGTTATACACACTCATGCCGTTAGTGAGCTTTCCGCTGAACACTCGGATGAACGTCTGCTGGCCTACATACGGGTCGTTGATGAGCTTAAATGCCAGTGCCGACAACGGTTCGCTTTCGACAGGATTTCTTTGACAGGTCTTCTCCTCGTCGTAAGGGTCGTGCGCGATGATGGCGCCGAGATCCTTTGGCGACGGCAGGTAGTCAACGATGGCGTCGAGCAACAGCTGGATACCTTTGTTTTTATATGCCGAGCCGCACAAAACCGGCACCATCATCAGTTTGATGGTTGCCTTGCGGATGGCTTCTTTCAGTTTGTCGAGCGGAATCTCTTCCTCAGCGAGATAAAGCTCTGCGATGTCGTCGTCGAAGTCGGCGACGTGCTCAATGAGATTCTGACGTGCCGCCTGCGCCTGTTTCATCATATTCTCCGGAATAGGGCCGACGATACGTTCTTTCTCTTTGAAAATCACAGAGTTCATATTTACGAGGTCGATCATTCCCTCGAAGGTGTTCTCGACGCCTATAGGCAGATGCAACGGCACCGCATTGGCTCCGAGGTATTTGTTCATCTGGTTCACAACCTCATTGAAATCGGCACCGGTTCTGTCCATCTTGTTAACAAACGCAATTCTTGGCACGCGATATTTATCTGCCTGGTTCCACACTGTTTCGCTCTGCGGCTGAACGCCTCCCACGGCGCAGAACACCGCCACCATGCCGTCGATGACTCTCAGCGAACGCTCGACTTCCACAGTGAAATCGACGTGGCCGGGGGTGTCGATGAGGTTGATCTGATAGTCGTTCCAATGTGCTGTAATAGCAGCTGAAGCAATGGTGATGCCGCGTTCCTGCTCCTGTTTCATGAAGTCCATGGTGGCCTGGCCGTCATGTGTCTCACCGACTTTGCGGTTCACGCCGGTGAAAAATAATATACGTTCTGAAACGGTAGTTTTGCCTGCGTCAATGTGCGCCGCTATACCGATGTTTCTTAATTTTGAAATATTTTGACTCATTATTTTATTGATTATGATTTACTAAACTATTTTCCGATGCAGAATCTCCCGAAAATATTACCTAAAACCTCGTCGTTAGTGACTTCTCCGGTGATGCTGCCGATGTGATACAACGCCTGCCTCAAATCCTGTGCGAGCAAATCGGCTGAAAGCTTGTTGTCCATGCCGTTTTTTACCTGCTGCAGACTCTCCAAAGCATGCGTAAGAGCCTCAAAATGCCTGATATTCGTCACCAAAGCGGCGTTTTCATCAATATGTGGCATATCAGTATATCGATAGCGTATGCTGCTTTTCAAGTTCTCAATATCTTCAGGATTCTTTGCCGACATATACGAGAATGTGAGCAGTCCCTGGATGTCGTACAAATCCATTCCGGTAATGCTGTAGCAATACTCGTCAGTCATGTAGCCGCCATGTTTTTCAATGTTTTTTTCGTATGTCGACTTCATATAATCAATATAATCGTCGTTTAGGGTGAACATTTTAGCCGCATCCATGATGTCGCTCTTGTTTACCATGATTATGAGATTCTGTTTCAACAAGTTAACACGGTTTACAATGTCTTTCCATGCTTTAATTATATCTTTTATAGGTTTGGTTCCGTCGAGCAACCCAATCACAATGTCGGCTTCAGCAATCTTTTTGAAAGTGCGCTCAATGCCAATCTTTTCAATGGTTTCAGATGTCTCACGTATGCCTGCGGTGTCGATGAAACGATACAAAGTGCCTTCAATGTTAAACGTCTCTTCAATGGTGTCGCGTGTGGTTCCTTCGATGTCGCTCACTATGGCGCGATCCTCACCGAGAATGGCGTTCAGCAAAGTGCTTTTTCCAGTGTTCGTTTCTCCTACTATAGCCACTGGGATACCGTTTTTTATGGCGTTACCCATTCTGAATGAATCGCTTAGCTTTTTTATATGCTTCATCGATTTGTTGAGCAAATCATTGAGTTTCGTGCGGTCGGCAAACTCCACATCTTCTTCCGAGAAGTCGAGTTCAAGCTCCAAAAGTGAAGTTAGGTCGACAAGTTGAGCACGTAATTCGCGCAACTCGTTGGAGAAACCGCCTTTCAACTGGTTCACCGCAATCCTGTGCTCTGCCTCGTTTTGCGACGCTATCAAGTCGGCGACGGCCTCTGCCTGTGCCAAATCAATCTTATCGTAAATAAAAGCTCTCTTTGAAAACTCTCCGGGCTCTGCCAGTCTGCAACCACGAACACAAAGAAGTTCCAGAATCTTTTGCTGCACGAAAACCGAGCCGTGACAGCTTATCTCCACTGAATCTTCGCCAGTGTAGGAGTGGGGCGCCTTGAAAAAAGTAATCAGCACCTCGTCAATCATCGGCTTGTCGTCTGGAATCGGGTCGAAAATCTCGCCAAAATAGGCTTTGTTTGCTTCTATATTATTGATATCCAGTTGGTTACCATTCTTTTTTCTGAAAACATGTAAAGCGATTTTATGACTTTCCATGCCCGAAAGTCTGACGACAGCAATGGCTCCTATGCCTGAAGCCGTCGAAATTGCGCAAATAGTGTCGTTTCTGCTCATGTCAATCCATATCTAAATATTGTTCCACTTGTCCCGCCTTCATGCGTTTTGCGATGATTTTCTTGTTTTTGTCGAGAAGATAAATCATCGGTGTGGTTTGAATATCGTACAAAGATATTAAATTTTCCTTTACTACTGAATGAATTTCCACAGGAAAAATAGTCATCTCAGGATGCCGCGCCCTGATCTCCTCCAAAATACGTCCTTCCTGCGCGCATTTCTGACATGTCTGGTCATAAAAAACCAATGCAATATATTGTGACTCAATGTGATATATATTCCCAATCTCAGGAATTCTCGCTCCTAATTTCAGATTTTCAAGATAATGGGCTCGCTCAGCCATCAGATTCACTATGCTTTCCGACACATTTTCCATCTCTATTTTCAAGAAATAATCGTCAACAAGATGGATGTAAATGTCGTCTAAATTCATGTAATCCGGCGAATAATATTTTCTGTAAAAATACCAAATCAGATAATCACGCGTCTCAACACAATCGCCAGTTTTTGCTATAAGTTTGTCGATTTCAGAGTTTATAATTGTCGCATCAGGCGACAGATTGTTGAAATATGTATCCAACTTATTGTCAATCAACGGATAAGTCAGAATTCTCTCGTCATCAAGCTGAAAATCATCCCAATAATCTTCCAATCCGTGACGCTTCAGCGAATTGATGAAGAGATTTATAAAAGCGTCTTTCTTCTTGATTTTCAATGACTCTTCAAACTGCGCAAGATCTTTTTTCAATGAGTCGATTTTTCTCACATTATCTGGATAATATCCTTTCTCATTTTCTAAAGCACTGATATTCAATTCCATACGATTCAGCTTCGCCATGAGTTTGAAATAGATATCTGTTTCTTTGGCACCTTTCACCTTGGCTGAATTTAAATCATTCAAGTCTTTGATTCTCAATGAAAATTTCTGATCTTTACCAATCAAAATCTCAGTCAGAGGAATCCTGCTTTCATTCGTTAAAACGTAAATTCCTTCCGGATATGACTTTTTGTTATGAAACCAAGCTATGCCGTTTTTGCAATAGGCCGTATCGAAAATAGCTGTCTTGGCACCTCTATATTTATAAAGGTAGTAAACGCTATCTTGTTGATTATCAATGTTGACAATGATGTTGACTTGTGCGAAAGCCATCATCGGCATAATCGTTAAAAACAAACAGATGGCAAACTTATATGTTTTCAAAAGCCTTTTCATCCTAAATTAGATAATTTAATCTGCAAAAATATAAAAAATCTCTGATAATGTCAAAATAATTTGTATCTTTGCATGTCTAAAAATTAAAAAATATGAGGCCTGTATCTAAAATTAGTATCCCTCTGTTTTTCTGTTTAACCATTGGTTTTCAGATAGTTAACTCTTCCGCTGCGATGGGGCAGGAGAGTGATGGACTCCGTGTGGCGTTTTGGAATTTCGAAAACTTTTTCGATCCGTTCGTCGATTCTACCCGTGTTTACAACGAATTTACTGAAAATGGCAGTCAACACTGGACCAAAGCGCGTTTCTACAAGAAACGTAATAATCTTTACAAAGCAATTTTGGCTATTTCCGAAAACGAACCGCTGTCAATCCTTGGCATCGCTGAGATTGAAAATCAATATGTTCTGAATTCGTTGTTCAACCAAACACCGCTGAAAACGCATAATTACCGTATCATTCACTACGAAGGTGACGACAAACGCGGCATTGACGTGGCTATGGCTTATTGTATCGATAAGCTGCAACTTATTTATACTGAACCAATTAAGGTTAAAAATCCAAAAAACAAAAACTACAAGACTCGTGATATCCTTTACGTCAAATTTTATGACAGGCGAGGAGATACTCTTCATGTCTTTGTTAACCATTGGCCATCTCGTTATGGCGGTGAACGTGAGACGATCAAATTGCGCGCTCTTGCAGCTAACACATTGAAACACAAGGTGGATTCGTTATTTCAATTGAATCAATCCACAGCCAAAATCATCATCATGGGCGATTTCAACGACACTCCTGACGATCCAAGCATTCACGATATTCTGTGTGATGATGACGTTTTGGTAAATTTATTCACCAACGGCAAAAATCTTGGTTTCGAAGGAACCCTCAAGCACCAATTCACATGGCAAATCTTTGATCAGATAATCGTTGGTAATTCATTGATTGACAATGATAAAGGCTTGTTATACAAGAAAAATAGCGCCACAATTTTTCATGATGATTTCCTTTTCGAAAAAGACGAGTCGTTCGGTGGCGTGAAACTGTTCCGAACTTATGTGGGACCGAAATATTTTGGTGGCTACAGCGACCACCTGCCAGTTTATATCGACTTGATTTTCAAGTGATTATCCGCGTTTACAGATGTTTTTGAAATCGCAGAAACTGCAGTTTTTAACCTCATCAGTTTGCGTAAACGGAATGGCTTTGTTGAAAAGTGCTTCCAAAAACTCGTTGAAGTACTTGTCGCAAGTATCTTTAAACGACTTACTTAAATCATGTAATTCGTTGATTTCCAAATTATAAACTCCGTGACTAAGCTTTTGGAAACCGATAATTCCAGGTTTTATGAGCTGTTCAGAACTATCTGAGTGCTCTGATAAATAAAGGTATTTATACATCAACAGCTGTATCGCCTTCTCAGCCATCGACGTTATTCCAACCACTTTATCATTGATTTTCACATCGTAAGGATTCACCTTACCCGTTTTATAATCAATAATTCTAATCTCATCGCCAACCTTGTCGATTCTGTCTGCAAAACCGTGCAGTCTTACTTTATGTCCTTGAATATCAATATGTTTCTCAAGCTCTTTTTCTGTATCAATTATCGCTAATTGCTTGTTTTCTTCCAAAAATTTTCGCTCATACTTGATGAAATTCTCGAGCATGTTATTGATCACTGTCTTGTTTAGATAGTTGAAACCAGTGTCAGGCAATCCATTGGCAAAGCCGTTGTCAATCAATGATTTATTGTAACAATCTATGAAATGTTTTTTAAACATTTTGTCGAAAAGTTTGAGCGAAATCATTTCATGACCGAACAATTTATAGAAATTGTCAAGCGTGGCGTGGATAATGCTGCCGACGACATTCACCTGAATCTCCTCATCCGGCGCTTTATCCTCGATTTTTTCAATGTTTTTCCAATAATACTGCAACGGACATCTCACGTAAACGCCAATTGAAGTGGGAGAGAGCTTCTGGATTTTATTCAATATCTCGTCTGTCTTCGCCACCTCAATCTTACTCTGTTTCTCATTGATCGACGGCGACTTATACTGCAAATGCTCAAGCTTTACCTTGGCGTTACCTTTCGCGTATTCGTATTCCAATTGTCTCACGAAACGACTCGGCTCACCCATGCCTGATCCTGCTGAGTCAGCTAAGTTGTTGTAATACAAATTGATATGTTTGGCATTTTGCAACAGCCTATAGAAGTGGTACGAGTAAACCGCCTGCTGCTGACTGTAGGTCGGCAAGTCGTATGCTTTGCGTAAGTCGTACGGAATCAAGCTGTTATTGCTTTTGTTTTGTGGCAAAACGCCTTCATTCACACTTAAAAAATGTATTGTGTCGAAATCCAAATTTCGCGTTTCGAGCAGTCCCATGATTTGCAAACCTTCAGTCGTGTCTTTTTTATAATCAATCGACATCTGACTTGCCACCTGTGCGTAAAGCATTTGTAAATCAATGATTTGAATGTACTCTGAATATTTGTTAAGCAGCAATTCCAGCCTATTCACAATCCTTCCCGCCACACTGATCTGATTTTTTACAAAATCATTATTGATCCCAAGCTTTAAAGCGAATGAGTGCAAAATTTCCTTCAACGAACTTGAATATTCCTTTGCGTCTTTCCATTTTTTAGTCGTAATATTCAGAAAATCAAAGAGTTCCTTATGTTCTTCAAACTGTTTTAAATCTGCTTTTTTGAAATAATAAACCGAATTCTTCGCCATATCCATCAGCCAACTATTCAGTTTGTTGTATTCCAAGCCCTTGAAAATCAATTTTATAATGTCTAAATTACAGAAACGAAGGAATGTCCAGAGATAAATTTTATTGGGGTCGTCGGAGAGACCGTTTTGATATCTAAACAATTGATCCACAAAGTGATATGTGGTTGTTTTATCAAACGGATAACCCATCGTCACTTGAATGTTGCCGCATGACTCCGGAATAGAATTCAAAACAGGTATCAGCAGCGACTCATCGGCAAGCACAATTACTTCTTTATCTCTTTGATTATCAGTATTTTGACTCAACTGAAGCTGTAACGCGTTGGTCTGCACTGCATTGCCCGAAACGCTGATGATTTTTATTTTTTTTGCCTGTGCAAAGCCTTCTCCGACAAAGCTTTTTTCAATATTCGGGTGTTTTTTGAAGAATTTTCTCGCGAAAAGTCCGGCCTCTTGTTTCTCGTCTTCGAAATAATATCTGTCTAAGTCCCACAAAATCACTGCGTTACCGTTTTCTACCATTCGCACAATGATATTTTCTTCAGTTGTTGTAAGAGCGTTGAAACCAGCGAAAATGATCTTACGACCTTTAATGCATTTTTGTAAAGTCGCGTCGTCGTAATGAGCTATCTTCTTGGTAATCAAGCCGTAATAGCCAGTTCCGTTCTTTTGTAGGACGTCTTTTAAATTGTTATAATAGGTGATAAGTGACGAGAAAAATCGCAGGTAATTCGATTCCACGCTGTTTTCGAGGCTCAAATTCCACTCCTCAATCTCTTTCGCATCCTTTAAATGCTCGAAAAGTTTAGCCGCATCCACATCATATTGGTCGATTTCGTCGAAATCCTTCGCCATTTGTGCGGCGTAGGGGAAGAACTCCTGGTTCATCTTGATAATCTCAAAGATAACTTCAATATTATCAATGAGTTGCAGACCGCTCCATTCTTCCATAGCCTGCTGGATCGACACTATTTGCGGAACCCAGAAATTGGTTTTTATGGTTGATGCGAGCTCGTTTCTCAACTGCAAAGCGGCACGTTTGTTCGGGAAAACAATTGTGATGTTTTCCTTCGTCAAATCGTAATGACTTGTAATATAATCACTTATCTTTTGGATGAAAGCCATTCTTCTGCGTTTTTCAGTTGTTCCTGTGTGCCCAGATCGAACCAATATTCAGGATGTATAACTTTTGATGTAACTCTGTGATTTTCAGCGATTTTCTGATAAAGTTCAAAAATGTAACAAGGTTTTACTTCAAATTTTTCGAAATATTCGGGTTTAAAGATGTGTATACCGCTGAACGACAATAATTTACACTCATTTGGCAATGCGCCGTTGCCGTCATAATCGTTGGTTTCGTTATTAAAACGACCAAGGAAATTGTTGTCGGTGTCAAACACTAATTTGCGTTTACTGGTGCGTTCCTGAGTTAGAAGCCAGGCAGCATCATCACTTTTGCAGAAATCGTTGTAAAAGCCTTTCAAATCAACATTTGTGAGCACATCCACGTTGTGAACCAGCACCGCCTCGCTTTGTGCGAAATAGGGCAGAGCCTGCAAAATAGCGCCGCCGGTGTCCATCAGAAGCGGCCGCTCATCGGAGATTTCGATCTCAATCAATTTGTCATTTCTACCGGAGCGAAGCGAAGTGGAGAAATCCCCTTCTGACAAAAACCGAATAATTTGTTCTCCAAAATGATGAACATTCACCACAATATGATTGAAATCCTGCTTTATCAATTCTTTAAGTAACACTTCAAGTAAAGGCATGTTATTGATTGATACTAAAGCCTTTGGAGTGTTAGCTGTCAGCTCTTTCAATCGGGTGCCCAGACCTGCTGCGAGGATAAATGCCGTTCTTCTATTTCGCTTCATAAACGTGAGAGATATGTTGTGCCAAATGGTTGATTTCAACGTTCACCATCGGATAGTTTTCGTGAATAAGTTCACCGATTCTTTGTGCGAAAAACACCGAGCGATGCTGTCCGCCAGTGCATCCGAAATTGATTTGCAGGTTCTTGAATCCGCGTTCTAAGTAGTTGTCAATCGATTGATAAACAATCATTTGAACGTTTTGCAAGAAGTAATGCACATCAGGTTTGTCGTCCAAAAACTCTTTCACATCAGCGTCTTCGCCGGTGCTTTTCTTGAATTCGGCATAGCGTCCGGGATTTGGCAACGCCCTGCAGTCGAAGACATAACCGCCTCCATTGCCGCTCTTGTCGTAAGGAACGCCGCCGTTTTTGAATGAGAAGCTGTTTACTGTTATCGTAAGTCGTTCTGGTTCAACGCTTTCGTATTTTGGAAGTACAATTTCCAATTGTCCGATAACTGACTGCAACTCTGGCAATGCGAATGGCATTTCCCATTTTTTGCCCACTTTAAGCAATTCCTTTATCGCATACGGAATGCTCTGCATGAAGTGTAACTTCTTCTGTATCAAGCCTCTGAAGCCGTAAGCTCCAAGCACTTGAAGTAGGCGAAGCAGCACGAAAGCTGGGAAATACTGATCAAATGATTTTATATGTAACTGCTGAGCATTATGAGATTCCTCGCTGCGCTCGGAATGACAAGCTTTTATTGATAGTTGCTGCTTATAATACTCAGTCAATTCTTTTCTCAAATCCTCCGGAATCCTCGCTTTCACCTGATACAGCAGCGAAATCACATCATACTGCAATGGTCCTTTTCTACCACCTTGATAATCAATAAAATACGGCTCGTTGTCGACAATCATGATGTTCCTCGACTGGAAATCACGATACATGAAGAAATCCGACGGGGCTTCCAGAATGTATTTTGCAAGTCGCTGAAAATCGGTATCTAAGCGAGTCTCGTTGAACGAAATCTCTTCCTGTTCTTTCAAGAAACAGTATTTGAAATAATTCAAGTCTTCCATTATCGACATCTCGTCAAATGCCGGAGTGGGGAATGCCTTCGAATAATCTAGTCCTTGATGTCCAATTATTTGAAAATCAACGAGTTTGTCGAGCGTTTTTTTGTATAAATCGATGGTGTTTTGGTCGAAATAGCCGCTTTTCAAGCAATTCTCAACATGATGGAACAAAGTCACATCGCCTAAATCAGTCTGAATGTAAATATTCTTATCGGAAGAGATCGCCAAAATCTCCGGAACAGGCAGTCCGCATTCGTGAAAATGCTTGGAAAAACTGAAGAAAGCGTCGTTTTCCTCGATATTGATATTATACGCTCCAATCAGATATCGCTTGTCGGTTTTAACACGAAAATATTTCCTTGACGAGCCCGAACTCGGCATCGCCATAATCTCTAAAACCTTTTCTCCAAGATTTTCAATGAGTTCCGCAATCGTTTTTTTAATCTCTTCCAAAGTCAGCATACTCAAAAATTTAGGTTACAAACTTACAAAATTTTTTCAAAATAATTTATTTTCATGAGAAAATTATTATCTTTGCAGCCTATTTTTACTCTAATATCGAGTTTTGTGAAAGCAAAATTCTGATAACGACTTAATTAAATTATTGATTATCAAACATTTATCAAAAGATGAACGCTACCGAACTCAAGACAATTGAGAAACTCAACAAACCGACAATTTTGCCAGGTTCTGTAAAAATCAATGTGAAAATTGATGTAAATGAAGAAATTTCACAGGAAAATGAATTGGATTTAACCGACGAAAACGAGGAAGAAGAGGAACTGGAATTCGATTTTTCAAATCTAAACAAGCTCCAACTCGTTGAACTCTTGGAAGAAACAGTCCAAGACTCAGACATCGCAAAGATCAAAGACAAAGTCGTCGCTATAAAATCTAACTTCTTGAGACTCAATAAGATTGACCGTGACCAGGAGATGGAGCAATTCATTCTTGACGGTGGCGATAAAGAGAGCTATGAGCACAAAGACGACCCGCTCGAGGTGCGTTTCAAAGTAGCTTTCGACATCTACAAGGTAAATAAGGAAAAATATAAAGAAGAACTTGAACGCCAGAAGAACGACAATCTTCAGAAAAAGCTTGGAATCATTGAGGAATTGAAGGCTTTGATCTACTCTGAGGAGACTCTGAAAAAGACTTACGACGACTTCCGCGCATTGCAGGACAGATGGAAAGAAATCGGTCAGGTGCCTGCAAACGAGGTTTCAAATATTTGGAACACATATCATTTCCTTATAGAGAAATTCTACGATAAAGTTAAGATTAACAGAGAGTTACGTGATCTTGACCTCAAGAAGAACCTCGAGGCGAAAATCGAGCTTTGCGAGAAGGCTGAACTTCTGCTTCTTGAGAAATCACTGACAAAAGCATTTAAACTTTTGCAGAAATATCACGACGAGTGGAAGGAAATCGGTCCGGTGCCGCAGGATAAGAAAGACGAGATCTGGGAGCGTTTCAAGAACACTACCGACAAGGTTAACCAGATTCGCCGCGAGCATTACGCCAAGATCGAGGAAGAGCAGAAGGCCAACTTTGATGCTAAAGAAGCTATCTGCGTGAAGATGGAAGAGATTGTAAATGAGCCGGTTAACAGCATCAACGCATATCAGAAGAAGTCGAACGATGTCAACGATCTGTTTAAGATGTGGAAGGAAATCGGTCCGGTCGCCAAAAAACAGAGCGATGAGATTTGGAACCGTTTCAAAGGCTCAATGAATACATTCTTCGAGGCGAAGAAGGAGTTCTTCAGCAAGCTCAAGGTGCAGCAGATGGAAAACTACAACAAGAAGCTGCAAATCTGCGTGGAAGTTGAGAATCTCGTCGATTCGACAGAGTGGAAGAAGACCACCGACCGCATCAAGAAGCTGCAGGAAGAATGGAAGACCATCGGTCCGGTGCCAAAACGTCATTCAGACAAGATTTGGAAACGTTTCCGCAGCGCCTGCGACGCCTTCTTCGGCAATAAATCTTCTCATTTCTCAGGAATTAAAGGCGAAGAGGACGCTAACCTCAAGGCAAAACAGGAACTCATCGAGCGCATTAAAGCTTACGAGTTGAAGAAGGAGCGTAACGAGAATATGGAGGCAATCCGCGGATTCCAGAGAGAATGGATGGCTATCGGTCACGTTCCGATGAAGGTGAAAGACGCTATTCAAAATGAATATCGTAGCCTCATTGACGGCATGTTCGACAAGATGCGTGCCAACGATAACGAATTGACTACCAATGAGTATCGCAACATGATCTCAGGTCTGAAAGAAGATCCTGATTCACGCGACAAAGTCAGAAGAGAGCGCATGAATCTCCAGGGTAAGATTCAGAAACTGCGTGATGAGATTGCTACATTGGAGAACAACATCGGATTCTTTGCCAACAGTAAGCAGTCGGATCTCCTGAAAGCTGAATACGAGAAGAAGATCGCGAAGTTGAAGAACGACGTGAAGGTCTTCGAGGCTAAGATTAAGATTTTAAACGAACAATAATTGAATTCCAATACATTTGGAACGGCATTTTGCTTGACTACATTTGGTGAGTCACACGGGGCAGCTATCGGCGGAGTAATCGACGGCTGTCCCGCTGGTATTTTATTGGATAAAGCTTTGATTGAGAAAGAGTTATCACGTAGAAAACCAGGACAAAATGCTGGTATGTCGTCCAGAAAAGAACCCGACGAGGTTGAATATCTTTCGGGATTGTTTGAAGGCAAGACCACTGGAGCTCCGATAGCGTTTCTTATCCGCAATAAAGATGCGAAAACCTCTGATTATGAGAATATTAAGGATGTTTTTCGTCCGTCGCATGCCGATTTCACCTATCAGATGAAATATGGTATCCGGGATTATGCCGGAGGTGGCAGAGGTTCGGCGAGAACGCTTTTGCCGTGTGTTGTTGCTGGAGCTATCGCGAAACAGATTCTTGCTGCACAAGGCGTCGAAATCCAATCTGAGGTGATTGAGATGGGTGAGGCAAGAGAAAAGGACACGGTGGGTGCAATTATCCAAGGAACCATCAAAAACGCTCCTGTGGGCCTCGGAGAGCCCGCATTTATGAAATTTCATGCGGTGTTGGCATACGCGATGATGACAATCAATGCGGCGAAGGGTTTTGAAATCGGTGATGGATTCAAGGCTGCGAAGATGAAAGGCAGTGAATATAATGATGAATTCATGTTTGACGGCGAGCGTATCCGCACCAAGACCAATCACTCGGGCGGCGTTCAAGGTGGCATTACCAATGGCGAAGATGTCGTTTTCAGAGTCGCTTTCAAGCCGATTCCGTCGGTGATGTTGCCTCAGCAAACCGTTGATATTCATGGTAATGCCGTGACATTGGAGATTCAAGGCCGACATGACACCTGTGTGGTTCCGCGAGTGATTCCAATCGTTGAGGCGATGGCCGCGATGGTCACCCTCGACTTTGTTTTGTTAAAAAAATGCAATAAAATATAGCACAATATTAAAAATTTGTGTATTTTTGCAGTCGAAAACTTCAGGGCAAGGTGAAATTCCTTTCCGGCGGTGACAGTCCGCGACTTCCCTTTGGGGAACTGATTCGGTGAAATTCCGAAACCGACGGTGACAGTCCGGATGAGAGAAGTTTGTTTGATTAAATTTTTCAAAATATGCTGCCCTGATGTTTATTTGGGGCTTTTTTTATGTCATATTGCGAAAAAGACATCGAGTTTATGCGGCGTGCCATCGAGCTCGCCAAGAAGGGCGGAGGATACGTCCATCCGAATCCTTTGGTGGGCTGTGTGGTAGTGAAAGACGGTGAAATCATTGCCGAAGGATATCACGAGAAATACGGTGAATTTCACGCCGAACGTAATGCTCTATTACGTTGTCAATCAGAAACTAAAGGTGCTTTACTTTATGTAACACTTGAACCTTGTTGTCACTACGGAAAAACGCCTCCTTGCACCGAAATAATCATTGAAAAAGGTATCAAGAAAGTCTTCGTCGGCATACTCGACCCGAACCCGTTAGTAGCAGGAAAAGGCGTGAAAATTTTGCAAGACGCTGGCATTGAAGTTGAAATTGGACTTTGCCAGGATGAAATTCGTGAATTGAACAAGGTCTTCTTGAAATACATCACCACCAAACGTCCTTACGTTATCATGAAGACCGCGATGACCATTGACGGCAAAATAGCTGCTGCTACAGGCGATTCGAAGTGGGTGACGAATGAGGCATCGCGCAAACTGGTTCATGAGCTCAGAAGCGAGCTTTCGGGCGTTATCGTGGGAATCGGCACGGTATTGGCTGACGACCCGATGTTGAATGTCAGATTGGAAGGCGAACATCATCAGCCGATACGCATTGTAGTGGATTCAAATTTGAGAATACCTGTTGATTCTCAATTGATTAAAACGTCTAGAGTGTACAGAACAATAATTGCAACGACTGTCATTCCGAGCGCCGCAGGCGCGAGGAACCTGTTATCCACAGGGTGTGAGGTTGTCCAGTGTGCATCAAAAGACGGCCACGTCGACATCAACGACCTGATGTGTAAATTAGGTGCCATGGGCATCGATTCCCTATTATTGGAAGGCGGCGGCACCCTGAACGCCGCGTTCCTTGAGGCCGGTTGCGTCGACGAAGTTTGGGCCTTCATCGCCCCGAAAATCATTGGTGGTGCCGCCGCCAAGACACCGGTTTCAGGCAAGGGAATCGAAAAAATGAGCGATGCAATTCAATTGAAAAACATTGATATTCAAAATATTAACGGAGATATTTTAATTAAAGGAAAGATATGTTCACGGGGATAATTGAAGAAATCGGTAAGGTGAAAGCGATAGTCCGACACGCAAACAGCATCAAGCTGAGTATTGCGGTTAAGAAGATTCTGGACGATATCCATATCGGTGATAGCATCTGCACCAACGGCGTCTGCTTGACAGTTACAACCTTCGACGACAGCTCTTACACCGCCGATGTGATGCCTGAAACGATGAATCGTACTAATTTCAAAGACTTGAGAATCAATGATTTAGTGAATTGTGAGCGTGCGATGCCAGCCAACGGTCGCTTCGGCGGACATATTGTCTCGGGACATATCGACGGCACAGGTGTTATCTCGAAAATGTCTCACGACGACAAGGCAATCCGCGTGAAAATCGAGACTAGACCTGATATTTTGCGTTATATCGTTGAAAAAGGCTCAATCACCATCGACGGTATCTCATTGACAGTCACTGATGTAAGCAGCTTCGACTTCGGCGTTTCAATCATCCAGCACACCCAGGACGAGACGACTTTAACAAAGAAAAAGATTGGCGATACAGTGAATCTGGAGAACGATATCGTCGGAAAATATATCGAGAAGTTTGTTGGCAACATCACTGCCCAACATGACGAAAAACTACTTAACTTATTGAAAGATAATAATTTTTAATATAAATGAACAAAGATTTTAATACTATTGAGGAAGCTTTGGACGACCTTCGTGCCGGTAAGATGATTATTGTTGTCGATGATCCTGACCGCGAAAACGAGGGCGATTTGATTTGTGCGGCTGAGTTTGCGACCGTCGAGAACGTGAATTTTATGGCATCATACGGTAAAGGTTTGATTTGTATGCCGATGAGTTCTGAGATATGCAAACGCTTGAAACTCAATCAGATGGTGCTTGAAAATACTGACAATCACTGCACTGCTTTTACGGTTTCAATCGATTATAGAGACACTACGACTGGCATTTCGGCAGTTGAACGCTCGATAACTGCCCAAAAAGTGGTTGAAGACGGCATCCGTCCGGAAGATTTCCGTCGTCCGGGTCACATGTTTCCGCTTGAAGCCCGTCAGGGTGGAGTGCTGAAACGTGGCGGCCACACTGAGGCTACCGTCGATTTGATGCGCCTGGCAGGTTTGAAGGAATGTGGTCTCTGCTGCGAAATCATGCGCGAAGACGGCACTATGATGCGCACAACAGAACTGGTGCAGTTTGCGAAGGCTAACAACATGAAAATTACTTCGATAGCTGAGTTGATTAAATATCGTCGTAAGACTGAAGTGTTGGTTGAACGTGTAACTGAAGCTGAACTGCCAACAAAATATGGCACTTTCAAGGCTGTCGGCTATGTCGATAAAATTTCTGGCGAGCATCATGTGGCGCTGGTGAAAGGCGATCTGAGCACCCCGGAACCTGTTTTATGCCGAGTTCACTCAGAATGTTTGACTGGTGACGCTTTCGGCTCGATGCGTTGCGACTGTGGCGAGCAGCTGCAGGAGGCTATGCGCCGTATCGAGGCAAAGGGCAGGGGAGTTTTGCTTTATCTCCGCCAGGAAGGCCGTGGCATAGGCTTGATTAACAAGCTGAAAGCTTATACATTGCAGGATAAAGGCATGGATACCGTTGAAGCAAATTTAGCTTTAGGTTTCGCTGCCGACTTGCGCGATTATGGCACAGGCGCTGAAATTCTCGCCGACCTTGGTGCTAAAAAGATCATCGTGATGACCAATAACCCGATGAAAATCAGCGGTTTGGAAGGCTATGGCATCGAAATCGTAGGCCGTGAGCCAATTGAGATGACTTGCAACGAAAAAGACGCTTTCTATTTGTATACTAAGTACAAAAAAATGGGGCATATGCTTCATGTAAAGGATTTCTCGACAAGCTCGAAATGACAAATTAAAAAGAATTATTAACAACTTAAAATATTAAAAATGAACATTTTAGAAGGAAAATTATTGGCTGAGGGCCAGAAGATCGCTATCGTGGCTGGCCGTTTCAACGAAATCATCACCAACAAGCTGTTGGGTGGCGCCATCGACGCTTTCAAACGTCACGGCGGAGATGAGAAAAACATCGATATTGCTTGGGTTCCGGGCGCTTTCGAGATTCCGCTCGTAGCGAAGAAGATGGCTGCCAGCAAGAAATACGACGCTGTCGTGTGCCTCGGTGCCGTCATCCGTGGTGCAACACCTCATTTCGACATGGTTGCTAACGAAGCCACAAAAGGCATCGCTCAAGTCGGCCTCCAGACCGAAGTGCCGGTAATCTTTGGCGTTCTCACAACCGACAGCATTGAACAGGCTGTCGAACGCGCAGGTTCAAAGGCTGGCAACAAAGGATACGACGCAGTGACCACCGCTATCGAGATGGTTAATCTGCTGAAACAGATCTAGCGTTTAAGAGATTATTGGTGTTCTTCGCAGAATTACGACTTACCACAGGGTACTGAGAGTAATTCGAGAAGGATACCAATAATCTCTCTGAAAGAGAACTGCTAATAGCTAATTATTCCTTGTCAAATTCCTCGATTTCCTTGACAATATTCTCAATCAAACGTTCCTTCAGGTCGTAAAGGTCATCGGAAATATCGCATTTGTAGTAGTGCGGGTTGATGAGACGTTTCTCGGTGTCGTCGAGGTGGGCAAGATTGTCGAGGTAATAATTGCGTTTCTCCGTTATCGAGACGTACTCCACAATCGGTTTGCCGTCTTTCATCACCTGCGGCTGTAAAATGCGGTATTCGTATGAGCCAGCCGGGAAGGTAGTCGATTTCAGACGGTCCATTTCATCGCGAAGAGTTATTTCCTCATGATTCTCAATGGCTTGCGCAAGTCGGTCGCCTCTCAGACAAGTCACGTCAATCTTGAATCTGTTGTTTCTGATGATACGATAAGTAATCTGGAAACCTGGATTTATCAGCTTGCTGCTTTCCTCCGAGCGCTTCAAAACTGGCATGTCGTCGACCTGAACCAGCTTGTAAACGTTGCCGAAACAAGGGTTATGCTTACTTGTCGCGATGGCGTCGCCCACGCCATAGCTGTCTACTTTACATCCCTGACGCTCAAGTTCGGTGATGAGATATTCGTCTAAGGCGTTGGTAGCGAATATCTTACAATTTTTAAGACCAGCTTCGTCGAGCATGTCGCGGGCTTTTATTGAGAGATAGGTAAGGTCGCCGCTGTCGAGACGGATACCGTAGCCGTAAGGGTAGGAGTCGTCTATTCCATTGTCTTTGAATGCCTTAATTGCGTTTTTGACGCCGCATTTCAAGGTGTCGTATGTGTCGACGAGGAGTATCAGTACCTCGTTTTTGTGAGTCTTGATATATTTGTCGAATGCTTCGTATTCGCCTTTCACCGTTGGGCCAAACGATGTCACGTAGCTGTGAGCCATCGTGCCTGAAGCCGGAAAACCAAACTCCACGCCGGTCACGATGTTGGAGGTGTTTTGGCAACCGCCTATGAACGCTGCTTTTCCGCCGTAGATGGCAGCCCACGGACCGTGAGCACGACGGCTTCCGAACTCGCTGACAGGCTTGGTGGTGCTACGTGTCACACGCGATGCCTTTGTTGCCACCGCCATCTGATGGTTCATGATACAAAGCATAGGAGTTTCAAGTACTTGCGCCTCGATGATCGGGCCTTCGATGGTGATGATTGGCTCTTTCGGGAATGCTATCTCGCCTTCACGCATGGCATAGATGTTGCCTGTGAACTTCATGTTGGCGAAATATTTGCGCACTTCTTCGTATTCATCGCCAGGAAGGAATTGCTCGAAGAAGCTTTCGTCAGCTTTTCCAAGGCCTTCCACCATTTTCAGCACCTCGCGCACGCCGCTCACCACAGCCCAGTTGTTGGTGTCCGGAGCCTTACGGTAGAAGAGGTTGAAAACAGCGCGTTTGTCCTTCATCCCATTGTCGTAGAACGACTTGCCCATCGTATACTGATACTTGTCGGAGCAATAAGAAGCATTCAATTCCATGATTTATCCTAATTTTTTGCAAAGTTATAACATTTTCTCGCAGATTACACAGATTTTAATATTTTTTGTCAAATTTAATACAGATTGTTTATTTTCTTATTTTTGCAATTTAAAAATCATTGATTATGATTGAATGTCATCCTTTGCAACCGTTTCTGCCAGCCAACGCCAAAGTGTTGTTTTTAGGCAGTTTCCCGCCTCCGAAGCAGCGTTGGTGCATGGATTTCTTTTACCCTAATTTCATGAACGACCACTGGCGTTTGGAGGGCGAGATATGGTTTCACGACAAGAACCATTTCGTCGATTTGGAGCGTAAGTGTTTCAAAAAGAATGAGATAATTGATTTTTTAAATGAAAAAGGTATCGCTTTCTTCGACACTGCGACTGCTGTTAACAGATTGAAAGACAATGCTTCCGATACATTTCTCATAATTGTCGAAAGGACTGACATCAAACCATTATTGGCCAAGATGCCTCATTGTCAAGCCATTGCCACAACAGGGGAGAAGGCGACCATTGAAGTTTGTAATTATTTCAATATCAATAAGATACCGGCTCCAAATAAGAAAATATCATTAAACGACAATCTTGTGTTGTATCGTTTGCCATCATCCTCCAGAGCCTATCCATTGCCGTTTGAAAATAAGGTGGAAGCGTATAGGAAGATGTTTGAGGAGGTTTTTATAAAGCTGCCAGAATAGCGATAAACAGAAATACTAACAGTGTTATCGTTACCATTGCCAATATGCTTCCGAGGCAGCCCCAGTTGCGGTCGCCTGGTGGCAGAGGCTCTGATAACAGACAGATTATCAGTCCGATAAAAGGTGTCAACAACACTGAAAAGAAGAATGTCCAGCCGAATCCTATTCTGCGTCTTGCGCCGATCAAACCTACCAATGCGGCTAGAAATGTATCTGATAATAATCCGAAAAGTAATAATGTTAGTGCCATAGGATTTAAATTTTTGCAAAGATAGGAAAAATTTATATTGTTTACGCCTTTCAGGCGTTTTTTTCCCCTTTTCCCTTGATGGAAAATGAACCGAAAAGATCAAGGCCCGAATTATCGGCCCAACGCCGGCGCACTTTTTTCAAAAAAATGTCTATTAGACCCACATTTTCTGTTAATTATTCGTGCTACTGTCATTTTCAGACGTCCGACTTTAATCGGTTTATTGTTAGTTTTCATAAATAATGATTTTAAGAATCATACTCTGCAAAATTACACTATAAATCTTTCTCTGTCAAGGATTTTAGTGTTAAATTTTGTTAACAAAAGTTGCAGATTTTTACAAGAAATCTTAATATTTTTTAACATTTGGTTTACAAGTGTAAAATTTTTAAGAAAATTTTGTAATTTTGTGAGGTAAAACAATGTTATGAGCATTTTAGATGAAACAAAACAAGGATACGTGTATATCCTTACCAATCCGAGTTTTAAGGAAGACTGGGTGAAGATTGGCAAAAGCTCGCGTCCGGTGGATGTGCGCTAAATGGAAATGGGAAAAGAATAGTATTATGGTACAAACAAATAAAACAACAAAACAAAAGCCTGCGAAAAGCATGGAATCAGCTCTTTGGGAGTCGTGTAATAAACTGCGTGGCGCTGTTGAGCCGGCGGAATATAAACATGTGGTGCTGAGCCTTATTTTCTTGAAATATGCTGGCGACCGTTTTGAACAACGTAAGCAGGAACTTATCGATACTGGATTGAAGGAATATATCGACCAGGTGGAATTCTACACCGCGGAAAATGTGTTTTATCTGCCTGAAGGGTGCCGCTGGTCTTATATCATGGAAAACGCCAAGCAGTCAAATATTTTCCAGATTATCGACGACGCTTTAAGCAATATCGAAAAGAAAAACAAACAGCTGGCAGGCGCTTTGCCTAACAACTACTATTCAAACCTCGGACTCGATAAGACTAAATTCGCTTCGTTGCTTGATGAGATAAATAAGTTGGACACTGTGAAGGATTCGGAAAACGACCTGATGGGACGTGTTTATGAGTATTTCCTCGGTAAGTTTGCGATTGCGGAAGGTAAGGGTAAAGGAGAATATTACACACCGAAATCGATAGTGAATCTTATTGCAGAACTCATTGAGCCTTACGATGGTAAGATTTACGACCCTTGTTGTGGCTCGGGTGGCATGTTTGTGCAGTCGATGAAGTTTGTGAAGGCCCACCATGGCAACCAAAAGAACGTTAGCGTTTACGGACAGGAAAACACCAATACGACTTTCAAACTGGCTCGAATGAATCTTGCGATTAGGGGTATCTCGGCAGATATCAAGCAAGGCGACACTTTCCACAACGACCAGCATCAGGATTTGAAAGCCGATTATATAATGGCAAATCCGCCGTTTAACCAAAAAGATTGGCGTGAGGATAACCAACTCACGACCGATGCTCGTTGGAGCGGCTATGATACACCTCCGACATCTAATGCCAACTACGGCTGGATTTTGAACATTCTGTCCAAACTTTCCACCAATGGAGTTGCAGGTTTCTTATTGGCAAACGGAGCTTTGAGCGCTGACGGTACAGAACTCGCCATCCGTAGGAAACTCATTGAAAACGACAAGGTTGAGGCCATCATTATCTTGCCGAGAAACTTGTTCTATTCCACCGACATTAGCGTTACTTTATGGATTTTGAATAACAACAAAAAGGCGCATGTGGTGAAAAAAAACGGACAGGAGATTCATTATCGTGATCGAGAAAACGAGATTCTTTTCATGGATTTGCGGCAAATGGGAGTTCCTTTTGAGAAGAAATACATTGAGCTTGACCCCGACACGAGGGATAAGGTTACTCGCACATACCATAATTGGCAGCAAGAAGGATGTAAAGATACATATAACAACGAAGCGGAATATTGCTATTCGGCTACTCGTAGCGAAATTGAACAGAAAGGTTGGAGTCTTGTGCCAAGCAAATATATCGAATTCCGCAACCGCGACGAGCAGATTGACTTCGACGCTAAAATGCAGGAGTTGCAAAAAGATATGCGTGAATTGCTGAAACAGGAGGATGAGAGCAAGAAAGAACTCGAGAAGCTGTTTGAGAAGTTAGGATACAAACTATAAAATTCTTTCCAGTTTTTAAAATATTGGAAAGAATTGGAACGTTTTAGTCGCTTTGAATGTTATTTTTACGCTATAAAAGTAAATAAGAAAATTTTTATTTTATTTTTTTAGCAAAAAGTAAAATAATGAATTTTTTATTGTATCTTTGCAGAAAAAACAGATAATATGATAGAAATCGAAAAATTTGAATCTGGACATTACGAACAAAGCTATGGATACAAGTATTTTGTCCCTTCGTTGATCAATGACGAATGGACATGGAGTGACCCGACAATAAACCATCTTTTGGAAAAGGCGGCCATAAAACTGGGTGAACTCAATTCTTTTTCGCGCTTAGTGCCAAATATTGATTTGTTTATTCAGCTTCATGTGATGAAAGAGGCTGTTGATTCAAGCCGAATTGAAGGAACACAAACAAAAATTGATGAGGCAATTCTTCCGAAAAATGAGATTCTTCCTGAAAGGAGAGACGATTGGCAAGAAGTGCAAAACTATATTGCTGCTATAAATGATGCCATTGAAGAACTAAAAAGTTTGCCAATTTCATCGAGGCTAATAAAATCAACTCACAAGATTCTTTTAAATAGCGTGCGTGGCGAACATAAGATGCCTGGAGAGTTCCGCACAAGTCAAAACTGGATAGGCGGCGCTTCTTTAGCTGATGCCCGATATATTCCTCCACATTTCCAATTGCTAAACGATTTGATGAGCGACTTGGAAAAATTCATGAATAACGACGAGATTCACGTGCCTGCGCTCATAAAGATAGCCATCGCACATTATCAGTTTGAAACCATACACCCATTTCTTGACGGCAATGGACGAATCGGGCGATTGCTAATAACCTTGTTTTTGGTAAAAGAGAAAATTCTTAACAAGCCGCTGCTGTATCTCTCAACTTTCTTTGAGAGAAAAAAGGATATTTATTATGATAATCTGAACAACATTCGTGTTAAAAACGATATGTTGCAATGGATTAAATATTTCTTAGTTGGCATAGAACAGACATCAACTGTTGCGGTTGAAACCCTTTCGCATATTATCCGATTTAAGGATCAGATGGAGAATGACATTCGTGAGAGATATGGAAGAAGAAGTACAACTGCCATTGTGCTGATGCACAAATTGCTGGAGAATCCTTACACGAATGTTGAAGATGCCGCTAAAGTTTGTGGCGTTACATACAAATCGGCTAATGCGCTCATTAAGGATTTGTGCGAAGACGGTTATCTGAAGGAACTGACCGGACAAAGCCGCAACCGCATATTTGTCTTCCAGAAATATATGGATATATTCAATAAAGACTATTACGCATGACAACAGATAAACGTTTAGGCGACTATATCAGAGAGGTTAATGTTCGTAATTCGGATTTAAAGATTACGAACTTGCTGGGTGTGAACTTGTCCAAGCAGTTTTTCCCTTCAATCGCTAATATCATAGGAACGGATTTGTCGAAATACAAAGTTGTCCATAAGAATCAATTCGGATGCAAGTTTATGAGTGTTGGTCGTGATGGTATCCTCCCAATTTCTATAATGAAAGACGACGAGCCGGCAATCATTTCCAGTGCTTATTATGTATTTGAGGTAAAGGATGAAAATGTTTTATTACCTGATTATTTGATGATGTGGCTGTGCCGTCCTGAGTTTGACAGACAATTAGCATTTTATGCAGGTGCAGACGTTCGTGGTGGTGTTAATTACGATGATTTCTGCGAAATGCCGATATTTGTCCCCACCATAGACCGCCAGCGTGAAATCGTATCTGAATACGAAACGCTCTCAAACCGCATTCGCCTTAACGAGCAGATGATAGCGAATTTGGAGGAAACAGCGCAAGCGTTGTACAGAAAGATGTTTGTGGATGGTGTGGACAAGGAGAATTTGCCGGAGGAGTGGAGAATGGGGAAGTTGGGAGATATAGCCGAGGTTAATAGTGGTAAGACATGCGTTGACAAGTCCGATATAAAGGATGAGTTATATCAATATCCTGTTGCTGGGGCATCAGGCATTATAGGTTTTTCATCAACTTACAATTATGATGAGAAACTAATGACCACTGGTCGTGTTGGAACGCTTGGCGTGGTAAACAGATATAGTCAACAAATGTATATGGCGGATAATGTACTAGTAGTACGAAGCAAATACTATGAGTATTGTTATCAAATCCTAACCAGTTTGGATTATTCAGAAATCACAAAAGGTGGAGTTCAGAGTCTGATTACCCAGACTGATTTGAAGGAAAGTACCATTGTGATTCCACCGAAGGATTTACTGGATTCATTTGAACAACAAAGTTCATCCATTTACTCATTGGTGGAAACGAAAAATCAAGAAAACTCTAAATTAACTGAATTACAGTCTTTGCTTTTGGCGAGGATGGGGAAATGAAAAAGAGTGTTATGGATAAATTTTTTATGACTTTAGGTGATGAAAAAATTGTTTTATTGTTTACATGTTTTATAGCGACATACATGTCATTGCTTGCTATGTTGCTTATAAAACGAAAGAGCAGACTATATCGTGACAAAAATGATAAGGAAAAAGCTTATGGACTGTTATTAAAAGCTAACGAACATAATACTTTAGATGATAACGCTATTTATCTCATATACAATCGAATAATTAAACGGAAATTTGATTACATTACCTATATTGATTTTTTAGAGTCATTTGTTATCTTCGTAAGACAAGAAGATGATAATGGTGCTTTAACAAAGCAAATTGAAAGTATTATTAAACCTATTTTAGAAAGAGAGCGGACTGAAAAGCCATATACCAGTGTTAATGAAAGAGAAAGGCGTATTTTATTAGCGATTGAAGATTCTGCTAAAAAGGGGGAAACGGCTTCATTAAAGAATAATCTTGAAGATTTATCTAATGTGATAGAGAATAATCAAAAATCACTTGATAGAGCAAGAGCTACTAATAAATGGACTATACCGATATCTATTATTGGCATAATTATAACAATTTTTATTTGGTTATATGGATCATCTATATCCGAAAAAGATGTTCAGCGAATATCAAATCAGATATATATTACAGTAATGGATAGTTTAAATACAGCAAAATAATTATAAAGACAAACTCGATAAATGTTTGAGTAAAATAAATAATTGAAAGATATGGCAAAAAATTACGTTGAACCAAATTATGGGAAAAATTCTTTCTCATGTCCTCATTGTGGGACATTATCATTGATGCATTATTATACTGCATCTTTTAAATCGTGCATTCTAGCTTCAACAGCACCAGGAATCAATGATTTTGGTGATAGCAAAATGTATGTTGCAGTATGTCAAAATTGTATGAAGAAAGTAATATGGTTGGATCATGCTTATGTTTACCCAGATATTGTTGCAGAAGAGGCAAATCCAGATATGCCAGAATCTGTAAAACAATTATATAACGAAGCTAGTCTTATTTACAATAAATCGCCTCGCGCCGCATGTGCATTGTTGAGATTAGCGGTAGATAGGTTATGTAATGAACTTGGTGAAAATGACAGAGACATAAACAAGAATATTGGTGCTTTAGTGGAAAAAGGGTTGCCAAAATCTGTTCAACAAGCATTAGATGTTGTCAGAGTTGTCGGGAATAAGGCCGTTCATCCAGGACAAATATCATTTGATGTAGATGACAAAGGTACAGCGGTAATGCTAATGCGTTTGCTAAATATTATTGTTGAAAGAATGATAAGTGAACCTAATGAAATAGATTTATTGTATCAAGGACTTCCAGAATCTGTAAAGGAATCAATTGAAAAAAGAGATAAAGAAGAAAACAATTAGTTATGAACATACTATATATTTTAGGAAACGGCTTTGATAAAGCGCAAGGGATGCATACAAGCTATCCTGAGTTTTATCAGTATTTGATGAAAAATACAGATAATGGTAGTGCTTTATTACAACAATTAAAACAAGACATAAATGCGGATAAAGAGCTGTGGTCGGATATGGAGGAGGCTTTGGGACATTTTACATCAAAAGTTAAATCTGCAAACGATTTTGACAGTTTATATTTTGAGTTAAGCGATCATCTTCAAGATTATTTAAAAAATGAAGAGAAGATGTTTAATCCGACGGAAGAACTAAAAACTAAGTTTATAAAAGATTTTATTTTCCCATTTAGATATTTGGGTATCGAAAATCAAAAGATAATTAATGATCTTTATCTTTCTGAGAATAAAGCAAATAAAAAAGCAGGCTTACCTTCGCCAGTTCATAGCATTAATGTTATGACACTGAATTATACCAATACATTGGAAAGATTATTGCTACCTGCTGATACTACCAAAAATATTAATAGCAATAATGTCGACTATGATTACAATATTGATAGTTCATTTGTACTAAGGAAAATAATTCATGTTCATGGAATACTTAATGATTCAATTATTATAGGTGTTGACAATATTGGCCAAATATCCAATGAACAATTCCGTAAAAATGCAGATATTAGAGATTTAATTGTTAAAGAACAATCTAATCATGCAATGGGATATACATGTCATGAACAATGTGAAAACCTAATATTAGAAGCAGATATTGTTGTTTTATATGGCGTGTCTTTGGGAGATACAGATGCACGATGGTGGCAACTAATAGGGAATAGATTTAGAACAGGTAAATTGTGTCTTATTCAACATATATTTAAACCCAATGATATTATAATTACTCCAAACAGAAAACAATGGCTTGGCAAGATAGATAGAGAACGTAGAAATTTTATTTTGAACAAAATGATGCTTTATCAAACACAATTTCCTGATGAGACAAAAAGCAGATTGTTTTTTGTAGCAAATTCTAGCATATTTCAATTAAAACACTAATCTTCAACGAAAGCCAGTTAGAACAGTCGATAATCGCACTTGTTGTTTTGGGTTATATGGAAGATTGCTGACATCTTGTCAGTTGTATCTTATGTCATAATTTAGCAAAAACATATCATAAAACTGACAAATTTTCAGTTTTTTATCTAATATTTACATATTTTATGCTATTTTGTGGCATAAATTTGTTTTTGGCATGGTTTTTGTAGTAATTAAGATGTGTCAATTGGAGGACACACAAACTTTATTATTAACAAAATTTAACGCCTATGGCAAATTTAGACTATTTATTTAAACAATTTAACACAGATTTGTCCATCACTGAAACCAAAAAGAATAAGATGATGACTTCAAGAGACAATCTGCGTGAGAAGATCAAAAACCATTTCGAGAAAAACCACGACGGTTACGTTCCAAGGTTCTTCATTCAAGGTTCATATAAACTAAAAACCTTGATTCGAACAAAAGACGACACTTGTGATTTGGATGATGGTGTTTATTTTAAAAGCAATCCTGACAATGTAACGGGCACGACATTACAAGCATGGGTGAAAGAGGCGGTAGATGGGACAACAGATGCTACGCCAACACACAAAAAGAAATGTATCCGAGTAGATTATAAAGCTGGATACAACATTGATTTACCTGTCATGGTATTTGATGACACGAAAGACAAACATCCTCATCTAGCAGTTAAAAATAAAGATTTTAGAGATGATGATCCTAAAGAGTTTGTGGAATACTTTAACAAGCACAAAACGGATCAGATGTGTCGCACAATCAAGTATCTTAAAGCCTGGTGCGACCATAAACGGGACGATATGCCTTGTGGTTTGGCTATGACAGTGTTGTCGCTCGACTGTTTTCAAGGCAATACAAGGGATGATGTGGCTTTGAAATACACATTGATTGAGATTGAGAATGTTTTGAAACGTAACTTCGCTTGTGTAATGCCAACTACACCTAAAGATGATTTGTTTGCAGATTATTCAGAGACAAAAAAGAATAACTTTATGAAAAATCTGCGTGCTTTTATTGATGATGCGAAAGCTGCCATCGACGAGCCTAATCATCAAAAAGCAAGTCGTTTGTGGAGGAAGCATCTTGGAAATCGTTTCCCAGAAGGCAAAGACGAAAATGATTCGGGAAATGCTGGCTTTGCAGGAACTATCGGTAGCTCAAAACCATATTATAATGTCTGGTAAAAACGCGTTTTTTGATAGACAATTAGATTCCGTTGTCAAGGAATATCCAAATTTACAGATAAAAGTTGAAGATGGCACTTCTTTAATTAAAGGCATTTTGGATATTCCTGACGATAATGGAGATGTCGTGGGATGCTTTGCAATTGAGATTCGGCCTTCGGCGGGATTCCCTTATGCTTTCCCTTATCTTTTCGAAGTTGGCGGAGAGATACCTTGTGAGGCGGATTGGCATAAATATCCAGATAATTCATGCTGTTTGACAGTTCAGGCAAAAGAACGACTGATTTGCTATCACGGCATTACGCTTGTGTGGTTTATCAAAAATATTGCTATACCGTATTTTGCCAACCAATTGAATAAAAAACAAACAGGGAGTTACTTGCAGGAATATTCTCATGGAAGAGATGGAATAAAAGAGTTTTACGAAGAATTATTTCAGTCGAGCGATTCCAAGGTTTGGAGATGTTGCTTGGATGTGGTATTTGGAGCTGCAAAATATGAAAGAAATGGGAAATGTTATTGTAACAGCGGTAAGAAATATAAGAAATGTCATCTGCCTATTGAAGATAAGGTGAGAATGATTGGTGAAAAACAAATTATGTTTGATTTTAAAATGATGGATTTGATATGAAGCCACGTATATTTATTGGTTCTTCAACCGAAGGGTTGGATGTAGCACAGAAAGTTAAAGACTTTTTTTCGAAAGATTTTGAATGTTATCTGTGGAATGACGGTATATTCAAATACAATGAGAATTACTTGGAAACACTGCTTAAAGAAGCTAATCTGTTTGATTATGGCATACTGGTGTTTACAAAAGATGATTTTACAAAATCGCGCGAGAAAAAATTTGATTCCCCAAGAGACAATGTTGTATTTGAATATGGTCTGTTTTTAGGTCGCTTGGGAAGAGACAATGCATTTATTTTACAAGGAGAAAATGTGAAATTGCCATCGGATTTGTTTGGTATTACTCATGCCAATTTTAAATATAAAAAATGCTGGTTCAAAAAAACAAAGTCGCTTGATGTAGATTCTTTAAATGACAGTTTAAATAAATTAAAAAAGCAAATCGAAGAAAAAGTGCATTTGGGCGTTTTGGGTATGTTGCCATCTACAGTTTTGGCAATTGGCTACTTTGACAATTTTTTAAAACCAGTTTGTGAATCTTTATCAGCCAAAAACAAAACACTTGAAGAGTATAATTGCTCGTCGTATAAGTTTAGAATTGTTTTACCTAAAGATTTGGACTCTGATATAAAAAAGAAAGCTAATCAGTTTTATAAAAACAAGAATTATAATCCGATTGCAATAACGTCTGTATCAAGGTCATATCCATTGTATGTCGCAGTTGATACGATAAAAAGCGAAGCAATTCTAAGCGATATGCCAACGACTTTGAATGGTTTGGACAAAGCTATTGAGATGTATTTAAGGAAAGGTCATGTTGGTAAATCTAATGAACAAAAACTGTTGGAAGATAGAGAGTTGCGTAACTTTGAAAAGGTTTTGCGTTTATTGATAAGTGAAGATGCAGACTGCCGTAATTATGTTGAAGTAGAAACTGAGGTGTAATCAAAAGTCGGTTTTTATTTTAAAATTTTACACAATACCATCCGTTTTTAAAAATAAAATTGGATGGTATTATTTTTTTATATATTTTTGCACTTTAATTCACTAATCATGATACAGGAAATAAAGATAAAAAATTATCTGTCGTTCAAAGATGAGGTTACATTTAGCTTTGAAGCGACAAAGGATACTTTTGCTGAAGATTATCAAGTGGTTGAAGTTGCGCCAGGAGTCCGACTGCTGCGCTTGGCAATGGTGTATGGCGCAAATGCATCTGGCAAATCCAACCTGCTATCGGCTTTTGATTTTTTGGAAGATTTCTGGAGAAACCAATCAAATTCAATTGAGGATGAAACAGGTGTTATTCCGTTTTTATTAGATAATGTAACTCCACAAGCACCATCTGAATTTGAACTTATATTTTATGTTGACGGCACAAAATATTGGTATCAGCTTTCTATAGATGAACATGCTGTTCATTCTGAAAAGTTGTATTACTATAAAACTGTACAACCCACGCTTCTTTTTGATCGTAAACTGGCTAATGGACAATCTGTTATCACCTACGGAGCGCCTGTCAAGCTGAGCGCGATTGAAAAAGAGAAAATCGCTGTGGAATGTTTGAAGAACATGTCTTTTTTTGCCGCTCGAGACAAAGCTAATGTGAATATTCCTGATATTGATATCGCGTCCAGTCTGATGAAGAGGCAGTTTATGCCGGTAATTCTTCCGAAAAGTGCTTTGTTTGAATATGCTGAGCGCAAAGCAGTTGAGGATAATTCTCTTAAAGCTCACTTGTTGAATTTTTTAAAGCAAGCTGATTTCAATATCTCAGATGTTGTAACAGATGTGATTAAAGAACAAATACCAGAAAACTACCTTAGGATGGTTTTGAATAGTGATGTCGTTCCTGCATTAGAAAAAGAACAATTAAGAAAAGACGGTACAGTAACACACTATAAAACCATGTTTGAGCATACAATAAACTCTCAAGATGGTGAAACAAAGTTCTATCTTCCAAAGGATTTGGAATCATTGGGAACTTTGCGGACTTTTGGCATTGAAACAGCAATATATTATGCTCAACAAATGGGGGCATTTTTGCCAATTGATGAAATAGAAAATTCTTTGCATCCGCAATTATTGCGTTTTATATTGTTGGATTTCTTGAGGAAAAACACCAATGCTCAACTGCTTATAACAACTCATTATGATCCGTTACTCAATGATATTAGCAGACCGAATGATCAGCGGATTTTTAGAAAAGACAGTGTTTGGTTTACTGAAAAGAATGATAATGGTCATACCGAAGTGTATTCTTTGGCGGAATTTAGAGGATTGAATAGATTGTCTTCAATACAAAAGGCATATAATCAGGGTAATTTTGGTGCATTCCCTCAAATTGATTTGTAATTATGGCAAGGAGTTTTGAAAACAGAAAACAACAGCAGCGCTCGGTTACCATTGTGGGAGAAGGGCTAACCGAACAGCATTATTTTACACATATTCGATTCTTGTTCGGTTACCATTATACTATTAAGCCTTACTATTTTTCCATAACATCATTGGTTGAGATGGATAAGAAGATTGCTGAGGCTATTTCTGATGGAGGTGTCGCCATTGCTGTGTTTGATGCAGATGTGTCAAATCGCAATGAAGAGGAGAGAAAAAGACTGGAAATAATTCGCAAAAAGTACGGAAATAAAAAGAATGTTGTTTTGTGTGATAGTATGACTTCAATTGAATATTGGTTTTTGCTTCATTACGAGAACACTAATCGATACTTCAAGGATTCCTTTGCCACGGAACAAGAGCTTAGAAAACATATCTCTGATTATGAAAAGAAGTCGAAGTTCTTGCAAAATGTAAAATGGGTTGTGGATATGTGTGCTGATGAGAAATTAGAGACAGCAATAAAAAGAGCCATCGCATTTGATCATAATGGTGAATCATATTCTAATGTTTATAAAGCTTTTGAATTATTGAATAAACTTAAGTAAAATTATGCCATACTTCAACGAAAGCCAGTTAGAACAGTCGATAATCGCACTGCTGCTTGAACAGGATTACGATTATGTGAAAGGCGATGCACTGACAGAGCGCGACCTTGATGAGGTGGTGTTGCACGACGACCTTGCACAGTATCTGCGCAACCGCTATAAAAACGATGGCATTACCGAGCAGGAGGTTGAAAGCGCAATCCGTGTGATAAAAAAGAAGACTGGCGGCTCGCTTTACGATGAAAACAAGCATACTCTGAATCTGCTGATGGACGGCTTCTCGCTGAAACGTGAGGACGCGACAAAACAGAATCTCTATATCTATCCGATTGCTTTCGATGAGGCAAACCAGAAATATAACAAATTCAAGGTAATAAACCAGTTTGAGATTGTCGGCAACACACTTCGCATTCCGGATGCAATTATTTTCATCAATGGCTTGCCGATTGTGGTGTTTGAGTTCAAAAACGCCCTCAAGCAGAATACAACAATTGAAGACGCATACAAACAGCTTACAATCCGTTATCGCCGTGATATACCTCAACTTTTCAAATATACAGCGTTTATTGTCATTTCGGATGGCGTGAACAACAAATTCGGAACGCTTTACACACCTTACGAGTTTTTCTATGCTTGGCGAAAAGTCAATGCCAAAGATAAGGCCGGCGACGGCATCAACTCACTGAAAACGATGATTGCCGGACTTTTCCGCAAAGACCGCCTAATCGATGTTATTCACAACTTCGTTTATTTCCCTGATACATCAAAAGACGAGCGCAAATACATCTGCCGTTATCCACAGTATTTTGCAGCACGCTCGCTTTATCAGAACATTCTGAATCATAGCAAGCTGAATCCTAACGGAGACGGCAAAGGCGGCACATATTTCGGTGCAACAGGTTGTGGTAAGTCGTTGACAATGTTATTCTTATGCCGTTTGCTTATGAAAAGCAAAGCATTGTGCAGCCCAACAATTATTCTCATAACCGACCGAACCGACCTCGACGACCAGCTTTCACGTTTGTTGCTTAATGCTAAACAGTTTGTGGGTGACAGCGTCATCGAACAGGTTGAAAGTCGTGAGGATTTGAAGGCCAAACTGCAGGGTAGGACAAGCGGAGGTGTGTTCTTAACGACAATACAAAAATTCTCAAAGGATATAAATCTGCTTTCAAACAGAGCTAACATCATCTGTATCAGCGATGAAGCCCATCGTACACAGACAAGTTTGGAAGAGAAAGTGGAGATTACCGATAAAGGTGTCAAACGCTCATTTGGTTTTGCAAAATATCTTCGCGATTCGTTGCCAAACGCCACATACGTCGGCTTTACTGGAACTCCAATCGACCCGACACTTGATGTGTTTGGCGGTATTGTGGATGAATATTCGATGATTGAGGCCGTTGAGGATGGAATCACAAAAACCATCATGTATGAAGGGCGTGCATCACATGTATTCGCCGACAGCGAGCTCATAAAACAAATCGAGGCATATTACGACAAATGCGCTGAAGAAGGCTCGTCGGAGTATCAGATTGAGGAGAGTAAACGTGCAATGACGCAAATGAGCATATTGCTCAACAGTCCGGATTTGATTCATCGTCTGGCTGTAGATTTCATCCAGCATTACGAGCGCAGAGTGGAAGAGGGTAGTACCGTCAAAGGCAAAGCGATGATTGTGTGCGCAACGCGTGAAATAGCGTTTTCAATTTATAAAGAGATTGTCGCTATGCGTCCTGAATGGGCAGAGGTTAAGATTTGCGGTGATGGTGAGGAACTTACAAAAGAAGAGTCTGAAAAAATCAAGCCGATTGAGAGAATCAAGTTGGTTTGCATCCGCCAGAAAGATGATGACCCGGAATTATACAATTTGTTGGGCACTGACGATGAGCGTAAGAAACTCGACCTGCAGTTTAAGGAAGACAAGTCGAATTTCAAGATTGCCATCGTTGTTGACATGTGGATTACCGGCTTCGATGTGCCTTGTCTCGACACGATGTACTGCTACAAGCCGTTGCAGATGCACACTTTGATTCAGACCGTTAGTCGTGTGAATAGAAATTATCCGGGCAAAGACAAAGGCTTGATCGTTGATTATCTTGGTATTAAGAAAAAGTTTAACCAGGCGATGCAAAAATACGCCACTGGTGGACAAAATGAAACACCTGTTGAGACTATCGATGCCGCAGTGAAGCTTTTCAAAGATGAACTCGACTTGTTGCGACGTATGTTTAACGGCTTTGATTACAGCAAATTCTTTACTGGGACACCGCTTGAACAGCTGGATACACTACAGATTGCTGCTGAGCGCGTACAGCAAACTGCCGAGTCGGAGAAACGCTTCATGAAGCATACTTTAATCATGAAGTCGGCATATAATATGTGCAACAACGACGAACGAATCAAAAATGATGAAGTCAATGATGTACATTTCTTCTCCGGTGTGCGTTCAATAATCTATAAGACTACTACAGGCGAATCGCCAGATGCTACGCAGATGAACAAGCATGTTCTGAAGCTTGTTAATGAGGCACTCGTTTCTGAAGAAGTTGTTGCTATAAACACCATGCGACTCGACAATTCGGAGCAAATTGACATGCTTGCAACTCAATATATGGAAAAGTTGAAGCGACTGCCATATCAAAACACCAAAGTCAAGTTGATGGAGCAGTTGCTAAAGCGTGTTATCGATAGTGTCCGACGGGTTAACAAGGTCAAGGCTGTCAGTTTTACAGACCGTTTGAAAGATATTATCGACAAATACAACGACCGTTCCGATGACATAGTTTTAGCAGATGAAATCGTTACAGAAGTTGCAAAACAATTGGCGGATTTGTTTGAAGACATTAAGAAAGACAACATTTTACCAGATGGAATCCCAAATATTGAAGTCAAGGCGTTTTATGATATCCTAAAATCTGTTGCAGAGCAATATGGTTTTGTGAATGAATACACTGAAGAACAATATATTGCCCTTGCCAAAGATGTCAAAGAAGTCGTGGATGACAAAACACAATACATCGATTGGGATAAAAAGGCCGATATTAAAGCGCAATTAAAAGTTCAGATTATCCTGACGCTTGCAAAACACAAATATCCACCAGCGACAAGAGACGAAGTGTTCAAGGCTATTTTTGAACAGGCTGAGAACTTTAAGAAAAATAATATTTAGAAATATGAAGCACATTCAATATACCACCCAAGGCACCTGTTCAATCCTCATCGACGTGACAGCCGACGATGATAATGTAATTCAAAATGTGGCGTTCCTAGGCGGCTGCAACGGAAACCTGCAAGGCATCTGCCGACTGGTGACAGGGCAGAAGATCGACGACGTAATCAACAAACTGGAAGGTATACGCTGCGGAAACAAGATTACTTCTTGCCCGGATCAGCTTTGCCAAGCACTTAAGGAACTGAAACGGAAATAAATAATTGAAAATTTTCAAACTATGCTTAAAATCGGATTATCTCATACCTCAACAACAACTGTAAACAACACTAACACCGCCCGCACTTACGGCTCCGGCGGCCTCGACGTGTTTGCAACTCCAGCGATGATCGGATTGATGGAAAACGCAGCAATGACTGCAGTTGAGAACGATCTGCCAGATGGCTCGTCGACAGTTGGTGCTCATATCAGTACGTCGCACATCAAACCTTCAAAGCTAGGTGCAACGATAAAAGCAACTGCTGTTCTCGAAGAAATCGAGAGCCGAAAACTGACGTTCAAAGTGTCGGCATCCGACGACGACGGTCTCATTGGCGAAGGTACTCATATTCGCTATATCGTTGACATTGAACGCTTTATGGCGAAACTCAAATGATAAAAACCACCATTATCAACGGTTTGGAAGTCCGCTACGAGTTCAAGCGCTCGCATCGGAGGAGTGTGGTCGCCAAAATACGTCGCGACAGCGTGATCGAGGTGAAAGCGCCATTGTTGTATCGCGAAAGCGACATGCTCGCATTCCTGAACCAACACCGCCGATGGATTTTTAATCATTTAGATCGTCTTCAAAACGCTGATAATCAAGAGAAAAAGTACGTTTCGGGTGAAACCCATTATTATCTTGGCGAAAAATATACGCTTAAGGTTGTTGAAAGCAATAAAAACATTGTTTTAATTGAAGGTAACTCATTGATTGTCAATGTTAAATCGCCAGAGTTAGTGGAAGGCCAAATAAATAAGTGGTACAAAAATCGTGCCAAAGTTGTTTTTGGCGAACTTTTTCCGCCTATAATCGAGAAATTCAAGAAATATAACGTGGCACCTGCAAAAATCAGCATCCGCGACATGCGCTCGAGGTGGGGTAGTTGTTCGCGAAAAGGCAATATTAGCCTCAACCTGCAGCTCATAAAGCTCAACGAAAACTGCATCCGCCAGGTGATGATACACGAAATGTGCCATCTCATCTACTTCAACCACCAAACAGGATTCTATTCTTTGATGGAGGAGATGATGCCCGACTGGAAATTATGGAAGAAGGAACTGAAGTTTTTGTAATTTTTGTATTTTTGCACTTTAAATTTTGAAATATGAAAAGAGGATTCGGAAGCGACAACCATTCGGGGATAAGTCCTGAGGTTTTGAAGGCGATAGCTGATGCCAACGTCGACCATGCTTTGGCTTACGGCGACGACGAATATTGCGCGCGTGTTGAACAATTGTTCAAGCAACACTTTGGTAATCAGGCAGTTGTGTCGTTTGTGTTTAACGGCACCGGCGCCAACACCATGGCCATCGATGCTATGGTGCGCTCGCATGAGGCTGTGGTCTGCGCTGAGACCGCTCACGTCAACGTAGATGAATGCGGCGCTCCTCAGCGTATTGTCGGATGCCGTCTGCTCACTGTCGACACTCCCGATGGCAAACTTACTCCAGAGTTGGTAAAAACTCGCCTCCATGGCTTCGGCTTCGAGCATCATTCACAGCCAAAGGCGATAACAATAACGCAATCCACTGAGCTTGGAACACTCTATACCATCAACGAAATCAAGGCTTTAGCTGATTTGGCTCACGAATACGGCATGTATCTCCATGTTGATGGCGCCCGCCTCGCCAACGCAGCTGTGGCTTTGAATTGCTCCTTCAAAGAAATGACTACCGATGCTGGCGTAGACGTGGTATCGTTCGGCGGCACCAAAAACGGCCTGATGATAGGCGAGTCGGTGGTTTTCCTGAATCCTGAGCTGGCGAAAGACTATAAATACCGTCGCAAACAAGGACTTCAGCTGTGCTCGAAGATGCGCTTCCTGGCGGTGCAGTTCGAGGCTTATTTCAACAACGACCTCTGGCGCAGAAACGCTGAGCATTCCAACCGCATGGCGCAGCTTTTGTACAACGCCGTCAAGGATATCCCGCAGGTTAAGGTGATGTATCCAGTGCAGGTCAACGGTGTGTTCGTGAAACTGCCGCGTAATGTCTGGACCGAGCTGCAGAAACAGTATTTCTTCTACGACTGGGATCTCGACAACGACGTGGTGCGCTGGATGTGCTCGTTCGACACCACCGAACAGGATGTGGAAAATTTTGTTAATGCCTTGAAAAAACTGATAAAATAATGATAAAAAATATAATTTTCGACTTCGGCGGCGTGCTCGTCGACTGGAACCCACATTATCTATTTGATAAATATTTCGATGATATAAACGAAGCTGACTATTTCGTTGAAAACGTCTGCAACAGCGAGTGGAACGCCGAGATGGACGGTGGAAAACCATTCGAACAAGCCGTGAGAGAACGCTCAGCGATGTTTCCGAAATATGCCGAAGCCCTAAAACTCTATCAAACCAACTGGATGGACACGATGGGAGAGGAGATTCCAGGAATGTACGACCTTATCAAGTCATTGAAAGCCAATGGCTTTCCAGTCATTTATGGCCTCACAAACTGGTCAGCGGAGACATTCCCGACTGTGCAAAAAACTTATCGCATCTTCAGCCTAATCGATAACATCGTTGTCAGTGGCGAAGTCAAGCAATTGAAGCCAAATCCAGAGATTTTCCATACTTTGCTCAACAAATATAACCTTAAAGCCGAAGAAAGCCTCTTTATCGACGACAATCTGAAAAACGTCGAAGGTGCTAAAGCTGTGGGAATCAATGCGATAGTATTTGAAGGGGTTGAAAAATTGAAAGAGGATTTGAAAGTCTTAATACCGTCATTAGTATTATGAGATTATTGATGCCCTTTGCAGAAAAACGACCTACCACCGGGTACTGTTGAGTTTTTCGAAAAGGGTATCAATAATCTCGTCACTTTCATCAATCGTAAACCACTGATAATCATTATTCTTTCGCAGCCACGTCATCTGCCGTTTGGCATATTGCCGAGTGTTAATCTTAATCTGCTCCACAGCCTGCTCCAAACTGCATTTCCCATCGAGATAATCGAACAACTCCTTGTAACCTACTGTGTTTAAAGAGTTTAGATGCCGTTTCGAGTACACCGACTTCACCTCGTCAAGCAAACCTTGCTCCATCATCAAATCAACACGCTTGTTAATTCGCTCAATGAGCTTGTCTCTGTCCCACAAAATCGCCAACTTAATAATGTCAAAGTCGCGTTTTGCAAAATTTCTCTGCCTGAAAGTGGAGTAGGGCCTGTTAGTTTGATAATAAACCTCCAAAGCCCGCTGCAAACGACGCGGATTTTGCTTGTCAACAATCTGGTAATATTCAGGGTCAACCTTCTCAACTTCTTTTTGTAAAGCATCCAAGCCACCTTCCTCAAGCATCCTCGTGACCTTGTTTCTTATCTCTTCAGAAATATCAGGAATTGAGTCCAATCCATTGCACACGGCATCTATAAAAAGACCCGAGCCACCGGTCATGATGGCTACATTTTTAGTCTTAAAGTATTCCTTTATATAATTTAATACATCTCTTTCATAATCAGCGACATCGTATTTGTCTTCAATGCTTAAATTATGAATGAAATGATGCTTTACTAGGGCCAGTTCCTCAGGCGTCGGAGCGGCCGTGCCGATGGACAATTCTTTGTAAAACTGACGGCTGTCGGCAGATATGATTTCAGCATCAAAAGCCTTGGCAAGCTTGATTGCCGTCGCCGTTTTTCCCGACGCGGTGGGGCCAGCCAACACTATGAGATGCTTGTTTTCCAAAACCGAATTATTTGACAGGAACAGGTCTGTTTGATTTGACTTCCACAGGCTCGGTGACCTCACAAACCACCTTCAAACCTAGCTTTTTGCCTTCAGCCTTCATAAACTGATAAGCTTCCTCGAAATTGTTGCCGATGATGCCGTCCAAAATGGCTTCACGAATGGCGGTTTTAATCACGCCGACCTCGCGACTCTCAGGAATTCCAAAGGTTTTCATGATGACGGTGCCATCGACAGGCGGCTGCCAGTTGCGCAGATGGTCTTTCGCCTCGATCTCCTTCAACTTCCTTCTTACAATCTGGAAATTATTGTGGAAACGAGCTTTTTTCTCTTCGTTTTTCGATGTGATATCCGCGTCGCAAAGCGTCATCAAATCGTCGATGTCGTCGCCTGCGTCGAAGAGCAAACGCCTTACTGCTGAATCAGTTACGATGTCCTGGGCCAGCACAATAGGGCGGAGGTGGAGATAAACCAGCTTCTCCACGTATTTCATCTTCTCATTCAATGGCAGCTTGAAATTGGCGAAAATCTTATGCACCATCTTCGAGCCTTTCACCTCGTGTCCGTGGAAAGTCCAGCCAGCCTCTTTCTCGAATCTCTTGGTCAACGGCTTCGCTATATCATGCAGCACCGCGGCCCATCTGAGCCACAAATCACCACCGCTAACAGCCACATTATCAAGCACTTCCAAGGTGTGATAGAAGTTGTCCTTGTGCCCTTTGCCTTCCTGGATCTCAACGCCTTTCAACGCCGCCATCTGCGGGAATATCAATGGTAACAGACCACTCTTGTCGAGAAGTTTGAAACCGATGCTCGGCACGTCCGACATGATGATTTTGTTCATCTCCTCGGTGACGCGTTCCATCGATATTATCTTGATTCTCTGTGCGTTACGTCTTATTGCTTCAAACGATTCAGCTTCAATCATGAAGTGCAACTGTGTGGCAAATCTGATGGCGCGCATCATGCGTAACGGATCGTCGGAATAGGTGATATCAGGATCTAAAGGCGTGCGAATAATCTTATCTTCAAGGTCTTGTACGCCGTTGAACGGGTCAACCAGCTCGCCGAAGTTATTCTCATTCAATGAGATAGCCATCGCATTGATGGTGAAATCACGTCGATTCTGGTCGTCTTCCAAGGTGCCGTTTTCACAGGTAGGCTTGCGACTGTCGGCGGTATACGATTCTTTTCTGGCGCCCACGAACTCGATTTCGTGACCGTCAACATTTATCATCGCGGTACCGAAACGACCGTAATATTTCACGTGTTTCTTGCCAGGCAACAACTCGGCGGTTTTCTTGGCCAATTCAATGCCGCTGCCCACCGTAACCACATCAATGTCATTCGATTGGCGATGCAACAATAGGTCACGGACATAGCCGCCTACGATGTAGGAATCGTAACCCAACTCGCGCGACGCAGCGGTGATTACCTTGAAAAACTTATTATCGATCTTTCCCTTTAAATTCATTTGGTTGTTACCGTCATATCATCTTTTTCAGCATCGTAATCAATCACGATTTTGCTGCCTTTTGCCGGGTTCGATTTGATGATTTCCTCAGCCAGCACATCTTCAACATATTTCTGGATGGCGCGTTTCAACGGACGTGCTCCGTATTGCTCGTCCCAACCTTTCTCGGCGATGAAATCGCGAGCTTTTTCAGTGAGTTCAAGATCATAACCCATCTCGGTGGTGCGCTCGAATACTTTCTTAAGCTCGATGTCGATGATTTTGTTGATGTTTTCCTTGTTCAGCGACTCGAAAATAACCACCTCGTCGATTCTGTTAAGGAATTCGGGGGCAAACGAGCGTTTTAAGGCATTTTCTATCACAGCGCGTGAATATTTATCTTTCGAATCTTTCTTCGCCTGTGTGCCAAATCCTACGCCTTGTCCGAAGTCCTTCAGCTGACGCGAGCCGATGTTCGACGTCATAATTATAATCGTATTCTTGAAATCGACTTTTCTGCCAAGAGAATCAGTGAGTTGACCGTCGTCCAACACCTGCAGCAGCAGATGGAACACGTCCGGATGCGCTTTCTCAATCTCGTCCAAAAGAACGATAGAGTAGGGCTTACGGCGGACTTTCTCGGTCAACTGGCCGCCTTCTTCGTATCCGACGTATCCTGGAGGCGCTCCAACGAGACGCGACACAGCGAATTTCTCCATGTATTCGCTCATGTCGATACGAATCAAAGCATCCTCAGAATCAAAGAGATACTTGGCCAAAACTTTTGCCAGATATGTCTTTCCGACACCGGTAGGACCGAGGAAAATGAAGCTTCCAATCGGTCGGTTCGGGTCTTTCAAACCTGCTCGGTTACGTCTGATGGCTTTCACCACATTCTTAATCGCCTCATCCTGACCGATTACGGTGCCAGCAAGCTCTGTCTCCATGCTCATCAGGCGGTCGCCTTCGTTCTGTGCGATGCGCTGAACCGGGACGCCAGTCATCATAGCAATCACCTCAGCGACGTTCTGCTCGGTCACTACGCCACGGTGCGCGTCAGTCTCCGCATCCCATTGTTTCTTGGCGTTTTCAAGCTTTTCAGTGAGCTGTTTCTCCTCGTCACGATACTTTCCGGCATCCTCGAAACGCTGCTCTTTTATGGCTTTCTTCTTCTGATCTTTTATCTCTTCGATAGAGTGCTCTAAATCAATGATTTCCGTCGGTACATGAATGCTGTTGATATGCATTCTCGCACCAGCTTCGTCCAATGCGTCGATGGCCTTATCCGGCAGATGACGGTCGGAAATATAACGGTTTGTGAGCTTCACACAAGCCTCGATAGCTTCAGGCTCGTATTTCACCAGATGATGGTCTTCGTAACGACCTTTGATGTTGTTCAAAATCTGAATTGTCTCATCGACAGTCGTCGGCTCAACCAGTATTTTCTGGAAACGGCGCTCCAAAGCACCGTCTTTTTCGATGTATTGGCGATATTCATCCAATGTGGTGGCGCCTATGCATTGTAATTCTCCGCGTGCCAATGCCGGCTTGAACATATTCGAAGCGTCGAGAGAACCATTAGCATTTCCCGCACCGATAATAGTATGAATTTCATCGATAAACAGGATGATATCCGGATTTTTCTCCAACTCATTGAGTATCGATTTCATTCGTTCCTCAAACTGGCCTCTGTACTTGGTTCCGGCAACCACCGAGCCGAGGTCGAGAACCACTATGCGTTTGTTGTACAAGGTACGCGAAACTCTATGTTCCACAATGCGTTGCGCCAGTCCTTCAGCAATAGCCGACTTACCCACGCCAGGCTCGCCAATCAGAATAGGGTTGTTTTTCTTTCTGCGGCTCAAAATCTGCGCGATGCGCTCCAGCTCCTTCTCACGTCCGACGATAGGGTCGAGGCGACCTTCCTCAGCTGCCTTGGTCAAATCTCTGCCAAAGCTGTCGAGAACAGGTGTATTTGATTTCGAATTACTCTTATGTTGTTGTTTTTCAGTGGTTTTTGAAGGCATCTCATCTTCTTCCTCCTCATCCTGAAACACGTTTTTCGGCACGTTTACCTCTTCATCTTTATCCTTTGCCGGATATTCAGGTGTCAATTTCATCACTTCCTTCTTATATTTGTCAAATGTAATTCCTTCATATTCAAGGCGTTGCGAGATAATATTATTGTCATCATGCAGAATTGCGAGCATCAGATGTTCCGACGCCACTTCCTCGCTGTTAAAGTCTTTCGCGACGATATATGTGAACTTCAGCGCACGTTCGGCTTGTTTGGTCAACGGTAGGTTGTCGGTGTTTCCGGCTATCACGTTGCTTGTCTTAATTGAAGCTTCTAATTTACTTCTAAATGCTTCAATATCAAGGTCTAAGCTTCTTAAGATATGCACCGCGTTGCTGTCGTTGTCGTCGACAATTCCGAGAAAAATATGTTCCAAACCGATATACGGATTGCCCATTTTCACAGCTTCTTCATGACTATGAAACATTATCTCCCTAACTCTTGGTGAAAATTTCTGATCCATAAAAATTTTATTTCAAACTGCAAAAATACAAATAAAATTCCGTATACAAGTCTTTTCGGCATGATTTTTGTTCAAAAATAGTTAAAAAATATTAAATTAATTTTGTTCATAATTCAAAAAAAATCTGTATTTTTGTAAATTATTTTTGGAATTAAAATTTAAAGAAAAAATAGATGGAAGAACAATTTGAAGGTGAAAGAATAGTCCCGATTGGCATTGAGGATCACATGAAGACAAGCTACATCGATTATTCGATGTCTGTTATCGTCGCGCGTGCTCTTCCGGATGTCAGAGACGGTTTGAAACCTGTGCACCGCCGTATCCTTTACGGAATGATGGATATGGGCGTCCTTTCGAACCGCCCGTACAAGAAATCGGCAAAGGTTGTAGGTGAAGTTTTAGGAAAGTACCACCCACACGGTGACTCGTCAGTGTACGACGCCATGGTTCGTCTGGCTCAGGATTGGAGCATGCGTTATCCTCTCATCGACGGTCAGGGTAACTTCGGCTCTATGGACGCTGACCCGCCGGCGGCTATGCGTTACACAGAGGCTAGATTGAGAAAGATAGCTGAAGAGATGCTTGCCGACCTCGACAAGGATACCGTTGATTTTATGAATAACTACGATGATTCCGAGCAGGAACCTACCGTTTTGCCGTCACTCATCCCTAACCTTTTGGTGAACGGAGCGAGCGGTATCGCAGTCGGTATGGCAACCAACATGCCGCCTCACAACCTCAGCGAGGTGATCGACGGAATCATTGCTTATATCGACAATAATGACATCACTATCAGCGAGTTGATGGAGTACATCAAGGCTCCTGACTTCCCGACTGGTGGTATCATCTACGGCTATGAAGGCGTGAAAGACGCTTTCGAGACAGGTCGCGGACGTATTGTTTTGCGCGCAAACACTACAATCGAAGAGCATAACGGTCACGAGCGAATCATCGCCACATCAGTGCCTTATCAGACCAACAAGGCCGATATGATCAAGCGTACCGCCGACCTCATCTCTGAGAAGAAACTCGACGGCATTGCTGATATCCGCGACGAAAGCGACCGTAACGGTCTGCGCATCGTTTACGAATTGAAACGCGACGCTGTGTCAAGTGTGGTGTTGAACAAGCTGTTCCAGATGACAGGCCTTCAGAGCTCATTCAGCGTGAACAACGTGTGCTTGGTGAACGGCCGTCCTTACACCTTGAACCTCAAGCAGTTGATTCAATATTACGTCGAGCACCGTCATCAGTGCGTTGTACGTCGTACACAGCACGACTTGCGTGAGGCTGAGAAACGCGCTCACATCCTCGAAGGTCTTGCACGCGCTATCGATATCGTCGACCAGATCATCGCTACCATCCGTGCTTGCAAGGGTGGTGCCCAGGAAGCAAAACAGGCTTTGATGGATCAATATGGCTTCGATGACCCGCAGGCAGCCGCAATCGTTGCTTACCGTTTAGGTCAGTTGGCCGGCCTCGAGATCAAGAAGATCATGGACGAACTTGAACAGCTGCACCAGCTCATAGCTCACTTGAAAGAAGTGCTCGCAAGTCCGGCAATGCAGTTCGAAATCATCAAAAATGAGCTTCGTAACATCAAGGAGAAATACGGTGACGAGAGAAAGAGCATCATCGAGCGCACAGCTGAGGACTTCAAGATGGAAGACATCATCGCTGACGACGCTGTGGTTGTGACAATCTCACACCTTAATTATATTAAACGTACCAACCTGACGGAATACCGCCGCCAGAGTAGGGGAGGCAAGGGCTCGAAAGGCTCCGATGCACGCGACGAGGACTTCATCGAACAGATCTTCGTGGCGACAAACCACAACTACATGCTGTTCTTTACCGAGAAGGGCAGATGCTACTGGCTCCGCGTGTTTGAAATCCCTGAAGGCACCAAGTCGAGCAAGGGTAGAGCTATCCAGAACCTCATCCATCTGGAGCCTGACGACAACGTCAAAGCTTACATCAACTTGACTGATATGAGTCCTGAATTCTGTGAGAATCATTATCTTACACTCATTACTAAGAAGGGTATCATCAAGAAGACCACGCTCGAGGCTTACTCACGTCCACGCGCTACAGGTATCATCGCTCTCGGCATCCGCGAAGGCGACGAGCTCCTCGAAGCCAAGATGACCAGCGGCAACAGCGAGATCTTGATCGCGTTGAAGTCGGGTAGAGCTATCAGATTCCCAGAAAAGACAGTACGTCCGATGGGTAGAACGGCATCAGGCGTGCGCGCCATCACCGTTGATGATGAGAACGATGAAGTTGTCGGCATGATCTGCATCGACGACCCACAGACCAACGTGCTCGTGGTTTCTGAAAAGGGCTACGGAAAACGTTCCGACCTCGAGGAATACCGCATCACCAACCGTGGCGGCAAGGGCGTCAAGACCATGAACATCACCGATAAGACCGGTAAGCTGGTGGCAATCAAGGACGTGGTCGATGGCGACGACCTCATGATCATCAACAAATCTGGTATCCTCATTCGTATAGCCGTTGATACTCTGAGAGTTATGGGTCGCGCAACACAGGGTGTGCGTCTCATTAACCTCCGCGACAACGACGAGATCGCAGCCGTTACAAAAGTAAAGGCTGAAGACATCGAAGAGGACGATGAATTCGATGAAAATGCAGAAAACGTTGAAAATGAAGGCAATAACGAAGCCGTTGACAACGTTAATACAGAGAATAATCAACAAGAAGTATAACTAATTAAATCTAATAAAATGAAAAAAATCTTATTGACTTTGACATTAGCAATTTTAGGACAATTTGTTATTGCTCAAAACGTACAGGTTCAAAACGCTTTTAACAATCAGAAATCTGCACAGCAGTATATTGACCAGGCAGATGCTTATAAGACTCAGAACAAGACTGACAAAGCCGCTAAACAGATGGCAAACGCCAAATTGATGATTCAGAAAGCAAAAGACGCTATCGATGCCGCATCACAGCACGATGCTACAATGAATCAGGCAAAAACTTGGCATTATTATGCGGTTATTTACTACAAAATCGGTGCATATCCTGAGTTCTATGATGTTGACCCTGAATCATTTACAAAGGTTTTGACAGCTATTGACAAAATTCAGCAGGTCGATCCTAAATACTATCAGCAGAACGGTTATGAGCTTTCATCATACGTCAAAGCTATCGACAACACATTCTATCAGTTTGGTGTCGACAGCTTCAATAACGGCAACTACGAGGACGCTATGATCAATTTCCAGAAGGCTAATGAAGCAGCAGCAAAGATCGGTGCTGTCGACGATGCGGCATTGATCAACTATGCCACATGCGCCATTAAGGTTGGAAAATACGCGGAAGCAGCCCAGACATACGAAATGCTTATTGCACAAGGCTATGATGACGCTTCAATTTATTCAGGTCTCATCAATGCTTACAGAGAGCTCGGACAAGGCGAGAAGTCGATCGAGACAATCAACACAGCAAGAGCTAAGTATCCTGATGATCCTCAATTAGTTAACGATATGATCAACACATATCTGACACTTCACAGAGAGGCTGAAATCATCGATCAGATCGAGGCAATGGCTCAGAAATTTACTGAACAGCCAGTTTATTATTTCATCCTTGGAACAATCTATGGCAACAGAGAATCAGAGCTTTACAATCTCGACAAAGCTCTTGAATATTATGAGAAAGCTATCGCTGAAAACGCAGCATACGCCGACGCATATTACAACGCAGGCGCTTTGTTGATCGACAAGGCTTCAGAGATCTATCAGGAAGCAAACGACAAAGATCCTAAGGATTATTCAAACTTCAACGCTTATCTGAAAGCTACCGACGAAATGGCAGCTGAAGCTAAGACTTACGATGAGAGAGCATTGCCATACGTTGAGAAGACCTATGAGCTTCTTCCTGATGATCCTGCAGTGAAACAGGCATTGAGAGGTATCTACGCACGTCTGAAGATGATGGACAAAGCTAAAGCTCTTGATGAGTAAAATTTATGGGTGGAGGTAATACTCCACCTTTTTTATGTAGACACTATTTAACATAATGTATATTATTTTCAAAAAGAGATTTTCGAAAATATTGCGTTTTGTTTATGAAATTTTTAGTAAATTTGCAGTGAGAAAATAATTAACACTAAATATATGGAAATAGTTGGAAAAGTTGTACAATTAGGTACTTTGACCGAAGGAAGTTCTCCTCGCGGACCGTGGAAAAAACAAGAACTGATTATCGAAACAATCGAACAATATCCTAAAAAAATCTGTTTGTTGTGCTGGAACGAGCGCGTCAACGAAATCAACAGTTTCTTTGTCGGTCAAACCGTCAAGGCTCAGATTAGCATTGAATCGCGTGAATTCAACGGCAAATGGTACACCGATGTCAGAGCGTTCAGATTCGATCAGGATCAGCCGGCAGCACAGCCAGCACAGCCGATGAATCAGCCTCAGCAAATGCAGCAGCCATTACCACCGATGAATGAGGAATATTTTGCCTCAGACAACGGCGACGACCTGCCATTCTAAAGAATCGCTGAATTATTTTGTAATTGAGATTATTTGACCTGTATTCGGGTTGAATAATACTTTATTGTTCTTCACCACGACGGTTCTTATCTCACCAAACTGACTGATAACCAATGGTTTCTCGGTTAAAACCTTGTTGCCAAGCATCACTTTGACGTTCGATTCGGCCGGAATTCTGTAGAATAATTTGTTGGCTTGGCTTGATTTTTTGGTATCATCGCTCAAAACATTGACATTCGTCAGCGTGTTTTTGCTTTCAAACTGGATTTTGATCGAGCCATCGATATTTGGAAGCTTAGCTATTGATACTGAAGTATTTACCTGATTGTTTTCAGGTGTTACATACACTATCTTTTTATATGTGCTCTTAATGGTTTTTCCTTTAAATAGGCTAATATATTCATTTTCAAGAGTTTTCATGTTATCAGCCATAAATGACGTGGTATTTCCGTAGGAAACCTCGTTGAAGCCTGAAACAAGCTCAAAATAAGCTGTCCTGATCTTTGAAATCTTCTCTAATGCCGCTTTTGCCTTGTCCTCCTTTGTAATTTTTTTCGGAGCACTACCCTCTTCATCGTCGTCATCTTCTCTCTCAACATCATTTTCAAGGATTTCCAAGAATGAGACCTCTTGTTTTGCGATAGGGCCTAAATCATTGTCAGTGAAGGTGTTACGTTTTGTTTTAAGTTTTGCTGGAATGTTGTCGTAGCCGAAAGCGAGGATTATTCCGTCGGCGTCAAGAATGACATTCGGGAGAGGCTCCTTGCTTTTTTCGTCGCTGGCAATGAAATAAACCGCATTCGGGTCGACTTCGTTTGCCAACTGTATATCGACGTCAATTATATTGCATTCGGTTTTGTTTTCCTTGATAAAATCGTTGGTTCCCAATAATTTAGATGCAAATTCAGCATATGGTCCGATGAAATAATCGGTCTGCTCAATGGTAAATTCAAGCATTATGACGTTTCGAGGAAGATAATAGAAAACTCCATCTTCCTGAGTCTCCGGAGCATTTTTTGCAAATGTTGTAACATATTGAGCTTCAACGTTTAATGATGCAAATAATGATAGTATCAACAACAGTTTTTTCATATTTTTGATGTTTTATTTGATGCGTGTGATGTGATCAACAAGGCCGTAAATGTTATTAAGCCATTGATAATCAATATTTCAAAACCAAATTTATAGCCATTGAACAGCTGGGTCGAATACATGTTTAATATATAACTCAAAATTGGTGACGCTATTGCGATGTATGGCACAAATTTGTCGACAGGCTTACGATTTTTGATGAAAAGTCCAAATGAATAAAGTCCCAGCAGCGGTCCATAGGTGTATCCGGCTATCTCAAAAACTTTGTCAATCAACGATTGGTTGTGGAACGGACGGAACGCTATGATTACCAGGAGATAAACGATAGCAAATGCCACGTGAATACGTTTTCTTGTCTTGATTTTTTGCTCTTCCGGGAGATCGGTTTTGTTGCCAAAATCAAGGAAGTTGTAGCAGAATGTGGTCGTCAATGCCGTCAAAGTGCCATCTGCCGATGAATAACCTGCGGCTACGAGTCCGATCACAAACACTATGCTTGTGAACTTGCTGAACGAGAACGCTACCGAAGGGAAGATTTTGTCGTTGACCACTACTCCACTCTCGTTTACAGGCAATTGGAAACCAGTGCGTTGCGCATAATAAATGAGTGATGCGCCAAGGCAAAGGAATATGATATTCACGAAAATAAACAGAATGCTCGATGTCATCACGTTTTTTTGGGCGTCGCGGAGACTTTTGCACGTCATGTTTTTCTGCATCATATCCTGGTCGAGGCCCGTCATGACAATGGTGATAAACGCGCCGCTTAATATCTGTTTCAGCCAGAAACGACTGTGATTCGGGTCGGTTTCAAACAGTTTGGTGTAACCTTGTTCCGACGACGCTTTCAACAGGTCGGGAATCGAGATGTTTAGCTCTTTTAAGATGCAGACTACAGTGATTATTGCCGCCAGAAGCAGGAATGTGGTCTGCAAAGTGTCGGTCCACACAACGGTTTTAATGCCGCCTTTGAAGGTGTAAACCAGAATTAACGCTATGAAAATGACTGCCGGAACCCAGAATGGGATGCCCCAAGCCTTGAACACAAACTCATATAATACAAAGACAACCAAATACATACGCAATGCGGAACCTAACAGACGCGACAAGATAAAGAAGGCCGCACCGGTCTTTTCGGAATGTTTGCCGAAGCGCATCTCGAGGTAGGAATAAATGGATGTAAGGTTGAGTTTGTAGTATAAAGGCAAGAGAATCAACGCGATAACCGCATAACCGATGATATAGCCGAGGACGATGCCGAAATACGTGAACTGGCTGGTGTAGACGTTGCCTGGCACCGACATGAAAGTGACGCCGGAAAGCGATGCGCCGATCATGCCGTAAGCCACCACAAACCAAGGCGATTTACGGTTTCCGGTGAAAAATGTCTCGTTTGTCGACTTGCGCGAAGTGAAGTGCGCGATGGCGAGAATCAACACCGTGTAAATGATAAAAACCGTTAATATTAACGTCGACATATATTATTGGTTATAAATAAATTAAACTACTTTATATAAAGTATTACTTTAATGTTTTTGCGAACTCAAAAAGCGATTCGAATTCGTCACCTATTAATATAGTGTACATCCCGGCATTGCGGCCGAACTCGATATCGGAGTTAGAATCACCTATCATAATAGATTTCTCAAGATTGATTTCAGGGAAATCGTGTTGCGCCATGTAAGCCATTCTCGGACTTGGCTTGCGGAAATTATTCGGGTCGGATTTCAGCTGTGGGCAGACGTAAATAGCATCTATCCTACCCTTTTGAGCTTCAATCTCTTTCTTCATAAAATCATGGATCGAATCGACATCCTGAAGAGTCATCAGGCCTTTTCCGACACCTTGTTGGTTGGTTACTATGACGATGCGACCGAATTTCTCAGCAAATATCTTAAATGCTTCCAAAACACCTGGCAAAAACTTGAACTCGTTGATATTCTTGACATAATCGTCGATGAGACGCACGTTGATGACGCCGTCGCGATCAAGGAATAAGGTCCAGGTTTTGTCAATTTTGTTTTTCCAATCCATCTTATCTTGGGAAAATTGTAGCTTCGATGATTTCGCAGATGATATGGCCTATCATAATGTGAGATTCCTGAATACGAGGCGTGCATTTGCTTGGCACATTGAGCATAATATCGCATACGTCGGCCATTTTGCCGCCGGTCTCCCCTGTCATTCCAATGGTTTTAACCCCGATTTCTTTTGCAACCTCAATGGCTTTCAATATGTTAGTTGAGTTTCCCGAGGTGCTGATGCCTATGATGACATCACCTTTTTTCGCTGATGCCTGCAATATTCTTGCATAAATCATATCATAAGAATAATCGTTCGCGACAGCTGTGAGATAGCTTGTGTTCACGTGCAAAGCCTCAGCATTGAGCGGTGGACGGTCGTAGTAAAAACGTCCACTAAGCTCGGCAGCGAGATGTTGCGCATCGGCAGCGCTTCCGCCATTACCGCAGAAATGAATCTTACCGCCGTTTTTCAGCGATTCAATGCAAACCGAAGCAGCGTCATTGATTCTTTTGACCAGTTCTTTATCTTTGAGAATCAATTGCTTAACATCAATTGAATCTTTTATGATATTTTCAATAGAAATCATTTTTTAAATATTTTTGCAAAGATAAATAAAAAATTCCGAATTTTGCGGCAAATTTTGAAAAAATGAAGGGACTTTACACTATTTTGATGCTCATGGTTTCCAATGTATTCATGACATTCGCATGGTATGGCAATATTAAGCTTAGCGAAATGGGTGTTATGAAAGACTGGCCTTTGATTCTTGTCATTTTAGCAAGTTGGGGCGTGGCTTTTTTTGAGTATTCGTTCATGATTCCTGCCAACAGAATGGGCTCGATTGTTAACGGCGGACCATTTACCTTGGTGCAACTTAAGGTTATTCAAGAAGCTGTTAGCTTGATTATCTTCATGATTATCAGTATCAAAGTATTCAAAATGGGTGAGTTTAACTGGAATCATCTCATTGGATTCGGATTCCTTATACTCGCTGTTTACTTTATTTTTAAAAAATAGTTATTTTTCTTGCTTGTGTTAAGAAAATTTAATACTTTTGTAAATCAAAAATTTGTTAAGATATGAAATTTTACGACATTGATTCTATTTTCACTTTTGGAAAATATGAGGGTGAAACATTAGCGGAAGTATTTGAAAAAGACCCGAAATATATCAAATATTGTCAGGAAAACATCGATGATTTCTACATTGCGCCTGACGTCTTGAAGGAGTTAAGAGCATCGTCGCGCGACAATAAGTTGTTGACAGCCAACCTCGATGAGATGAGTGACGAGGAATTGCGTGACTTCATGAACGATATGAACGACATCGACGAGTTTGATGAGAGCAAGCTTGAGGAGGATTTTGACTGGGAGGAAGGTGAAAACATGTTTGCAGAAGATGAAGAAGACATCTTCGGTGAAGACGAGGAAGAATATTATGAGGATGAAGGCTTCGACGAGCCTTATGACGATCCTTATGACAGATACTGAATCACACCGTCATTTCGAGCGTAGTCGAGAAATCTCCAACTGTTAATAGTATGAGATTTCTCCGTTTCGCTTCGCTTCAGTCGAAATGACGTTATATACGTTCAGCGATTCCGTAGATTTTCTGTTTTGGTGATGACGACTGCACGAGCTCGGCTAAGAATCCCGTGAGGAACAGTTGTGTGCCGACAACCATGCAGAGCAATGCGAGGTAGAACAACGGACGGTTGGTCATTCCGTAGGCATGGAAAGCATATTTCTTGACCACGAGGATGACGCTCATGATGAAACCGGCTAGGAACGTCAGGCTGCCGAGGCCTCCGAAGAGGTGCATTGGGCGTTTGCCGAATTTTGATATGAACGAGATGGTGAGCAAGTCGAGGTAGCCTCTCACAAAACGGCTCATTCCAAACTTGGAGGTGCCATATTTGCGTTTCTGATGATGCACCACCTTCTCCCCTATGTGTGTGAATCCTGCAGCTTTAGCGATGACTGGGATGTAACGGTGCATCTCGCCGTAAATCTCGATACTTTTCACCACTTCGTTGCGGTAAGCCTTGAGTCCGCAGTTGAAGTCGTGTAGTTTGATACCTGTCATGCGGCGTGTCGACCAGTTGTAGAACTTCGATGGGATGTTTTTCATCATCTTTGAGTCGTAACGCACTTTCTTCCAGCCACTTACGAGGTCGTAGCCGTCTTTTTCAATCATATTGTAAAGTTCCGGGATCTCGTCTGGGCTGTCTTGTAGGTCGGCATCCATGGTGATTACGACATCGCCTTCGACGATTTTGAAGCCTTCGTTGAGAGCTGCCGATTTACCATAGTTGCGGCGGAAGCGAATACCTTTAATATTAGGATTGTTCTCCTTCAGTTTCTGGATGCAGTGCCATGATCCGTCGGTGCTGCCGTCGTCGACAAACACTATCTCGTAAGAATAGTTGTTTTCGGTCATGACGCGACGAATCCAAGCTTCGAGTTCCGGAAGTGATTCCTCTTCATTTAATAAAGGTATGATGACAGATATATCCATTTCAATCTTTTTTACGTGCAAAGATACTAATAATCAGTGAATAAACGAGTGATAAAATGATATTTATTATCAACATGGAGATGGCGGTGGCTTTTGGCGAGAAAAGTTCGCGCATCTGTCGTCCATTTTCATAAAGCTCAATCCTGCTTTCCATTCCGATATATGCGTAAAGCAAGTAAATTACGCCGCTGAACACTATCGCGCCTATGATTCCAGTCATGAGACTCATCAGAAAAGCTTGTCCGTAGGAGAATTCGCTCCATACGAATTTGTTTTTGAAGAATGCCAAGGTGATGCTTTGGATGACGAATGGGATAAGGTAAATTATTGAAAAGAGGTAGGAATATTCGACATAGAGGCGTTCGTAGAAAATAATGTAAGTTAATGATAATAAAATACTTAGCAACAATCCAGCGATAATGATTGTCGTCCAGTACTGTTTACCTGTGTATGTCGGGTTAAAAATCATTTCATACAAAAAAAGGTAAGCTACTTATATCGCACCGCTCAACCATCTACCCTTGCTGCCTTCCGGCCCTGGGGGAGTTCGACAGGAGCTGGTCGTATAAGACTTACCCGCTGCAAAGATACGAAAAAATTTAATTGTGCAAGATATTTTGGAAAAAAATATAAAAATCCCCGACGGAAATATATCTATCGGGGATTTTGAAATGTCAATGAGACGTTTCAGGAAACGTCTCTACAGGATTATTTCTCCACTTCTTTCTTCAGACGTTCTGTCAGCATCGGGACGATCTTGTGGAGGTCACCGACGATGCCGAGGTCAGCGGCTGAGAAGATAGGCGCGTATTTATCCTTGTTGATGGCGATGATGAAGTCTGACTCTTCCATACCTGCGAGGTGCTGGATAGCGCCGGAGATACCGCATGCCATGTAAAGGGCCGGACGCACTGTCTTACCTGTCTGACCAACCTGGAAGCAGTGATCCATGATGCCTGCGTCGACCATGGCACGTGATGATGACACCATGCCGCCAAGGACATCGGCCAAAGCCTGAAGCTTGTTGAAACCTTCCTTGTCGTGAACGCCACGGCCACCAGATACCAAAATCTTGGCATCGGCGATGTCGTCAGCGCACTTGCAGTTCATCTTGGTCTCAATGACTTTCACTTTGAACTTGCTTGTGTCGAACTTAGGAGCAAACATCGTGATGGTGCCTTTACGGCCAGCCTCGCGGACGCGTTTCTGCATCACGCCAGGACGCACTGTCGACATCTGTGGACGTGTGTTAGGGCAAAGAATGGTCGCCATCAGGTTGCCACCGAATGCAGGACGTGTCGAGCGGAACTGCTTCTCGCCTGTTTCCTCGACGATACCGATTTCAAGCTTGGTGCAGTCTGCTGTCAGACCTGTCTTCAAACGTGAAGCGATACGTGGTGCGAGGTCACGGCCGATGGTTGTTGCACCGTAAAGGACGATGCTTGGGCAACCGGCTGTAATCATCTGATACACAACCTGTGAGTACTGTTCTGTTAAGTAATCCTTGAGTTCAGGGCAGTCGGCGACGAGCACTTCGTCAGCACCCATCTCGATGAGGCTCTGAGCCTGATCTTTCACATTGTGACCAAGTAACATTGCAACGACTTTCTCGCCGAGAGCGTCAGCGAGGTCGCGTGCTTTACCTAAAAGTTCGTAAGCTACGGATTGGATTGTACCACCGCGCTGTTCTGCGAACACATAAACGTTTTTATAATCTTTGATATCCATAACTCTTACTTTTAGATTAAATGTTTCTCTTTCAATTTCTTAACAATGAGTTCGACTGCTTCTTCCTCGCTCACTTCAAACACCTCGCCCGGTGCCTTGAGCTGTTTAGGGAATGACTGCCACACCTTTGTCGGTGAGCCTTTCAAGCCGAGTTTGTTCTCGTCGACATCGAGTTTGTCGGCGCCCCAAACTTCAACTTCTTTGTCGTAAGCGTCGACGATGCCAGCGACTGTCATGTAACGTGCCTCGAATGCTGATGCCAACACTGTGAGGACGCACTTGCCTTCGACTTCGAGAGTCTGTACGCTGTCTTCGTTTTCTTTCTTCACGATGAAGTTGCCGTTCTTTTCGCGTTCAGCGTCGATGACGTATGAAACCTGCGGTAATCCGAGGTGTTCAGCCATCTCAGGACCGACCTGTGCTGTGTCACCGTCGATAGCCTGACGGCCGGCGATGATGAGGTCATAGTCCAAAGTCTTGATGGCGCCTGCCAATGCGTATGATGTCGCAAGAGTATCAGCACCAGCGAACTTTCTGTCGCTCAACAAGATAGCTCTGTCAACGCCCATAGCGAAAGCTTCTCTCAGGATGAGGTCGGCTTGCGGAGGTCCCATGGTGATAACTGTGACGTTAGCGCCGTATTTGTCTTTCATCTGGAGTGCGAGTTCGAGACCGCCCTTGTCGTCAGGGTTCATGATGCTCGGAACGCCTTCACGGATAAGAGTATTCTTTACCGGATCGATTTTGATTTCGGTAGTATCAGGTACTTGCTTAATACAAACTATAATATTCATAATCCTTCCCTCCTATTTAAATAAATGACCGGCGATAACCATTCTCTGAACCTCTGATGTACCTTCGTAGATCTCGGTAATCTTGGCGTCACGCATCATGCGCTCGACCGGATATTCACGTGTGTAGCCGTAGCCGCCGTGGAACTGGACTGCCTTTGTAGTCACTTCCATTGCTGTCTCAGCTGCGAAGAGTTTTGCCATTGCTGCATCTGCTGAGTATGGGAGACCTTTGTCTTTCTTCCAAGCTGCGCTTCTGACGAGCAAACGGGCTGCCTCGACCTTTGTCTTGAGGTCGGCCATCTGGAACTGTGTGTTCTGGAACTGGGCGATAGCCTTGCCGAACTGCTTACGTTCCTTGGTGTATTTCACTGTCTCATCCATAGCGCCTTGAGCGATGCCGAGAGCCTGTGAAGCGATACCGATACGACCGCCGTCGAGGGTCTTCATAGCGATGTTGAAGCCTTTTCCGAGAGGTCCGAGGAGGTTTTCCTTCGGCACTTCGCAGTTTTCGAAAATCAACTCGCAGGTCGCGCTGCCGCGGATACCCATCTTCAACTCTTTCTTACCGATGCTGAAGCCCTTGAAGCCTTTCTCGACGATGAATGCCGAGATGCCCTTGGTGCCTTTGCTCTTGTCGGTCATCGCCATGACGATGAACACGTCGGCGTAAGCTGCGTTGGTGATGAAAATCTTTGTTCCGTTGAGGATGTATTTGTCGCCAGCGTCAACAGCCATTGTCTGTTGCATAGCGGCGTCGGTACCGGCGTTAGGCTCGGTGAGACCGAAAGCGCCGATCCATTCGCCTGATGCGAGCTTAGGCAAATATTTCATCTTCTGTTCCTCTGTTCCGTTTTCGAGGATAGGTGCCATGCACAATGATGTGTGAGCCGAGAGGATAACGCCTGTGGTGGCGCACACTCTTGAGAGCTCCTCAACAGCCATGATGTACATCTGCACTGATCCGCCGGCGCCGCCGTACTGGCGTGGTACCGGGATGCCCATCAAACCTAATTTCGCCATCTTCTTGACGGTTTCCATTGGGAAACGTTCTGTCTCGTCAACTTCGGCTGCCAAAGGCTTGACCTCGTTCTCCGCAAACGATCTGATCATCTGCAGGAACAATTCTTCTGTCTTTGAATAGCTAAAATCCATTTCAATTAAT
>CAMZJA010000007.1 GCA_947307415.1 uncultured Bacteroidales bacterium | reverse complement strand
TCTGCATTGGCGATGAGCAGTCGATAGAGAAGGGGCTGTCGTCGTTTGCAGCGGAAATGAAAAATATTGATGCCGTTATTAAGGCATCGCGTGGAAAACGAAAAATCTTGGCGTTGATTGACGAGCCAGCGAGAACCACGAACCCTAAAGAAGGAACGGCGTTGGTTTCATCGTTGGTGAAAGTGCTTGAAGTTCAGAATGTTAGCCTCGTCATGACAACGCATTACGATATAGAGCCGACTGATTCCCGCAGACTGAAGGTCAAAGGATTCGAAGACGGCAAAATGAACTACGAGCTCATTGAAGTCAAAGACGGCGAAGTCCCGCATGAAGCATTGAATATTGCTGAAAGCTTGGGAATTGATAAGGAATGGATTTCTAAAGCACGTGAAATTTTGAAAATAAAAGAATAAATTAAAAATATAAAACTATGACAAGCAAATTAGGTCTTGATTTTACAAAAGTTGAGTATGCAAGAGGTTTGGCAAAGAAGATTGCCGATCAGGTGCAGGAGTTTGTTGAACAATATACTACCGTCGCGGTGGAGCGTACGCTGAGCCGTTTGATGGGTATCGATGGCGTCGATGAGAACCAGGTGCCACTGCCGAACGTGGTGGTTGACACACTGAAAGAGAAAGGTGTGCTTGGTGAAGGCGTGCTGTTCTTCATCGCTAACGCTATGATTCAGACTGGCTTGAAGCCACAGCAGATTGCTGAACAGGTGGCAGAAGGCAAGCTCGATATCACAAAAGTGGTTACTCGCGACCAGAAAAAGATCGCTGAGACATTGCAGCCAGTCATCGACGAGAACGTCGGAAAGATCCGCGCACGTCACGACAGACGTGATCATTATCTGAACACCATCGGCGAGGGTCCGAAGCCATACCTTTATATTATTGTGGCAACTGGTAACATCTACGAGGACGTGGTTCAAGCTCAGGCTGGTGCCCGTCAGGGTGCTGACGTCATCGCTGTGATTCGTACAACTGGCCAGTCGTTGCTCGACTATGTGCCATACGGCGCTACAACTGAAGGTTTCGGCGGTACTTTCGCAACACAGGAGAACTTCCGCATCATGCGTAAGGCCTTGGACGAAGTGGGCGAGGAGCTCGGCCGTTACATCCGTTTGTGTAACTACTGCTCAGGTCTTTGTATGCCGGAAATCGCCGTCATGGGAGCTTTCGAAGGTTTGGACGTGATGCTGAACGACGCATTGTACGGCATCTTGTTCCGCGACATCAACATGCAGCGTACTTTGATCGACCAGTACATGAGCCGTATCATCAACGGATTTGCCGGCGTTATCATCAACACCGGTGAGGACAACTACTTGACAACCGCCGACGCTGTCGAGGCCGCTCACACAGTTTTGGCATCAGACCTCATCAACGAACAGCTTGCATTCTCGGCAGGTTTGAAGGAAGAGCAGATGGGCTTGGGTCACGCTTTCGAAATGGACCCGATGCTTGAAAACGGCTTCCTCCTTGAGCTCGCACAGGCTCAGATGACACGTGAGATCTTCCCGAAGGCAACGTTGAAATATATGCCTCCAACCAAGTTCATGACAGGTAACATCTTCCGCGGTCACATCCAGGATGCTCTGTTCAACATCATCGGAATCTGGACACATCAGGGAATCCAGCTGCTCGGTATGCCGACTGAGGCTATCCACACCCCGTTCATGAGCGACCGTTACCTCTCAATCGAGAACGCAAAATACATCTTCAACAACCTGCACAGCATAGGTGAGGAGATGGAGTTCAAAGAAGGCGGCATTTGTCGTGAGCGTGCTAAGTTAGTGTTAAACAACACAATAGCATTGCTCGAGGAAATCGTGAAAGAAGGCTTGTTCACAGCTCTTGAAAAAGGTATTTTTGGTGATGTGAAACGTCCGAAGAACGGTGGTAAGGGTCTTGAAGGTGTTACCCAGAAAGGTGAAAACTACTACAATCCATTCGTGGAGATCATGAAGGGAAAACGTTAATATTCAAAGGCGACGATGCATAAAATTCGTCCTTATGTTCTACCTACAGCCATCGTGCTTGGGCTTTTGTTCCACACTTGGTGCGGCCTTATCAGGGTGATAGTGCCGTACCTCGTTTTCAGCATCCTGCTGCTGAATTTCGCGGCTGTCAACGTGAAAAAGCTGCGTTTCTCAAAGATGGATGTCTGGCTGATGATGTATCAGATTGTGGTGAGTATAGGGATGTATTATCTGCTTACAGCATTGAATGTCAACGAGATAATAGCGCAAGGAATATTGGTGGGTGTGATTTGTCCGGTGGCGGCATCGGTGGTGGTGATATCGTGTATGCTTGGCGCAAACCGTGAGACGGTGACGAGTTACACTATCATCGGGAATCTGATGGTGGCGGTGATGGCGCCGATTTATTTCTCGTTCATCGGGACACATCAGGAGATAACGTTTCTGACGTCTTTCCTGATGATTTTCAAGAAGATAGGCACGGTGATAGCGCTTCCGTTCTTTGTGGCTTTGATATGTCAGAACTTCATGCCGAAGGTCAACGATTTCTTTTGTAAAATCAAAGGATTTTCGTTTTACCTTTGGGCGATGGCGTTGACGATAACGCTCGGTCAGACTATAGATTTCATGTTTTTGGAAGGTAAAGAAAACATGTCGGCAATCATCTGGCTTGGCATCGCATCGGTGGTTTTCTGCGCGATACAGTTCGGTCTGGGGAAATTCATCGGTTACAAGTACGGCGACATCATCGCGGGGGGACAGCTGCTCGGACAGAAAAACTCGGCGATGGGAATCTGGATGGCAAACACTTATCTGAACCCGCTGTCGGCAATTTTTCCGGCGTTGTATTCTGTGTGGCAGAATTTGTTCAATAGCATACAATTATGGTGGCATGATAAACGCACACTCCCCGTCATTTCGACTGGAGCGAAGCGAAATGGAGACCTGAGCGAAGCGAAAGCATTCGCCACAGGCGAATAAATCTCAGAATAATAGATAAATGATTTAAATTTAAAATATTATGAAATTTTTAAAAACAACCTTATTAATCATGGGAAGCATGGTAATGTTATCCGCATGTGATACTCGCTATAAAATTAAGGAGTATCCTAAAGCAGAACGCGACGAGACTGTCGTGGATGATTATTTTGGAACTGAGGTCGCTGACCCATATCGTTGGCTGGAAAACGACACTTCTGCCGCTACTATGGCATGGGTGGAGGCAGAGCGCGCGCTGACAAACGACTATCTCAGCCATATCCCGTTGAGGGCTAAGTTGAAAGAAAGATTGACGCAAATTGCTGATTATGAGAAATATGGCGTTCCATCGAAGCGTTTTGGCAAGTATTTCTACAGCAAGAATGACGGTTTGCAGAACCAGAGCGTTTATTATATGCAGGATGTCAACGGCGGCGAGCCAGAGGTGCTTCTCGACCCAAACAAGCTTTCGGATGACGGCACGGTCTCACTTGGTGGAATGAGCCTCTCGCATGATGGAAAATATCTTGCTTACACCATCCAACGCAGCGGTTCAGACTGGGTTGAGATCTATGTTAAGGACGTGGCGACAAAAGAGCTGCTTCCAGACCATATCGAATGGGCTAAGTTTTCGGGTGCCAACTGGTATAAAGACGGATTCTTCTATGCAGCTTACGACAAGCCGGTGGAAGGCAAGGAGTTTTCGAATGTCAATGAGAATCATAAGATTTATTATCATAAACTCGGCGATCCCCAGGAGAAAGACGAGCTTTTCTATGAGAATCCTACTCAGCCTCGTTATTTCCACGGCGTGAGTGTGACCGAAGACGAACATTACATTTTCCTGTATGAGAGCGGTCAGGGTGCGGGACACACTTTGTGGATGCGCGACATGAACGATCCGAAGGGCAAGTTTGTGCAGATTGCCTTCGACATGGATTATCAGTATAATCCAATCGATATTATTGACGGAAAGATGTATATCATGACAAACTACGACGCTCCGAAAGGTCAGATCTGCGTGGTGGATGTCAACGATATGAACAAGGTTTCGATTGACAACTGGCAGGTGTGGCTCCCGGAATCGGAAAACGTGATGGTCTCAGCACAGATGGGTGCAGGTAAGATGATTGTCACCTATGATAAGGACGCAGCTAACCATGCTTATGTCTATAACCTCGACGGCACAATGTTACATGAAATTCAGTTCCCGACATTCGGCGCTACAGGCATTGTGAGCCGCTACGATGAGCCTGAGATTTTCTACGCTTTCACCTCATTCACTTTCCCGACGACTATTTACAAATATGACATCGAGTCGAATACATCGGAGGTGTTCCGCGCTCCTAAGGTTGATTTCAATCCGAAGGATTACACCACCGAGCAGATCTTCTACACCAGCAAAGACGGCACCAAGGTCCCGATGTTCTTGACATACAAGAAGGGTATGAAGAAAGACGGCAGAAACCCGACATTACTTTATGGCTACGGCGGATTCAACATCACCTTGAACCCTGGCTTCTCGGTAAACCGCATCCCGTTCCTCGAGAGAGGCGGCATCTATGTGATGGCAAACCTCCGCGGCGGCAATGAATACGGCGAAGAGTGGCACTTGGCTGGCACAAAGCTTCAGAAACAAAATGTGTTTGACGACTTTATTGCCGCCGCGGAGTATCTCATTGAGAATCAATATACTTCGCCAGAATATCTTGCCATAAACGGCGGCTCGAATGGCGGTTTGTTAGTCGGCGCAGTCGTCAACCAACGTCCTGAGCTCTTCAGAGTTGCGGTGCCTCAGGTTGGAGTGATGGATATGCTTCGTTATCATCGCTTCACCATCGGCTGGAACTGGGCTTCAGACTATGGCACCAGCGAAGACGACGAGGAGATGTTCAAGGCGTTGTATGCATATTCACCTTTGCACACTATACAAAGCGGTCCGAATGTCCATTATCCTGCCATTATGGTCACTACCGCCGATCACGATGACCGAGTCGTGCCGGCACATTCATTCAAATATGCAGCTGAGTTGCAATATGCACAGACAGGAGACGAGCCTAAGATTATCCGCATCGACAGCAAAGCCGGTCACGGTGGCGGCAAGCCGATGGCAAAAGTCATTGAGGAACAAGCCGACATCTACGCTTTTATCCTTTATAATATGGGAATTGAATAATTTTTTTAACTAATAACATACAACGATGAGAATCAAACATTTATTTTTAATTCCACTATCATTATTATTAATAGGATGTGGAGAACAAAATGACAAGACACAGACGTATGATCCGGTTATTCCTGTGAAAATTTCAGCTGTGGAATTCACTGAAGGCACAAACTTCCGCAATTATGTAGGTTCTCTCAAGAGCGAGGTTAAGATGTCATTGTCATTCCCTTTGGGCGGTACTATTACAGACATCTACGTCCACAACGGACAGAGAGTCACTAAAGGTTCCATCATTGCTAAAGTTGATGAGACAACGGCAAAGAGTTTGCACGATGCGGCTTTGGCCACACTCAATCAAGCTGAAGATGGCTATGAGCGGCTGAAAACAGTGCATGAAGAAGGTGGCATCAGCGACGTTCGTTGGGTACAGATGGAGACCGATCTCTCAAAAGCACGTCAGGCAGAGATTTCGACACGCAAACATCTCGACGACTGTACTATTTACGCTCCTCAGGATGGCATGGTCAGCATGCATGATCGCGTCATTGGTGAATTAATCCGTCCATCCGAGACATTTTGTAACATTATCGACATGGACAAATTAGTCGTTGAATTTTCAGTTCCTGAGAAGGAAGTGGGAAATGTTGTTATTGGTGACAAGGCTATAGCACAGATTCATGCTTTGGGTGATATCGAACGTGAAATAAAGATCACTGACAAGGCCATAGTATCCAATCCTTTCGGTCACACTTACACTGTTAAGGCCAAGATCAACCTCGCAGGATTAGATCCGCTGCCAGGCATGGTGGTTAAAATCCGTCTCAACAGCACTGCAGCGTCAGGCATCATTGTGCCGGCTTCATGTGTGCAAACAGTTTCTAACGGTATTGCCGTGTGGGTTTTGAAGAATGGCAGGTCATACCGTCGTGTCATTGAGGTCAGCGACTTTGTGAAGAACGGTGTGCTGGTCAGCAAAGGCCTCGAACATGGCGATACCATCGTCACGGTGGGCTACCAGAAACTGTTCAACGGAGCTAAAGTCTCTTTTTAATAACCAAGAAATTTTAAGATAATGGCTCAGAAAAGAAATATTATCGAAGCTGCTATGAAGAACAACGGCCTTGTGTTCTTTTTTATGGCAATTATCGTCATTTTCGGTTTCTTCTCTCTTCCTCGTTTGAAGAAGAATGAGTTTCCGGATGTGACGATACGTACCGGCGTGGTGGCTGTCGTGTATCCTGGCGCCACTGCGGAAGAGATAGAGCAGAGGGTGGCGGGTATTACCGAACAGTATCTGTTCACGTTCAGTGATGTGGACAAAAACAAGACATATTCTTATTCTAAAGACGGAATGCTCATTATTATTGTCAACTTGGTTAATGATGTCAAAGATTCCAAGATGACATGGTCACGAATCCGTCAGGGATTGATGTTGTTCAGGATTACAGACTTACCTAAAGGTGTGATGGCGACAGCGGTCATCGATGACTTCGGTAACGCCTCGTCGTTGCTTCTCGCCATCGAGAGCGACCAGCGTTCCTCGCGTGAGCTGCGTGAGTTTGCCGACAAGCTCTCTGAGAAACTGCGTACCATCAAGACTATGGGTAATATCAAGATTGTGGGTGAGCAGAAGGAAGAGATCGCTGTTTTTATGGACCCGGCGCGCATGACACAATATGCAATATCTCCTGCTATCGTCACTGCTGAACTCGCCGCTCATAGCTTGCGCACTATCTCTGGAAAAATTGAGAATGTCGACGGTCAGGCCTTGATTCACGTGGAAGTGCCTGTCGATGACTTATATACTTTGAACGAGTTAGTGGTTTATGCTGATCCTGTAACTGGACAGACGGTGAAGCTGCGCGACGTGGCACGTATCGAACGCCGTTATAAGGAGTCATCACAGTATATTCAGTATTCCGACAGCGTGGTCAACAACAACCGTTGCCTGATGTTCTCTATGGAGATGCGTCCTGGCTACAATGTCGTTGCATTCGGCGAGGAGGTGAACGAGAAAATCGACGCTTTCCTTGCGACGGCACCACCTGACATCAAGGTGCACCGTATCACCGACCAGCCTGTGGTTGTTAACAAGTCAGTGATGTCGTTCCTGAAAGACCTCATCGAAGCTGTTCTCATCGTTATCATAGTGATGCTCATGCTGTTCCCGCTTAGAACTGCTTTGGTGTCGTCGACATCTGTGCCGGTATGTATCGCGGCAGCCTGGGCCATCATGTTCCTCTTCGGAATAGAGCTTAATACCGTTACTTTAGCGGCTCTCATCGTTGTTTTGGGTATGATCGTGGATGACTCAGTGGTTGTGATCGACGGTTATTCCGACATGCTGGCGGAGGGACACTCGCGCTGGTATTCGGCGGCGGTCTCAACCAAGAACCTCATGACATCAATGCTCATCGCAACATTATCAATCTCGTGTATGTTCTTCCCGATGTTGGCAATCATGAAAGGCACAAATATGGGCGATTTTGTTAAGCTGTTCCCATGGGCTATCTTCATCACACTGGCGTGCAGTTTCTTGTATGCAATCTGGGTGATACCATTCATGTCGGCAAGTATGATTGCTCCGCAAAATCCTAACAAACGCTCAAGGTTCGAGAAGATTCAGGCTAAGTTCTTCGATGTCCTCCAAAACGGATATAAGAGACTTCTCAACCTGTGCTTCCGCCATAAATGGGGTACAATCTTAGTTGCGGCATTGTCCGTCGTGATTGGACTTTACTTAGTTACAAAAGTAAATATCCAGATGCTTCCTAAAGCCGAACGTGACAGCTTTGCTGTTGAGATACATCTGGCATACGGCAGTTCAATAGAGGAGACAGCTGCTGTTGCCGACTCTTTGACTAAGATACTGAAGGCTGACAAGCGTGTGAAGTCAGTGACGGCATTCCTCGGGATGGCATCACCACGTTTCCACATGACTTACGCTCCTGAGCCAACGCCGACGAACGCCTACGCACAGTTTATCGTGATAACAGAGTCGGAAAATGCTACAAAGGAGATGATGAATGAATATCCGAAGAAGTATGAGAACTATTTCCCGATAGCGCAGATACGCTTCAAACAGATGGATTATCAGATCGTCAACGCTCCTGTGGAGTATTACATTAAAGGCGATGATTATGAGACACTTAGCGCTATCAGCGATTCTATCATGACATTCATGAGGAAAGACCCGAACCTGTTCTATGTCCACTCTGATTTTGATGAGTCGGCAGAATTCATACAGGTCGTTCTTGATGCTGAAGAAGCCACACGTCTCGGCGTGACGCAGTCCACGTTGTCGGTGTATCTTGCAGGCTCTTTAACAGGAAGTAGCATAGTGTCGTTATGGGAGGGCAGCTATAACCTCCATACCACAGTATATACCGAAGGTGTTCATGACATTGATTATGAAGGCCTTGGAGATATGTTGATTCCAACAGCAAAACCTGGTGAATGGGTGCCTCTACGTCAGGTTGCAACTCTGACACCAATGTTCAAGCATAGCAATATGCCTCATCGTAACGGTATGAAATGTATCACTGTGGCTGCCGACGTTGTGCCTGGTGCCGGACAGCTTAATGAGTTCGGAAAGATTGACGAATACATTGATTATCATCTTGACATTCCTGACAGTGTCATAATTGATAAAGGAGGCTCAATGGCTGTGACAAATGAGACTATGCCTTCGTTGCTGATGGCTATTCTCGCAGCTATCGTGGTGATGTTTGTGGTGCTTATTATCCACTATGCCAAGATCGGCATTTCAATACTTTCACTTTCTGTGTCAGTGCTTTGCATCTTCGGTGCCACATTCGGACTATGGATGTTCGGTCTCGACATGTCGGTGACAGCAATGTTGGGTGTCATCTCACTTATCGGTATCATCGTGCGTAATGCCATTATAATGTACGACTATGCTGGTGAATTGCGTGATAAAGAACATATCCCTGTGCATCAGGCCGCTTACGAAGCAGGTCTGCGCCGTATGAGACCGATCTTCCTGACTTCAGCGACGACAGCTCTCGGTGTTATCCCTATGATTCTCGCAAAGACGTTGCTCTGGGAGCCTATGGGCGTGGTGATATGCTTCGGCACAATCCTCACATTCCCGCTTGTCGTGACAGTGCTTCCTGTGGCTTACTGCCTCGCTTTTGACGCAGGTGAACGTGACAAGAAGTTCTTTAACAGAATCAACTTGAGATTCTTGAAGAGACTCGACAAACGCGATGAACGCAATGAAAAGAGAAATACAGACATTAGTCGTTAGACCTTAGACTTTAGATTTGAAAGTTATGAAAAAGTATATTTTGATAGTGTTTATGGCAGTTTTGGCATTTGGAATGAATGCTCAAAAGGCCGATGTCCTTACTCTTGATTCATGTTTTGCCTTGGCGAAAGCTAATAACGCCCAGTTCAAGACTAGTCAAATCGAAATAGAGAAGGCGAAGCAGGTTAAGAAACAGGTCTTTACCAAATATTTCCCACAGGTCAGCGCAGGTTATTTGGCATATTACGCGGTTAATCCACTTATAAAATATGGTGTAGACGACATGCATGATGAGTTTGGAGAGATTCTTCAAGCTATCATTGAAGTGTTAAATGAAGACGGTGCTGGTATCCCTACAGAGATTGAGTTGATGAAGAAAGGACACTCCATCAGCGCTACAGCGATTCAGCCAATATATGCCGGCGGGCGTGTCAGAAACGGCAACAAGTTGGCAAAATTAGGAGTTGAAGCGGCAGAGCTAAAAGCACAAGTGTCGGAACGCGACATGCTCGAAAGCATTGAGTCCACATACTATCTTGTGGTTGGTCTGAAGTCAAAAGTGGCGACGCTGGAATCAGCTTTGGCATTAATCGATTCTCTCGACCATGTGGCTGATGTGGCTTATAAAGCTGGTCTTGTCACAAAAAACGACAAGTTGCGAGTAGCCCTTGAACGTAACAAATTCAAAGCGTTGCAACTGCAGCTTAACAATGGCATAGTGCTTGCCTCACAGCTGTTGTGTCAGGAGATTGGAATCGAATATCCTGAAGAAGGTCTGCATCTTGACGATGATATCAATCATTCTGGTGTCTTCACTGAGAATGATGGCTTTGAACGTCCAGAGCTTAGGCTGTTGCAGCTCCAAATCGACGCTGAGGTGTTTTACAAGAGGCTGTCAAGGGGAGAGGCGCTGCCACAAATCGGAGTCGGTGCCACTGTTTCATATGGCAACCTGGTAAAGAATTACAAAGGCAATGCCATTTTCTTCGCGAGTGTTCAGGTGCCTATCATGAAATGGTGGGAGACATCTCACAAAATCAAAGAGCATAACCTGAAGATTGAAGAATACGAACTTATGCAAAAAGACCTCACAGAAAAGATGTCGCTGCAAGAGAAACAGGCTTATAATCAGATGATGGAGGCCCAGGCATTGATGCAATCCGATGAGGCTGCTCTCGACATGGCTCAGGAAAACTACCGTGTCGCTGAACTCAACTATCGCGCCGGTATCAACACCGTGACCGATGTCCTTGAGGCAAATGCATTGCTGCTGCAAGCACAAAACGCAATCACCGACCGACAGATAACCTATGCGTCTGCCCGTCGCAGATACCACGATTTAACAGGGAAATAAAGATATTTGAAATATTAATTTGTAGAGACGTCATATAATTATGGCGTCTCTACTTTTTTATGCTGTCAGCTTCTTATGAGCATGTGCCTCAACAACGTTGATGACGTAGTCGCCCAACTTCTCGCATTCAGTGATGATATCCATATACTGGATGCCGGCCTGATAGTTGTAGAGGTGCTCGTTGATGTCGTTTAAGTTCGACTCCTTAAGCTGATTACGGTAGTTGTTGATCTCATTTTCGATGTTCAACGACTCGTTGGTATCGACAATGCCTTGATCATCGTCGAGAACTTTCTGCATGTGTTCCAGAGCCTTGTTGCAAAGCTCAAACATATGGCGGATGTGAATTTTCTGCTCGTCGGTGAAGTGTTCGTTCTTTGTGTGTTTCTGGTTGATTGTACGCGCCAGGTTATAGCAGCTGTCGCCGATACTCTCAATCTCGCCGACCTCGCGAAGCATATAACGGATCTTTGTCTTACTTTCAGGACTCAAACGGCCCTCAGTCACCTTGTTGAGATAGTTTGCGATCTCAATCTCCATATGGTCAGAAATCTGTTCATATTTCTCAACTCTTGAGAAAAGCTTGCTGAAATCCTCGTCGTTCTTGGTGTCAAAGAGCAGGGTAGGGATGAAGTTGAACATCTTGTTGGTGCGGGCGCCAAACAGGCTGATTTCTTTCTGAGCCTCATAAATAGAAAGCTCTGCAGTCGATAACAATCCGCCGGAAATGAACTTCAATTTTGACTCTTCGTCTTCTTCTTTATGTTTTATGATTTTGCACACGAGTTTCTCAATAGGTTTGATGAACCAAATGAGAATCAATACGTTGCAAAGGTTGAAAGCAGTGTGGAACGCTGAAAGCGCATATGTCACTCTCACCTGCGCATCGGCAATGTCGGCTTCCGTCTCAGGCACGAACTCGGGGTCAAAACCAACGAATTGGCACACCATATTGATGAACGGTCTGAAGATTATCAGCACCCAAATCACGCCGAACACGTTGAAAACCATATGCGCCAAAGCAGCACGACGCGCGTTTGTCGAGGCGCTCAAAGCCGCGATGTTCGATGTTACCGTGGTACCGATATTCTCGCCCATAACAAGCGCAATGCCTTGATATATAGGCAGGACGCCGCTGGAACAGAGAATCAAGGTGATTGCCATGATGGCTGCTGACGACTGCACACACATTGTCAGGATGCTACCTATCAAAAGATAAAGTAAGGTGGTTAAAAAGCCCCAGTGTCCTGTGCTGGCGAAGAAATTGATTATGCTCTCGTTACCAGCGAGATCCATTGCCATGGCATTCTCACGCAAAGTGGCGAGACCGAGAAACATAAACGAGAAACCGAAGATGAACTCGCCGAACGACTTGCCTGATGGCTTCTTTTGGAAGATCAGGATGATAGCCAGGGCGAAGAACGGAAACACCACGTTGCTCATGTTTATCTGGAAGCCGAAAACCGACATGATCCATGCCGTCACCGTCGTTCCGATGTTAGCTCCCATGATTACCGAGATAGCCTGCGCCAATGTGAGAAGCCCGGCGTTTACAAAACTCACCGTCATAACTGTGGTCGCTGTTGACGACTGCACCGCCGCGGTCACGAAGACGCCTGTGAGCAGACCCGTGACACGGTTCTTCGTCATGGTTCCCATAATGTTGCGGAGATGACCGCCGCTGAGTTTCTGCAAGCCTTCACTCATCATCTTCATACCATACATGAGGAGTGCGAGGCATCCTAAAAGCTTTAGAAAGAGGTATATTGTCATGTTATTTCTTTTTTCTTCGTTTTAAACGCTCTTCCAAACTGCTGAAACTGTTGTTCTTCGATGGCAGCTTGACGCAGTTCTCATAATTGTCGAAGTTCGATTCAACGAGCTTAAGTGCCTCATACACAAGCTCTTTGTTATTTTTCATCAATTCATAAAGATGGTCGGCCATCCAATATTTCAAGATGGCGTTCTCGTTAATATCAAGGATTTTTGCCATTTTCACGGCTTCATTCCTGTCGATTTGCGCCTTGCCGTTCTCTTTTCTGCAGTATTTCGTCTCCGACATGAAAAGCATGCGCGCCATCTCTACTTGGGTGATACCCGAGTACATTCTTGTTTTTCTTATCGTCTGACTTAGCATGTTATTTGTCTATCGTTGCCAAAAATTCTTCATTCGACACTGTCTTGGAGATTCTGTCTTTTAAGAATTCCATCGCCTCGACAGGAGTCATATCAGCAAAATGGTTTCGTAATGCCCAGACACGTGCCAAGGTGCGTTCGTCGACAAGAAGGTCGTCGCGACGTGTTCCTGATGCCACGATGTCGATGGCAGGGTAGATGCGCTTGTTCGAGAGACGGCGGTCGAGCTGAAGCTCCATGTTACCCGTTCCCTTGAATTCCTCGAAGATGACCTCGTCCATCTTGGAGCCTGTGTCGATAAGAGCTGTAGCTAAAATCGTAAGCGAGCCGCCACCTTCGATGTTACGTGCAGCACCGAAGAAACGTTTTGGCTTCTGCAAAGCGTTGGCCTCGACACCACCCGACAATACCTTGCCTGATGCAGGCGAAACGGTGTTGTAGGCTCGTGCCAGACGTGTGATGGAGTCGAGCAGAATCACCACGTCGTGACCGCATTCTGTCAGACGTTTTGCTTTCTCGAGCACTATGTTGGCAATCTTCACGTGCTTGTCGGCCGGCTCGTCGAATGTCGAAGAGATGACCTCAGCCTTCACGCTGCGTGCCATGTCGGTGACCTCCTCAGGACGCTCGTCAATCAATAATATAATAAGGTATACCTCAGGGTGGTTCGCCGCGATGGCGTTAGCAACCTCCTTGAGTAACACTGTCTTACCTGTCTTAGGCTGTGCCACAATCAAACCACGCTGACCTTTGCCGATAGGAGCGAAGAGATCCATGATTCTTGTGGAAACAGTACCTCCCTGATGTCCAGTGAGCTTGAATTTTTCGTCCGGGAACAAAGGTGTGAGGAAGTCGAACGGGATACGGTCGCGCACCTCGTCAGGATTGCGTCCGTTGATCTTGTCGACCTTCACCAACGGGAAATATTTTTCGCCGTTCTTTGGCGGACGAATCATACCCAAAATTGTGTCGCCTGTCTTCAAACCGAACAGCTTGATCTGCGACTGTGACACGTAGATGTCGTCAGGAGAGTTGAGGTAGTTGTAATCGGCCGAACGCAGGAATCCGTAGCCGTCAGGCATGATTTCCAACACGCCTTCAGCTTGCACCACGCCGTCAAACTCGCTGATGAGCTCGTCGCGTTTTTGTGGCATCTGAGGCTGAGGCTGTTGTGGCTGAGGCTGCTTCACCTCATAAACTGCCTGTTTCTCCTCAAACATCGGCTCCACATGCTCCACAGGAGCCTCGACCTCTATCTCCGGCTCTTCCTCGTTGCTCTCGTTAAGAATTTCGTTCGCCACGTCAACAACCGCCGGCTTCGGTCTTGGATATGACACATGATGTGGTTTCTCGCCGTCCTCGCCAACGTTCTCAAATGTGGTCTTTATCACATCCGGACGCTTGCCGATTCTTGGACGTCTGCCACGTTTCGGAGCTTCTTCTTCAATAGGTTTCACTGGTTCAGCTGGCGCCTCTTCCTTGGCTTCAACTTCAACGTCAACCTTTTTCTTCCTTCCAGGTCTGCCTTTGGGTTTCTCAACAACTGCCGGCGTTTCCTGTGATCCTGACTGTTTCTCGATGATGCTGTACACAAGGTTTTCCTTTGGCACGCTGACCTTCTCCACTCCAAGCTTCAACGCAATCTCCTTGAGCTCGGCCATGGATTTGTCGTTTAGTTCAAAAATATCGTACATAAAAAGTCAATTAATTAGACTGAATTTCAAAAACTTATCTGATTATTTTGCGAAACAGAATTGTTTGCTTTATCGAACAAAAACTGGTTGTGCTAATGTTCTTTTGACGTTGCAAATATACAATTTTTTTTCATGTAACCAAAAATTTTATTAATTTTGCAGAAAAATTTTAGATATGATTCAGAGACGACAGACAATTTTCATGCTTTTATCAGTAATTATTACTGCTTTACTGTTTTTTACGCCATTGATGTCATTTAATGCTAATGGCGAAGTTATGCGTTTTACCATTTTCGGAATCAAAAACCCTATTGAAACGATGTCGTTTTCAGCGACTTATACATGGCCTCTTGTTGTTTTGACAATATTGATGACAGTGGCACCGCTTGTAACGATATTCCTTTATAAAAAACGCGAACTGCAGGTGAGACTGTGCCGTCTTAATATGCTCGTGAATATCATTTTTATCGGACTGGTGTTCATTTACTATGAATCAGATGTTATGAGCGTTATCTTCGCTGTTGAAAATGATATCTACACCCTTGACGTGGCATATTTCATAGGCATGGCGTTCCCGCTGGTAAACCTCGTTCTCGAGATTCTCGCCATCCGTGGCATCAAAAAAGATATCGAACTTCTGAAATCCGTCGACCGACTGAGATAACTATGTCATTCAGAGTCTCGAAGAGGCGAGGAATCTCATCATCGTTCAACGTTTCTTTTCATAAACTTCCATTTTCTGGATCTCGCTTCCGTCAATCTGGAACCTCACCATCGTTATCACCTTGTGAAATCCGCTGTTCCCAGCCGCCCCTGGGTTGATGTGGAGCAGGTGTAGGTTGTGGTCGTTCATCACCTTCAGAATGTGTGAGTGCCCGCTGATGAAAATATTAGGTTTCTCTTTGATTATCAGTTCTTTAATACCTGGCTCATAATGGTTGGGATATCCTCCGATGTGCGTCATCATCACCTTCACGTTCTCGATGGTGAAGATGTTGACTTTTGGAAACATCAGCCGTATCTTTTGGTCGTCGATGTTGCCGTAAACAGCCCTCAGCGGCTTGAAGGCTGACAAAGCGTCGGCGACATCGGTGGAACCGATGTCGCCGACATGCCATATCTCGTCACAGTCCTTGAAAAACTCAAAGACCGCAGGATTAAGCCATCCATGTGTGTCCGACAATAATCCTATCTTTTTCATCAATTACGGAATCTTATAAGAGATGCCGAGACTCAACACTTCCTTGAACTGACGGTAGGTCGACCCTTCAATGGTGCTGAGTGGCAGGATGTCCTCGTCGTAGACCAGACGCGCTGTCAGGTTGCATGTCAACCAGTCGTTGACCTTCATAATCAAGGCGTTATCCCAATCGAAGTCAACAGGGCAGTTGTATTTCTCGCCACGGGCGTTGAGGCCGTCGTTGAGATAATCGTAGAAAGCTATGAGCTTCGAACTGAATGTCACGTTCTTTGCAATCTCATAGTTTAACTCTGCTGTGATCTGAGCACCGAGTTCCCAACGGATGTTTTCGCCTTTCTTAACTCTGTTGTAGTTGTAACGAACCACAGGAACAGTGTCGGTGTAAGCCTCATATGGCAAATAATTGCCTTCCTCGTCGACATAAAACTCACCTTCAGCGTCTTCCTGATATTCATATTCAGCTTTCTTTACGCCATAAGCGCCGGCATCGGCAAGTTTCTGATCGTTGACGATAGTCATCTTGCCTGTGATAGGAGCGATGTTGACTTTGAAATGCTCGTTCGGCACCCACTGCACACCAAGACCGAGTGTCACATAGCCAGGATTCATGAAACCCGAGATGCGGTTAGTGCTGTCGGCAGCGTAGTTATAACCGTTGGCAAACTGGCTCTGGAATGTCAGGTTGGCCGTGACAAACCATTTGTCTGCATGGATGTTGTATCCGTAAAGTGAGCTTAAGAAAATACGGTCGTCAGTCTTTATCGGCTTCTTGTCGAGATCGAAATAGCTGTAACCGAGCTGTAAATCAAGACCGTTGTCCCACTTGTGGTCGCCTTTCTTGAAGTTGCAGTCATACTTTAAAAATCCGAGGAAATTGACGTTGTCCTGTCCGCCTGGAGCCCAGTTGTCGAAATGGCTCTGTGCCATGTTGAAACCGACGTTACCGCCATGTGTCCAAGGTGATGCCGGAGCATCGTCTTGCGCAAATGCCACATTCACTGAAAGCAGCATCGCAATCAAAGGTAAAAATAATCTTTTCATATTTTAAAAATTTATTGGTTTATAATCAATAGTTGTTTCCGTCATAGTAATTCCGTTCTCCAATCTGGAACGTTATCTCCTGCGACATTCTCGTCCTCACCAGACTGTCGTTTTTTACGCCAGGGGTCCATACCAGACTCTGTATCAATCGGATAGCCTCGTTGTCGCAACCTCCGCCAACGCTGTTCTCAACAATGATGTTCGAGGCTCTGCCGTCAGTCTCGACAATGAAACTCAGCTTCACAGTGCCTTGAATCTCAAACTGTTTCGCCTGATCAGGATAAATCAGATTAGTGCGAAGGTAACCAGCTAAAGTCACTTGAGGGTTCGAGAAATAGGGCAAGGGCGACTGGAATAACTCCTTTAAATTATAGATGTTGTTGCTTTTCTGTGCCGGATATTCCTGCTCGGGCAGCATTGTACGAGGATTTTTCTCTTCGTTTTTCTTGTAGCTCTTCGGCGAGAACTCCACAACGTAATAGTCGTTGAAAGCTACAGCTTTTCCTTGGCTTATGGCCGGATTCCATTCAATCATCTTCACCAGCCTTATGGCTTCCGCGGCACATTCGTCGTCAAAGCTCTTCTCAACCCTGTAATTTGTGGCGTTTCCGTCTTTGTCAACATCATAAAACACTGTGATTTTACCGCCTTTTTTCTGCTCAAGGGCGCTCTGCGGATAAATCATGTGGTTGTGGATTATTTTCTTGGTCAACGGAAATCCGGAAATTGGTTCAGGTGATTTGATCTGGGCATTGAGATTCAATCCTAATGATATGAAAATCAATGATATAATTAAAAATAAAATACAATTCTTTTTCATGTTTCAAATGTGATTTTTCAAAATAAATCACCGCAAATTTACAAATTTTTCAAATGATAATCAAAAAAAATGTATTTTTGTCATTCCGACCGAAGTGTAGGAATCCCATTCTGATAAGAATAAACATTGTAGAATGAATAATAACAATAACAAAAAAGAAGACGATAACATGGTTTTTGGCGTCCATCCCATTGAGGAGGTCATCAAGGCGGGGAAGGAGCTGGAGAAGGTTTTCGTGCAGTCGGGATTGCGTTCGCCGCAGATATCCGAAATCGTGAAATATGCTAAGGAACATGGGGTTCCGGTGCAGTTTGTCCCGATTGAGAAATTGAACCGTCTCACGCGGAAAAACCATCAGGGAATAGTGGCTTTCGTGTGCCCTATATCGTACCAGACTATCGAAAACGTCATTCCGATGGTGTATGACGCAGGCCGCATGCCGTTTGTCGTCATTCTAGACCGTGTCACCGATGTGCGTAACTTCGGCGCGATAGCCCGCACATGTTACGCTGCAGGCGTCGACGCCATCGTCATCCCGTCACGTGGCAGCGCTCTGATTAACGGCGATGCCATGAAGACTTCCGCCGGCGCGTTATCATTAATTAATGTGTGCCGCGTCGAAAACATCAAAGACACCATCGACTTCCTGAAAGCTAGCGGACTGAAGGTGATAGCGTTTTCTGAGAAAGGTAAACAAACCATCTGGCAGGCCGACCTTATCGGACCAATCGCCATCATGATGGGCTCTGAAGAGGACGGCATCAGCGAGGCTTACCTCAAACGTGTTGATTCTCATCTCGTTATCCCGATGCCTGGCGATATCGACTCGCTTAACGTCAGCGTCGCCACAGGAATTGTCACATTCGAGGTCGTCCGACAACGGATGGGATAAACAAAAAAGAGCGATGCTGCAGCGTCGCTCTTTTTTTGTTTTTACAAGTAAAAAGATTAATTTTCTTTCTTCTTGAGAATTTCTTTGATACGAGCTTTCTTTCCACGGAGACCTCTGAGGTAGTAGATTCTTGCTCTGCGGACTGCACCCTGTTTGTTGACTTCGATGCTGTCAATCATTGGGTCAGCGATAGGGAAGATTCTTTCAACACCGATGTTGTTAGAGATCTTTCTCACTGTGAAGGTAGCACGCTTGCCTTCGCCTGTACGCTGCAACACAACACCCTGGAATTTCTGCAAACGTTCCTTGTTTCCTTCAACAATTTTATAAGTTACGGTGATGGTGTCACCTGACTTGAACTGTGGAAAATCTTTTACTTGTACCTGATCTTCAACGAATTGGATTAACGCGTTTTTCATTTCTGTTGTATTTTTTATTCTATTTTTTATCCTCTAAAAAAGCATGCAAAAATACAAAATTTTTGAATACCAACAACATTTATTTTATTTTTTTTATTTTTTCATACATCTCAGGCCTCCTGATCTTCGTTCTCTCCAATGCCTGCTGGTATTTCCACTCATCTATAATCTTGTCGTTTCCCGATAAAAGCACCTCCGGAACCTCCCATCCTTTGTATTCGCGAGGCCTTGTATACACCGGCGGCGACACCATTCCGTCCTGAAATGAGTCGGAAAGTGCCGAAGTTTCATCACTCAAAGCGCCCGGAATCAAGCGTACCAAACTGTCGGTCAAAACCGCCGCGGCAAGCTCACCGCCCGAAAGCACATAGTCGCCGATAGATATCTCTTTAGTCACAAGATGCTCCCTGATGCGCTCGTCAATGCCTTTGTAATGTCCGCAAAGCATAATCAGATTTTCATTCAGAGACAATTGATTTACAACAGGTTGTGTCAATAACTCGCCATCCGGACTCATGTAAATGACCTCGTCGTAATCTCTCTCCGATTTCAGCTTCGTTATGCAGTTGTCGACAGGCTCTATCATCATCACCATGCCGGCACCGGCCGAAAAAGGGTAGTCGTCGACACGCTTGTGCTTGTCGTTGCTGTAATCGCGGAGGTTGTGCAGATGAATCTCAACCAGCCCTTTGTTGATGGCGCGCTTCACTATCGACTCAGTGAACGGACCTTCGAACATTTCAGGGAAAATCGTGATAATGTCTATTCTCATAACGCTGCAAAATTACTAAAAAATCTCTTTATATTAATAAAGGTATGCCAAAAATTACAGCTAAATCCATTTAATCTGTTGATTATCAACTTATAAAAATTTTTTAAAAATTTTGTTGAACGTATTAAAAAAACGTGTAATTTTGCAACGCTTTTGAGAAATCAACTGCAGACCCTTGCCCAGGTGGTGAAATTGGTAGACACGCTACTTTGAGGGGGTAGTGACGATTGCGTCGTGCAAGTTCGACTCTTGTCCTGGGCACCAAAGTTCCACCCTAAGCCCATGTGGTGAAATTGGTAAACACGCTACATTCAGGGTGTAGTGAGCGGACGCTCTTGGAAGTTCGAGTCTTCTCATGGGCACAAGATAAAAAAAGAACCGGTCAATCGACCGGTTCTTTTTTGTTATTTCAGATAGGTGTCGAGCCAGTTTTTAAACCTTCTCTGCCACAGGATTCCGTTCTGAGGCTTCAGCACCCAGTGGTTTTCATCAGGGAAGTAGAGGAACTCGGCAGGAATGCCGCGCAAAACAGCCGCGTTGTAGGCCTGCATGCCCTGAGTGAAGCAGATTCTATAGTCCAAACCGCCATGGATGACGAGGATAGGAGCTGTCCACTTGTCGACAAACAAATGAGGCGAGTTGGCGTATGACCACTGCACCACAGGGTTGTCCTTGTCCCAATAAGGACCGCCGAGATCCCAGTTCACAAACCACATCTCTTCTGTCTCAAGATATTGAGCGTCAAGGTTAAACATTCCGTCGTGGGCGATCAAAGCCTTGAAACGTCCGTCGTGATGACCTGCGAGCCAGAACACCGAGAATCCGCCGAAGCTGGCGCCGACAGCACCGAGACGGTCTTCGTCAACAAACGGTTCCTTTGCCAAAGCGTCGATGGCCGAGAGGTAGTCTCTCATGCACTGTCCGCCGTAGTCGCCGCTGATTTCCTCGTTCCACTGCTGACCGAAGCCCGGCAAACCACGTCTGTTAGGCGCTACCACGATATAACCATTAGCCGCCATCATCTGGAAGTTCCAGCGATATGACCAGAACTGGCTCACTGTGCTCTGCGGACCGCCTTCGCAATACAAAAGGGTAGGATATTTCTTGCTCTTGTCGAAATGTGGTGGATAAATAACCCAGGTGAGCATGCGCTTGCCATCGGTGGTCGGAATCCATCTCTCTTCAACCTCAGCTGTTGTCAACTGTTTGAAAATGTTATCGTTAACGTGTGTGATTTGAGTGTATGTACCAGCCTTAGGGTCGACGGTATAAAGCTCCGTCGGGTGACTCATCGACTGCTGTCCGGCAATGAGTTTGTCGCCTGCCACCGCCAACGACACGAAGTTATGTGTTCCGTTGGTGATCTTACGGATGCTGCCTGTGTTCAAGCTCAACTCGTAAATCTGGTCTGTGGCGTTGATGTCGCTGATGAAATAGATAGTCGAGGCGTCGTCCGACCAGGTGATGTTTGTCGAGTTCTGGTCGAATCCGATGCTGTAGTCTTTCTTCTCGCCGGTTTTCAGATCCATAACGAAAAGTCGTTGTTTATCAGCCTCATAGCCGTCGCGTTCCATGCTTTCCCAAGCCATTTTGTTGCCTGTCGGAGCCACGCTGATGTTGAGGTCGTAGCCCATCATGCCCTCGGTGAGGTTGGCAGTTAAACCTGAAGCGATGTCGTATCTGTAAATGTCAGTGTTTGTTGAGGTTGCATAGTCTTTTCCAACCTTCTTGCGGCAGCAGTAAAGCACTGCGCTGTTGTCTTCAGTCCATGAAACCTGTTCCATGCCGCCCCATGGTCTCACCGGTGACTCCCAAGGCTCACCTTGAAGGATGTCTAATCCGCTGGTAATCATGCTGTTATCCAAATTAGCGATGAATAGATGGCTGTAGGTGTCGACCCACTGGTCCCAATGACGATACATCAAGTCGTTGTTGATTCTTCCCGATGACTTCGGAAGGTCAGGGTAGATGTCGACGACCTGGTCTTTCATCTTCACTTCAGCTGAATAAACGATGTGTTTGCCGTCCGGACTGAACTTAAATCCTGTTATACCATCTTGAATATCAGTGAGTTGCTTGCGGTTGCTGCCTAAGATGTCCATCTCCCAAAGCTGCATGTCGCCGCTCGCCGATGTCATGAAAGCTATGTTTCCTGAAGGGATGAAGACAGGGCTGTAGTCGCTGGTGGTGCCATTGGTGAGGCATTTCACGTTTCTGCCGTCGGCATCCATGATGTAAATCCTTGAGAATCCTTTGTTTTCCTCGACGGAATAGTCGGTGACGTTATAAACTACATGTTTATTGTCGGGTGAGACCGAGAACTCGCCTATGCGACCCATGGCCCACAGCACCTCTGGAGTTAGGATGTCTGACTCAAGTTTGATTGTCTCTCGCGCCGGAGCTTGCTGCTTCGAGGCGTTACCGCATGACTGTAACATCAATAGTATCAATGCGATAGGAAGAAGGAATTTTTTCATATTTTAAATATTTATTATTCAATATAATTTTGCAAAATTATGGGAATATTTTTATATTTGCAAAAAATTTTAACTATGAGGAATACATTATTAATATTAGTTCTTTTTGCCACTATGATTGCTTCGGCGCAGCAACGTCTTGTTTATCAATCATATATGCTTGGCTCGGATAGCGGCGACACTACTTTCCGTGAAGTTTTGAGATATAAAAACCAATTGAAAATCAATGATATAAGAACTTTTGAAGGTTTCTTGATTGATGGTGTGTCGACCGACGTCACTTACGTAGATTATGACACCGATTCGGCTTATTTTCAGATGAAATATAGCGAGGCTGAGTCATATTATTATGTTTACTCGTTGAAAACCAGCGATATAGAGTTTCGTGAAGTAGGCGAGGAGAAGCTTCTTGGATATAATTGCAAGAAATATAAGACTTCAATAAATTCGAATACTATTGAGGTTTGGATGACCGAAAGTCTTGGCTATGACGCCTCGCCGGTCACTTCGCGCGGCTATCTGAAGGGTGTGATGGTTCGCCAGGCAATAAATGGCAATCGCATCATGGATCTGAAATCGGTGAAAAAAGATAAGAAGCTGAAGAAGAGCTTAATGCCTGATAATCTTGGAGTTAGGAAGACAGGGAAGGAGCTGAACCAAATCAACAAAGACAAGCTGATTTTGCGTACACATGTCTTTGCCGACGAGCAGATTCATTTTGTGAAAATGGACAAATACAAAGGCTCTATTCCGTTCGACACCGTGCTGCATTATTCGTGGGGTACCATCATTTTGAAACGCATGGAACTGCCAACGCTGCCTGAGCATTATCAGCTTTTTGTGGAGCTGCGCCAACGCTCGAATGGCGACGCTTACGACCGCTCCGGCTCGGTCTTTGTAATCCCTACTGACAGAAAGCTTTCGATGGCTAATGCATTGATTGACAGCATCGAAACAATTCCGGTGGTGTATGATAAGAATGGAAAAAAATATCAGGGCATTCGTATCGAGGACGATTACTTGCCGGTTGTCGAGTTGGTGAGGTTTTTCACTCCTTTTGGCGTGAATCATTTCAACGATAAGGTAAAAATCGACGGCTTGGAATGGGAGGACGAGGCATATTACAAGATGGAGGTCTCGGAGCTTTCCGACCGTCTCTCTGGCGATGTGATTATTGGCGCTTTCATCGGAAACTACGATGGCGGCGGACATAAGGTGTCGCTCGATTTGGTGGCCTACCCTAATGATTATGACGGCGACGCGTCGCATAACAGTCGTTGGAGCCTGCCGTTGTTCAACACCTGCAACGTGATGGAGATGTCTGGTCAAAACTACGGCCGTTTGTTCCAAACCGACAGCCTCACTGTTGAGTTTGATGTACCTGAAGGCGTTGATAATCTGCGACTTAGATATATTACCACTGGCCATGGCGGCTGGGGCGGAGGCGACGAGTTCAACCCAAAAGAAAACACCATAATTGTGGATGGCGAGAAAGTGTTCAAATACACTCCATGGCGTTGTGACTGTGCGACTTACCGTGAATTCAACCCTGTTTCGGGCAACTTTTGGAACGGTGTGTCGTCGTCCGACCTGTCGCGTTCGGGCTGGTGTCCGGGCACTGCCACCAATCCGGTTTATTTCGACCTAAGTGATTTAAAACCAGGCCATCACACCATCACTGTCGCCATCCCGCAAGGTGCTGACGAAGGCGGCAGCTTCTCGCATTGGATGGTTAGCGGTGTACTGCTTGGTGAGAAAAAATAATTATTCTATTCCCCTCAAATCTTTGTACAGCTGCACGGCGTACAAATCGGTCATGTTGGAGATGTAGTCGAGGACGACTTGTATTTTTGAATACAGGTCGTCTTTTTCAGTCTTGAACTGGTCGGGGATGATCGACACCAGACGTTTGTGATAGCCGCTGTCGGGATGCAAAATGGCGTCCATAAACTCGTTCATCAGGTTGCCGATGATGTTGTAGCCTGTTACTTCAATCTTTACTACCGATGGATGCTTGTAGATGTTTGGTACTGAGAAACTTCTGCATTCTTCAAGTGCGTCTTGCTCGAGCTTCGGCAGATGCGAGATGAGGCTGTTTTTGAACGTTCCCGCCATGATGTCGTCGTAGTTCTCGATGAACACCTTCGACACGCAGTCAACCAGCTTGTTGATGACGGTGGCGCGCAAAAACGCCATGCGTTCGTTGGAGTCGGTGACGGTCTTGAAGATATGCTCGCGACGCTCGAAGAACCAAGTTTCTTCTGGTCGGCTCTCGTCGAAAAACGCTGTGAAATGCTTGTCGATGTCGACGGTCTGGATGATACCGCGTTTGTGGGCGTCTTCCATGTCTAAAATGAGATAGCAGATGTCGTCGGCGGCCTCCATCATATATGAGAGCGGATGACGCGCGTAAATCGGGCGCTGGCTGTCGATGCGAGGGATGCCGCAGCCTTCCATGACCTTCTCAAACTGCTCGATTTCGCTGTTGAAGACGTTGTATTTCTTGCGGTCGCCTTTGTCGAACGACGGATACGGATATTTTATCAAGGTTGCGAGCGAAGCGTAGGTCAGCGACAAACCGCCTTCACGACGGCCGGCAAACTGATGTGTGAGCTGACGGAAAGCGTTGGCGTTGCCTTCAAACGAGATGAGGTCAGACCATTGATTCTCAGGGATTTGGCTCTCGAGTATCTTGCCTTCGCCGAACTTGAAATAGCTGCTCATGGTTTCTTCGCCGGAATGCCCGAAAGGAGGGTTGCCAAGGTCGTGGGCGAGACATGCCGTCGAGACTATGGTGTCGATGTCGTAGATGACGTCATGAAAATCGGGACCATACTTATCGATGAGGAATTTCGACACTTTGCGTGCGATGGAACGTCCTACACTGGCCACTTCGAGGCTGTGTGTCAATCGGTTATGCACGAGCTTGGCGCCTGGCAAGGCGAAGACCTGCGTCTTGTTCTGCAGACGGTGAAAAATGTTAGAGAAGATTATACGGTCGTAATCTCTCTGAAACTCGTTTCTGATGTCGGCGACGCTCTGCGCGCGAGCCTCACGTTTTGCTGATAATAACGATTCCCAATTCATGGCCTAATATTTTGTTCGTGCGTATGGTGTCATATCCTGACTTCCAAATTCACCGCGTTTATATTTCAGATATCCCGCTACGCCAATCATCGCGGCGTTGTCGGTGCTGAATTTGAACTTCGGGATGAACACGTCCCAATGATATTTCTTTCCGGCTGCAATCATGGCATCCTGAAGTCCAGTGTTTGCTGATACTCCGCCCGCTATCGCCACCTGTCTGATTCTTGTGTCTTTCGCCGCCTTGATGAGTTTTTTCATCAAAGTGTCGATGATGTCTTTTTGGATAGAAGCGCACAAATCGGCTTTGTTTTCCTCGATAAAATTCTCGTTTTCCTTGAGTTTGTCGCGCAAGAAATATAAGAAACTGGTTTTCAGTCCGCTGAAGCTGTAGTCGTAGCCCGGAATATGCGGCTTGCTGAACTGGAAAGTATCGGGGTTGCCTTCTTTTGCTAACTTATTGATTATCGGGCCTCCAGGGTAGCCGAGCCCCATGATTTTCGCTGTCTTGTCGAATGCTTCTCCGGCGGCATCGTCGATGGTCTTGCCAAGAATCTCAAGGTCGAAATAGTCGTTGACCTTCATGATTTGCGTGTGCCCGCCTGAAACTGTCAAGCAAAGGAACGGAAACTGCGGAACCGGCGTAGGATTGTCGGGCTCTTGGGCGAAAAGTGCCAACACATGGCCGTTGGTATGATTAATTTCAATCATCGGGATGTCCATGGCAAGCGCGAAAGCCTTTGAAAATGAAGTGCCTACGAGCAAAGAACCTAATAATCCAGGTCCTCGTGTAAAAGCTATTGCGCGTATTTGATTTTTTTGTATATTTGCTTGCTTAATTGCGGCGTCAACAACAGGTATGATATTCTGCTGGTGCGCGCGCGAGGCGAGCTCCGGAATGACACCTCCGTATTGGCGGTGAACCTCTTGATTAGCAATGACATTCGATAAGACTGTCGTGCCTCTGAGGACTGCCGCAGAAGTGTCATCGCAGGAGGATTCGATTGCTAAAATGTATTCGTCCATTGCTATAAAATAATGCGCAAAGGTACAAAAAAGAAGATTATACACGGCATATTAATTATCATTGTAATTAATTTTGCTCTTCTGGCGAGTCTTGTGGCGGCTTTCCGCGACATCACCGTGCAGAGTATGATAGCGCGTTTGCTGGCAGGAGAGATGTCGAAAAAACTGAATACAGAAGTAAAAATCCGAACTTTTTATGTCACCGAGAAGCTCTTGGTTTGCATGGAAGACGTGCAAATCAACGACTTAGAGGGCTATCCTATGTTCGAGATAGGTACGCTTAACGCGAAATTCAGTCCGACGATGAAATCCGATGACATCAGAATCAAAGATGTTTATTTTAAAGATGTTTATGGAAGACTGGTGAAATATGAAGGGGAGAAAAAACTTAATTTGAGAGAGGTGCTTCTGCAGCTGGGTGGTGGTGGCGGAGGCAAAAATGATGATAAAAACTCGGATTTGCACCTCCGAGTTGACAATTTGACGCTCGATAACGGCCATCTGATCTTTTGGAATCAGAACAAAGACAAGCCCGAGAAGCTCAGCATGGACTACGCTCACCTCGATATCGACAGCATTTACGGCGATTTCGACAATCTGGAGATAAGAAATGACTCGGTTTTCGGTGTTATTAACCGACTTCAGGGCAAAGACAGATGCGGCTTATCGCTCGACAGCCTGAGCGCCGACGTGTTATATTGCAATAAGAGCTTAACTGTTGATAATCTTTTACTTAACACCAACGAATCGCATCTCGACCTCGACCTTAGGTTTGAATATGAACGCCCGCAATGCTTTTATTCATTTGTCGATTCGGTGAAGATGATAGGTGATATCCGTCCTACGACATTGTTGCTTAGCGATTTGCAATATTTCGCGTGGGTTATGCGAAAAATGCCTGATAAATTCTTCTTTACAGCATATTACGACGGCTTTGTAAGCGATTTTATGGTAAGCGATTTTGTCGCTGATTTCGGCGAAGAATCGCATATCGACGCTGATGTTACATTTACGGGATTGCCTGAATTTAATGACACTTACATGGATGTGACAATCAAAGAGCTCGTCTCGACTTATGAAGATACCAGGAATTTCGCGATACCTGCCAGCTCGGTGACGCTTCCGATTCCCGAAATGTTGAGCGATGTAGGAGTCTATTCATTATCAGGTGATTTTCAAGGCTATCCGAGAGATTTTAAGACTCAGTTCAACATCGTTACTGATGTCGGCGATGTGAACGCTCAGGTTTATCTTAACACAGCTGATGATCCTGCCTATTCCTTCGATATCGACGCCAGAAATTTGAATCTCACCTCTTTGCTGGGATTTAACGGATATTCCAGAACGTCGTTTGAACTCGACATGGGCGGTAAGGGTCTGGATGTTGAAAATACTGAGTTTGAGGCTGATCTTCATTTCACTTCTTTAAGTATCGGAGGTAATGATTTTGAAGATTTTAATATTCATGGAGACTTTGAGAATCAACGGTTTATTGCTCTGACAGATATTAATCACCAGTATCTTGACATGGACTTCTCGACCATGATCGACCTGCATGGAAACCGCCCGAGTTACAACATAATCGCTAAAATCGAGGAAGCCGACCTTCTCAATCTCAATCTTCTTGACAATGACTCGATTATGCTGCTTTCTTCGGATATCGACTTGGAATTTAGCGGCAACGATATCGACAATATCATTGGAAGGCTCGACATCAAAAAGACAAGATATTTCAATGGAAATGAGTATCTGATGAAAGATTTCTCCGCTAATGTCAGTGAGATGAATGGCATCAAGGATGTTACAATCGACTGCGACTTCTTTGATTTTTATGGGACTGGCATAGTGCATGCGAAGACTTTCGTCAATGCTATGAAAAACACCGCCAAGAGGTATGTCAATATGCCGGAATGGTTTGGAAATACTGTACCTGACGCGAATAAGCAAGAGTTTTCAATCTCGATGAATTTGAAAGATACGCGTACTCTTTCGAAGTTGTTCGTGCCGAATCTGTACGTCAGCAGCGGCACCACCATAAACGCCACTTATACCGACGGATATTCATATCATGGCTCTACGATTGAATCGCCTGAAATTTGGTTTAACAACTTCAAATTCAAGAATTTGGATATGAGAAACTCGGCGAGATTCGAAGAATTCATATCCAGAATTTCATTCGACGATATCATTATCCGCGACACTACGAGTAAGAATCCCGACAGGATAGGCCTTGAAAATGTTGTGCTTATGTCGAATTTCAGCAATGATGTGGCGACATTTACACTTTATTGGGACGACGATGACGCCGACGACCATAATAAAGCAAAAATTAAGTCGACATTTGTGCCGCATCCTGATTCTGGCGGACTTATGAACATACAGTCGGAGGAGTTTGTTTTGAATGATACCGTTTGGACTCTGAATCCAGATTGCAGCATTGATTTTCAAAAACATAACACGAAAATTGATAATCTTGAACTTTATACCGACTCGCAGAAAATATCAATCCATGGCGTTTATCCAAATCGTGATGCGGATACTTTGTTTGCCGAGTTCCATAATGTCGACATTTCGGATTTTGACTTTGTCACAAGAGGTTATGATATTGATTTAGATGGTGTCCTTGTAGGAACTTTAGGTATCTCAGGCATGAAAGAGAATCTTTCATTCTCATCTGATCTTGAGCTGGACGGTTTTTATGTCAACGGCCAGGAAGTCGGCGATGTGGTGGCGAGCGCAAAATGGTATGAGCCGAGCGAGTCCGTCTTTGTGAATATGGAGATTTACAGCAACTCGTTTGGCAAGGGACAGCATGAATCTGTCGGACTTATAGGTTTTTATTATCCTAAGAAGAAAAGGGATAATCTGAAGTTTGACATGTTTTTGGATGAGTTCAAGCTGAATACAGTGTCGCCGTTTATCACCTCTGTTACAAATAGAATGGGCGGTTACGCAAATGGAAATCTCAATATCAGAGGTTCGGTGAACGAGCCCGTGATTTTGGGTGATATTAAACTGCGGCATGCAAGTTGTAATGTCAATTATTTGAATACTTATTATACCATCAATGATGATATTAAATTGGAACATGATAAAATAGTGTTCAATAATGTAGTAGTTAAAGATACTATCGGCAATTCCGCGACGGTGAATGGCGCTATCCGTCATAAGCATCTTAAAGATTTTAATTTTGATTTGACGATAGATTGTGATAATTTCCTTGCTTTGAATATCCCTGATTATCAAGCGAAAGGATTCTACGGAACAGCTGTCGCCGATGGAACAGTGACGATAAATGGGCCTGTTAATGATGTTAAAATGACTATCAACGCCTTGACTAAAGACGGCACCGTTATTGATATTCCGCTGTCGGGCTCAACCTCTGTCGACAACGATTTCATTGTTTTTGTCAAGAAAAACGTGGAGGCTGACACCCTTGTGGAAACCTATGTGCCTGAGGTTAAGAAAGAGGATAAGAATTTCACCATGGATCTGAGTGTGGAGGCCAATTCCGACGCTGTCGTCAATATTTTCCTGCCGCAGAATATGGGCAGCATCAACGCGCGAGGCAGTGGAAATATCAATATCGGCTTGGATTCCGACATCTTTGAGCTTAAAGGCGATTATGTCATAACAAGTGGAACGTTCAATTTCACTCTTGAGATGGTGAAGCGAAAATTCACCTTGCGTCGTGGCGGAACGCTGCGTTGGACCGGTGACCCGACAGATGCGGATATCGACATCGTGGGTGTTTACAGGACTAAATCGTCGCTTACGTCGCTTGGTACCTTGGTTGTCGACTCCACCGCACTGACGAATAACATCAATGTCGACTGCATCATCAGGCTTTCCGATAAGCTGATGAACCCTACGATTACCTTTGGAATCGAGCTGCCTAATGCCAAGGAAGATACGAAAAACCTTGTGTATTCGGTCATCGACACCACAAACCAGGCGGTGATGGCGCAGCAGGTGCTCTCGCTCATGGTGCTAGGCTCGTTTGCCTACACCGCAGGCAGCAATATCTCACGTTTCGGCACGACATCATACTACAGCGTTATCACAAGTCAGCTGAGCTCTTGGCTTTCGCAGATATCAAAAGATTTTGACATTGGTATCAACTACACTCCTGACGATCAGCTCACCAACGAAGAGCTCGAGGTGGCGCTTTCAACCCAGCTGTTCGACGACCGCCTGACCATTGAAGGCAACTTCGGCGTGATACGAGGCAACAGGAGCGATGCCGACGAAGCTAACAACCTTGTGGGCGATGTCGACTTGACATTCCGATTGACTAAACGATTGAGTCTCAAGGCTTATAACCATACGAATATTAAGAATAACTACTATTACTATTCTTACGAAAACTATTCCGATTTCACTCAAGGAATTGGTTTGTCGTTCTCGCAAAGCTTTGATAATATTAGGGAAATCTTCACTTTAAATAAGAAAAACAAGAGCAAAAAGCTTAAACTAGACGGCAATGGACCAACACCAAAATAAGCCTTTCAAGATTTACAAAGCCTCCGCAGGCTCTGGCAAGACCTTCACCATTGTGAAGGAATATCTTGGGCTTTGTCTTGGCGAAAATGCCGACGCTTACCGCGAGATTTTAGCTGTCACATTTACTAATAAAGCTGCTAACGAGATGAAAACCAAGATATTACGGTTTTTACTCGGAATCAGTGAGGGCTCCGAAAAAGAAGATATCAAGCAGATGCGCGACTATCTTGTCTCAGCCATCGGAGTTAATGAAAATGAGCTTATGGCAAGAGCTAAACGATTGTACGTCAGGATGTTGCATAACTACAGCGACTTTGCGGTGTGCACCATCGACAGTTTTGTACAACGTTTGTCAAGAACTTTTGCGCGAGAGCTCGATTTGCCTGGGCAGTACAATGTCATTTTGGATAACGACGACCTTATTGATGAGATAATTAAGCGTATCTCTGATGAGATTGGCAAAAACAAGTTCATCACCACGATTTTGTCGAATTTTGTGGAGTTTAACCTTTCGGAAGAGTCCTCGTGGAACGTCAAGAAACTCATCGGCGAGTATATCGAGAAACTGCTCTCTGAAGACGCGTATCGTAAAGGTAACTACAAGAATTTCAGCAACATAGATGAAGAACAATACAAGGAGATAAAGAAATACGTTCATTCTGAAAATGAGAAGATGAATGAGGCTTTGTCTTTGATTATCAAGAATATAGAAACTGAAGAAACGAGTCTTGGTATTTCCGACAAGGATTACAATGGCAAGGCAAAAACCGGCTTGCCATCAGTAAAACGCAAGATGCTCGAAGGCAAAAGCGATGTCACGACTGCGACCATCGAGAGGATTTTAAGTGGCGAGAAAAACTGGAACGACGCAAAAAGTCATGTCGCAGGCAACCATATCGTTTATGTTTATGCTGATGCGATTGCAAAATATAAGTCGCTGTATTCCAAGAAGTTGGTGTTTGGAATCATTGAGAAAGAACTGTATCTGTATGTTCTGAGAAGCCATATTTTTGAGCTGATACGCCAATACATCACGGAGACGTCACAGGTACATATCTCTGAGTTTAACAAACGTATTTCCGACATTTTGGGCGACTGCTCGGTGCCGTTCATCTACGAGAGAATCGGCGAGAAATACAAGCATTATTTCATCGATGAGTTTCAGGACACTTCGGTGCTGCAATGGCAGAATTTCCTGCCTCTGATGGAAAACAGCCTCGCTTTCGGCAACATGAACATGATTGTCGGCGACGCTAAACAGTCTATTTACCGTTTCCGCAGCGGCGAAGTCGAGCAAATTATCAATCTTCCGAATATCTACAAACGACCTGAAGGCGAATTTGGGGCAAGATGCGAGGCGCAGTTTGTGAATTCCGCGCTGAAAATGTCGCTCGGCACCAACTACCGTTCGTCGAAAAACGTGATAAAATTCAACAACACCTTTTTCCGTTATGCTGAAAAATTCTTGAATTTGTCTGACGTTTATCACGACGCTGAACAGATTTACGACACCAAAAAACAAGGTGGTTTTGTCTCCGTTGAGGTGTTCCATGGCGAGATGAAGACCTCGGAATACAAGGAAAAAGTCAAATCAGCAATCTTAAAGCAAATTATAGATTTACATAATCAAGAAATTGATTATAAAGATATTACAGTCTTGGTTCGTTCCAATAGTGATGGCACCGACATCGCAAATTATCTGGTCGAAAACGGCATTGAGGTGTTGTCGGCTGAATCGGTGTTGTTGCAGACCTCCGACAAGGTCCAGCTGATTGTCAACACGCTGAAACTGATGGCTGACGACAAAAATCCCGTAACGAAAAAAGCGGTGGAATTCTATTCTGCGAAAATCGGTTGTAGAGACGCACAGCCGAACGTCTCAATAACAGAACAATCCGGTGGTTTGTACGATATCTGCAACCAGATTTGTAATAGCTACAATTTCAACGTGTTATCCGATGTGTTTCTGCAGTATTTCATGAACATCGTTTACGAATGGCAGTGCCGTCATAGTGCTGGAATCGGCGATTTTCTGGAGTTCTGGGAAAAGAAAAAAGACAAGCTGGCGGTGCAGATCACCGGCGACCTCGACTGTGTCAATATCATGACCATCCATAAGGCTAAAGGATTGGAATTCAAGGTGGTTTTATATCCTTACGCCGACACGAGTCTGAGTTCGGGACACGGATTCACACAGAACGAGTTGTGGATACGATGCGCTGATAATCAAGACACTAAAGATATTCCGCATCTCGATGCGTTCTTGCTGAAATTGTCGAAAGACAAACTGAAAGGCACGTCGTACGAGCATTATGTTGACAAGGAAAACGACAAAACGATGCTCGACATTCTCGATATCATGTACGTGGCGATGACGCGTGCCAAAAACATGTTGTTCGTTTACACTAACGATAAATGTCCTGCCGGCGGATATAATCTCTTCACAGATTTCTTTGCTGATGAGCTTGATATTCAACATGTTAAGTCTGACAATGATGACGCCGACTTCGACGATTATTTTGTGAAAAACAATGAATTTGATATTCAGGAAGGCGAGGAGAAGACATCGTATAACTATGGCGATTTAGTATCTACCATATTGGAAATCAACAAGAAAGAAGATAATAAGGACAATGTTGGCATATTGGAATTAGAGGCTGGCAAGGAGGCTCCAAAATCGTTGGATTGGTCCGAAAAACTTAAAGTTGACCCTGATCCAACCATGATTTGGGCTGAAAAAGGTTCATTTATGCCTGAGGAATGGGGCGCGCTGGTGCATCAGATTCTGTCACGAATCAAAACGATTGACGACGCTGAAAAGGCTTTGCGACCATATGTCAACGATGGTACTATCGATGAGGAACAGGCTGCAAAACTGCTCGAGACTTTTCACAAAGTGATTGATATTCCTGAGCTTAAGCCAGCGTTTGCAGAAGATGCTGTGGTGAAAAACGAGATGGATATCCACACTTACGACGGCAGAATCATTCGTCCTGACCGCTATGCAGAGACGCGACAAGGTGTCATCCTAATTGATTACAAGACGGGAAAAGAGCATGAGAAGTATTACAATCAGCTGCGTGACTACATGAGTGCGATTATTCAGATGAATTCCATGCAGCAAATTAAGGCTTATCTCGTTTATATAGGAGATGAGGTTAAAGCTGTTGAAGTGGAAATGGTACCTGTCATTTCGACCGAAGCAAAGCGGAGTGGAGAAATCTCAAACAACAATAAACAATTATCATTAGAATTATAACCATTAAATATTTAATCTATGAAGAAAAACTTATTGATTTTCAGCATGTTGCTTGCATTCGGCGCTTTGTCGCTGCAGGCACAGAACGAGGCTAAGATGCTGCGTTTTCCGGCTATTCACGGAAACCAGGTGGTCTTCAGCTATGCCGGTGACCTTTACACCGTCGACATCAACGGTGGTGAGGCTCGCCAACTGACTAACGACCCTGACGGATTCGAGATCTTCGCAAGATTCTCGCCTGACGGGAAAAACATCGCATTTACAGGTCAATACGACGGCAACACCGAGGTTTATGTGATGCCGGCGCAAGGTGGGGAGCCTAAACGTGTCACTTACACCGCCACCCTTGACCGTGACGACCTCTCTGACCGCATGGGACCGAACAACATCGTGATGACGTGGAAAGACAATGAAAATATCGTATATCGTTCACGCAGAATCACTTGGGACGATTTCGTCGGACAGCTGTTTGTCGCCAACATCAACGGCGGACTGGGCGAACAGCTTCCATTCGAAGAAGGTGGCTGGATAACATATTCACCTGACGGTCAAAAGATTGCGTTTAACCGTGTGATGCGCGAGTTCCGCACTTGGAAATATTATCGCGGCGGCATGGCCGACGATGTCTGGATCTTCGACTTCAACACCAAAGAACTCACAAATATCACAAACAACGTCGCACAGGATATCTTCCCGATGTGGGCTGGCGACAAGATTTATTTCTGCTCCGACCGCGACAGAACGATGAACATCTTCTGCTATGACCTGAAAACAAAGGCACTTACGAAGGTTACTGATTACACTTATTACGATGTGAAATATCCTTCGCTTGGTGACAACGACATCGTTTATGAAAACGGCGGCGAGCTGTATCGTCTGAGCCTGAAAGACAACTCAATTCATAAGATTCCGGTGCAGATCATAGGCGACGGCATCTCGACGAGAACGAAATATGTCGACGCGTCGAAATTCATAACATCGGGAAGCGTCTCGCCTGATGGCAAACGTGTCGCAATCGGCGCTCGCGGTGACGTCTGGACGTTGCCTGTAGAATCAGGAATTACTCGCAATCTGACAAAATCAGACGGTGTTCACGACCGTAACGTGGCTTGGTCGCCTGATGGCGAATATATCGCTTACATCTCCGACCGCACCGGTAACGACGAGATTTACATCCAGAAACAGGACGGCAAGGAAGAAGCTATTCAACTCACTGATCCTCAAAAGGTTTCGGAGACATACAAATATGAGCTTTCATGGTCGCCCGATAGCAAAAAAATAGCTTGGTACGATAAGATGAACCGCCTGATGATGATTGACGTCGCCACAAAGAAAGTGACAGAAATCGCGAAGAGCGAGGCAGGTGAGATTGACGATTATGCCTGGTCGCCCGACAGCAAATGGATTGCTTTCTGTGATTCTAAGATGTCGGAATTCAGCCAGATTTTCATCTATAACGTTGACACTCAGAAGACTGAAGCCGTTACCGACACATGGTTCAGCTCTGGAAATCCTACTTTCGACAAAAACGGAAAATATCTGTATTTCGTCTCGGCACGCGATTTTAATCCAACATACAGCAATGTTGAATGGAATTACGCCTATCGCGAGATGAGCCGTATCTACATGGTCACTTTGCAGAAAGACACTCCATCGCCATTTTTGAAAAAAAATGATGAAGTCTCAATAGAAAAAGGCGATGCGAAAGATGAGAAACCTGGCAAGGGCAAGGATAAGAAAAAAGACTCAAAGAAAGAGGACGATAAGTCGATAAAGATTGATTTTGAGGGTATTACGAGCCGAATCATCCCGTTGCCAGACTTGAATAACTCAAATTATTACGACCTTCAGGTTGTTGAAAACGGACTTTATTACATGAAATGGGGCAACCGTGGCGGCGGCTTGTATTACTATGATTTGGATGGGAAAGAAGAGACAAAAATCGGCGATTTCAGCGGTTACGACCTGACTCCAGACGGCAAGAAGATGGTCGTCAGAAAGCGTTGGAATATGGCAGTTATTGACGCACCTAAACGCGAAGTGAAAGGCATCGATAATCCTATTGACCTCTCAAATATGAAGAAATGGGTCAACCTGCATGAGGAATGGGCTCAAATCTACACCGAGGCGTGGCGTCAGATGCGCGACTTCTTCTATGCGCCTAACATGCACGGCAACGACTGGCCGGCAATCCACGATAAATATGCCGTTTTGATTCCGTATTGCGGCGACCGCAACGATGTGAACTATCTCATCGGCGAGATGATTGGCGAGCTTAACATCGGTCATGCCTACACTGGTGGCGGCGACCGTAACCCTGTGCGTCGTCTCACACTCGGTCTGCTTGGCGCGGAACTTGAACGCGACGGCAGCGGATATTACAAGATAAAGAGGATTTTGAAAGGGGAGAGCTGGAACGAAGCTGCAACATCACCATTGACCGAACTGGGCGTGAACGCTAAAGAAGGCGACTTTATCGTGGCAATCGACGGCGTGTCGACAAAAGACATGAACAACATCTACGAAGCACTCATCGACAAAGCTGGCAAGGCTGTAGTCTTGAGTTTGAACACTAAAGCGTCGGAAAGCGGAGCACGTGACGTGGTGGTGACACCGATTGCAAGCGAAAACTCGCTTTATTATTATAATATGGTGCAAAACAACATTGAGAAAGTTACTAAAGCGACCAACGGACAGGTTGGCTATATCCACATTCCGGATATGGGTCCTGAGGGCTTGAACGAGTTTGTGAAATATTTCTATCCTCAGCTCACCAAGAAAGCTTTGATTATCGACGACCGCGGCAATGGTGGTGGTAACGTCTCACCTATGATTATCGAGCGTCTGCGCCGTGAAGCCTCGATGTGGACCGTGACACGCAACGGCAACGCGGCTGAAATCAAGCCGAACCAGATGATGAACGGACCTAAGGTGTTGTTGTTCAACAAATATTCAGCATCCGACGGCGACTTGTTCCCATGGCAGTTTAAGCACTACAAACTTGGCACTACCATCGGTACACGCTCATGGGGCGGCGTTGTCGGTATTCGTGGAAGCCTTCCATTCATCGATGGTGGCACATTGAACCGTCCTGAGTTCGCTCCGTTCGACCAAAACGGCAACTGGATTATCGAAGGCCACGGCGTTGACCCTGACATCGTCATCGACAACAACCCGTACGACGAGTTTAATGGCATTGATGCACAGCTTGATAAGGCTATTGAGGTAATCCTTGAACAGATGAAAGACTGGCCGGAAGCGCCGGCAATCCCGGAGTGGCCGGATAAGACGCACTAAGACAGGATGTCTTATATTAGACAGGATTTACAAGATTAACAATATTTGGATAAAAATTTTGGACGGCCATTTTGGTCGTCCAAAATCTTGTAAATCCTGTTAGTATTGTCTGATAATTATCTTGTAAATCTTGTCTTATTTCTGTATTGCAGCTTCAATAATCTTGAAGTAGTAATCATCCGGAAGATCCGACGGAATAAGCTCTACTTTAACCCATCCCAAGCGGGTGCGGTCGTCTTCGGTGACTTTAAAACCTATATATTCAGGCTTCCCGGTTGCAAAAGCGCTGCAATGGTTGATATACCTGAAAGTGTATTGGTAAACAGTGTCGTTGGAATAAAGGTATGTTTCACTAAACAAATCGCCTTGAAATATCTCAGCGTCATTGTAGAAAATTGAGGCATATCCGAAATTGTCGTTGACACTCATCTGAGCGCCTTCATCATTAGCCGTGACTTTCAAAGCTTGACTGGTCATCAGGACTGAATCGTTGTCGGCAATTTGCCCACAATTGGAATATATTTCTGAAAACGTCGCCTCAACAATTCCATCGTGGGAATAATACGATGTGTCATTATGGATAAAAGTCTTTTTTTCGAAAGATTCTCCAAGAATTCCGACGTTGTGACTGCCACAGCCAACCCAAGCACCGGCGATTATCTCAAACCCAATAATATTATCTCCCATGCCATCGCCGTCAAAATCAATATTTTCAGTATAATAATACCCGGCATAGGTGTGGTTTGTCAAATAAATAGAATCTAACGTCACCACGTTCATCCCTTCGATGTTGCCGAAAGTGATTTTGCTGGTGTCGATAGGGGTGGGAGTGGTGCTATTCGTTTCTTTTTTGCATGAAATAACGATGAAAACAACCAACACGACTAAAAACAAAGCTGATATAAATTTTTTCATGGCATGATTTTTTTGCAAAAATAATTATTTTTTAATGAATTTTTCCAATAAATCGTCGGTTTTTATGAAATACATCCCGCATGATAATTCTGAAATGTTAATCTGTTGATTATTAGACGTAATCGCGCCTTGCATAACAATTTTTCCAGTGATGTCGGTGATGGTGAAATCTGATGGCTGATTGACATTGAGAATAATGTTATCGCCAGCAGGATTAGGGTAAACTGAGCATTCCTCCTCGCCATTGTTTTGTGGCGTCGTTTTGTGATGCTTCTCGTAAATCTCATCGCAATCGACATCGCCAAACTGGATAATCGGCTCTCCGTTAACCCAATAGCAGCGCATGCCGTCAACACGATAACTTTTGTTTTTCGACAGCAATCTCTCGGGGAAGAAACTCTTGGTGTGCCCGATGCCACAGATGATATCGCCGCCAAAGATATCGTTTTCATCGCTGACGGTCATTATTCGATAGAGGTTACCATTGTATTCGGTGTAGTTAACTGCATCAACATGCATCGTAATGCTTTGATTGCCAACGCTAATAGTCCATTCGTCGCCGACATTTGCGTTAAAATTATAAAGTGTAGTGTAGCTCTGCGATTGCTTGTCCCACCAAAAAACAACGTCGTTGTCGCTGTAAACGTATTCGTGAGTCTTGACAATGTTTAATCCTTTGTCGTACAATGTGTTATTCTTTACAATGACTTTAGGTCTGGATGTGTTGATTGTTGTGTCGGTGGCGCATTCGAGATACTGATAGGTGACGCTGCCGTTCTCGTTTGTGATTTCATAATACCATTCGTCGCCAATGAGCGGATATTCTTCCCAAGTGGCGCAGTCTTCAACGATAGTGTCGAAATACTGGTACCAACCCCAGTTTCCGTATTCTTCTGAACTTTCGCAAGGGACTGTAAGTGTGTGGCAACCGAAGTCGGTGAAAACATCACTTCCACATGAAGGAGGCGTTACAGCCATAGAAAGGGCATTCTTAAATCCATTGCATTTATAAAATGCCTGACTCGAAATCGTTGTTACAGAACTTGGGATAAACAAAGTTCCATCCAGACCTGAACAATTAGAAAACGCGGATGTACCGATAAGTGTGACGGATTCAGGAATTATCAACGAGCCGGTCATGTCTGTACATCCTAAAAAAGACTGATAGCCGATTGTTGTAATATTATCAGGAAACACAGTGTTTTTACATCCTGCTTCCAATCTGTTCAATTCAGTATGAATTATTGCATTACAGTTGTTTCTTGAGTCATAAACTGAATTAAGTGAATCAACAACTATCTCTTCCAAAAACCTGCAATTTGTAAATGGATTGTGCCATATTTGATTCACAGAGCTTGATAGATGGACTGATAACAGGCCACTATTGTTAAAGGCATTGTTGCCAATTTCAGTTACGCTATTTGCAATTTCAATGTGTTTTAGGCCCCAGCATCCGTCAAATGCTTTTTCGCCTATTTTTACAACTGAATTTGGAATGGTGGAATTGGCGCATCCGAATATCAAAATGTTGTCATTGGTTTTTATGATGGCATTGCAATTGTCTCTCGAATCATAATTAGGGTTGTCAGCATCCACAACAATTCCTTCAAATCCCGAGCATCCAGTGAATGAAAGGTCGCCAATGTCGTAAATCATGTCGTGAATATATAAAACACCACTCAATCCTGAACAGTAAGCGAAAGCTTCTTCGCCGATTTTATATATGGAATATGGAATATTCAAAGGACCTGTCAAACCACTACAGGTTTTAAAGGTGCCATCACTAATTGAAAGGAGAGAATTTGAAATGCTTAAGGAGCCTGTCAAACCGCTGCAATTGGCAAACGCATATTTCCCTATAGTTGTAACTGAATTTGGGATGTTGAGCGAGCCTGTCAATCCGGAGCATCCCGCAAAAGCCTGTTCGCCAATTGTGATGACAGAATTACCGATAGTCAAATTGCCATTATAACCATTAAGGTAAAATGCACGCTCACCAATATAAGTCACTGAATTAGGTATGGTCAAATCGCCTGTAAGTCCATAACAGAAAGCGAATGCGTAATCACCGATGTAAGTTATGGTATTAGGAAGCGTCAAGGGACCAGTCGTCCTGACACAATTGAAAAAAGCGCCGTCTCCAATAGCGGTTACAGTATAATCTATGCCATCGTATGTAACTGTTTCGGGAATATCGAATCCCACCCAAGAGCCGTTACAGTCGATATGACCGGCAACGGTTACCGAAACGCTGTCTTCGTTGACTATAAAATCAAATGGTCCGACGGTGAAATCCTGGGCGTTTAATGCTGTGATTCCTGCCAAAGCCCAAAACAATATTGTTAATAGCAATTTTTTCATACTTGAGTCATATTAAAATGTAACAACATACCAGCCGGTAGGTATTCTTTTATATCCAAACTCCTGTGGTAACGCACTAGGGCAGTAAAATGTGCCACCGTAAGGTACGCCCTCAACCCAATATGATGTCACATTACTCCATTCGGTAAAATTAACCCTAATGGTGTTTAGTCGTTCACATGATATAAACATCTGATAATAACAGCTTTCGGCTAATGTGGTGGCGGGAAGTTCTGGTGCCGTAGTGAGGTTGGAACATCCTGCAAACATTCTGCCATAACAACTTTTTACCAAATTGGTGGCAGGCAATTCGGAAGCTGTCACGAGACTGGTGCAATCTTTAAACATTCCGTCATAGCATTCTTCAGCTAAATTTGTCGCTTGCAATACGGGTGCTGATGTCAGATTACTGCAGCGTGCAAACATAGTGTAATAGCATCTTGGAGCCAGTGTCGTTGCAGGCAGCTCGGGCGCTTCTGTGAGGCCTGTACAGCCGGTAAACATATAAGCATAGCAACTTGGAGCTAAAGTCGTTGCAGGCAATTCAGGAGGTGTTGTTAGACTTGAGCAATCCATAAACATTGAAGCATAACAAGCGTAAACCATAGTCGTAGCCGGTAGTTTTGGAGCTTCTGTCAGACTTTGGCAATACAAAAACATACCGCCATAGCAACCGTTAGCCAGTGCGGTTGCAGGTAGCTCTGGAGCAACTTCTAAATCTTGGCAGTAATAAAACATTTCTTCATAACATCGTTCGCCAAGTTCAGTTGCAGGCAGCTCAGGAGCTGTTGTTATTGATGTATATTCAAACAGTTTCATAAAACAATAGTCCGGGACACTTTTCCTTTTACAAGTGGGGTCAATCAATGACATGATATTGCCACTGACCGCGACTTTATTGACCGTATAAAAACGAACTCCAATATCCCAAAGCTTAATGCTTATATCTTTTTTTGTGTTTAATCCAGATGGATTATCACCTCTGAAATAAACCTTATCACCTTTGTTTTTCAATACTATTCTGGTTTCATCGATTTTGAGCTCATTCCAATTCGTTTTATCGTAACTGTATTCAAAATCAAGATTTGCATAACTTGCACTCACTTCATTCAACCAAATGATTTCTATCTTGGCCCAGTCGTCTACAGCGGTAAAGCAAAGAGGACTACAATTAGTGAAACTACCACCTGAATCATTGCTGATATCTTTTTTCTTGCAACTGGCAAAGGTTATCAATGATAACGATAGAATAATTATTAAATACTTTTTCATATGATTAAATTTTAAATCTCTTCTATTATTTCTTCAAAACTCCTTTCATCTTCGATTCCGTTCATTTTCTCCTGTTTTATTCGAGATTTTCGCCGCGCGTATGAGCTAGTCTGCTGGTTCATCAAAATTGCGATGACTTGGTTATTAAATCCCAGTCTCGTCAGACAGCAGATGTGCAAGTCTTCTTGTGTCAATGAAGGGTATTTTGTCAAAAGTTTGTTGTTGAAGTCGTTGTAAATCAAATTGATAAGATTCATAAAATCATCCCATGAGTCGTCGTCAAGTTGGAAATCGAGACTGCTTTTGGTGATTTGCTCCGACAATGCGAGGGCGGTGACATAAACCTTATTTTTCTTCAAAGCGAGTTCAAACTGGTTTTTGGTTTTTTCTTTTTCTAATTGAGATCTCAGAATTCTCTGACGAAGCAGAATAATAGTGATAATCAACGCAATTCCAAGCACTCCGAGAACTCCAAACATAATTGTCAATCTTGTTCTCTGCTTCGCCTTCAATGCGTTTTCCTGCATTTTTAGCTCGTAATCGCTTTTGATGCCTTGCAGTTCCTTGCTGTGATGCTCGGTTTGCGTTTGAATCATATTATCATGGTAAAGTTCATGATACTCAAGCGATTTCTGATAATCATCACGTAATTGGTAGATGTAATACAAGGTCTGGTATGCCGACATCCTCAATCCGGCTTTATCACTTTTAACCGCCTCGTTGAGATGTTTTATCGCCTCATTGTCATTTTCAAGATAATAATACGCCAACCCGAGCAGCAGATGGCATTGATAGGGTTCAGCACCATTCTCAAGTGCTTGATTTACAATAGAAATAGCCTTTTCATAATCGCCAAGCTCAATGTAGATGTCTCTTCCCAAATCAAGACTTATCTCATTTGTAAAATTATTGTCATTCAATGATTTAGCAATGTCAAAAGATTCGTTATAGTAATCCTCTGCCTCATCTGTCTTTTTCAACGCTGCCGCAGCATGGCCGGCGTTTCGCAGCGATTTCATCAGTGCAACGGAATCTGAAAGCTGGCGGAAAAGGGTAGAGGCATCCAAATGCAATGCCAGAGCTTCGTCAAAAAGTCCCTGCAGCCAATAGATTTCACCAAGCCGGTCTTCAAGATTGGCTTTCAATTCATCATCATTTACAAGGATAAGCGCCTCGTTGAAACACTTGGCGGCGTCTTCGTTTTGTTTTGCATTCCGAAGTTCAACACCTTTATTATATAAAGCAAGCGTCTCATCATGCTTTGATTTGTGCCCGCATGAGACAAAAACCATTGTCATGACAACAAACAAGAAAAAAATATAGCTTTTTACAATTCGCATAGTCGTTTTAAATATTTTCGTTGCAAAGATATAACAAAAATTTTTATAAAAAACAAATTGTCAAGTCAAAAACACGCTTTGTCTATCGTTTGTCTATTATCTTAAATTTTAAATAATTGATAATCAATGTAATAAAAATATACCTGTCTATGGTTTGTCTATCATTGTTCACCTGTTATGACTATCGAAAATAATAAAAATCTAAAGTCTGGGGTCTAATGTCTAAAGTCTTTTTACTATTTTTGCACAGTTTTTCAAATTGAAAATGGCGATTTCTTTTTACCATATTTTAGGCCTCGTTTTATCTATCCTTTTGATAGAAGTGGTTGGTATTTTGTCGGTCAGGCGGGTGAAAAACGAGAGCGACTTCAATACTGGCGGCGGACGTGCAGGCACATGGGTTGTGGCAGGAACTATCATCGGGACGCTTGTCGGCGGACAGTCGACTGTTGGAACGGCGCAGCTCGCCTTCAGCTTCGGCATCTCGGCTTGGTGGTTCACCATGGGAATGGCACTCGGCTGCGTGGCTCTGGCAATAGGTTACGTGGTTCCATTACGGCGCAGCGGAAGCACCACGTTGCTTGAAATAGTCCGCAAAGAATACGGCCGTAAAGCAGAGATGACGGGCTCTGTTTTATGCTCGCTTGGCATGTTCATCAGCATCATCGCCCAGGTTTTGTCGGCTTCAGCCTTGCTGATGACGCTTTTCAATATCCCGTTTTGGACTTGCGCAATCCTTTCGGCAATAATTATGACGCTTTACGTCGTCTTCGGCGGCTTGTGGAGCGCTGGCATAGGCGGCGTGGTCAAAATCATATTGTTATGTCTCTCCGCATTGGCGGCCGGTGTCATAGTGCTTGTCCTCTCAAAAGGCTACTCCGGCTTGATGGAAACTATAAATCATATCTTGTTAAACACTGACATTCAATCGGTTGACGGACTAAACACCGTGCAAGATGTGAACCATAAATATCAGAATCTGTTTGCGCGCGGCGTCTCAAAAGACGTGGGATCATGCCTGTCGGTCATCCTAGGCGTACTGTCGACCCAGACATACGCTCAGGCGATCTGGGCAGGTCGTGCCGACAGCGTGGCGCGCAAAGGTGCTTTGATTTCGGCAATTATTTCCATTCCGATAGGCTTCGCCTGCGTGATGGTGGGTATGTATATGCGCGCTCATTATATCACTGTTGATGAGCTTAACGCATTGACATTCATCGGGAAAGACATCCCCGAAGGCCTAGGCGTGATGCGCAGCTCGGCACAGGCATTCCCAATGTTCGTCACCAACCACATGCCGAATTTCCTCGGTGGAATAGTGCTCGGCACCTTGTTGATAACCATCATCATAGGCGGCTCGGGCCTCACTCTTGGCGCTTCCACGATTTTGGTGAAAGACGTGTTCAAACCGAACAACAAACTCCTGATTTCGCGCATGACTATCGTAGGCATTCAACTCGTTGCAGTCATAGTAGCGGCATCATTCTCAGGACGTTACATCAACGACCTCGGGTTCTTGTCGATGGGATTGCGCACAACAGCGACCTTCGTGCCACTTACCTTGGCGCTGTTTTTCCCAGGCCGTTTCAAGCCGAAATGGATTTTCTTATCGATTATTTTCGGAACAGCATGCCTTATTTTCGGAGAAATTGTATCTTTGCCTGTCGATTCAATCTACGTTGGGTTGCTCGGCTCGATGCTGTGTTGTTTGCTTGGTGTCAGAAAATCCAGATAGTTTATCTGACCTCTATCTCATCAACGAAAATCCATGCCGGATAACCGTAGCCTGAATGTCCCTTCGGACAGTCGAACGGCTCGGCTATAATCTCTACATAACGAGTAATTACTGGTGAAAAGCTGATTTCAACAGGGTAGAAGCTGTCGCTGTAGTCGGTAGGCATCAGATCGAAATTCTTGCTGCATACCTCTTTAAAATTCATTTCATCGTCCGACACAAGCACCTTGACCGATCTCGCGTTGAAAATCCAGTCTTTCATGTTGACAAGCAGGTTGAATCTCACCTCGCTGATCTCCGTCGGCTCCAGCATGTCGATGGTGGCGTCCATTTTCTTGCCAAACCAGCCTATCCAACGGCCGCTGCGGTAGTTGGTGCCTCCTCTTAAGCCGTCGATCAACACTTCGGCACCATCGTAAGCATATTCTTTATTCGGCTGATTTTTCAGCGTTATCGGCTTCATCGAGGCTTTGTTGAAGTCGAAATCGGTCGTGTAGGCACGCCCCTTGGTGCCGTCAGGACGCAAAACATAACACTCGAGATGGCAGTTTTGAGTGATCTTCAGTGGCTCTGTATAATTTGTATCGTCTTGACCGTCAATGGAATACATTATTTCTCCGTCGACTTGCTTCGACATGCTTACCTCGATGACGCCTTCTTTCACGTTTGGCACAATCTTTACATCGATGTCGAAGATATGCGTCGCATAGTTCCATTTATAAAGGTCGTAAAGCTTCGTGAGGCGATATTCACGTTTCACCCAGTCGTCGTAGTTTTTCTGTCGCGGGTCGCACCACTGCACTTCAGCGAGTGCTCCGATACGAGGTAACATCCTGTATAACAACACGTTAAACTCGCTGGTATATTCTGTCCAGATGTTGGCTTGCGGACCTAAAATATATTTTTCCTCCTCTTCGGTCAGGCTGTCGGGAATCGGCTCAAGCGAATAAACTTTTTTCACCGAGTTGTAGCCGCCGCCGGCGAGAGGCTCGCTTTCGCTGTCAAGTGATTGATAATAATCGAAATAGAGATAGTCGTTAGGCGTCATGATGACGTTATGGTGCATTTTCGCGGCCTTGAATCCTCCTGAACTGCCTCGCCAGCTCATCACTGTGGCGTTTGGTGCCAGCTCACCGTCGAGCATCTCGTCCCATCCGATGATGTGACGCCCATGATCTTCAATGAATTGCTCCATTCTCGACATCACATAACTCTGCAGATAATCTTCAGCTGAATGATTTTTATCGTCTTTCAAGCCTAGCTCTTTGATCTTAGCCTGACATTTCGGACATTGCTTCCAACGTGTGCGCGGAACCTCGTCGCCGCCGATGTGGATATACTCGCTCGGGAATATCTCCATCACCTCAAGTAACACATTCTCAAGGAATTGCATCGCTTCTTCGTTGCCAGCGCAGATCACATCTTCCGAAACGCCCCATTGTTTCCAAACCTCGTAAGGCCCTCCAGTGCAACCTAGCTCCGGATACGATGCCAAAGCCGCCAGCATATGTCCCGGAAGGTCGATCTCAGGAATGATGGTGATATGTCGGTCAGCAGCATATTTTACAAGGTCTTTCAGCTCTTCCTGAGTATAAAAACCACCGTGTCGGATAGAGTCGAAAGCCATGGTTTTTCCAATCAGCGTGCCTGAGCGCCATGCTCCGATTTCAGTCAGTTTCGGATATTCTTTGATCTCGATGCGCCAGCCTTGGTCGTCGGTGAGATGCATGTGAAACTTGTTTACGTTGTGTAGCGCCATAGCGTCGATATACACCTTGACTGAATCGATAGGGAAGAAATGACGGCTCACGTCGAGGTGCATGCCGCGGTAGGCGAAGCGCGGATAATCGTTGATCACGCCCGACGGGAACGCTATGTTTGCATCGCGAACGCCGACAGGAAGACTTTTTCTTATGGTCTGTATGGCATAGAAAATACCTGCCGAACTACCTGCTGAGATGTCTATAACGCTCTCATTTACAATGATTTGATAAGCCTCGTCGTTTTCAAATGTTTTTGGCTTTATCTTGAAATTGATGGCGTTGATCATCTCATTGTCGGTGCATCTCACCGTCGGACGCATACCTATGATCTCATCCAGATAATCTGCCAAAAAGATGGCTTCTTTTTGTAATTCCGAGTGCTTTGTAGAATATGTTATAACCGTGTTTCTATCAAAGATAAACGGATTATGTTCGGTGAGATTGATTTCTTTTGGTAATGGAACTATTTGATAATCAGCTACTTCTAATTGATTATTGCACGAAATGAAGGCCATTGCCAACATTATTCCGATGAATGTGAGGTTGATTTTTTTCATAATTGATGAAATTTCGGTTGCAAATATACAAAAAAAGCTGACATCTCTGTCAGCTTTTTTGTGAACTAGGCGGGAGTCGAACCCACAACCGCCTGATCCGTAGTCAGGGACTCTATCCAATTGAGCTACTAGTCCATTGCGCTGCAAAAATACAGCTTTTTTTAATACCTTCAACAAAAAATTCTATTTTTTTGTTGCGCGGCTTGTGGGGGAGGGTGGACTCGAACCACCGAACTCATCCGAGGACAGATTTACAGTCTGTTGCAATTGCCGCTATGCGACTCCCCCAAGGATTTTTGCGCTGCAAAATTACGATTTTTTCCGCATCCTGCAACAAAAATTATTAAAAAAATTATTTGTGTTATAATAAATTATAAATCAATAAATTACAGAGCACTGCCGTAGCGATGACGCATGAAAATAGCCGACAGCCTCGCCTTCAGGATAGATGTTTGTGCTGACATTTGACGGCGTTCCCATCATAGGATTGCTGCCTGTGCTCATCGCGATGTCGGAGATGTAACCTGCGTAACCGCGCGGAATTGACCATAAATCCATCGTCACAGTGTCGCCTCTATGAACCACCTCCAAGCTGTCTTTTTGGTTTAAGCCGTAGATCGGGAACTCACCGCCAATGGAGACCATGTATGCACCGTTGAAATAAATGCCGGCGTATCCCATGGCTTCAAAAAGCTCACATTTTGTCAAGGTGTCGCCGCCAACATCTTCGTTGTTGATCCTGACTCTTGCCATATAAAACGTTTTCGGATCGTCGTTAGTTTGGAAATAAGGATAAACGCCGAGATAATCTTTTACCTCTAAATCATTGAAAACCCAAGGTTTAATCTTTATCGAGTCAACAGCTTCAACATTCTCGCGCATAGTCGACTGTGAGTAGAAATGATGATGCCCGCTGTTGTCGGAGAAGTCGACCGATAGGTAATATTTGTGATGCGGCTCGCCTGCAAATGCCTCATGTGAGAGGTAATAGCCGTTTCTGTCGGATTCCTCGAACCAGATGGTGTCGAGGCCGTTGTCGATAACAAAAACGGTGGCGTTTGAAATCATGGCAGGCTCGCCTCCGTAGAAAGGCATGGTGCGGCTGATGATGATCTCGTGCTGCTTGTATTCGTCTGTAATAGAGCCACTTATGCCCACAAGCTGCTCGCCATCAGGTGTGTCGATCTGCATCTTCTCGGTGCAAGCCGAAAAACAAATCAACGCTAATATTATAATAAGGTGTTTCTTCATGGCTTAAAACTTAAAATTATATGATAATGAAGGAATTACAGAGAAAAGATAAATCTTTTCCGTTTCCAATCCCTGATGTTCGGTTGGTTTGAAAGTTACAGCCCAGGCGTTGTGACGGCCGTAAACGTTGTAAACCGAGAGGTTCCATTCGCCTTGCCAACGCTCGTGCTGCTTGCCTTTCCATGTGACCGAAACGTCGAGACGGTGATAATCGGGATAACGGCTCTGGTTACGGTAACCGTTGTAAACGGCGTATGTTGAGCCGTGGTCGGTGTATTTTCCGTAAGGATAGGTTATCGGCTGACCGGTGTTGTAGATCCAGTTGGCCGAGACGTCAACCTTATCGTTGACTTCATAGTTTAAAACAATGCTGATGCAATGCGGACGGTCGTAAGGCGAACGGTATTCCTTGTCGTGGCTGATGCCTTTGACAGTGCGGAACGATCTGCTGTAAGTGTATGAAATCCAGCCTGTTAGCTTGCCGTAGTTTTTCCTTATAATAAATTCGGCACCGTAGGAACGTCCTTTTCCCACACGCACCTCGCCGTCAACCAACACGTTGCCATAGAAGAACGCGTCGTCGACAAAATCAATGACATCGGTGAGGTTTTTGTAGAATATCTCACCTGATGTCTCGATGTCGTTGCCACGGAAGTTGCGGAAATAACCGATGGCAAACTGGTCGCATTTCTGCGGCCTGATGTTCGGATTGGTTGGAAACCACATATCGAAAGGCAGGCCGCCAGTGGCGTTGGTGGCAATCTGAGCATATTGCACAGTCCTTGAATATGAAGCCTTTACAGATGATTTCGCACTTAAACGATACATCATAGCGAGACGAGGCTCGAGGTTTACCTCGGTGTTGAAAATCTCTCCGACACCATAATTTATCGAATCATAAAACTTATAATTGTTGTCGAAGAGGTATAAAGTTTCTTTTCCTATATTCTGATATATCGAGAGACGAAGTCCGTATCTTATTGATAGAAAAGGAGTTATGTTGTGGTCGTGTACATAAAACAAAGCGTATTCCAAAGCGTCGCGGTAAACTTTTTCGTCGGGATTCACCGACATATATTGCGCCACAACGCCGGTTTTGTCGTCGAGTTCGCCTTGGCTGTAGCGGTGGAAAGTGGCTGTAACTCCGAACTTTGAGGTTATCTTGTCGGTCATCAGCCAGGTAAAGTAGTATTTCGCTGTGTAATCCTTGATTCCTGCTTTGATGCTGAAGTCGTAAGGCTTCATCTCAACATCGATGATATATCTGTATTTTGTGTAGACAAATGCCAGGTTCGATGTCAGTTTTGGGTTGAAGATATGGTTCCAACGCACTGTGGCTGTGGTGTTTCCATAGCCGATGCCCATGAGTTTTTTTATTCTGACTCTGTCGTAACCGTTGTATGCCGAGATGTAAAGCCGGTTGTTTTTGTTGAAGACATGGGTGATTTTGCCGTTAAGGTCGTAAAAATAAATACGTGTGTCCTTGAGCTTGTTGATAATATAAGGTGTGATGAGTCCGCCGTATGTCACACGTCCGGCGAGCATCACTGAGGTGCGCTGCTTGTTGAACGGCATGTTGACCATCAGGCGGCTGGTGAGTATTCCAATGCCTCCCGTCATGGTGAAACGATCAGGGACTTCGTCTAAAGTGTTGATATCCAATACAGAAGAGAGTCGGCTGTCGTAGCTTGCCGGTATGTCGCCTTTGTATAATGTGGCGTCTTTCACCACGTCGTTGTTGAAGACTGAGAAGAAGCCTAGGAAGTGCGAGGCGTTGTACACTGGCGCGTCGTCCAAGATGATGAGGTTCTGGTCGGGAGAGCCGCCGCGCACGCTGAAGCCCGATGAGCCCTCGGATGCCGCCATGACACCAGGCAACAGCTGTATCGCCTTGATGACGTCGACTTCGCCCATCAATGCAGGTATCTTCCTGATTTTCACCATCTCCAGCTTCTGCACACTCATGGCCAGCTCACGCACGTTGGCGTCTTTCTTCTGACTTGTCACCACTACTTTGTCGAGCACCTGAGACTCCATTTTTAGATTGATATTCAATCGTTTACGGGAGTTGTCGACAATAACTGTCTTCTCGAGGGTGGTGTATCCTAAATAAGAGAAACGTATTTTGTATTTGCCTGGATTGAGAGGCAAATCGTAATAGCCGTTGTAGTTTGTGGTGGTGCCTGTCTGAAGCGAGTCGATGTAAATGGCCGCCTCGATTAGCAATTCACCGCTGTCGTTGTCCTTGATAACGCCGTAAATGCCCGATTGTGCCGACAATTTCAAGGATGAAACAATGAGTAATATAAGTATTAAGTATATTTTTTTCATGAAAATTCCTTTGTGCTGCAAAAGTATAATTTTTTTTGAAAAAAACTGTAATTTGTATTGAAATTAATGTCAATTTTGCCAAAAAATAAACAAAACGTTAAATATGAAATACAATTTTGATGAAAAAATAAATCGTGTCGGCACGGAGAGTGTCAAATATGACTTGAGAGACAAGGTGTTCGGTAATCCTGACGTGATTCCGATGTGGGTTGCCGACATGGATTTCCGTACTCCTGACTTCATCAGGGAGGCTGTCATCGAAAGAGCGAAATATGATGTTTATGGCTACACTTTCCGTGAAGACGCTTATTTTGAGGCTATTGCCAACTGGATTCGCCGTCGTCATCATTGGGATTTGAAAACAGAATGGATGACCTACACTCCGGGTGTCGTAGCGGCATTCAACATGGCCGTGATGGGACTCACCGACGAAGGTGATGAGATTATCATCCAGCCGCCCGTCTACCCGCCGTTTTTCCACGCTGTGGAGAGCCACAACCGCAAACTTGTGCTCAACAATCTGATTGACACCGACGACGGTTTCATAATGGATTATGAACTTTTGGAGAAGCAGGCGAAGACTGCTAAGATGTTGATTCTCAGCAATCCTCATAATCCAGTTGGAAGATGTTGGACACGTGAAGAGTTGAAGAGACTCGGTGATATCTGCATGAGAAACAATGTTTTGGTGTTTTCCGACGAGATTCATTGCGATTTGGTGCTGCCGGGTTTCAAGCATGTACCTTTTGCCAGTGTTTGCAAGGAGTTTGAACAACACAGCATAACAGCGCACGCTGCAAGTAAGACATTCAACCTCGCTGGAATGGCAACTTCAACGATTATCGTTCCAAACGACGAGCTTCGTAAGAAATACGTTGATTTTGTAGATAGTACAGAGATAAATCTTGGTAATATATTTGGCAAGGTTGCGACAAAAACCGCGATGGAGCAAGGGGAGGAGTGGCTGCAACTGTTGCTGCAATATATAAAAGTTAATATCGATTATGTTGTCGATTTTATCGGCAAGAATCTTCCTAAGATACGCGTTCACAAGGCTGAGGCTACCTACATGCTTTGGCTTGATTTCTCAGCTTATGGTCTTGATAATAAAGCACTTAACGATAAAATGATTTTCGAAGCCGGCTTGGGTCTGAACAACGGTAAGGAGTTTGGCCGTCCTGAGTGTCTGAGAATCAATTTGGCGTGTCCGCGAAGCGTGGTTGAAGAAGCCATGAAGAGAATGAAAAAGGTGTTTGGATAGTACCACAATGAAACAGCGGACGTACATAGCCATCGACCTCAAGTCGTTTTATGCATCGGTTGAATGTGTGGAACGAGGACTTGATCCCTTGACTACGAATCTTGTCGTTGCCGATGAAAGCCGTACCGAGAAAACAATATGTCTTGCTGTTTCGCCTTCACTGAAATCATACGGCATAGGCGGCCGCCCGCGTCTTTTTGAGGTGGTGCAGAAAGTGGCAGAAGTAAACCGTGCCAATCCTAATCTGCATCTGAGCTATATTGTAGCGCCTCCACGGATGGCCTACTACATTGAATACAGCACCAGGATTTATCAGGTTTATCTGAAGTATGTCGCGCCTGAAGATATTTATTCTTACTCGATAGATGAGGTTTTTATAGATGCGACCGATTACCTGAAGACATATAAAACCACCGCGCATGAACTCGCGCTACGGATGGTTTGTGACGTGCTGAACGAAACTGGAATCACTGCGACAGCTGGCATAGGAACCAACATGTATCTTTGCAAGGTGGCTATGGATATTGTCGCAAAACACATTCCTGCCGACAAAGACGGCGTCAGGATAGCCGAACTAGATGAAATGTCGTATCGTCAGAAGCTCTGGAATCATAAGCCGCTGACGAGCTTCTGGAGAATAGGGAGGGGAATTGCGGCGCGACTGGAACAATACGGCATCGACACCATGGGAAAGATTGCGCGTTGCTCGATAGAAAACGAAGAACTGCTGTATCGCCTTTTTGGAGTAAACGCCGAACTTCTCATCGATCATGCCTGGGGTTGGGAGCCTGTCACCATGAAAGAAGTGAAAGCCTACAAGCCTGAGACCAACTCACTCAGCAGCGGACAAGTGCTTTCAACCGGTTATGATTATAAGAAAGCCAGGGTTGTTGTTTTGGAGATGGCTGATGAGATGTCGATGAACCTTGTGAAGCATCATCTTGTAACCAACCAGATAGTGCTGACGATTGGCTACGACGCTGAGAATCTTTCCAATCCGAACAAGAGATACACAGGACCTGTCACCACCGACTACTATGGTCGTCAGGTGCCTAAACACGCTCATGGCACAGCAAATTTTGACAGCTACACCTCTTCCACAAAGGAAATTATCCGAGCTACAGCCGATTTGTTTGCCGAGATAGTAGATCCCAAGTTGCTGGTTCGCCATATAAACATCACTGTCAATCGTGTGATAAACGAAGAAAATGCCGGTAAAAATACAAAACCAGAGCAGCTTGACCTCTTCACCGATTACGAGAAGAAAGCCAAACTGGATGAAAAGAAAGTTAAATCGCTGGCAAAAGAACGCAAGATGCAAGAAGCTTTGCTTGAAATAAAAGAGAAATTCGGGAAAAACGCCATACTTAAAGGCTTGAACTTTGAGGAAGGTTCAACCGCTAAAGACCGCAACCGACAGATAGGAGGACACAAAGCATGACCGACAACTACGACGATATCATAAACCTGCCGCATCATGTTTCGAAAAGGCATCCGCAGATGAGCATGATGAACCGCGCGGCACAATTCGCTCCTTTTGCAGCATTGACAGGCCATTCCGATGCAATACAGGAAACGGTGAGACAAAACGAGAGATTATATTAATTTTACCCAATAAAAAAGCTCTAAAGTACTGATATCCACTACTTTAGAGCCATTTTCTTTGTGACCCGCCTGGGGTATCTATCATTGCAACCGAGCCCTAACTTCAAATCATAGCATTTCTTACGAAATAAAAAATATGTGAAATATTTTTTTGCAACCAAATTTCCAAATCCATTTCATTTGCTGTCACTTATAGTCAGTTGTCCACACTAACTAACACGCAAAAAAGCTAGCACGCCAAAAATGAAAATTATCACGCCAAAAATCGCGTTTAGCACGCCAAAAACTGGTCAATTTTACCAACTAAAAAAGCCTTAAACCACTGATATTCAGTCATTTAAGGCTTAAATTTGTGTGACCTGGCTGGGGTAGCCTCCTCTGCAACGCTACCCCTCTGCAATTCCCAGTAATTCCTCGCATTCCCAATAAACATTAAACCTTCCGATTGCACCAAATTCCAAAACTCGATTTCTTTAGGCGAACTTGTATTCTCAATTTTTGCAGTTAGCACGCCAAAAACCAATACTATCACGCCAAAAACATGAATAAAAACGCCAATTTTTTTTGAAAAAAGTGCTTGTTTTTCTTGGTAGTTTCAAGAATTTTTCGTATCTTTGCGTTGACTTTAAAATTCTTTTATTATGGCAACTTTTCTGATGGCTTCCGCAAAGCCTTCCATCATGAAATGATATCTTACACCAGGCGCAAAGACCGTGAATTTGTCGAGCTAACAAAGCCGCGCCTGTCGGCTCTGCTCTCCGGCACTCCCATCCACCGACTCCAACGCCACTCGTGGCACCGTCACCGTTCTCTGTCAAACCTTCTTCAATAGCCTCCCCAGTGAATTCAACCGTCGCACCTATCTCTCCATCGCTGAACGACTTCACATCGCACCCAAAACCGCCGAGAAATACATCCGCAAATTCTGCACCACAGGCCAAATAAAACACCTGGCTCATGATAGTTATTCAAAAATGTAAATAGACCTTTAGAAAATCAAAGCAAACGTAGTCATATTTCTGTCGCTTTGCACTAATGCCAGGTTTCCATTATGTCTGGTCATTATCTGTCTCGAGAGGCTCAGTCCTATGCCGGTGCCATTGGGCTTGGTGGTGTAGAACGGCACGAAAATCTCTTCCTGCTGGCGAAGCGGCACAGGCTTGCCATTGTTCGTCACGCTGATGACGGTGCGGTCTTCAGAATTCAATTCCGCGGTGATGCGGATTGAGTTCGCTTCGGCTTGCACAGCATTCTTTATCAGATTGTTAAGCACCTGCATAATCTGGCTTTCGTCGATATAGATTAGCAAATCAGGCGTTTTTTGAGTATATGAAATCGTAACTCCCTGCTCTCTCAAACGTGTTTTATTCAAGTTTAAAACGCGCTCCATCATTTCATCGACCATCACAGCTTTTCTAACCGGTGGAGCCTGTTTCATCATGCTGCGGTACGACTCCACAAATCTTATCAGGTCTTTTGAAGATGATGATATCGTTTCCAGTCCGGCTTTAACGTCCAGACTGTCGTCTTTCGACAATGCGTCACTCAGCGAGGCGATTGGCGCCACTGTGTTCATGATTTCGTGCGTCATCACGCGAAACAGTTTGCTCCACGAAGCGGCCTCATCAACTGCAGTGCGCCTTGTAAAGATGCCACGGATACGATTCAAGGCTCGGTTTAGATTCGAGTTGTCACGGAAACGGAAATTCATCTCGCCGTCTTCGAGCGAGTCCATCATAAACGACACCTTTCGGGTGTCCTGCTTCCTTACGAGCCACGTAGTAACCACTGCAGTAAGCGCCACTGCAACAACCACTATCAATATCCACAGCCACACACTCATATTCCGTATTTCTTGAGGCGGTTATACAATGTCGGGCGACTGATATTCAATGCTTTAGCCACAAGTGAGAGGTTGCCGTTATATTTCTTCATCGCATTGCGAATCACTTGTTCCTCAGCATCGTCGAGAGTCTGGCTCTGAGTCTTGTTTTGCACATCAATCAATTGTGAATCATTGATTTGCAAGTCGTCTTTCCCGATAATCTCATTGTCCGACATGATGACGGCTTTCTCAATGTATCCCTGCAGCTCGCGGATGTTGCCGCTCCATTTGCAGTTCAAAAGCAAAGTCTTCGCGTCATCTGACAACCCTTTAGCCTGACGGTGATATTTCTCAGCATATCTCTCAACGAAAAGCATTGCCAACGTGACGATTTCGTCCTGCCGTTCGCGCAATGGCGGCAGATGTAGCGGCACCGTATTGATGCGGTAATACAAATCTTCACGGAAACGGCCTTGTTTCACCATCTCGGCAAGATTCATATTGGTTGCGCAAATCAAACGGATATCGATAGGGATGGTTTTCGTGTCGCCAACCCTGTTGACGCTGCGGTTTTGAAGTACTCGCAGCAGCTTAGCCTGCTCGCTCAGCGGAATGTTACCGATTTCATCGAGGAAAAGCGTCGTTCCGTTGGCTTGCTCAAACTTTCCTATATGGTCGGCATGGGCATCGGTAAACGCGCCTTTCACATGACCGAACATCTCGCTTTCAAAAAGAGTCTCGGTAATGGCACCGATGTCAACGCTAACCATCTGTTTTCCAGAGCGTTGCGACAGCCTGTGAATCTCGTTGGCAAGCACGTCTTTTCCTGTTCCGTTCTCGCCTGTGATAAGCACAGAAGCCTCGGTAGGCGCAATCTTCTCAACCATGTGACGGAGGTTCTGCATCGCTTCGCTGTTGCCCCAAATCATCTGCGGCTTATCCTGTTCCACATCATCTGATGCCACATGGCGGTGTTTCTTCGATGCCTCTTCAAGAATGGCTAGGAGTTTGGCGTTATCCCATGGTTTCACCACAAAGTCGAATGCTCCGCGTTTCATGCCTTCCACGGCGAGTGCGATATCGGCGTAGGCGGTGAAAAGCACCACTTCCACATCCTGAAAGCGTTTCTTCAGCTCCGCAAGCCAAAACAGTCCTTCATTGCCGGTGTTGATGTCGGCCTCGAAGTTCATGTCGAGCAGCACCACATCGGGCTTAAACGTCTGCATCGTGCTGATGAGCGCCTTGGGCGTCGCAATGAGCTCCACATCCGAGAATCTCGTCGGCAGCAGAATCTTCAACGCCGAACGGATTCCGGCATTGTCGTCAACAACTAATATTTTTGATTTTAGTTTGGGCATAATCTATACATTTTTCCTGTCAAGCCATAAGTTAAATAATGGGTCGGAAATGGAATATATCTTCTCTTTACGAGTAATCATGTCGTATTCCAGCAACTTTATAGAAGCCGATTGCGTTGAACTCGGTGAGCGAAGACGATATTTTTTGTTGAATTCTGATGAAGTTATGCTTTGCACATGTTGCTCTGCATGAATCGCATAGAGAAGCTCTTTCTGTGACTCGGTGATAAAAGATAGTTGTTCACGAAGGCGTGAGTCGTTCTCATCAATATAATCTTCAATGAGTTGTTTTACCATATTGATATCACATGTAGCACCAACACTAGTTTCCGCAAAAGCGTCCTTCATAATTCGTTGTATATAGAAAGTAACAGCCCAAAACGTATTATAAACGTGTGTAAAAGCTTCAGGTGTAATGTGTTTGCCAGATTTCTCGAAATTATTTGTCGCAAAATCGAGATAGATATCATGATCAATCGGCTCAAGCCTTAAAGCTTTTGCACTTTGGTAAAACGGCCGTTTCGATGAAAAGAATATTTCTTCCATCATACGGCGACGGCTTCCTGAAAAGACAAAGTTTGCGTTCGACAATTTCTGAATATGTGTGCGAAGTATGGCTTCTACATTTTTTTCAGGATAATATACAATCTGCTGAAATTCATCAATTACGACAAGGCATCGTTTATTAACTGATTCAAGATAATGGAAAATCTCAGCAAGTGTATATTCCGGATTTTGAACATCACCCAATCTCACGTCAAATGTCGGAACGTTCAAAATAGGGTCGTATCCAAAACTTGCGCTAAGCGATTTTAGTATTGTAACAAATTGTTTACGAAGTCTTACGCTGCGTGTCGCCACGCTTTCGAAAACCGCGGTGCCCAATGTCAGAATAAACTCACGGAATGAGGTTGTATGAAGAATATCCACCGAAATTGTGATATAATTATCGCGGATTTCTGGCTTGTCGAAGACAAAATCTACCAATGCTGTTTTCCCGATACGGCGCGACGATGTCAGCACCACATTCAGTTGATTGCGGAGCGATTTTTCCAGTTGTGCCGCTTCTTCAACTCTGTCGCAAAAATATTCCTGCGGAATTTTGCCCGATACAACGAACGGATTTAAACTATCTACCATAATAATCAATATTTTTGCGCAAAGATAAGAAAAATATTTTTTACCAAAATAAAATTACCTAAAAAAAATAATTTAAAAATAAATAAATCAACCTTTTTGAATTCGTGTCTTAAATCTCCTCCCTTCAACATCCCTTATAAGCAGCATATAAACGCTTTGCGGCAATCCTTCTACATCAATCTCATTCGTCCCATGCACCGTCTTTACCAGCTGACCAAGTGCATTATAAATCTGCACTTCGAAGAGTTCAATGCCTCCAATTCGCACGAAATCCTTAGCAGGATTGGGATAAACCTTTAATTTGGAACTATTATTATAGTCCTCTTCAATTCCGTCATAAACCTTGAAATAAGCCACAAGTTGCATATCCTCAGCCACATTAATACCAAAAATCTCTTCGGTCGAAACAATAACACCGTCCAACTTCCAGCAATCAAACTCAAAACCTGGTCTTGGGTATGCTCTGACCCATGCCTTAATGTTACAACAATCGGGCTCTTGGGTGACATAGGCGTACCCCATCTGCTCATTGGCACTCTCTACTGTTATCTGATATGGAAAAATGGCCGTGATGTTTGTATAATTAGCCCAATATTGATTGGATGATTGAATGGAGAGATAATCGCAAAGTGACGCACATGGCACATGAATAGTGGTTGTATAATAGCCAAAGGTATGCCCGCCGATAAGTGGTGGCACCGTCGCTTCAATGACAACCGATTGTAAATCAAAACTCATAAACGCCTGTGAATCTAATAAACTGACACAAGGTCCAATATGTACCGATGTGAAATTGTTACCATAGAAAGCAGCATAGCCGACAACCTCAAGGGAATCCGGGAGTTCCAACTTGCCCTCAATATTACAATCGAAAAACGCGCTTTCTTGTATAGTTTTCAGGCCGGTTCCCAATGTGAGGCTTGTTAGATAATGGGCATTGTAAAACGCCCACGCTCCAATGTCAACGACGCCATCTCCAATAACCACGGACGTAATATTGGCATCAAAAAAAGCCTGTTCTCCTATGCTAATCACAGAATTCGGAATGACAACATCGCAAGCAAGTCTGTCAAAACAATAAAATAACTTTGCTGGAATATATTCCACATTTTCACCAATAGTGAGTGTATTGATATTCCTTCCAGAACCAATGGCTACCGAAGTCAAGTCATTGCAATTGGTTGCATTGTAATGTATAATTTCCATATTACTGCAATCGAAAGCCCGATATCCCATGTTTTGCACGGATTTTCCTATAGTAAGTTCATGTACGGAAACACTATAAAAAGCTTGGTCGCCTACAGAAACCACAGCATCGGGAATTACGAGATGATGTCCATATCCGTTCGTGTTTGTGCCATGGAATGCATGTGCGCCTATTTCAATCAGCGTGTTCGGTAGAGTGACTGCCCCTAAAGTGTAGCAACTTTTAAACGCATTAGGACCTATTGCTGTAACAGCATACATGTTATTTTGGTATGCAACGCTATCAGGTATCGTCAAATCACCTTGGGGCATTTCATAACCGGAATAATAGCTGTATTGCCCGTCATAGTACGGATAAGTAACCGTTACGGAAATGCCATCGTCATTGATGTTATAGTAAAGCGTCTGCCCAGTTGAACAAACTGCCTCAAAATCGTAAGCAGAAGCTGTGACGCATATCATCAATAGAAGTGCAAGTAGGATATATATTCTTTTTGCCATAACAATTTGACTTTCAATGCGCAAAGATAACAATTTTACACTTTTCCAAGGTGTTTTTGCCTATATTTTGACACTTTTCCAAGATTTCTACAACTCCTGCAGCACGTCCTCAACAATCTTTCCATCAAACAAATTGATGATTCTGTCGGCATAGCCGGCATCGCGCTGCGAGTGGGTCACCATCACTATGGTGGTTCCTTCTTTGTGGAGGTCGGTCAGGAGTTCCATCACTTCTTTGCCGTTTTTCGAGTCGAGGTTACCGGTAGGCTCGTCGGCGAGGATGAGCTTCGGGTTGGCTACCACGGCGCGGGCTATTGCCACACGCTGCTGCTGACCGCCCGACAGCTGCTGCGGAAAATGCTGTGCGCGGTGCGATATCGCCATGCGTTTCATGATGGCTGTCACACGTTCCTTGCGCTCGGTGGCACCGATGTTCATGTAGCGCAGCGGCAGCTCGATGTTCTCATACACGTTCAGTTCGTCAATGAGGTTGAAGCTCTGAAACACGAAGCCGATGTTGCCTTTGCGGAACTTGGTACGGTCTTTCTCCTTGAGGTCGCCCACCTGCTGACCGAGCAGCTCGTATTTTCCTTCCGAAGGGTTGTCGAGCAAGCCCAAAATGTTGAGCAGCGTTGATTTTCCGCAGCCCGAAGGTCCCATGATGGCAACAAACTCGCCGTCGTTAATCTCAAATGAAACGCCATTCAGCGCCAGGGTTTCAATCTCTTCCGTGCGGAAGATCTTTGTGAGGTTTTCTACTTTAATCATAGTTTAAATTATTTAAAGATTTAACATTCAAAATTTAAAAATATTATTCCTATTTTTGTCTCTCGCAGATCTCGCTGAACTCGCAGATTTTATCTTCCTTATTTTTCTTCCACATTTGAATTTGATTGCTAAGCAATCGGATCTCGCGTAGGTCAGATTCTGCTGTTTCCGCTATTTCTGCGTGAGATTAATTATTCTTTTTTCAGTGCCTCCGCTGGATTAGTCCTCGCAGCTCTTAATGTCTGCCATAAAACCGACAAAAACGCCATTAGCACGCCGAGGACTACCGCCACAGCGATAATCCAGCCGTAGTGGTTGATGCGGTAGGCGAAGCGATCCAGGTAGCGGCCGCAGAACCAGACGGCGAGCGGGATGCCGATGAGCGCCGCGATGCCAACCAAAACCATGTAGTCCTTCACCGTGCGCCACAACTCGCGGCGGACGTTGCTGCCGAACACCTTGCGCACGGCGATGCTCTTGGTGCTTTGCTCGCTGTAATACGTGCTCATGGCGACAAGACCGAGCAAGGAAATCAATACCGAAAGTAGCATGAACAGTTCGAGTAAGCGCATGGCCATCTTTGCGGGCTGGAGTGACACATTAATCAGGTCTTTCACATAGCCGTTTTGCGCCGGCTCAACGTAGGTGCCGTTCTTTTCCTCGGAATAGTCGGCATAGGCCTGCATAATGACTTTTTCGGTTTCCTTGTAATCTCCTGAAACATCAACCATCACGCCGTTGCCCCATATCAAGTCCTCGTCTTTGGCGATGATGATTGCCGAAAACTGGTTAGGCTCGGAAGCCGAAGCCGAGCGCGTCGGGATGTCCTCATAAATGCCACCCACGGTCTCGGGACGCGTGCCATTGATACGCATCCGTCGGGGATAATACTGTGCTGTCGAATCGTTCAAAGCGAGTTTTTCGGCCAATGTCCTCGACATCCACACCGAATTGGTGCGTGCGCCACGGTCTTCAACGACCTGCAAATCAAGCATGTTGAAATAGGTCTCGTCGCAAAGGATGAGTTGTATATTCACCGTTTCGCCTTCGGGTGTTTCGACACTGGTACCCATGTTCAACTGACCCGCAAAACCACGACCATAGCCCACCGACTTCACATCCGGAATCTTTTCCAAACGATTGATGAGCGGTGCCAAATCGGAATACTCCTTCGCCCAAGATTGAAGTGAATACAAACCCTCGGAGCGCATGTTGATGGGGCGGTTCATCATGTGGCGCATCTGCACCTCCATCAGCAGCGCCATGGCGATGAGGACTACCGTGATGGTGTTTTGGAATACGATAAACACCTTACTGAACACCTTTTTCGTCTTCAAGCGATAGGTGCCGCGCACCACATCAATCGGCTCGAAACGTGAGGCAATGGCGGATGGAGCGATGCCCACCAAGGCACCTATCAGCCCAATGGCCGCAAGATAGGCCGCCACGATGCTTGCCGACCAATCAAAGCGGATGGCAACGAACTGCTCAAACGGCGCATCGATGCCCATTTCACCACCTGAGACGCCCTTCAGCAAGTCGTTCATCATCGGGAGGAAGGCGTAGGCCAGCAAGAAAGCCAAGACAAAACAAATTGCCGTAAACACCACTGATTCAATGATATACTTCATGACGATATTGCCTTTGGTGGCACCGTGAAGTCGGCGCGTGGCCATCTCCTTGGCGCGTTTTCCCGAAAGGGCCATGTTGAGATTGATATAGTTGAAAATGGCCGAAAGCAACAGCAGCAACACGACCACGGTCAGCATTTGCAGTATCGATTTGTTGCCTTTCTTGAACATCCACTGGTTTTCGGAGAAAAAGACCTCTGGCAAGTTGTAAATCGGCAAAGATGACACAAATCTTCCGGAATAATGCGGCAGCCCCACCGTTTCAACCTTTTTTGCAAACTCCTCTCGATCAGTATTTTCGTGGACTTTTATCAAAGTCATATACGAGCCGATGGAGCTGAAGGGCACTTGACTTTCATGTTCGTACAACTCATCGAACTCGGGATTGAGAAGTACATCAGTGTTAGGTACCATTGAGTTCTCGGCATCCTTGAAGATACCGCAAACCAAGCTTTCGATTTTTTCATCAAAATAGGTGATTGTGATAGGTTTGCCGATGGCGTCTCCATTGAAAGCCCGATTGGCGAGACCCTCGGAAACGAGGCAATGTCCTTTGAGCCAGTACTCGTCCAAACTGCCACCGAGCAAAGTCATGCTGGGGAAGAGTTCAAAGAGTTCGGGGTCGGCCTCAGTGACGGTTGCATTGATATGTTCATCTCCAACGGTGACATTACCGCAATCATCGGCATTGCTGATGCGGCACACAGCCTCAGCCTCGGGAAGTTCGGCCTCGAAGACGGCCTTGTCCCACCACGAAAGCGAGAGATAGTTCTGGTTTCCAACGGCATAGATGCGTTTGCCGTTTGGGTTTCCGTAAGCGACGGAATACTGCTGATACACATAATTGCCAATCAAGATGACGAAGGCAATGGAAACGATGAGACCCACGGCTTCGATGGCGGTATAAAGCTTGTTGCGGGATAGGAATTTAAGGTAACTGCTCATTTTTATTCTTTTTTCAATGATTCAACAGGATTCATTTTTGAGATTTTACTGCTGCTGAAGGCCACTACGATAGCCACAATTGTCAGGACTATCACTGCGCCGCCGATGAAATACCATGGCGAGAGGCCGATGCGGAAAGCGAACTGCTCGAGCCAGCTGCGGGAAGCGAAAAACGCACCGACAGCACCCAACACAGCAGCAACTAATGACAGCTTCAGAATCTCCAGAGTGAACATCCTCACTATCTCGCTCGACATTGCACCATGCACTTTTCTCAACGCAATCTCTTTGCTTCTGCGGTTCAACTCATCAATAACATAGCCTATCAAACCGATAAGCGACACGAAAATTGCGAACAACGCTCCCACAAATATGGTGTTTCGCATCTTGCGGTTGTCGGCATACTGGGCACGGACTTCGTCGGAATAAAGCTTCACCTCAAGTTTATTTCCTTCCGTAACCTCATTAACTACATCTTGGATGCGGTCTTTTATCTTTTTATCAGCGTGACGCACTTTAACCAACAGATAACGCATCGGATGTAGGCTGGTTTTACCAAAAAACACACCATCAAACTTGGTGCCGCTGTATAGGTCGCCATGGAAATAGCAACTTGGTTTCAGGTTCGGATCGAGGGCGCTGCCAATACGGATGTTGCGATAAACGCCCGAAATCGTCAGCGGCTCGATATGCAGACTTTTACCATCATAGAAATAACTATGGTCAGATATTAAAATCTGTTTCCCAACAGCGCCGTCGCTCCAATCCTCAAACTCCATCATTTTCTCGATGAGACTTTCGCTGACCGCCACCTGCAACGAATCAGTCGGATAGGTTCCGGCAATGAAAGGAATTTCCATCAGATTGTAAAAACCATCCGATACATATGAACCGTCAGCGAGTTGCACCAAAGTTGTTCTCTCAACAGGTTTTTGCACCACATTGCCTTCAGCATATTGGAACGGCAAAATCGCACAAGCCTCCACGCCTTCAACTTCAGGCATGGCATTAAGCTTATTAACCACCAAATCGCGTGTCTTGACGGTGCTCATATCGATGTAATACAAATCCTTGTAATTATATCCCAAATCTTCGTTGGCAAGATATTCGTATTGCCCAGTAACCACAAGCAACATAGCCATTATAAACACATTTACTGCCACCTGCAGACTCAAAAGGAACAGCTTCCAATGGCGCATGTTCATGCTGAAGTTTTGGATAGCCTTCCAAATAGGAACTCGCGTATAAAGAATTCCAGGCACAATAACCGAAATCACAAATATCAGGACAATAACCGCCACAACCATACGGATGCTCGGTCCGATGAGAGTAGTGGTGAACGATGTGCCCAACAGATTGAGCGCCAAATTGTTTCCTGCAAGGATAAGCACTACGGCCAGCAACAAAGCCAATGCGATATGCACTGCAGCTTCTTTTGTCAGCATCACATAAATTTCACGTCCTCCAGCACCATAACATTTGCGTATGCCTATTTCTTTCGAGCGTTTCATCATCGCTGACACCACAACAAGAATATAATTCATCATGCTTATAAAAAGCAACAGGAAAGCCACAATACCGAGAACAATCACTTTGCTATGCACCTCAGTGTCAGACGTGTGCAGTTTGTCGAATGGAGCAAGGTGATAGCGCACTTGGTAGCCTATCTGCGTCTTCAGTTTTTCAAAGTCCTGATGGGTTGTCTGCATTTTATAGATAGCCTCGTCAAGCGAGTTGGGGTCAACGCCTTCCTGCAGTTTTACATAGCCGGTATACATATCGTTGAACACCCAGTTGTCTCTTGATGCAGCTTGATAAAGCTCCAGCGATTTCACTATGCCGAATGAAAACGTTCCGTTCTCCGGAAAATCTTCAAAAACCGCCTCAATAATGAATTTTTCAGGACGGTTTTCATTCAAAATAACCTTGCCGAGACATTCATTCACTCCTCCAACGTTTTCTGCAAAAGAACGCGATACAGCGATATTATCCTTGTTACTCAATGCTTTAACGATATCTCCGGCGATGATGGGTCGTGAGAACACCTTAAAGAAACAGGTGTCGGCTATGAGCGTCTTACATTTGAACACCAGGTTTTTCTCTTCGTCAAGATAGTTTAAATCACGGGTGCCTATGACAACGCGAGTTGCCTCCTCAACGCCAGGCACCTCGGCCTTGAAGCCTGGTGCAACAGCGCCGCTGATTTGGTCGAAATCGTCTTGTTTGTCGCCCAAAACTGTTTCCGCCTTGATGAGATATATACGGTCAACATCCTTATAGAAACTGTCGTATGACAATTCGAAGCACACCTTGGCAATCAGCACGATGCCGATGGCGAGACCTATACCAAGAGATAGGATTTTGATAAGGTTATCAGAGAATTTTTTCATATATTAATAACGTAAAAACATTAATAATTATACAATAATCATGCCAAAAATGCAAATCATTCTAAATCAATGAAATACATTTTTGGCAAAATAAAAAGTGTAAAAAAATTTTACAGTGAGTGTAAAGAAATTTTACAATTAGTACATCATTCCTATCATCCAGAGAGGCAGTTTGTTGCCACGGGGCGATTCGATGTCGTCGGCTAAAACAAATGAATCCGGCAGGTCGGCAATCTGGTCAAAGGTTTTACCATCACCACCTACCTCAAAAATCCACTTTCCATCGACTTTGAAGTCGCCTTGCTGCTTGCCGTATTCAACCGTATGCTGATAGCTTAACTGGTTAACAGCGAAGCACTCACGAGCAGTGCCAATCTTCACCGGCGTGGTTGCCATGGCGTAAAGAAGATTAGGATTTTCAAGAAAAATCTTATCTGGTTTCTGCATTTTCTTCACCGAAACAATGTCACTATAAAGCAGATTCAGCAGTTTAGCATCATCCAAATAGTTTAAATATTCGATGACTGTGTTACGCTGCAGCTCAATCATAGAAGCCAGCTTAGAAATGTCAACATCGAAAGGTACTTGCTGTGCTAACACATTTAACAATGCCTTGATTTTCCTGCAGTTAACTGGATTTACTTTGCGAAGTTGCGGCAGCTCAACATCAATCACATAATTGGTTATTTGTTCGATAAGCGGATAATAATCAATCGGGTTTTTCAGATAGAAAGGATAATACCCGAACTTGAGATATTCGTGGAAATGCTGAAGCGGACGGCATTTAGCATTAACCCCAGCAGCGATTTCTTTGGAATTTGCAAGTATTTCTTCAAGCGAATGGCAAGGCAGATTTATGCCTTTGTAAAACTGAAGATATTCCCTGAACGACAGCCCAGGCATGTAATAGCCGCGACAACGACGCGAGAGGTCGGCATCACCGTCAATAAGTTTAAGTAGAGACGAACCGCTCAAAATTATCTGAATATTCGGATAAATTTCAGCCACTTCCTTCACTTCACGACTCCAGTTTTCGTATTTGTGCGCTTCATCGAGTACCAACAGCTTGCCGCCGTGTTTGTAGAACTTCTCTGCCACCTCCAAAATTGAGTGTTGAGTAAAATAGGCAAAGTCGAGAGAGCAATAAAGCACTTCCTCTTTTCCAACGCCATATTGCTGTTTGATGTACTGCCTCAGCAAGGTGGATTTGCCCACGCCTCTCGGTCCTCTGATGCACAGCATCGGAGCGTCCCAGTTTACATGGTTCATGAAGCTTCTCACAATGTCCATGCTTGTGGCATTGAGCATGGCATCTTGTTTTTCAAATAGTGCGTCCATCGTCTATTGATTTAATTGCTTTTTACAAAAAGCATTTTTATTATATATATGCTTTTTACAGAAAGCAAAAATAGGCAATTTTTGAATACCATGCACAAAAAAGTGAAAAAATTAATTATTTTTCAACGATTTAACTGGATTCATTCTTGCCACGCGGTTGCTGCTCAAAACGACTACGACCGTCACCACGAGAAGCACTGCAATGGCTCCGATGATGAAATAGGTGGGCGAGAGGCCGATGCGCATGGCGAACAACTCCAACCATTTGTCGGCGAGGAAATAGGCAATCGCCACGCCAAGCATGGCCGCAATCAAAGCCAGTTTCAGCACATCCATCAGGAACATTCTGATGATCTCGCCCGACACGGCACCGTTCACTTTGCGGATGGCGACTTCCTTGCTGCGGCGGTTCGACTCGTCGCGCACAAAGCCAATCAAGCCAATGATGGCAATCATCAGGGCGAAGACAGAGCCAATAAGCACAGTGTTGCGCATCTTAAGGCTGTCGTCGTAGGCTGAGCGCATCTTGTCGGCCCACGAAATTATATGCACTTCTTTTCCGTTGAGGACTTCCGAAACGGCGCTCGTAATCTTCTGCATCGAGGCTTCGTCGAGTTTTCCGTTTGTCTTAAAGATGAGAAACGGCATATACGAGTCGTCTTCAAAGTCTCCGTAGAACAACACGCTCGGACGGGCATCGAGGTAAACCAGATTGCCTATTTGGATGTCGCGATACACTCCCGAGATAGTGAAGCCTTTTTGCTCCATAACCCTCTCCGCATCTTCGTGACCTGTGACATTCACAACTTTGCCTACAGCACCGTCACTCCAGTCGGCAAACTCTTTCATCCTTTTTACAAAACTCTCGCTCACAACCATTTCCGAGATGTCGGCTGGCTTATGGCCTTCAATAAACTCGATGCCAAGAAGGTCGAAATAGCCTGGTGTTACCTCATAGCCGTCAGCCACATTGAAAAGCTCGCGGTCGTCGCCAGGCAAATAGACATTATCTCCGCTAAAGCCTCTGATAGGCAATGCGTTGCTTGCTTCCACGCCCTTTACCTCAGAGAACTGCATAAGCGTCTCGGCAACAACTTTTTCCGTACCTTTATTGCCATTGTAAAAACTCATGTAATAGAGGTTTTTGTAGTCGTAGCCCGGATTGTGGTTGTTTAGTCGCTGATATTGCAGAGCCACTACGATGAGCATCACCACGATAAAAACGTTGATAAACACCTGAACGCCAAGCAGTCCGATCTTCCAACGGCGCGAGTTTTCAGTGTAGTTGCGAAACGCCACCGAAACAGGAATTCGCATAAAGAGTTGAGCCGGAACGAACACCGACACAATCAGCACAAATACCAATACCAGACTGATAACCCAGATGCTTCGCGAAATCAGCAAGGTCTCAAATGGAACATCCAAAAGGTTAATTATCAATCCTTTAGCTGCAAAGATAATTGCTGCAGCAAGCACCAACGACAGTATCAGATGCATAAACGCCTCTCTTGCCAGCAGCCAGTGGATATCGAACGAGTCGGCACCATAGCATTTGCGCACGCCAACCTCTTTCGCGCGACGAACCAACGACGATATCACGATAAGGATATAATTCAGCAGACTGATGATGATAAGTAACGCTGCAGTGACAGTCAGCAGAACCACCATCGAGTGGACATACGACTGCGAGGTGTGAAGCTTGTTGAAAGGCTCGAGATAATACCAAAGTTTCACGCCGTTTTTCTCATATTCATCTAAAGGCTGATGCGCTTCCTGCATCTTGCGAATAGCTTCTCCAAGCGACTGATAATCAACGCCTTTTTGTAGTTTCACAAAGCCAAAATAGCGGTCGTTGCCATTCCAGTTGTCGGTTGTGTAGGCAGGCAACAATTCCAGCGAACCAATTATATCGAAATGGAAATTGCCGTTTTCAGGAAAGTCCTCATACACGCCATCAATGATAAATTTGTTTCTCGGGTCGTCTTCGTTGGCTATAGATTTTCCGATGCATTCACTAACGCCACCAAGTTTCTTGGCGAACGACTCCGACACCATTGCATAACGAGGTTTCGCCAACACTTTAACAGGATTGCCAGCCAATATCGGGCGGTCGAACACATTGAAGAAGCACGAGTCGGCAAGCACCAAACTTCCCGTAACAACGTTATTCTCTTCATCGAGATAGCGGTTGCCTCTGTAATGAAAGGTGTAGCGAGTAGCTTCTTCCACGCCAGGCACTTCGGCTTTAAAACCCGGTGCGACAGCGCCGCTGGTCTGCGCAAAATCTTGTTTCTCACCTTGCTGTTCATAGTGAGTGTCAATAAGATAAATTCGGTCCACATCCTTATAGAAACTGTCGTACGACAATTCGAAGCACACCTTGGCAATCAGCACGATGCCGATAGCGAGACCTATTCCCAACGATAGGATTTTAATGAGGTTATCAGAGAAGTTTTTCATACATTAATAACGTAAAAACATTAATAATGATGCAATAATCATGCCAAAAATGCAAATCATTCTAAATCAATGAAATACATTTTTGGCAAAATAAAAAGTGTAAAAAAATTTTACAGTGAGTGTAAAGAAATTTTACAATTTAAGTAAATTCTTAAAACTTTATCTTATTACCAAACGAATGGTAAAGGTATTTCAATATTTTTATTATAAAATTTTACTTTTCTTGTTGCTTTTTAAAAGAAAAGTTGTATTTTTGCAAAAAATTCACAAATTTTGAACTTAAAAGTATGATTCTTGAATTTTGTGCCACTAATTATCTGTCAATAAAGGACGAGCTGAAGCTGTCGTTTGTCGCAACTTCGCTTAAAGAAACTTCAATTGAGCCTAACGAGCTTTTCAGTGTGGGCGACACCGGCATATCGCTAGTTAGGAGCGCCGTTATCTACGGTGCCAACGCTTCCGGCAAATCGAATGTGTTGAAAGCTTTCGCTTTTTATAAAAGGTTTATCACCGACTCATTTAAGGACAGTCAGGCGGGCGAGGCCATCGATGTGGAAACATTCCGATTGAATGCAGCCACGGCAAGCGAACCGGCTACAATGGAGGCTACTTTTACAGATGGTGATTTCATATACCGCTATGGCTTTGAGGTTAGTAGCGAGGCTGTCGAAACGGAATGGCTCTACAAGAGGGCTTGTAAAAAACGCGCCAAGGAAGTGGAAGTGTTCTATCGTGAAGATGGCAGTACCACAGTCCATCCGAAGAGTCCGTTGCTCCAAGAACTTGTCAACAAGAAAATGGTGCGCGACAATGCTCTGCTGCTTTCAACCGCTGCACAGTTCAACGAAACGACAGCCGTCAGTATTCTCGGTTGGCTGAGCGATACACAGGTGCTTTTCTGCTCAGAAGATGATGAGCTTTGGCAGAATGCGATAAAACATTTGGACGATGAAGCTTTACGGCAGCGCATCACCGACTTTGCAAGATATGCCGATTTGGGGATTGAGAGTATAACCAAAACCGACAACCGCCTTGTCAGCCACCATCGCCAGTACGACGACGAAGGCCGTGTGGTGAATAATGTGCCTTTCGCTTTCAACAGAAACGAGTCGGAAGGAACAATCAAGTATTTCTCTTTGGCTTATCCTATTATCGATGCACTCGACAATGGAAAGCGTATTGTCATCGACGAGCTTGATTCGCGACTCCATCCTTTGCTGGTCAGGAGAATAGTGGCGCTATTTAATGATGCCAATACCAACCCTAAAGGAGCACAGCTTCTTTTTACAGCTCACGACACCTATCTGCTGAGCGCCGGTCTTTTCAGAAGAGACCAGGTATGGTTCACTCAGAAGAACAGCTTCGGAGCAACCGAACTTTATTCGCTTGCCGAATATAAGGTGCGGAGCGGCTCGACATTCGAAAAAGACTACCTGCAGGGTAAGTACGGAGCTACGCCACTTATCGGCGATATGGAAAATGTTTTTAATTCAGAGAAGTAACTATGGCTAAAAGAAAGACAAAAGATCACAGAACAGCCAACCTCGTGCGCCGGCAGGGTGTGAGAGAGGTGAAGCAGTCGTTTCTCATCGTCTGTGAAGGGGAGAATACCGAGCCTGACTACTTCAAGGCGTTTCGTATGACGACAGCTACCGTCAAAGCAGTAGGCGAAGCAATGAACACGATATCGCTTGTAACCAAAGCAATTAGCATCCGCGAAGCTGAAAAAAGAAAGAAGCGTTTTTACGATCAGTGTTGGGTAGTGTTTGACAAGGACGACTATCCGAACAACGATTTCAACCAAGCCATCCAATTGGCAGAGAAAAACGGCTTCAAAGTGGCATATAGCAACCAAGCTTTTGAATATTGGTTTTTATTGCATTTTAATCTTTACACTGGGGCGATTCACCGAAACCAGTATAAGGATATGTTGGAAAAGCTCATCGGCATGCCATACATAAAAGATGAAGGCTTTGGCGCGATGATGTACAATCTTCTGTTGGCTCGGCAAAAAACGGCCATTCAAAATGCAATAACGGTGCTTGCAGAAATTTCCCATGGCAATCCAGCCGAAGAGGAGTCGTCAACCACAGTCCATGGTTTGGTTATTGAATTGAACAAATATTTGTAATTATTTTTATTCTTTAACCCATTTCCCACTTTCCGCTTCTTTGCCATTGGCGATGACTTTCCAAATGTAGGTGCCTGAAGGCCAAGAGGTCGTTGTTATAGGGGTGATGTTATCGATGATTTCTTGGCTATAAATCAGCTTTCCACTCAAATCATAAACTTCAATTTTAGCATTTTCCAAAGCCGTGCGGATATTAAGTGTTCTGCCAGGATTAGGATAAACCTCTACTTGGTCTTTCGCCACCTTTGCCTCGCTTATGCCAGCACCCTCATCCTCTAAAACGAGTAGGAACATGTCATAATCGTCGTTGTCCGACGAATAGCCACACACCACTGCAGAACCATCGTCCATCACACACATATTGAGTCCGAAAGGGAAGTTGGGCTCTTCGGGGTAACGATATCGCCACCTTACCGAAAGGTCGGAGTTGAGACAGGTTATGTTTAGGTATCCGGGGAAAAACATGAGATAATCCATGCAAGCATGGTAGATGATGCCTTGATTGGTGACTTTTACACTGCCTTCTGGAATAGGGTAGCAAGTGGTGTTGCCTTGTGTTCCTTCGTTATGCACTTGGAAATCCATTTGATATTGCATTTGGTTGTCGAACTTCGTCAACTGATTCCAAAACTCGCCGTCGCTCTGCAGCCCCATCCGGCACGAATAAAGCCATTCCTCATCATTGAGTCGCGCAACGGCTTGCATGTTGCTGTAATTGACATTTGCCCCGTTGATAGTAGTGATAGGATGCTCGGTCACAATATTAAAAAGCGAATCGAGGATGAAAAGATTGGGCGAGGTGTTGTTACCTTGAGTTGGCATCGCAATAAAACCATATTGAAGTGGCGAATCGGAATAATGGAAAAACGGCGTTCCTGCAAATGTCACCTTCAGTTGCTCAAAAAGTGTGGCTTCCACGCAATCCAACAACTCGCCATCCAAACTGACTCGCGCAAGGCGATAGTGTTGGCGTTGAGCGTCGTTGATAGCAAGTATGATGTTGTTGTAACGATCCAAGAAGAAACGTTCGGCATACAAGCCCGACCATTGCACAGGCAGCGGCACGTCGGTTTGTTCAGTAATGACCAAATGATCATTCAAATGAAGGATTCTAACAGACACGTCACTGTCTTCGCACCTTATCGAAGCCATGATATCGCCCTCGCCAAAAGGATTCGCGTTGATAAACGCCCACACTTCAGCTTCATCGTTTATGAGCAGTGAATCCAAACAAACGCCCTGCTTGTTGTATTTTAACAACTTGGAACCGATTTTATCATTATCTTGCTTGATGTCGCATTGCACAAGGATGTTGCCGTCCTTCGATTGGCACACTGTGTTCGGCACATGATACGGGCTATTGTGATAATGGATTTCGGTGATGTTTTGGGAATAACTGGCCAAAGCAATCACTGTTAGCAGTACAAATATGGCAGCTGTTTTTATTTTCATATCAATGAATTTTCTGCAAAAATAATGATAAAAACAATTGCTGTCAACTTATTCTTTAACCCATTTCCCCGATTCCGCGACCTTGCCATCGACCAGCACTCTCCACATATAGGTTCCATATGGCCAATAGGTTGTATAAATGGTGGTGATATTGTCGGTGATTTCTTGATTGTGAATGAGTTTGCCTGATAAGTCGTATATTTCCACGTGGGCGTTTTGCAATGTCGTGCGGATGTTCAGGACATCTTTGCCGGGATTAGGATAAGCTACTGCTACGGCAAAGCCATGTGAATGGGCTTCCTCCAAATTCAGAAAATCAGAAATGGTAACTTTTAAAATTCCAGATTCATGTGCTTGGGAGAAATCAACATAATTGACAAGACAACCGCCTTGAGGACATGCGACAAGATTGAAATACTGCATAAACCTTGTGGGGTGTTTGTAATACAACTCTCCAATGACTTCCAAATTCTCATCAAAACAGCCAATATAGAGGTTTTGTGTAATAGCACTGTAAAGATCCATTCCGGCAACCATATACACCTCATTGTTTGGCCCGAAATCGATAGTTTCAGGACCACCACCCGCATTCCCCGTCTCGGTTTCCCAAGGGCATCTTCTGAAATCCAACTGGTTGAAATCGGAATCGTAAACGCTAATGAATATGTTGCGTGTATAGCTGGGGTTGGCACCGTAATACCTTTCTGCACAATCGCCAATGGAATAGATGCGCCCACTGTTTGAATTATAGCGGTAATATCCGCCAGAAGCCGGAACATACGGATAAGAAATGGCTTCAAGGTTTTCTTTAACATCCACCAAGTTCATTTGACTATCAAGAGTATAGCAGTCGTAAGCGAGTCCCATTGGCTCCGCATTGCGACCTACTATAACGCGGCAGCCCGACGATTCAGCAACTCGCAAAAGATTGTTGTACCAACATGTCCGGGCACAGTTGGGGAATAATTGTTGCCCCACCAGATTTCCTTCCGCATCAAGTTTCACAACTTTGGTTTGGGAATCGTTGTTGCCAGGGATAATGACTGAATAAATAAAGGAACCATCAGAATTAAAAAAGCAATGATTGGCATGATTGGCAGATTCGATTTCTTCGTGCAGTGAATAAGAAAAACCAGCTTCCGTTATATTCAGGTTCTCATCAACCTCATACAAACGATAAACGCGGAAAATATCCGGGTCGTTGGAGCGTTCCACACGGAAAAAGGCAGGGTTCCCATTTGAGTTGCGAATCAGTTCACGATGGCCAATGTAATTAACCGTGTCATCTGCAAACAAAACTTGTGAGGCTAAAACGGTCACGTCATCTTTTATCTTATGAATGACATTACTGCCCTCGATAGCGAGAAAAACATCGTCATTCAGATATATCATATTCCAAATCTCTTTGTCGCTGATATAGACTTCATGCAAGTCTTGGGCTTGTGCTTTTATCACTACAGATATCAGCAGGAGCGTAAGCAAAATGTAAATTCTCGTTGTTTTCATAGTATCATTGTTTTATCCATTTCCCACTTTCAGCTTCTTTGCCGTTGGCGATGACTTTCCAAATATACATTCCCGAAGCCCAATTTTCGGAATTAATTGTTGTAATATCGCTAACGATCTCATGGTTAAAAATCATTTTTCCCATTATGTCATAAACCATGATTTCAGCATTTTGCAAATCGGTTTTGATATTGAGATTATTGTGGCCTGGATTTGGGAAAGCGGTAGCCAATTTCACATCATTATCCGAAATTTCCTCGATGCCGTCATAATAAATCGGTATCGGAATCGGGTAGCCGCTGTTCACGCCCTCTGTGTCCTCAGCCCAAACGCATTGGTTCATTGCGCCGGCGTTCAAGGCCTCAAGCAAGTCGGTGGTGCCGTATTGTGGATCGTTTAGTACCCAAGATGTCGCCGTTGCACCCTGATTGAAGGAGCAAGAATTTGGGAGAGAATGCAAGCTTGGATTTGGCGCATAATAAGTGCACGGATACATGCTGTAATTGCCATGCCAATAGCAGTTGCGGACATCTACAGTATCGCTGAGCACGGCAGGCGTGATAATGCCGTAAATACTGGTATTATCGGCATGTTCAGGTATTATGATTGGACCGGCATTATATACATTGTAAAGATAATTTCCAGGACAAGTTCCAGTGATACCGCCCATCTGCGCATGCTCGTGAAACTGCGAGTCTCCGCGAAGTTCACCAAGGTTGTAACAATTTGAAAACGAGCCGTCAGCCCCAGCTATGCCTCCAACCATTATCGCGGAAGAATATTGTTGGGCAGGAACACCTGTTATGACGGCATGGTTGCCACAACACGATATGTTGGTGTAAATAGCTGTACCGATAATGCCGCCCGCGACCTCGCCCTTTATCTCACCCGTTTCATGGTTGATGCAGCCTTGAATCAAGCAGAGGCTGCCACCTTGCCCGACCATGCCACCAGCGCATGATTGTGCGGTAATCTTACCATAATTATGACAATCTCTGATGATGTAATCACCTTGTCCGACAATGCCGCCAGCGAACGAAGTGTTCGATGTGTCCCCAATATCACCGTTGTTTTCACAGTTTTTGACAACCACGTTGCCATTATCCATAGTAGTATAACCAGCAATGCCTCCGAGGTTGAACACTCCGTTATGGATATTGGCGTTGTTGGTGCAGTCTTTAATAAACACTGTGTCATTGGCGATGTTTTCAGCAATAAAATTTCCAACAATTCCGCCCACTTTATTACCAAGCGCCTGTATTGTTCCGTTTGTCGTGCAACCGCTAATATCGCTGTTGACCGACAGCCCGACAACAAACCCAACGTAGCCGCCTTGAGACAACACGCCATCTATCGTTACGTTTTTCACTTCAGCGTTCTGGATGCATCCAAATAAGCCCAAAACATCTTCATCGAATACATATAAGTCGCTGACAACGTGATTATTGCCGTTGAAAACACCTCTAAAAGGAAATGAAGGACCGATTACTGGGTTTATTGGATTTGTCCAATCGGATTTCACCGTCCCGATAGGATTCCAGATTTGTCCGCCGGAGCCATTCAAGTCGATGTCGTTGGTCAGAATGTAATACGTATCGCCACCATCGCCATTGTTTGTCTGATAAGCAAGTAATGCCAACTGTTCCGCAGTGGCAATCTGATAAGGATTTGAGGCAGTGCCTTCGCCTCCGTCGTAAGCGTCGGCGACGGTGCCGTTCCAAGGTGTCTGCGCTCCGCACATCAACGCGAGGGCAAAAATGACTGTCATAAGTAATTGTTTTTTCATAGGATTAAAATTTGATCCTTGCAAAATTATAATAAAAATTCAATGAAAAAGCAACAGGGCTCAGCCAATCCACAAAAATTTTTAAAGTTGTGATTGTAAATCAAAGAGTTGTGAAATTTTAATCCACAAAAAAGTTGGCATGGAATTAGTGGAAAATCTTTTCCAAATCGTCGGTTTGCACCTTTTTCTTTATCGCTGTGCGGTACTTCGCCACGGTGTTTTCCTTGAGATGCATTATTTCGGCAGTCTCTTTCAGGCGGAACGAAAAGAATGAAAGAACACAGATTTCGAGCTCAGTGTCGCTCAAATCTGGATGAGCGGCGCTGACTTTCGCCAAGGCATCGGGATAGGCGACGTTAAACTCATTGCGGATGCGCTCCATCTTGTTGTTGTGCCGGTCGCTGAAGATAGCTCGGCCTTTGAGCCGCAATGCCTCATAATCCTTGTCTTTTATGGTGTTGAGATGGCGTTTCTTCCAAATGAAATAAAATGCCACAACGACAGCTGAGGCTGTAAAGATTATAATAATCAGCCAAACGATATTGGCGGTTTTATCAGGTTTGTCAAGGCTTTGCAGATAGGCATTTAGAATCGGCAATGCATTGGTGTTATGATGCCTGTCTACAATTTCCTTTTCGTTTGATGTCTTCAACATTGAGAGATATGGCGCAGCTTTCAGAGTGTCGCCAATCTTTTCCCAACAGTCTGCCAAACCTGCCACAGACTGTTTCCGGATGTTATGGTCAGACGTCTGAAAAGCCACTTCCAGCTCGGCAATTGCAGTCGGGTAGTCGTGCTTCTGATAGTAAACGAAAGCCTCCTCTAAAAAGGTTTTGTGATAAAGTAATACATCATTGTTAATCAACGACTTAGCCATATTGAAATGATATATTGCCGAGTCGTATTGATGGCTGTGTCGCAGACAATTGGCGTAGGTGTTTTCGAGGTAAGCGCGTTCCAATGGATAACGGCTAGCATCGGCCAGTAGCATTCCTTGGTCGCAATACATGTAAGCAGTGTCGCCTTCGCCAGCCTTGCCCAGGCGTTCATAAATCAAGCCAAGGTTGGAACACGAGCGTGCCATCCATGCCGTGTCGCGGGCTTGGGTGGCGCAGTTGAGACCGAGCATCGCGATACGCTTGCAGCCGCTGCCATCCGAGTAGTTGAACGCTATCTTAGAATTGACGTAATGAATTTTGCATCTCAGTAGAGACGTTTCCCGAAACGTCTCAAAATCATCCGAATTATCAAATCTTTCATCCAAAATCTTCAACGCCTCCACCAAATTCTTCGCCGCTTTTTCTGAAACATGATTTTCGCCAAACTGCAGCGCACCTATGAGATAATGGCATCGAGCCTGCATCCAAAGATTGCGCTTGCTGTCGTTTTCTTGATAAAACTCCAATGCCGGAAGAATTGTTGAATCGTTAAAATCGTAGTAATAGAAACCATCAATAATGGAATCAATGGAATCGATAAAATGTGTGTATTCGGCATCCTCCGGCGATGTCGGTGCTGTTATTTCAGTCTTCTGCCGCATGCAGCAGGGTAGGAGCAGCAAGGCAAACAAGGGCAATATGGCAAAAAATCTTTTCATTTATCTTTTTAAATTGCTTTTTAGAAAAAGCATTTTTGAATACGTGTATAAAAAAGTGATAATATTATTAAAAATATTTTACAATTAAGTAAGTTAATATTGGATAAGCCAGTCAGCCAAATTTACAACGCGGACACCTTCATATTGGAATTCTTTCTGACGGGTTCTCGCAAGAAGAACCTTAGGATATGCATCTTTTATCTTCAACAGTGCCGAGACTTCGCGTTTAAAAGTCTCTTCTTGCGTGATGTCATCGGCTACTTGAAAATAGATTTTCTCGTTTTGCTTCATTGCAACGAAATCAATCTCACCATTGTACATCGTCCCGACATAAACCTCATAACCGCGTCGCAAAAGCTCAACAGCCACAATATTTTCAATTACACGACCAATATTAAGGTTTTTTGTTCCAAGACGGGCAAATTTAAATGAATGATCTGAGAGATAGAATTTATCGTCGGTTGTGAGATACTTTTTCCCGCTTATGTCGTAACGGCGAATGCGATAAAAAGCATATGCATTACACAAATATTCAATGTATTTGCCGACAGTTTTGTCGTTTGTCTTGATTTTGTTTGAAGTTAACGTGTCAGCAATTTTCCTTATTGATGTGATATTCCCTATGTTATCCATAAGAAAATCAACGAGTTTGTTAAGCAAATTGACGTTCCTGATATTATATCTTCTAATTATATCGCGAACTATCAAGGCATTAAAAACCTCATCATTAATGTATGAGTATTTCTCTTTGGCTGTCATGTAAAGGTAAGACCCAGGCATACCGCCTTCTTCGAGATACGAATCAAATGCAGTGTTGTAATCAGTTGAATTGTAATATTTTACATATTCTTTAAAAGAAAACGGAAACATTTTCAATTCAAACGTTCTTCCCGTAAACAATGTAGCCAAATCGCTACTCAACAGAAAAGCATTTGAACCTGTTACATAGATATTGTATTTCTCGGAAGCGTGAAGACTATTGACGGCTTTTTCGAAATTTTCACACATCTGGATTTCATCAATCATGACGTAATTGTCCTTTCCTTCCTGATACGAATCTTCAATAAAATTATGCAGTTTGTGGTATTCTTGCAACTGCTCGAATTTCAAAAGGTTGAAATTCACATGGATGATATTGGCATTCTTATCAGATGATTTTATCTTTTCAATAAACTTTTCAAGAAGTTTCGATTTGCCGCTTCGTCTGACTCCAGTAATGACCTTTATATCTGGAGTTCTTTTTGTATGTTCCAGTTGTTCAAGATAAAATTCTCTTTCTATTAACTTTATGTTATTCATAATATTATGCTTTTCTACTTCGCAAAAATACAACTTTTTTGTTTTTGCGAAGTAGAAAAGCAATATTTTTTACGCAGAAATTCTATTCACTCCTCAATGACTTCACTGGATTCACCGTGGCTGCTCTCAAGCTTCTCAACGTCACAACGGCTACTGTTATTGCCAGGACTGCCAACAATGATATCGCAAACACCCAGATGTACAGCGGCACTTGATAGGCGAAGCCCTCTAAATAACGCCGCATGATGACGATGCTCACCGGCACGGCGATGACGAAGCACACCAGCACTATCTTCACAAAGCGTGAGTTAAACATCGCCAGAATCTGCTGCACCGTGGCGCCGTGCACACGACGGATGCCTATCTCCTTGCGACGGTGCTCGGTCTCGAACATCACGAGGCCAAACACGCCCATCAGCGAGATGACGATGGCAAGGATGGTGAATAAGTTAACGAGCTTCGAGAGATTCTGCTCTTTTTTATATTGATTCTCAATGGCTTTCTCAAACGGATTCACCCAAACCGAGAACCCATCGTCCATATTAGAGTCGAGTTCGTTGATGGTCTTTATCGTGCGGTCAATCAACGCTTGGGTGTCAATACCGGCTTCGGTGCGGATGAAAAGTCGGCAGCAAGGGCTCCATGGCTCCTTTCCATAAACATAGAAGGCAAACGGACCAATCTCCTCGCGCAAAGCGGAGAAATTGAAATCCTTGCAGATGCCGGCAATCTCCGTTGGATTATTAGTATGTCCCTGAATTCGGTCTTCTGTCGTGATGCCATACATCTTATGCGCCGTCTCGTTGATGATATACACCCCGTTTTCCGATTGTTCGTCAGCAGGAGTAAAATCGCGTCCTTCCACAATGTCGATACCCATAAAACGCAGGAAGTTCCACGATACTGGATAGACCTGCCAATGCACTGATTCGCCATTAAATTGGCGGTTCCATGTCATACGGCTATTGGCCACAAACGGCCCGTCGCCCCAAGCAATATCCTTGACAGCGGCATCGTTTTTCAGCCGACTTTCAACAGTTTCACGATTGGTGGCAAGTTCCCATGTCACATGCGACTGAAGCAAGTATTCCTTGTTGAAGCCCATGTCATGCTCCATCATAAAGTTGCGCTGCTGATGCACAAAAATCGCGCAGATAATCAATACGATGGATACAGTAAACTGCAAACCAATCAAGCCGATGCGGAATGCTTTGCCTTTCTGTGTGGTACCAAGAGTGCCTTTCAAAGCGAAAGCAGGGTTGAACGATGTAGCGAACAAAGCAGGATAAATGCTGGCTGCTACTGAAATTAGTAACGCCAAGACGACGGTCAAAGCGACGACACCCCAGTTTTGACCAAAATCCAGAGAGGTGTCAATCAGCGAAGCCAAAGTGGACTGCCGGAACAGCGTGACCACGGCCACTGCCAAGCCCAAAGCCATAACAACCATCAGCACTGACTCACCCACAAACGACAACACCAATTGGAGGCGACTGCTGCCCAGTATCTTGCGTGTGTTGATGCTCCGCAGACGTAGCGGCACCATCGCAAAGAAGAAATTAATGTAGTTGATTAAGGCAATGACCATCACGAAAATGGCGATAACGAGCAAAGTGATTGTTGTGGTGCGGTTGCCCGACTTTCCTGGATGCCCGACATTGTCGGCAAAATAATTATCGGTCAACAACATAAGACGAGGTGACATTATTCTCTTAGATTCTTCCAACTTGATTTCTTCTTCTTCGGTTAGATTTTGATCTTTGATGTTGCATGATTTTATCCAGCTGTCAAAGGCAATTTTCGCCGCAGCCTCTTCAAAATCTTTTATGTCAGCGCCTTTAACGAGTTTAATGAAATAGTTGTAGCCCCATTGATTCCAATTGTCCATACCTGCATCGCCCATATTCAGAATAAAGTCAAATGAAGAAAGGTCACTATTGACAGGCATATCCTTGTAAATGGCCACAACATTGACATCTCTCCAATCCCAGTAGCCATATTGGAAATGGTCGCCCACCTGTAAATTCATGTGTTTGGCCGCCGACTCCGATATAATCACATTGTCATTACCAATCCAATTGTCCAAGCTACCAGCGATAAACTCAAATCCGAATACATCAATGCCAGATCGAGAGAAACTGGTGACTTTAAGCTCGACAGGCGATTGTCCTTCGATTGAGCGTGCGGAAACGATGTCACCACCTTGAATGGCTGCAAAGCCGCCTGCCTCAACGCTTGGGACAGCACTGATGATGGCTTCTGACATCGGACGATTAACCCATATCGAATAAGCATTATTTGAAAACATGTCTGGCATAATTAGACAATAGATGCGGTCGCTGTCCTTGAGCCCTTTGTTATACGTAAGGTCGTGGTGCACCTGCACGAGGATGATGTAGAGGGCGGCGAAGGCGGCCGTCAAGCCTAAAATGTTCAGCACCGACGATGCAAATGCCGTTTTTCCTTTTTTTAATATTCTTGCCATAATCTAATTTTTTTAAAATACTAAAACATCACTGTCACCAAAATTATCGTATGACGAAGTAATCACTCTTTCTCCAGCCTCCAAGCCGTCAATCACCTCGTAATACTGCGGATTCTGTCGCCCGATTCTAATATCGCGTCTTACAGCTTTCGAGCCGTCGGCACTCACAACATAAATCCACTTGCCGCCAGTCTTCTGATAAAACGCTCCGCGAGGAATCAATATTGCCTCCACAGGCTGTCCGAGTTGCAAATTCAGATAATACGTCTGGCCACTGCGGATGTTCTCGGGCTGCTGTCCCACAAACTTGAAGTCAGCCTTGAACTTGCCGTCGCGCACCTCCGGATACACCTTCCTGATCTGCGCCTGATAACGTTCGCTCTGACGTTCAAAAGTGGCATCCAAGCCAGCAGTCACACGGTCGATGTAATGCTCATCAATCTGAGCCTCAATCTTATAGCTGTCGAGATTGTTAATCTGACCGATCTTCGAGCCTGCTGCCACCGACTGGCCTAAAACCACGTCCAAAAGACCCAGTTCGCCGTCAATAGGAGCCTTAATCGTAAGGTTATCCTTGCGCTTGCGAATCATCATCATGTTTTGGCGCATGTTTTCAAGGCTTTCCTGCATCTGCGTTATCTCCACCGAGCGATAGAGGCTGTCCTGCTTGGCGCGATTCTCCACCAGCTTCAGGCGGCTTGCCGACAGCTGATAATCCTCTTCAGCCTTCAGAAACTCCTCTTTCGAAATCAGGCCGTCGTCATACAGCGATTTCAGCGCCTCGTAGTTACGTTTGTTGCGTCGCACGTCCATCTGCAGCTGTAGTTTCTCCTGTTCCACGCTCAGCTTCTGCTGTTCCATCTGAATCATGGTGTTTCGCAAGATGTTTTCTTTTTCGGCGAGGTCGGCTTCCGAATTCAGGATCTGCATGTCGAGGTTTTCGTTGCTCAAAATCAGAATCACGTCGCCACGTTTCACTCGCGTTCCTTCCTCCGCCACAATCTCCTGCACCACACCGCCCTCCAGCGGACTGATTTGTATCGTTGTAATCGGTGCCACCTGTCCGCTGATGCGTATGTAATCGTTAAACTGTCCCTGCGTCACCGCATTCACGCTGATGTTATCCGCATCGATGCGCAGCTTCTTCGAGTCGTCTCTTGCCACGAGCCATACGATAAACGCCACCAGCACCGCGCCCAGCCAAAACGGCAGTGCTTTCTTCGTGAAAATCACATTGATTCCTTTTTTCTTTTCAATAACTCTGTCCATAGTATTTATTTTTTATTGTTCCAAATAATGCGTTCCACCATAATATTTTACAACGGATTTCTTTATGAAATGCTGCATCCTTGCATTCATTTCCTCCGCCACAGCGTTCAAATAATTATTAGATGCGGTCTGATACTCTATAGATGAAATCAGTCCCTGCTCAAAACGTTTTGCGTTGAGTGAAAACGCCTCTTTCTGCAACGTTGCTCTTGTCGAAGCCTGTCGTAAAGCATCAGCCGAGTCATCACAATCAGCCATAGCCTTGCGCACCTCTATTTCTACAGTTTGCATTGCCTGCTCGTAATCCGCGACGGCGCGGTCGTAAGCGTTCCTTTTTTTCGAAATATTAGAATGTCTCGATAGTCTGTTAAATATTGGTATATTCAACGAAAGCTGCACATATTCACCTCTGTTGTTTTTAAACTGCTCAGAAAACGCCGTTGCTGTATAACCTTCCTTTCCCGGATAAGTGAAATAGTTTGTCGACCAACCGCCGTAAAGTGATAGTGTCGGGGCCAGTTGCCAACGGGCTGTCTTCAGCGAACGTTTCGCATTCAACATTGTGCCTTCGGCTAAAGCTATTTCCGGCACAAAACCCTTTGCTTTCTCAATAAAATCTTGCGCATACTCCATTTCATATTGAATATCCCATTCATACCAGTCATCAAGTTTATCCTCAATCTTCAGAGGCTCATCTATAGGCCAAAACATCACATCTTTCAGTGTAAGCAATGCATCGTTCAGTCGGTTTCTGCACAATGTCAGCTGATACTGTCGCTCTGCCAAATCGCTTTGCACCTGCACTACGTCGGCATGCGATTTCTGCCCCAGCTTCTCCTGTCGTTCGGCCAGCTGCACCGTTTTATCGGCGGTCTCCACCTGCGACACCAGAACTTTTTCCAACTCCGTGTAATACAGCACGTTGCAATAAGCTTCCATCGTTGCTAAGCAAATCTGATCTTCAATCTGCTGTGATTTTGTCTTTCCCATCAGCTGCGCTGTCTTGGTGATTTTCATATTGTTCACAGCCTGAAAGCCGTTAAACAAATCAATTCCGCCCGACAAACTATAGCCATTATGAAACGAGGTTACTGTGCTGTATGTATTCGTTTCCGGGTCGATGCTTCTTCCGAAGTTATAGTAAGCGTATGTGTTTCCGCTCACCTGAGGCGTAAACGTCGCCAAAATGGCATCCCTGCGGTCAATCTGCGCATCGCGATTATAAGCATCCTGAATCGTCACTTTTGTCGAATGCTCCACCGCATACCTCATGCAATCCTTCAATCCCATCACAACAGTATCCTGAGCTTTAACAAACAAAGGTGCCATAATTGTAATAATCAAAACTATTCGTCTCATATTATAAAACTTTAAACTTTCAACTCTACACTCTAAACTAAACAAACGTCATGCCAAACTCGTAAAAGTCTGATTATCAACAATATTTAAAAATAGCAAAATAAAAAAGTGTAAAAAATTTTTACACTGCTGTAAAGAAATTTTACAACTTCACCCTCAATTAAATCCTTCAAATCCCCCAAATCCTCCAAATCCTCTCTGGAGGATTTTCTTTTTCTACCGCGGCATGAAGGTTTCTGCTCAATACAATGTTCCGTTTAGCCGCTTTTCAAATGTTTCGTCTTTTGGTTCCTGCTTCTATACAATGTTCACGTTGCAATTGTGAGTGTGTAGGCGGGAAAATTACCGTTAAAGATTCTGACGACAACACTCTTTGGCAAGCCGATGAACACAATATTTATGGTCACCTTACACAATTCCACACCGGCAACGGCCTCACGACATATCGCGACTATGACAGCGAAAATGGCAGGCTGCTCGGCATAATCACATCTGATGGCAGAAATTTATTGCAGAATTATGCATATACTTACGATGATTTTTGTATCTTTGCACCGTTCGGAAGAATTGTGCGTAATACTATGAACAAGAAATCCCTATGGAAATATCACTACACCATTACCGACCATCTAGGAAACACTAGGGTTGAGTTTGTTTCTCACAACGGAAGTCTGCCTGAAGTGGTGCAATCGGTGTCATATTACCCATTCGGCTATACCTTACGCTGTAATGATTATGGCAGCCGACAGCCCAACCGTCACCTTTTCGGCGGCAAGGAGCTGCAGGACCAGACTCTTGCCGGAATCACTTTCGGATGGTATGACTTCGAGACGCGAATGTACGACCCGCTCGTCGGCCGCATGCTCTCGCCCGACATCGTTATCCAAGACGAACAGAACTCGCAGGCATATAACAGGTATTCGTATTGCTTCAATAACCCGTTGAGGTACACCGACCCGAGTGGGTATATCTCTGTGGGAGGATTCCGAAATCGCACATCAACATTGTTGTACTTTGATTATTGGGGTACAAATTCAAACACGCGTTCCTCTTTCTCCACCGACGAGTCGTTGGGGAACCAGATTCCTGTTGATGACTGGTATGAAGATTCCGACGGAAACATAAATTGGACCGATTACAAAAGCCAAGCGGAAATGGACAAAGCTGGATTGGATGGAAAATATCTTGGAGAAATTGTGGTACTTTTCAAAGGATCAACAAATGAAAATCTTGGCGAGAATGATTACTTGAATGGAGAAGGAGCAAATCCCGCAATAGTTACTGTTTATGGTAAGTACGGTACTGATGATATTGAAAGCTATACCGGATATACAATGTCTTCTAATTATACAAAATATGGCGCTATTGATGATGGCTATTATGATGTTGTATATGATAAAGAAGGAAAATCAGGGTTAATTTCATCTCACTATGCTGTAAACAATAGATATCCTGTTGATTGTTTATATGATATGAACAATGGATGGTATAATGGTGTACCAAATTCATATAGTCCAACTCAAAAAAATGGAATATTTGTCCATAGGACCAATAAAAATGGTTTTGCAGGAGAAAATGTTTCAACAGGATGTCCATTAATATTAGGCAGTCAATGGAATCGTTTTGAAAAACAAATTGGTCAAAATGGATTTAAAATGATCATTATAAGAGAACATAATAAAGAACATAAATGTATTTTAAAATGAACAAAAGTCTTTTAATAATTATATTGGCACTTTGTTTTACTAGAGTTTATGCACAAAACAATAATTGGTGTTTTGTATATGATATGAACCAACCCATTCCATTATATAAATCTTTAGAGGATACTACTATTTTATCATACTTATATCAAGATACAATAAAGGAAAACTATTATTCACTTCAAATATTGGACGAAAAAAACGACAGGTTTTTAGTGAGTATATTTGATCAAAACAATTTAAAAGGTACTAACTGGATAGAAAAGAAATACTGTAATGTGTGGTGTTGGATGATGTCATCCTCCAGTATTTACTTGTTTTCAGCTCCCGATGCATCAAGCCAATGTATCGAAATATTTGAATATGATATGATACGCAACCAAGAAGGATTTGTTGCTAATATAATAGGAGTAGACAAAGGAACAGATTGGATAAAAATATTAATAATAACAAAGACATCAGAATATGCTGGTTGGACTTTAAACTATTGTAACAATATTTATGGTTCATGTGAAGGATGGAAAGCTACGTCTCCTTCCAACATATATAAGAGATAGTGGTTATAAGATTGGTTCTGTTTTAGTAAATAGTTTTTTTGTGACAAGATGATTGACATGTATATATCTAAACATGGTAGATTATTTGCTATCTTTGCACTGGATCAAAACAACAACGGCACAATGAGTTATGTTATAAAATACCGCAGTCTGATAAACATGAACGGCCGCCTGTACGACCCGATCGTCGGCCGCATGCTCTCGCCCGACATCGTTATCCAAGATGAACAGAACTCGCAGGCATATAACAGATATTCCTATTGCTTCAACAACCCGTTGAGGTACACCGACCCGAGCGGGTATATCTCTGTGGGAGGATTCCGAAATCGCACATCAACATTGTTGTACTTTGATTATTGGGGTACAAATTCAAACACGCGTTCCTCTTTCTCCACCGACGAGTCATTGGGGAACCAGATTCCTGTTGATGACTGGTTCGAAAATGAGGAAACCGGAGAAATCTACTACAATGTTAATATGCATCAGGGTGATGAAGGCACCGGGGCAATGAAAGGAAGTGGATGGAAATGGCTGGGACCAAACGGTATGTTTACAGATGATGACATGGGAGCGGAGATTTCCCTCATTGCGCAAAATCATGGTAGGATTGATATGAGGAGAGGAGATATATCTTTAATGCTTGATTCAAACTCTGCAAAAAGTTTCATGTCTGCACATGGTTATAAACAGGTCCCGACACAAGCATTAGAGTATTCTTATAGTTATACTGAATCACACCCAACAATTCCTGGACACAGTTTTCATATAACGTATGGAGAAAACTATCGTTATTGGGAAAAAGTCGCTTACGTACCTAAAGATTTTGATGTTATATCAACAATTCCTATTGGACACGTTTTATATGGAAAGCAACATTCTTATCCATTTTATATACCCCAAGTGACACGTAACATGTATTCATACGAACAACCAACAAAATGGAGATTTTTAGGTAAAACGATAAAGACTCTTAACGGTTATCATGACTATATTAATAGTTATGATTGTGGAAGTATTGACAACTATATAAATAATGGTGGTGGAAATCCTTTGATAGATTTATACATAAAAAGGTATCCAAAATAATAAAAACGATATGAAAAAATTACTATTTTTATTTATCGTGACAATAGTATTGTCATCATGTATTTACGAGACACAGATGTATTCCGATGATATGGCCAGAATACCATTTATTAAACAACTTGATGAAATGTATGAAGTTGGAGGCTTAACCAGCCATTTCCCTGCTTCATGGCATAAGAAAAACAAGGGACAACACAGATGGTCATCCAGATATATTCCATGTATCGATGACAGCCTCTATCATAATTTCAGCTGTTCTGCCGTTTTTGTTGACTCAGCGTCTGTGTCCTATATAAACATGATTGAAGATACTATTCATTATTTGAGAAAGAACTCGTTCAACAACGATTCTACAATAAAGATAGATATTTGTTATATGGATATCATACAGTCCTACAAACAGGAGTCTTTTGACACAATTAATCCTCCAATATATGACTTTCAAGATGCCGATTTTTTACTTGGCACAAGAATTGATTCATTATTTAATGGCACATATTACTGTAAGCAAGAGTATGAAAATCTGCCATCGGATTTAGTAGTTTATGTCATTGATGCCCAACCAGGTAATTTTTGGAGAAACAAGGAACTTGCTGATAAGGAACCTCGTCCGGTATTGCCGGAGAAATGGAAACACGGCTATTCTCGTGGTATAGGGGTCTCTCGTTCTTGTGAAAGAGTGTGTTGGTGGGTCATAGCATGGTAAAGTTTATTGTAAAAAAACATCAAAACAACGGCACTATGAACTATGTTATAAACGACCGCGGCTACACCTTACATGAGCACTACGACAACTTCGGCTTGATTAACATGAACTAATGTTTATACAACCCTTTTGCAAGGAAGGAGCCAACAGCATTTTATTTCCCCAATTTCACCAAAATCCCCATATTCCTCCATTGGAAAAATCATCACTATTGCCTCTAAACTCCCTAAAGATCCTATTGTCTCTTTTATCCCTCCGCGGCATAAAGGTTTCTGCTCATCACCTTGTTCCGTTTAGCCGCTTTTCCAATTTCCCCTCTTTTGGTTCCTGCTTCTATACAATGTTCTCGTTCAAATTGTGAGTGTGTAGGCGGGAAAGCGGTGTTCGCTTCCGCGCTGCCTTAAAAGCCTTTTTGCCCCCTGCAAGGGCTTCGCAAGCTGGTCTAAAAAAAATCTCCACCCTACGGGTAGTATTTTTTTTGCCCAGCCCTTGCATGGGGAACCCCGCTTCGTGTTTACGGCACAATTGAACGTCACTGGGGCGCAAGCTAAAGCTCTCGCCCCTCAACCGCTACCATGTTCCCGGGTAAATTGAACGCACTTCAAAAAGGCTTTTAGGCGGCAGCTTGGTCGCTCGCTCGGGGCTGCCTCTCGGCGGGGTTCACTGATAATTCAAACGTCTCTGCTCCTTTGAATGCAACTGCACAATTCATTGTCCCTGCATCCAAATCCCGCCGCCAGCCCCTTGTGTTAAAGCGCGCCGCCCAGCGGGGTGGCAGGGGTCTGCCTTTTTCAGCCGTCATTTAGTGTTCCCGTAAAACACAACGTTTTTTCATTCTTTAATGCTTGTCAGTAATTCAAATGGAACATCGGCTGCAAAAGTCAGCCCCTAACAGCTGCGGGCTACTCAGCGGTTTTCATTCCGTCTCGCTTTGTTTGCTTCTGCAAGTCTCAATTGTTGTGTCATCCGTTTCGTGTTATCGTTGAAAAAACCGCCTCCGTGCCACCTCCCAGCTGCTGCCACCCCGCACGCGCGTCGCGCGCACCCTCCAGCAAAAAACTTCGTTTTTGCTTCCGGGCCCCCGTCCTATCGGCCGGGGGAGGTACGCGGTGCGACCTCACTTGAGCTGCGTCCGGTCATTTCATTTCCCTCCCTTGCCCAGACCCACATGTTTTTTAGCAATGGCTTCATTGATTGTTTCCGAGTAAATTCCGAGTGCTCTTAGTTCTCTGAGTGCTCCGATTTTTTTTGGTCTCTGCTCAATTCAGCGTTTTCGTCATCATTGCATGCCGCAGCATCAGTATAGCGACAGCCGTCTCCCAGCGGGAACCCTCGGCTGACGCTACACTCATGCTGCTTCAGCAAAACACAATGCGTCTCTTTTTTGGTTCTGTCTTCTATTGAAAGTTCCTGAGCAAAGGCAAAATCTTTCGTTCCGTTCATCGTCTAACTCCGCTCCGTTAGACGCTTCACTTCACTCAAGAATTTGCCGACAGTGTTGCGTCCCCACCCAACCCGCCCTTTTTGGTGACTTCTCCTTTTTTGATTCCTGATTAAACCGAGGTCTCTTAGTTCTCTTAGTGCTCCGATATGCGAAATCCTGCGAGTGTCAACGAGCCTAAATCCCTTGTGGAAGAACAGTGGAAGTCCAAATCCGTGTAATCTGTGAAATCTGCGAGAAAAAAATGATGGTGATTCAAAAATTCAAAAAAAATGATGCAAAATTAGCCCTGATTGCCTAGTCCGTCAAGGTCAAGCCCTTCGGGTTTTTGGAAAAAAATCTCCACCCCTCTGGGGTAGTATTTTTTTGCAAAAAACCTTGACTGCCGTCGGCTATCATGGCTGGCAAAAAAAAGCATCTTTTTTTTATTTTTTTGTTTCTTCTTCGTTTTGGTGAAAAATTTTAATACAGCTTCGCATCTCTGTCCAACCTGCAAATACATGAATTCCGCTGCATAATCCTGCATTCCACACCGACATCACGTCTGGCATCGTTTTATTCTTTATTATTGTTCTCACAATCAATTTATTAACTCTAAAAAACAATTATCATGGGAACAACTAAACGTAAAAAAGACGATTGCCCTGGTGGCACAATCGGCAAAGTCATCGAGTTCATCTCCAAAACCGACCAGGAGAAAATCAAACTTGCAAAAGCTTTTCTCTATCCAATTCTTCGCTTCATCAACATCGGCTTGAAATACGTATCTGATAAGCAAACGCCTTATCAGTATGCGGTCACTCAGATGGTTCGCAAAGCTCTCCGCAGCACTGGCCACAAGCACGAGTACTTCATCGATTTCTCTCGAGTAATCCTCTCAAAAGGTTGCCTGATACCTCCAGAGCTTGAGGCACTCTCAATCCTGGACAACAAATGTGAAATCACCCTTAAGGACAACTCAGGGGAGGGCAACGCCCAGCCGGACGATTACTCCATGGTCTTGTTCTATGACTTCGCTAAGGATGAATTTTTCTGCTTCCTCCATGGCAATCCTCGCAATGACTCTTCAGAGCCATACGAACTTCCCGAGCGTTGGCATGGCGACAAAGTCATCATCTATCTCTCAATGCGTTCAGCCGACGGGAAGAAGGTTTCAAACTCTGAGTACTTGGGTGAATTCATTGTAGGGTAAAATGTAGGGTAAATGTAGGGTGAAAAACACTGCATTCCGATGCATTTCACTGCATTCCACACCGAGGCGAACCAATCGCCTCGGTTTTTTCGTATTATTGTGGCGAAGCCTGGTCGGAGAGGGGGTATGGCAAGACCTTGTCCATACCAACTCCGTACCAAGGCCGTGTAAAACATTATTTATTAACCCTAAAAAACAATTTAAAATTATGGGAACAATCAAACAAGGAATCCTGGGTGGTTTCTCAGGTAAAGTCGGAACCGTTATCGGTTCAAGTTGGAAAGGCATCAGCTATATGCGTGGCCAGGCCCAGCACGTCAAAAATCCTCGCACAGCAGGGCAGGTCAATCAGCGTCTCAAGTTCAATCTTGTGCTGAACTTCCTGCAGCCAAATGTGCCGTACATCCGTATC